>JARAWT010000024.1:0-130691 GCA_033793495.1 Streptomyces sp. MN03-5084-2B | reverse complement strand
GAAACGCCCGGTCCCATTCCGAACCCGGAAGCTAAGCCTGACAGCGCCGATGGTACTGCAACCGAAGGGTTGTGGGAGAGTAGGACACCGCCGAACTTAACATGATGGAAAGGCCCCGGTAGAGACGAAACGTCTCCCGGGGCCTTTTCGTATTTCCGGCTCCCCGGGGGCCGACCCTCCAGGCACGCGAACCGACCGCCTGGGTACGCCAACCGACCCTCCCGGTACGCCGGCCGACCGTTCAGGTACGCGAGTTGTCCTTCGGCATTTGTGCGGTTGGTATGGCCGCGTGTACCCTGGACGGTCGGCTTGCGTACCCAGACAGTCGGCTTGCGTACCTGGAGGGTCGGTTACTCGGCTGGGCGGCGGAGGAGGTAGGTGTCCATGATCCAGCCGTGGCGTTCGCGGGCTTCCGCGCGGGTCTGGCTGATCCGGGCCGCGAGAGCCGGGGTCAGGGGGCCGGAGATGAGGATCTCGTCGGGGGTGCCCACGTAGGCGCCCCAGAAGATGTGGAGACCGAGTGAGGTGAAGTGGTCGAACGTCGTGTGGGCGTCCAGGAGGACGAACACGTCGTCGACCCCCTCGGGCCAGCCGGACGCGAGACGGCGGCCGGTCGTGAGCTGGACCGCGCGGCCGATCTGGTTCATCGTCGTCCGGTGCCGGGCCACCAGCGCCGAGATGCTGCTGATCCCCGGCACCACCTCGTACTCGAACTCGACGTTCCCCCGGGCCAGCACCGCCTCGATCAGCGCGATCGTGCTGTCGTACAGCGACGGGTCGCCCCATACCAGGAACCCCCCCACGCCGTCCTCGGGCAGGGAAGACCGGATCATCGACTCGTACACCGACACCCGCGCCGCGTGCCAGTCGGCCACCGCCGCGCGGTAGTCCGCCGGGGTGCGGTCACGCGGGGGGTCCGCGGCCAGCACCACGCGGTACGGGTGCGTCACGAACCGGTCGAGGATCTCCTGGCGCAGGCGCACCAGGTCGGCCTTCTCGGAACCCTTGTCGAGCACGAAGAAGACGTCGACGCGGTTGAGGCGATCGATCGCCTGCACCGTGAGGTGCTCCGGGTCGCCGGCACCGATCCCGATCGCGTAGAGCTTCCGCATGCCGCGAGTCTGACGTCCCCCGGTGGAGAACCCCTACCCCCGATGGGTATAAAGGAGGGAGACGAAAGGAGCGGGAAATGGCCGAAACGACCTACACCGTCGAGGGCATGACCTGCGGGCACTGCGCCACCTCGGTCCGCGAGGAGGTCTCCGAGCTCGAAGGCGTCCGAAGCGTGGACGTCGACGTCGAGAGCGGCCGCGTGACCGTGACCAGCGACACCCCGTTGACCACCGACGCGGTGGCCGCCGCCGTGACCGAGGCCGGCTACCGCCTGGTCGCGTGAGCGCCGCCGAGGTGACCACCGCCGAGCGCGTCGAGCTCGCCATCGGCGGGATGACGTGCGCCTCCTGCGCCGCCCGCGTCGAGCGCAAGCTCAACAAGGTCGGCGGGGTCACCGCGACGGTCAACTACGCCACCGAAAAAGCGCAGGTCAGCTACCCCGCCGGCATGTCGGTCGACGACCTCAGGGCCGTCGTCGAAGCCGCCGGGTACTCGGCGCGGCTCCCCGAGCGGGAGACGCCCGAGGAGACGCCGCGCAATCGTTTGCTCGGCTCCGCCGGGCTCACCGTCCCGCTGGTCGCCCTCGCCATGGTCCCGGCCTGGCAGTTCCCCGGCTGGCAGTGGGTCGCCCTCGCCCTCGCCGCCCCGGTCGTGACCTGGGGCGCGTGGCCGTTCCACCGCGCCGCCGCGGTCAACCTGCGCCACGCCACTGCGACGATGGACACGCTGATTTCGCTCGGCGTCGTCGCCTCCGTGGCCTGGTCGCTCTACGCGCTCGTCTTCGGCGAAGGCCACCACCACCTGTACTTCGAGGTGGCCGCCGCGATCACCACGTTCATCCTGGCCGGCCGCTACTTCGAGACGCGGTCGAAGCGCCGCGCCGGCGCCGCCCTCCGCGCGCTCATGGACCTCGGTGCGAAGGACGTCACCGTCCTCCGAGACGGTGAAGAGCACCTGGTCCCCATCCACCGCCTGCAGGTGGACGACGTCTTCGTCGTCCGGCCCGGCGAGAAGATCGCCACTGACGGCGTCGTCACCGAAGGCGGCTCCGCGGTCGACACCAGCATGCTCACCGGGGAGTCCGTGCCGGTCGAGGTCGGGCCGGGGGACGCGGTCACCGGCGCCACGGTCAACGCCGGCGGCCGGCTGTTCGTGCGAGCCACCCGCGTCGGTGACGACACCCGGCTGGCGCAGCTGGCCCGGCTCGTCGAGGCCGCGCAGACCGGCAAGGCCGAGGTCCAGCGGCTCGCCGACCGGGTTTCGGCGGTGTTCGTCCCGCTGGTGGTCCTGGCGGCGCTGGCCACACTGGTGGTCTGGCTCGCGACCGGCGGGCAGCCGGACCAGGCGTTCACGGCCGCGGTCGCCGTGCTGATCATCGCCTGCCCGTGCGCGCTCGGCCTCGCGACGCCGACGGCGCTGCTCGTCGGCACCGGCCGCGGCGCCCAGCTGGGCATCCTCATCAAGGGCCCGGAGGTGCTGGAACACACGCGCCGGATCGACACGGTCGTCCTGGACAAGACCGGCACCGTGACCACCGGCCGGATGACGCTGGTCGAAGGCGACGGCGAGCCGCTGCGGCTGGCCGGAGCGGTCGAAGCCGCGTCCGAGCACCCGATCGGCCGCGCCATCGCGGAAGCGGCGAAGCAGCGTTTCGGCGCGCTCCCCGCCGTCACGGAGTTCCGCAGCACCCCGGGCGTCGGCGTGACCGGCGTCGTCGAAGGACGCACCGTCAGCGTCGGGCGGGCCGGCGGTGCCGGGATCGGCGTGACCTGGGACGGGGAGGTCCGCGGGCACCTGGTCGTCGCCGACACGATCAAGCCGACGTCCGCGCGGGCGGTCGCCGAGCTGCGGGAACTCGGCCTGACGCCGATCCTGCTGACCGGTGACGACGCCGGCGCGGCGCGGGCCATCGCGGCCCAGGCGGGAATCGACGAGGTCGTCGCCGAGGTGCTGCCGGAGGAGAAGGTCGCCGTCGTCAAGCGGCTGCAGGACGAGGGCAAGGTCGTCGCCATGGTCGGCGACGGCGTCAACGACGCGGCCGCGCTCGCCCAGGCCGACCTGGGCCTGGCCATGGGCACCGGCACCGACGCGGCGATCGAGGCGAGCGACCTGACGCTGGTGCGCGGCGACCTGCGCGTGGCGGCCGACGCGATCCGGCTGGCCCGGCGCACGCTCGCCACGATCAAGGGCAACCTGTTCTGGGCCTTCGCGTACAACGTGGCCGCGCTGCCGCTGGCCGCGCTCGGCCTGCTCGACCCGATGATCGCGGGGGCGGCGATGGCGTGCTCGTCGGCGTTCGTGGTGAGCAACAGCCTCCGGCTGCGCCGGTTCCGCTGACACCCCGGGAGGGTATAGTCGGGCCCAGAGAGCCGACGACGGGGACAGGTGGGCGATGACGGGTTACGGCAGCGAGCGGGACGCCTATCTGAAGCGCCTGCGCCGGATCGAGGGGCAGATCCGCGGGTTGCAGCGGATGGTCGAGCAGGACAAGTACTGCATCGACATCCTGACCCAGGTCTCGGCGGCGACGAAGGCCCTGCAGTCGTTCTCGCTCGAGCTGCTGGACGAGCACCTGGCGACCTGCGTGGTCCAGGCCGCCGCGGCGGGCGGCGAAGAGGCCGACCTGAAGGTGCGGGAAGCGTCGGACGCGATCGCCCGGCTGGTCCGGTCGTAGGTCAGCGCACCAGCACCGCGAGCGTCAGGCCGCCGGCGTTCGTCGTGAAGTGCACGATCGCCGACGCCAGCACGCCTCGGCCCACGTGCCGCCACCAGTGCAGGAAGATCCCCGCCGCGCCGGCCGCCGCCATGGCCAGTACCTGCAGCACCACCGCCGGCGTGGCGCCGAACACGGTGTGCACCGCGGCGTTGCGGCCGATCGCCAGGGCCGGGAGCGCGTGCCACAGGCCGAACAGGGCCGCCGACGCCACGATCGGCCCCCAGCGCCATCGCTCGTCGCCGGCCCCGAACAGGGCCGGCAGCACTCCGCGGAACGCCACCTCCTCGATCAGGACCGTCCCCAACAGGATGCGGCCGCAGGTCAGCCACAGCAGCTGGCCGAAATCCGGGTCGCCGACGCGGCCGTCCTGGTACACCGTGCGCAGCGCCGGCACCGCCAGCGCGACGCCGAACACCGCCGCCACCAGTGCCGCTCCGGCCAGGCCGGCCAGCGCCGGACGGCGGACCGTGCGCAAGCCCAGGTCGAGCCAGGAACAGCCGGCCGCGCGCGCCAGCGTCACCAGCACCGCCGCGGCCAGCAGGCCGCACAGCGGATAGGCCCAGCCGGGCAGCACCCGGTTGGCCAGCGTCGTCGACGCCGCCAACGTCACCACCGCCGCCGCCACGGCCGGCCCGCGCCGGCCCGGAGCGGCGTGCGTCAACCGACCGCCAGGTCGCCGGCCGGTGACCGTCGCTGGACCGGCACTCTCTTGGACATCGGCAACGTCGCTTCCGGGTCGAACGGGCCCGGACGCTCGTCGAGGGCCACCGCCGCGTCGGCCAGCAGCGCGCGGCAGCCCGCCAGGCTCGCGTGGAGCTTGTCGCGGACCTCGGCCAACGCCGTGACCTCGCGTTGGGCCGCCTCGACCAGCTGCTCGCCGTGGCCGGTGGCTTCGGCGATCACCTGGGCGGCCTTCTTCCGGGCCGCGGCCAGTTCGTCTTCGCCGGTGGCGACCAGCGCTTCGCTCCGCCCGGTGGCTTCCGCGACCAGTTGCTCGCTCTGCCCGGTGGCTTCGGCGATCACCTGGGCGGCCTTCTGCCGGGCCGCGGCCAGTTCGCTTTCGCCGGTCGCGACCAGCTGCTCGCCCTGCCCGGTCGCTTCCGCGACCAGTTGCGCGGCCTTCTCCCGTGCCGTGGCCAGCGCGCCTTCGCCGGTCGCGACCAGCTGGGCGGCCTTCGCCCGGGCGGCCGCTTCCTGCTCGGCCAGCTCGCGCATCGCGTCGGCGCGCCGGACCGTCATGGCGCGCGCGTGGTCCTCTTCCAGCTCGGCCCGGCGGTGCGCCGCGGCCTCGTCGAGCTCGTGACGCCGCTGCTCGGCTGCGCGCACGAACTCCTCGTGCTCGGCCCGCCGCCGCTGCGCCTCGGCCTCGGCCTCGGCGACCAGCCGGCGCTCCTTCTCGGTGAGCCGGACGGCCTCCGCCTCGGCCTCGCGCCGGATGCGGGCCGCCGTTTCCGTTGCGTGGGCGGTGATTTCCACCGCTTCCTCGCGGGTCAGCTCGATCATCCGGCGCGCCCGCTCCTGCAGCGCGTCCGCCGGGATCGGGGTCATGCTGATCCGGTCGATCTTCACGCGGAGCTCACGGTTCTCCTCGGCGAGCGCGGCCCCGCGCCGCCGCGCCGCGTCGCCCTCGGCGGTGAGTCTGCGGATCTCGGCCTCGGCCCACTCGACGTATTCGGCGACCTGGGCACGGTGAAAACCGCGCCACGCCAGGTCGAATCCGGGCTGCGTCCGCGCCACGTCCTCGCCACCGCCGGGGGCCATGCCTCACCTCCGAATTGGATGGTTTCTCCCCGGCCGCGCGATTTCGTTGCGGCACCGAGGAATCTCACGTGCACCCCAGTGTGCCGCAAACCCGCCGCCGCGCGCTCCCCGGGCGGGCGATCATTCGTCGAACGGTTCCCCGCGGCCGGTGGACGTGCTCCGCACGCCGGGCAGTTCGGCCAGTTCCCCGGCCAGGTCGTAAAGATCGCCGCGGCCGTCGAGGCGCAGCGTCACGACCGCGATCCGTTGCCCTTCCTCGGAAAGCGGTTCGTGGTCGACGTCGACGTGGTGCACCGACCAGCCGCGCCCGGTGCAGACGGCGAGCGCCGCGCGCAGGACGCCTTGCCCGTCGAGGTAGCTCAGCCGGACCACCGGCGGTTCACGCCGGTGCCGCGCGACGAACCGCTGCAGCGGCGGCAGGCCGCGCGTGACGACGAAGTGCCCGATCGTCGTGCCCGCCGCGAGCACCGGCAGCCCGGCGCCGCACGCGGTGCCGACGGCGGCGGTGAGCCAGATCGTCGCCGCCGTGGTCAGCCCGCGCACCGCGTCCCGGCGGACGAAGATCAGCCCGCCGCCGACGAACCCGATCCCGGACACGATCTGCGCGGCGATCCGCGACGGGTCGAGCGAGACGTGGTCGAGGCCGAGCAGGTCGGCGAAGCCGTACTTCGAGACGAGCATGAACACGGCCGAACCGACGCCGACCAGCGCGTGCGTCCGCAGCCCGGCGGCCTTCATGCCGGCCTCGCGCTCGAGGCCGATGGCGACGCTCAGCACGAGCGCGAGCAGCACCGGCGGCAGCAGCTCCCACTGCGCCGACGTGGACCACAGTGTGGGCAAGGTCACGACCTCCTGGTGTTCGGGTGGCGGCCGGGAAGGGGCCGCCACCAGGAGATAGTGGGCCGGGAGCGCCGATCGTGCCCGGTGAGCGCGGGGGTGCCGCTCAGCCGCCGGGCGGGGTCACCGTCAGCAGGGCCGCCAGGGCCAGGACGACCACGCTGAGCAGGACCTCCACCGCCACCGCTTGGCGGAGCTTCCGCAGGTCGGCCGTCACCGTCGTGGTGCCGCCCGGCGAGCCGGCCAGGCTCCGCCGCACCACCCGGCGGGACCGGCTCGCCACCGCCAGCAACACCGCGAAGCCAGCCACCTTGAGCAGCACCAACAGGCCGAACTTCGTCGTCCAGAGCGTCGACAGCGACGGCATGATCCGCAGGGCCAGCACGGCGCCGCTGATCGCGATCGCCGCCACCGCGTTCGCCGCGATGCCGGAGAAGCGCGTCGCGACCGGGCCCAGGTCCTCCCCGTCGGCCGGGCGGTACAGGCACAGGGCCAGCTGGACCAGGCCGCCTGCCCAGACGGCGATCGCGCCGAAGTGCACCAGGTCCGCCGACACGGAGAAGAACATCACCGGGTCCGTGACCGGGTGGCCGGTGGCCGAGAACGTCAGCAGGACCACGAACCCCGTCACCATCGCGAGGTTCTCGTGGCGCGCCCGCAGCCGGTCCGGCAGCTCCGGGCGCAGCAGCCGGGGCAGCAGCACGGCGAACGCGGCCACCGCCGCCAGCCGCAGGAGCAGCAGCTTCCCGTACGCGACGCGCAGGGTGTCCGCCAGGAGGCCGGTGTCGAAGACCGCCTCGAGGTTCCGCCCGGCCGCGTACGGCCCCTGCAGCACGAAGGCGGCCACGGCAGTCACCGCGACCAGGCCGATGCCGCCGGACAGGAGCCGGCGGGCCCGGCGGTCGGTGCGGGCGGCCGGGCGGCACAGCACCACGAACGCCAGCCCGCCGAGGAGCACGACGCCGAGGTAGGCCAGCCAGCGCGCCGCGGTCGCCGTCGCGTCCACGACCGGGTCGGTGCCGGTCGCCGCCGACACCGCGCCGGCCGACGTCACCAGCGGCCCGGTGCCCACCACGAACGCGAAGGTGCCGCGCACCGGGTGCGAATCGGCCGAGGTGAAGGCGTACTCGACGAGGTAGCTGCCGTCCGGCAGGCCCGGCCGCAGCCGCACGCCGACCTGCTCGGCGACCTGGCCGGGCTGGAACACCGGACCGGAGTCCACCTGCTTGCCTTCGAGGTCGACGACCTTGATCGAGCCGGGCTGGATCCCGATGTTCTCCGACAGCGTGACCGACACCTCGGACGGCGCCGCGCCGAGGCGGGCGCCGTCCGAGGGGGAGGACGAGATGATCTCGACGTGCGCCGACGCCGGGGTGGCACTGAACAGCAGCCAGCCGGCGAGGAGCGCCAGCAGCGCCAGCGCCCTCTTCACGACGCGGCGAGCGCGGTGCCCCTCGGCACGCCGCAGACGCAGCCGGTCAGTTCGCGCTCGGCGGCCGAAGCGCGCCGGTGCAGCACGACCGCGACGATCATCGGGATGGTGACGATCGTGTTGTAGAACAGGTGCAGCTCCACGCGCGGCACGAGCAGCTGGATGATGCTGGTGGGCACCTTCGAGCCGCCCAGCCGCCAGCCGCTCTGCGCCTGGACGAACAGCAGCAGGTGTTCGAAGTGGTGCCAGAACTGGATGCCCAGCGCGAGGTTCCACCACTGCCGCGACCGGCCCGCGAACCCGCGCCGCAGCGCCCAGAGGAACACCAGCATCACGAGCGCGTAGCCGTAGTGCAGCCATTCCTGCGAAATGAGCCACGGGAACGGCATGCCGAGCACGCCGCGGGCGCGGGAGGTCGGCCAGCCGAAACCGTAGATCTGGACGGCCTGCACGAGGTGCTCCGCCCAGTGGGCCAGCACGATGACCATGAACACCGCGAGGGCGCGGTGGTGGTGGCGGCTGTTGAGCCCGCCGAGGAACCCGCCCGGCCGGGCGATTTCGGACGTCGACATGCTGACCCCAGTGGTTTCGCGCCAATACGGCAATCGGTGTGTGTCGACGATATCGGCCCGCGGCCGGTCGGCGATTACTCCAGAGTGCTGATTCCGGAGCGGGAATTGCGGCACCCGGCGGATTGCGCGCGGGGCCGCGCCGTCCCGCCCCGGAACGGGGTGCGGGTCAGTGGAGCGTGAGGCCGCTCGAGCGCTCCGGCGCCGGCGGGATGTGGAACAGCTTGGTGAACACGTCGAGGTGGGCGGGGTCGCCCTCCAGCCGCACCTTGCCGCCGGCGATCGCGTCCTGGGCCGACAGGCTGCCGGTGAACAGGTCGAACAACGCCGGTCCCTGCGGTTCGATCACCAGGTCGGCGTCGGGCAGCGCGCCGGCGGACGCCTTGAGCGCGCCGTCGTCGACCATCGCGTGCACGATCATCTCGCCGCCCATGTGGTGCAGCTCGTAGTTGAGGCGGACGCCCGCGGCCGCCTCCTCCTGGAAGGTCGCGTACAGCGAGATGATCGCCGTGTCCAGCGTGAACGCGTCGTCCGGCTTCGGGTAGCTCAGCGACCGCGCACCCCACAGGCCGAGGTCGAGCACGATCTGGTCGAGCTCGCCGCCGTACTCGGTGAGCTCGTAGACGACGCCGGCGTCCAGCTGCGACAGGACCCGGCGGCGGATGACACCCGCCTCCTCGAGCTCGTTGAGGCGCGAGGTCAGGATGCTCACCGGGATCCGCGGGAGCGTGCGCTGCAGGTCGGTGAACCGCTTGGGGCTGAGCATGAGGTCACGCACGACGAGCAGCGACCACCGCTCGCCGACGATCTCGAGCGCCCGGGCGAGGCCGCAGAACTGTCCGTAGGTGCGAGCAGAAGTAGGCATACTCGGGTCCTCACTTGTCTCGGAGTGCCAGCCGCGGAGCGGTCCGATTCGCGCAGGGCCGCGAGTTCGGTTACGGTGCGCCGTGCCGCACGGGCATCGCTGTCTACGGTGACGGTTCCCCGCCGCGTCCGGCCAGTGAGCCGTGCACTCCCACCCCGTGCGTTTTCCAGGTCCGGTCATGCGTTTCGCATGATTTCGTCGTGCGCCCGGCACTGGCCGCGAGGTTGCCCGAGGGAGCAGGATTCGGATTTCTCGTCCTGCCCACCCGATGACCGACAGGAGAGCGCATGCGCAATTCAGCGGTGGACGCGAGGGTTCCGGACAACGAAGGCGATTCCGCGGCCGCGCCGGCGGTCACCCCGGCGCCCGCCTTCCGGCGGCACCTGCGGGCGGAGGTGCGAGCGGGCAAAGGGGCGTACCTGTTCTCCGAGCAGGGTGTCATCGCGATGCGGGGCGCGAAGATCGAGTCGCTGGCGGCGCTGCTGGACGGCACGCACGACATCGAGCGGCTGCTGCGCGGACGTCCCGGCGGGATGGCGCCGGAGGAGGTCGCGGCGCTGCTGACGCAGCTGGTCGACGCCGGGCTGGTGACGTTGCGCAGCCGGCCGGCCGAACCCCGGCTCGGTGACGAGCGGGCGCTGGCCTACTGGGACGCCTGTGGCGTCGACGCCGACGTCGCCGCCGCGCGGCAGGGCACCGTGCGGCTGGTCGCGGTGGGCGACACCGCCGACGGCGTCGACCGCGGAGCGGTCGAACGGGCACTGGCCGGCGCCGGGCTCGCGGTGGTGCCCGCGGACGCCGGCCCGGCCGACCTGACGGTGGTGCTGTGCGCCGACTACCTCGACCCGCTGCTGGCCCGGATCGACGCGGAGCACCGGCGGGCCGGGCGGCCGTGGCTGCTGGCCCGCCCGTTCGGGGCCCAGGTGTGGATCGGGCCGGTGCTGCAGCCCCAGGGCGCCTGCTGGCACTGCCTGACCCACCGGCTGTGGGGGCACCGCCACGCGGAGGCGTGCGTCCAGGAGGAGCTCGGCCACGCCGGACCGGCGCGCCGCCCGATCTCGGCGCTGCCGCCGCTCACCGCGGCCGCGGCGCACCTCATCGCGCTGGAGGCGGCCAAGTGGGTGGCCGGGTACCGCCACCGCGGTCAGCAGTGCGTGTGGACGCTCGACACGCTCGACCTGCAGGGCAGGCTGCACGAGCTGCGCCGCCGCCCGCAGTGCCCGCGCTGCGGTGACCCGTGGCTGGTGGCGTGGCGTTCGATGCGCCCGGTCGTGCTGCAGCCGGCCAAAAAGGCGACCACCGGGGGCGGGGGACACCGCACGGCGACGCCCGCGCAGATGCTCGAACGGTTCCGGCACCTGGTCAGCCCGGTCACCGGGATCATCAAGGAGATCCAGCCGGACCCGGACGCGCCCTGGTTCGCCAACGCCTTCCGCTCCGGGCCCAACGTCGCCCGGGGCGTCACCGGGATGGCCGCCCTGCGCGCCGGGCTGCGCTGCGAGAACGGCGGCAAGGGCGTCAGCGCGCTCGACGCCGAGGTCAGCGCGCTCTGCGAGGCCGCGGAACGGTTCTCCGGCAACTTCCAGGGCGACGAGCTGCGGATCCGCGGGTCCTACGACGATCTGGGCGAGGAAGCCCTCCACCCCAACGAATGCATGCTCTTCGCCGACCGGCAGTACGCCGAGCGTGCGGTCTGGAACCTCGAGCACGCCGACTTCCAGTGCGTCGGCGAGCCGTTCGACTGCGCAGCCCGGATCGATTGGACACCCGTGTGGTCGACGTCCGGTCGCCGTCGCCTGCTGCCGACGTCCTACCTGTACTACGGCACGCCCCGGGACGGCACGGCGCGCGGCGTGCGCGCCGACTCCAACGGCGCCGCGGCGGGCAGCAGCCTGGAGGACGCGATCCTGCAGGGTGCGCTCGAGCTCGTCGAGCGCGACGCCGTCGCGCTGTGGTGGTACAACCGCACGCCGGTGCCCGGTGTCGACCTCGCGTCCTTCGCCGATCCGTGGCTGGCGGAGATGTCCGGGAACTACGCGGCGATCGGCCGCGAGCTGTGGGTCCTCGATGTGACGTCGGACCTGGAGATCCCGGTGGCCGTGGCGCTGTCCCGGCGGACCGACAGCCCGCACGAGGACATCATGCTCGGCTTCGGCGCGCACCTCGACCCGCGGATCGCGGTCCGCCGCGCGGTGACCGAGCTCAACCAGATGCTGCCCATCGTGCAGGCCGCCGGCCACGGCCTCGACGACCCCGACGCCCGCCGCTGGCTCGCCCACGCCACCGTCGCGAACCAGCCGTACCTGCGGCCGGCGGCGGGACAGCGGATGCGGACCGCCGCGGACTTCCCGTTCGTCAGCCGGGCCGACGTCCGCGACGACGTCGAGGCACTGGCCCGGGTGTTCGGCCGCGCCGGGCTGGAGCTGCTGGTGCTCGACCAGACCCGGCCGGACGTCGGGATCCCGGTGGCCAAGGTGCTCGTGCCGGGGCTCCGCCCGTTCTGGGCCCGGTTCGCGCCGGGCCGGCTCTTCGACGTCCCCGTCCGGCTGGGCCGGCTCGACGAGCCGACCCGGTACGAGCGGCTCAACCCGTTCCCGATGTTCCTGTGAGGGCGCCGCGGGGGCCCGCGCCGCTTGGTTTCGCTTGAGGAGTTGGCCGTGCCTGCTGACCGCCCGGAAGGGATCCCGGAGACCGTCCGGCTCTGGTCCCTCACCGAAGACACCCTGCTGGAGGCGGGGGACGACGACACGGTCGTCGCGATCACCTGGTGGGGCGAGTACGAGCTGGCGGGGATCCCGGCGGCGGTCCGGGAGTCGTTGAGCCGGATGGTGCTCGGGCCGGTTTCGATGGGCAACCTCGCCTCGTCGGTCAGCGGCGGCGCGGAAGCCTGGGCGGGTCCGCTGCGCAAGGCCCTCAACCGGCTGTCCGGCTCGGTCGTGCACTCGCTGGCGCTCAACGACGGCCGCGGGCCGGTGCTTTCGGCGATCCCGGTGACCCAGTCCCCGGTCTTCCCGGCCGATCCGGTGCCGCCCGGACGGCTGATCAAGCTTTCGCGGTTCTCGGCGATGCGCCCGGACGACGGCGGCCTGCTGCTCGAATCGCCGCGCGCCCGGTACCGGGTCGCGCTGCTGCGGCCGCCCGCGATGACCGTGGCGTCGTCGCTGGCCGGTCCGGTCACCGTCGCGCAGGTCGCCGCGGCCACCGGGCTGGCCGAGCCGCTCGTGGCGGACGTGGTGGCGTTCCTGGTGGCCGCGGGCGTGGTGCTGGTGGCCGACGACTGGGCGGCGTTCGCCGAGGACACCGACGCCGAACTGGCGGTCTGGTCGCCCGAGGACCTGCGGTTCCACGCCCGCAGCCGGACGTGGCAGAAGGGTCTGCAGCCGGACCCGGAGGCGCGCCGGACGGGCGCCGAACCGCCGGTGGTCAAGCAGGTCACCGCCGGCCCGACCTTCCCGCTGCACCGGCCGGACCCGGCGGCGATCGAGGCGACCGACCCGGCGTTGACCACGCTGCTCGAGCACGACCTCACGTGCCCCGAGGTCACCGAGCGCGCGTTGTCCGCCGAGCAGGTCGGCGAGCTGCTCTACCGCGCGGCGCGGGTGAAGTCGATCGGCCCGGCCCACCTGCCCGGCGGGCCGGGCCACGAGGCGTCCCAGCGGCCGTACTTCAGCGTCGCCTGCCTGTACGAGCTCGAGATCTACGTCGGCATCAACCGGTGCGCGGACCTGGCGCGGGGGATCTACCACTACGACCCGCTGTGGCACACGCTGACGCTGATCAACGACGACGTCGGCGTCCTGGACGGCATGCTGGACCTGGCGATGATCGGCGCCGGCAGCCACCGCAGGCCCTCGGTGCTGCTGACGATGACCGCGCGGATGTCGCGCATCGCCTGGGTGCTCGGCAGCGCCGCGTACGCCACGACGCTGGTGCACGTGGGTGCTCTGCAGCAGGTCCTCTACCTCGCGGCGAAGGCGATGGGGCTGACCGCGCACGCCGTCCCGGTCGACGCCGGCGACCGGGTCGACCGGTCCCTGAAGCTGGAGTGGCCGGCGGAGGTGAGCGTCGGGGAGTGCGTGCTGGACTTCCCGGTCTCCCGGTAGCGGACCGCCCGAAACGTCCCGCCCTGTTACCTTGTACCCACTGGGGCATGGGGGCTTGCCGGGAGGGGAACCGAGGTCGGCCGGTGCGCATTCGCGGTGCAGGGTTCCGGGGACGGGACGACGGGCAGGCCTCTCCGTTCAAGCGGGAGCGGCCCGGTATCCGCGCCCTCGTCCTCGGCGCGCAGGCGGCGGCCGCCGCCGGGGTGGCGCTGCTGGCGTTCCTGCCCGTGCTGGCCGGCGACTGGTCCTGGCTCGAGCGGCTGGCCGCGCTGGCCTGTGCGGTGGCACTGGCCGGCGGCCACCTGGTCTGGTTCGCCTACGGCAGCGTGGCCCGTCCCGCGCTGGTCCTCCTGGTCCAGGCCGCGCTGGGGTTCGGCCCGTTGCTGCAGTTCGGCGGCTCGTGGAGCACGGCGGCCGGGTTCTTCGCCGGCGGGCTGCTGCTGGTGTACCCGCCGGTGACGGCCGTGGCGGGCGCACTGCCGGCGTGCGTCGCCGCCGGGCTCGTGCCGGCTTGGCCCGGCGGCTCGGTGGAGGCGGGCGTGGCGGCCGCGGCGACCGCCGGCGTCGCCGCCCTCGCCCTGTTCGGGCTCGGCACGGCCGCGCGGCTGGTGGACGAGCGGGACGACGAAGTGCGCGAACTGAAGCGGCAGTCCATCGCCGAAGAACGCAAGCGGTTCTCCCGCGACCTCCACGATCTGCTGGGACTCAGCCTTTCGGCGATCACCCTCAAGGGTGAACTCGTCGACCGGCTGGTGGTCACCCGGCCCGCGCAGGCGAAGGAGGAGCTGGCCGAGCTGCTGGTGATGTCGCGGCGCGCGCTGGCCGACATCCGCACCATCGCGGCGGGGTACCGCCAGCTGTCGCTCGAGGAGGAGTGCCGGGCCGCCGCCGACGTGCTGAGCGCGGCCGGGACCCGCGTGACCGTGGCCCGTTCCGGCGTCGACGACCTGCCGCCGCGGGTGGCCACCACCCTGGGGACGGCACTGCGCGAAGGCGTCACGAACGTCGTGCGCCACAGCACCGCGAGCTGGTGCGCGTTTTCGGTGAGTGCCGAGGACGGGACGGCGTGGCTGGAGATCGTCAACGACGGGGCGGCCGGCGCGGCCGACTGCGGCGCGGACTCCGGCTCGGGGCTGCGCAACCTCCGTGACCGCCTCGATGCCCTGAACGGCACGCTGACGGCCGAAGCGGGGCCCGACGGTACCCACCGGCTGCTGGTGGCGATCCCGCTGGCGTAGTTTCCCGGGGCTCTTGGGCGCTTCCCGGCAGCGGCAGGGGGCCGGTGGGTCAGAGCCACTCGGCTTCGGTGGCGATGCGGATGGCGTGGACCCGGTTGCGGGCGTTCAGCTTCGTCACGACGGAGGCCAGGTAGTTGCGGACCGTGCCGGCCGAGAGGAACAGCTCGGAGGCGATGTCGGAGACCGTGCGCCCCTTCGCGGCCAGGCCGAGGATCTCGACCTCACGCGGGGTGAGCGGGCAGTCGTCGGTCTCCCAGGCGGCCAGGGCCAGCTCACTGTCGATGACCCGGCGGCCGATGGCGACCGAGCGCACGGCGTTCGCGAGCTTGTCCGACGGCGCGTCCTTCAGCAGGAAGCCGTTCACCTTGGCGTCCAGCGCCCGGCGCACCGTGCCCGGGCGGCCGAGGCTGGTGAGGATGAGCGTGTGGCAGGCGGGCAGGTTTTCGTGGATCTCGATCGCCGCCGACAGCCCGTCCTTGCCCGGCAGGTCGATGTCGATGATCGCGACGTCGGGCTGGGCCGCCTTCGCGGCCGGGAGGATCTGGTCGCCCGAGGACACCTCGGCCACCACTTCGATGTCGGATTCGAGGTTCAGCAGGGCAACCAGGGCGCCGCGGACCATGTGCATGTCCTCGGCCAGCAACACCTTGATCACGACGGTACCTCGCACCCCAGTTCGGCGACCCCGAACCGCAATTGTACGCCATAGCGTGCCGGTGCCGGTGTTTCCGCGCGATCACGGCCGCCGGAATACCGCATTTCCCGGGGGCCACCCCAGTTCTGCCCGTGCGGGCAATCCACGCGCCCAATGCCGGTCGGTGCGCCGAATGGCTGCCCGCCACCCGAACCGGTGGGTCCGCCGCCCGCGGATTAACGGACGGCGGATTCGGAGGCGCAATTGCCCGCTCAGCTCGCCAGCGGTCGGGCGACCGCGGCGTGGCGCAGGTCCGGCAGGGCCAGCAGGACGGGCGGGTCGAAGCCGTGCCGCGGCCGCAGCCGGACGTCGGCCAGGCTCGCCGCGACGCCGCGGTGGACGGTCACCGGGCCGGTGAGGCCGGTGAACGGCCGCAGCCCGTGGTTGTCGAGCTGGGGCGTGGTCCCGTAGGCGTGCGTCAGCACGTACCACGAGCCCTGCGGGACGTCGGCCAGCGCGTACGGCCCCGGCGCGGGCAGGATCGCGCACCGGGCCGGCGCGCCCTCGGCGATCCGGGCGGCGAAGAGCCCGACGAACACCGGCCCGACGTCGGCGGGGCAGGACACGCGCAGCTGCCCCCGCACGGTGGCTCCGGAACCCGGCGCCTGCCCGTCGGTGATCCGCGGCGCCGTGCCGTGCAGGTGGCGGTACCCGGAGGGGGAGACGCCGACGCTGCTGCTGAACCGCGCGCTGAACGTGCCGACGCTGTTGTAGCCGACCTGGTGGCTGATGTCGGCCACCGAGATCACGGTCGTGGCCAGCAGGCGCTTGGCTTCCGCCAGCCGCAGGGCCGACAGGAACCGGCCCGGCGACAGCCCGGTGACCCGCAGGAACACCCGGGTGAAGTGGAACTTGCTGAACATGGCCGCACGGGCGAGGTCGTCGATCGTGAGCCGCTCACCCAGGTTGTCTCGCATGGTCACGATGGCGCGTGCCACAGCTTGCCGGACGATCTCATCCATGGTGGCCGTCCCCTCCAGTCGACGGTGCGGAATTTGATTCCGGCTAAGACTGTAGGTCCGCGGGCGTCTACTTCTTAAGTGCTCTGTGCACCGGTGCGGATGGATTTCACCGATGGTCGACATGCGTTTTGCACATGCCCGTTTGGCCGGGTGTTCGCTGGGTATCCCCGCATGTGACGAATGCATACCGCGGTCGTCGATGGCCGCGTACCGCGATCAGCTGATCGCGTGCGGTGACGAAAATCCGCTGTTTTGGCGTGGATTCGCGGCTTGTTAGCCCATTCGGAGCCGGTCTTCAAACCGTACGGACCATTTGTAAACCACAGCCTCGTGGTGACGCGGACACTGGATGTTGTTGCGGTGCTGAGTGACGATTTACGGCAAATGAGGTTTTCATCTTCGCCACTGGGGAGCACAAATGTCCGAACGAGTTTCCGCGCATGTCCGTGCAATTTTTTCCGAATTGGGTATCCCGCGTGCTGACAGCGAGGCCACCGGGGGTCTCGTCATCGATCGGTTCGAGCAGTGGAGCAACCCGGCCGGCGGTCCGGCTCGCCTCTGTGCCACCACCGGCACGCGCATCGACGACGCCTGGCTCGATGCCGCCTGAGGCCGGCCAGGTCGTTGCCGCCGGTCACCGCCGGTGCGGCGGGTCGGGTGGTTGACCGGCTCGCCGCCCGCGGTGGATCGTCGGCCGCGGTGACGGACGGGAGGTCGTCGCCCGGCCGGGTAACCAATCACGACACGCAGTCGCCGGTTGGTGGGTTTTTAACCATCACTTTGCTTTCTCGTGGGTGCATTCCGGCGTGGTAGCGCCGAATGCTGCCCGGATGGTGCAACCGATTCGTCGAGCAGAATGTCAGAATCGACGTCTGGGGAATCGTGAGTGCGGAGGCATCCGTGATCAGAGTGCTGGTTGCCGAGGATATGCATATCGTCCGGGGAGCACTGGTGGCCCTGCTTCGGCTGGAGCCCGACATAGACGTCGTCGCGGAGGTCGCCTCCGGCCTCGAGATCCTGCCGGTCGCTCGCGCCAAGCAGGCGCAGGTGGCCATCATCGACATCGACCTGCCCGGCAAGGACGGCCTGACCGCGGCCTGTGAACTGCACGAAGAGCTGCCGGAGTGCCGGACGGTCATCCTGACCAGCCTCGGCAGGCCGGGAACACTGCGGCGCGCCCTCGACGCCAAGGTGAGCGGGTTCCTGCTGAAGGACGCACCGCCCGACCGGCTCGCGAACGCCGTCCGGGGCGTGCTCGCCGGCCGCCGGATGGTCGACGGCGACCTGGCGCTGGCCGCCTGGGACTCGGTCGACTGCCCGCTGACCGGCCGGGAGCTCGACGTGCTGCGCTCGACGGCGCAGGGGTACGGGACGGTGGAGGTCGCCGCGCGGCTCTACTTGTCCGCGGGCACCGTCCGGAACTACCTCACGACCGTCGTCGCCAAGCTCAACGCCCGCAACCGGGTGGACGCCATCCGCATCGCGGAGGAGGCCGGCTGGCTGTGACGGCTGAGGTCCGGACCACTACCACTCGGTGGTAGTGGTCCGGACCTTTGCTGTCAGACCGGTACCGCCGCGCGCAGCCGGAACCGGCCGTCCGGCTCCACACCCGCGGTGAGCTCGCCGCCGAGGTCGGCGACCCGGTGCGAAAGGTTCCCGATGCCGGTGCCGGGCGAGGTGTCACGGGGCACCGGACGGTGGGCTTCCGGCTGCCGGGCGGCCGGCACTTCCACCGGTGTCCCCGAATCCTCCCGCTCCACGCCGTCGTTCACGATGTCGAGGCTGACTCCGCCGTCCGTGCGGCGCAGCGCGATCTCGCAGCTTTCGACGTTGCTGTGCCTGAGCACGTTCGTGACCCCTTCGCGCAGCACGACGGCCAAGACCGTCCGCACCGGCGCCGGCAGCTCGTCGTCGAGCATCTCCATGCGTACGCGGACGTCGGCCGCGGTCAGCACGGACCGGGCGGTCCGGGACTCGCTGTCCAGCGACAGCTCGCGGTACCCGCTGGCCACCGAACGGACGTCCGACAGCGCCTGGTGCGTCAGCCCCAGCACTTCACGCAGCTCTTCCGCCGCGCGGTCCCGGTCGACCGGCAGCATCCGGGCCGTCAGCTCGCTCTTGAGGGCGATCGCCGAAAGGCTCATCCCGAGCAGGTCGTGCAGGTCGCGGGCGAAGCGCAGGCGCTCCTCGGCGACCGCCATCTCGGCCAGCCGTCGCCGGGTGCTGTCCAGCTCCGCGACCAGCCGGACCAGCCAGAGCAGGCTGAACACGACCAGGCCGATGACCACCGTGCCGGCGGTGAAGAAGATCGCGGCCTCGATGCCGAGCGCACCCACGTGCTGCAACCAGGCGTAGAAGGCGACGTTCAACGCGAAGAAGGGCCAGCCCGCCGCCGGCGGCATGACCAGCAGCGCACTGCCGATCAGCAGGGCCGGCATGGAGACCCAGTGGTCTTGCAGCGGCAGCAGCGGCAGGTAGATCAGGCACGCCTGGACGAAGAGCATGCCGTAGCTCTGCGCCGAGCGCAGCCGGGTGGTGGGCCGGCCGAAGTAGGAGAACTGCAGGACCAGCAGGCCCACGACCGCCCCGGTGATCAGGGCGACTTCCCAGGCTTTCGTCGTGATCAGCAGCGCGTGGACGACCGCGAGGAGACCCATCAAGCCGAACACCGCGGGCAGCAGCCTGCCGACCCACTTCGACTCCGCCCGCGACTGGCGGCCGACGTCGTCGACCGCGGTCTCCGGTGCGGTGACCACGGGCAGCTCGACGTGCAGGCGGAACCGGCCGTCCTCGGCGGTGCCGATGTTCACCCGGCCGCCGAGTGCCTTCACCTCGTCGGGCAGCCGGGTCAGCAGCTTCCCGGACTCCGGGGGCAGGTCGCCCGCCGTCACGCCGTCGTTGACGATGTCGAGGGACACCGTGCCGTCCTGCTGGCGGACGTCGATCTCGCAGTGTTCGACGTCGCTGTACCGGAGGACGTTCGTGACGCCTTCGCGCAGCACCTTGGCCAGCAGGGTCCGGGCCTGGACCGGGAGGTCGGACTGGTCCAGGTGGACCTTGACGGCGATGTCCGAGGCCGCCAGCAGCGACTCGGCGGTCCGCGACTCCCGGGCCAGGGAAAGCTCGCGGTACCCGTGGGAAACGGCGCGCACGTCGGTGAGCGTGCGCTGCGCGGTCGCGGTGATCTCGGCGAGCTCGGCCTTGGTGACCTCGTCCGACTTCCGCAGGAGGCGGGAGGCGAGCTCGCCCTTGAGCGCGATCTCGGACAGGCTGATGCCGAGCAGGTCGTGCAGGTCGCGGGCGAAGGCCAGCCGTTGCTCGGCGACGGCGTGCCGGGCGAGCTCGGTGCGGGCCCGGTGCAGTTCGCTGATCATCCGGACCAGGCGGGCGAGCAGGTAGAAGACCAGGCCGTACATGACGGTCCCGACGGCCGTGTAGACGGTGGCCAGCAGGGTGTCGTACCCGCTGTAGAGCCAGGTGACGGTGCCGGTGACGAGCGCGAACAGCGGCCAGGCCAGCAGGGGGCGCAGCGTCAGCAGCCCACTGGCGGCGACGAAGGTCGGCATCGCCAGCCACGGCCCGCCGAAGGTCAGGACGGGGAGGTAGGCCAGCAGCGCCAGGACGACCAGCAGCACCCGGCTCGTCGTCGAGTGCAGGCGGGTGGTGGCCCGGCTGAAGTGCAACAGCTGGATCGCCAGGATGGCGGTCGCCGCCGCGATGCCGTAGGCGCCGGTGACCAGACCGACCGGCGTCGCCAGGATCGCGCTGTACGCGCCGGTCACGCAGAAGCCCACGATGACCACGGTGATGACGGCGCCGGCCAGCCGGGAGGCCAGCCGCGGGCGCCGGTCGAACCCGGTGGTTCCGCGGGGTTCCGCGGTCGCGGACAGCTCCGCGGCAGGCTCGAGCGCGGCGACCTGAGACATCAGCGTCGACCCCCTGGTGTCTCGGAGGTGACCGGGCGCCCCAGGTGGCCCGGCCGACTTGGTGTGCGTGGCGATCCTAACTCACCCCCTGCCCGATTCCGTGCGCCGAAAGTACGGGAAACCGGGGTGTGGCCGGGCGGAACCGGTGGTGGGGACGGCACGGAACGCGGAATCAGCGAAATCAGCGAAATCAGCTGGAGCCGCCCGGCCGGAAGCGGTCGGGGACGCCGAGCAGGCTCAGGAAGTCCAGGCGGGTCAACGCGACCGACCCGGTGTGCACGACGAAACCGGGCTCGTGGCGGAAGAAGCTGAGTCCCGCCTCGGCGACGTCCCAGGGATCGCCGCCCACCGTGCCGGGCAGCCGCCGGGACGCCGGGAAGTCGTCGGCGAACGTGTTGCCGGCGGCCGAATACGTGGGGAGGTTGCGGCCGAAGTGCCTGCGGTACCGGGCGAGCTTGGCGTAGGGCGCGCGGAAGACGAGCACCAGGCGCAGGCCGGGGTCGTGCAGCGCGGCGCCGACGTCGGCGGCCGGCACGGTGTCGGCGGGCCCGCTGTGGTCCGGCATGGTGTGGTGCACCGCCAGCCGTGGCATGCCGTCGAAGAGCTCGCTCAGCGAAACCCGGCCGTCCGGGCCCTCGAACAGGTACGGCGGCCCGGTGACGGCACGGGCACGGTCGATTTCCGGCACGGTCAGCTCCATCACGACTGGCCCTCCCTGGCAGTGGCTTCCCTGCGATTCTGGGCCGCATCCGGGGGCCGGCCCAGCATCCGGCCCGGGTACCGCAAGCTGGGAGACGCGCGGGGCCGCCGTGCCGGGTCTCGCCGCCGACCCTAGGCTCTGCCCATGGCACGCTATTTCGACCTGCACCCGGACAACCCCCAGAAGCGGGCGCTCGGCCAGGTCGTCGAGATCCTGCGGAACGACGGGCTGATCGCGTACCCGACCGACTCGTGCTTCGCCCTCGGGTGCCGGCCGGGCAACCGCGACGGGCTCGACCGCATCCGGTCCATCCGCAAGCTCGACCACCGGCACCACTTCACGCTGGTGTGCCAGGACTTCGCCCAGCTCGGGCAGTACGTGCACGTCGACAACGCGGTGTTCCGGGCGATCAAGGCGACGACGCCGGGCAGCTACACGTTCATCTTGCCCGCCACCAAGGAGGTGCCGCGCCGGCTGATGCACGAGAAGAAGAAGACCGTCGGCGTGCGCATCCCCGACCACCGCGTCACCCAGGCGCTGCTGGCCGAGCTCGGCGAGCCGCTGCTGTCGAGCACGCTGCTGCTGCCCGGCTCGGGCGAGCCGATGACGCAGGGCTGGGAGATCAAGGAGGAGCTCGACAACCAGCTGGAAGCGGTGCTCGACTCCGGCGACTGCGGTGTCGAGCCGACGACCGTCGTCGACTTCTCCTCCGGGGAGGCGGAGATCCTGCGCGTCGGCGCGGGCGACCCGGCGCCGTTCGAGTAGGCGCTCAGCGCTCCAGCAGCTCCAGCCATTCGGCGGTGTGACCGCCGGCGAACACCAGCGAGAGGTCTTCGGCGAAGCGGCGGCCCGTCACCAGCAGGCAGAAGTCCTCGGCCGGGCCGGTGATGCGGTCGGCGGCGTCCGCCGGCCCGAAGTTCCAGTCCTCGCCCGACGGGGCGCGCAGCTCGAACCGGAACTGCCCGGGCGGCGTCTCCTGGTGCCGGTGGTAGACGCGGTCGCGCGACCGGACGCCGTAGTAGGCGACGTGCCCGATGACGTCGGTGCGCCGCAGGCGGATCCCGACCGCGTCGGCGATGTCCTGGCCGCAGGCGAACAGCTCGGTCAGCACGGCCGCGGCGAGCACCGACGGGCGCAGCGGGCCGTCGCTCCACGGCAGCTCCGGTTCCGGCGGGGCCGAGGCGAGCAGCGCGGTGGCCTTCCGCTGCTCGATCAGCCAGCTCAGGATCGCCTCGTCGAGCGAGTCGTAGGAGATCTGCGGGGTGACCCCGAACGCGGCCGGGTGCTCGACGCTGAGCCGGACCAGCCGCGCGGTCGACGTCAGCCGGGCGAAGTACCCGGTGAGGTCCGGGCCGGGGTCGTACCCGTGCCGTTCGGCCAGCTCGGCCAGTGCCTCGGTCTCGGTCTTCAGGTCCGTGAACACGTCGGCCATCGGCGCCAACCTCCTGGTCCGGGGGAGCCTGGGCTGCCCGGATCCAGGCTCGCAGGCGGCCTGGTGGCGGCTCCACTCCGCGCTTGCGGCGTGGTCGGCTATGTTCGGCCACGGACGCGGCGAGGGTGGCTGAAGGGAGCCCGGACGTGAAGTACCTGCTGGCGATGTACCTGAACCCCGAGGTGATGGCGGGCCTGTCCGAACAGGACATGGACACCATCATGACCGGGCACCAGGACTTCATCCGGACGATCCGGGAGTCCGGCGAGATGATCAGCACCCAGGCGCTCGGCGCACTCGCCGACAGCAGCGTCGTGCGCGTGCGCGGCGGCCTGCCGGCCGTCACCGACGGCCCGTTCCTGGAGACCAAGGAGTTCCTGGCCGGCTACTACCTCGTCGAGTGCGCGAGCAAGGAGCGCGCCGTCGAGCTCGCGGCGATGATCCCGGACGCCGCGATCGAAGGCCTCGGCATCGAGGTCCGCGAGGTGGTCTTCTTCGCCGACGCCGAAACCGAAGTGCCCATGGCGTGACCGGGGTCGCCGAGGTGCTGCGGCCGCTCGTGCCGCAGGTGCTGGGGGTGCTGGTCCGCCGGTACGGCCAGTTCGACGCGTGCGAGGACGCCGTGCAGGAGGCGTTGCTCGCGGCGAGCGAGCAGTGGCCGGCCGAAGGGGTCCCGGACAACCCGCGCAGCTGGCTGGTCACGGTCGCGACCCGGCGGCTCACCGACCACTGGCGCAGCGAGAGCGCGCGGCGGCGGCGTGAAGAGACGGTCGCCGTGCGCGAGCCGGCGACGGTCGTCGCCGGCCCCGGCGAGGAGCGGCCGCCGGACGCCGACGACACGCTGTCGCTGCTGTTCCTGTGCTGCCATCCCGAGGTCTCCCCGCCTTCGCAGGTCGCGCTGACGCTGCGCGCGGTCGGCGGCCTCACCACGGCGGAGATCGCGCGCGCCTTCCTGGTGCCCGAGGCGACGATGACCCGGCGCATCACGCGCGCGAAGGAGAGCATCGCCGCGGCGGGGTCGACGTTCAGCGAGCCCTCGCCGGAGGACTTCCCGGAGAGGCTGCGGGTGGTGCTCCAGGTGCTGTACCTGATCTTCAACGAGGGGTACACGGCGACTTCGGGGGAGAACCTGCTGCGCGAGGAGCTGGCCGCGGAGGCGATCCGGCTGGCCCGCGCGGTGCACGCGCTGATCCCCGGCGAGGGCGAGGTGACGGGCCTGCTCGCGCTGCTGCTCCTCACCCACGCGAGGCGGGCGGCGCGCACCGGCCCGGACGGCGAGCTGGTGCCGCTGCCGGAGCAGGACCGCGGCCGCTGGGACGCGGCGATGATCGCCGAAGGGGTCGCGCTGGTGCGGTCGGCGCTGGGCCGCGGCCCGGTCGGGCCGTACCAGGTCCAGGCGGCGATCGCCGCGCTGCACGACGAGGCGCCCGGCACGGAGGAGACCGACTGGCGGCAGATCGCCGAGCTCTACGGCGTGCTGGGCGAGCTCATGCCGGGGCCGGTGGTGACGATGAACCTGGCGGTGGCGATCGCGCAGGTGGCGGGTCCCGATGCCGGGCTGGCCGTCCTGGACGGCATCGACGCCAAGCTGGACGTCGGCCGCCGGGTGGACGCGGTCCGGGCGCACCTGCTGGAGCGGGCGGGCCGTCCGGCGGACGCCCGGGAGCACTACCTGAAGGCGGCGAAGCGGACCGAGAGCGGCCCGGAACGGCGGTACCTGGAGGCCCGCGCGGAGCGGCTCGGCCTCGGTACCGAACGCCGCGAATGACGCATCCGGGACCTCGGACGTCCCGAACGGGTCATTCGCGGCACCGGTGGCCGCCCCGGCCTCCGGCCGTCCCCGGAGGCCGGGGCAAGACTGCGGTCGCCGGGGTGAGTCTCACGCAGCCGGTGTCCTGAACGACCCTTTCCTGACACCGGACGTCATGAACGACTCGTTCATGACATCAGCCCGGCGCCGCCCCGCAGTCCCGGCCGAGGCCGAACGCCGGACCCGCCGAACCCGACTTCGCCGGAACCCCGGCCGGGGAGGGCAGGCCCGCCTCGTGCGTCAGTGGACCACGATGCCGGTCGCCGGCTCCGGTGCCGCCGGAACGTGGAACAGCTGCGCGAACAGCTCCAGGTCCGCCGCTTCGCCCTCGACGCCGAGCCGGCCGGTGCGGATCGCCTCGGCCGCGGTGAGCTGGCCGCTCATCAGGTCCAGCAGCGCGGCGTTGTGGCCGGTCCGGATCACCAGCTCGGCCCCGGGGAAGCGGCCTTCGCCGACCTTGACCGCGCCGTCCTCGACGAGGGCGTGCACCGTCATGCGGTCGTCGTAGCGGATCTCGAAGTTGATCTGGACGCCTTCGGCCCGCTCCGGGCGGAAGGTCGTGTAGAGCGACAGGATCGCCGCGTCCAGGGTGACCACGTCGTCGGCCGCCGGCTTGCTCAGCGAGCGGGCGCCCCAGAGGCCGAGGTCCAGCAGGACGTGGTCGAGCTCGCTGCCGTACTGGGTCAGCTCGTAGACCAGGCCCGCGTCGAACTCGGCGAGGACGCGGCGGCGGATCACGCCGGTGGCCTCCAGTTCGTTGAGCCGGGCGGACAGGATGGACGGCGGGATCTTCGGCAGGCCGGCCTGCAGCTCGTCGTAGCGCTTCGCGCCGAGCACCAGGTCCCGGATGATCAGCAGCGACCAGCGCTCACCGATGATCTCGAGCGCGCGGGCGACGCCGCAGAACTGGCCGTAGGCGCGGGTGTGCGGAGTGGGCATCGAAACTTCCTCACTTCTTTCTCGGGCGGTGCGATGGTTCGGCGGAATGCCGGGGAAGCAGCGGGGAGCTCAGCGGTGGTCACCCTCGGAAATCAGCTCGCGGTGCAGGGACTGCAGGTCGTCACAGGGTTCGACGCCCAGCTCGCCGGCCAGCCGCATGCGGAGCCTGCGGTAGACGGCCATGGCGTCGGAGCGCCTGCCGCTGCGGCCGAGCGCCCGCATCAGCTGCCCGTGCAGGGTTTCGTCGAGGGGACTGCCGGTGGTCAGCGAACGCAGCTCGCCGATCAGCTCGCGGTGCCGTCCGCTGCCGATCTCCGCTTCGATCCGCAGGTGCAGGACGCTGCGCCGCTGCTCGAGCAGCTCGGTGCGGTACGCGGACAACACCGGTCCACAGTGGACGTTCGCGAACGGCGAGCCGGACCAGAGGTCGAGGGCCGCGCGGTAGGCGTCCGCGGCGGCGGCGTGGTCGCCGGTGTCCTGGTGCTCGTGCCCGACCTGCTGCAGCCGCCCGAACCGGTAGGTGTCCACCTGGGACGGGTTGATGTGGAAGGTGTAGCCGGACTGCTTGGTGGCCAGCATCTTCTCGCCGTCGGCCGCGAGCCTGTTCTGCTCGATGCAGCGCCGCAGGTGGTAGATGTAGGTGTGCAGCGTGGTCCGCACCGTCCGCGGCGGGTTGTCCGACCAGAGCTCCCGGATCAGGGTGTCGATGTGTACCATCTTGCCCGGGCGCATCACGAGGACGGCCAGCAGCGCCAGCACCTTCGGCGTCGTCGGCGCGTAGTCGACGCCGTCACGCAGGACCTCCATCGGCCCCAGCACGGTGAAGTGGACACCATCGGAGTCCGGCTCGTCGGTTCGCCGCTGTTCGGAGTACATGGCAGGCCTCCATCGTCAACAGTCCTCGCGCTCCCCAGGTCTTGCCGCGCGGGTCGGTGGACGGCCGAACTCCGGGCTTCTATCCGAATGTGACAGAGAGCCGTCCCGGCGGCCAGTGAGCGGCCCACCGGACGCGGCGTGCGTTCGTCCCGCCCCGGCGTGCGTTTTGCAGGTTCCGCGGATGCGCGGTGCACCGCCGCCATCTGGTGGAAGCCGTCGCCCGGCCGGTGGCGGGCTCCCCGGAACGGACCAGACGGGCGTCCCGCGAGGCCGCTGCCGATCACGACCGCGGGCATCCGGCACACCGCACCCGGGCGTTCCGCACGGGACGGACCGGGCGGATCACCCGCCCTGAACGGGTGTCCCGCGGACGGGTGAGCCGGAACGCCGGTCTCCTCCATCGCTCGTCAACCGATCTCCGAGAAACGGCGTCTTCCCTGGCACTCAGGAGAACTGCCACCAGGGGATTCGAGGTTGGACAGATGATGTTGCGCTCAATTCCGGCTGTCGGGCACGGTATCGAGTTCGACGCTCCAGCGCGGGAGCCGGCGCTCGAGCGAGTGGACAAGTCGGTCCGGCCCGCGGTGCTCCACGCCATTTCGTCCATCCGGGAGCGGTACTTCGAGCCGATCACCCTCGCCGACCTGGCGTCCGAAGTGTTCGTCAGCCGGTTCCACTTCTCCCGGATGTTCGCCGACGCCACCGGCGTGACGCCCGGCCGGTTCCTCACCGCGGTGCGCCTCTTCGAGGCGAAACGGTTGCTGCTGACGACTTCGCTGAACGTCTCCGACATCGTGTGCAGCGTCGGCTACAGCAGCGTCGGCACGTTCACCAGCCGGTTCTCGCGGGCGGTCGGGATGACGCCGACGCAGTACCGGGAGCCGCAGGTCGCCGAGCTGCTCGTGGCCATTTCCCCGACGCTGCGCAGGCTGCCGCCGCTGCGGACGCTGCGCGCCGCCGGCCGCAACTGCGCGTCGCTGCAGACGGGCACCGGCGAGCTGGGGATCCAGCTGGACTTGCCCGCCGGTTCGGCCCCCGCGGACACGCTGGTCGGGCTCTTCGCCGACCCGGTGCCCCAGTGCGGTCCGGTCGCCTTCACCGGCATGGCGAACATGACCTCGAGCGAGCTGACCATCCACGGCGCACCGGCCGGCCAGTGGACCGCGATCGCGGTCGCGCAGCACCAGCCGGGCATCACCGGGCCGCGGTTCTCGATCGCCTACCAGGCCGTGAAGGTGGCTCCGCACGGCCGCTCCGCCGTCCGGATCGGGCTGCGCGCGCTGGCCCCGACCGACGCGCCGATCGCGATCACGCTGGCGTCGAAGCAGTCGCCGTTCACCCAGCGCATGCTCGCCTCCTCGCGGCCGCACCTGCGCGCCGTCGCCTGAACACCCGCCGAGCCAAGGGACGAAACGAAGATGTCCACTTTAGTCGGAGTGCTGCGCAAGCGGTTCCTCGCTCCTTCACTCGGATCGGTCGGGTTCGCCGAGCGCGGCTTCCCGGTCACCCACACCGACGCGACGGCCCGGCTGGAGGCGGTGCCGCAGGCGGTGGTGTGCGGGTTCGAATGGGCCATCGAAGGTGCGCCGCTGTGGGAGATCGAGCGCCGGCTCGCCCTGATCGAGCCGGAGCAGCGCGGGTTCGCCTACGAGGGCGCGACGATGGGCTACACCATCCTCGACGCGATGCCCGGCGGCGGCCGCGACCGCACGCGCGAGCTGCTGGAGGGGCCGGCCCGCCCGTACATCTTCCTGACCTACATCGGGATCGGCTTCGCGATGGCGCGGCTGCCGCGGCCGCTGTGGAAGAACATCCTGCCGGAGCTGACCGGGGTGGCCTACCACCCGACGATGAGCTGGCTCGCCGTCGACGGCTACGGGTTCGACCGCGCCTACTTCGACACGGAGAAGTGGGTGGGCGAGCAGGCCGAGCCGGTGCCCTACCCGTGGGCGGGCCGGCCGGAGTACTTCTCCCGCGCCTTCGACCAAGGAGTCGGCCGGGCGCTCTGGTTCATCAACGGCGGGAACCCGGCCGCGGCCGCCGCCGCGGTGGGGCGGTTCGCCGAACACCGCCGGGCGGACCTGTGGAGCGGCGTCGGGCTCGCCTCGACGTTCGCCGGCGGGTCCGACCAGCGCGGGCTGGCGGTCCTGCGCCGCGCCGCGGGCGAGTACCACGACCAGCTCGCGCTGGGCGTGGTCTTCGCGGTCAAGGCGCGGACCTACGCCTCCTACGTGCCCGCGCACACCCACCTGGCGGCCGAGGTGCTCACCGGCCTGTCCGTGCAGGCGCTGCGGGAGATCTCCGACCGGACCGAAGCCGCCGGCGGCGACGACGGCGACCTCCCGATGTACGAGGTCTGGCGCGCGCGGATCCGGGCGGAATTCCGGCCCGACGCCCGCCGCCTGGCGAGCTGAACCCCAGGTCCGCGGCCCGGCGGCAAACGTGGAGTAGAGCTGCCGGTGCGGAATCTGTGACCGTGGATGTATTCGGCCAAAGATTTATGCAACCCGTAAGGGGGAAGTGCGTTGGGCGACGGCTGGCGCGCGCTGAGGCGCCGCATCCTGACACCGGACGTCTCCGAGACGTCGCTGGACAAGCGTGGTTTCCACAAGAAGAGCCCGCAGGCTCAGGAATTGCTGGAAACGGTGGGAGAGAAATTCCTGCTCGGTTACGCGCACGCCGTGGAAGCGCGCACCCCCGCCCAGTGCGAGGAATGGCTGGGGCGCATTCCGGAACAGTTCCGCGGATTCGCCTACGAAGGCGCGGGAATGGGTTACGCGATGCTCGACGGCCTGCCGTTCGGGGGTCGGCGGCACATCGACGACTTCGTGGCCGGCCCGGGCGGGACGAACCAGCACTACATCATCCTGGTCGGCGTCGGCTGGGCGATGGCGCGGCTGCCGCGGTTCGCCTGGCCCAAGGGCGACCGGTTCGACCCGCTGCTGCGCTGGCTGGTGCTCGACGGCTACGGCTTCCACCAGGCGTACTTCAAGACCGAGAAGTACGTGCGGCAGCAGTACCAGGAGCCGGGTTTCCCGTGGCCGTCCCGGCAGTACAGCGGCTACTCGCTGCGGGCCATGGACCAGGGCATCGGCCGGGCGCTGTGGTTCATCTGCGGCACCGACGTCGACCTGGTGACGAAGACGATCGCCGGGTTCGACCCGGCCCGCCACGGTGACCTGTACGCCGGGGTCGGGCTGGCGTCGACGTACGCGTGCGGTGTCGACGAGGCCGAGCTGGTCGAGCTCGCCGAGCGGGCGGGCAAGCACCGCGGGCAGCTCGCCCAGGGCAGTGCCTTCGCGGCCGACGCCCGGGTGCGCGGTGGCGTGCTGATCCCCCAGACCGAGATCGCCACGCGGGCGATCTGCGGGCTGCCCGCCGAGCGCGCGGCGGCGATCACCCAGGAAGTGCGCCCGGCGGAGGTCGTCGACGGCGAGCTCCCGGCATTCGAGGCCTGGCGGCAGCGGATCGCCGGCGAAGTGCTGACCCTTGGAGGAGTGAACAAATGACCGCGACCACACGCTGGCTGCGTCGGCAGCTCGCGGGCCTCGTGGCGATCGCGCTGGTGCTGACGTTGTTCTTCGTCGCGCGCCTGCCGAGCGTCTCGGCCGCCGAGCAGGACCAGCTGGCAGGCAAGTTCCAGTTCACCCCGATGACGATCGCGTTGCCGGCGGCGGCGAAGTCGCAGTACGTCCGGACGCTGAACAAGCAGTACGAGCACATCTCGGCCTGGATGTCCTCGACCGGCGCCGCCATCGCGATGAACGACCTCGACGGCGACGGCCTGGCCAACGACCTCTGCCTCGTCGACCCGCGCAGCGACCAGGTCGTCGTCACGCCGACGCCGGGCAAGGGCCAGGGGCGCTACGCCCCCTTCGCGCTCAACCCCGCGCCGCTGCCGACGTGGGACTACATGGCGCCGATGGGCTGTGTCCCCGGTGACTTCAACGAAGACGGCCGGATGGACGTCCTGGTCTACTACTGGGGCCGCACCCCGGTGGTGTACCTGCAGCGGGCAGGCGCCACCCAGCTCACCCCCTCGGCCTACCAGCCGGTCGAGCTGGTGCCGGGCAGCAAGCGCGGCCCGGACGGCAGGTACAACGGTCCACTGTGGAACAGCAACGCGGCGACCATCGGCGACTTCGACGGCGACGGGCACGTGGACGTCTTCGTCGGCAACTACTTCCCGGACAGCCGGATCCTCGACCCGAACGCCGACGGCGGCATCACGCTGAACCAGTCGATGTCGCACGCGAAGAACGGCGGCGGCAAGTACCTCTACCGCTGGACCGGCGCCACCGCGGGCACGGACCCGACCGCGTCGTTCGCCGACTCCTCGGACGCGATCCCCGCCGGCGACCGCTCCGGGTGGACGCTGGGTGCCAGCGCCACCGACATCGACGCCGACGGCCTGCCCGAGCTCTACATCGCCAACGACTTCGGGCACGACCACCTGCTCTACAACAAGTCGACCCGAGGGCACGTGGCCTTCGGCGAGGTCACCGGGGTCCGCGGGGTCACCGAACCGAAGTCGAAGGTGCTCGGCAACGACTCCTTCAAGGGCATGGGTGTCGACTTCGGCGACTTCAACCACGACGGCCTGTACGACATCTTCGTCAGCAACATCACCACCTCCTGGGGTGTCGAGGAGTCGAACCTCCAGTTCGTGAACACCGCCAAGGACCTGACGGACCTGCGCAACCAGCTGAAGGACGGCGTCGCCCCCTTCCACGACGAAAGCGGCGACACGCGGACCGCGTGGTCGGGCTGGGGCTGGGACCCCAAGATCGAGGACTTCAACAACAGCGGTGAGGTCCAGATCGCCCAGGCGACCGGGTTCATCAAGGGCCAGATCAACCGCTGGCCGCAGCTGCAGGAGCTGGCGGTCGCCAACGACGGCCTGACGTCCAACCCCTTCTGGTGGCCGAACGCCCGGCCCGGCGACGACCTCGCCGGCGACCAGACGCTGCACTTCTTCGTGAAGCGCTCGGACGGCAGCTACGTCGACCTCGGGCCGAAGCTCGGCCTGGCCGTTCCGGTGCCCACCCGCGGCATCGGCGTCGGTGACACGGACGGTGACGGCCTGCCCGAGTTCGCCGTCGCGCGGCAGTGGGAGCAGCCCGTCTTCTACCACAACGACAGTCCCCCGACCGGCAAGTTCCTGCAGCTCAAGCTGAGCACGGACGCCCCCGTCGCACCTGGGCCGCTGCCGTCGGCCGGTTCCCCGGCGATCGGCGCCCAGGTCACGGTGACCGCCGCGGACGGCAAGAAGTACGTGGGCCGCGTCGACGGCAGCAGCGGGCACTCCGGCCGCCGCAGCTTCGACGTCCAGATCGGGCTGGGCGAAAACGTCTCCGGTCCGCTGGCCGTGCACCTGCAGTGGCGGGACCGCACCGGGCAGCTGCGCACGCAGGACCTGAAGCTCGCTCCCGGCTGCCACATGTTCCAGCTCGGTACCCAGGCGAAGGAAGAGATGTGACGTCATGGCGACGCCCATAACGACCAAAGTGGACACTGCACCGCCGAAGCGGACCAACAAGGTCATCACGGCCCTGCGCCGCTTCGCCATCTCGATCACGATCTTCAACATCCTCGGCTACACCGTGCTCGGCTTCGAGCAGCCGTGGCTGTACCCCTTCCTCGCCGTGGGTACCGCGTACACCACGGAGATCCTGCTGGAGATCATCAACGCTCGCGTCACCAAGCGGGAGGTCCGCTTCCGCGGCAACGGGTTCCGGGGCCTGGTGGAGTTCCTGTTCCCGGCGCACATCAGCGGCCTGGCGCTGAACATGCTGACCTACGTCAACGACCACGTCTGGGCGATGATCTTCGGGGTCGTCGTCGCGGTCGGCGCCAAGTGGGTGCTGCAGGCGCCGGTGTACGGCCGGCTGCGGCACTACATGAACCCGTCGAACTTCGGGATCACCGTGATGCTGCTGGTGTTCCCGTGGGTCAACATGACGCCGCCGTACCACTTCTCGGAGAAGGTCGACACCTGGGTCGGCTGGCTGATCGTCGCGATCATCCTGATCTCGGGCACGGTGCTCAACTCGATGCTGACCGGCCGGATGTGGCTGATCGCGGGCTGGCTGTCGTTCTTCGTCGTCCAGGCGTTCCTGCGCGGTGCGCTGTTCGGCACGTCCATCCCCGGCGCGCTGGCGATGGGCACCGGGATCGCCTTCGTGCTCTACACGAACTACATGGTGACCGACCCGGGCACGTCGCCGTCGAAGCCGATTTCGCAGTTCGCCTTCGGCGGCGGGATCGCGATGATGTACGGGTTCTTCACCGCCGCGCACATCGCCTACGGGCTGTTCTTCGCCACCGCGTCGGTGTGCCTGATCCGCGGGATGTACCTGTGGGGCCTGCACTTCTCGAACAAGGCGCGGATCAAGTTCGAGGCCGAGCAGGCGGCGCAGAAGGTGCAGCTCGCCGCGGCGCCGCCCGCGCCGGCCGGCGACGAAAAGCCCCTGGCGGCGTGAGCGCACTGCCGTCAACGTTCTGGTGAGGAGGTAGGCCGGTGGCAAGCGAAGAAGAGGTCCAGGTGCTGACCCTGGAGGCGTACGCCGACACGATCGTGCCGGGGGAGAAGCGGTACCCGGAGGACCGCGCCGTGGCGGGGGCCGCGCCCGGGCCCGGTGCGGTGGAGGCGGGTGCGCTCGACCTGCTCAACTACGACGCCACCGGCATCACCGCCGGCCTGCCGTACCTGGTGCAGTCGCTGAACGACCACGCGAAGTCGTACGCGGGCGAGGTCGAGCTGGAGCTCGACTTCGACGTCCCGCCGTTCGTCGCGTTGCCGTACGAGCACCGGCGGGCGCTGGTGACCCGGCTGACCAAGCCGGGGCACCCGGAGAAGGAGGGGTGGGTGAGCCTGGCCCTGTTCTGCAACATGGCCTTCGACACGGCCCCGCACCGGCACACCAAGGAGGCGCTGGAAGCCGGCCACCCCGGGCTGCTCGCCCTCGGCTACCGGCTCCCGGACGCCGACGGGCTGTGGCGGTTCCCGAAGTTCTCCTACGGCCGCAAGCTGGCCGACCTCCATCCCGACACGACACCTTCGGGGAGCCCGGCATGAGCGGAACTGTGAACTCCGGGGCTTCGCCCCGGGCCGGGGGCTTCGCCACCCGGAACCCCCGAAAAGAAATCGAGAAGACCGACGTCGTCATCGTCGGCAGCGGCTTCGGCGGTTCGATCCCGGCGTACCACCTCGCGGCGGGTGGCGCGAAGGTGGTCGTGCTCGAACGCGGGCCGTGGCTCGCCGCGGAGGAGTTCGACCACGACTACATGCTGGGCTCGTCCTACACGCGGGTGTTCGACTTCGTCGCCGGCGAAGGCATGAGCGTGCTCGGCGGCAACTGCGTCGGCGGCGGCAGCGTCGTGTACTTCGCCGCGATGCCGCGGGCGCCGAAGTTCGTCTTCGACCGCCACGGCAGCATCGGCCGCCGCATGTGGCCGGCGGAGATCAGCCGGGACACGCTCGAGCCGTGGTACGACCGGGTGGACGAGTCGATCCCGGTGTCCAAACAGGACTGGAACGACGTCTCCTACGCGGGTGGGCTGTGGGCCGCGGCCTGCAACCACTCCGGCCGCACGGCGAACCCGGCCCCGGTGGCGGTGGACAACGACCGGTGCACCAACTGCAACTTCCAGATGGCGGGCTGCCGGTTCGACGCGAAGCGGTCGATGCTGACGAACTACCTGCCCGCCGCGCTGGCGCACGGCGCGCAGATCCGGCCGCTGCACGAGGTGGAGCGGCTGGAGCGGACCGAGGACGGCGGCTACCGGGTCCACTACGACCTGATCGACGAAGAGGACTACCGGATCCACACCGGATCCGGCGTGCTCGAGGCGAAGGTCGTCATCATCGCCGCGGGCGCCGGTGCGACGCCGGTGATCCTGCAGCGCTCCGAGGCGGCGCTGGGCAAGATGCCGCACGGGGTCGGCCGGTACTTCTCCGGCAACGGCGAGCGGCTGAACACCGCCATCATCGACGAGGACCGGGTGCGCGAGGTGCTCGGGCTCTCCCGCGAGGACGGCGCGGTCTACGCGGCCAACCACATCGGCAAGGGCCCGACGGTGGCGAACTGGGACAAGCTCGACGGCTCGCTGCCGGAGTACGAGCGGTACTCGCTGGAGCAGCTGTACTTCCCGCCCGGGCTGGGCACGATCCTCGCCCAGGCACCCGGCGGCGAGGAGCCCCGGTGGTTCGGCGCGGAGAAGAAGCAGATCCTCGAGCAGTGGGCCAACTGGCTGACGATCTTCCTGATGACCGAGGACGACAACGAAGGCGTCTTCGGCACGCCGCCGCCGACCGGCAACGCCTACCGCATCTCGCAGCAGATGCTCGGCCGCGGGCCGCTGCGCTACGAACCCACGGAGAACACCCTGCGCGGCTGGGCGCTGGCGGACGCGGACTGCAAGGCCATCATCGAGAAGGACGGCCTGGCGAAGGTGTCCCCGTGGACCAACGACGTCGTCGGCGCGTACACCGTGCACCCGCTGGCGTCCTGCCGGATCGGGGACGACCCGGCGACGTCCGCCCTGCACCCCAGCCACGAGCTGCGCGACCACGCGGGCATCTTCGTGACCGACAGCGCGTCGGTGCCCGGCGCGCTGACGGTGAACCCGGCCATGACGATCGCCGCGCTGGCCGAGCGGGCCGTGCCCGGCATCGTCCGTGCCCTGCAGGACCGCGGCGTCGACGTCAAGTACGGCGCCCCGGCGCCCGACGGATCCATCACCGGCCGCCGCGCGGTTTCCAAGCTGGACCTGGTGGCCGGCAGCTGAACCACCGGGCAAGTGAAAACTCCGGTCGTCGCGGCACGTGACGACCGGAAGGCAGATCGGCGCCGGGCCTTCGCAGCCCCGGGACAACCGACCCCGAGTCCGGGTCCGGCCGTCGTCCCGGCGCATCCGATCCGCCGTCCCCGGTGGCCGCGGTGGCGGTACCCCCGCCCCCGCGGCCACCGCGGGCCCACCCATGACATACCGATGTTCGAGAGGACGGCACAGGTGACTGACACGACGGGCGTGATCGCCGACTTGACCGCCGAGGCCGCCGTGGTCGACGAGCTCGTCGCCGGCCTCACCGAGGCGCAGTGGGAGACCCCGACCCCGGCGCCGGGCTGGCGGGTCCGGGAGCAGATCGCCCACCTGACGTTCATCCTCCGCATCGCCGGGCTGGCCGCGGCGCAGCCGGAGGTCTTCGTCGCGGTGACGAAGTCGCTCACCGGCGGGCTCGACGTCGCCGTCAACGCGGCGCTGAAGGAGTTCGAGCACGATCCGGCGGAGGTCCTGCTGACGAAGTGGCGGGCCGATCGCGACACCGCGATCAAGGCGCTCGCCGCGGTGCCGGGCGACCAGCTCGTGCCGTGGCTGGTGCGGCCGCTGCCGCCCTACGTCCTCGCGTGCGCCGGGATGATGGAGCTGTTCGGGCACGGCCAGGACGTCGCCGACGCGCTCGGCGTGCGCCCGGAGCGCACCGACCGGCTGCGCCACCTCGTCGGCTTCGCCGTCCGCGTCCGGGACTTCGGCTACGAAGCGAACCGGCTGACGCCGCCGGACACCGAGTTCCGGTTCGAGATCACCGGGCCCTCGGGCGCCCTGTGGACCTTCGGGCCCGAAGACTCGCCGGAGCGGGTCACCGGCTCGGCGGAGGACTTCTGCCTGCTGGTCACCCGCCGACGGCACCGCGACGACCTCGGCCTGCGGGCCGAGGGCGCGCTGGCCGACCGGTGGCTCGACATCGCACAGGCCTACCGCGGCCCGGCCGGCGAGGGCAGGCGACCGGGGCAGTTCGCCGACTGAACGGCGTCTGTCCACTATGGAACTCGAGTTGTCGCTGCGTGCGGACCAAGTGGCCGCGGGCATGGTGAAAGAAGACGTGACCGGCAGGCGGAGCCATGCTGGAACCGGATGGATTACTGGGGCCGCGATAACCGGGGCTCCGCCCCGGGCCGGGGGCTCCGCCACCCGGAACCCCCGAAGGAAACAAGAGCCAGTGGGAGTGCGTGGGCATGAGCGGTGAGCGGATTTCGATCGTGGGTATCGGCCTCCGGTATCCGGACGCAAGTTCCCCGGAGGAGCTCTGGGAGAACGTGCTGGCCGGCCGCCGGGCCTTCCGGAGACTGCCCGATGAACGGATGAACCGGGCGGACTACTATTCGGCCGACCCGAAGGCGCCGGACCGGTTCTACGCGCAGAACGCGGCGGTGCTGCGCGACTACGAGTTCGACCGGGTCGCCCACAAGGTCGCGGGCAGCACCTTCCGGGCCACCGACACGACGCACTGGCTGGCCCTCGACGTCGCCGAGCAGGCGCTCGCCGACGCGGGGTTCCCCGAGGGCGAAGGGGCGCCGAAGACCGCCACCGGCGTCGTCATCGGCAACAGCCTCACCGGTGAGTTCTCCCGGGCCAACGTCCTGCGGCTGCGCTGGCCCTACGTCCGGCGCACGGTCGCCGCGGCGCTGGCCGAGCGCGGCTGGGCCGACGACGAGACGGCGGACTTCCTGCGCGAGCTGGAGGTCCAGTACAAGGAGCCGTTCCCGGAAATCAACGAGGACACCCTCGCCGGCGGCCTGGCGAACACCATCGCCGGGCGCGTCTGCAACCACTTCGACTTCGCCGGCGGCGGCTACACCGTCGACGGCGCGTGCTCGTCCTCGCTGCTTTCCGTGGTGAGCACCGCGAACGCGCTGGCTCAGGGCGACCTCGACGTCGGCATCGCCGGCGGTGTCGACCTTTCGATCGACCCGTTCGAGGTGATCGGCTTCGCCAAGACCGGGGCGCTGGCCAAGCGCGAGATGAAGGTCTACGACGCCGACTCGAACGGCTTCTGGCCGGGCGAAGGCTCGGGCATGCTGGTGCTGATGCGCGAAGCCGACGCGATCGAGCAGGGCAAGCGGATCTACGCCACGGTCACCGGCTGGGGCATCTCCTCGGACGGCAAGGGCGGCATCACGCGGCCGGAAGCCGCCGGCCACCAGCTCGCCCTGAAGCGCGCCTACACCCGCGCGGGCTACGGCGTCGAGACCGTCTCCTACTTCGAGGGGCACGGCACCGGCACCGCGCTCGGCGACGCCACGGAGATCGAGGCGCTCTCCACCGCGCGCCGGGAGGCGGACCCGCTGGCCAAGCCGGCCGCGCTGTCGACGATCAAGGGCAACATCGGGCACACCAAGGCCGCGGCCGGCGTCGCCGGGCTGATCAAGGCCACCCTGTCCGTGTACCACCAGGTCATCCCGCCCGCCACCGGGCACTTCGTGCCGCACGAGTCGCTGACCGGCGACTCGGCCCGGATGTACGTGCCGCGCGAGGCCACGCTGTGGCCGTCGGACCAGCCGGTGCGCGCCGGCGTGTCCGCGATGGGCTTCGGCGGGATCAACTCGCACGTCACGGTGGCCGAGCCGCCGAACGCGGCGCGCCGGGGCGACCTCGACGAGCGCTCGCGGAGCCTCGTCGCCGGCCGCCAGGACGCCGAGCTGCTGCTGCTCGACGCCGACGACGTCGCCACCCTGCGCGGCCGGATCGCCGCGCTGCTCGAGGTGGTGCCCAAGCTGTCCTTCGCCGAGCTGACCGACCTGGCCGGCTCGCTGGCCGGGGAGCTGTCGGGCAAGGCGGTCCGGGCCGCGGTCGTCGCGGCGAACCCGGAGCAGGCCGAGCGGAAGCTGACCCGGCTGCTCGAACTGCTCGAAGACGGCCCCTCGATCTTCGACGCCGCCGACGGCATCTTCGCGAGCTCGCGCCCGGTCGCGCCGAAGATCGGGTTCCTGTTCCCCGGCCAGGGATCCGGCCGCGGCGGGGACAGCGCGCTGCGCCGCCGGTTCGCGGCCGCCGCCGAGATCCACGACGCCGCGGGGCTGCCGGCGACCGGTGACCAGGTCGCCACCGAGGTGGCGCAGCCGCGGATCGTCACCGGCTCGCTCGCCGGGCTGCGCGTGCTGCGCGCGTTCGGCATCGAAGCCGACGCGGCCACCGGGCACAGCCTCGGCGAACTGACCGCCCTGCACTGGGCGGGCGCGGTCGGCGAGCGGGACGTGCTGAAGCTGGCGAAGATCCGCGGCAAGGTGATGGCGACCGAGGTCGGCCCGGGCACCGGCGCGATGGCCGGCATCGCGGCCTCGCCCGGCCGGACCGAGGAGCTCGGCCTGGGCTCGGACGTCGTCATCGCCGGCTACAACGCACCCCAGCAGACGGTGATCTCCGGGCCTGCCGCCTCGGTCGACCGGGTGGTCGACCGGGCGAAGGCCCAGGGGGTCGGTGCCGCCCGGATCAGGGTCTCGCACGCGTTCCACTCCCCGGAGGTCGAGCCCGCGGCGACCGCGATGATCGAGCGGCTCGGCGAGTTCAGCTTCGCGCGGCTCGAGCGCCCGGTGGTCTCCACGGTGACCGGCGACGTCCTGCACGCCGCGGAGAACCTTTCGGAGCTGCTGCGCGACCAGATCGTGCTGCCGGTCCGGTTCCGCGAGGCGGCGGCGAAGGTCGCCGAGCGCAGCGACCTGGTGATCGAGGTCGGCCCCGGCCGGGTGCTCACCGGGTTGTTCGAGGAGATCGCACCGGGCACGCCGGTGCTGGCGCTGGACACGGACAACGCGTCCCTCGCCGGCGTGCTGCGGGTGCTGGGCGCGGCCTTCGCGCTGGGCGCCCCGGTCACCGCGGAGCGGCTGTTCGCCGGCCGCGTCGTCCGGGAACTGCCGGCCGACGGGGTGTTCCGGTTCCTGGCCAGCCCCTGCGAGGCCGCGCCGGCGATCGACGCCGACCTCGCCGCCGAGCTGGCCGCGGAGCGGGCCCAGGTCGCCGAGGCCGAGGTCGCGGACACCGCCGACAGCGGCAGCACCCTCGACCTGCTCCGCAAGCTCGCCGCCGAGCGCGTCGAGCTGCCGCTGGAGTCGGTCACCGCCGACACCCACCCGCTCGACGACCTGCACCTGTCGTCGATCACCGTGGGACAGCTGGTCAACGACGTCACCCGGGCACTGGGCCGGCCGGCCCTGGAAGGCATGCCGAACTTCGCCACGGTCTGCCTCGGCGAGCTCGCCGAGATGATCGACGAACTGGCGCAGACGGCGAAGCCGGACGACGGTGCCGGGAAGGGCGAGGCGCCCGGGATCGGGCCGTGGGTCCGCCCGTTCGCGGTCGAGTACCTGCCCGCGGCGCGCCCGGCCGCGGACCTCACCCCGGGCACCGGGGCCGCGGAGTGGCAGGTCTTCTCCACACCGCGGAACCAGCTCGCCGAGCCGCTGCGTGCGGCGCTCGCCCGCAGTGGCGCCGGTGACGGCGTGCTGCTGTGCCTGCCGGCGGACTGCGATTCGAGCCACGTCGGGCTGTTCCTCGACGCGGCCCGGACCCTGCTGTCCGCACCCAACGGCACGCGGTTCGTCGTGGTGCACCACGGGTTCGGCGCCAACGGCCTGGCCAAGACGCTGCGGCTGGAGGACCCGTCGGCCAAGACGACGATCGTCGACCTGGCCGACCCGACTCCGTCCGACCCGGCGGCGATCGAAGCGGCGGTGACGGCGGTGGTCGCCGAGGTCGCCGCGACGACGGACTTCACCGAAGCCCGCTACGACAGCGAAGGCGGCCGCACGGTGCCGCGGCTGGTCGGCCTCCCGGCCGCACCGGCCGGGCCCATCCCGGAGACCCTCGACCGCACCGACGTCCTGCTGGTCACCGGTGGTGGCAAGGGCATCACCGCGGAAAGCGCGCTGGCGCTGGCGAAGGACTCCGGGGCGAAGCTGGCCCTCCTCGGCCGCAGCGACCCCGAACAGGACGCCGAACTGGCGGAGAACCTCGACCGCATGGAGGCGGCCGGTGTCCGGTACCGCTACGAGCGGGCCGACGTCACCAACGCCGCGCAGGTCGCCGAGGCCGTCGCCCGGATGCAGGCCGACCTGGGCCCGGTCACCGCGGTGATGCACGGCGCCGGCCGCAACGAGCCGGCCGCGTTGTTCAGCCTGACCGAGGACACCTTCCGCAAGACGCTGGCCCCGAAGATCGGCGGCCTGAGCGCCGTCCTCGACGCCGTCGACAAGACCCGCATCAAGCTGCTGGTCACGTTCGGCAGCATCATCGGGCGTGCGGGCCTGCGCGGTGAAGCGCACTACTCCACGGCGAACGACTGGATGACCGAGGCGACCCTGCGCTTCGGCCGCGAGTACCCGCAGGCGCGGGCGATCGCCCTGGAGTGGTCGGTCTGGTCCGGCACCGGCATGGGCGAGAAGCTCGGCGTGGTCAGCGCCCTGCAGCGCGACGGCATCACGCCGATCCCGCTCGACGACGGCATCGCCATCCTGCGCCGGCTGCTCTCCGACCCGGCCACCCCGCCGGTGCTGGTGATCTGCGGCCGGATGAACGGCCTGCCCACGCTGCCGATCCAGCGGCGCGAGCTGCCGCTGACCCGGTTCATCGACCGGGCGGTCGTGCACTACCCCGGCGTCGAGCTGATCACCGAGGCCGAGCTGTCCGCGGGCAGCGACCCGTACCTGGCCGACCACCTGCTCGACGGCCAGCTGCTCTTCCCGGCCGTGCTGGGCATGGAGGCGATGACCCAGGCCGCGACGGCGACGCTCGGCCGCGGCGGGACCCCGGTGCTCGAGAACGTCGAGTTCCTCCGGCCGATCATCGTTTCGCCCGGCCGGTCGACGACGATCCGGCTGGCCGCGCTGGCCCGGGACGCCGACACGGTGGACGTCGTCCTCCGCAGCGAAGAGACCGGCTTCAGCGCCGATCACTTCCGCGCCCGGCTGAACTTCGCCCGCCCGGCGGAGCTCGGTGCCGCGGTGCGGCGGGACGTCCCGCTGCCACCGGTCCCGGTGGAGCCGATCAGCGAGCTCTACGGCTCGGTCCTGTTCCAGGGCAAGCGGTTCCAGCGCGTCGTCGGCTACCGGCGGGCCAGTGCCCGGCACGCCGTCGCCGAGATCGCGACCACCGCGAACGTCAACTGGTTCGCGCCGTTCCTGCCGCAGGAGCAGCTGCTCGCCGACCCGGGCACCCGGGACGCGATGATGCACGCGATCCAGTGCTGCATCCCCGACGCGACGCTGCTGCCGCAGGGCATCGAGAAGCTGTACCTGGCCGAGCCGGGCGTGCAGCACGACGAGTACGTCCTGCTCGACGCCCGCGAGCGGTACCAGGAGGACGACAGCTACGTCTACGACCTCGACGTCCGCAACCCGGACGGCACCCTGGTCGAACGCTGGGAAGGGCTGATGCTGCGGGCGGTGCGCAAGCGCGACGGCGCGGGCCCGTGGGTCCCGTCGATGCTCGGGTCCCACGTGGAGCGGGCGTGCGAGCGGCTGCTCGGCGGGACCAGGTCGGTGGTCGTCGAGCCGGACCCGGTGGGCAGCCCGGCCGAAGGCATCGCCGAGCGGCGGGCCCAGACCGCGCTGGCCGCGAGCCGGAGCCTCGACCGCCAGGTCGAGATCCGCTACCGCCCGGACGGCAAGCCGGAATCGGACGGCGTCGAGGTGAGCGCGTCGCACACGGCGCAGCTGACCCTGGCCGTCACCGGCACCGGGCAGGTCACGTGCGACATCGAGAGCGCGATCGAGCGGACCGACGAGGACTGGGCCGGGCTGCTCGGCGAAGAGCTCGTCGCGGTCGGCCGGCTGCTGGCCGCGGACACCGGTGAGCCGCTCGCGGTGGCCAACACCCGGGTGTGGAGCGCACTGGAATGCGTGCGCAAGACCGGCCTGATGACCCAGGCGCTCACCGTCCGCCGGGTCGAACCCGACGGATGGGCCCTGCTCGCCTGCGGCGGCGCCCTGATCGCCACCTGGTCGACCACGGTCAACGACCGGCCGGACCCCGTGGTCTTCGCCGTGCTCCAGGCAGAGGGGAACTGAGATGACCGACTACTACGAGATCCGCCACACGGTCGGCTTCGAAGAGACCAACATGGTGGGCAACGTCTACTACGTCAACTACGTGCGGTGGCAGGGTCGCTGCCGCGAGATGTTCCTCCTGGAGAAGGCTCCGGCGGTCCTGGAGGAGATCCGCGACGACCTCAAGCTCTACACGCTCCGCGTGGAGTGCGAGTTCTTCGCCGAGATCACCGGGTTCGACCACCTGTCCATCCGGCTGCGCCTGGAAGAGCTGACCCAGACCCAGCTGCAGTTCACGTTCGACTACGTGCACCTGCACCCGGACGGCGAGCGGCTGGTGGCGCGCGGGCGGCAGCGGATCGCGTGCATGCGCGGGCCGAACAACGCGACCGTGCCGGCGCGGGTGCCCGAGGCGCTGCTGGAGGCGCTGAGGCCGTACACGGTGGCTTCGGCGCTCAACGGCAAGGGAGCGTGAAGTGGCCCAGGCAGGAGGAAACTCCGTCGAGCGGCGGCCGTTCAAGCGGCTGCCGAAGTCACCGGCCCGCCGGGACCTGTCGCCGCAGCCGGCGCTGCGGCAGGTGATGTCCCGTTTCGCGACGGGCGTCACGGTCCTCACCGTCGGCGGCGAGGGCGCCCACGCCATGACGGCGAACGCGTTCACGTCGGTGTCGCTGGACCCGCCGCTCGTGCTCTGCTGCGTGTCGAAGGCGGCGCGCATGCACGCCTCGATCGTCGCCGCCGGCTCGTTCGCGGTGAACATCCTCGCGTCCGACCAGCAGGGCCTGTCGAAGTACTTCGCCGACTGGCGGCGGCCGCACGGGATGGCCCAGTTCGACACGGTGGACTGCACCATCGGCGCGCAGACCGGCGCACCGCTGCTCACCGGCGCGCTGGCCTGGCTCGAGTGCGAAGTGGCACAGGTGGTCCAGGGTGGTGACCACTCGATCTTCCTCGGCCGGGTGGTCGCGGCCAACTCCGGGACCGGCGAGCAGGCGCTCGTCTTCTACGGCGGGGGCTACCACGACGTGGACGCCCGGGCCCGCGCGGCGTGAGGACGTCGCGCACGAGGACGGCGGTCCCGGACGAGCCGGGACCGCGTTGACGGAGGAGGTCTGCCCGTGACCGCCAGTGAAGCAAGGAGCCCGGAGCCCGGCGCGGCACCGGTGCGGTTCGTCCCCGTGGCGAGCCCGCCGGACGAGGTCGTCACCCACCCGATGCCGCGGCTCGGCCGGGGCATCGTGTGGTCGGACATCGTCGCCGAGATCGAGCGCGACCGGGAAGAGCGAGTGAGGGATGCCGCGTGAGCGGTTCCTCCGACAGCGGCGCCCAGCGCGCGGACGAGACGGACGTGGTGCCCGTCCCGGCCGAGCTCCGCGCCGGGCGCCGCCGGCTCGGCCGGGGCGGCGAAACCGGGGACGCGCAGGTGATCGCGCTCGCCGCGGCCGCCGACTCCGTCCCCGCGCCGCCGCCGGACATGCCGTTGCTGCGGCAGCGGCGGCGGGAGCTGCGCGGGCACATCGCCGACGGCAAGCTCGACGCGGTGCGCCGCCAGCACTCGCTGGGCAAGCTCACCGCCCGGGAACGGCTCGCGCTGCTGCTGGACGAAGATTCGTTCCTGGAGCTCGAGCCGTACCGGCGGCACCAGGCCACCGGGCCGGGGCTGGCCGGGAACCGGCCGCACACCGACGGCGTCGTCACCGGCTCCGGCACCATCGACGGCCGCCGCGTGTTCGTCTACGCCCAGGACTTCACGCTCTTCGGCGGGTCGCTGGGGGAGGCGCACGCGGCGAAGATCCAGAAGGTGCTCGACCTCGCGGTGGCGAACGGCGCACCGGTGATCGGCCTGAACGACAGCGGCGGCGCGCGCATCCAGGAAGGCGTGCTCGCGCTCGACGGCTACGGCGGGATCTTCCGCCGTCAGGTCGACGCCTCCGGGGTCGTCCCGCAGATCAGCGTGATCCTCGGGCCGTGCGCCGGCGGTGCCGCCTATTCGCCGGCGCTGGCGGACTTCACCTTCATGGTGCGCGACACCGCGCGGATGTACCTGACCGGACCGGACGTGGTCGAGGCCGTGACCGGACGGCGCGTCAGCCACGAGGAGCTCGGCGGAGCCGACGTCCACGGGACGCATTCGGGCGTCGCCACCGTCGTCCACGACGACGAGCACGAGTGCCTCGCCGACGTGCGGCACCTGATTTCCCTGCTGCCGTCCAACTACCTCGATCAGCCGCCCGCGACGGCCCCGACCGGCGCGGCGGACGACTACCGCCCGAAGCTGGCCGAGATCGTCCCGGCGGAGCCGAACCAGCCGTACGACATGCGGGACGTCTTCGCGGAGATCGCCGACGACGAAGAGTTCTTCGAGCTGCACGCGGGCTGGGCCCGCAACGTGCTCTGCGCGCTCGCCCGCGTCGACGGCCGGGTCGTCGGGCTCGTCGGCAACCAGCCGGTGGTGTTCGCCGGGGTGCTCGACGGGCCGGCGTCGCAGAAGGCCGCCCGGTTCGTGCGGTTCTGCGACGCCTTCGGCATCCCCCTGGTCAGCCTGGTCGACGTCCCCGGCTTCCTGCCCGGCGTCGAGCAGGAGCGCAGCGGGATCATCCGCCAGGGCGCGCAGCTGCTGCACGCCTACTGCGAAGCGACCGTGCCGCGGATCCAGGTGATCCTGCGCAAGGCCTACGGCGGCGCGTACATCGTGATGGACTCGCGGTCCATCGGGTGCGACCTGTCGCTGGCCTGGCCGACGAACGAGATCGCGGTGATGGGTGCCGAGGGCGCGGTGAACGTGCTGTACCGCCGCGACCTCGCGGCCGCGGCGGACCCGGCGGCGTTGCGCGCCCGGCTCGTCGCGGAGTACACCGAGGAGTACCTCAACCCGCAGTACGCCGCCGAGCGCGGCCTGGTCGACGACATCGTCGACCCGGCCGACACGCGCGCCGCGATCGCGCGCGGCCTGGCGATGCTGCAGGACAAGCGCCGGCCCGGGCCCGCCCGCAAGCACGGCAACCTGCCGATCTGACGGAGACGGCGATGTCGGTGACGAACGATCTGATCCGGGTCATGCGCGGCGAAGCGGACGACGAGAGCCTGGCGGCGCTGGTGACGGTGCTCGCCGGGCTCGCCGCGTCCGCTTCGCGGCCACTTCCGGCGCCCGCGCGCTCGGCGTGGTCCGGTACGTCCTGGAGCAACGGCCCCGGCGCCTGGCGCCGCTCAGCCCTCCCGCGCTGAACCGACCCTCCGGGTACGCGAGCCGACCGTCCGGGTACGCGAGCCGACCCTCTGGGTACGCAGGTTGTCCCTCTGCGCACGCGAAGTTTGCGGTGCGCCGGGTTGCGCGGAGGGGTCACACGCGTGCTTGGAGAGGCATCTCGCGTGTCTGGAGAGGCATCTCGCGTGTCTGGAGGGGCATCTCGCGTACCTGGAGGGTCGGCCTGCGTACCCAGACGGTCGGTTGGCGTACCTGGAGGGTCGGCTGAGGTAGCGGGAAGGCGAACTCGCGTGCCCGGATGGCGACACTGCCCGTCCGGGCACGCGAGTTCGCTGGTCAGGCGGGGTCGAGGCTGACGGCCAGCCAGGTGCTGACCCGGCGGGCGGCGGCCATGCTCGCCCAGGCGGCCAGCTCTACCAGGGTGTCGTCGGCGGGGGCCGTGGTGCGGAAGGCGTCGACCAGACCCTCGTCGACCTGGTAGGACGCCAGCGCGATCGCCAGGGCGAGGCGGCCGGCCGGGCGGTCGGCCTCGGCGAGGCCGGCCACCGCCTCCTCGAGCCAGGCGCGGCTGAGGCCCGGCGGCTGTCCGTCCCATGTGGACAGACGGTCGTGCAGCAGCGTGCGGACCGCCGCCGGCACCGAACGGGCGCCCGCGGCCTCCGTCGCCGCGTAGGCGCGGGCGAACGCGTCGGCCACGACCGCGTTCGGCCGCGCCCAGCCCAGGTCCTCCGGCAGGGGCGCCTCCGGCAGCAGTTCCAGCGACTCTCCCGGCCGCGGGCCCGGACCCGACGGTGGCCGCAGCACGCCGCCGAGCACGCGCCGCGCCTGCGGCTTGGCCGACTCCGGCACGTGCGCCGGGAACGGCGACTCCCGCAGGAACACGTTGACCATGCGGTTGTAGTACTGGAACGCCACGGCGACGCCGACCAGCTCGGGTGCGTGCGCCGCCGGGAACGGCGGGGCGTCCGCCGCTCCCGTCGCGGACGCGCGCGCCCAGTCCTCGAGCCGGGCGGTGTCCGGCTCGGCCGGGATCGCGGCCAGCGTCATGCCGTGCACGTCGACGCAGTAGGGGCAGCTGTTGGCCGCCGACACCCCGGTCGCCACCGCCTCCTTGGCGGCGCGGCCGGCCATGCCCTGCGCCAGCAGGGTTTCCCGCAGGACCGACCACGCGGCGGCCATCGCCTCCGGCGCCGCCGAGTGCAGCGCGACCGGTGGGGCGAGCATGCTGAAGTCCCGCTCCACCTGCCGGTACACCTCGGCGACCAGGCCGGTGGCCCGGCGCCGGGGGACGACCCGGACGTACCGGGTGTCCCGCAGCGACCGGCGTACGGCGAACCGGACCAGACCGGCGACCATCGCGGGCTCCTTATCGTGCCGCGCGGGCGATCACGCTGCCCACGACGAAGTCCGGGTACTCCTCGGCGATGGCGTCCACGTCCGGCAGCACCGTCACGTCGGCGAGCCCGGCCGCCTCGAACGTGGCACGCCACGCCGCGGGCGTCAGGAAGCCGTGCGTCGGCCGCTTCACCGGGTCGGTCATGACGTCGGTGAAGCTGTCCAGGAAGTCGAAGATGATCTCGGCGTGGATCGGCCGGGCGAGCTTCGTGGGACGGACGCATTCGGACACGACGACCGCCCCGCCCGGCTTCAGCGCCTTCGCCGCTTCGGCGATCACGAAGTCGAGGTCGGGTGCCACGTGGAAGCAGTTGACCGCGTACACCGCGTCGAACGTGCCGGGCTCGACGCCCTGGGCCTCCCAGGGCAGCGTCATGTCGATGCGGGCCGACTCGACCGTCGTGGTCGGGGACGCCGCCGCGGCGGCGGCCTTCTCGCCGTGCCGGGCGAACGTCTCGGCGACCTCGGTGAACCGGTAGCGCTTGACGTCGGAGCCGAGCGTCCGCAGCACCTGCTCGGCGCCGCTGCCGCAGCCGCCGCCGATTTCGAGGATCTCGATCCCGCCGTCGGGGACCAGGCGGGACAGCGCTTCCGCGCCCACCTTGTTGTTGATCGAGTACAGCAGGTTGTCGTTCGAGAAGTACTTCAGCCACAGCGGAAGCTGCTGCGGCGCGAAGAGGATCTCGTCGCCCGTCGCCTCACCGGCGAAGAACTTCTTCGCCTCGTCGACCAGGGTCTGCAGGATCTCGGTGGCGACGGCGGCACCGGGCTCCCGCGCGGCGAGCTCGGCCGCGACGTCTTCCCACACCGGGACGGTCACCGGGCCGGGGACGAAGCGGCCGCCGTCCCGGGTGAAGATCCCCGAGTCCGAAAGCTTCTCGTAGAGGAAGTGCAGCGGGATCGTCCGGCGCCACGGGATCGACAGCTCCTGCTTGGCCTGCTGGACCGAGATCCCGTCGGCCGACGGCAGGGCGCCGATCGAGGCGAGGATCCGGTACGCCGTCGCGTCGACCAGGCGGCCGAAGGTCTCGTTGGCCGCCAGGAACCGGTACGGGAAGTGCTCGCGGACGCGTTCGTCGGCGACGGCGGCGCGCAGCTTCGCGAAGTCCGCGGCCTTCGGGTGCTCCTCGGGCCGGCCGTAGGGGTGCTCCGCCTGGTCACTCATGTATCACTCACTTTCGCGACGTCGGACGTGTCAGGCCGCGGAACGGCCGGCTTCCGGGAAGGAACGGACGGTCAGGGGGAGCCCGCCGCCGAGGCGCAGCGACATCATCGGCTCCGGCTCGGGCCTCCGGCCGGGCACGGTGTCGAAGTGCAGCTCGCGCAGCAGCGTGGAGATGATGAAGGTGGCCTCCATCAGCCCCAGGTGGTTGCCGACGCAGAACCGGGGCCCGGCGCCGAACGGGATGTGGGCGTAGCGCGGGCGGTCGGCCGGCTTGTCCGGGTCGAACCGGTCCGGGTCGAACCGCTCCGGTTCCGGCCAGTACCGCGGGTGCCGGTGCAGGGTGTACGGGCAGATCAGCACTTCGGCGCCGGCCGGCACGTGATAGCCGCCGACCTCGTCGTCGGCGACCGCCCGGCGCGGCAGGATCCACACCGGCGGGTTCAGCCGCATGGCCTCCTGCAGCACCATGTGCGTGTAGCGCAGCCGGGTCAGGTCCGCGTACTCCGGACGACGGTCGCCGTAGACCGCCACCGCCTCCGCGTGCAGCCGGTCCCGGACCTCCGGGTGCCTGCTCACGTGGTCCAGCGTCCAGCCGACGGTGCTGGCGGTCGTCTCGTGCCCGGCCAGCAGCAGCGTCACCAGCTCGTCGCGCATGCGGCGGTCGGCGACCCGCTTGTCGGTCTCCTTGGCGGTGGAGGCGATGAGCCGGGTCAGCACGTCGTCGCCGGCCGCGGACGGCCGGCCCTTCCGCCGCTCGACGAGGACCCCGACGACCTCCTGCAGGTGGTCGCGCGCCGACCGGAACGCCCGCTGCCCTTTCAGCGGCAGCCACCGCGGCACCAGGCCCAGGGTCTCCATCTCGAACATGGCCTGGTCCTGGACGGCCTCGAAGGAGTGCTCGACGCTGTCGAACTCGCCGAGGTCGGTGTCCAGCAGGGTGCTGCCGAGCACGCCCAGGGTGAGCGCGGTGACCTCGGTCAGCACGTCCACCGGCCGGCCGGAGTCCCGGTGCGCCGAGAGTCGCCCGACCAGGCCGAGCGCCTCGTCGATGATCACGTCGGCCTGCGCGGCGATCCGCTTGTGCTGGAACACCGGCTGGATGGTGCGCCGCTGCTCCTTCCACAGCGCGCCCTCCGACGTCAGCAGCCCGTCGCCCAGCGCGCGTTTGGCCTCGGTGTAGCCGATGCCCTTGTGGTAGTTGGCCGCGTTGTCCGCGAGCACGTGCTTGGCGTGGTCGGGGTGGTTGAAGATGTAGAGCGTCTTCGGGCCGATCGCCACCCGGACCGCGTCGCCGTACTCGCGGACCGCCTCGCTCATCAGGCCGAGCCGGTCCGCGCGCAGCTTCCGCAGGATTCCCGGGGCGGCCCGGCGCGGCGGCCCGGGCGGGACGCGGCGAACGGCGCCGGTCATGCCGCGGAGGTGGTCGTGCCGGGAACCGGCAGGCCGGGCAGGGGCAGCGTGGCGTCCTCGGTGAACGGATCGGCGATCGACGCGGTGTGCTGGTGCACCCGGGCCACGAGGAGCCGCCGGGTGAGCGCTGCGACGGCCGCCTGGTCGGCGGGCGCCACCTCGGTCGTGGTCATGGTGCTTCCTTTCGGCGCAAGCGAGAAGAAACCGCGGCGGTGGAAGGGAACCGGCCCCGAACGCGGGCACTCGTCTCCCAGCCGGCCCCTCCACGGTCGCACCGGCGCTTCGCTGCTCACGTCTCCCGCAGTGCGGAGTGCCGTCGTGCCTCAGGCGGCGGCGCCGCGGACCGGCGGCGCCGGGGCCGGCCGCTCCCGGGCCGGGGCGTGCGTGCTGTGGCCGGAATGCACCGCGACGTAGCGGATCTTGCCGTCGATCAGCACTTCGAGCCCGGTCCGCTCGTCGGGGGCGAAGGGCGCACCGCACACCGCGCAGGTGCGCTGGCGGGCCGCCGCGCCTGCCGGGGGCTGCGGGTGCGATACGGGCTTTTCGGTCATGGGGCACCTCCTGTGCGGACGCCGGTGCTGCCATCGGGCGTTGTGCGGAACTCCGGTCCGGCCAGTGCACACCGCACGGCTTCGGCTCGACGTCTTGTGCACTGCGCAAACTTCGCGGTATGGCGGGTTCGCGGGGCCGCACGGTCGGAGATGCCGTCGCCGTGGTGTCCGGGCCAGACTGGAGGCTGTGTGGGCCCGGGTGTCACCGAGCCCGGCGCGGACCAAACCCGCGACCCGTCCCGGGTTCCCGACGCCACGTCTGATGGGGAGGCCCGGCTGATGGCGATGCGCCTCCAGCTCACCGAGGGATCCGAGTTGCTCGAAGCGTGGGCCGAATCGGCGTCCCAGGCCGAGCGGAACGTCATGTACGAAGCATTGTTCGCCGTCGGCGACGGTTCCGCTTTCCTCATCTACGACATTTTCGGCGATCCGCGGGACCGGAGCAATTTCATTGTCGCGGTGAAACCGCACCTGGTGCTGAAAGTACTGCTGCGGCGCGCCGATTCGTCGTTCGAGATCCGCTACCTCGGTGCACCCGACGACGACTTCGGCGACCCGGCCGGGACCACCGCACCGGGGCGTGAGGAACCGAGCAGCTCCGAAGGTGCCTAGTCCGAACGGGTTAGCGCAGGCGTCCGACGCCGGTGGCGCCGAACACGGGCCGTCGATCGTTCATTCCTCACCTTGACGTCTCTCGCGGCATGTGAAAGCCTTTTTGCGTTTGCTGGTCAGCCCGCATTACTGGGGTCTTCAACATAGGAGGCTGCACCATGTCGTCACCTGAATTGCCGGGGTTGGACGTCTCCGGTCGCGTGCGAGCCCGTGATATTCAGATGACCGGTGTGGCCGACCTCGGCCGCCGGGTGTTGATGATCACCGGCGCGATCGACACGACCGACCACGACGTCGCGGTCAACGTGACCCTGCCGGAGGCCGGGCGCTGGCAGGTCATCAAGGCCGAGACGAACCTCACCGACCGGACCTGGGTGGCCATGCAGGCGGTGCTGGACGAGGATTCGACGTTCGTCGACGACCCCGGTACCGCGGTGATGTCCCCGCAGTTCTCGAAGAGCTTCATGACGCCGGACCAGCGGCGGCTCACCTTCTACGACGGCGAGGTGCGCCCGGGCGAGTCGGTGCTGAAGATGTATTCGATGGAGACGAGCGGCCGCAAGCCGGGGTACTTCTACTCCCGCTACAGCCCGATCGCCACCGACAGCGCGGAGCAGTCGCAGGCGACCCTGGACCAGCTGGTCAGCGACGGGATGCAGCAGCGCCCGGTGATCGAGCTGATCGTGCCGATCACCGTCGTCGACTGAGCCCGGCAGGGCCTCGTGATCAAGTTCGTGCCGGAGCCGCACCTGCTCGAATCGCCTCGCGGGCGCGACTGGCCGCGCCTGACCGCACCGGTCTTCCCGGACCCCGGCGCGGTGCCGGGGAACTCGGCCGACGTCGTCATCGTCGGGGCCGGCCCGGCGGGGCTCGCGGTCGCTTCCGCCCTGTGGCACCACGGCGTCCGCGACGTCGTGGTGCTCGACCGGACCGGCCGCGCCTGCGGGCGGTTCTTCGACCGGATCGACCGCCTCGGCCAGCGCGTGCTGCGTTCGCCGTACGAGCACCACCCCGGCGTGGAGGGGTACCGCGACTGCGAGCTGCTCGACTTCGCCCGGCTGCACTGGTCGCGGCTGACGCGCACCGAGCGGCGGGAGATCCGGATGGCGCAGGCAGGCCATCGCTCGGTCGTGCCGGTCGACGTCTTCGAGGCCTACTGCGACCACCTGGTCACCAGCCACCACGTCGCGGACCGGACGTGGCAGGCGTCCGTGCGCGAAGTGTTGCCGACCGCCGACGCGGTGACGGTGCGCGCGAACCGGTTCACCGTGACCGCGCGGCACGCCGTGCTCTGCCTCGGCGAAGAGCGCCGTCCGGCGCCCGACGCGTGGTGGGGCGGCGGCACTCCGCCGCGTGGAGTGTCCTATTGGGACGAACCGGTGCCCGCGGGCGGGCAGCGCCAGGTCGTGGTCGGCGCCGGGCTCACCGCGGCCCACCTGATCACCGGTGCGCTCGAGGCGGGCCGCCAGGTGCACTGGGTGGTCCGGGAGACCGGCGAGCGCTACCAGTGCGCCGACGTCAATGCGTCCTTCTTCCGCCCGGAGGGCCGGGCCCGCTTCGACGGCGTGGACCGGGCCGGCCGGCTGGAGCTGATGCGCCGCCACCGGCGCGCGTCCATCATGTTCGAGTTCCGGCCGCTGCTGCAGCAGGCCGAGGCCGACGGGCGGCTGGTCGTCCACCGCGGTGAGTCGGTGAAGGAAATCGGCGAGGGCGTGGTCTGCCGGCTGGAAAGCGGACGGCTGGTCGAGGCGGACACCGCCGTGCTGGCCCTCGGCACGACCCCGTCGAGCGGCGCCGGGCTGCTGCCCCCGGACATGGTGGGCGAGCGGGACGGCTGGCCGGACCTGGACGAGCGGACGCTCCGCTACACCCACGCCCCCCGGGTTTCGGTGGTCGGCGCGGCGGCCGCGCTGATGCTCGGCCCGGCCGCGCGCAACATCGACGGCCACCGCGTGGCGACCGCGCGGGTGGCGGCGTCGATCGCGCACAGCCTGCGGCCGGAACGGCTCCCGGCGGTGGCCGGTGTCTGACACCCGCTTCGCGCTCCCCGCGGTCGACGACCCGGGATCGACCGAGGTGGGCGTCATCCTGCTCGGCCTCGACGCGGAGCGCCTGCTGGCCGGGGTCGGGTTCGCCCGGCTCGCCGACGATCCGGCACTGGTGACGCAGGCGGTCGACCAGGCCCGTCACGGCGTGGCCGGGTTCGGGTTGCCCGGACTGGTCACGGCCGGGTGCGCGCGCTGGCGCGCGGTCCGGGAAGCCATCGGCGACCCGCCCGGGACCTCGTCCCCCGCCGCGCTGCGGGAAGCGTGGGTCGAGGCCGCCGGGCGCGTCGCCACCGCTGTCCCCGAGGCCGGCCCGGCCTCGGTCGCCTACTTGACCGCCTGCTCGCTGCGTCGCCGGGAGGTCGACCGGCTGGCCGGCGGAGACGGGGAGCCCGATGTCGTACCTGAAGTCCCTGCCCGCTGAAACCCGGCTGCTGCACGTGTTCGAGGCCTACCCCGGCCCGGCGCGGCCGCTGCTGGACCTGCACGAGCAGGTGCTGCGCGCCGAGTCCCCGTTCACGCCGGGCGAGCGCGAGCTGATCGCGGCGTACGTGTCGGGGGTGAACAGCTGCGGCTACTGCCACGGGATCCACACGATCACCGCGGAAGCGTTCGGCGTCCCCGAGGGGCTGCTCGCCGCCGCGGTGCGCGACCTCGACAGCGCGCCGGTGGACGAGAAGTTCCGGCCGGTGCTGGCCTACGTCGGCAAGCTGACCCGGACGCCGTCCCGGATGACCGAGGCCGACGCCGAAGCCGTCTTCGCCGCGGGCTGGGACGACCGCGCGCTGCACGACGCGATCCAGGTCTGCGCGCTGTTCAACTTCATGAACCGCGTGGTGGAGGGGATCGGCCTGCGCGCCGACGACGCCTACGCGACGACGTCCGGCCTGCGGCTGCGCGACATCGGTTACGCGGGCCTGGCCCGGTTCCTGCCGCCGGAGAGCTGAAGCGTCCGGTGCGGGGCTGCGCAACCGTGGAGACGCAGGTATCCGCCGCCCCGCCGGATGCTCGATCCAGCAGCAGAACCCGCCGGCGCCCGCCGGCGGCGGAGCGCGGCGCTGGAGGGTGCGGAGATCATGGTCATCGTCATGACTGTCGATGCCACGGCCGGGGACGTCGAGGCGGTCGTCGACCGGGTGACGGGGGCGGGCGGCGAAGCCTTCGTCAGCCGCGGGGTGAGCCGGGTGGTCATCGGGCTGGTCGGTGAGGTCGACCGGTTCGAGGCACTCAACCTCGGTGCGATGCAGGGCGTGCGCAGCGTCACCCGGATCTCCGCCAAGTACAAGCTCGTCAGCATGGAACACCACCCGGACCGGTCCACGGTCTACGTCGGGGGCGTGCCGATCGGCCCGGACACCGTCACGCTGATCGCCGGTCCGTGCGCGGTGGAGACACCGGAGCAGACCCTGGAAGCGGCGCGGATGGCGCAGGCCGCCGGCGCGACGCTGCTGCGCGGTGGCGCGTACAAGCCGCGTTCGTCGCCCTACGCCTTCCAGGGGCTCGGTGAGCTCGGGCTGCGGATCCTGGCCGACGTGCGGGCCGAGACCGGCCTGCCGGTGGTCACCGAAGTGGTCGCCGCGCACGACGTCGAGATGGTCGCCGGCTACGCCGACATGCTCCAGATCGGCACCCGGAACATGCAGAACTTCGGGCTGTTGCAGGCCGTCGGGGAGGCCGGCAAGCCGGTGCTGCTCAAACGCGGGATGAGCGCCACCATCGAGGAGTGGCTGATGGCCGCCGAGTACATCGCCCAGCGCGGCAACCTCGACATCGTGCTGTGCGAGCGGGGGATCCGCACGTTCGAGACCGCCACCCGCAACACCCTCGACATCTCCGCCGTGCCCGTGGTCCAGCGGCTCTCGCACCTGCCGGTGATGATCGACCCGTCCCACTCCGGCGGGCGGCGCGATCTCGTGGTGCCGCTCTCGCGCGCGGCGGTCGCGGTGGGGGCCGACGGCGTGCTCGTCGACGTCCACCCCCACCCCGAAGAGGCCCGGTGCGACGGCCCGCAGGCGCTGGTCGCCGACGACCTGCGTGTCCTGCAGCGCTCCCTCGAAGACCTCGCGGCGGTGCTCGGCCGGAAGCAGCCGACGTGGTGGAACCGGCGGCTGCTGGCCGGCTGAGAAACCGGCCGCTCGCAGGTCCGCACGCTCGAATGTTCCGCACCGGAAGGAAATCCGGCTAACTTGCGGTGACAGTTCCCCTCGAACTCGTGGAGATGTCGTGACGATCAAGCCGAAGCACACGATGTACCAGACCACCGTGCTCGACGCCGAGCCGGACGCGGTGTGGACCGAGGTCCGCGACGTCCTGAAGCTGGTGAAGATCCTCTTCGGGGACACGGTGGGAAACCTGCAGTGGGTCGAGGGCGGGACGCCGGACCGGGTGCCGGCGCGCTACGAGTTCACAATGCTGCAGAACCAGGGTCTCGTGCAGCAGGAGGTCGTCGGCCGCAACGAGGTGGACCGGACCCTCACCTACCGCACGGTGGCTCCGGTGCTGTGCCTCTACGACTACGTCGCCACCTACCGCGTCCTGCCGGTGACCAACGACCCCGGCCGCTGCTTCCTGGAGTACCGCCGGGAGTTCATGGTCACCGACGACGCCGCGCCGGAGATCGAGCAGGCGCTGATGGGCATGATGGAAAGCCAGATCAGCGTCGTGCGCGACTACTTCGCCGCTCCCCGGCAGTAGCCCGCACATGTCGACCACAGTGGACAGTGGCACGCCGTCCGGCGAGGTGCCCTTCCTGGACGTCACCGCGCCCGGGTTCGGCTTCGGCACCCCGGAGGTGGCCGAGGCGCAGGCGAAGAGCTGGTACGCGGAAAGCCCGGTCGGCCTCCTCGTCCTGCGGTACGCCGAGGGGCACGCGCTGCTGCGGGACCAGCGGCTCGACCACAACGGCAAGCGCTTCATGGAGATGAACGGCGTCACCGGCGGGCCGATCCACGACTGGTTCGTCCCGATGATCATGAACCACGACGGGGCGCACCACCGCCGCCTGCGCGGCCTGGTGGGCAAGGCGTTCACGCCGAAGATGATCGCCGGGCTGCGCCCGTTCATCCGGACCCGGGCCGAAAAGCTGGCCGGGGACCTCGCCGCGGCGGGGGAGTGCGAGTTCATCGAGGACTTCGCCAACCCGCTGCCGCTCGCGGTGATGAGCGAGATGCTCGGCGTGCCGCCCGAGGACCACGACGTCTTCCACACCTGGACGACGGACGTCGGCCTGGTCTTCAGCATCGCGCTCGGCGGCGACGTCGTGGCCCGGGTGGAGGCCGCTCTCGTCGGCCTCGGCGAGTACATCGACGCGCTGGTGGCGCGGAAGTCGGCCGAGCCGGCCGGCGACCTCATCTCCGCGCTGGTCGCCGCCCAGCGGGACGACCCGCTGGTCAGCCCGGCGGAGCTGCGGAACCTCATCATCACCACGGTGTTCGCCGCGCACGACACGACCCGCCACCAGCTCGCCAACGCGATGGTCGCGTTCGCCGGGCACCCGGACCAGTGGCGGTTGCTGGCCGGCCGGCCGGAGCTGGCCGACCAGGCGGTCGACGAGGTGATGCGCTGGTTGCCGTCGTCGCCGACGATCTACCGGTTCGCCGCGGAGGACTTCGAGTACCAGGGCCTGCCCATCGCCAAGGACACGTTCCTGACGGTGTGCGTGACGGCCGCCCAGCGCGACCCCCGGGTTTTCCGCACCGGCTCGGCGTTCGACATCGGGGTGCCGTGCGAGGCCCCGCTCCTGCAGTTCGGCGCGGGACCGCACCACTGCCTCGGCATCGCGCTCGCCAAGGCCGAGCTGGCCGAGGCCCTGCCCGCGCTCGCCACCCGGCTGGGTCCTCCGGTCGTCGACGGCCCGTTGAGCTGGCGTCCCCCGATCGGCATCTACGGGCCGAACTCGCTCCCGCTGCGCTTCGGCTGAAGCCACCACGACACCGTCACGCCCGCCGTCCTGCACCCGCAGGGCGGCGGGCGTAGCCATGTGCCCGCGTGGAGGGGACATCGGTGGCGCACAGGCAAACGGTCCCGCACCCCGGCCGGGGTGCGGGACCGTTTGCGGCCGGGTTCAGCGCAGCTGGATGCCGGTGCCGTCGAGGGCGGACAGGAACTCGCCCTTGGCGATGGCGGCGGCCACCCGCTCGATGTCGTCGGCCATGTAGCGGTCCTGCTCCAGCGTCGGCACCAGCGACCGGATCTTGCCGTAGGTCAGCTGCGCGGCCGGGCTGAGTTTCGCGTGGCGGCCGGACACGTCGACCGCCTGCGCCGCGGCCAGGAACTCGACCGCGAGGATGTAGTTGTTGTTCGACAGCACGCGTCGCGCGTTGCGGCCGGCGATCAGGCCCATGCTGACCACGTCCTGGTTGTCACCGTTGGACGGGACGCTCTGGGTGCTGGCCGGGCCGATGGTCCGGTTCTCCGCGACCAGCGCGGTGGCCGGGTACTGCGCACCCGCGAAGCCGCAGTTGAGGCCCGGGTCGGCGGCGACGAGGAACTCGGGCAGGCCGGACAGGTACCGGTTGAGCAACCGGTTGGTGCGGCGCTCGGAGAACACGCCGAGCTGGGTGAGGGCGATCGTGACGAAGTCCAGCACGAACGCGACCGGCTGGCCGTGGAAGTTCGCGCCGTGGAAGATTTCCTTGCCCTCGAAGAAGAGCGGGTTGTCGTTCGAGGAGTTGAGCTCGGTCTCGATCGTCTCCGCCGCGTGGTACAGGGTGTTCCGCACCGCGCCGACGACCTGCGGGATCGCGCGCAGCGTGTAGGCCTTCTGCAGGTAGACGTCGGTGCGCGAGACGTCGCCGTCGCTCTGCTGCTCCTTGGCCTGGCGGCGCAGGTCGGCGTGCTCGACCGCGAGTGCGCTGCCGCGCATCAGCTCGCGCATGTTGGCCGCGTTGTCGATCTGGCCGCGGTGCGGGCGGGCGAGGTCGTGGCCCTCGGCCTGGAACGGGCTGGTGGAGCCCTGCATCGTCTCGACGACCAGCGCGGTGACCAGCTCCGCCTGGCGCACCTGGTCCAGCGCGCGGCCGACCACGAGCGCGCCGAGGCCGGTCATCGCGGAGGTGCCGTTGATGAGCGCCAGGCCCTCCTTGAACTTCAGGTCGAGCGGGGTGATGCCGTGGCCGGCCAGGACCGGGCCGGTGCCCGTCTTGCCGCTGCCGCTCAGCACGTAGCCCTCGCCGATGACCGTGGAGGCGATGTGCGCGAGCGGGCCGAGGTCACCGCTCGCCCCCAGCGAGCCGATCTCCGGGATGGCCGGGACGATCCCGAGGTTGAGGTAGAGCGCGAGCCGCTCGAGCAGCTCGGGCCGCACCGCGGAGTAGCCCTTGGCCAGCGCGTTGAGCCGGGCGGCCAGGATCGCGCGGGCCTCGTCCTCGGCGAAGATCGGGCCGACGCCCGCGCTGTGGCTGCGGACCAGGTTCGTCTGCAGCTCGGTCTCCTTGGACACGTCGACCAGCATGTAGATCATCTCGCCGTAGCCGGTCGTGACGCCGTACACGGGGACGCCGTCCCGGACCGTGTCCTCGAACATCACCCGGCTGCGCGCGGCCCGGTCCAGGGCCGAGGACGCCACCTTCACCGGCGCCCGGTCCTCCGCGACCCGCCGGATGCCTGCGATGTCGAGTTTGTAGCCGTCGAATTCCAGCGACGGCGTCGTGCTGTCAACAGGGGCCACGCTTCTCACCCAATCCTGGTTTCGGGAACTGCTTGTACTCCGCTCGGCGAGCCGGACCGGGCCGAAAGGCCCGTGATCGTGGGGTCGGCAAGGAACTCCCGCAGCGGCACCTCGATGCCTGCCCGCTCGCGCACCCGGCCGAGCAGAACGGGCACGAGAAGCGAGTGGCCGCCGGCGGTGAAGAAGCTCTCGTCCGCGCTCGCCGGTGCGGCGCCGAGCACGCCGGTCCAGACCGCGGCCAGCGCCTGGTCCACATCGGACGCGGGAGTCCCGGTGGCGGCCGCCGTGGGGGCGGCGGGCACCGGCAGCCGGCGGCGGTCGACCTTCCCGCCGAGGTTGCGGGGCAGCCCGAGCACGGTGTGGAACGACATGGGGTACTTCGACCGGCCGAACCTCGCCCGCAGCACGGCGCGCCACTCCCCGGGGGAACCGAGCGCCGCACCCGACTCGTCCCGCACGGGCACGATGTGGGCGACCAGGCGGGTCACCAGCCCGTCGGCGCCCGCGACCGCGGTGACGGCGCACTCGGCGACGGACTCGCACTCGGTGAGCGCGGTCTCGAGGTCGGTGAGCTCGACCCGGACACCCTGGAACTTCACCTGCAGGTCCCGGCGGCCCAGGAACTCCAGCGAGCCGTCCCACCGGAGGCGGCCGAGGTCACCGGTCCGGTAGCACCGGACGGGAGCGATGCCGTGCGCCGCCGGGTCGGCGGGCGGCTCGAACGCCGCGCGCTCACCTGCCGCCGCGCCGGTGTACCCGGTCGTGACGTAGGGGCTCACGACGACGATGTGCCCGGTGACGCCGTTCGGGCACGGGCGGTCCCGGTCGTCGAGCACGAGGACCTGCCGGCCCGGGATCGGGCGGCCGATCGGGACGACGCCCGCCGTCTCGTCCGTGACCTCGTGCCAGGTGGCCAGGATCGTCTCGGTGGGGCCGTAGAGGTTGACCAGCCGCGCCCGGGGCAGTTTCGCGCGCGCCGCGTTCGCGAGCTCGCCCGGCAGCGCCTCGCCGGCCAGCAGGAGGTGGTCGATGGCGGTCAGCGAGCCGGCCGCGTCGCCGGCCGTGACGGCCTTGAGGATCTCCCTGGCGAAGGTGGGCACGGTCTGGAACGCCGTGATCCGTTCGGTGGCCAGCCAGCCGACGATCTTCTCCGGGTGCGCCCTGATCCGGTCGGGCACCAGGCACAGCGTCGCACCCGCGGTGAGGGCGGCGAAGGTCTCGACGAGGCTGGCGTCGTAGCCGGCGGCGGCCCACTGCGCGAGCCGGGAACCCGGGCCGATGCCGAACTCGTCGGCGAACCAGCCCACGAACTGGGCGAGGCTCGCCTGGGTGGTGGGAATCCCCTTGGGCCGGCCGGTCGAGCCGGAGGTGTAGGCGACGTAGGCGCGTGCGTCCGGCCGGGTGCGCACGGGGACCACCGCACCGGGCTCGCCGAGGTCGCCGGTGTCCAGCACCCGGCCACCCAGGTCGTCGCGGAACCACCCGGCGAGGTCGTCCGCTCCGGTGTCGCCGTGCACCAGCAGGCAGACCGGCCGCAGTTCGGCGAGGACGGCCCGGCCGCGCTCTCCCGTGTCGCCGGTGCCGAGGCACACCAGGTGCGCGCCCGCGTCGAGGACCCCGAGCAGTGCCGCGACCTGGTGCGGTCCCTGGGGCAGCCGCACCGCGACCGCGGCGCCGTCGGGGCGGTGGCGCCGCAGCGCACGGGTGACCGCGCCGGCGGCAGCGACCAGTTCGCCGTAGCTCACCGTCTCCCCGCCCAGCGACACGGCCGGTGCGTCCGGGTGCGCTTCGGCGAACGCGTGGATCCGTTCGCTGATGGTGGTTTCGCGGGCCGCGCCGGTGGTCAGGTCCGCGGCGCGGGTGGCGGCGCGGAGCCGCTCCGGAGGCACGAGCGGCAGTTCGCCGACCGGCCGGGCCGGCCGTTCGAGCGCGGCGGTGAGCAGCGTGCGGAGCTGGTCGAGGAGCTGACGGCCCGCGCCCGGGCCGAACAGGCTCGCGCGGTGGGCGAGCGACCCGGCGACGGCGTCGCCGACCCGGTGGACGGTCCACGTGAGGTCGGCGGTGACCGTCGTGCGGTCCACCTCGACGGCGCGGACCTCGGTGCCGGCCAGGCGCGGCGCCGGCCGCGCCGCGGGCACCAGCACCGCGTCCACCAGCGGGGTCCGGAGCGGGTCGCGGTCGGGGCGCACCGCCCGCACCACCCGGTCGAACGGGACGTCCGCGTGGGCGCGGGCGGTGCGCGTGGTGGCCGCGACCCGGCGCAGGTGCGCACCGAACGCCGGCCCGTCCGCGAAGTCGGCGCCGAGCACGACGAGGTTCTCGAACACGCCGACCTGCCCGGCGTCGCCGGGTCTGCGGATGTCGACCGGCAGGCCGACCGACACCCGGTCCGCGCCGCTCAGCCGGTGCAGCAGCACCTGGAACGCGGCGAGCAGCACGACGTCGTCCGTGGTGCCCTCGGACTCGGCGAGGGCGGAGACCGCGGTGCCGAGACGGTCCCACTCGAATTCCAGGACACCGCCCGGGCTCGCGGGGCCGTCCCGCTCCGGCCGGTCGGCGGGCAGGTTCAGCGGCGGAGGTGGCGGGGTGAGCGCCGAGGTCCACCAGCCGAGCGCGCGGCGCCCCTCCGGTGCCTCGGCGCGCGCCCGGTGCCACCGCGCGAAGTCCGGGTACCGCCGGGCGGGCAGCGGGGGCAGTGCCGGCCGCCGGCCCGCGACGATCGCGTTGTAGCACGCGGAAAGCTCGGCGAGCAGGATGGCCGCGGACTCGTCGTCCACGACGGCGCGCTGTGCGGCCAGCACCAGCAGGTGTTCGGCGGGACCGCGGACGACGGCGGTGAGCCGGACGAGTGGCCCGGTGTCGAGCCGCACCCCGTCGTCGAGCTCCGCGGCTTCCGGCGCCGCGGCGGCCACGACACGCAGTTCGGTGGTCGCCTCGGCGCTGATCTGCCGCAGCGGAACGCCGCCGGGTGCGGGGAGCGTCGTGCGCAGCGCTTCGTGCCGGTCCGCGAGGATGCGCCACGCGTCCCGCAGGGCCACGAGGTCGAGCGCGCCGGTGACCCGGTAGGCGAGCCGGATCGCGGAACCGTGACCGTCCACTTGCGACAGGTACCACCAGCCGTCCTGTGCGGGCGAGGTGACGGACCGGGAAGCGTCGGAGTCGAGCGTCATCTTCCTCACCCGGCCTCCGTCTCGTGTGTGCTGACTGCGGGAATCGCTTCGGGGCGCACGGGTTCACGCTGCGCCCCGCGATTCAGAATCACACTCGGCGGTTGACTGCCGCATCTCCTGTCATGCGCCGCGACGAGCGCAAGTTTCTTGCGGTGCAAAGAGAACAGAGCAGCCGGGCCACGTGCGGGCCTGGCTGCTCTGTCCACATTGTACTGTTGCGACCCCGGGTCTCAGCGGTACGGCTTGCGAGCGGCGATGATCACGTAGCCGACCTGGTCCTTGCGGGGCGCGAAGAAGCCGTGGTGCTGCTCGGCGAACTCGGTGAGCGCCGCCTCGCCGAACTTGGCGGCGATCTCCTGGCGGCGGACCAGCGCGGCCTCGATGTACTTCGCCTTGCGGCCGAGCACCCGGGGCCCGCACTGGGTGAACTCCTCGATCTGGAAGCCGGCGGCTCGCAGGTGCTCGCACCACTGTTCGAGACTCGGCAGCCTGCTCAGCCGCAGCGTCTCCATGAACTTCGCCAACCGCTCCGGCGGGCCGGGCGCACCGGCGCTGAAGTCCGAGAACGACAGCCGCCCGCCCGGCCGCAGCACCCGGTACAGCTCCCCGATCACCTGGGCCAGGTCCGGCGCGTTCTGCAGTGATTCGAGCGCGAGCACCGCGTCGAACGTGCCCTCCGGGTACTCCAGCGCCATGAAGTCGCCGTACTCGAAGGTCACCAGGTCGCCGGCCTCGCTCGCCTGCGCGCGTTCGGTGGCCCGGTCGACCTCGAACTGGCTCACGGTGACGCCGGTGACCCGGGTGCCGAACCGTTCGGCCATGCCGATCGCGGTCGTGCCGGGGCCGCAGCCGGCGTCGAGCACCGACTCGCCGGGCCGCAGCCCGAGCGTGTCGGTGACCTTCCTGGTGATCCGGCCGACCGCCTCGGCGAGTGGGGCACTGTCCTCGCGGTCGTAGAAGTACCACATGTGCAGCTGGCCGTCGCGGAACTCGTCGCCGATCGGGGAACGCTCGTCGTAGTGCTTGCCGATCTCGGCCGCTTCGGCGGCGTCGTCACCCATTGCGGTCATTCGGCACCTCAAACACTTGTCGTCTACTCCGGGGAGAACACTGACTTCTTCAGCACCTGCTGGAACCGGGCCACCATGTCCCGCACGGTGCTCGCCTCGAAGAGGTTGCTGTTGAACTGCATCTGGCCGATCATCTCGTTGCCGGCCGGGTCGATGTCGAGCGTCCACAACGCACCGTCGGGGATGTCCGTGCTCACCTCGGCGGGCAGCAGGCGCTTGCGGATCTCGGAGTACTCCAGGTCGCCGACCCGCTGGGCGGTCATCACGAACGGGAACTGGAAGACCTGGAACGCGACCACCGCGGCGTCGTCGGCGGCGTAGGGGGCGCCGAGCTCCGGCGCGTCCGACAGGAGCCGGAGGAACGGGATCTGCCGCGTGAGCGCGCTGATGCAGGTCTTGCGCGTCCGCTCGACGACCTCGCGGAAGCTGCCGCAGCCGGTCAGGTCCGTCCGCAGCGGAACGAGGTTGAAGAACGAGCCGATCGTCTCCTCGAACCGGGCCTGGCCCCGCCCCGACATGATCGTGGTGACGGTGATGTCGTCGTTCCCGGTGATCTCCTGCAGCAGCACCTGGTACGCGGCCAGCAGCACCATGAACGGGGAGCTGCGCATCGACCGCGCCAGCTCCAGCGTCGCGGCCGTCACGTCCGGGTCGACCAGGTAGCGCTCCACCGAGGTGTTCTTCGGCAGGTCCTCGGAGCGGCGGAAGTCGGTGGGGACCGCGGTGATCTGGGCGCCGGCGAGCTTGTCCAGCCAGAACTCGCTCGGCTTGGCCAGTGCCTCGTCGGTCGTGGTGGTCGCTTCCCAGCGCGTGTACTCCTGGTACTGCCTGACCTCCGGCAGTTCGGGTGCGCGGTTCTCCTTCCTGGCCGCGTAGCACTCCGCGAGCTCCCTGATGATCAGCTGCATCGACCAGCCGTCGGCGACCGTGTGGTGGGCGATGAGCGCGAGCACCGAGTCGTGGTCGTCGAACCGGCCGAGCACGGCGCGCAGCAGCGGCAGCTCCCGGATGCTGTACTCGTCGGCCTCGACCTCGATCAGCAGCTCCTCGGCGGCCCGGTCCCGGTCGCCCGGCGCGGCGCCGGTGAGGTCGCGGACGACCAGCTGCGGTGAGCTCGGCTCGTGGATCCGCTGGTGCTTGGGCTCGGTGTCCCGGACCACCTCGGTGCGCAGCACCTCGTTGCGGGCGACCACGTCGTCCAGCGCGCCCTGCAGCAGGCCGAGGTCGACCGCGCCACGCACGCGCCAGCCGTACACGATGTGATAGCGGGGGCCGAAGGGGCCCTCGTCGTCACCCTTGTCGAACATGCACATGAATTCCTGGTTGACCGAAAGCGGGATCCGGCCCGCGCCCGCTGACTCGTCTCTCATCGCTCCACCGTTCGGTTCCACTTCGGACAGGATCACGCCGGGTACGGGCTTACTGTGACCGGGATGCCGTTGAACACCGCGTTGCCGGACGGAACGTCCACGACGAACTCGTCGGTCAGCGCGTTCGCGTTGACGCCGGAGGTCGCCACCGCGACCCGCTGCCGTCCGCCGGCGTGCCCCCACCCGTGCGGAAGGCTCACCACTCCGGGCCTGATCGCGTCGGTGACCTCGACGTCGACGACCAGCTTTCCCTTGGCCGAGCGCACGACCGCGCGGTCGCCGAGCCCGAACTTCGCCACATCGGCCGGGTTGACGTGCAGCGTGCAGCGGTTGCTGCCGCCGACGAGCGACTCGACGTTGTGCAGCCAGCTGTTGCTGGAGCGCAGCTGGCGCCGCCCGACCAGCACGACCTCCGGCGCGGGCGCGGCGAGGTGCGCACGGAGCCTCACGAGGTCGTCGACGATCGCCGGCGGGGTGAGTTCGACCCGGCCGGACGCCGTGCACAGGATCTCCTTGAGCCGCGGCTCGAGCGGGCCGAGGTCGATCCCGTGCGGGTTCGCCTTGAGCTCGGCCAGGGACAGGCCGTGGCCGCCGAACTTGAGCATGACGTCCAGGAGCAGCTCGAGCCCGTTGTCGCCCTCCAGCGTGGCCCGCAGGACCGCCGGATCCACGCCCTCCACCGGCGAGCCGGGCATCTGGGTGGCGCCCTCCAGCAGCTGGCCGATGATCATCTCGTCGACGCCGGCCGGATCGGCCGCCGCGCCGGCGCCGGCCGCGATCAGCGTCAGCCGGGCCATGATCTCGGCCTCGGACCGCTGGCCGGGCTCCAGCGGCAGCACCGGAGGGGAGTACCGGGCGTAGTTGCGGACCGTGACGATCGACAGCAGGAAGTCGTAGTGCGGCATCTGCACGATGCGCGGCGGCGGCAGGATGACGTTGGCGTGCTTGGTCGTCTCGTTGAGGTACGGGTCGACGCAGACCATGAAGTCGAGGTTCTCGAGCGCCCGGTCGAGCCGGGGGCCGTTGGGCGCGGCGAGCACCGGGTTGGCCGCGAGCGTGATCAACGCCCGGACCTGGCCCTCGCCGGGCGTTTCGATCTCGTCGGCCAGCGTGGCGGCGGGCAGCTCGCCGAGCGCCTCCGGCAGGCCGCGGACCCGGCTGTGGAAGTTCCCGGCCTGGAAGGGCTGTCCGGTGCGGTACACCTCGAGGGTCGCCGGCCGGGCGTACATGGCGCCGCCGGCCGAGTCGAGGTTGCCGGTCAGGATGTTGATCACTTCGACGAGCCAGTGGGCCAGCGTGCCGAACTCCACCGTCGACGCGCCGATGCGGGCGTACACGACGGCCGTCGGCGCCGCCGCCAGCTCACGGGCGATCCGGACGATGTCCTCGGCCGGCACCCCGCAGATCTTCTCCGCGACCGGTGCGGGGAACTCCGCGGCCAGGTCACGCAGCTCGTCGAGGCCGTTGACGTCCAGCGTGACCGTGGCCAGGTTCTCGGTGAGCAGCGTGTCGACGATGGCGAGCAGCAGGCAGGGGTCGGTGCCCGGCCGGATGGCGAGGTGGTCGTCGGCGAACGCGGCGGTCCTGGTGCGGCGCGGGTCGACCACGACGAACTTGCCGCCGCGCGCACGCAGTTCCTTGAGACGGCGGGGGTAGTCGGGCGCCGCGGCCAGCGATCCGTTGGACTCCAGCGGGTTCGCGCCGATGATCAGCAGGTAGTCGGTGCGGTCGAGGTCGGGCACCGAGATGGCGAACGGGTCGCCGTACACGTGGCCGACGGCCACGTGCTTGGGCATGTGGTCGAGCGTGCCGGAGGAGTAGACGTTGCGGGTGTTCAGCGACTGGATCAGCGGCATCCGGTACAGGAACCCGGCCATGGTGTGGTAGGTCGGGTTGCCGAAGAAGACGGCGACGGCGTCGCGGCCGTGCGCCTCGGTCACGTCGGCGAAGCCGCGCTCGACCTCGGCGAACGCCTCCTCCCACGAAACCTCGCGCCACTCCTCGCCGGTGCGGATCATCGGCAGGCGCAGGCGGTCGGGGTCCTCGTCGATCCGGCCGAGGCTGGCGCCCTTCGGGCAGATGAAGCCCTGCGAGAACGGGTCCTCGCTGTCGCCCTTCACGTTCGTGATGTGCCCGGCGTCGTCGAGGGTCAGCCGCAGCCCGCAGACGGCCTGGCAGAGGGGACAGGTGCGGTGCGCGGTGGTCATCGACACTCCAGGATGGTTGCGATCGTGGTGCACGACCACGAGTGGCCCCGGCGTTCGGCGCTGCCGGGACCACTCGGGTCCTCCATGTCCGTCACGGACACCGGTCGATCATTCGGCCTTGTGCGCCACGACGAGCACGTAGCCGATCTCCTTCAGCCGTCCCGCCGGGTCGCGGACGACGTCGAGCAGCGGGACGATCTCCTCGGAGTAGCGGGCGACCAGCTCGTCGTACCGCTCGTTGACCGTCTCGTTCATCCGCACCCCGGTGCGGTGGGTCTGGGCGCTGATGTCCTTCAGCTCCCGCAGCTCCAGGCCCGACCTGGCGATCACCTCGCGGTACTCGTGCTCCAGCAGGAACGGGCTGAACGCGTTCGTCGCCTCGTGCTCGCGCACCAGAGCGAGATCGTGCTCGTTCGGCTGGGCGTTGAGGTAGATGTCGCCGATGACGACCCGGCCGCCCGGCTTGAGCACCCGGTTGACCTCCTTGAGGGCCGCCAGCCGGTCCAGGTGCGGCAGCGTCTCGAACACCCACACGATGTCGAACGAGTCGTCGTCGTAGGGCATGTCGAGGGCGTCGGCCGTGTCGAACGTGATCCGGTCGCCGAGACCGAGCTCGGCCGACCGGCGGTTGGCCTCGTTCACCTGGGCGGCGTTGTTCGACAGGCCGACGACCGTCACCGTCGGCGACTGCCCGGCCAGCCGGAAGACCGGAAGGCCGATGCTGCAGCCGACGTCGAGCAGCCGGGCGCCGGAGGTGTCCCCGGACCGCTCGATGACCAGGTCGGTCAGCTTGTCGCACGCTTCCCGGTTGGAGCTCTGATCCTCGTCGGAATCCCAGTAGCCGTGGTGGAAGTTCTCGTCCCACAGCTCGGCGAAGATCTCGTTGACGACGTCGTAGTACTGGTCGGTCTCTTCGGCGTCCGGGATGCCGTGGTCGTTGCTCATGTCAGCTCCGTAACTGGTCGACCGACGACCGTCATGCGGCCTTGGGCTCGGCCGGCGTGTAGACGTCCTCGAACACCGGCTCGACGCCCGCCGGCGCCTGGTACACGTAGGGCTGCTGGCTCTCCTTCGACGGCCCGCGCAGCGACTTGAGCAGCACGCGGAGGATGAAGCCGGGCTTCATCAGCGATTCCTGCGGCGCGATGAGGCCGGCCACCTGGTAGTACTTGGCGGTGATGTCGCGGTCGTGGGTGGCGGCGATCTGGATCTTCTTCAGGAACCAGTTGGCGAACTTCAGCTTGAACGGCCGCTCGCCCGGCACGCCGGGGAAGCTCAGGTCGACGGTGTTGGTCAGGTCCCACGACGCGTCGATGGCGTCCTTCGCCAGATCGTGGAAGTAGTCCAGTGGCACCGGAGCCGCGCCGCTGTGCAGGTGCTGGCGCATGGTGATCGCGCACAGCGCCGCGACGCTCATGCCCTGGGCGTACACCGGGTTGAAGCAGGTGATCGCGTCCCCGGTGACCAGCAGGTTGTCCGGGAAGCGGGTCAGCTTCTGGTAGTGGCGGCGCAGGGTGGTCGGGAACCGGTACAGCACCGGCTTGTCGACGGGGTCGGCGTAGCGGAGCGTCTCGTAGACGTCCTTGGCCGGCAACGACTTGACCCACCGGTAGAGGCCGTCCTGGTCGGCAGGCGGGTGGTCGCCGAGCAGACCGTAGGTGGTCAGCTCCAGCTGGCCGTCGCTGGTCTTGAAGAAGACGTTGCCCCGGGGGTTGGCCGGGAACGCGATCTGGTTGATGGCCACGTCGCCCTGGAAGGGGTCCGCGCCGGGCCGCAGCTTGTAGTGCTGCGTCACGTAGACCAGGTCGATCTTCTTGCGCTCTTCCTCCGGGCGCTCGTAGCCGAGCTGCTCCAGCCAGACCGGGGTGCGCGAGCCGCGCCCGGTCGCGTCGACGACGAGGTCGGCGTCGATGACCTTGTCGCTCTTCGCGCCGCGGGCCTGCACCCGGGCGCCGATGACCTTGGTCTTGTCCGGCGTCGTGACGATGCCGACGATGTCGTGCTGCTCGACGAAGACCACGTTGGGGATGGCCTGGACCCGCTCGCGGATGTAGAACTCCAGCACCGGCCGGAGCACCCCGAGGGTGATCAGGTCGCCGTCCTTCTGCGCGAGCCGGTTGCCCTGGGCGTACCAGCGGCAGCTGCCGGACAGGTCACCCCGGGGGATGCCGTCGTCGACCAGCTGCTGGACGATCCCGGGGAACAGCTCCTCCATGATGTGCACGCCCCTGGCGAGCAGGCCGTTCGCCTGGTAGCTCAGCGGCAGGGTCTTCCGTGGTCCCCTCAGGCCGACGATCTTGTCGCGGTCCACGATCTGGACCTCGTCGTAGGCGTCCGCGAGTACCCTGGCCGCGAACAACCCGGCAATGCTGCCACCGAGCACCACCGCGCGGGTCCCAGACTCCTGGCCCATCGCGGTCACCTCCTTGTTACGTGGGTTGACATTCCTGAACGGGCGATCACTCATGGCCGTCACATCGGGAAGGAGCTCACCAGGCCGCCGTCGACGCCGAGGTCTTGGCCGGTGATGAAGGAAGCGCGCTCGGACAGCAGGAAAGCCACCGCCTCGGCGACGTCCTCGGGCTTGCCGAGACGGCCGAGCGGGTGGAGGCCGCGGATCATCTCCCGAGCCTGTTCGACCGGAGCCACCTCGTCGAACATGTCGGTCTCGATGAACCCGGGGCTGACGGCGTTGACGCGGATGCCCCGGCCGGCCAGATCGGCGGCGAGCGAGCGGGTCAGGTTCGTCACGGCGGCCTTCGTCGCGGCGTACACCGACGCCGGTCCCATGCCGCGGTGGGCGAGACAGGTGCCGTTGACCACCACGGCGCCCGCGCCGTCGAACAGTGCCAGCGCTTTCTGGATGGTGAAGAACGCACCCTTGAAATTGATGCCGACGACGCGGTCGAAATCAGTTTCGGTGACGAGTGCGCTCGGGGCGGAAAAAGACACGCCCGCATTTGCGAAAATGCCGTCCAGGCGACCGAAGCCGTGCCGGGTCCGGCTGATCAGTTCGTCGATGTCCTCGATGCGCGACACGTCGGCCGCCACCGCCAGGACCCGTTCACCGGTGGGATCGAGCTCCTTCGCCGCGGCGTCGATCTTCTCGGCGCGGCGACCGGTGAGGACCACATTGGCCCCGAACTCGACGAGCCGCCTCGCGGTGGCGAGACCGATACCGCTCCCGCCGCCGGTAATGAGGACGGTTTTTCCGTCGAATTCAGCCATGCAGCCAGCCTCACATCCGCCGACCTGCACTTCATCTCCCGCATTGCGGTTCGTGAGTGCAGTGGACGAATGTGAGGCCGGCCGCGGCTCAGCGCACCACGCGGAAGGTCAGGTGGGTGACCGCGGGGGAGCTGACCACCGCGGCCTGCTCCAGCTTCACGTCGGGGCCGAGGTTCTCGAACAGCCGCTGCCCGCCGCCGGTGAACGCCGGCACGACGTGGATCGTCACCTCGTCGACCAGTCCGGCCTTGAGGAACTGCTGGGGGATGTCGGCGCCGCCCATCAGGCGGACATCCTTGTCACCCGCCGTTTTCGTGGCCAGTTCGTAGGCGCTCTGGATGTTGTCGACGAACGTGAACGGCTTGCCTTCCGCGAGGCCCGGCTCGTGGACGCTGTGCGACACGACGAAGACCGGCGTCTTGCCGTGCGGCCCGCCGTCGCCCCAGTACTTGAGGCTGTTGTCGTAGGTCCGCCGCCCGCAGATCAGGGCGCCGAGGTTCTCCTCGGATTCGTCGATCAGGCGCTTGTCCTCCTCGGTGCTGTGGAGGTACCAGTCGTGCAGCACGTCACCGCCCGCGCCGAGACCCTCTTCCGGGTTGTCGTTCGGACCGGTGACGTACCCGTCCAATGACACCGAGATATCAATGACCACTCGTCCCACTGCGCTTCTCCAGTTTCGTGATGACGGGGCCGCGCCGTCCGTTCAGGACCCTGGCGGCGCAGCCCCCCGACGTCACGACACGGTACTCGCCGATACGAATCGCGTACCGCCGACGTGACCGTACTTCCCCCGGTCGTGAGGTGCCGCAACGGGAACTGAGCAATTTCGGAGAAATCACGACTTGCCGAACCGCCGCGAGTGTGACGGCGCGGCCGGAACGGGAACCGCGACCGCACCCGTGAAGAACTATCGGGCAACCAGCGGCGGCACACTGGGATTTCCGCGAGCGAGGTCTCATCGAGAGGATGTCCGATGGCCGAACCGGAGCACGGTCCCGCCGGTGGCGCCGGCCCTTCCAGTGCTGGATCGCGTCCGCTGAACGGCGCGGAGTACCTGGAGAGCCTGCGCGACGACCGCGAGATCTACCTCTACGGCGAACGTGTCAAGGACGTCACCGCGCACCCGGCGTTCCACAACCCGGCCAGGATGGTGGCCAGGCTCTACGACGCGTTGCACGACCCGAAGACCAAGGACGTCCTGACCTGCCCGACCGACACCGGCAGCGGCGGGTACACCCATCGCTTCTTCACCACCCCGCACAGCGCCGAGGACCTCGTCGCCGACCAGAAGGCCATCGCGGCGTGGTCGCGGATGAACTACGGCTGGATGGGCCGCAGCCCCGACTACAAGGCCGCTTTCCTCGGCACGCTCGGCGCGAACGCCGACTTCTACGCGCCGTACCAGGACAACGCGCGGCGCTGGTACAAGGAGTCGCAGGAGAAGGTCCTCTACTGGAACCACGCGATCGTGCACCCGCCGGTGGACCGCAACCGCCCGCCGGACGAGGTGGCCGACGTGTTCGTCCACGTGGAGAAGGAAACCGACAGCGGCCTGGTCGTGAGCGGCGCCAAGGTGGTGGCCACCGGATCGGCGCTGACGCACTACAACTTCATCGCCCACTACGGCGTGCCGATCAAGGACCGCAAGTTCGCGCTGGTCGCCACCATCCCGATGGGTGCGGCCGGCATGAAGCTGATCTGCCGGCCGTCCTACTCGGCGACGGCCGCGGTGATGGGCAGCCCGTTCGACTACCCGCTCTCGTCCCGGCTCGACGAGAACGACACGATCCTCGTGCTGGACAAGGTGCTCATCCCGTGGGAGAACGTCTTCATCTACGGGAACCTCGGCAAGGTGCAGTTGTTCACCGGCCGGTCCGGCTTCCCGGAGCGGTTCACCTTCCACGGCTGCACGCGCCTCGCGGTGAAGCTCGAGTTCATCGCCGGGCTGCTGGCCAAGGCCGTGGAAGTGACCGGTGTCAAGGACTTCCGCGGCGTGCAGACCCGGCTCGGCGAGGTGCTGGCCTGGCGCAACCTGTTCTGGGGACTGTCCGACGCCGCCGCGCGCAACCCGGTGCCGTGGACGGGCGGAGCCGTCCTGCCCAATCCCGCGTACGGGCTGGCCTACCGCTGGTTCATGCAGGTCGGGTACCCGAGGGTCAAGGAGATCATCGAGCAGGACATCGCCAGCGGCCTGATCTACCTCAACTCCAGCGCGGACGACTTCAAGAACCCGGAGATCCGGCCCTACCTCGACAAGTACGTCCGCGGCTCCGGCGGGATCGAGGCGGTCGACCGGGTCAAGCTGATGAAGCTGCTGTGGGACGCCGTGGGCTCCGAGTTCGGCGGGCGCCACGAACTGTACGAGCGCAACTACGCCGGCAGCCACGAAAACACCCGCATCGAGCTGCTCTCCGCGCAGCTCGCGAGCGGTGAGGTCGACGGGTACAAGGCGTTCGCCGAGCAGTGCATGGCGGAGTACGACCTGGACGGGTGGACCGTGCCCGACCTGTCCTCGTTCGAGCACATGCGCGACATCCGCAACGGCATGATCAACGGCTGACGGCTTCGCCGCGCGCCACCGAGCAACCTGGAACAAGACACCGGCCGACCGCGGTGGAATGTTGTGCAGTACCTCACAAATCGTCGCATAACACTGGGGAACAGATGTTGAACAGACGAAAGCTGCTGACTGCCGGGGGTGCCGCCATCGGCGGCGCCCTGCTCCTCCCGAAAAGCTTCGACAACTCGTCCGCCTCGGCGAGTGGCCGGCCCCCGATCGGCGATCCGCACGGGCACGCGCTCTACGACCACGCAGTGCGCCCGCACGCGAAGATTCCCGAATTCACCGTACCGATGCCCGTGCCGAAGGTGCTGACCCCGTTCAAGGGCGACCCGGACGTCGACTTCTACCGGGTGCCGATCAAGCCGGCGAACGTCGAGGTCCTCCCGGGCGTGCAGAGCCCGCTGCTGACCTACGACGGCGGCTTCGTCGGCCCCACGATCAAGGCCAGGACCGGGCGGCCGGTGTCGGTCACGTTCACCAACCAGCTCTCCGAGGCGGCCAACGTGCACCTGCACGGCGGCCACGTCCTGCCCCAGGACGACGGGCACCCGATGGACGTCATCGCCGCCGGTGCCTCGCGCAGCTACGCGTACCCGAACACCCAGCAGGGCGCCACGCTGTGGTACCACGACCACAGCCACCACACCGAGGCGCGGCACGTCTACCACGGACTGCACGGCTTCTACCTGATCGAGGACCCGGCCGAGCAGAGCCTCGGCCTGCCGGGCGGGCAGTACGACGTGCCGATCATGCTGCGCGACGTGCTGATCGACGCGAACGGCAACCTGGTGGACGGCGCCGAGCCCGACCAGGTGAACACGTTGCTGGCCAACGGAAAGCCGCAGCCCTACTTCCAGGTCGCGGCGCGCAAGTACCGCTTCCGGCTGCTGAACGCGGCGATCCACCGCCAGTTCAACCTGAACCTCGGCGGCGTCCAGATGCTCCAGATCGCTTCGGACGGCGGTCTGTTGCCGGCGCCGGTGCCGCGCACGGAGATCCAGCTCACCGCGGCCGAACGCGTCGAGATCGTCGTGGACTTCTCCCGGTTCCCGGTCGGCACCCAGATCGTCATGGGCGACACCATCGGCCCGGTGCTCCGGTTCGACGTCGTGCGCACGGCCACCGACAACAGCCGGGTGCCCAGCACGCTGCGGCCGCTGCCGGCCCTCCCGCCCGCGACGGTCACCCGTGACATCCGGCTGTCCTTCGACGTCTCCGGCCCGGTCCCCGTCGGGCTGATCAACGGCAAGCCCTACGACCCGACGCGCGCCGACATCAAGATCAAGCGCGGCACCACCGAGATCTGGAACGTGGTCAACGCGGACCCGATCGAGTTCGACGCCGCGCACAACTTCCACATGCACCTCGTGCAGTTCCGCGTGCTGTCGCGGGATGGCGGCCCGCCGACGCTGAACGACATGGGGCGCAAGGACACCGTGTCGCTGCCACCGACGAAGTCGGTGCAGGTGCAGGCCACCTTCGGCGACTACCTGGGCCGCTACGCCTACCACTGCCACTTCCTGGAGCACTCGGCGCTGGGGATGATGGGGCAGATGGAGATCGTGGCCTAGCGCCGTCGTCCGTGACCGGGTCCAGCGGGGGTGCCGACGTCCACCGACGCCGGCGCCCCTTCGCTTTCCGCGCCGCCGCGATGACGGTGCGCCCGTCCGTCGCCACCCTTCGTGCTCACCACTTTTCCCGTGCGGCCGCTAGCGCACGCAGGAAGGGGACGTGGTGAAAGACCGGTGTGACGATGGAAACTGAGCGTTATGCCCGATTTCACCGACTGGAGCAACGGATGAGCCGACGAGGCGAACCCCGCGCCGTGCTTTCCGTGGCCCACCTTTCCGGCGCGCGCGATGTCGTCCGTCTCTCATTCGGCAAGGAGCAACAATGACACTCAACATCGAGGACGTCGACGAACTCAAGGCGCCGGAACCGGAGCGGCCGCGAACTCCGGGGGCCAAGGCGCCGTCGAAGCCGTTCTGGCGGCGCCCGTGGATCCTGCCGCTGTTCGCCATCACGGTGTTCTGGCTGTACATGCAGATCGAGCCGGTCGCCGGGGTGCCGGAGGACCAGCTGCAGATTCCGCCGCACGAGAACTTCCCCGCCTACTACCCCCTGCTGATCACGCACATGGCCTTCGGCACGGTGACGGTGCTGACGGTGTGCCTGCAGCTGTGGCCGTGGCTGCGGATCAACCACCCGAAGTGGCACCGGGTGAGCGGCCGGCTCTACATCGTCGGCGCGGTGGTCGCCGCGATCTCGGGCCTCATCATCGTGTGGTGGGCGCCGATCCCGGGGCAGCTCGGCGGCGCGGCCATGCTGCTGTTCTGGCTCGGCATCACCACCGCCGCGTACGTGACGGTGCGCCGCCGGAACTACGTGCTGCACCGCCGGTTCATGCTGTACAGCTTCGCCGTGCCGGCCAACAACTTCCTGGCCTTCTTCACGTACCTCGCGATCGACAAGTTCCAGATCCAGATCGACTTCGCGTACTTCCTCGAGTACGCGCGCTGGGTGCCGTGGGTCCTCAACCTGATGCTGATCCAAGCATGGCTCTACCACACCGAGAAGCGCCCGGTGACGGGGCCGTCCGCCGTGCGCTCGCGGCGCTGACCGGCACCGGATAGTTCTGGCTCGACTGGAGGAAATGATGCGCCGAAGTCGGTTACTCGTCGCGGCCTCGCTCGCCGCAGTTGTCTCGCTTGTCCTGGGCGTGTCCAGCGCCGTCGCCGGCGCGCCGGCGAGCGGCCGGAAGATCGTCATCAACACCCTGTTCTCCATCTACGACTTCCCCGGCCTCGACACCACGCTGATCAAGCGCGGCAAGGAGTTCGAGAAGGCGCACCCGCAGTACAAGGTGAACGTGAAGTTCGCCTACTACCAGCGGTTGCCGGAGGACGTGGAGAAGGCGGCGCTGAACGGGGAGACGCCCGCCATCGCCTCCTACAACATCTCCGGCACCCAGTTCGCGCTGGACACGCTCGACCAGAACGGCAAGCCGGCGTTCACGTCGGTCAGCCAGGCGATCGCCGGCCGCAAGAAGATCCTCGGTGAGCAGGTCGTCGTCGACGACCTGGTGCCGGCCGGCCGCCGGTACTACAGCCGGGCGGGCGACCTGTTCGCCATGCCGCTGAGCCTGTCGACCCTGCAGCTGTACGTCAACAAGACACTGCTGGACAAGGCCGGTGTCAAGACGATCCCGCGCACCTACGCCGAGATGAGCGCGGCGTGCGCGGCGCTCAAGAAGCTTCCCAACGGCCCGAAGAGCTGTGTGGCCCTGGCGAACGAGGGCAAGCTCTACATGCAGGCGCTGGCACAGCAGGGCGTGAACTTCGCGAACAACGACAACGGGCGCTCCGGGCGGGCGACGACCGTCGACCTCAACTCGTCCGCCCTCGTCGACTACACCACGTGGTGGCAGCAGATGCACCGCGACGGGAACTTCCTCTACTCCGGTCAGATGGAAGACTGGCCCGGCACCTTCGGGGCTTTCGCCTCGCAGGAGGTGGCGTTCACGGTCACCTCGTCGTTCGCGATCAACTACGGCGTCGACGCGGCGAAGGCGGCGAACTTCGAGTTCGTGGTCGCTCCCTCCCCGGCCAAGCAGGTGCCCTACGCGGGCGCGTGGCTCGGTGGTGAAGGCATGTACCTCGCCGCCGGTCTCGACGACGCGACCCGGGACGGCGCACTCGCGTTCATGCAGTTCGTGAACAAGCCGAAGAACGGCGCCGAATGGCACCGGGTCTACGGCGCGTCCCCGGTGACCAACGGCGCCTACAAGGAGCTGAAGGCCGAGGGCTACTACAAGGACCACCCGCAGCACCTGGCGACCGTCGAGCAGATCTACGCGACCACGGCCGTCCCGGGTGGACAGAGCCCGCTGGTCGGTGGCTTCGCGGGGATCCAGCAGGCGCTGATGCGTGCCGTCGACGACATCCTCGAGAAGAACGCCGATCCGCTGGAGCGCTTGACCAGGGCGGAGTCCATCGCCCAGGAGCTGCTGACCGACTACAACGACCACTGCGTCGGACCGGGCCTGCGCCCGACGACCTGTTTCCTTCTGGACAGCTGAGCAGAGCACGTGGGGGCCGGCCGGAACGATTCCGACCGGCCCTCACGTGTTCGGCGACCATCCGGTGTGCACGCCGTCAACCGATCGGGGGAAGGAAGCGCAATTTGCAAGATGCTCCCCTGCACCGGCAGAGAGGACTCTGTGGCAATAAGTGCACGAAGAGCAACAAAGTGGACGCGGAAGCGATCGTGCTCCGAGTGGCACGATCACCAGGTTAATGAAGGGATCGGCAAGTGACTGCCATTGATGACGCACCGACGAAGGCCGGGAGGCGGGAGTGGCTCGGGCTGGCAGTGCTGGCCTTGCCCACTTTCATCGTGGCCATCGACCTGTTCGTCCTGCTGCTCGCACTGCCGAATCTGGCGTCCGATCTGCATGCGGGCGCGAACCAGCAGCTGTGGATCACCGACATCTACGGTTTCGTGCTGGCCGGCTTCCTCGTCACGATGGGCACGCTCGGTGACCGCATCGGCCGCCGCAAGCTGCTGATCATCGGTTCGCTGGCGTTCGGCGTCGGGTCGATCGCGTGCGCGTACGCGCCCAACCCGGAGACCCTGATCGTGGCGCGGGCGCTGCTCGGCGTCGCCGGTGCGACGCTGATGCCGTCGACGATGGCGCTGATCGCCACCCTGTTCCCGAACCCGAAGCAGATGGCCACCGCATTCGGCATCTGGGCGGCGACCTTCACCCTCGGCGCGATCTTCGGCCCGGTCATCGGCGGGGTCATGCTGGCCCACTTCTGGTGGGGCTCGGTGTTCCTGCTCGGCGTGCCGATCATGCTGGCGCTGGTGATCGTCGGTCCGAAGCTGCTGCCCGAGTTCAAGAACCCGGCGGCCGGGAAGATCGACCCGACCAGTGTGGTGCTCTCCCTGCTCGCGTTGCTGCCGACGATCTACGGCATCAAGGAGCTGGCCAAGGAAGGCATCGAGCTGGTCCCCGCCGCGTCGCTGGTGATCGGCATCGGGTTCGGCGTCGCGTTCGTCCGCAGGCAGAACCGCCTCGCGAGCCCGCTGCTGGACATGAGCCTGCTCCGCAACCGCACCATCGGCGGCAGCATCGTGGGCATGCTCTGCTACACCAGCTTCGGCGGCGGTCTGCTGATGCTGATGCTGCTGTACTTCCAGCTGGTCGGCGGCCTTTCGTCGGTCCAGGCCGGCGCCGCGCTGGTGCCCGGCATGGTCACCGGTGCGATCGGCTTCCAGGTGATGCCCAAGCTGGCCGCGCGGTTCCGGCCGTCCTACGTGATGGCGGGCGGCATGATCGCCGCCGCCTTGGCGTTCATCACCATGACCCAGGTCGACGCGAACTCCGGGAACCTGCCCCTGATCATCGCGTTCGCGGCGTCGTCCCTGGTCGGTGTGGCGATGCCGGGGCTCGGCGCCAACCTGATCGTCGGGTCGGCTCCGCCGGAGCAGGCCGGGTCGGCGGGTTCCCTCGCCCAGATGGCCAACGAGTTCGGGTCGACGCTGGGCCTGGCCATCTACGGCACCATCGGCGCCGCTGTCTACCGGGCCGTGATCGAGCTGCCGGCCGGTCTGCCGGCCGGCACGGCCGCCGAGGCCGGCGACAGCATCGCCGGAGCGGCCGCGTCGACGGCCGGGCTCTCCCCGCAGGCGGCCGACGCACTGATGGCCCCGGCCAGGGAGGCGTTCGTGTCCGGGCTGAACACGGTGGCCTCCATCGGCATCGTCGTCCTCGTCGCGGCGGCGGCGTTCGTCGGCATCCGGATGCGGCACGTGCCTCCGTTCGGTCAGGCGGAGGCCGCACCGGCCGGCCAGGAGGAGGCCGCACCGGCCGAGTCCTGACCGTTCCCCGAACAGCGGCGGCGGGTTGCCACAACGGCAGGCCGCCGCCGCTGTCGTGCGTTGCCGGCGGCGGCACGGCGGTTCCGCAAAGCGTGAGACGCGGTCCACAGTGGCCCGGAGCCACGATGGAGCGGTGAGTCCGTCGGCTCCGTTCCGTTGGCAGGACAGTGGGAGGAAGTGCATGAGCAGCACTATCGCGCAGAAGGTCGAGGAGATCTGGCGGGCTGCGCTCACCGTGCCGGACGGGCAGGAGGACGCCACCTTCTTCGAGCTGGGCGGCGAGTCCATCTCGGCGGTCCGGCTCGTCTCCCGGATCGAGGAGGAGCTCGACGTCTGGATCGACGTCGGCGACCTGTTCGAGGACGACCCGAACCTCGCGACGCTGATCCAGAGCGTGACCGCCAAGGCCGAGGACGCGTCCGCGGCCTGACGGCGATTCGCCCCGAAAGGAAACACGATGAACTCACAAGCGAGGGCCCGGGCGGTCGTCCTCGGTGGCAGCATCGCCGGCACGCTCGCGGCGCGCGTGCTGGCCGAGTCCTACCAGGACGTCGTGGTCGTCGACCGGGACAAGGTGCTCGACGTGCGCGTGGCCCGCAAGGGTGCGCCGCACGCCCACCACGCCCACGGTCTGCACGCCAGGGGCCACCTGATCCTCGAGGACCTGTTCCCCGGCCTCACCGACGAGGTCGTGGCCGCCGGCGCGTTCACCACCGACCTCGGCCGGATCAGGTGGATCTTCAACGGCAGGCGGATCAAGCTGACCGACACCGGGCTCGTGACGGTGGCCCCGTCCCGGCCGGTGCTCGAGAACCACGTGCGGAACCGGGTCGCGGCGCTGCCGAACGTCACCTACCTCGAGGAGCACGACATCCTCCGCCTGGTGACCACCGGCGACCACCGGCGGGTCACCGGTGTCGTGGTGCGCCGGCAGGCCGACGACACCGAGGTCGTGCTCGACGCGGACGTGGTCGTCGACACCACCGGCCGCGGCTCGCGCACCCCGGCCTGGCTCGACGAACTCGGCTACGAACGCCCGGAGGAGGAGCGGGTCAAGGTCGGCCTCGCCTACACCACGCGCCACTACCGCGTCGGCCCCGAGCCGTTCGACGGCGCGCAGTCGATCGTCCCGGTGGCCTCGCCGGCGCATCCCCGCGGTGCCTTCTTCGGCCAGCTCGGCGGCGGTGTCTGCGTCCTGTCGCTGACCGGGATCCTCGGCGACCACCCGCCGACCGACCCGGAGGGCTTCCTGGAGTTCGCGCGCACGCTGCCGGTGCCCGACGTGTACGACGCGGTGCGGGACGCGCCCGCGCTGGAGGATCCGGTGAGCTTCCGGTTCCCGGCGAGCGTGCGCCGCCGCTACGAGCGGCTGACGCGGTTCCCGGACGGCCTGCTCGTCCTGGGCGACGCGTTCTGCAGCTTCAACCCGGTCTACGGCCAGGGCATGACCGTCGCCGCGCTCGAGGTGCTGGCGCTGCGGGAGCTGCTGCGGGCCGGCGACGTCGCGCCGCTGCCGTTCTTCGCCGCCATCTCGAAGGTCATCAACGCCCCGTGGGACATCTCCGTCGGTGGCGACCTGTCCTACCCCGGTGTCGAGGGACCCCGGCCCGCCAAGGTCAAGATCGCCAACGCCTACATGGCACGGCTGCAGTACGCGGCGACCAAGGACCCGAAGGTGACCGAGGCGTTCATGCGGGTGGCCGGCCTGATCGACCCGCCGGAGGCGTTGTTCAAGCCGGGGACCGTCCGGCGGGTGCTGCGCCACGCGTTCCGCACCCCCGAGCCCGGCCCGTCCTGGCTCGACACCGCGCCGCCGGCCGGCGCCCGGCCGAAGGACCTGCCGGAAGCCGCCTGACAGACCGCGAAGGCCGGGTCACCTCGATCGAGGTGACCCGGCCTTCGTGTGCGGTGGGGGAGCCTGCTCAGTATTCGATGACGGCGCGGAAGCGCACCTCGCCCTTGCCGGCCTTCTCGACGGCCTTGGCGATGTCCTCCTTGGCGAAGGTCTCCACGAGCGGGGTGACCTTGCCGGCGGCGGCGATGTCGAGCGCCTCCCGCAGGAACTCGGGGCCGTTGTGCGTCGCGCCGAGCACCTTCTGGTCCAGCGCGAAGAACGGGTGCGTCGCTGCGCTGGGAATGGTGAACGCGTTCTGCCCGTCGATGCCGGCGAGCACGAGCCTGCCGCCGACCCGGAGCCCGGCGAGCGACTCCGCCGCGGCGACGTGGGACGGGTTCGTGGCGATGATGACGTCGGCCCCGCCCGCCTCGCGCAGCTGCCGGCCGTCGGCGACGACCAGGTCCGCGCCGAGGTCGCGGGCGAGCTCGTGCTTGTCCGGCGACGTCGTGATCGCGACGGTCTCGAAGCCGCACGCCTTCGCGTACTGCACGGCGAGGTGGCCGAGCGCGCCGATGCCCGCCACGGCGATCCGCTCGTGCGGCTTCACCTCGGCCGCACGGATGGCCGACCAGCTGGTGTAGCCGGCGCAGAGCACCGGCGCGGCCAGCACGTCGCTCAGGGCGTCGGGGATGCGGACGGTCTGGTCCGCGGCGACGACCATGTACTCGGCCTGACCGCCTTGGACGGTGAAGCCGGTCGAGACGGGCGCCGCGCACAGGAGCGCGGCGGTACCGCTCACCGGCCTGCCGAGCCGGCAGTAGTCGCACCGCCCGCAGGTGCCCCGGATCCAGGTGACGCCGACGCGGTCGCCGACCGCGCGGGAGGTGACGCCCGCGCCGGTCTCCACGATCTCGCCGACCGGTTCGTGGCCGGGGATGGCGGGGGAGATGGCCGGGAACGGGATGTACCCCTTGGAGGCGGCGATGTCGTTGCCGCACAGCCCGGACGCCCGCACCCGGATCAGCACCTCGCCGGGGCCCGGCGCCGGTGTCGGCACGTCCTGGATCACCCACTCGGCGTTCACTTCCGGAATGACCGTTGCCTTCATCCGACCTCCTAGTTCGAGAATCCGGGAGCAGGCCGACACGGCGTCCCGGCCGCCTCGAGGGTCTTTCGACACGCGAGCCCGTCAGGCGACGCACCCATCATCACCGCGCCGGTGAGCGGACGGGTCTTCCACCGTGCGGATCCGGGCGTGGTCCCGGGGCGCTCCAGCACGAGCGGGAAACAGCCGGCCACGGAGCACGCTGGAAGAGGTCGGCGGGCAAAGCCGCGAGGAAGAATGCACAAGACATCGAAAATCTGTCTGTCGCGTTCGAATTCCGCACGCGCCAGATCAGCGGGTGGGCGATTCCCCAACCAGGCGCCGGTGAGTCACAGCGTAACACAGCTTAGCAGCGCGTGACAATTCGGCGACCGACAGTTCACTTCGGACTCGAACCACAACGGGCGGTGTGCACACATTGGGGGTGTGACGGTTCGTCCGGTCGTGAGAAATGGAGACACGCCAGATGGAGAGAACGACGAAGGGTGACGCGGGGCCGTTACGCACCGAATCCCGGCCGGCGCAGCTGCGGTCGCTGACGGGCATGCGGTTCTTCGCCGCGTTCATGGTCTTCGCCTTTCACACCGCGTTCATCGGCATGTACCCCGGTGTGCAGGAGACGATGAACAAGGTCCTGTGGCAGGCGGGTTTCCTCGGCGTGGGCTTCTTCTTCCTGCTGAGCGGTTTCGTGTTGGCCTGGTCTTCCCGGCCCTCCGACACGACGCGCGCCTTCTGGCGCAGGCGGGCGTTCAAGATCTTCCCCAACCACCTGACCACCTTCATCGCCGCGGCCCTGCTGCTGGCGCTCGTGGACGGCATGGTCCTCAACGGACGGGACGCGGTCCTCAACATCTTCCTGCTCCAGTCGTGGGCGCCGGACATGAACATCCGGGGCAACTACAACGGTGTGGCGTGGTCGCTGTCCTGCGAGCTGCTGTTCTACCTCTCCTTCCCGCTCGTGATGCGGTGGATCACCAAGATCCGGCCGCAGCGGCTGTGGACGTGGGTAGGCGGCCTGGTGGTGGTCATCTTCACGATCCCGTTCCTGACCAAGCTGTTCCCGTCGGCGCCGCTGATGACCTTCTCCGACGTGACCGACCTGGAGATGTGGAGCATCTACCAGGCTCCGCTGCCGCGCATGCTGGACTTCACCGTCGGCATCCTGCTGGCCCGCATCGTCCTGACCGGGCAACGGCTTCCGCTCGGCCGGGCCGGCGCGGCCGTGCTGGTCGCCGTCGCCTACGGCGCGTCGCAGTTCGTGCCGCACACCTTCGGGCTGGTGGCGCTGATGGTCGTGCCGCTCGGACTGCTCATCGCCGCGACGGCCAAGGCGGACGCGGAGGGCAAGAAGAGCTGGCTCGGCAGCAAGCCGATGGTCTGGCTCGGCGACGTGTCGTTCGCCTTCTACATGTGGCACAGCCTGCTGCTGTGGTACGGCTACATGACGGTGTTCGGCCCGGCCGAGACCCTCGGCGGCGCGCTCGCCGAGATGGCGGCGATCTTCGCGGTGACGCTGTTCGTCGCGTGGCTGCAGTACTCGCTGGTCGAGCACCCGATCATGCGGCGCTTCTCGGTGTCCAAACGCGACAAGGAGAAGAAGGCGAAGGAGCTCGCGGCCACCGTCATCCCGATCAAGCCGTCGGACGACGACCGGGCCGCCGCGTAACCCCTCCGGAGCCGAAGCCCCTGCCGGCCGGCCGGCAGGGGCTTCGCCACGACGCCGCACGCTGGAAGAGGCGACCGGCAACCGGGGAGATGCGGCCGGCGCCGCGCGAATGTGATGATCCCAGACAGGAGTTGATGCGCCCGCGCGTGGACGGATTCGGCACTGTACTGCCCCTCGAGAAAAGGATCGCGCAGCGATGACAGTATCGGCGATTAACCCTGCCAACGGATATCCGCTGCCGCCGGAACCCGATCTCACCCCGGCGGACGTGATCGCGCGGGCAGAGGCGATCGCCCCGACGCTGGTCCCGCGGCAGGCCGAGGTCGAGGACCGGACCTACTACGCGGAGGACGTCCACGAGGCCTTCTCGAAGGCCGGCTTCTACCGGATCCTGGTGCCCCGCAGGTACGGCGGCTACGAGTTCGGCGTCGACACGTTCTTCCGGGTCGTGCGGACGCTCGCGCGGGGCTGCCCGTCGACCGGGTGGATGTACTGCCTCGGCGCGGTGCACGCGGTGTTCGCCGCGACCGTGTTCCCGGAGCGGGTGCAGGAAGCGATCTTCTCCGGCGGCGACTTCATCGCGCCGTCGACGGTCCTGCCGTGCGGCACCGCGGAGCGCCACCCCGACGGCGGCTGGATCGTCAACGGCACGTGGGGCTACTGCTCCGGCGCGCCGTACGCCACCCACTTCATCGGCCACACGCTGGTCACGCCGGAGGAGGGCGACGAGCCGGAGGTGCTGCTGTTCGTCGTGTCGAGCGACCAGTTCCGCAGGCTCGACGACTGGGGACGGCAGCTCGGCCTCAAGGGCAGCGGCTCGCACAGCCTCGTGATCGACAACGCGCACGTCCCCGACGACCAGACGCTGCCGACGCACCAGAGCCAGTACCGGGTCACCCAGGACACGCCCGGCGTGCGGCTGCACATCAACCCGCAGTACGGCGGCGGCCCGGTCAGCTTCGCCTTCCTCGAGGCGGCCTGCCTCGCGGTCGGCATCGCCCAGGGTGCGCTGGACGAGTACGAGCACCTGATGCGCACCCGCACCACCATGTTCCCGCCGATCGTCGGCCGTGCCGAGGATCCGGACTTCCAGCGCTGGTACGGAGAGGCCACCGGCAAGCTGGCGACCGCCGAGGCTGCCGTCGCCGGGACGGTGTCCCGGTGGCAGGACCTGTGCGCGGAGGGGCCGCAGGCGTTCACCGCCGAGCAGGACTGGCGCATCGCCACCATGTGCCGCGAGGTGATCCGCCTGAGCTGGGCCGCGGTCGAGCAGTACGTGTTCCCCACCGCCGGTTCGAGCTCGGTGAGCAAGGGCCAGCGCATCGAACGGGTGTGGCGGGACCTGTCCACGCTGCAGAGCCACGCCGGCATCGCGGTCGCGATGAACACGATGGCCAACCGTGAGCTCGCCAAGGCGCGCTTCGGCATCGAAGATCACCACTGACTCGCGGATCCGTTGCACCAGAAGGAAACCGCAAATCCGGAGATGCACCGGCGGCCCCGTCCGGGAGACGCTCGAACCGAAGACCCGCGGATGCCGGCCGAGTCTCGCGCGACCAGGTGTTCGTTCTCGTCCGCTTCCGTTGCTTGGAGGATATCTTGGCTACCACGATCCCCGCGCGCGAGGAACTCGTGCGCAAGGCGTCGGATCTGATCCCGCTCCTGCGTAAGCACGCGTCCTGGGCGGAGGAGAACCGCAGGCTGCACGACGAGTCCATCGAGGCGCTCGCCGACGCCGGTGTGTTCAAGTTCCGCCGCCCCAAGCACTACGGCGGGTACGAAGTGGACAGCCAGACGTTGTTCGAGGTCGGCACCGCGCTCGGTCAGGGGTGCGGCTCCACCTCGTGGGTGGCGTCGGTGTACTGGATCCCGACCTGGATGGCCTGCCAGTTCCCCGACGAGGTGCAGGACGAGGTGTTCTCGACGCCGGACGTGCGGGTGTGCGGGACCCTCAGCCCGTCGGCGATGGCCAAGCCGGTCGACGGCGGCATCCTCGTGAACGGCAAGTGGGGCTTCATCAGCGGTGCGCACCACGCGCAGTGGCAGGAGATCATCGCCGTCCTGGTGCCGCCGGACGGCGAGCCGTACCCGGTGATGGCGCTGGTGCCGCTGTCGGACCTGCTGGTCATCGACGACTGGCACACGTCGGGCCTGCGGGCCACCGGCAGTGTCAGCACGGTGGCGCGGGACCTGTTCATCCCGGCCGAGCGCGTCCTGCCGCTGCCGGCCGTGCTGCAGGGCCAGATCGCCTCCAAGCGCAACGCGTCGTCGCCGGTCTACCGCGCGCCGCTGCTGCCGGTGGCTTCCGCGGCGTCGGTCGGCACGCTGGTCGGCATGGCCAAGGGCGCCCAGCACGCGTTCATGAGCCGGATGGTGGAGCGCAAGATCACCTACACCGCCTACGAGAGCCAGCGCGACGCGCCGATCACGCACTTCCAGGTGGCCGAGGCGGCGAACAAGACCGACGAGGCGGAGTTCCACGCGCAGCGCCTCGCGAAGCTGGTCGACACCAAGGCGGAAGAGGGCACCGAGTGGAAGCTCGAGGAGCGCGCCAGGTCGCGTGCCGACGTGGGCGCCACCGTCCGGCTGGCCAAGGAGGCGATCGACATCTACGCCACGGCGAGTGGCGGTTCCTCCATCTACAGCGGGATCCCGATCCAGCGGATCAACCGGGACATCCAGGCGGTCAACCAGCACGCGCTCATGCACCCGAACACCAACGCCGAGCTCTACGGCCGGGTGCTGTGCGGGCTCGAACCCAACACCCTCTACATCTGATCCGGTTCGTCGACCACCAGAGAGGAACTCCAGTATGAGCACCGATTCGGACGCAGCCGCGATCGCCGCGCTGACCCAGCGCATGGTGGCCGGGTGGGCCTACGGGGAGGCGGACACGATCGCCGGCCTGTTCGTCGAGGACGGCACCCTGATCCTGCCCGGCGTGTTCTGCAACGGCAAGGAGGAGGTCCGCTCCTACTTCGCCGAGGCGTTCGAGGGGCGCTACAAGGGCACCCAGGTCGTCGGCAAGCCGATCAGCATCCGGGTGCTCGGACCGGACGTCGCGATCCTGCTCAGCCACGGCGGTGTGCTGGAGGCAGGTGAGACCGAGGTCTCGGAGAGCAGTGCGATCAGGGCGTCCTGGCTGGTCGTCCGGCACGACGGAGAGTGGTTGCTTGCCGCGTACCAGAACAGCCCGCGCCACGACGCGAGCGCGACACGTGGGGGCGCCGCCGACCGCGCCGCCTGACCCCGAACGGGGAACACGGGGCCGTTGTCCGTCCGAGCGGGCAACGGCCCGTTCGGCATGTCATCGGCCGGGTTTCGGGGCGGATGTGCTTCGCCCGCTGCTTCGGGAGCCGACGGGTCAGGAGGCGGCGGTCACCTCTTCGAGCCGCCCGGCGAGGAACGCACGCTCCACGTCGTTGCCGGCGAGTTCCAGCGCCGTGCGGTACGCGGCCGCCGCTTCGAAGGTGCGGCCCAGCCGCCGCAGCAGGTCGGCCTTCGCCGCGGCCAGGTAGTGGTAGCCGTCGAGCCTGCCGTCGTCCTCCAGGGCGCGCACCTCGCGCAGCGCCGCCTCCGGACCGTCCACCATGGACACCGCGATGGCGCGGTTGAGGGTCACCACCGGAGACGGCCACACCTTCAGCAGCTCGTCGTAGAGCACCACGACCTGCGCCCAGTCGGTCTCGGCGTGGCTCGGTGCCAGCGAGTGCACGGCCGCGATGGCCGCCAGCAGCACGAACTTCCCCGGCCGGCCCGCTCGCATCGCGTCGAGGACCAGCTGGTGGCCCTCGGTGATGGCGGCCCGGTCCCAAAGCGAACGATCCTGCTCCTCCAGCAGGAGGATCCGGCCCCCGGCGTCGGTGCGGGCGGCGCGCCGGGCGTCGGTGACCAGCAGCAGCGCGAGCAGTCCCCGGACCGGTCGTTCGTCCGGCATCAGGTCGCGCAGCAGCCGGGCGAGGCCCAGCGCGCGGTCGACGAGGTCGTCGCGCACCAGCACGTCCCCGGACGGCGCGGTGTGCCCGGTGGTGAACAGGACGTGGATGACGGTGAGCACCGCGTCCAGCCGGTCGGGCAGCTCGCTGCCCGCCGGGACGCGGCAGGGGACACCCGCGGCGGAGATCTTCTCCTTCGCCCGCGTGATCCGGGCGGCCATCGTCGCGGCCGGCACGAGGAACGCACGCGCGATGTCGCCGGTGCCGACTCCGCACACCAGCCGCAGCGTCAGCGCGATCTGCGCCTCGCGCGGCAGCACCGGGTGGCAGCAGGTGAAGATCAGCCGCAGCCGGTCTTCGGGGATCGGGTCACCCGCCGCGAGGTCGTCCAGGTCGTCCATCTCGGTCACGTCCGGCTCGGCAGTAGGGGCATCCGGGAGAGGAAGGCGTCCTGCCTCGCCCCGCTGTTCACGTTAGCGCGCTGCCGGCACCGGAACGGGAAACCGCGCACGCCGGGAGAAGACGCCGCCGGACCGCGCCCGCGCCGGCCGGGATGTTCGAAATGTCCGAAGACGGCGCACGGACCAGCCGAGGAACCGGCAGGCGGTGGTGGTGGGAGTCCTGGTCGGACTGTCTACACGGGACTCTGCTGGACCGGGCGGAGCCGCACTGCGAGAGAAGCCAGTCACTCCGGCCCGAAGCTACGGTGGTGTTCACGCGGTGCCCGGGCCGGGCACCGCCGGAGTCCGGAGTGGACTCCCCCTGGGGGAGCTGGGGTGACTGGTTGGCGCGCGACGGTGGTCGCCGCGCCCGGCTGGGTTGGAGACCATTGTGCCGTACTCGCGTTCGCTGCTCGGCTGTTTGGCCGACTTCGCCCGCCTCCGGCCGGAGTCGACCGCGCTGGTGATGGGCGGCGACCGGGTGTCGTACGCCGAACTGTGCGCCATGACGATGTCGGCCTACAACGGGCTCACGGCGCTGCAGCTGCCGTCCGACGCCCGCGTCGCGCTGCACGCCGCGAAGACACCGCGCACCGTCGCGCTGATCGTCGCCTGCCTGCTCGCGCGCCGCCCGTTCATGCTGCCTTCCACCGAGCTCGGTGCGACGGCGCTGGAAGAGCTGCTGGAGAAGGCGGACTGCACCGACGTGCTGACCGCGGAGCCCGGAGCGGGCGTCGGCGGGCTGCGGGTGCACAAGATCGACACCACCGCCGTGCCGCCGGACGGCGACCTCGCCGGGCTCGACGGCATCACCGGTCCCGACGTCAGCCCCGACGCGACGTCGTTCATCTTCACGACGTCCGGCTCCACCGGGCTGCCGAAGGTGGTGCCGCTGAGCTTTCAGGCGGTGGAACGGTTCACCGAGTGGGCGGTCACGAAGTTCCGCCTCCGGCCGGGCACCGTGGTGCTGAACTACGCGCCGTTCAACTTCGACCTGTGCCTGCTCGACCTCCGTGCGACGTTCAAGGCCGGCGGCACGACGGTGCTGGTCGAGCCTGACCGGGCGACCAACGGCAAGCACCTCGCCGAGCTGATCCGCGCCGAGTCCGTCGAGGTCGTGCAGTCCGTGCCGATGCTCTACCGGCTCCTGGCCGACGCCTACGACGGCGAGCCGTTCGAGACGGTGACGCACGTGATCGTGACGGGCGACAAGATGCCGGCGAAGCTGCTGCCGGAGCTGCCGCGGCTGTTCCCGAACGCCCGGTTCTACAACATCTACGGCGCCACCGAGACCAACGACAGCTTCATCCACGAGATCACCGGCGACCTGACCGCCGCGGGCCCGCTGCCGATCGGCCGTCCGCTGCCCGGCGTCGAAGCGCTCGTGCTCGATGCCGACGGCGTGGTCGTCGACGGCCCGGCCACCGGTGAGCTGCTCGTGTCGACGCCGTTCCAGACGGCCGGGTACGCCGTGGGCGGCGGCGCGGACAAGTTCGTCGAACGCGCGGACGGCCGGGTGTACTTCCGGTCGGGTGACCTCGTCCACCGCGACGCCGACGGCGTGTTCACCCTCGTGGGGCGCAACGACTCCCAGGTCAAGGTCCGCGGCGTGCGGATCAACCTCGAGGAGATCGAGCAGATCCTGCTCGGGCACGAGCGGATCACCGGCGCGGCGGTGGTCGCGGTGCCCGACGACGTCGCGGGGCTCGTCATCCACGCGGTCGTCCGCCGCGACACGCCCGAGCCGCTCGGGGTGCTCGGGCTGCGGCAGTTCTGCAGCCAACGGCTGGTGCGGGCGGCGCTGCCCACCACGATCCGCGTGGTCGACGACCCGCTGCCCACGACGTCGACGGGCAAGACCGACCGCAAAGCGGTCATCCGAGACCTGGTGAACGGGAGCTGACATGAGTTATTCGAAGCAGATCAAGCAGTACGTCCTCGACGAGTTCCTCCCCGGCGTCGCGCCGGAGGAGCTGGAGACCGACTACGACCTGCGCGCCAACGGCGTGATCGACAGCCTGGGCCTGCTGCGCGTGGTCACCTGGCTGGAGGCCACGTTCGAGATCCCGATGGAAGAGGTCGAGATCGTCGAGCAGGACTTCACCTCCCTCACCTCGATCACCCGGTTCGTCGAGCTGCACTCGGCGGCCGGTCAGTCCGATGTGGACTATCTCGGAAAGGCGGCCTGAACAGTGATCATCCGAAAACTTTCGGAGACCGAAGGGGTCGAGTGGGGCAACGGCCTGAGCCACCGCTTCCTCACGCTGCGCGACGGTATGGGCTACACCGTCACCCATACCGTCGTCCGGGCCGGCACCGACTCGGCGCTGGAGTACCGGAACCACCTCGAAGCCTGCTACTGCATCGCCGGCAGCGGCAAGGTGATCGACTCCGCGGGTGACGAGCACGTCATCGAGGTCGGCACGCTCTACGCACTCGACAAGCACGACCCGCACCACCTGATCGCGTCGCCGCACGAGGACCTGGTGCTGGTCTGCATGTTCACGCCCGCCCTCATCGGCGACGAGTCGCACAACCTCGACGACGAATACTCCAACTACTGAGCCGGAGCTCCCCCGATGCAGCAGTGGACCGACAAGCAGCAGGCGCTGCGGGACGGCTACACCGAGGCGTTCCAGGCCTGGGGTGCCGACCACCTCCGGCGCGACCGCGAGGCGGAGTTCCCCGGCGGGTTCTGGCCGGAGATCGGCGCGTCGGGGTTGTTCGGTCTGCCGTTCGGCACCGAGTACGGCGGCGGCGGGCACGACCTGCCGACCACCATGCACGTGCTGGAGGGCCTCGGCTACCACTGCCGCGACGGCGGGCTCGGCTTCTCGATTTCGACGCAGCTGGTCAGCACCGGCGTGCCGGTCCACCGGTTCGGCACCGAAGAGCTGAAGCACCGCCTGCTGCCGCGCGTGTGCGACGGTTCGGTGATCTGCGCCCACGCGATCACCGAACCGCAGGGCGGCTCCGACGCGGCGGCCATGCAGACCACGGCCGAGCGCCGGGGCGACGACTACGTCATCAACGGCAAGAAGTTCTTCATCACCAACGGCCCGGTCGCCGACGTCGTCCTGGTCTACGCCCGGACCTCGCCCGGCACCGGCCCGCTCGGCATCAGCGTGTTCGCCGTCGAGCGGGGCACGCCGGGGTTCGAGGCCGGGCCGCCGGTCGACAAGATGGGCCTGCGCACGTCGCCGCTGGGGAACCTGACGTTCACCGACTGCGTGGTGCCCGCGGCGAACATGGTCGGCCGCCGGGGGAAGGGCTTCCTGCTGCTCGACTACGTGATGAAGTGGGAGGTGCTGCTGTCCTTCTCGATCAGCCTCGGCGCGATGGCGTACCGCCTGGAGCAGAGCATCGACTACGCGAAGAGCCGCAAGCAGTTCGGGGCGCCGATCGCCTCCTGCCAGCTGATCGCGGAAAAGATCGTCGAGATGAAGATCGACCTGGAAACCACCCGCAACTGGTTCTACGACACCGCGCGGCGGTTCGAGGCCGGCGAAGACGTGATGGTGGACGTGGCCATGGCCAAGGTGCTGGCCAGCGAGGCCAACGTCCGCTCGGCGACGAACGCCGTGCAGATCTTCGGCGGCCGCGGCTACCTCAGCGAGTTCGGGATCGAGAAGGAACTGCGCGACGCCACCGGCGGCACGATCTACTCCGGCACGTCGGAGGTCCAGCGGGACAAGGTCGCCAGAATGCTCGGAGTGCGCTGATCAGCGCCGGAAACCGGAAGAAGGACGACATGGCGGCCGAGACGGCTCCGCAAGACCTGCTCGGGGTCACCCCGTTCCTCGACCACGACCACCCGGTCGTGCGGGAGTTCGTCGGGCAGGCGCTCGACGGCACGGAAACCACGCCGACCGAAAAGGCGGTCGCGCTGTACTACGCGGTGCGCGACAAGCTGCACTACGAGGTGTACGGTGCGGCGCTGAGCCGCTCCGGCCTCAAGGCCAGCTCGATCATCAGCCGCGGCCGCGGGTTCTGCGTGCACAAGTCCATCGTGTACGCCGCCGTGTGCCGCGCGGCGGGCGTGCCGAGCCGGATCGCGCTCACCGACGTCCGCAACCACCTGGCCTCGCCGCGCCTGCGCGAGCTGGTCGGCGGCGACGTGTTCCGCTTCCACGCGCTGAACTCGGTGTACCTGGACGGCAAGTGGGTCCGCGCGACCCCGGTGTTCACCAAGCTGCTGTGCCGGCTCTACGGCATCACCCCGCTGGAGTTCGACGGGACGGCCGACAGCATGTCGCACCCGTACGACAGCAAGGGCCGCCGGTACATGGAGTTCCTCCACGACTACGGCGACTTCGACGACTTCCCGTACGAGCTGGTGGTCGAAGGCATCCGCTCGGCGCACCCGGCCCTGTTCGCCAGCCGCTACGAAACGGCCGGTGGCTCGCTCGTCGCCGAGGCGGCCGACGAGACCGGGCTCGGCAAGGCGGCGTGACCGCACGGCCACGGAGGGAGACGCCGTCCGCCGCCGCGCGGCCACCCCGGAAGGGGTGGTGACGGTGGATCCGGCGCCCGGTTCCGCCCGGCGCCGGTGCCGGCGGTCGGGGCCGGTTCCCGGACCCGGGCCCACCTGGGGCCGGCCAATTCACGGACTTCGGGCTCGGGCACCGCGGAAATCACCGTCACGCGGTGGCCGCAGGCGTCTCCCGTCGAGCCCTGACGGCCCGGACGGGCCGGGCGCGGGACCGTCCACAGTGGCCTCCCGTCGGGTCATGCCGCCGTTTCCGTTCCGGCCGCCGGGATCGGGGTGGGTTCCGGCCCGGCTGTCTCTCGTGTGGACGCATGCGGGGCCGGGTGGACCAGTTCCCCGAGTGGTCCGCCCGCGGCGTCCGGCAGAGACCGGCTGGCCAGGTACCGCAGTTTGGTCAGGTGCCGCTGGACGAGGCCCGCCCGCCGGGCTTCGTCCAGGGTGGTGCGGGCGACGCGGTTGGCCCGGCGCCGCCGGTGCCGTCCGCCGGATTCGTTGTGGTCCACGGTGTGTCACCGCCTTCGGGTATCGGATGGCCTCGCCCGATCGGGTCGGCGTGTCGCGTTGCTCGCCGGGCAAGGAATTGTCGCTGCGGGTGATCGCCCGGTCGCGGGAAAGCACAACCGACGGGATTTCTCGGCAGATAACAAGGTTGTCTCGACTGGAACTCGACCGGAGATCGTTGCGCCACATGGCCGCTTGCACGGTGCGACGTCCGGCGCTGGGTGCCGTGGGGAGTCGAAGACCGCCACCGTCCACAGTGGGAGCGGGCGGAGAGCCGCGGGTGTGGGGCCGGTCACGTCGTCAGGGGGGCGCCGTGCGCAGCCGCGCACGGCGTCTTCCCTGGTGGCGCCCCCGGCAGGACTCGAACCTGCGACCTAGAGATTAGAAGGCTCTTGCTCTATCCAGCTGAGCTACGAGGGCCCGCGCCGACGGCTGCTGCCGATCGTGCCGGTCGCCCGGCACCGGCAGCTTAGTCGTCGCCATCCTCTCGATCGTTCGACACCGGCCATTCGTTTCAGGTCTCGTTCGACGTAATCGGGAACTTTGGTGGGGATGCCGTCACGGGCAGGCGCCGGTGACGCTGCGTGCTCCTTTCGTTCCGGGCGGCTCGCGGGCCGGTCGGGCTTCCCTGACGGGCTCGAACCTGCTATCCAGAGATCAGAAGGCTCTTGCTCTGTCCGCCACCGGCGATACGGCCGTGGCGAGGTGGAGATGTGCACGCCGTGGCCGCCGGTCCCGCCGCAGGAGCGGGGCCACGGCCGAGCCGGTGGATCGGCCCGGGTCGGCGAGGTGCCAGGTCCCCAGGTGCGCAGGCTCCCGGCCGGTGGCCGTTGCCGGGTGGACTGGAACCTGCGACCTAGAGATCAGAAGGCTCTAGCTGCGGTTCGGCCGGTGTCGGACGGCTGCGGGGCTGGGGCTGCGCTGGCTGGGGTTCGCCGGGGTGCCGACCGCTGGGTGCGGTGTTTCGGGTTCGCCGGCTGGTGGCCGATCGCTGGGTGCGGTCGGTTGGCCCCCACCGGGTGGTGGCCGGCCGCTGGGCGAGGCCGGTCGAGTCCTGCTCCTGCTGGGGGCGGCCGCCGCCGCCGGCGGCGGTTGAGGGCCGCTGGGTGGTTTGGGTTGAGCTCCGCCGGGTGGTAGCGGCCGCTGGGTGCGGTCGGTAGGCACCCGCCGGGTAGTGGTCGGCCGCTGGGTGCGGTCGGTAGGCACCCACTGGGTGGTGGCGGGCCTCCGGGCTTGGCCGGGCGACCGCTGCAGGCGTGCGGTCCGCCGTCACCTTCCTGGGTGCCCGGCCACCCCGCGACCGGGTCGGCGTGCGGGTCGGCTGGAGCCCCCCCGGCCGACCCGAAGCACCCGCCTGAGCGCCCCACGCGGCCCTCAGCCGCCCGGAACGAGCCGGCCCGGAACGAGCCGCCCGGAACGAGTCGGCCCGGAACGAGCCGCCCGGAACGAGCCCGCTGGGGCCCGTGCCGCTGGGGCCCGTGGGCGCGCCCCGCCGCTGAGGCGCGCCCACGGGGTGGGGCCGCTTCGGGGGAGCGGCCCCGGTCGGGCCCGGCCGCCGCCGCGAGCCGGCTCTTTCCTGGAGCTGGCGGCTGTGCGGGGCCCGGGTCATCGGGTCACTCCCAGATCTGGATGCCGCGGACCAGGAATGGGGCGTTCGGGACGTACGTGCCGCCACCCGGGTAGGTGACGAAATCTCCCTCGGTCGAGCATTCGTCGTCCTGATACACCGTGACGTCGCGGGTCATCAGATTCGCGAACGACGACCCGTCGAATCCCTCCGGTAGTGGCAGGCATTCTTCGGTATTGGCCGTGCGCAGGTCGAAACGCTGGATTTTGCCGCCGTAGCCGTCGGACGGCCACACGCAGAACTCGCCCTTGCGGCAGCCAGGATCCGTGCTCGCCTGAGCGGCCCCGGCGCTGGTCAGAAGCCCGATCATGGCCAGGACCACGATGTGCGGCAGGCGGTAACGAAGACGACGTGCGGAAATGGTGGATTTCCCTCCGGAATCGCGACCCTTGGGAGGTCGCGGTGAACGTGTGATTCCAGATTGACCGTCGGCCACGACTTTGTCAGCCCGCTATTTCGATTCTGTGGACAACTGCCCGGCAACGGAAAGGTTGTCCACAGCCGCCGAAGAAGGCCTTGCGGAACGCCGGAAGCGGTGCTAGGCGGGCCCCGTGCTGCCACGCACCACGAGCGAAACCGGCACCTCCACCGGCACCGGCGCGGAGCCGTCGTCCAGCAGGCCGAGCGCCAGTTCCCCGGCGATCCGGCCCTTGGCCGCGAGGTCCTGCCGCACCGTCGTCAGCGGCGGCGACGACCACGACGCCGGCGGGCTGTCGTCGAAGCCCGCCACCGACAACTCGCCCGGCACGCCGATCCCCAGCTGACGAGCCGCGGCGAGCACCGCCAGCGCCAGCTGGTCGGACATGCACAACACCGCCGTCGGCCGCGGTGACGCCGCCAGCAGCGCGAACGCCCCCGCCATCGCGCTCTCCGCGCTGAGCCCGGCCGCCTCCTCGACGACGACCGGGCACGACCCCAGCTCGTCCAGGTAGCCGCCCAGCCGCTCGCGGACGTCGTGGAAGGGCGAGGCTGCCGCTTCCGCCAAGAGAAGCGGGCCCCCACCGGGCTGCAGGTGGCTGCACGCGGCGAAGATCCCGAACCGCCGGTGGCCCAGGTCCAGCAGGTGCCGCGCGACCAGCGCCGCACCCCGCCGGTCCGCGCAGCCGACCCGCGCCGTGCCCGGCAGCAGCGGCTGGTCGATCACCACGAGCGGCAACCCGCGCGTGCTCACCGCGTCCAGCGAAGGAGCGCCGTCGGGCAGCGAATACGCGATCGCGAGGTCGGCCTGCGCCGTGCGCACCCGGTCGGGCGCGGGGCCGCCGAAAACGCCGCCGGGCAGGAGCAGCAGCGCGTGCCCGCGCGGGTCGATCACCCGCGCCAGCGCGTCCAGCGTCAGGTACAGCGCAGGATCGGAAAACGCCATCGACAGCGATGTGTCCAGCAGGACGGCGATCGCGCCCGTGTGGCTGGTCGCGAGGCTCCGCGCCGTCGGGTCCGGGCCGGGGTAGCCCAGCTCGGCCGCCACCCGCAGGACCTGGTCGCGCAGCCGGGCGGAGAGCTGGTCGGGGCGGTTGTAGGCGTTCGAGACGGTGGCGCGCGAGACACCGACAGCGCCGGCGACGTCGTCGAGCGTGGGACGGCGGCGCCGGGTCATCCGCGCAGTCTAGCCGCACCCCGGTGGACTTTCTGAAGCGCTTAAGTCACGCTGGACCACGCGAAAGGGGGGAAGCCATGCGGGACCGCACCGCGGTGTTCACCGTGTTCGCCCTCAACGGGCTCGCGCTGGGGTCGTGGGCGTCGCGCACGCCCGCGCTGACCGCACAGGTGCACGCCTCACCCGGTGTCTTCGGCCTCGCCCTGCTCGGGGCCAGCGGCGGGATGCTCGCCGCCGCCTCGGTGTCCGGACGGCTGATCGAGCGGGCAGGCGCCCGCGCGGTCGTCGGCGGGAGCACCGCGATGGCCGCCGTTTCACTGGTGCTGGTCGGCTTTGCGCCCACCGTCCCGCTGCTGGCCGGGGCGCTGCTGGTGATCGGGGCGAGCGTCGGCATGCTCGACGTCGGGATGAACGTCGCCGGCGTGGCCGTCGAACGGCGGCTCGGCAAGCCCGTCATGTCCGTCTTCCACGCGGGGTTCAGCTTCGGCGCGCTCGCCGGCTCGCTCGGCGCGGGCCTCGCCGCCGGGCACGGCTGGTCCCCGGCGCGGCACCTCACCGTCGCCGCCGTCGTCGCGCTCCTGGTGCTGGCACTGGTGATCAAGTCCGTTCCGGGCATCCGCCCCGAGCACTCCGGCGATTCCGTCGTGACGCCGGTGCGGGCGCCGATCCGGCGGCCCGTGCTGTGGCTGCTCGCCGCCGTCGCGCTGTGCTCGGCCATCGCCGAGGGCGCGTCGTCGGACTGGTCCGCGCTGCTGATGACGGTCGAGCGCGGGGTCGGCCAGGGCGCCGCGGCTCTCGCGTTCGCGGGGTTCCAGCTGGTCATGGCGCTGACCCGGCTGACGGGCCCGTGGGCGCAACGCCGGTTCGGCCCGACCCGCTGCCTCGCCGCGGGTGCCACGCTCGCCGCCGCCGGGCTGGTCGCCGCGGCCGTGATCCCGGTCGCCGCCGTCGGCTACGCCGGGTTCGCGCTGGCCGGAGCGGGCCTCGCCGCGTCCTTCCCGATGGCCCTCAGCCTGGCCGGCGACGCCGGGAAGCGCGGTGACGGCACGGGCGGCGAACGCGAGATCGGCTTCGTCACGGCCGTCGCCTACACCGGTTTCCTCGGTGGCCCGCCGATCATCGGCGGCATTGCCCAGGCGACGGACTACGACGTGGCGTTCGTGTTCGTCGCGCTCGTCGCGGCCTTGATCCTGCCCGCCGCGCTCGGCGCCCAGCGGTCGCGACGGCGGGAGAAAGCGGAGGCGATGGTCGGCCGATAGCCGTTCCGGACACGAAATCCGTGCCGTAACCGGCGTTTCCGCCACGCCAAGGGCGTTGACAGTCTCGTGGTGCGCCAGGCAAGCTGAACCCCGTCGGTAAACTGAAATGAATACGGCGACGTTTTAATTTCAGGTCGGCTGATCAAGGCGGGGGCGCCTTGATCCGGGGAGGACGTCGTGAGAGTTGTGCTGCTCGGCGGCGCGGGGGCGCTCGCCGGCCGGAGCGGGCGGTTCGGCGGAACGGGGCTGACGCTCGTGCGGGACGCCGTGCCGCGGCTCGTGCTGGTGCCGGTCGCGTTCCGGCTGGCGCTGTTCCTGCAGGCCGTCTGGTCCGGCGGTCCGCTGAACGCGCCGGTTCTCTGGGGCGCGATCGCCCTCTACCTGGTGCCGAACCTCCTCGAAGTGGCCTGGGTCTTCCGCCGGGCCACCGGAATCCGGCCGGTCCTCGCCGCCGATACCGCGTACACGCTCGTGACGAGCTTCGCCGCGGCTGTGTTCGCGGCGCATTCACCCGAGCTGCTGACCCTGGCCTGGCCGAACATCATGGGCACGGTCATGGTCTGGACCCTGCTGCGCGGCGCGCCCGCCGGGGCCGTCGCGATCGCCGGCGCGCTGCTCCTGCGGTACGGCATGGCCGCCGTCTCGGGCACGTCGGCGCCCGCCACGTGGATCCTGCTCGCCCTGGTCGCGGCCGCGGTGACGGCGCTGGCGATCGTGCTGCTCGTCGCCGGCTCCGTGCGGTTCGCGCTCGGCCTCGGCGAGCAGCGCGGCCGGGCCGCCGAACGGGAACGGCACCGCCGCGACGTCCACGACACGGTCCTGCAGGTCATGGAGTCCCTCGCGCTGCCCGCGCCCGGGGACGCGCTGGACCCGCGCGGCAGTCTCGACCAGGTCCGCCGCACCGCCCGCGCGCACGCCCTGCGCCTGCGGCTGAGCCTCGACGGCGACGCGCCGGCCGAGCCGGGCGGCCTCGAACACCGCCTCGGCGCGCTGGCGGTCGAGATGACGGCGGACGGTCTCCGCGTCGATCTCGTCGTGCTCGCGAAGCCGACGGACGTCCCCGAAGCCGTCGTCAACGCTCTTCACGACGCAACTCGTGAAGCACTGCGAAACACCTTGAAGCACGCGAGGACGGCGAAGGCCGTGGTGTGCCTCGAAGAGCGCGAAAGCGTCGTCACGGTGTCGGTCCGCGACCACGGCACCGGCTTCGACCTCGGCGCGCACCGCGCCGGGTTCGGCATCGAGAACTCGATCCACGCGCGGATGGCCGAGATCGACGGCGACGCCCGCATCGACTCGGCGCCCGGCCACGGCACCCGCGTGGTGCTGACCGCGCCGCTAAAGCTGGGTTTCCCCGTCGGGTGAGTCCCGCCACTGGGCGAACGGGCGGTCCAGCGTCCACTTCCCGTCCGACTCGGAAAGGACGCGGTATTCGCAGGTCGCCGGGTTGGACAGGGACTCGAACAGCTCGATGCTCCAGCCGAAGAGACGGCGGCAGAGCAGCCGCAGCGTGAGCCCGTGGGAGACGATCAGCACCGTCTCGGGGTGACTTTCCTCGCGCATCCGCAGGTCCGAGAGGAACGCCGCGACGCGGTCGTCGACGTCCGCGCCCGACTCGCCGAACGGCAGCCGGTAGAAGAAGTGCCCGAACTCGTGGCGCCGCGCCTTCTGGACCTCCTGGTCGGCCGGGTCCTGCAGGTTGCCCCAGTCCTGCTCGCGCAGCCGCGGCTCCGGCACCACCCGTTCGCACGAAGCCCGGATGTCCAGCAGCCGCAACGTCTCCCGGGTGCGCAGGTACGGGCTGACGTACACCGCGGGCCGCGTCCCGCCGAGCAGCCGCGCGATCTCCGGCGCCACCGCGCGGGCCTCCCGCTCGCCGTCGGCGGTCAGCGGCAGCGCGTGGTCGGGGATCCGCGTGTAGGCGAGCTCGTCGACGTTGCCGAGCGACTCGGCGTGCCGCAGCAGGATCATCTTCACCGCTCCCATCCTGCCCGTCACACGGGCCTGACCCGGGCGGGGCATACCCTCAGTGGCGTGTCCGCGACGAAATCCGACGTTCCCACCCAGCGCCGGGCCAGCGTGCTGCCCCTGCTCGTGGTCGGTGTCCTGCTGGCCGCCGTGGTCGCGATCGGCTTGATCGCGCTCACCGGCGGGGCCGGCTACGCCATCGCCGGCCTGCCCGACCCGGGGCTGGTGACCAAGTACGGCATCACCGTCATGCGCGTGGTGTCCGAATCCGCGTCGGTGATCTGCGTCGGGGCGCTGCTGCTGGCCGCCTTCCTGGTGCCGCCGCAGAAGTCCGGGACGCTCGGGCCCGAGGGCTACGGCGCCCTGCGCGCGGCGGGCATCGCCGCCTGGGTGTGGTTCGCCGCGGCCCTGCTCTCGGTCGCCTTCACCGCCGCCGACACCGCCGGCAAGCCGTTCGGCGACGTCCTGGACCCGCAGACGCTGCTCGACCTCGTCGGCGCCATCGAACAGCCCAAGGCGTGGCTGTGGACGGCCCTGATCGCCGTCCTCATCGCGCTCGGCTGCCGGCTCGCGCTGTCCTGGGGCTGGACGGCGGTGCTGTTCTTCCTGGCCGTGGGCGGCCTGATCCCGGTCGCGGTCACCGGGCACTCCGCGAGCGGCGGCTCGCACGACGTCGCCACCAACAGCCTGCTGTTCCACCTGGTCGCCGCGGCGCTGTGGGTCGGCGGCCTGGTCGCCCTGCTGGCGCTGGGGTACCGGCGCGGCGGCCACCTGAGCCTGGCCGCGCAGCGGTTCTCGAAGCTGGCCCTGGTCTGCTGGATCGTGATGGCGCTCTCGGGCGCGGTCAACGCGCTGGTCCGGATCGGCTTCAACGACCTGTTCACCACCGACTACGGCCTGCTCGTCGTGGCCAAGACGGTGGCGCTGCTGCTGCTCGGGGTGTTCGGCCACCAGCAGCGCGAAAAGGGCGTCGCCAACCTGGTCGACGGCAAGGGCGGCGCCCAGCTGCTGCGCCTGGCCTCGGTCGAGATCCTGATCATGTTCGTCACCATCGGCATCGCGTCCGGGCTGGCCAGGACCCCACCGCCGGCGGACGCGATCACCCAGCCGTCGACCACCGAGCTGCTGATCGGCTACGACCTCGACGGCGCGCCGACCTTCTGGCGGCTGCTCCTCGACACCCGCTTCGACCTCGTCTACGGAACCTTCGCGCTCGTCATGGGCGGGCTGTACCTCGCCGGGGTCCGCCGGCTGCTGCGCCGGGGCGACACCTGGCCGGTCGGCCGGACGATCGCCTGGATCGCCGGCTGCGTGGTGCTGCTGATGGCGACGTCGTCGGGCATCGGCCGGTACGCGCCGGCGATGTTCAGCGTCCACATGGGCAACCACATGCTGCTGTCGATGGTGGCGCCGGTGCTGTTCGTGCTCGGCGGGCCGGTGACGCTCGCGCTGCGCGCCCTGCCGGCCGCGGGCAAGGAGGCCCCGCCCGGCCCGCGCGAGTGGCTCGTCGCCTTCGTGCACTCCCCGGTGTCGCGGTTCCTGACCCACCCGGTGGTCGCGCTGCTGCTGTTCGTCGGCTCGTTCTACGCGCTGTACTTCTCCGGCCTGTTCGACAACGCGCTGCCGTACCACTGGGCGCACCTGGCGATGAACGGGCACTTCCTGCTCGCCGGGTACGTCTTCTACTGGCCGGTGATCGGCGTCGACCCGGCGCCGCGGCGGATCCCGTACCTCGGCCGGCTCGGCATGATGTTCGCCGCGATGCCGTTCCACGCGTTCTTCGGCGTGATCCTGATGAGCAAGCAGACGGTCATCGGGCAGGTCTTCTACGGGCAGCTGCACCTGCCGTGGGTCACCGACCTGCTCGCCGACCAGCGGCTCGGCGGCGGCATCGCGTGGGCGGCCGGCGAGATCCCGGTGCTGCTGGTGCTGATTGCGCTGCTGGTGCAGTGGTCGCGTCAGGACGAGCGCGAGGCGAAGCGGCGTGACCGGCGCGAGGCGGCCACCGGCGACGAAGAGCTGAACGCCTACAACGCGATGCTCAAGAACCTCTCCGAGGGCAAGCGACCCTCGGGTTCCAGTTGAGGTTGAGCCGCCGTCCGGCTGCCGGGAAAACGGCCGTTTTGCTACTCTCGCCGTGATCTCGGGCTGACTTTCGGTAGTCCGACGGTGACCGCCGTCGAGGCGCGATCAGGTGCGCTCTACGATCGTGGGTATGGCCGAGTTCATCTACACCATGAAGAAGGTGCGCAAGACCGTCGGGGACAAGGTCATCCTCGACGACGTCAGCACCGCGTTCTACCCCGGCGCCAAGATCGGCGTGGTGGGGCCGAACGGTGCCGGTAAGTCCACCGTTCTCAAGATCATGGCGGGGATCGAGCAGGCCAGCAACGGCGAAGCGTTCCTCCAGCCCGGCGCCTCCGTCGGCATCCTCATGCAGGAGCCGGAGCTCAACGAGGAGAAGACCGTCCGGCAGAACGTCGAGGAAGGCCTCGGCGAGGTCAAGGTCAAGCTCGACCGGTACAACGAGGTCCTCAAGCTCATGGAGACCGAGTACACCGAAGAGCTGATGGAGGAGATGGGGCAGCTCCAGGAGGAGCTGGACCACGCCGACGCCTGGGAGCTCGACTCGACCGTCGAGCAGGCCATGGACGCGCTGCGCTGCCCGCCGCCGGACGAAGGCGTCTCCCACCTCTCCGGTGGTGAGCGCCGCCGGGTCGCGCTGTGCAAGCTGCTGCTGTCGGCGCCCGACCTGCTGCTGCTCGACGAGCCCACCAACCACCTGGACGCCGAAAGTGTCCTGTGGCTGGAGCAGTTCCTCTCCCGCTACGCCGGCGCCGTCCTCGCCGTCACCCACGACCGGTACTTCCTGGACAACGTGGCCCAGTGGATCATGGAGATCGACCGTGGCCGCGTCGTCGGCTACGAGGGCAACTACTCGACGTACCTGGAGAAGAAGCGCGAGCGCCTCGAGGTCCAGGGCAAGAAGGACCAGAAGCTCGCGAAGCGCCTGAAGACCGAGCTCGAGTGGGTGCGGTCCAACGCCAAGGCCCGGCAGACGAAGTCCCGGTCGCGCCTCGACCGCTACGAGGAGATGGCGGCGGAGGCGGACAAGCACCGCAAGCTCGACTTCGAAGAGATCCAGATCCCCCCGGGCCCGCGGCTGGGCAACGTCGTGGTCGAGGTCGAGAAGCTGCAGAAGGGCTTCGACGGCCGGGTCCTCATCGACGGCCTGTCGTTCGACCTGCCGCGCAACGGCATCGTCGGCGTGATCGGCCCGAACGGCGTCGGCAAGACCACGCTGTTCAAGACCATCGTGGGGCTCGAGGAGCCGGACGGCGGCGCGGTCAAGATCGGCGAGACCGTCAAACTGTCCTATGTGGACCAGAACCGCGGCGGGATCGACCCGAAGAAGACCGTGTGGCAGGTCGTCTCCGACGAGCTGGACTACATCCACGTCGGCCAGACCGAAATGCCGTCGCGCGCGTACGTCAGCGCGTTCGGGTTCAAGGGCCCGGACCAGCAGAAGCCGGCGGGCGTGCTCTCCGGTGGCGAGCGCAACCGGCTCAACCTGGCGCTGACGCTCAAGCAGGGCGGGAACCTGATCCTGCTCGACGAGCCGACGAACGACCTGGACGTCGAGACGCTGGGCTCGCTGGAGAACGCCCTGGAGCAGTTCCCCGGCTGCGCCGTCGTGATCTCCCACGACCGGTGGTTCCTCGACCGGGTCGCGACGCACATCCTGGCCTGGGAGGGCACGGACGAAGACCCGGCCAAGTGGTTCTGGTTCGAGGGCAACTTCGAAGGGTACGAGAAGAACAAGGTGGAGCGGATGGGCGCCGAGGCTGCCCGCCCGCACCGTGTCACCCATCGCAAGCTGACCCGCGACTGAGGGGGCGGGTTTCCCCGTGGAAGCCAGCAAACAGCACCGGACGGGCCCGCTCTCCCCGGAGGGCGGGCGCTCCGCGCATGCCGGGGGAACCCTCTCCGCAGTCGGCAGGCTGATCGAACGCGCGGACGCGTTGCACCTGCGCGCGCCCGAACTGGCCCTGGTCCTCGGCGAGCGGGCGGCGGCGCTGTCCGAAGCCGCCGGCGCCGACGAACAGTGGATCCGGGCCGAGAGCCTCGTGGTGTCGGCGCGCGTCCGGCTCGGGATGCGCCCGGGCACGGCCGGGCGCGCGGTCGCGGCGTTGCGCGCGGCCGAGCACGCGGGCTACGGCGACATCGCCGCACGGCTGCGCATCGACCTCGCCGTCTGCGCCCGCAGCCTGGGCGTGCCGCTGACCGGTCTCGCCGCGCTGCGGCCGGTGCTCACGGATCCGGTGGTCTCGCCGGTGCACCGCGCGGCGGCGTTGTGCCACCTCGTGGGCTGCCTCGGTCAGCTCGGCCGCAAGTCGGAGCTGGACCGCGTGCTGGTGGAAGCGGACAAGCTCGTCGTCGGCGACGACTCGCTGGGCGCGGACACCCAGCTGCTGGTGCGGGCGCTGCTGCGCGTGGGAACGGCCGCCCACCGGCGGCGCCACGGTGACTTGACGGCGGCGGCCGACGCGGCCCGGACCGGGCTCGGCTTCCTGGAGAAGCTCGACAACCCGGCCGACGACGGCGGCCTCGTCCGCATCCGGCTGGTGCTCCTGCTGGTCAGCACCCTGCTCGACCGCGGCGACACCGAAATGGCGTACGAGATCGCGGAGCCGATGCTGGCCGAGCCGGTGCGCGCCGCGGGCGTCGCCCCGATGGGCTGGCTGCGGCTGGCCGTCGCGACGCGCGTCCACCTGCCCGCGGGTTCGGGCGAGGCGGCGATCGAGCTGGTGCGCGAAGCCGTGGCGAGCACGGACCGGCACGGGCTGTCGGCGATCACCGCGCGGTTGTGGCTGGAGCTGGCTCAGCTGCAGGAGCGGTTCGGGCAGGCGGAGGAGGCCATCGCGTGCCTGTACCGCTCGCGGGCGGCGGAGCAGCTGCACGCCCGCGCCCGGCGGCAGGCGTGCAACGTGCTGGCCGGCGAATTCGGCACCGGGGGGCCGGCGTCGGTCGATCTGGACGAGGTGCTGAAGGCGGTGCCGTCCGGGGGCTCCGCCACGCGGGCCCCCGAAAGCAGCGTGCCGTCGCGGCCGGTCCCGGTCGCCGCCGCAGCCGAGCCGGAGCCGCGTGCGCCGGCGTGGTCGTTCGGGCGGGAGGAAGCGCCGTCGCGGCCCGAGCCGCGGCAGCCGGCCTGGTCGTTCGAGCGGCCCCGGGTGACGGCGGACGCCGCCGAGACGACGTTGATGCCGGCGGTGCGCGACGAGCCGGCGCGCCGGCCGGAGGCGGCTTCGGCCAGGCCGGAGCCACGAGTCCGGCCGGAACCGATCGAGGTGCGGCCGGGACGAGCTGCGGAGCAGCGGCCTGAGGCCGGCCCGCGGTCCGGCCGCGAGCCGGTCGAGGTGCGGGGACCCGAGCCGCGGTCCGCCGAGCGTGCGCGTGAGCTCAGGCCGGAGCCGGAGGAGGCGCGACCGGCGCGCGGGTATCGGCACGATGCCGCTGAGCGGGGTACGGGAGCGGAGCCGCAGCCTGGGCCTGGTGAGCCGCGGTCGGTGCGGGAGCAGGAGCGCCGGCCGGAGCCGGTCGAGGTGCGGTCGAGGCGGGGTCCCGAGCTTGCCGAGCCGCGGCCCGCCGAGCGTGGGCGAGAGCCGGAGTTCAGGTCGGAGCCCGTCGAGGTGCAGCCGGCGCGGCGGCCCGAGTCTGTCCAGCCCCGGTCCGAGTCGGTGGAGGTGCGGTCGGGTCGCGGGGCGGAGCGTCTTGAGGCCGGTGAGTCGCGGTCGGTGCGTGAGCCGGAGTTCGGGTCTGAGTCGGTCGAGGTGCGGTCGGGCCGTGGGCCGGAGCAGCGCTCTGGGTCTGGTGAGCCGCGGTCGGGCCGCGGCGAGCCGGTCGAGGTGCGGTCGGGTCGCGGGGCGGAGCGTCTTGAGGCTGGTGAGTCGCGGTCGGTGCGGGAGCCGGAGTTCGGGTCGGAACCGGTCGAGGTGCGGTCGGCGCGGGAATCCGAGCCTGCCGGGCCGCGGGCGGCCGAGCGTGGGCGGGAGCCGCTCGAGACCGCAGCCGAAGCGCCGCCCGCCGAACCGGGCAAGACCAAGTTTTCCTGGGCCGCCCTGGCCGAAGCGCGGCTGCGGGAGACGGCCGCCGAACGGGATTCCGCGCCCACGCGGATCACGCCGGCGCTGCCGCTCGCACCCGAGCCCGCGGCCGAGCGGGAGCCGTGGGCGTCGGAAGAACGGCGGCCGGAGCCGCAGCCGTCGACGCGCCACGACGCCGAGCACGGCTCGGTGGCCGCGCGGTCGGTGCTCGACCGCCTGGGCATCTCGGCCTCCGGGGGCGCCGGTGGCCGCCGCCGGGCGGAAGACGCCGATAGCCCGCGCGCCGAAGAGCCGGCCCGTCCGGAGCCGGAGCTCGCGCCGCCGCCGCGGCCGGAGGACGAGCCACCGTCGGTGCCGGACTACCGCGACGAAGCGGAGCCGTGGCTGCCGCGGCTGCGGATGCCGCCGTCCCTGGAGCCGATGGAGGACTTCGGCCACTGGACGCCGGCGACGGCCCCGTTCCCGGAGAGCTACGCCCGCGCGATCGCGGAGGACGAGCCCCCACCGGACGCCGGCCTCGCCGACCTGCTCGCCCGCGCCCTGGCCGAACACCAGGCGGGCACGGCCAGCGCGGCCGCGCTGGTCAAGCAGCTCGACTCCCAGAACGCGGGCCGCCGCAACGGCCACGGTCGCAACGGCCACGGCGCCGAGGTCCCGGACTCCCGCGGCCACGGCTCTCGCGACTGAACCGGCCCACCGGGGTGCCCGCAACAGCCCCGTTCCCGGCGCCGGACGTCATGAACGACCCTTTCGTGGCGCTGGACGTCATGAACGAGTCGTTCATGACATCGCCGCACCCCACGGCCCCGGCCAAGGCAAACCCGGACCGCCCGAACCCAGCCCGCAGGGCCGCCCAAGCCGCACGGAGCCGCCTGAGACGCCCGAGCCCGCGGGGGCGCCCCCCGTCTTCCACGCTACCGGTGACCACCGACAGTTTCGCCGCCCACGAACGCCGCACCGGAGAGTTCATCCCCAAAGGCGTCCAGTCGCTGAGACACCGCTATCCGTCGCCGACCTGCCCCGGCGCGAAGGCAGTGGGATCCGTCGCACCCCGGCGTCGCCGACCGGCCGACAGCGTTCGCCGAACGGCGCCGGGCCCGATCAACTGAACCGATCACGTTGGCTCCACGTCGCGTAACGCCCTCGGAGGACGGCTGGTCAGCGCCGCGGACAGCCTCGCTACACAACCCGTCAGTAGCTTGACCGATCACGCGAATCCGGTGCCCCGGAAGGGTTTCCGCGCCTGAGGGAACCTTCGGGTCTTCATGTGATCCGCCATGGCGGCGCATTAGTGTGGGGTGGCCGGCTCAACGCCGAACCGGCACGGTGCCACCTCACGCAAACTGGAGAGTTGCCTCAAATGAGCTCGACCGGAGTCTCGTCCCTACCCGGAACCGGAGCCGAAGCCGAACCCGAATTCGGCCAGCGCTCCCCGGCCAGCCCGGAGCAGATCAGGGACGACCTGATCGACTCCGCCGCCGGGCTGGCGCCGGAGATCGGTGAGCTCATCCGGCTCTACTACCGGCACATCCCGCCCGAAGAGATCGTCGGCGACGAGCCCGTCAACCTCGTCGGCGCCGTCCGCTCGCACCTGCAGCTGGCCAAGCACCGGATGCCCGGCCGTCCGGCCGTGCGGCTGCTGAACCCGACCGTCGCCGAAGACGGGTGGGCCCGCGAGGCCACCGTGGTGCAGGTCGTCACCGACGACATGCCTTACCTGGTCGACTCGATCGCCGCGGAGTTCGCCCGCGACGGCGTGCAGGTGCAGCGGATCGTTCACCCGATCGTGGTGGTCAGCCGCGACCTCACCGGCGAGCTGCTCGAGGTGCACCCCGAAGCGGACCCGGCCGAGCCGCCCGCGAACTCGGCCGCCGAATCGTGGATGTACATCGAGATCGACTTCGTCACCGATCGCAACCGGGCCCGCGAGCTCGACAACCGGCTCTCCAGCGTGCTGGGTGACGTCCGCGAGGTCGTCGAGGACGCCGAGAAGATGGCCCAGACGGCCTGCCAGCTGGCGAGCGAACTCGAGACCACCCCGCCGCGGCTGCCCCAGGACGAGGTCGCCGAGGGCGCCCGGCTGCTGCGCTGGCTGGCCGACGGCCACTTCACCTTCCTCGGCTACCGCCGCTACGAGCTGGTCGACCACCCGGAGGCCGGGGAACAGAGCGCGCCCGCGTTGCGCGCGGTACTGGCCTCGGGTCTCGGCGTCCTGCGCCAGGACAGCCTCGCCGCCCGCGGCCTGACCGCCGGGCCGGACACCGCCGCCACCGCCCTCGCGCCGACGCTGCTGGTGCTGACCCAGGCGAGCGCGCCCTCGACCGTGCACCGGCCGGTCTACCCGTACTACGTCGGCGTCAAGACCTTCGACGCCGAGGGCAACGTCACCGGTGAGCACCGCTTCCTCGGCATGTTCACCACCACCGCGCTGCACGAGAACGTCCTCGACATCCCGGTCGTGTGCAAGCGGGTCCGCGAGGTCATCCACCGCGCCGGCTTCCCGATCGAGTCGTTCTCCGGCCAGCGGATGCTCGAAATCCTGCAGAACTGGCCGCGCGCCGACCTGTTCTCCGCCGACACCGACTCGCTGTACTCGACGACGACCGGCGCGATCACGCTCTCGGACCGCCGCCGGCTGCGGCTGTTCCTGCGCCGCGACCCGTACGGCCGCTTCTACTCCTGCCTCGTCTACCTCCCGCGCGACCGCTACACGACGCGCTCGCGCCTGGCAATGCAGGAAGTCCTGCTCGAAGAGCTCGAAGGCACCCAGCTCGAGTACAGCGCGCGGATCGGCGAGACCGTCCTGGCGCAGGTGCACTTCGTCGTGCACACCGACCCGGCGCGCCGCCTCGAGCCGGACACCCTCAAGATCCAGGACCGGCTGAACGACGCCGTCCGCTCGTGGGACGACCGGATGGTCGAAGCGGTCCTCGACGAACGCCGTGGGCGCGCCGACGGCGGCGTCGCGGTCGGGATCGTCGGCGAGGAGTCGGCCACCGAGCAGGGCCAGCGCTTCGCGACGGTCTTCCCCGAGGGCTACAAAGAGGACTTCACCGCCGAAGAGGCGCTGGCCGACCTCCGCTCGCTGGACTCGCTCACCGACGAAGGCGACCTCGCGCTGTCGTTCTACCAGCCCGCCGAAGCCGGGCCGGGCGAGCGGCGCTTCAAGCTCTACCTGCGCGGTGAGGGCGTCACGCTCTCGAAGGTGCTCCCGGTGCTGCAGGCCATGGGCGTCGAGGTGGTCGACGAGCGACCGTACGAGCTGCACCGCGAGGACGGCGGCGCGTGCTGGATCTACGACTTCGGCCTGCGCGTCGACCAGAAGATGCTCGACGAGTCGGACGACGAAGCCGTCGCCGAGCTGCGCGGCCGGTTCCAGGACGCCTTCGAGGCCGCCTGGCGGGGCGACGCCGAGGTCGACGGCCTCAACGGCCTCGTCCTGCGCGCCGGGCTCACCTGGCGCCAGGCCGCCGTGCTGCGCGCGTACTCGCGCTACCTGCGCCAGGCCGGCAGCGCGTTCTCCCAGGACTACATCCAGAACACCCTGCTGAACCACACCCAGGTCGCGACCAAGCTCCTGCGGCTGTTCGAGGCGCGGTTCGCACCCGGGCTGTCCGACGCCGACCGCGAGTCCGCCACCGAAGCGCTGGTGAGCGAGCTGAACGCGATGATCGACGAGGTCACCAGCCTCGACGAGGACCGGATCCTGCGGCGCCTGATGGCCGTCATCCAGGCCACCCTGCGGACGAACCACCACGTCACCGACGCCGACGGGAAGACGCGGCCGTACCTGGCAATCAAGCTCGACCCGGCCGGCGTGCCCGACCTGCCCGAGCCGCGGCCGAAGTTCGAGATCTTCGTGTACTCGCCGCGCGTCGAGGGCGTGCACCTGCGCTTCGGCGAGGTCGCGCGCGGCGGCCTGCGCTGGTCGGACCGGCGCGAGGACTTCCGCACCGAGATCCTCGGCCTGGTCAAGGCGCAGGCGGTGAAGAACGCGGTGATCGTGCCGGTCGGCGCGAAGGGCGGCTTCGTCGTCAAGCGCCCGCCGGCCCCGAGCGGCGACGCGAGCATCGACCGCGACGCCCAGCTCACCGAGGGCATCGCCTGCTACCGCATGTTCATCTCCGGCCTGCTCGACCTGACCGACAACCGCATCGAGGGCAAGACCGTCCCCGCGCCGGGTGTCGTCCGGCACGACGCCGACGACTCCTACCTGGTCGTCGCGGCCGACAAGGGCACCGCGAAGTTCTCCGACATCGCCAACGAGATGTCGGCGAAGTACGGCTTCTGGCTCGGCGACGCCTTCGCCTCCGGTGGCTCGGTCGGCTACGACCACAAGGCCATGGGCATCACCGCGAAGGGTGCCTGGGAGAGCGTCAAGCGGCACTTCCGCGAGCTGGGCAAGGACACCCAGACCGAGGACTTCACCGTGGTCGGCATCGGCGACATGATGGGCGACGTCTTCGGCAACGGCATGCTGCTGTCCGAGCACATCCGCCTGGTCGCGGCGTTCAACCACATGCACGTCTTCCTGGACCCGAACCCGGACGCGGCGACATCGTTCGCGGAGCGCCGCCGGCTGTTCGACCTGCCGCGCAGCTCGTGGGACGACTACGACCGCTCGCTGATCAGCGAAGGCGGCGGGATCTACCCGCGTACCGCGAAGTCGATCCCGATCAGCCCGCAGGTGCACGCGGCGCTCGGGCTCGAGGACGGCGTCACCGCGCTCGCGCCGATGGACCTGATCCAGGCGATCCTGCTGGCGCCGGTCGAGCTGCTGTGGAACGGCGGCATCGGCACCTACGTCAAGGCGGAGGCCGAAAGCCACCTGGCTGCCGGGGACAAGGCCAACGACGCCATCCGCGTCGACGGCAAGCAGCTGCGCGTCAAGGTCTTCGGCGAAGGCGGCAACCTCGGCCTGACCCAGCTCGGCCGGATCGAGTTCGCGCGCAGCGGCGGCAAGATCAACACCGACGCGCTCGACAACTCGGCCGGGGTCGACTGCTCCGACCACGAGGTCAACATCAAGATCCTGCTCGACCACCTCGTCCAGACCGGCAAGCTGGAGCGCGAGCAGCGCAACGAGCTGCTGGAGGAGATGACCGACGAGGTCGGCGCGCTGGTCCTCAAGGACAACTACCGGCAGAACGCGGTCCTCGGCGTCAGCCGGGCGCACGCCGCGCCGATGCTGTCGGTGCACGCCCGCCAGGTGCAGGCGCTGGTGTCGGCGGGCGCGTTCGACCGCAAGCTCGAGGCCCTGCCGAGCAACTCGGAGTTCCGCGAGCTGGAGAAGGCGGGCAAGGGGCTCACCTCGCCGGAGCTGGCGACCCTGCTCGCGCACGTCAAGCTGGAGCTGAAGGACGAGCTGCTGGCCAGCGACCTGCCCGACTCGAAGGTGTTCGCGGCCCGGCTGCCCGAGTACTTCCCGAAGCCGCTGCGCGAGCGGTTCGGCCCCGCGATCGGCGAGCACCCGCTGCGCCGGCAGATCATCACCACGCTGATCGCCAACGAGGTGGTCGACGGCGGTGGCATTTCCTTCGTCTACCGGCTGATGGAGGAGATGAACGCGACGGCCACGGACGCGGTGCGCGCGTACGCGGTCGTGACGCAGGTGTTCGACCTCCCCGCCCTGTGGAAGGAGATCGACGCGCTCGACAACGTCGTGCACACCGACGTCGCCGACGCGATGGTGCTGGAGACGCGGCGGCTGCTCGACCGGGCGGCGCGCTGGTTCCTGACCAACCGGCCGCAGCCGCTGGCCCCGCTGTCGGAGATCAAGCGCTTCCGGCGGGTACTCGACAAGCTGGTCCCGAAGATCGGCGACCTGCTGCGCGGCCGCGAGGCCGAGTCGGTGCAGGCGCACGCGGACGAGCTGATCGAGGCCGGGGTGCCGGCGAGCCTGGCCCGCCGGGTGTCGCTGCTGCTGCACACCTACGGCCTGCTCGACGTCACCGAGGTGGCCGAGCTCGCCGAGCAGCAGATCGGCGTGGACGCGGTGCACAGCCCGGCCGAGACGGCGGAGCTGTACTACGCGCTCTCGGCGCACCTGGACATCGACTCGATGCTCACCGAGATCAGCAAGCTCGAACGCGGCAACCGCTGGCACGCGCTCGCCCGGCTTTCGCTGCGCGACGACGTCTACGGCTCGCTGCGCGCGATCACGCTGGACGCGTTGCGGCACAGCGATCCCGGTTCGTCCGGCGACGCCAAGATCGCGCAGTGGGAGAAGACGAACTCGTCGCGGCTGCAGCGGGCGCGCGTCGCGCTCGACGAGATCACCAAGTCCGGCCGGCTCGACCTGGCGACGCTGTCGGTGGCGGCCCGCCAGATCCGGAGCACGGTGCGGTGACCTACGTATCACTGGTCCGTCCGCGCTGGACGGACATGGACGTCTACGGCCACATCAACCACGCGAAAATGGTGACGCTGCTCGAAGAGGCGCGCATCCCGCTGTTGTTCGAAGGGGCCGTCGAGGCCGGGCTGGACCAGCTGCCGAAGGGCATCGTCGTGGTCCGGCTCGAAGTGGCGTACAAGGCGCCGATCGTGGTGTCCGGGCAGCAGCTGCGCGTCGACATCGACCTGACCGAGCTGCGGGCGGCGAGCTTCACGCTGGCCTACCGCGTCCGCGGCGGGCCGTCGGCGGACGACCCGGTGGGGGTCACGGCGGAGACGGTGCTGGCGCCGTACGACACGGTCGCGCTGCGGCCGCGTAGGCTCACCCCGGCCGAGTCGGAGTTTCTGAAGCAGGGGTTCGCGGATGCCTGAGTTGTTCGTGCCGGACGCGGCCGACCGGGAGACCCTCGGCGCGTTCGTCGCGCGTGCGGTCCGGCTGGACGGCCAGACGGCCGTCCGGCTGCGGCAGCGCGGTGACGGCGTGGTCGAGGCCTGGACGGCAACACCGTTCGAGTGCCTGGCCACCCGTGCGGTGGCCGGGGACGTGACGCCCGGCGACGTCACGGTGTCCGGCAACGAGCTGCTCGCGGCGCTGACCGTGGCGGGCGGGCCCCGGATGGACCCGGGCCCGGCCCGCGACCTGCTGTGGCACGGCGAGCTGCCGCCGTCCGGCCGCTGGCCGCTGGTCGACGAGCTCCCGGCCCGGGTGGTGTCCGAGCTGGCGGACCGCGGCGTGACCCTGGCCAGGGACAACGTGGGCCCGCACGGCACGCCACCGGCGTCCCTGATGGACCAGGCGGTGCTGACGGTGACGGGCGAGTCGGTCGAGGTCAAGGTCCAGATGCGCTGCCTGTTCGCGATGTCGGGGATGGGTTTCGTGGACTCGGACGTGGCCGGCGACGTGGTCCGCGTGACGGCGACGGACTCGTGGCTGCGCCTGGACGCCCGGTACGGCGCGATCGTGCGACGCCGGCACGCGCTGCTGCCGCTGCTGTTCTGACTTGTTCTGACGGAGTTCTTACGGCGGCCACCGTTCCTCGCGGGGCGGTGGCACGCTGGAGACATGAGCCCGGACGACGACCCGACCGCGGACTTCCTGGAGTCGGTGCGCACCGACGAGGAAACGCAGTGGCGGCGCGACCGTCCGGCGGGCTCGCGGGCGCCTGAGCCCGCGGAACGACCTGAGAGGTGGGGTCGCACGCGCGCGGCGGGCCGGGCGGCCGCCCAGGCGGCGCCCTACCTCCAGGCCGCGGCCCTGGTGGCCTGGCTGGCGAGCGGCGCTTTCGACGACGGTTCCGGTCCGGGCGACCAGGGCTAGACGAGCCAGGCGGCCGAGTCCGCGGGCAGCTTGCCTTCGACCAGCGGACTGCTGGACAGCAGCACCTCACCCGGCGGCAGGGCGATCGGCGAAGCCGACGTGTTCAGCGCGCACACCAGCCCACCCCCGCGCCGCCGGAACGCGAAACACCCGGCCGGCGCGCCGTACCACTCCAGTTCGTCGCCGCTGAACGCCGAATGCGTCTTCCGCAGCTCGACCGCGGCGCGGTACAGCGAAAGCGTCGAGTCCGCGTCCTCGATCTGCTTCTCCACCGTCAGCCCCGCCCACGAAGCCGGCATCGGCAGCCACGTGCGCGGGTTGCGCGAGAAGCCGAACGGCGGCAGGTCGCCCTCCCACGGCAGCGGCACCCGGGAGACGTCCCGCCCGAACTCCGCCCCGCTGGTCTTCGCGCGCGGGTCGGCCATGTCCGCAGGCGCCAGTTCGACGTTCGCCAGCCCCAGCTCTTCGCCGTTGTACAGGTACACCGCACCCGGCAGCGCCAGCTCCACGAGCGCCATCGCCCGCGCCCGGCGCACCCCGGACGCGCCGCCGCCGTAGCGGCTGACCTGCCGCCAGACGTCGTGGTTGCCCAGCGTCCAGGTCGCCGGGGCGCCCGTGCGGGCCGGGACCGCCAGGGACCGCTCGATGGCCGTGCGCATGGCGTCGGCGTCGAAGTGGGTGAGCACCAGCCGGAAGTTGAACGCCAGGTGCAGCTCGTCGGGCCGCAGGTAGCGCGACAGGCGTTCCTCGTCGGTCACCCAGATCTCGCCGACCGCCATCGCGTCCGGGAACTCGTCGAGCACCTTGCGGATCATCTGGTGGATCTCGTGGACGCCGTCGTGGTCCCAGCGCGGGTCGTAGTAGTGGCTCGGCCCCAGTGCGTCGGCGCGCGGGTCCATGTCCGGCAGGCCGGGCGGCTTGGCCATGCCGTGCGCGACGTCGATGCGGAAGCCGTCGACGCCGCGTTCGAGCCAGAACCGCAGCGTCCGCTCCAGGTCGGCGGCGACCTCCGGGTTGGCCCAGTTCAGGTCCGGCTGCTGCGGCGCGAACAGGTGCAGGTACCACTGCCCGTCGGGCACCCGGGTCCAGGCCGGGCCGCCGAACGCGCTGACCCAGTTGTTGGGCGGGTCCTCGCCCTTCGGCCCGACGCCGTCGCGGAAGACGTAGCGGTCACGCTCCGGGCTGCCCGGTGCGGCCGCCATCGCCGACTTGAACCAGGCGTGCTGGTTGCTGGTGTGGTTGGGGACCACGTCGACGGTGACCTTGATGTTCCGCTTGTGCGCCTCGGTGAGCAGCACGTCGAAGTCGCCGAGGGTGCCGAACATCGGGTCGACGTCGCGCGGGTCGGCGATGTCGTAGCCGTGGTCGGCCATGGGAGAGCGGTAGAACGGCGTCAGCCACAGCGCGTCGACGCCCAGCAGCTCCAGGTAACCGAGCCGGGAGTGGATGCCTTCCAGGTCCCCGACGCCGTCGCCGTCCGAGTCGGCGAACGAGCGTACGTAGACCTGGTAGAAGACGGCATCGCGCCACCAGGCTTCCTGTCTCATCCGAAGCTGTTCATCATGCTGTGCGCAGCCATCTCCAGGTAGGCCCAGAGCTGCCCGCGGTACGGCTCTTCGAGGTTCTCTTCGTCGACGGCGATCCGGATGCACCGCAGCCAGGCGTCCCGCTCGAGCGGCCCGATCTTGAACGGCCCGTGCCGCATCCGCAGCCGCGGGTGCCCGCGCTGGTCGGAGTAGGTGTGCGGGCCACCCCAGTACTGGATGAGGAACAGCCGGAACCGCTCCTCGGCGGGCCCGAGGTCTTCCTCGGGGTACAGGGGGCGGAGGATCTCGTCGCGCGCGACCTCCTCGTAGAACCGCCCGACGATCCGGCGGAACGTCGGTTCGCCGCCGATCGCTTCGTAGAGGTTCGCCGGTTCGCTCACTGCAGACACGCCTCCATTTTGCCCTTGGGGTGCGGGTTCCCGACGGCCGGTCCGCTCAGTACCGGTTCGTCGCGAACCCGCTCCCCAGCGTAATGGCGCCTACTTCCCGGCCGCCGGGGTCGTCGGCGGGAACAGCCGGCCGAGGGGCGGGTCGAAGCCGGCCTCCTCCAGGGCCGCCAGCAGCTGCGCCCGCAGCGCCCGCTGCACCGCCCACTGCTTGCCCGGGCGCACCTTCACCGTCAGGCGCAGGGAGAGCCCCTCCGGTGTGACGGTTTCCACACCCAGCATCTCCGGCGGCTCGAGGATGTTGTCCTTCAGCGCGTCACCCTCGGTGGCCGCGGACGCCGCGTCCGCGAGCACCGTCGTCGCGCGCTCGACGTCGGCGGTGTAGCCGAGGGGCACGTCGACGACCGCCACCGCGAAGCCCTGGCTGGAGTTGCCGACGCGCAGCACCTCGCCGTTGCGGACGTACCAGACCGTGCCCTTGACGTCACGCAGCGTCGTGATCCGGAGCCCGACGGACTCGACCGTGCCGGACGCTTCGCCGACGTCCACGACGTCGCCGACGCCGTACTGGTCCTCGACCATCATGAAGATCCCGGACAGGAAGTCCTTGACCAGGTTCTGCGCGCCGAACCCGATCGCGACGCCGATGATGCCCGCCGACGCGATGATCGGGCCGAGGTTGATGCCGAGTTCGCCCAGCACGAGGATGAACGCCAGGCCGTAGATCAGGAAGGTCGCCATCGACTTCAGCACCGAGCCGATGGTCATCGCGCGCTGGCGGCGCCGTTCGATGACGGCGGAGCCGAGCACCTCCGGCGCGCGCTCGCGCAGGGGGCGCAGCATCGACGGGAGCTTCCCGCCCGACTTCGGCAGGGTCGTGACGCGGTTGATCAGCCGTCTGACCAGCAGCCGGACCAGGAACGCGATCACGATGATCATCAGGATCTTGACCGGCTTGGTGATCAGCCAGTTCGCCGAACCCGCCAGCCACGCGTTTTTCGTGACGTCCCACACCTGGTAGCAGAACGTGCTCGAGTCTTGGATGCACGGCGGGTTGGTGGGAGGGAGCAGGGAGAGCACGGGGGTTCGCTCATCCTTCCGATCGGGTCGGCCGCCCCAACGACAAGTGGATGTTGGGTCGCGGGGATGTGACACGTCTTGTAACACACGTGCGCTGGGGGCCTGTTCTGTGGTCGACTATGCCTACGCCCCTGGAGGTGGTCGAGTGCCAGACCGACAACCCAGCCCCCGCGGCGTCTCCGGCCAAGCCACGGCCGACGAGGCGCCAGAGGTGGTTCTGCGTGCCTATCCGGGGGGTTCCGCATCCGGCGGAGCCGTCCCGGCCGGGCCGGGGACCCGCCCAGGGGGAGTGACCCGCCCGCCCGGACAGCGTAGTAGAGGCCGGGATCCGGCTGCCCCGGCCTGGGGCCGGCGCCGGGTGCTCCTGCTCAACGCCACCTTCGAGCCGCTCACGGCGTTGCCGCTGCGGCGCGCCGTCGTGCTCGTGATGTGCGGCAAGGCCGAAGTGGTCCACGGTGACCCCGGCGGGATCGAGCTGCATTCGGCGAAGGTTTCGCTGCCGGTGCCCTCGGTGATCCGCCTCAGCACGTACGTGCGCGTACCGTATCGCGCGAAGGTACCGCTGACCCGTGCGGGGTTGATGCACCGCGACCGGTACCGCTGCGCCTACTGCGGAGGGCGGGCCGAGACGATCGACCACGTCATTCCGCGCAGCCGGGGTGGCCCCCACAGCTGGACGAACTGCGTCGCCTGCTGCGCCAAGTGCAACCACCGCAAGGCGGACCGGCTGCTCTCGGAGATCGGCTGGCGGCTGCGCGTCGTCCCGCGGGCCCCGCACGGCCCGCACTGGCGGTTGCTCGCGCACTCGAAGGAGGCCGATCCGCTCTGGCGGCCGTATCTGGGCTCCGCCGCCTAGGTGTTCCCGGGGGTGGAGCCCCCTGACAAGCCGGCGCCCCGGCTGCCGATGAGGCGGCCGGGGCGAGCCGGGTGCTTGCGCGAAGTGCTCAGGTAGCGCGTCCCTGGAGTACGGGGTCAGGCAGCGAGCGCGAAGTCGCTCTGGCAGGTGACGCGGGTGCCCATGGTGACGCGCGTGCCGCGGGTGACCCGGGTGCCTCGCGTGACGCGGGTACCGCACGTGACTCGCGTGCCGGCCGTCACACGCGTGCCCATCGTGACGCGAGTGCCGCGCGTGACCCGGGTCCCTCGGGTGACTCGCGTGCCCGCCGTCACCCGGGTGCCCATGGTGACGCGCGTTCCGGCCGTCACCCGTGTACCGCGCGTGACCCGTGTACCCCGGGTAACCCTTGTGCCCGCCGTCACACGCGTTCCGGGCTCGAATTCGATGTCGCTGGGTGACGAGAAGGGCTCGCTGATCGCCTGTGCGGGCGTCTGGACGCTGTTCATGGCAAGGCCTCCTGGGACCGGTGCGTTACCTGCTGGGGCTGGGGAGCGGGGCGCAAGGCCCGTACAGGTGAAAAAGCTACGAGGATTTCAAGGTCCCGACAAGACGACAGCGGCGGGTGCGGCCGCCTGTACGTTGAGTTGCAACCTTTCGGCCCGACGGTCTTCGCCCCAACGTTCCAGCGGCCGCGAGCCAAGCGGCGGACGGCACTCGGCTTACGACGAACGGTCGAGTGCGCCGCGCGCGGTGGGTGCGGAGGTCATCCGATACGCTCACCGGCGTGAACGTTGTCGAGACGATCGTGGTCTTCGCCGTGATCCCGCTGGCCATCTACGGCCTCGCCGGGCTGCTGACGCTCCGGCGCAGGTCCGGCGGTGCCTCGCGGCACCGGTCCGGCCAGGCCTGGGAGTACCCGGCCATGTGGTGGAGCGCCAACCCCGACGGGGCGGGCACCGGGCACCGCACCGAGAACAGCGCGCCCGAGGGCGCCCCCACCGCGGCAGGAGGCGCTCGTGGCAACTGGTGAGCTGACGAAGCGCGTCGACGAGTCCGAGCTGGGCTACGGCGAGGCCCTGATGGCCACCGGACGGGTGTCCGCGGCCAAGATGTACGAGCCGGCGGCGCCCTCCGGGCCGTTCAACACCCGCCAGCTGGCCCGCCTGGACGAGGCGCTGACGTTCGCTTCCCGGGAGACCGGGTTGGACTTCAGCCTGTACCTCGGCGAGCTGGGTTCGGACAGCCGCGCGGCGGCGGAGAAGCTGCACGCGACGACGACGGACCCGTCGAACTCGGTCCTGATCGCGGTCTCCCCGGGCGAGCGCCTGATCGAGATCGTCACGGGCACGGCGGCGCACCTGCGCCTGCCGGACCGCGGCGCCAAGCTGGCGGTGGCGAGCATGGTGGCGTCGTTCAAGGAAGGCGACCTGGTCCGCGGACTGGTCAACGGCCTGGTGAACGCGCTGCGGATGCTGTCGGATCAGGCTGGTCCCGCGCCCCGCTGACCTCAGGTACGGAAAAGGGCCCTGCACCTCGGTGCAGGGCCCTTTCCGTGCTTCAGGTCAGGCCTGCGCGTCGAAGTCCCGCGCCGCCAGGGCGCGGACGATGCCCGCCCGTCCCTCCGAAACCAGCCGCCGGAGGGCCTGGGGGTGCTCGCCCGCCAGCCACTCGTCGGACGCCGTCACCGTCTCGGGAGCCACTGCCCACGACGGGTACAGGCCGATCGCGATCGGCTGCGCCCGCTCGCTCGACCGGCGCTGCCACACCTCGTCGATCACCTCGAAGTAGCGCGCCACGTACGACCCCAGCAGCGCCTTCTGGCCCGGGTGCGAGAAGCCCGAGATCAACGAGTCGCTGACCGCGTTGGGCAGCTCGTCGTCGTACACCGCGCGCTGCCACGCGTCCGCCTTGGCCTCCGCCGTCGGGCGCAGTGCCCGCGCGCGCTCCGCCTGGCGGCGGCCCGTCGCCGTGTTGTCGCGGGAAAGCTCGTCGTCGATCTCCGAAGCGCCGGCCTCGCCGTGGGCCACCAGTGCGTGCAGGAGCCGCCAGCGCAGGTCGGTGTCCACCGTGAGCCCCGGAAGCGGCGCCGAGCCGTCCAGCCAACCGGACAGCACCGACAACGTGGCCGCGTCCAGCACCGATCCGGAGAGGGAGTTCACGAACGCCAGCTGGTGGTCCGAACCCGGCTCGGCGTCCCGGACCAGCTCCAGCAGCCGCGCGGTGAAGGCTGGCCAGCCCGTCGAGGCCGCCCACTCCTGCTCCGCGTACGAGTTCAGCGCCGTCTGGGCCTGCAGCAGCAGCCGCTGGACCACGCCGACCTCGGTCTCCGTGTGGATGCCGCGCTGCACCAGCGTGACGAAGTCGCGGGCCTTCAGCTCGGCCTCGCGGGTCATCTCCCACGCCGCCGACCAGCACAGCGTGCGCGGGAGCGGCTCGGTGATGTCGGCGATGCGGTCGATCAGCGTGGTCAGCGACGCCGGGTCGAGGCGCATCGTGCAGTACGTCAGGTCGTCGTCGTTGACCAGCACGAGCTTGCCCGCGGGCAGGCCGACCAGGTCCGGGACCTCGGTGCGCTCGCCGTCGACGTCCAGCTCGACGCGCTGGGTCCGGACGATCTTCCGGGCCGCGTCCTCGTCGTAGACGCCGACCGCGACGCGGTGCGTGCGCAGCTCACCGGCACCCGGCTTCGCACCGGACTGCACCACGGCGAACGAGGTGAACGTCCCGTCCGCGCCGATCTCGTAGCGCGGGCTCAGCGAGTTCAGCCCGGTGGTCTCCAGCCACTGTGCGCTCCACCACGACAGGTCGCGCCCGGACGCCTCCTCCAGCGCGCCCAGCAGGTCGGCCAGGGTCGCGTTGCCCCAGGCGTGCTTGCCGAAGTACACCTTCAGGCCGTCGAGGAAGTGGTCCAGCCCGACGTAGGCGACGAGCTGCTTGAGCACGCTCGCGCCCTTGGCGTAGGTGATGCCGTCGAAGTTGACCTCGACCGCGTGCAGGTCGACGATGTCGGCCGCGATCGGGTGCGTCGAGGGCAGCTGGTCCTGCCGGTAGGCCCACGACTTCTCGATGTTCGCGAAGCTGGTCCACGCGTTCTTGTACTCGGTCGCCTCGGCCTGGGCCAGCACGCTGGCGAAGGTCGCGAACGACTCGTTCAGCCACAGGTCGTCCCACCAGCGCATGGTGACCAGGTCGCCGAACCACATGTGCGCCATCTCGTGCAGCAGCGTCTCGGCGCGCCGCTCGTAGGCGTAGCGGGTGACGCGGCTGCGGAAGACGTAGTCCTCCAGGAACGTCACCGCGCCGGCGTTCTCCATCGCGCCCGCGTTGAACTCCGGCACGAACAGCTGGTCGTACTTGGAGAACGGGTAGGGGGTGCCGAACTTCTCGTGGTAGAAGCCGAAGCCCTGCTTGGTCTCGGTGAACAGCCGGTCGGCGTCCATGTGCTCGGCCAGCGACGCGCGGCAGTAGATCCCGAGCGGGATGGTCTTGTGCTCGTCGGTGTACTCGTCACGCCACTCGGCGTACGGGCCGGCGACCAGCGCGACGAGGTAGGTGGAGATCCGCTCGGACTCCTTGAACACCGTCCGGACGGCGCCTTCCGGCGTCTCTTCGGCGGACTCCACGATGGCGTTGGAGACGACCTTCCAGTCCTTCGGCGCGACCACCGTGAGCCGGTAGACCGACTTCAGGTCGGGCTGGTCGAAGCAGGCGAACATGCGCTTGGCGTCCGCCGTCTCGAACTGCGTGTACAGGTAGACGCCGTCGTCGACCGGGTCGACGAACCGGTGCAGGCCTTCGCCGGTGTTCATGTACCGGCAGTCGGCGGTCACCGTGAGCTCGTTGGACTCGGCCAGTCCCGCCAGCGCGACGCCCTTGTCCTCGACGTACGCGCTGACGTCGACGTCAGCGCCGTTCAGGGTGGCCGAGTGCACGCGGTCGGCGACGATGTCGACCCACGTCGATTCGCCGGCCCGGGCGCTGGAGAACCGGACGGTCGTCGTCGACGCGAAGGTCTTCTCCCCGGGGCCGCCGTGGCCGTCGGTCAGATCGAGCTCGATGTCGTAACCGGTGACGTCGAGCAGATCCGCGCGCAGCTTGGCTTGGTCGCGGGTCAGGTTGGGGGCGGGCACAGGCACCTCTGGTCGTTGGTATCGGTTTTCAACTCCTCGCATCCAATCATGGGGACGGGGTGGCGGGCGATAAGGGAACAACCCCGCGTTTCCCGGTGTTGGCCCGTCGTGTGGGGGTCCGCCCACATCGAGACGTGACTCAGGAGTGCCCGAATGACCGCTGCCGAGCAGCCCACGAAGGTCGATTTCTACTTCGACCCGATCTGCCCGTTCGCGTGGATCACCTCCCGCTGGATCCTGGAGGTGGAGAAGCACCGCAACCTGGACCTGCGCTTCCGGATCATGAGCCTGTCGGTGCTGAACGAGGGCCGTGACGAGCTGCCCGAGCAGTACAAGGAGCTGCTGGCCAAGGGCTGGGGCCCGGTGCGCGTGGCCGTGGCGCTGTCGCAGCTCAAGGGCGAAGAGGTGCTGCGCGACTACTACACCGAGTTCGGCACCCGCCGCCACAACCAGGGCAAAGACGACTTCGACGCGGTCATCAAGGAAGCCCTCTCCGCGATCGGCGCCCCGGCCGAGCTGGCCGAGGCCGCGCACTCGACCGAGTACGACGAGGCCCTCAAGAAGAGCCACCACGAGGGCATGGACCCGGTCGGCCAGGACGTCGGCACCCCGACGATCCACATCGACGGCGTGGCGTTCTTCGGGCCCGTCCTGACCTCGATCCCGCGCGGCGAAGACGCCCTCAAGGTGTTCGACGGCGCGGTGGCGCTGGCGAGCTACCCGGACTTCTTCGAGCTCAAGCGCACCCGGACGGGCGACCTGAACTTCGACTGACGGTTCAGGGAGTGGCGAGGGCGGCCAAGGTGACGTCGCTGGGGTAGCGGGAGGCGGCCACGGCGGCGACCTCGGTCGTCTCGCCGCGGCCGACCCCCGCCTTGAGCGTGATCAGCTCGTGCAGGCCGTCCCGGTGGTAGCGCAGGAACTCCGCGTCGACCGGTTCGCCGTGGCCGGGCACCACGACGCGGGGTTCCAGCGCGAGGATCGCGTCGAACGCGGCCGGCCAGGCGGTCAGGTCGGTCTCCTCGCTGAACGAGAACTCGCTGAACCCGGCTTCGGCGTGCTCGACGACGTCGCCGCCGAAGACGACCGCCGCGTCCGGGACGTGCACCACCACGTCGTGGTCGGTGTGCGCGCGGCCGGGGTGCAGCAGGACGGCCGTGCGGCCGCCCAGGTCGAGCTCGACGCGGTCGGTGAACGTGTGGTCCGGGGCCGTGATGGTGGTGCGGGCGATCGCGTCGGCGATCTCCGGCTTGCCCTCCGTGCGGTAGTGCGCCTCCCACTTGGCGCGGCGGCCCTCGGGGTCCGCGGCCAGCTCGGCCGCGCAGCCCTCGTGCGCCCAGACCTCGCACGGCAGGAAGGCCTCGGTGCCCCAGGCGTGGTCGAAGTGCGCGTGCGTGTACACCACGGCCCACGGCAGCGGGGTGAGCTCCCGGACCGCCGCCGCGAGCTCGGCACCCTGCTCGAGGTCGCCGCGGGTGTCGACGACCAGGCAGCGCTCGGCGCCCACGACCAGCCCGACGGTCAGGTCCAGCTCCTCGTAACGGCGTGCGTGGACGCCCTCGGCGACCTCGATCCAGCGGCCGGTCATGTCAGCACTCCTTCGATCAGGACGGGAGCGGCTTCGCTCACGTCGGTTTCCGCGGCCAGTGCGACGTCGCCGCCGTGGCCGGATTCGGTCAGTTCGCGCCCCGACACGCAGTGCGCCAGCGCCGTGACGTCGACGGACCGCGCGGCGAGCGCGGCTTCGACGGACAGCGAAAGCCCGTGCCCGGCCAGCGCCGCGGCGATCGCCCCGGCGCCCATCTGGTCCTCGACGCACGGCCGCAGCGGCCCGAACGTTTCGCCGTGACCGAAAATGTTCACCCCCCAGCGTTCCCCCGCCGCGATCAGCCCGATCGGGCCGCCCAGCCCGTGCGCTTTCGCGGCGGCGTCGCACAGGGTGGCGCCGTTGGGCGAGGGGAGCGCGAGCAGCGTTCCCGGAGGGATTTCCGTCACAGAAGACGGCCGCAGGGTGAATGCGCCCTCGCCCGCGACGACGGCCCCGGCCGCCCGCGCCTGGGCGATTCCGCGCTCGTCGCGCCACCGGACCGGCAGCACCCGGCCGCCGCGGCCGACCACGAGGTCCGTGGTGGTGCTGAAGGAAAGCACGTCGACGACCACCAGGACCGCGCATTCGCGGCCGAGGGCGGCCACCCCTTCGGCGCCCCAGTCGAGCCGCACGTCGCTGCCGGTCTGCTCCCAGATCCCCACCCCCGGAGCATGCCCGAAACCGGCCGTGGTGGCAGACTCCTGGCCGTGCGCGTCTACTTGGGATCCGACCACGCCGGTTTCGAGCTGAAGAACCACCTGGTGGCTCACCTGGAGAAGCAGGGCCACGAGGTGACCGACATCGGTCCGCACGTCTACGACGCGGCCGACGACTACCCGGCGTTCTGCGTCGAGACGGCGTTGCGCGTGGTGGCCGACGAGGGCAGCCGTGGCATCGTCGTCGGCGGCTCGGGCAACGGCGAGCAGATCGCCGCCAACAAGGTCCCCGGCGCCCGCGCCGGCCTGGCCTGGAGCGTCGAGACGGCGAAGCTGTGCCGCGAGCACAACCACGCCCAGCTGATCGGCGTCGGCGCCCGGATGCACACCGCCGAGGAGGCCGTCGAGATCGTCGAGGCGTTCCTGGCGACCGAGGTCTCGCCGGAGGAGCGGCACGCCCGCCGCGTCCGGCAGCTGCTCGACTACGAGCGCACCGGGACCCCGCCGGCGTTGCCGGAGGCCTGATGCCCGAAGGGCACACGCTCCACCGGCTCGCGCGGCTGCACAAGCGCCGGTTCGTCGGCGCGCCGGTCGCGGTGAGCAGCCCGCAGGGCCGGTTCGCCGCCGAAGCGTCCCGTTTGGACGGTCAGGTGTTCGCCGGCGCCGAGGCGCACGGCAAGCACCTCTTCCACGACTACGGCCCGCACGGGATCGTGCACATCCACCTGGGGCTCTACGGCACCTTCGGCGAGTCGCCGCTGCCCGCGCCCGAGCCGGTCGGCCAGGTGCGGCTGCGGCTGGCCGGCCGGACACATTGGACGGACCTGCGCGGGCCGACGAAGTGCGAGCTGCTTTCCCCGGACCAGGCCGACGCGATCAAGGCCCGGCTCGGTCCGGACCCGCTGCGCCGCGACGCGAAACCCGAGCTGGCCTGGGCGCGCATTTCGCGGTCCAAGACGTCGATCGCGGCGCTGCTGATGGACCAGGCGGTGCTGGCGGGGGTCGGCAACGTCTACCGCGCCGAGGTGCTCTTCCGCCACGGCGTCGCGCCCATGACGCCGGGACGGTCACTCGATCGTGCACTGTGGGACGACATCTGGGCCGACCTGGTGACCCTGATGCGCGACGGCGTCCGCGTCGGCCGCATCGACACGGTCCGCCCGGAGCACCTGCCGGAGGCGATGGGCCGCGCGGCCCGGGTGGACCGCCACGGCGGCGAGGTCTACGTCTACCGCCGCGCCGGCGAGCCGTGCCTGATCTGCGGAACGCCGGTGGCGAACTCGGAACTGGCCGGGCGCAACCTCTACTGGTGCCCCCGCTGCCAGAACTGACCTGAACGACCCTTTCAGGTCATCCAATGCAATGAACGACCCTTTCATGTCATCTGGCGACTCGAAAGGGTCGTTCATGACGTTCCGGGTGGGTCAGAAGTCGAAGCCGCCGCCGTCGAAGCCTCCGCCGTCGAACCCGCCTCCGTCGAAACCGCCGCCGCCCCAGTCGCCGCCGCCGTCTCCGCCCCAGTCGCCTCCGCCGTCGCCACCCATGTCACCGCCGCCGTCGCCGCCCATGTCGCCGGACTCGAGGGCGTCCTGCTGGCCCGCGTCGTAGCCGGACTCCCAGGCCGAGGCGCTCGCGATGCCGCCCATGCCGGAGAACATCGCGCTGAACAGGAACATCGACCCGAGACCCCAGGCGCCGGCGACCAGCGCGGGCTTCCACCACGGCTCGCTGTACCAGCCCTGCGGCACCGGGCGGCCCGCGACGCGGCCGCCGGGGTAGTAGTACGGCGTGTCCTGGCCCGCGTCGGGGGAGGCGGCGTAGTGCTGGCCCTCGACGTCGACCTCGCGGCGCTCGGTGACCTTGCCGGCGCGCTCGCGCTCGGCCTCCTCCGGCAGCTGCGGACCGGGGTCCATGCCCATCGCGACGCGTGCGGCGCGGACGTAGTAGAGCCCCTCGACGGCGGTGTCCTTGACCAGCCGGGCCTGCTCGATCGTGCGAGCCTGCTCCAGCTGCGAACCGGCCGCGTTGTAGCGCTCGCTCGCGTCGGCCATCGCCTGCATCGAAGCGGTGTCGTTGCCGTTCAGGTTCAGGACCTGGCCGCCGAGCCGCTCGACCAGGCGCCGGGCGTCGGCCTTGGCGTCGTCCAGCTCCCGCTGCCGGGCCGCGGCGCGCTGCCGCGAGAAATAGAGGCCGCCACCGACGATCACGACGACGAGCACGATCAGGAAGATCGCGGTGCCCATGGACCACTCCCAGAAGTTCCCGGCTCGGTGACCGGTGGTCACCTTTGATTCGGACAACGCGGACGCTACGCGGTGGGTTCCCGGCAGGTGACCGGGCCCACCACGAGACCTGGCCGAAAAAACTAGAACACGTTATAGTTCGGCCATGAAGTTCACCCTGTCGATCGCGATGAACCCGCTCGATCAGCTGGGCGAGCTCGCCCGCGCCGCCGAAGAGGCCGGCTTCGCCTCCATTGCCCTGCCCGATTCGCTCTTCTACGCCGAAACGGTGGACACGGACTACCCGTACACCCCCGACGGCAGCCGGTTCTGGACCGGGGAGACGCCGTGGGTGGACCCCCTGGTCGCCACCGCGTCGATGGGCGCGGTGACCAGCCGGATCCACTTCTACACGTCGGTGCTGAAGCTGGGCTCGCGCAACCCGGTGCTGCTGGCCCGCCAGGTCGGCTCGGCGGCGGTGCTCACCGGCGGCCGGTTCGGCCTCGGGCTCGGCGTCGGCTGGTTGCCGCAGGAGTTCGAGTACTGCGGCGTGCCGTTCGAGCGGCGCGGCAAGCGCGTCGACGAGGCCATCGACGTGCTGCGGCTGATCCTCGACGGCGGCATGGTCGAGTACCACGGCGAGTTCTACGACTTCGACAAGATCCAGATGAGCCCGGCGCCGCCGACCAGGGTGCCGTTCTACATCGGCGGTCACACCGAGATCGCGCTGAAGCGTGCCGCGCGGGTCGCCGACGGCTGGTCGTCGGCGATGATGAAGCTCGAGGACCTGCGCTCCACCATCGCCCGGCTCAAGGAACTGCTGGCCGAGCAGGGCCGCGCCGATGTCCCGTTCGAGTACCAGGCGGTCTGCATCGACGCCTTCGGCCTGGACGGCTACCGCGCGCAGGCCGAAGCGGGCGTCACCGACGTCATCACCATGCCGTGGGTGTTCGACGGCGTCGGCTTCGACGCGCCGGTCGAGCCCAAGCTCGAGGCGATCCGCAAGTTCGGGACCGAGATCATCGCGAAGTTCGAGGAGTGACTCCCATGGGCGTGCAGGTCAGCTGGGACACCGGCAAGGAGCAGCCGCCCGCGCGGCGCGCGGCGCTCGCGTCGATGACGGCGGTGACGGCGGGCGACAAGGAGGGCTGGCTGGCCCTGTTCGCCCCGGACGCGGTGGTGGAGGACCCGGTCGGCCCGTCGTTCTTCGACGAGGCGGGCAAGGGGCACCACGGCCGCGACGGCATCGGTGCGTTCTGGGACAAGACGATCGCCAACGTCGAGCGCTTCGAGTTCACCATCCGCGACTCCCACGCGGGCGGCGACGAGGTGGCCAACGTCGGCACGATCACGACGTTCCTCCCGGGCGGCTACCGCGTCGACACCGACGGGGTGTTCGTCTACCGCGTCGGCGAGGACGGCCTGATCCGGTCGGTGCGGGCGTTCTGGGAGACCGAACGCGCGATGGCGACGGCGCGGCAGGTGACCGAATAGCGTCCCGGCCAGCGGCAACCCGGTTTCGTATCTGATACATGATCTCTTGACTCCCGGATAAGCAGGACTCTTTACTAACTGGTGCAGACCTCTGATGTCCCCACCACCGGGAGTACGCATGTCCTCATTCCGACGCGTCGCGATCGCGGTCTCCGCGTTCGCGGTCGCGGCAAGCGGTCTCGTCGTGAGCCCGCCCGAAGCGCTCGCCCTCGAAAACGGGTTGCTGCGCACGCCACCGATGGGCTTCAACAACTGGAATTCGACGCAGTGCCGCGCCGAGTTCAACGAGACGATGATCAAGGGCATCGCGGACATCTTCGTCAGCAAGGGCTTGAAGGACGCCGGCTACACCTACGTCAACATCGACGACTGCTGGGCCCTGCCGTCCCGCAACTCGGCGGGGAACCTGGTGCCCGACCCCGCGCGGTTCCCCAACGGCATCAAGGCACTCGCCGACTACGTGCACGCGAAAGGCCTCAAGTTCGGTATCTACACCAGCGCCGGCACGAAGACCTGCAACACCGCGGGCTTCCCGGGCGCGCTGAACCACGAGCAGCAGGACGCGAACCTGTTCGCCTCCTGGGGGGTCGACTACCTGAAGTACGACAACTGCAACAACCAGGGCGTCGACGCGCAGCAGCGGTACAAGGCGATGCGCGACGCGCTCGCGAAGTCCGGCCGCGCCATCGCCTACTCCATCTGCGAATGGGGTCAGAACAAGCCGTGGACCTGGGCCGAGCCGGTCGGAAACCTCTGGCGCACCACCGGTGACATCTCCGACAAGTGGTCGAGCATGATCGGCAAGGCGCAGACCAACCGCGGCCTCGCCCAGTACGCCGGCCCCGGCCACTGGAACGACCCGGACATGCTGGAGGTCGGCAACGGCGGGATGACCGCGGCGGAATACCGCACCCACTTCAGCCTGTGGGCGATGATGGCGGCGCCGCTGCTGATCGGCAGTGACCTGCGCAAGGTCTCGGACGACAACTTCTCGATACTGAAGAACGCCGACGTCATCGCGCTCGACCAGGACCCGCTGGGCAAGCAGGCGACGGTGCTGAGCGCGAACGCGGGGCTCGTCGTCTACAGCAAGGTGCTGGCGAACGGTGACCGCGCGGTGGCCCTGTCCAACGAAACGGCGGCGACGGCGACGGTCGGCACGACCGCGTCCGCGACGGGGATCGGCAGCGCGTCCTCGTACACGCTGAAGGACCTGTGGAGCAAGGTCACCCGGACGACCACCGGCACGATCAGCGCGTCGGTGCCCTCACACGCGACGGTGCTCTACCGCGTGTCGAAGGCGGGCGGGTCGGCCACGCGGTACGAAGCCGAGGCCGCGACGCTTTCGGCGGGCGGCACGATCGACGCGAACCACGCGGGCTTCTCCGGGACCGGCTTCGCGAACGGCGCCAACGCCGTCGGCAGCTACGTCGAATGGCAGGTCACGGGACCGGCGTCGGCACTGACGTTCGGCTACGCGAACGGCACGACGGCGGCGCGCCCGGTGGACGTCTCGGTGGACGGCACGGTGGTGGCCGCGGGTGTGTCGTTCCCGGCGACCGGCGCCTGGACGACGTGGAGCACGGTGACCAGGTCGCTGTCGTTGGCGGCGGGCTCGCACACGGTCCGCGTGACCGCGACGACGGCCGACGGCCCGGCCAACCTCGACTACCTGGACCTCTCCCCGGCGGTGCGGGTGTCGTAGGTCTCCCGGGCCGCTTCGACCTTGCCGAGGTTGCCGGACCATTCGGAGAGCGACGCGAACAGCGGGCCCAGGCTGCGGCCGAGCTCGCTGATCTCGTACTCGACGCGTGGCGGCACCTCGGCGTGGTAGGTCCTGGTGATCAGGCCGTCCCGCTCCAGTTGCCGCAGCCGCTGGGTGAGCACCTTCGGCGTGATCGTGGTGATCCGGCGCTGCAGTTCGACGAACCGCTGCCGGCCGTGCTCGTGGAGCGCCCACAGGATCGGCGTGGTCCACCGGCTGAAGACGATGTCGACCACCGGGGCGATCGGGCAGGCCTGCTCGGGAGTGGTCTCGGTCACTTTTCGGGCCTCCAGCCAATACTTTCCTCTAGGTACCTACTATACCGCGGAAGGTATCGTCGCTCCCATGATCATGGTTGCAGGAGCGACGGGAAATGTCGGAGCACCGCTGGTGCGGATGCTGTCCGAGGCGGGTGCGGAGGTGACGGCGGTGTCCCGCCGGATCACGGAGGCGCCTCCGGGAGTGGTGGTGCGGCAGGGAGAACTGGCCTCGCTGGACTTCGAGGGGGTGTCGGCGGCCTTCCTGATGGTGCCGCCGGGCTTCGAAAGCCCGCTCGAGCCGGTGCTGGGCAGGGCGCGCGAGGCCGGCGTCGAACGGGTGGTGCTGCTGTCCTCGCAGGGCGTCGGGACCGGCCGTCACCCGGAGGTGTTCGAAGCGGCCGTGCGGACGTCGGGTCTGAAGTGGACGGTGCTGCGCCCGGCCGGGTTCGCGTCGAACGCGTTCCAGTGGGCGGAAAGCGTGCGGACCCGGCGGGAAGTGGCGGCCCCGTTCGCCGACGTGGCCCTGCCGGTGGTCGACCCGGAGGACATCGCCGCGGTGGCGGCGGCCGCACTGCTCGACGCCTCGCACGAAAGCAAGACCTACGTCCTGACCGGCCCGGTTCCGGTGTCCCCGCGCGACCAGGCGGCGGCGATCGGCGAAGCGGTGGGTGAGCCGGTGCGGTTCGTGCCGCTGGAGCGGGCGGAAGCCCGCGAGGTCCTGCTGGGGTTCATGCCACCGCACGTGGCGGACGCGACCCTGGACATCCTCGGCTCGCCGACCCCTGCGGAGCAGGTGGTGAGCCCGGACGTCTCCCGGGTCCTCGGCCGCCCGCCGCGGCCGTTCGCCGAGTGGGCGTCGCGGTTCGCGGGGGTGTTCAAGTGACCCGGTTGGCCCACCGTTCTTCGGGCACCGGTTCGCCGGTCGTGTTCCTGCACGGCAACCCGACGTCGTCCCGCTTGTGGCGCAACGTGATGCCGTCCCTGCCGGGATGGCGGCTGGCCCCGGACCTGATCGGCATGGGCGACTCCCCGCGGCCGGACATCGCCTACACCTTCGACGACCACGCCCGCTACCTGGACGAGTGGTTCGACGCCCTGTCGCTGGACGACGTGGTCCTGGTCGGCCACGACTGGGGCGGCGCCTTGGCGGCGGACTGGGCGTCCCGCCACCCGTCGCGCGTGCGGGCGCTGGCGTTGACCGAAGCGGTGGTGAAGCCGATGACGTGGGAAGAGTTCCCGCCGGCGGGCGCGGAGGTGTTCCGGGCGATCAAGACGCCGGGTGTCGGGGAGACCCTTATCGGGAACTTCCTGGCCGGCCTGCCGCCGGAGTACGCGACTTCGTTCCACCGCCCGCTGCTGCAGTGGGCACGCTCGTTGCCCTTGGGTGGCGAACCGGCTTCGGTGGTCGCGCGGTTCGAGGCGTTCGGCCGGTGGCTGGCGTCTTCCGGGGAAGTGCCCAAGCTCCTGGTGACGTTCGAGCCGGGCTTCGACACGATGCTGACGCCGTCGATGGTCGAGTGGTGCGCGGCGAACTTCGCGTCGCTGGAGGTGGTGCGCCGTCCGGAGAAGGCGGGGCACCACACCCCGGAAGAGCAGCCGGAGGCGCTGGCGGAGACGCTGGCGACGTGGCTGGCAACCACGGTCACGAGCGGTGTCCTCGAGCCGGGCGCCGGTGGCGCCGGGTAGCGGTGGGGCGGACCCCGGGTTCAGAGGCCCGCCCCACCGGCCACGACCCCCGCGGCGCGGAGCGTTCGGCCGGGGGCCTGGTGGTCAGATCCGGCCGCGGGCCGCGTACGGCCGCCAGGTCGGGTCGCCGTCTGGGACGGTGCTCGGCTGGTCGGCGTTGCCGAGCAGCAGCACGCTGCCGTCGCGCAGGGTGAGTGCGTCGAACAGCTGGTAGCCGGGCGAGCCCGCCGGTGTCGCGGGGAGTGCGGCGGCCGACCAGGTGCCGGTTCCGGCTGTTTTCGTGACAGCGAAAGGTGAAGCCGGGGTGGTCAGCTGGTATCCGACCACGAGCACCCGGTCACCGGACTTGGTCACGCCGCTCAACCGGGTGCGATCGCCGGTGATCTTCTGTTCGGTCCAGCCGTATCCGTCGAACACGGCGGCGAACGGGTGGTTCGCGCTGCCGTCCTCGGCGCTGCTCGCGGTGCCGACCATCCACACGTCGTGGCTGCCGAACGCCTTGGCGCTCAGGATGACGAAGCTGCGGCCGGGGCCGGTGGGCGAGTCGACCTTGCGCCAGGTGCTGCCGTCGTAGTGCAGGGCCACGGTCTGCTGGTCGGTCGTCGAGCGGAACTCGACGCCGATCGCCCAGAGGTCGTGGCCGGAGGTGCCGGTGATCTGCGACAGCTGCCAGTTCGGAGCAACGTCCGGCAGCGGCACGTCCACCCACCGCTGGCCTTGCCGCCGCTGGACGACACCGACGCTGGTGGTGTTCGACGACCACCGCGAACCGGCCAGCCACACGTCCGAGCCGAACTGGGCGATGCCGCTGTAGACGACGGAAGCGTCACTGGTCGGCCGCACTACCTGCCAGGACGAGCCGGTGAGGTGCAGCAGCTGGTTGCTGTCCTGGGACAGGGCCCACACATCATCGGCCGAGCCCGCACTGACCTGGCCCAGCCGCCCGATGTCCGGAACGGCGACGGAGGTCCACTGTCCCCGCTCCCGCTGCAGCATCCGCGACTCAAGCTTGTCCGGCGTAACGGCGAACGCCGAGGCCCAAACCCGATCACCGGCTTGGGCAAGCGAAGTCGTGGTAGCCCACTCCCCGGAAACCGCCTCCTCATGCCAGCTGGTCGCCGCACCGGCCACCCCGCCGCCACACAGCACCCCGCACCCAACCCAGACGGCAGCAAGCTTGCTTACCCACCGAGAACCTCTGAACATCGAACTCCTCCAGCCAACCGATCCAGTGGTCAGCTGTTCTTGTGGATCCGCCCAAAAGAGGTTCACGCAAAGGCCGGCAGAGCAGCAGGCCGCGGCCGCGGCAGACCACCCACCGAAGCCAGAGCAGGGGCCGGCAGGCCACCCACCGGAGCCAGAGCAGGGCGGCAGGCCACCCACCGGAGCCAGGGCAGGGGCCGGCAGACCTCGCAACCGAAGGCGAAGGCACCGTGGGGGGGCCGGGGGGGTGTCCCTATGTGG
>JARAWT010000023.1:44890-132543 GCA_033793495.1 Streptomyces sp. MN03-5084-2B | reverse complement strand
TTCGCCACTAATCCACCCGAAGGCTTCATCGTTCGACTTGCATGTGTTAAGCACGCCGCCAGCGTTCGTCCTGAGCCAGGATCAAACTCTCCAACAATGAACAGTTTAATCGAGGCAAATTAATGCTCTCAAAGGAACCTCATACGAGGTTCAATACATAAGCTCTACTGGCTTAGTTCACTAGCACACTGTTGAGTTCTCAAGCAACACACTCTGAATCCAGCCGCGTTATCCGCGGTTAAATCCTCGGCAGTTGTTCCAAGCGATATTCACAAGCTTTTGGTCGAGCATGCCTCAGCCTACGGGTTTAGTCGTAGGGGATCGGCGGCCGCTCGTGGGCCGACGCTGAACATTACCCGGTCCGATCCGCGGTGTCAACCCGCTCGTCCCGGCCTGGTCTCTTGGGGCTTGCGGCCCCGGTGTGACCCGGTGTTCCTGGCGACGAAGAGAAGATTACATGCCCCGGAACTGCCCCAAAACAGGGGGGTCACTTAACGACATCGCCGCAGGTCAGAGTGCTTACGGACGGCTACGACGGCCAGGTCGGCAGGTACCGGGGCGGAACCCGCGCCGGCGCGACGCGGGAGAAGTCCGCCGCCAACGCCAGCACCCGGGCGTCGGACCACCGTGCGCCCATGAACGAGATCCCCACCGGGAGCGGTCCGGCGAACCCCGCCGGGACCGTCACGTCCGGGTAGCCCGCCACCGCCGCCGGGGTCGAGGACGGGATCACGTCGTTGTCGCCCACCGCGCAGTCGGTCTTCCACGCCGGCGGGTTCGTCGGCGACGCGATCGCGTCCAGGTGGTGCGCGGCCAGCGTCTCGTCCAAAGAGCGGCGGGCCAGGTCGGACAGCTCGGCGCGGCCGGCGAGGTAACCGGGGTCGGTCGGCGGCGGCGCGGCCAGTGCCTGCTCGAACAGCTCCTGCCCGGCGAAGCACGTCCGTTCGAGGGGGTCCGCGCGGTTGTAGGCGATCAGGTCGGCCAGGTTCCGCGGCCCGGACGGGCGGGTCGCCAGGTAGGCGTCGATGTCGCGGTGGAACTCCGTCAGCAGCGCCGGGAACTCCAGCTCCCCCAGGCGCGCTTGGTACGGCAGGGTCACCTCGACGACCGTCGCACCGGCCTTGACCAGGGAGTTCCGGGCCGACGTCATGATCGCGCCGGTCTCCGGGCCGAGCACCGGGAGCCGCCAGAGGCCGATCCGGGTGCCGCGCAGGGCACCCGGCCGGAGGAACTTCGCGTAGTCCGTCGGCTGGGTGCGCGGGTAGGTCAGCGTGGCGGGGTCCGCCGGGTCGCGCGCCTGCAGGACCGACAGTGTCAGCGCCACGTCGACGACGTTGCGCGCGATCGGGCCCGCCGTGTCCTGCTCGGCGGAAATCGGCACCACGCCGGTGCGGCTGACCAGGCCGAGGCTGGGTTTGTGGCCGACCGTCGCGGTCATCCCGGCGGGGCACACGATCGAGCCGTCCGTCTCCGAGCCGATCGCCACCTGGGCCAGCGACGCCGCGACACCCGCCGCCGACCCCGCGGACGACCCGCACGGGTTGCGGTCCAGCACGTACGGGTTGTTCGTCTGCCCACCCACGCCCGACCAGCCGGACGTCGGCTTCGCGGCACGGAAGTTCGCCCATTCGGAGAGGTTCGCCTTGCCGAGGATCACCGCGCCGGCGTCACGCAGCCGGGTGATCAGCGTGGCGTCCGCGGCCGGACGGCTCCGCAACGCCCGCGACCCGGCCGTCGACCACTGGTCACGGGTGTCGACGTTGTCCTTGACCAGCACCGGGATGCCGTCGAGGGGCCCGCGGAGGTGGTGTGCGCGACGTCGCGCGTCACTCGCCGAAGCCTGCGAAAGAGCGGCCGGGTTGAAGGCCAGGACCGCGTTGACCTTACCGTCGATCCGGTGAATCCGGTCGAGGTAAGCGCTGGTCAGCCCCACTGCGGAGAGCCGGCCGGACGCCATCCGCGCCTGCAGCGCCGGGATGTCCGCGGAGTCGAGGTCGAAGCGGGCGGCCGCCGAAGCGACCGGTGCGAGCGGGACGAGCAGGAGTGCGGCGGCCAGGATCGCGAGGAACACCGGCCGCCGCCCCATCAGAGCACCGGCAACAGGGTTCGGAGTTCGTACGGGGTGACCGCGCTGCGGTAGTTGTCCCACTCCACCCGCTTGTTCCGGAGGAAGAAGTCGTAGACGTGCTCGCCGAGCGCTTCCGGCAGGAGCTCGGACTTCTCCATCTCGGCCAGCGCCTCCCCCAGGTTCTGCGGCAGCTGGGCGTACCCGGCGGCGCGCCGCTCGGCGTCGCTCAGCTGCCAGATGTTGTCCTCGGCGGGTGGCGGCAGCTCGTAGCCCTTTTCGATCCCCTTGAGCCCGGCGGCCAGGATGACCGAGTACGCCAGGTACGGGTTGCACGCCGAGTCCAGCGTACGGATCTCCACCCGTCGGGATGACGCCTTTCCGGGTGAATACATCGGGACGCGGACCAACGCCGAGCGATTCGCGCGGCCCCACGAAACCGTCGTCGGGGCCTCACTGCCGCTGATCAGGCGCTTGTAGGAGTTCACCCACTGGTTGGTGACCGCCGAGATCTCCTTGGCGTGGTGCAGCACGCCGGCGACGAAGGCCTTGCCGGTCTCCGACAGCTCGTGCGGGTCCTCGGCGTCGTAGAAGGCGTTGCGGTCGCCTTCGAACAGGCTGACGTGCGTGTGCATCCCCGAGCCGGGCTGGTCGGTGAACGGCTTCGGCATGAACGTCGCGCGCACGCCCTGGGTCAGCGCGACCTCCTTGACGACGTAGCGGAACGTCATCACGTTGTCGGCCATGGTCAGCGCGTCGGCGTAGCGGAGGTCGATCTCCTGCTGGCCGGGGGCACCTTCGTGGTGGCTGAACTCGACCGAGATGCCCATCGCTTCCAGGGTCTCGATGGCGTGCCGGCGGAAGTGCGTCGCCGTGGCGTGGCTGGCCTGGTCGAAGTAGCCGCCGTTGTCCGCGGGCTCCGGCTCACTCCCGTCGTCCGGCATGGTCGAGAGCAGGAAGAACTCGATCTCGGGGTGGACGTAGCACGTGAAGCCCGCTTCGGCGGCCTTCGACAGCTGGCGGCGCAGCACGTGCCGCGGGTCGGCCCACGACGGCGAGCCGTCGGGCATCGCGATGTCGCAGAACATGCGTGCCGAGTAGGGGCCACCGTCCGGGGTCTCCCAGGGCAGGACCTGGAAGGTGGCCGGGTCGGGCTTGGCGACCATGTCCGATTCGTAGACGCGCGCGAAGCCCTCGATGGCCGAGCCGTCGAAGCCGATCCCGTCGTTGAAGGCGCCCTCGAGCTCGGCCGGCGCGACCGCGACGGACTTGAGGAACCCCAGCACATCGGTGAACCAGAGTCGGACGAAACGGATGTCGCGCTCCTCGAGCGTGCGGAGCACGAATTCCTGCTGGCGATCCATGGCCGCACCCTAACCACAGCGTGTTAACGACATGTTTCGCGACGCGCCGTAGCCGCCGAAGTCACGTCGCGAGTACCGCGACGGGCTTCTTCGCGCGCGTGATGGCCAGCGAAGCGACCGACGCGATCACGGCCAGCACGGCGGCGGAGTACCAGGCCAGGGTGTAGTTCCCGAGCTGGTCGCGGACCAGGCCGGCGGCCGACGCGGCGAACGCGGCCCCGAGCTGGTGTGAGGCGAAGACCCAGCCGAACACGATCGGGCCGGCGTCGCCGAACGCGCGGATGCAGAGCGCGACGGTCGGCGGGACCGTGGCCACCCAGTCGAGGCCGTAGAACAGGATGAACGCCCACATGCTCGGCTGCACCGAGTTCGTGAACAGCTGCGGCAGCAGCGCCAGCGAGAGCCCGCGCAGGGCGTAGTAGACGCCGAGCAGGATCCGCGGGTCGATCCGGTCGGTGAGCCAGCCGGAGAAGATCGTCCCGACGACGTCGAAGACGCCGACCAGGGCCAGCAGGCTCGCCGCGGTCGTCTGCGGCATGCCGTGGTCGTGCGCGGCCGGGACGAAGTGGGTGCCGACCAGGCCGTTGGTCGTCGCACCGCAGATCGCGAAGCCGACGGCGAGCAGCCAGAACGTCCGGGTGCGGGCGGCCTGGGCCAGCACGGAGAGGGCGCGGCGCACCGAGCCGGTCTTCGGCGCCGGGCGCGCGACCTCGGCGTCCGGCGGAGCGCCGTAGGCCGTGGTGCCGACGTCGGCGGGGTGGTCGCGGATCACCAGCAGGACCACCGGGACGACCGCGAGCGCGGCGATCGCGATCACCAGCGACGCCGTGCGCCACCCCGAGGTCACCGCCAGGTTCGCGATGAGCGGCAGGAAGATCAGCTGGCCGGTGGCGCCCGCGGCGGTCAGGACGCCGGTGACGATGCCGCGGCGCTGTACGAACCACCGCGTCGCGACCATCGCGGCGAAGCCCATGGCCATCGAGCCGGTGCCCAGCCCGACCAGCACGCCCCAGCACAGGATGAGCTGCCAGCTCGCGGTCATGAAGACCGTGCCGCCCGCGCCGAGGGCGATGACGGTCAGCGCCGTCGCCGAGACGCGCCGGATGCCGAAGCGCTCCATCAACGCGGCCGCGAAGGGTGCGAAGAGGCCGAAGAGCACGAGGTTGACCGAGACGGCCGAGCTGATGGTCGTGCGGGACCAGCCGAACTCTTCGTGCAGCGGGTCGATCAGGACCCCGGGCGCGGCGCGGAAGCCGGCGGAGGCGAGCAGCGCGACGAAAGCGGCCCCGGCGATCAGCCAGGCGCGGTGCAGCTTCGGGGCAGGACGGGTCTCAACGGTCACTCAGGCAGTCTCACCGCGCGCGCGGTGACGGCGGAAGTGGCCGGAAGGACATCATCCGCAAGATTCGGGCCAACAGTAGGCTTCGGGGATGCGCCGTCTCGCCCTCTTGCTCGTGGTCCTGCTGACGGCCGGCTGCACCGGGTCGCCCGACACGCGCGGGCCGTTCCCGGCAGGCTCCGACCTGGTCCGCGAGGCCGCGGCGTCGTTCGCGACCGTGCGGGGCGTGCATTTCGCGGCGGGGGTCAACGGCGTACTGCCGGGCTTCCCGCTCCGGCAGATCGAGGGCGACGCGACCCTCGACGACGGCGAGTCCGCGAACGGCACGGCCGACGTCCAGGACGGCGACAGCCACACCAAGTTCCGCTTCATCGTCAACGGCACGCACGTCGATACCGGCACCGAGGCCGGTCCCTTGCCCGACGCGTACACGGTCAGCAGGTTCCTCGGTGCGCACGGCGGGCTGAAGCGGCTGCTCGACGGCGTGACCGACGCGAAGACCGAAGGTCGCGAGAACGTCGACGGCGCGCCCGCGCTGCGGGTCGGCGGCAAGGTGCCGGCGAACGTCGCGTACAGCGTGCTCGCGCAGGCGAAGGCCGACCTCACCGTCAAGATCTGGGTCGCCGACGACGGCGGGCCACGGCGCTTCGTGCGGCTGTGGGTGCAGATCCCGCCGGCCGGCGACCACCTCAGCCCGGTGATGATCGAGCTGTCGCTGACGAAGCAGCAGCAGTAACCGCTACTGGCCCGAGCACCGCTTGCCGTCCGGCGGCGTCGTGCCGTCGACCAGGTAGTCCGTGCCCGCCTGGTCCACGCACTTCACGCCCTGCAGGAACACCGTGTGCTGGGTGCCCTCGAAGGTGAGCAACGCGCCCTTCAGCCCCTTCGCGAGGTTGACGCCGGCCTGGTACGGCGTCGCCGGGTCGTTGGTCGTCGAGATGACCAGCGTCTTCGCCAGGCCTTCGACGTTCGGCACGTGCGGTTCCGAGGTGTTCGGCACCGGCCAGAACGCGCAGGCGTCGCGGGCCGCCGAAGCGGGACGGCCGTCGTCGAGGAACGGCGCCGCCTTCACGTACTGCTCCTGTGCCTTGAGGATGACGGCCGGATCCGTGACGCGCGGGTCGTCGACGCAGCGGATCGCCGTGAAGGCGTCCTGCGTGGTGCCGTACTTGCCGTCGGAGTCACGCTCGTTGTAGATGTCGGCGAGCTTCTCGAGCGTCGCGCCGCGCTGCTGCTTCAGCTCGTTGAGGCCGGTGTTCAGGGTGTCCCAGAGGCTCTCCTGGTAGAGCGCCTGGACGACGCCGGTGGTCGCGTCCTCGTAGGAGAGCTTGCGGCCGTCGCCGACCGGCACCGGGAAGTCGATCAGCGGCCGGGTGAGGTCCTGGAACGCCCGGACCGCGCTGCCGGCGTCCCCGCCGAGCGCGCAGTCCTGCTGGGCCGTGCACCACTTCGCGAACTGCGTGAACGCCGTCCCGAAGCCCTGGCCCTGCGCGACGAGGGACTCGACGGCGTCCTGCTCCGGGTCGACCGCGCCGTCGAGGACCATCGCGCGGACGTTCTTCGGGAACGCTTCGGCGTACGCCGAGCCGATCCGGGTGCCGTAGGAGTAGCCCAAATAGGTGAGCTTTTCGTCGCCGAGGACCGAGCGGAGGACGTCCAGGTCCTTCACGACGTCGCGGGTGCCGACGTTGGCCAGCATCGCGGTGCCGTCGCCGGTGCGCTGGGCGCACTTGGCTGCGAAGTCCTTTTCCTGCGATTCCTGCTTCAGCACGCCCGCCGGCGAGCCGTCGGTTTCGCTGTCGTCGGCGCGGTCGGCGTCCCGTTCGGCGTCGGTCAGGCAGTGGATGGCCGGCTGGCTGGCGCCGATCCCCCGCGGGTCGAAACCGACCAGGTCGAAGCGTTTGCCCAGCGCCGTGCCGGCCACCGGCTTGGCCAGCCCGGCGGCCGCGACCATGCCCGAGGCGCCCGGGCCGCCCGGGTTGACCACGAGCGACCCGATCCGCGCCCCGGTGTCCGTCGCCTTGCGCCGGAGCAGGCCGAGGGTGATCGTGTCGCCCTCCGGTTTCGCGTAGTCCAGCGGCACGGTCAGGCGCGCGCACTGGACGTCTTTCGCCTGGAAGGCCGACCGCGAGTCTTCCGACGTCGCGTAAGGTGCGCAGTCGGCCCAGGACAGGCTCTGGCCGTAGAACCGCTCCAGCCCGGCGGGCACCGGCCCGGACGGCGGGTGCGACTCGGTCGTCGGCGCGGGCGGCTCGGTCTTGCCGGAGGACGTGCACGCGGCCAGCGAGGCCGCGAGCAGCACGGACGTCGCGATCGCGGTGATCCGGCGACGAGAGGACCTGGCGCTGGGATGTGGGAACACGGTTGGATCGTCCCATCCGGCCGCGGAACTCGAACGCACCACCGTCGCGTTGGGTGGTGGAGGCCGTCGAGCGAGAGAGAACGGGAGACCAGGGGTGGCAGCACTGATCAGCCGGGTGGGCAAGAAGCTCCGCCGGATCATCCAGCGGCCGGGCAGCGTCGAGCTGACCCGCTACGAAGCACTGCTGCCCGCGGTCGAGAAGCTCGAACCCGAGCTCGAAAAGCTCTCCGACCAGGAGCTGACCGAGCGGGCGACCAAGCTTCGCGAGACGCTGAAGGACACCGCGTTCGGCGACGACCAGCTCATCGAGGTGTGCGCACTGGGCCGCGAGGCCGCGCGGCGGGCACTGGGCGAGCGCGCGTTCGACGTGCAGGTGCTGGGCACGATGGGCCTGCTCACCAAGCACGTCGTGCAGATGGAGACCGGTGAGGGCAAGACCCTCGCGGGTGCGCTGGCCGCGGCCGGGTACGCCATCCGCGGAAAGCGCGTTCACGTCGTCACGGTCAACGACTACCTGGCCCGCCGCGACGCGGAGTGGATGGGCCCGGTGTACGCCCTGCTCGGCGTGTCGGTCGGCTGGGTGGAGCCCGCGCACTCGCGCGAGGAGCGCCGCGAGGCCTACGCCAAGGACGTCACGTACGGCGCCGTCGCCGAGATCGGCTTCGACGTGCTGCGGGACAGGCTGGTGACGTCGGTCGACGACCTCGTCCAGCCCGCGCCCGAGGTCGCGATCGTCGACGAGGCGGACTCGGTGCTGGTCGACGAGGCCCGCGTCCCGCTGGTGATGGCCGGCTCGATCGACCACACCGACGCCGACGAAGAGGTCGCCAAGGTCGTCCGGCGGTTGCGCCTCGGCCTGCACTACGAGACCGACAGCGAGGGCCGCAACGCCTGGCTGACCGACGCCGGCGCGTCCGTCGTCGCGAAGTCGCTCGGCCTGGAGGTCGACGACCTCTACGGCGAGACGGCGTCGGACCGGCTGCCCGCGGTGAACGTCGCCCTGCACGCGCACGCGCTGCTCACCCGGGACGTCGACTACCTGGTCCGCGACGGCAAGGTGCAGCTCATCAACGCCGCCCGCGGCCGCGTCGCCGAGCTCCAGCGCTGGCCGGACGGCCTCCAGGCCGCCGTCGAGGCCAAGGAGCAGGTCACCGCGACCGACCGCGGCGAAATCCTGGACTCGATCACCGTCCAGGCGCTGCTGGCGCGCTACCCGGAGGTCGCCGGCATGACCGGGACCGCGGTCGCCGTCGCCGAGCAGCTGCGGGAGTTCTACGAGCTCGAGGTCGCGGTCATCCCGCCGAACACCCCGAACATCCGCGAAGACCTCGAGGACCGCGTCTTCGCGTCGCCGTCGCAGAAGCTGCGGGCGATCGAGGAGGAGATCCGCACGGTCCACGAGACCGGGCGGCCGATCCTCGTCGGCACCCAGGACGTCGCCGAGTCCGAAGAGCTGGCCGAGAAGCTGGCGAAGGTCGATCTCGAGTGCGTCGTGCTCAACGCGCGCAACGACGCCGAAGAGGCCGCGATCATCGCCGAGGCCGGGAAGAAGGGCGCGGTCACCGTGTCCACGCAGATGGCGGGCCGCGGTACCGACATCCGGCTGGGCGGCACCGACGGCGCCGACCGGGACGAGGTCGTCGAGCTGGGCGGGCTGCACGTCATCGGCACCGCGCGGTACCCGTCGAGCCGCCTCGACGGGCAGCTGCGGGGCCGCTCCGGCCGCCAGGGCGACCCGGGCAGCGCGATCTTCTTCGCGAGCCTGAACGACGAGCTCGTCCTGTCGAACGCGCCGGACGTGCCCGAGGGCATCGTCGACGACGAGGAGACCGGCGAGATCACCGACGGCGCGGCGCTGCGGCAGCTCAACCACGCCCAGCGCGTCGCCGAGGGCGTCGACCTGGAGATCCACCGCAACACCTGGCGCTACACGCGGCTGATCGAACGGCAGCGTCGTGACCTGCTGGTGCACCGCGACAAGGTGCTTCGCACCGCGTACGCGGCGGAGCAGCTCGAGAAGGCGCACCAGGAGAAGTTCGGCGAGCTGAAGGAAAAGCTGGACGACCAGGACAAGCTGGAGCAGATGTGCCGCGAGGTGCTGCTGTTCCACATCGACCAGCTCTGGTCGGACCACCTGGCGTACCTGACCGACGTCCGGGAGAGCATCCACCTGCGGGCGCTGGCCCGCGAGACGCCGCTGGACGAGTTCCACCGCGCGGCGATCCCGGAGTTCCACAAGATCATCGCCGAGGCCGACTCACGGGCGGCGAAGACGCTCGAAGAGGCGGAGCTGACCGATGAGGGCATCGACCTCGGCGACGCCGGGGTCCGGCGGGCGAACACGACGTGGACCTACCTCGTGCACGACAACCCGTTCGACTCGGACTTCGAGCAGACCATCAAGAAGGTCCGGAGCATGATCAAGCGGAAGTAGCTTTTCTCGCGGAGGCCCCGTCCGGTTCGCCGGGCGGGGGCCTTTCGATTTCGCCCACATTCGCTCGGCCTTCCGGGTGACGGTGAGCCAGAATGGCGGCATGCCGCAACTGCGCATCGCGCTCGCCCAGGTCAACCCCACCGTCGGCGACCTCGACGGCAACGCCGATCTGCACGTCGAGTGGACGCGGCGGGCCGCCGAAGCCGGCGCCCACGTCGTCGTCTTCCCCGAGATGTCCCTGACCGGCTACCCCATCGAGGACCTCTCGCTCCGCAAGACGTTCGCCGCCGCCTCGCGGCAGGGCGTCGAGTCGCTGGCGCGCCGCCTCGATGACGCCGGCTGCGGCGAAGTGCTCACCTACCTCGGCTACCTCGACCTCGACGAGGTCGGCCCGCGTGACGCCGCCGCGGCGCTCCACCGCGGCGAGGTCGTCGCCCGGCAGTTCAAGCACCACCTGCCCAACTACGGCGTCTTCGACGAGCACCGCTGGTACAAGCCGGGCACCACGCTCGACGTCGTCCGGTTCCACGGGCTCGACATCGGCATGGTCATCTGCGAGGACCTCTGGCAGGACGGCGGCCCGATCTCGGCGCTGGGCCGCGCCGGCGTCGACCTCGTCGTGGCACCGAACGCGTCCCCGTACGAGCGGTCGAAGGACGAGCAGCGGCTGCCGCTCATCGCCCGGCGCGCCGCCGAAGCCGGGGCGCCGCTGGTGTACACCAACCAGGTCGGCGGGCAGGACGACCTCGTCTTCGACGGCGACTCGCTCGTCGTCGGCGCGGACGGCACGCTGCTGGCCCGCGCGCCGCAGTTCGTCGAGCACCTGCTCGTGCTGGACATGGACCTCGCCGCGGGCGGGCACGCCGCCGACGGCGAGCTCGAAGGCCTGCACGTCCGGCGCCGGGTGCTGAGTTCCGAGCCGCTGCCGGCGTACCCGGCGTCCGCCGAGCCGGTGATCAGCGAGCCGCTGTCCGACGAGGCCGAGGTGTGGCACGCGCTGGTCGTCGGGCTGCGGGACTACGTGCACAAGAACGGCTTCTCGTCGGTCACCTTCGGGTTCTCCGGCGGGATCGACTCGGCCGTCTGCGCCGCGCTGGCCGCGGACGCACTGGGCGGCGACAACGTCTACGGCGTCTCGATGCCTTCGAAGTACTCGTCGGGGCACTCGAAGGACGACGCCGCCGACCTGGCGCGGCGGATCGGCGCGCACTACCGGGTCGAGCCGGTCGAGGACATGGTCCGGGTGTACGTCGACCAGCTTTCCCTGACCGGGCTGGCCGAAGAGAACATCCAGGCGCGGACGCGGGGCATGCTCCTGATGGCACTGTCCAACCTGGACGGTCACCTGGTGCTCGCCACCGGCAACAAGACCGAGCTCGCCGTCGGGTACTCGACGATCTACGGCGACGCCGTCGGTGCGTTCGCCCCGATCAAGGACCTCTTCAAGACGCACGTGTGGCAGCTGGCGCGGTGGCGCAACGCCGAAGCGGTGAAGAACGGCGAAACCCCGCCGATCCCGGAAAACTCCATCTCGAAGCCGCCGTCGGCCGAGCTGCGGCCGGGCCAGGTGGACACCGACTCGCTGCCGGACTACGCGCTGCTGGACGACATCCTCGACGACTACGTCGAGGGCGACCGCGGGTACGCCGACCTGGTGTCCGCGGGCTTCGACCCGGAGACCATCGACCGCGTGGTCCGGATGGTCGACAAGGCCGAGTACAAGCGGCGCCAGTACCCGCCGGGCACGAAGATCACGTTCAAGGCGTTCGGGCGGGACCGCCGGCTGCCGATGACCAACCTGTGGCGCGAGGGCAAGGCCTAACTGAGCGCGACCTGGCGGCCTTCCGGCGTGCGGAGGGCCGCCGTCAGGCCGGCCTTGTCCGCGCGGCGGACCAGCAGTTCCAGGCCGAGCGCGTCGGTCACCGCGAGCACCGAATCCGGGTCGGGGTGGGTGCCGGTGACCATCAGCAGCGGCAGGGACGGCAGGCCGCGCGTGGTCGGATGCGGCGTCGCGCCCCAGTCGATGAGGAACGGGTGCAGGGTGCCCGGGACGCTCGGCGGGGTCAGGCGCCAGCGCAGCGTTTCGCCGTCGGCGGTTTCGCGGGACATCTCGCGTGCGTCGCCCGGGTCGAAGCCGTGGGTGCGGGCCTTCGCGATCGTCGCGTCGAGATCCGTCGTGCGGACGGCCCAGGCGACCAGCGCGGGCTCGGTCAGCTCGTCGATGCCGAACGGCCGGGGTGCTTCGGGGTCCGGCTGGGCCGGGTCCGGACCGATGACCTCCAGGTACATGCCCGCGCCGAGGTCGGCGAGGTGGTTGGCGGTGCCGAGGCCGGTGTGGCGGCCGCCGGGCGCGGGCGTGACCCCGGTGAGGGCGGTGACCCGGGCGACGGCGTCGGCGAGATCCGGACCGGCGTAGACGAGGTGATCGAGCACGAGCGCCATCATCCCGCGCCGACGGCCCTCGCCGCATCGACCATCCCGTGGCCGTAGTAGGTGGTTCCTTCGTTCGTGGGTGCGCAGACGGCGTCCGGGCAGGGTAGCGGCGCCGCCGTGGCGTAGAGGGCGCGCTTGATCCGCTCGGCGCTCCAGTGCGGGTGCTCGCTCGCGATCAGGGCGGCGACACCGCTGGCGTGCGGCGCGGCCATCGACGTCCCGCTCGCGGACCGGTATTCGCCGTTCGGCCAGGTCGACCAGACGCGCGCGCCGGGTGCGGCGACGCTGATCCGGGACGCCGAGTAGTTGGAGAAGGTCGCTTTGACGACTTTTTCGTCGAGCGCGCCGGTGCCGACGACGCCCGGCAGCTCGTGCGGCAGCCGGGTGCAGGTGGGGTCGATCGCGCGTTCCACCGGTGTGCTGTCGGCCGGGCTTTCCTTGTCCACCGAGCGGGTGTCGAGGTTGATTCCGGCGTTGCCGGCGGAGGCGACGACGAGGACGTTCCGGCGTTGCGCGTACGCGACCGCCCGGCCGACGGCGAGCTTCGCCGCGGCCTGGTCCGGCTGGTCGTCGCAGTTGTAGCGCCACGGGATCGAGCGGTAGCTGTTGTTGGTCACCGCGAAGCCGTGTTCGGCGGCCCAGACGAAGCCGCAGACCATGCTTTCGGCCGTCTCCTTGTCGTCGAGTTCGGCGAGCTTGACCGCGGCGATTTTGACTCCCGGAGCGACACCGACGACGCCGGTTCCGTTGCGGGCCGCGGCGATCGTGCCCGCGACGTGCGTGCCGTGGCCGTCGAGGGTGGGCCGCCAGGCGCCGGGTCCGCGGTCGGGCCAACCGGACAGGCAGGAGACGGAGTTCCTGCTGTCGAACGCTTTTGCCAGGTCGGGGTGGGTGTCGTCGACACCGACGTCGAGGACGCCGACGAGGGTGTTTTTGCTGCCTTCGGTGACCTGGTGCGCTTCCGGGAGGTGGAGCGCGGGGACGTCCCACGCGGTGCCTTCCGGCGGGACCAGGCCGGAGTTCGGCGAGTTCGGCCCGGTGTAGCGGAGGTCCTTGCGGGGCGCGAAGAACTCCTTCGGGATCTTCGCGGTGCGCGTCGCGCCGACGGCGTCGATGCCCGGCGTTTTCCGGAGCTTCGCGGCGAAGTCGTCCTTCTCGGTGTAGGCGACGACGACGCCGATCTGGGGGTAGCTCGCGACGACCGTGCCGCCGGCCTTCTTGATGGCGAGTTCGGCCCACCACGTGTGGTGCGTGACGACGACGTGCGGCATGACCAGGGGGTCGGCAGCCGCCGGGGTCACGATCAGGCCCAGCATGAGCGCGGTGGCCAGGATGATTCGCCGCACAGTCCTCCTCGAATTCGCCCAAACCGAACTTAGCGATCATTCAGGGCAGGGCGGTACCCCTCTTCAGTCGTAGGCTGAGCGGCATGACGACGGGGTTCACGGTGTTCGACACGGCGATCGGCGCGTGCGGGCTGGCCTGGCGCGACGACGTCGTGATCGGGACGTCGCTGCCCGAGGGCAGTGCTTCGCGGACGCGGGCCTGGCTGGTGCGCCGGTTCCCGGACGCCGTCGAGGGGACGCCGCCAGCGCCGGTGCGGGAGGCGGTGGCCGGGATCGTGGCGTTGCTGAGCGGGGCGCGTCAGGACCTGGCTTCGGTTCCGCTGGACTTCTCGGGCGTGCCGGAGTTCAACCGGCGCGCGTACGACGTCGCCCGGACGATCCCGCCGGGCAAGACGCTGACGTACGGCGACATCGCGCACCGGCTGGGACAGCCGGGATCGGCGCAGGCCGTCGGGCAGGCGATGGGGCACAACCCGTTCCCGATCATCGTGCCGTGCCACCGGGTGCTGGCCGCGGGCGGGAAGGACGGCGGGTTCTCGGCGCGGGGCGGCGTCGGGACGAAACGCCGGATGCTCGTGATCGAGGGCGCGCTGGCGGACGAGCCGACGCTGTTCTGAGCCTCCCCGCGGTGTGCGCGGAGGGGCATCGCGTGTGATCGGGAGGGCATCACGCGTGACTGGACAGGCATCACACGTGATCGGAGGGGCATCTCGCGTACCTGGAGGGTCGGGTGGCGTGCCTGGAGGGTCGGATCGCGTACCCCGAGGGTCGGATCGCGTGATGGGGGGGCGGGACTCGCCGGGGCCGGGCGGCTCGCGGTGCGGGCCGCGAGCCGGGGCCGGGTCAGGCGGGTTGGGACTCCGGGGTCCAGGGCTTGATCCAGGGGGACTCGGGCCAGCCCTCGGCCGCGGCCATCAGGGGGAAGGCCGTGCCGCCGTCGATGTGCTCGCGGATGATGTCCGCGTGGCCCGCGTGGCGGGCCGTCTCCTGGATGAGGTGCAGCAGGACCCAGCGGACCGACCAGGCCTCGACGTCCTGGGGGAACCACGGGACGCCCTTCGGCACCGGGACCGCCTGGCCGAGGTCGTCGATGCCCGCGATGACCTCCGCCGTGCGGGCGGCCACCTCGTCGTAGCGGGCCAGGACGCCCGCCAGGGTCTCGTCCGGGCGCAGGCGGTGCGCGTCCTCGTACTCCGCCATCGCCTCCGCGAACGGCTTCTGCGGCACCTGCAGCACCGTGTCCATCCAGCCGCTCTCGGTGCTCGCGACGTGCTTGATCAGGCCGCCCACCGACAGCGTGCTCTTGGTCGAGGTGAGTCTCGCCTGTTCGTCGGTCAGCCCGTAAGCCGCCAGCCTGAGGACGTACCGCTGCTGCTCCAGGAAGCTCAGCAGCCCGTCACGCTCGTCGGCCACCGGGCGCACGTTTCCCGCCATGTCGATCCTTCCGCTCGGAAACTCCTGCGGCGATCGTGCCACCCGGCACCGACAATTTCGGGCGAATCCCGCTATCGGTGCGCCTGCCGCGGGGCCGGCTTGACGAAGGCGTACGTCCCGCCGATGCCGTACAGGGCCGCCCGGACCACCAGCTGGGCCCGCGTGAAGACGCCCTCGTAGGCGCCCAGCTGCCGGGCGAGCAGGACGGCCAGCCAGGTGGCCAGCACCAGCACCAGGCCAGCGACCGCCAGCGCGCGCCAGCCCGGCGGCCACCACAGGATCAGGCTGATCACCCCGGCCACCAAGACCACGCTGAGCAGCGACGACAGCAGGTCGCTGCGCTCCGGGTAGGCGGCCTGCAGCAGCACGAGCACGCCGAACGCGCTCACCGAGATCGAACTGAGCCGCGCCGACCACTGGACCGGCCCGAGCCGGTGCAGCGGGGGCCCGGCGAGCACGAACGCGACCCCGGCCACCGCGAGCAGGACCCGGAACACCGGCGGGCCGGCCAGCAGCGCCGACACCGGGTCCTGGACCGGGGAGACGCCGGTGGGCAGGAAGAACTCCAGCAGCCAGCCCGAATACGCGAGGACGGCCATCCCCATCAGGAGGGCCGAGGCGATCCGAGCCGTGCGCACGAGGCAGAGCGTAAGCGACGGGCCGCGCCACGGCTCTTCGCCGTGACCAGGTCCACCGAGTCGTTATGCCTGCGGCCGGACGAAGGGGAAGAGGACCGTCTGGCGGATCGACGCGCCCGTCAGCATCATGAGCAGCCGGTCGACGCCCAGGCCGAGCCCGCCGGTCGGCGGCATGCCGTGCTCCAGGGCGAGCAGGAAGTCCTCGTCCAGCTCCATCGCCTCGACGTCGCCGCTGGCCGCGCGCAGCGACTGCCCTTCGAGCCGCCGCCGCTGCTCGATCGGGTCGGTCAGCTCGGTGTAGGCCGTGCCGACCTCGGAGCCGAACGCGATCAGGTCCCAGCGCTCGGCCAGCCGCGGGTCCACCCGGTGCTGGCGGGTCAGCGGCGAGACGTCGGTCGGGTAGTCGGTGTAGAAGGTCGGCAGCACGGTCGCGCCCTCGACGAGGTGCTCGAACGCCTTGAGCACCAGGTCGCCGTGGCTCGGGTCCTCCCCCACCGGCACGCCCGCGGCGGCGCACAGGCGGCGCAGGTCGGCCACCGAGGTCCCCGAGTCGATCTCCTCCCCGAACACCGCCGAGACGGCTTCGTGGACCGGCACGACGGGCCAGTCGCCGGAGATGTCGTACTCGACGACCTTCCCGCCCGCGTCGGGCCGCCGCACGACCTGGGCGCCGTACGCGGCTTCGGCGGCGTGCTGGACGAGTTCGCGCGTCAGCGTCCTCATCGTGTCGTAGTCCGCGTACGCCTGGTACGCCTCGAGCATCGTGAACTCGGGGTTGTGCGTGGCGTCGACGCCTTCGTTGCGGAAGTTGCGGTTGAGCTCGAAGACCCGCTCGACGCCCGCCACGCACAGCCGCTTCAGGTACAGCTCGGGCGCGATCCGCAGGTACATCCGCATGTCGTAGGCGTTGATGTGGGTGACGAACGGCCGGGCGTTGGCGCCGCCGTGGACCGTCTGCAGCATCGGCGTCTCGACCTCGAGGTAGTCGGCGTGGTGCAGGCGGTCGCGCACCGCGCGGACCACCGTGGACCGCAGCCGCAGCATGTTCGTCGAGTCCGGGTTGACCGCGAGGTCGAGGTAGCGCTGCCGGACCCGCGTCTCCGGGTCGGTGAGGCCCTTGCGCTTGTCGGGCAACGGGTGCAGGCACTTCGCGGTGACCGTCCACTCGTCGACGAGCACCGAGAGCTCGCCCCGCTTCGACGTCACGACCTGGCCGCCGACGCCGACGTGGTCGCCGAGGTCGACGCCGGTCCGCCAGCGGGTGAGGTCCAGCTCGCCCGCCTCCAGCATCAGCTGGATCTCGCCGCTGAAGTCCTTGACGCGGGCGAAGCACAGGCCGCCGAGAACGCGCAGGTTCAGCACGCGCCCGGCGATCCGGACCCGGTGCCCGGTCGTGGTGTCCGGGGCCAGGTCGCCGAACTTCCGGACGACGTCGCCGATGTGGTCGTCGCGGCGGAAGCCGACCGGGTACGGGTCGATGCCGGCCTCGCGCAGCTTGTCGAGCTTGGCGATCCGGACGCGGACCTGCTCGGGCCGCCGGACGGTCTTCGGCGCCGGCGTCGCCGCCGACTCTTCGATTTCCTTCACGCGGGCGACGAAGCTGTCGCTGACCGTCTCCAGCCGCAGGGACCGGGCCCGGCCGGTCGGGACGAACCCTTCGAGCGCGCCGGCCACGATGCCGACGCGGGGCAGCCGCCGGGCCGAGGAGTAGCAGAGGAACCGCGGCTCCCAGTCCGGCCCGTACTTGGCGTTGGACCGGTACAGCGACTCCAGCTGGAAGAACCGCGAGAACACGCTCAGGATCCCGCGCCAGGCCCGCAGCACCGGGCCCGCGCCGATCCGCTCGCCCTCGGAGAACACCGCGCGGAACATCGCGAAGTTGAGCGAGATCCGCTGCGCGCCGAGGTGCTGGGCGGCCGCGACGGTCTCGGCGATCATGTACTCGTTGAGGCCGTTCTCGGCGTCGCGGTCGCGGCGCATGAGGTCCAGCGAAAGCCCGCGGCGGCCCCACGGGACGAAGGACAGCAGCCCGCGCAGCTCGCCGTGGGTGTCGTAGGCCTCGACCATCACGCTGCGGCCGTCGCTGGGGTCGCCGAGCCGGCCGAGCGCCATCGAGAACCCGCGTTCGGTCTCGGCGCCGCGCCAGGCCTGCGCCCGGGCGAGCAGCTCGGTCATCTCGGCTTCGGGGATCTCGCCGTGACGGCGGACGCGCGAGGTGTAGCCGGCGCGCTGGATGCGCTTGACGGCCTGGCGCACCGAGCGCCGTTCCGGCCCGGCCAGGCTGAACTCGCGGACGTCGAGCACCGCTTCGTCGCCGATCTCGAGGGCCCGCAGGCCCGCGCCGGTGTACGCCTGCGCGCCGCGTTCGCTGGCCCCGAGCACGCCCGGGGTCCAGCCGTACCGGCGCGTCTCGTCGAGCCACGCGCGGACCGCGTCGGGCCACGCCTCGGGGTCGCCGACCGGGTCGGCGCTGGCGACGCTGGTGCCGCCGAGGACGCGGTAGGTCACCGCCGCGCGGCCGTTCGGCGCGAAGACGACGCTCTTGTCGCGCCGGGTCGCGAAGTAGCCGAGGGAGTCGTCCTCGCCGTGCTCGGCGAGCAGCCGGCGCAGGCGGAGCTCGTCTTCGTCGGTCCGCAGGGCCCGGCTGCGCACCCCGCGGAAGAGCAGGTACAGCGCCGCGGTGGCCACCGCGGTCGCGCTGAGGTCGAGGAACAGGTCGAGCCAGCCGGGGCCCTCGCCGACGCCGATCCGGCGCAGCTGCAGGTTCTCGCCGGTGGCGTGGTTCACGACCCAGGCGAAGCGCTCCCACGCGTCGCCGAGGTGGCCGGGGAACGCCTCGGTCAGCCCCCAGCCGACCAGGATGACCAGGGCGAAGCCGCCGAACAGCATGCTCAGGCCGTCACGCCAGGCGCTCGGGGCGAGCCGGGCCGGGAACGCCGGGCGCAGCGCGAGCAGGAAGACGATCAGGCCGATCGAGACGATGTCGGCGAGGGTCAGCACCCACAGCTGGGCCGGGATGTGGCGGACCTGCTTCGGGCCGAGCGTCAGCAGCTCGGGTGACCACAGCAGCGTGGCCTGCAGGGCCAGGGTGAGCAGCAGCCCGCCGACCTGGAACAGCACCAGCGTGTAGAGCGCCGCCTTCTTCCGGCGGCGCAGGGCGCTGCCGAGCACCACCAGCAGCAGCACCATGACCAGGCTCTCGCTGGTGGGCACGCTCAGGCCGGAGAAGGCCATGTCGATGCCGTTGAGCAGGCGGCCGTGCGCACCGCCGGTGAAGAGCAGGATCACCGAGAACACCGCGGCCAGCTGGACCACGGTCGCGACGATGCCGCCTGCCTTCGCCTTCCAGGCGGGGAGGCGGCGGCTCGGGCTCGCGGGGTTTCCCATGGGTGGTTTCGTCGCCTTTCGCGGCCGGTCGGTGGTCATGCCGTCTTCTTGACGTAAGTGAACCCGCATCGGTTGTCCCCGGACATCAACCTGAAGGCTGACGGCTCGTGGTCCCCGGGGGTGTGAAGCTTGTCGCACGCGGTTGGGGCCGGTGCGGGGGCGTGCCACGCTTTGAGACGCCTCTGCTCCACGACCCGGGTACCTCACCGAGGCCTCGAGGGAAGGACGGTCGACGACGATGTCCGCCACCGCCGAAGAACCCGCCCCGTACGGCACCGGACCCGCCGCTCCCGCGGCACCCGCTCCGGGCCGGAAGGTCCGCGTCCACCACCTGCGTGAGCTCAAGGAACGCGGCGAACCGTGGCCGATGCTCACCGCCTACGACATGTACACCGCCGCCCTGTTCGACGAAGCCGGGATCCCTGTGCTGCTCGTCGGCGACTCCGCGGCCAACAACGTCTTCGGCTACGACACCACGGTGCCGGTGACGGTCGACGAGCTGCTGCCGCTGGTCCGGTCGGTCACCCGGTCGGTCAAGCGGGCCCTGGTCGTCGCCGACCTGCCGTTCGGCTCCTACCAGCTCTCGCCGCAGCAGGCGCTGGAGACGTCGATCCGGTTCATGAAGGAGGGCCGCGCGCACGCCGTGAAGCTCGAAGGCGGGCAGCGGTTCGCCGCGCACGTCGAGGCGCTGACGGCGGCCGGCGTGCCGGTGATGGGTCACATCGGCTTCACCCCGCAGAGCGAGCACAACCTCGGCGGCTACCGGGTGCAGGGGCGCGGCGAAGCGGCGGACGTGCTGCTCGCCGACGCGCTGGCGCTGCAGGAGGCCGGGGCGTTCGCGGTGGTGATGGAGATGGTGCCCGCCGAGGCCGCCAAGCGCGTCACGGCGGAGCTGAAGATCCCGACGGTCGGCATCGGCGCGGGCCCGGACTGCGACGCCCAGGTGCTCGTCTGGCAGGACATGGCAGGGATGCGGCGCGGCAAGGCACCGCGGTTCGTCAAGCGCTACGCCGATGTGGCGACGGTGCTGCAGGACGCGGCGACGGCGTTCGCCGAGGACGTCCGCCGGGGCGAATTCCCGACCCAAGAGCACGCGTTCCACGACTGACGCCCGCCCCGAGCGCCCCGATGTGGCCTTGGTTGCGTTGAACGCACCGAAGGCCACATTGGGTGCGTTCAGCGCACCGAAGGCCACATCGGGGCGCTGGAGAGCCGGGGTCATCGGCGGCGGAACCGTTCCGCGAGGGCCGGGTCGGATTCCCACCAGAGGGCAGTGGCCTCGGCGCCTTCTTCGTCCAGGTGGACGTCGATCTGCTTCGCGCGCCGGGCGTCGTCGCGGGCCCAGCGGACGAAGAGGGCCGCGATGAAGGGCAGGCCGGCGACGTCGCCGCCGATCCACAGCACGCCCGCGCCGATGATCTGGTCGGTGCGCGGGTCCGGCCCCCAACCGGGGTGCGCGGCGGCGTAGTGGGCCGGGGCGAGCAGCGGGCCGAGCCAGAGCACCAGGCCGAGCGCGCCGTCGAAGACGACCTCGGCGAAGGCGATCCACACCGACACCAGGTGCGGGTCCTCGCGCGGCGTCGGGTCGAGCCCCAGGCGCGTCCAGAAGTACGTGAAGCCGGCCAGCAGGAGGCCGAGCCGGACCAGGCCGTCGACGAACGGCGAGCGCAGCGTGAGGTCGTAGAGCGGCGTCAGGTACAGCAGCAGCACCGGCGCGACCAGGACGGCCGTGACGACCGGTGGGAACGTCAGCGCGCGGGCGAGCGGGCCGCGGCCGTGCCGGCGCAACCACGAGGCCTCGACGGTGTCCAGGAGCAGCCGGACGGGCGCGCCGAGGGCGAGCAGCAGCGGCGTGATCATCAGCAGCGTGACCGTCTGGACCGCGCGGACCCAGAAGAACGTCGTGTCGTAGACGGCCAGCGGTGAGCAGGTGACGACCAGGATCGTCGCGAGCCCGGCGAGGAACGCCGTCGTGCGGCCCGGCGGCCAGCCCCGGCGGCGGGCCGCGCGGACGTAGAGCGTGCCCACGAGGAGCACGCCGAGGACGGCCGGAGCGTCGAAAGTCAGCGGCACGTCACACCGCGAACCAGACCAGGCTGCCGATTCCGGCGACCACGCAGTAAATGGCGAACGGGGTCAGAGTGCGCGTTTCGAAGTATCCGGTGAGGAACCGGACAGAAATGTACGAAGCGACCCCGGCGATGACACTGCCGACGAGCGCGGGGCCGAGCGACGCGTGGTTTTCGGGGGCGAACAGCGTCGGCATCTTGAGCACGCCCGCGGCGAGGATCACCGGCGTGGCGAGGAGGAAGGCGAACCGCGCCGCGTCCTCGTGCCCCAGCCCGCGGCGCAGGCCGGCGACCATCGTGATGCCGGAGCGGCTGATGCCCGGCAGCAGCGCGAGGATCTGCGCGGCGCCGATCAGCACCGCCTCGCCGACCCGCAGCTTCGCCAGCCGGACGTCGGTGGCCTCCTCGACCGAGACCGCCCGCATGACCAGCGTGTCCTCGGCCGAAAAGTCCACGGTGTCCGCTTCCTCCGCGGGTTTGCGCCGCGAGAACTTCTCGGCGGCGTAGAGGACACCGCCGTTGAGCGTGAGGAAGATCGCCGACGGCACCGGCTTGCCGAGGAAGTCGCGCAGCAGGCTTTCCAGGAGCAGGCCGGCCAGGCCGACCGGGATGGTCGCGAGCACGAGCAGCCACGCGAGCCGCTGGTCGGGGGTGCGCACCTCGCGGTGGCGGAGCGACGTCCACAGGCCGCCGATGATCCGCACCCAGTCCTTGCGGAAGAACAGGACGAGCGCCAGCGCGGTGGCCACGTGCATCGCCACCAGCACCGCGAGGTACGGCGAGTCCTTCCCGATGCTCAGGTCCCGCTGCCACGAGCCGCCGAGCCAGGCGGGCAGCAGGATGCTGTGACCGAGACTGGACACCGGAAACAATTCCGACACCCCTTGCAGTGCCCCGACGACAATTGCCTCGACATAGGTCACCGCGGACATTTCGTACCTCGTTTTCGCAGACCCGCCGAAAATTCCGATCTCGAAAGTACCGGCCCTTTCGCAAGCCGACGGCAAGGGGGAGCCACCGGCTCAGCGTCCCCACAGCCGCTGTTCACATGCATGAACATGAGTCATGTTCTTGACTGGTGTTCGGCTCGTGGCTTAGCGTTTAGCCCGTCGCCGCCACGACGGACTTCGCACCCTCGACGAGGAGGATCGAAATGCGTGAGCGGACTGCCTGGCCCGGCTGAGGCCCCCTGAACCGGGGACCCGCTCAGCCCGGCGGCGGGGGCGGGTCCCCACCTTTCTCGGCCGTCGTCCCGGCGCTCGGCGGCGGGGCGTCGGGGCGACTGCCGAGGCCCTACGGCGAAGTGTCACCTCCGTGAGGCAGGTCTTCGTAGGGGCAGTCACCTCATACGGCACAGTGACTCGCATGGACGAGCTGTACCCGCCGATCGCCCCCCGTGCCGAAGGGTTCCTCGAAACCGGCGACGGGCACCGGATCCGGTGCCAGGAGGCGGGCAACCCGGCCGGGAAGCCGGTCGTGGTGCTGCACGGCGGCCCCGGCAGCGGGATCGCCCCGATGGCCCGGCGGCACTTCGACCCGGCGGCCTACCGGATCGTCCTGTTCGACCAGCGTGGCTCGGGCCGGTCGACGCCGGACGCGGGCGACCTCACCGCGAACACCCTGTGGCACCTGGTCGCCGACATGGAACTGCTGCGCGAACGCCTCGGCATCGAGCGCTGGCAGCTCTTCGGCGGCTCGTGGGGCGCGACGCTCGCGCTCGCCTACGCCGAGACGCACCCCGCGCGCGTCAGCGAGATCATCCTGCGGGGTGTGTTCACCGTGCGGCAGAGCGAGCTGGACTGGATCTACCGCGGCGGGGCGGCCCACCTGTTCCCCCGCGAGTGGGAAGCCTTCCTCGCGCCGCTCCCGGCGGAGCTGCGGGAGGACCCGCTCTCCGGGTACGCGGTGCTGCTCGACGACCCGGCCGAGGAGGTCCGCCACCGCGCGGCGGTCGCGTGGAGCACCTGGGAAGGCGCCACGGTTTCGGTGCTGCCGCAGGAGTCGTTCGTCCGCCAGTACGCCGACCCGGCGTTCGCGCTGACGTTCGCCCGGCTCGCCGTCCACTACTTCACCCGGGGCGCCTGGCTCGACGACGGGCAGCTGATCCGCGACGCGGGCAAGCTCGCGGGCATCCCGGGCGTGCTCGTCCAGGGCCGCTACGACACGGTCTGCCCACCGGTCACGGCGTACGAGCTGCACCGGGCGTGGCCCGGCTCGGAGCTGAAGCTGATCGAGGGCGCCGGGCACGCGGTGACCGACCCGGGCGTGCTGGCGGCCCTGCGCGCGGCGACGGACTCGTTCCGCGAGTAGCACCGCGGTCATCCCAGAGCCCGCCGTCCGGCGAGGACATGCTTTGCTCTTTTGCCGCGGGAGAGGCCTGCCGCGGCTTGGCTGCCGCTGCTACCGCAGCTCAGCGGGTCCGACTCCCCCGCCCTCGTCGCGCTGCCGGCTTCCCACTCACAACCGTCCGCCCGAGGCCGTGTCGCCGGACAATCGCTGGGCCAGGTACACCGGGACCGTCGAAGCCACGATCAGGACCGCCGCCACCACGTTCACGATCGGTGCCTGGTTGGGCCGGAACAGGTTGTCGTAGATCCAGATCGGCAGCGTCTCCAGGCCCGTTCCCAGGGTGAACGTCGTCACGATGATCTCGTCGAACGACAGCGCGAACGCCAGCAGGCCGCCCGCCAGCAGCGCCGAGCGCAGCATCGGGAACGTCACCAGCCGGAACGTCGTGAGGCCGGTCGCGCCGAGGTCCATCGACGCCTCCTCCAGGTTGCCGCCCATCCGGCGCAGCCGCGCGACGACGTTGTTGAACACCACCACGATGCAGAAGGTCGCGTGCGCGATGATCGCCGTCAGCAGGCCGAGGTCGACGCCGAGGATCGTCCGGAACGCGTTGTTCAGCGCGATGCCGGTGACGATCCCGGGCAGCGCGATCGGCAGGATGATCAGCAGCGACACCGGGTTGCGGCCGAAGAACCGGTAGCGCTGCACCGCGAACGCGGCCATCGTGCCGAGCACCAGCGCGATCGCCGTCGCCGCCAGGCCCGCCTCGAAGCTCGTCCACAGCGCGTGCAACGCCCCTGCGTTCGACGCCGCCCGGCTCCACCACTCGAGCGTGAAGCGGGACGGCGGCCAGCCGAACGTCGTGTCCGCGTTGAACGAGTTGAGCAGCACCACGACCAGCGGGAAGTAGATCACCGCCAGGCCGAGTCCCAGTGCGGTCCACAGCAGCTTGCGCACGAGAGCTCCTAGAGGTTGTCGAGCGCGCCGGTGCGGCGCACCGCGGCCAGGTACCCGAGCATGATCACGACCGGCACGGTCGCCACGGTCGCCGCGAAGGGCAGGTTGTTCGCCGCGCCGATGTTGTCGTAGACGACGTTGCCGAGCATCTGCGATGTGCCGCCGACGATCTTCACCGCGATGTAGTCGCCCAGGGACAGCGAGAACGTGAAGATCGAGCCCGCCACGACGGCCGGGAACGTCAGCGGCAGGACCACCGACCGGAACGTCCTCACCGATCGGGCCCCCAGGTCACCCGAGGCGTCCACCAGGGAGTCGGGCAGCCGGTCGAGGCCCGCGTAGATCGGCAGGATCATGTACGGCAGCCAGAGGTAGGACAGCGTCATGATCGTCGCCGTGACGCCGTAACCGGGGGAAAGCCAGTTCAGGGCGCCGTTGCCGGACAGCATCGAGCGCCACGCGTACGCCTTCACCAGGTAGCTCGCCCACAAGGGCGTCATCACCGCGATCACCAGGATGCGCTGCGCCCGCGGCGAAGCGAGCTTCGCCATCGCGTAAGCCATCGGAAACGCGACGACGGCGTCGATCACCGTCACCAGCGCCGCGATCCCGACCGTGCGGAAGGTGATCGTGCGGTAGACCGCGTCGGTGAACAACGTCTTGAAGTTGTCCGCCGACCACTCGATGACGACCTGGCCGGTGAAGCTGTCGGTGTGCCAGAACGCCGTGACGAACAGCGCGGCGAGCGCGCCCAGGTAGGCCAGGCCGAGCCAGAGCAGCGGGGGCGCGAGCAGGAAACCCAAGCGCAGCTGGGGTTTCCGGTAGAAGAAGGCGGTCATCTCAGCCCTTGATCTCGGTCCAGGCCTTCGTCCACTCGCCGTAGTCCTTGCACTTGACGTCCGTGCGGCCGTCGAGGCACTGCGGGATCGGTGTGGTCCAGTACGCGATCTTCGCCGCGTACGCCGCATCGCCGGCGTGGTAGGTGTCGCAGAGGGTCTTGTCCGTCATCTCCGCGCACGCCTTCGTGTTCGCCGGCGCCTCGCCGAAGTACTCGGCGACCTGGGCGTTGACCTTGGGGCTGACGATGTAGTCGAGCCACTTGTACGCGCACGTCTTGTGCGCCGACTTCGCCGCCACCATCCAGGTGTCCGACCACCCGGTGGCGCCCTCGCTCGGCACGGCGGCCTCCAGCGGCGCGCCCTCGCCCTTGGTCAGGTTGACCGTGACCTGCCAGGCGGTGCCGACGACGGCGTCGGCGTTCTTCAGCGCCTGCGACTCCTTCAGGTAGTCCGACCAGTACTCGGACACCAGCGGCCGCTGCTGCTTGAGCAGGTTCACCGCGGCGGCGAACTGCTTGTCGTCGAGGGCGTACGGGTTCTTGATGCCCAGATCCGGCTGGTGCGCCATCAGGTACAGGGCCGCGTCGGCGAGGTAGATGGGCGAGTCGTAGGCGATCACCTTGCCCTTGTAGGGCGAGTTCGCGTCGAACAGCACCGACCACGACGTCGGTGCGGGCGTCACCTTGTCGGTGCGCCAGGTCAGCAGGTTCGCGCCCCAGCCGTGCGGGATGCCGTAGGAGACGCCGCCGACGCTGTTCCACGACTTGTCCTTCAGGAACGGCTGGACGTCGGCGTAGTTCGGGACCAGCGCGGTGTTCACCGGCTCGGCGTCCCCGGAGGCGACCAGCCGCAGCGACGCGTCCCCGGAGGCGGACACGACGTCGTACTGCCCGGTCTTCATGAGTGTGACGGCCTCGTCGGACGTGCCGAACGGCTTGACGTTCACCTTGCAGCCGGTCTGCTGCTCGAACGGTGTCACCCAGTCGACCTTCGGGTCGTTCGAGCCGTTCTCGGCGTACCCCGGCCAGGCCAGGACGTTCAGCTGTCCTTCCGGCTGCCCGAGTGCCTTCAGCGCTTCCAGCTTCGGCGGCGTGAAGCCCTGCGCGCCGGGCGGCGCGGCGGAGTTCGAACCCGATGTGCCACATGCAGCCACCAGCAGGCCGGTGCCGAGGATCCCCGCCAGCCGCGGCTTCCTGTTCTTCATGGCAACCCCTTCGAGGTACTACTGGACTTGGAAGCTGTGCTCGTTGCGCCAGCGGAGCCGGACGCGGCCGTCCGCCATGACGCCGTCGGTGTTCTGCCGGACGACCGAAAGCTGTCCGCCGGCGTCGAGCGCGACCGCGTACCGCACGGTGGCCCCGGCGTAGACGACGTCGGTGACCGTGCCGGTCGCGCTGGTCTCCCCGGCCGCGGCGGGCTCGGACAGCTCGCCGTCGATGCGGATCTTCTCCGGCCGGATGCTGAACAGCCCCGGCCGGCCGATGACGCTCTCGGCGCCGCGGCCGCCGAGGAGGTTGGACGTCCCGACGAACCCGGCGACGAACGCGCTCGCGGGCCGTTCGTAGACCTCTTCCGGTGGGCCGACCTGCTCGATCCTGCCGTCGTTGAACACCGCGATGCGGTCGCTCATGGTCAGCGCCTCGTCCTGGTCGTGGGTGACGAAGACGAAGGTGATGCCGACGTCCCGCTGGATCTGCTTGAGCTCCAGCTGCATCGCCTGCCGCAGCTTGAGGTCGAGCGCGCCCAGGGGTTCGTCGAGCAGCAGCACCTTGGGCCGGTTCACCAGCGCGCGGGCCAGGGCGACGCGCTGGCGCTGGCCACCGGACAGCTGCGCGGGCTTGCGCGGGCCGTAGTCCTCCAGCCGCACCGTCTTCAGCGCCTCGAGCGCACGCTCCCGGCGTTGCCGCTTCGGGACGCGCTTGACGCGCAGGCCGTACTCGACGTTCTGCTGCACGTTCATGTGCGGGAACAGCGCGTAGTCCTGGAACACCGTGTTGACGTCGCGCTCGAACGGCGGAAGACGGCTCACATCGTGGCCGTCGAGCTCGATCGTGCCCTCGGTGGGCAGCTCGAAACCGGCGATCATGCGCAGCACCGTCGTCTTGCCGGAGCCGGACGGCCCGAGCATCGAGAAGAACTCGCCCGGCGGGATGTCGAGGTCGACGCCGTCGACGGCGTGGACGTCACCGAAGTGCTTGCGCAGCCCGGAAAGCCGGATCGCCGGGCTCGCCGGGTCGCGCGGCGTCGCCGGGTCCTCCCGCGTCGCGGTGGGTGCTTGGTTCGGCATCGCGCCCCTTACAGTGCGCTCATCACGTGCTTGACGCGCGTGTAGTCCTCGAGGCCGTAAAGCGAGAGGTCCTTGCCGTAGCCGGACTTCTTGAACCCGCCGTGCGGCATCTCGGCGACCAGCGGGATGTGCGTGTTGATCCAGACGCAGCCGAAGTCGAGCTTCGCGGCGGCACGCATCGCACGCTGGTGGTCGCGGGTCCAGACCGAGGACGCGAGGGCGTACTGGACACCGTTCGCGAGTTTCAGGGCTTCGGCTTCGCCGGAGAACGACTGGACGGTGATGACCGGGCCGAAGATCTCGTTCTGGATCGCCTCGTCGTCCTGCTTCAGCCCGGAGACGACGGTGGCTTCGTAGAAGTAGCCTTCGTCGCCGGTCCGATGTCCTCCACAGTGGACGGTGGCGTGCGCCGGCAGCCGGTCGACGAACCCGGCCACCTTTTCGAGCTGGGCGGCGTTGTTGAGCGGGCCGTAGGCGACGTCTTCGTCGTCCGGCTTGCCGGTCCTGGTGTTCTCGGCCTGCCGGGTGAGCGCGGCGACGAAGGTGTCGTGCACGTCGTCGGCGACCAGCACGCGGGTGGCGGCGGTGCAGTCCTGGCCCGCGTTGAAGTACCCGGCGACGGCGATGGCCTCGGCGGCCGCCTCGAGGTCGGCGTCGCCGAAGACGATGACCGGCGCCTTGCCGCCGAGTTCGAGGTGCACGCGCTTGACGCCGGTGGCGGCGGACCTGGCGACTTCGATGCCCGCCCGGACCGAGCCGGTGATCGACACCATGGCCGGGATGTCGTGCTCGACCAGGGCGCGGCCGGTGTCGCGGTCGCCGCAGAGCACGTTGAACACGCCCGGCGGCAGGAACTCGCCGGCGATCTCGGCGAGCAGCAGCGTCGACGCCGGGGTCGTGTCGGAGGGCTTGAGGACGATCGTGTTGCCGGCGGCGAGCGCGGGCGCGATCTTCCAGATGGCCATCAGCAGCGGGTAGTTCCACGGCGTGACCTGCGCGCAGACGCCGACGGGCTCGCGGCGCACGAAGGACGTGTGGCCTTCCAGGTACTCGCCCGCGGCGCGGCCTTCGAGCACGCGCGCGGCACCGGCGAAGAAGCGGACCTGGTCGAGGACCATCGGGATCTCTTCGGCCATGGTGAGCGCGATCGGCTTGCCGGTGTTCGCGGACTCGGTCGTGACCAGGTCCTCGGCCCGGGCTTCGAGCGCGTCGGCGATCTTCAGCAGGGCGAGCTGGCGCTGGGCGGGGGTCGTCGCGCGCCAGGTCTCGAACGCGGTCGCGGCGACCTGCAGCGCGTTGTCGACGTCCTCGGGCCCGGCGATCGGGGCGGTGCAGTACGGGCGGCCGGTGACCGGGTCGGTGATCTCCGCCGTCCGGCCCGACTTCGATTCGACGTACGCGCCGCCGACGTAGTGCTTCAGCTCCTGCACGGGGACTCCTCGGTGCTCACGGGAGCTAAAACATATGACTCCATATGTAATAGGACAAGAGCATGGGGCAAGATTGGTGCGAACGGGGAGCCGGAGGGACACGATGCGCAAGGGCATGTCGCACAGCGCGCGATCCGCCATGTTCGCCCCGCTCGGCCAGGTCGGGCGGGCGGAGGCGGTGGCGGCGCGGCTGGTCGACGCCATCACGCTCGGCCTGCTGGCCGACTCCGAACAGCTGCCCAGCGAAGCCGACCTGGCCGCGCAGTTCGGCGTCTCGACCGTGACGGTCCGGGAAGCGCTGGTGGCCCTGCGGCAGCAGGGGCTGGTCGAGACGCGGCGAGGCCGCAGCGGCGGCAGTTTCGTCCGCGCGCCGGCCAACCCGCCGCCGGACGCCTGGCGCGAGCGGCTGCGCGAGGTGTCGCTGTCGGACCTCCGGGACGTCGGCGACCACTACCTCGCGATCGCCGGGGCCGCCGCCAAGCTCGCCGCCGAGCGCAGCTCCCCCGAAGACGTCGCCCGGCTGCGGCTGGCGACCGGCGACCTCCGCACGGCCCGCGGCCTCGACTTCACGCGGGCGGAGCGGCAGTTCCACCTGGAGGTCGCCGCGGCCGCGCAGTCGCCGCGGCTGACCCACGAAGAGGTCCACCTGCAGAGCGAGCTGGGCGGCCTGCTGTGGCTGCCGCTCGGGCCCGCGGCACCCTCGTGCGAGGAGCACGCAGCGATCACCGCGGCGATCTCCTCCGCGGACGGCGAGCTGGCTCGCAAGCTCACCGAGGAGCACCTGCTGGCCGCGCTGGACCGGCTCGCGGACGTGCACCTCGACCTGCTCACGCCGTAAACTCCCGCACACTCCGCGCATCGAGGTGAGCACCGTGACCGACACCCGCACGCTGGCCGGCGACGAGGTCGTCGAGCAGGTTTCCGCGTTGGTGGAAGGGGTTTTCGAGCGGCTCAAGCCGGTGCTGGCCGCGGCCGAGTCGGTCCTGGCCGAGTCCCCGGTCGCGGCCGCCCTGCACCGGATCCGCCCGCCGGTCACCGAAGCGCTGGGCGGCCTGGTCGTCGGCGCCGGCTTCGTCAGCGCACCGGACGTGCTGTCCGACTCGGAGTTCGGCTTCGAGTGGTGGACGGCCGGGTCGCCGCCGGCGCCGCTGTTCATCAGCCTCGACCCGGCGAGCGAGAACTTCCTGGACTACACCCGGCAGTCCTGGTTCACGGTCCCCCGCGACACCGGGCGGCGGCACATCAACGGCCCGTACGTGGACTACCTGTGCACCGACGAGTACACCCTGACCTTCACGATCCCGGTGCTGCGGGCGGGTGCGTTCGCCGGCGTGGTCGGCGCGGACGTCTACGTGCGCGAGTTCGAACGCGCGGTGCACCCCCGCCTGCGTTCGCTCGGCCGCGGGGCGGCGCTGCTGAACGCGCAGGGGCGCGTGATCGTGTCGAACAGCGTCCGGCAGCCGACCGGGTCGCTGGTGCGCGAAGCCGGCGTCCCGGCGTGGTGGTCGGCGGGGGCGGAGCCGGGGCCGTCCTTGCGCCGCTGCGGGGACTCCCCCATCGTGCTGGTGACCGGTGGTCAAGGCCCGCCCAGCAGCGCGTAGCCCACGAAGCAGCCCGGGCGGTCCCGCACGAGAACCGTCAGCGGAGTCCCCTCGGGGACCGGGTGGGTGGTGAACACCGGGTGCGCCGCACCGAACAGCGTGCTCACTTCGCCGACCCGGGTCAGGGACGCTTCGTCGGCCGCGGTGCAGGGGTACGTGCCGTTGCCGTAGTCCCGGCCGTCGTGGTGGATGCGGGACGGGAGCCCGCCGTCACCCGGCAGGGCGTAGCCGAAGTGGTTGGCGGTCCACGGCAGGAACGCCATGCCGACCGCCGCGAGGACCACGACCACGAGCACCACCACAGCAGCACGTTTGCCGGTCATGAGAAGGGGACGCCCGGCCCGGCTCCGGCGTTGCTCAGGTCTGCAGCGCCACCCACAGCTCGGCGCGGACGCCCGGCGAGTCCAGGTCGCGGCCCAGCAGCTCCTGCGCCTTGGTGATCCGGTTCCGGAGCGTGTGCCGGTGCACGCCGAGGCGGGCGGCGGCGACGTCCCAGTGGCCGTGGTGCTCCAGCCAGCAGCGCAGCGACCCGACCAGGTCGCCGCGGCCCGTTTCGTCGTGGCGGCGCAGCGGGGCCAGGAGGTTTTCGCCGTAGATGCGGGCCACCACCGGGTCGATGAGCGACAGCAGGCCGCGGCCGGTGTGCTCGGCCGCGGAGACCAGGATCTTCCCCTCGGCCTCCGCTGCCTGCGCCGCCAGTTCCGCCTGCTCGAGCCCGGCCGCGAAGTCCCGCGGGACGACCGGCCCCGCCACCCCGCCGTGCAGGCCGCCGATCCGCAGCGCCGCGTCGGCGGCCGGCTCGACCACGCTCGCCGGCCCGAAGACGACCACCGAGCCACCGGATTTCGCCGCGAACAGCTCGCCTTCGAGCGCGCCGAGCAGCTTGCGGCGGGCCGCGGGCGGGCCGAGGAACACCAGCACCGACCACGGCGGCTCGGGCGGCTCGGCGCCCGTCGCGGTCAGCACTCGCAGCGCCAGTTCGGCTTGGCCGCCCACGAGCAGTTCCACCAGCCCGGTCCGCAGCGCCTCCCGCGCCGCCGCCTGCGCGCGATCCTGTTCCAGCGCCAGCGAAAGCACCGAGACCGCGGTGTTCACGATGTGCCGGCCCGCGGTGTCGAGCGGCGCGCCCACCGCGAGCACCCGCCGCGTGCCGGTGTCGAGGGTCTGCAGCACGACTTCCTGCCCGTCCAGCGACACCACCCGCGTGCCGGTCCGGAGCCGCTCCAGCTCTTCGCGCAGCGGCTCGCCGTACGCCCGCGCGCTCGCCGGAGCCGCTTCGGTGACGGTCGCGCGTTCGAACAGCAGCACCCACCCGTCGACCAGCTTCGCCAGCTTGCGCACCACCCCCGCCGGGCCGCCCTTGCCGACCGCCGTGCGGGTCAGTTCCTGCTGGGCGCGGCCGATGCGGACCGTCGTCGCGTACTCGTCGGCCGCCACCGCACGCGACACCGCGCGGGTGATCGCGATGAACGGCGTCTTCCGCGGTACCTCCAGCACCGGCAGGCCCACCGACGCCGCCGTCTCCACCAGCGAGCGCGGGACCTCGTCGTGGCTCAGCCCGACGCCGAAGCCGAGGCCGGCGACGCGAGCGTCCACGAGACGGCGGACGTAGGCCGGTGCCGTCCCCTCGTCCAGGGCCAGGCCGGTGGTGAGCAGCAGCTCGCCGCCCTCGAGGAAGGCCTGCGGGTCGGTCAGCTCCGTCGGGTGGACCCAGCCGATCGGGCGGTCCAGGAAGGCGTCTCCGGTCAGCACCCGCAGCCCGAGCGGGCGCTCGGCGGCCAGGCCGGCCAGCGTGAGTGCCATAACGGCCAATTGTACGCGCCGAATTGTCCAGAACGGCCAGCTGACTGGGGGCCGGCTCCCGCTCATCCTGAGGACGTCCACCGACTTCCCAGGGAGCACGCCGTGACCGCAAGCACCACCGCCGCGCCGCAGGCCCCGGCGCCTCGCCAGCGCAGGCTGCAGACCGAAATCCCCGGTCCGCTCTCGCGGGAGCTGCAGCAGCGGCGCCTCGGCGCCGTCGCCGCCGGGGTCAGCTCGGTGCTGCCCGTCTACGTCACCTCCGCCAGCGGCGGCCTGCTGACCGACGCCGACGGCAACGTGCTGATCGACTTCGGCTCCGGCATCGCGGTGACCAACGTCGGGCACTCCGCGCCCGCCGTCGTCGACCGCGTCCGCAAGCAGGCCTGCTGGTTCACCCACACCTGTTTCATGGTCACGCCGTACGAGGGGTACGTCGAGGTCTGCGAAGCGCTGGCCGAGCTGACGCCGGGTGACCACGCCAAGAAGTCGGTGCTGTTCAACTCCGGCGCCGAAGCCGTCGAGAACGCCGTGAAGATCGCCCGCACGGCGACCGGGCGCCAGGCCGTCGTCGTGTTCGACCACGCCTACCACGGCCGCACCAACCTGACGATGGGCATGACCGCGAAGTCCGTGCCCTACAAGCACGGCTTCGGCCCGTTCGCGCCCGAGATCTACCGCGTGCCGGGCTCGTACCCGTTCCGCGACGGCCTGTCCGGCCCCGAAGCTGCCGCGCTGGCGATCGACCGGATCGAGAAGCAGATCGGCGGCGACCAGGTGGCCGCCGTGGTGCTGGAGCCGATCCAGGGCGAGGGTGGCTTCATCGAGCCCGCCCGCGGCTTCCTGCCCGCGATCGCGGCCTGGTGCCGCGAAAACGGCGTCGTGTACGTCGCCGACGAGGTCCAGACGGGCTTCTGCCGGACCGGTTCGTGGTTCGCGTCCACCGACGAAGACGTGGTGCCGGACCTGATCGCGACGGCCAAGGGCATCGCGGGCGGCCTGCCGCTGTCCGCCGTCACCGGCCGCGCTTCCCTCTTGGACGCGGTCCCGCCGGGTGGCCTCGGCGGCACGTACGGCGGCAACCCGATCGCGTGCGCCGCGGCGCTCGGCTCGATCGAGACGATGAAGACCGAGGACCTCGCCGCGTCGGCCAAGCGCATCGAAGGCGTCGTCCTGCCGCGGCTGCGCGCGCTGGCCGACGAGACCGGAGTCATCGGCGACGTCCGCGGGCGCGGCGCGATGCTGGCCGCGGAGTTCGTTCGCCCCGGCACTTCGGAGCCCGACGCTGATCTGACCAAGCGCGTCGCGGCCGCGTGCCACCGCGCCGGCGTGGTGGTGCTGACCTGCGGCACCTACGGCAACGTCGTCCGGCTGCTACCGCCGCTGTCGCTGGCCGACGACCTGCTCGACGAGGGCCTCTCGGTGCTCGAACACGCCGTCCGGACGGAGGTCCGCGCATGACGTTCCCGTTCTGGGTCGCCGGGAAGCCGGTGACCACCGGCGCGACCGCCGCTGTCCAGCACTCTTACGACGGCTCTTCGGCCGGGTCCCACTTCGTTCCTTCGCCGTCGGACGTCGAAGCCGCGGTCCAGGCGGCGGCCGACGTCGCCGACGAGTTCGCGACCCTGCCCGCGCACGTCCGCGCGGGCGCGTTGGACCACGTGTCCCGTTCGCTGGGTGAGCGGTCCGAAGAGATCGCTGCGCTCATCACGGCCGAGTCGGGCAAGCCGCTGAAGTGGGCGCGCGGCGAGGTGGGGCGCGCGGTGTCGACGTTCCGCTGGGCGGCGGAGGAGGCCCGCCGCTTCTCGGGTGAGCTGCAGCGGCTCGACACGGACCCGGGCGGCACCGGCAGGCTCGCCCTGGTCCGGCGGGTACCGCGCGGCCCGGTGCTGGGCATCACGCCGTTCAACTTCCCGCTGAACCTGGTGGCGCACAAGGTGGCCCCGGCGATCGCGGTGGGCGCGCCGATCGTGCTGAAGCCCGCGCCGGCGACGCCGCTGACGGCGTTGCTGCTGGGCGAGATCCTGGCGTCGGCGGACCTCCCGGCGGGGTCGTGGTCGATCCTGCCGGTGGACAACGAGACGTCGTCCCGCCTGGTCGAGGACCCGAGGTTGCCGGTGGTGTCGTTCACCGGCTCGGTTCCGGTGGGGTGGGCGATCCGCGACCGCGTACCGCGCAAGCACGTGGCACTGGAGCTGGGCGGCAACGGCGCGGTGCTGGTCTGTCCCGATTGGACGGACCTGGACTTCGCGGCGCAGCGGATCGCGACGTTCGCGATGTACCAGGCGGGGCAGTCGTGCATCTCGGTGCAGCGGGTGTACGCGCACGACTCGGTTTTCGACGCGCTGGCCTCGAAAGTGGTGGCCCAGGTGCGCGCGTTGCGGACCGGCGACCCGCGTGCCGAAGGTGTCGACGTCGGGCCGCTGATCAACGTCGACGCCGCTTCCCGGGTTTCGTCGTGGGTTTCCGCTGCGGTTTCTTCCGGAGCTCGCTTGCTGACGGGTGGTTCCCGGTCGGGAGCGACGGTCGAGCCGACGGTGCTGGCGGACGTCCCGGAGGACGCTTCGGTGATGGCCGAGGAGGTGTTCGGGCCGGTGGTTTCCCTGGTCCGGGTTTCTTCGGTCGAGGAAGGCGTTTCGCGGATCAACGCGTCTCGCTTCGGGTTGCAGGCCGGGGTGTTCACCCGCGACGTCCCGACGGCGTTCTCGGTGTCGGCCGCGTTGAAGGTGGGCGGCGTGATCGTCGGGGACGTGCCGAGCTTCCGCGCGGACCAGATGCCGTACGGCGGGGTGAAGGACTCGGGCGTCGGCCGCGAGGGCCCGGCGGCGGCGATGGCGGACTTCACGGAGGAGCGGGTAACGGTGCTGACCGGGCTGACACTGTAAGCCGACACCCTAGCTGGATCTGACACATCAGCGTAGCACTTAAATGCCTCATCAATGTGGCAGTTAACGCTAGGGGCAGGAGAGGGCTGACCGCGCTCGGCGTGGCTTCGACTTCACAGCCCGGCCAGCACGCCGGTCAACGCTGCGTGGGCCTCGACGAGTGATGGCCCGTACCAGGTGAGGTACCGGCCCGACACCAGGACGTACCACGCGTCCGGGAAGTGGTCCGGGCCGTCCTCCTCGGTGAACAGGTACGGCTCGTCCGGCAGCACCAGCAGGTCCGCGTCCGTGCTCAGGTGCGCCCGAAGCTCCTCCACGTCCGGACGCGGGTAGCGCTCCTCCGCCGTCGCATACACGTTCGCCACCCCCACCCGGCGCAGGACGTCCCCGGCGAACGTGTCGCGGCCCAGGACGATCCACGGCTTGCGCCACACCGGGACCACCGCGTGGAAGCGCACCGGCCGGACCTCGCGCCACACCGTTTCGGCCGCGACCAGCCACTCCGGCTCGTCCAGCTCGTACGCCTGGGTGAGGATCCGCCGCAACGAGCCCAGCGCCGCCGGGACGGTGGCCGCCGCGGCCATCACCCACACCGGGATTCCGTTGGCGCGCAGGCGTTCCACGTCCTCCTGGCGGTTCTCCTCCGCGTTGGCCAGCACCAGGTCCGGGGCCAGGTCGAGCACCCGGTCCAGCTTCGGGTACTTCGAGCCACCCACCCGCGGAACGTCCAAATCGGACGGATGCGTGCAGTAGTCCGTCGCGCCGGCGAGGCGTCCGGGTGCGCTTACCTCGACGGCTTCGGTCAGCGACGGCACGAGCGAGACCACCCGCGAAGCCGGTCCGGACAGCGGGACCGGTTCCCCGAGATCGTCGACCAGGTACGTCATGCGCGTTCGAACGACACCTTCCGCTTGTCGACGTCGACCGCGGTCAGCCGGACCGCGATCCGCTCCCCCGCGGTCAGCCGCTCCCCCGCGCACTTCGCCATCACCGTCGGGTCCTCGACGAGGATCTCCGCCTTGTTCTCGTCCGCGCGCAGCACCACCGCGCTGAACTCGCCGCCGACGTGCTCGGCCAGCACCCACGCCTCGACCTGGTCGATGCACGCGCGCTCGACCTTCGCCGCGAGGGTGTCCGACGCGCTCATCCGCGCCGGGACGTCTTCCAGCGCCGCGCGCACCCACGCCGGGACCTCGCGGCCGGCCGAGACGGCGAGGCAGATCTCCGTGGCGAACCGGTCGACCAGCCGCCGGATCGGGGCCGTGACGTGCGCATACGCGCCGCCGATGCCCGCGTGCGTCGTCAACGCCGGCAGCTCGCCGTCGAAGGCCGTGTAGCCCGCGCCGCGCAGCAACCGGGTCGTGTCGGCGTAGAGCGCCATCGACGCGGGCTGCCCCGGGTCCAATCGGGACAGGAACTCCGAAACGGTCACCTCCGGCGCCCACGGGATGCCGAGCGCTTCGGCGGAGCGACGCAGCCAGTCGACGGCCTCGGGCTCCGGGTCAGGCAGCGTGCGCAGGACGCCGATCCGCGCGTCGAGCATGATCCGCGCCGCGGCCATCCCGGTGAGCAGCGAAATCTCGGCGTTCCAGGCGTCGACGGCAGTGCGCGGCCTGCGGGCGAGCACCCAGCCGCCGTCCGGGTCGCCGGTGATCTCCTGTTCCGGCAGCTGCAGCTCGACCGCGCCGCGCCGGACGGCCAGCTCGCGCCGCCGCCGGCCCAGCTCGGGCAGCGCGGCCACCGACGGGTGCGGGTTCCCGGCCTCGAGCGCGGCCTGCACGGTCTCGTAGTCGAACTGCTCGGTGGACCGGACCAGTGCGCGACGGACCCGGGTGGCAGTCGGCTCGCCGGCTTCGTCGGTCTCGATGGTCCAGAGCACCGCGGGCCGGACCTCGCCGGGCAGCAGGCTCGCCGCACCCTCGGACAGCACCGGCGGGTGCAGCGGGACGTTGCCGTCGGGCAGGTAGAGCGTCTGCCCGCGCAGGCGCGACTCGCGGTCGAGCGCGCCGCCGGGCGGGACGAACGCGGCGAGGTCGGCGATGGCGTAGTGGACGCGGAAGCCGTGCGCGGTCTTCTCGACGACCATCGCCTGGTCGAGGTCCTTCGCGCCGGGCGGGTCGATGGTGACCAGCGGCAGGTCGGTCGCGTCCTCCCGCGGGCCGGCGCTGGCCAGCGGATCGAGGACCGCCGCCTCCGCCTCGGCCAGCACCTCGGGCCCGAACGACTCCGGCAGCGAAAACTCGGCACGCAGGGGGCCGAAGTCCCCGCCCGCCGAGTGTGTCCTGATCACGAGGGGAGGCACCCCCCAACCCTAACCCGCTTCCGGCCCGGAGATCGCCCGATCGGGCGCGGGCCGGTCGGGTGTACGTTGCCCGGGTCATAATGAAAACCGTCATCATTGCCAGAAGGGGACCCCGACCGTGAAGATCGCGTTCGTCGGCAAGGGCGGCAGCGGCAAGACCACGCTGTCGTCGCTGTTCGTGGCGTACCTCGCCGACGCCGGGCTGCCGGTGCTCGCCATCGACGCCGACATCAACCAGCACCTCGCGGTGGCCCTCGGCGCGACCGAGGAGGAAGCGCTCGCCTGGCCGACGCTGGGCGACAACATGGCGCTGATCAAGGACTACCTGCGCGGCGACAACCCGCGGATCCCGGACGCGGCGTCGATGATCAAGACGACCCCGCCCGGACGCGGCTCGAGGCTGGTCCGGCCGTTCGAGGACAACCCGGTCTTCGCGGCGTGCTTCCGGCAGCTGGGCGGCGTGCGGCTGGGCGTCACCGGGCAGTTCGACGAGGACGACCTCGGCGTCAAGTGCTACCACTCGAAGGTGGGGGCGGCGGAGCTGCTGCTGAACCACATGGTCGACGTCGACGGCGAATACGTCGTGATGGACATGACGGCGGGGGCGGACGCGTTCGCGTCGGGGCTGTTCACCCGGTTCGACGTGACGTTCCTGGTGTGCGAGCCGACGGTCCGGAGCGTGGGCGTGTACCGCCAGTACGCGGACTACGCCCGCGACTTCGGCGTGCGGCTCGTGGTGGTCGGCAACAAGGTGACGGACGCGGAGGACGTCGAGTTCCTGCAGGACCAGGTCGGCACCGCGCTGCTGGGGTGGCTGTCGGCGTCCGGGCACGTGCGAGCGGCCGAGCGCGGCTCGGCCCGGCCGATCGCCGAGCTCGAGCCGGCCAACCTTTCGACGTTGCACACGATGCGCGAGGCGGTCGACGCGGAGCAGCGCGACTGGGCGCGCTACCAGCGCCAGGCGGTCGAGTTCCACCTGCGCAACGCGGCGGCCTGGGCCGGCGCCGACCTCGCCGCGCAGGTGGACCCGGAGTTCGTGCTCAGCCCTCGGTTGTCGGTTTAGTCGTCGTCCTCGGCATCGGCCCGCCGGGTGCGCTCGCGGGCGATGTCGAGGGCACGCCGGGCGGTGGCCTCGTCCGGGTACGGGCCGAGCAGGTCGACCCCGCGGCTGCGTTCGAGGTGCTCGACCTGGTGGGTGCGGGTGTTGTAGTACCACCCCTGGTCCGGGTTCGGGTCTTTGGACATGGTCCCAGGTTCGCACCCCCGGGCCGGTTTTTCAGCGCTTGTACCGGTAGGGGATCTCGGTCGGCTGCCCGGTGGGGCCGAAGTCCTGCGGTTCTTCGGGGTCTTTCTGTTCGGTGAATTCGTCGAACCACCCACGCGCGGTGCCGCGGGGCGGGGTCTCGGGCTCCTGCCGCGAGGGCTGCGGCAGCGGCGTGTCCCGGCCGGGGAAGACGGGCCGCGCGTTCGGAGCCGCGGGCGGCACGGGAGGCATGGTCCCGGGACCGGGGAAGACGGGCCGGGCCGGAGCGGCGTGACGAGCCGGGAAAGGCTGCGGGCTGGATTCGGGGCCGGGGAAGACCGGCTTCGGCCGTGCGGCGGGGTTCTGTGCCGGAACGGGGGAACCTGGCGCGGCGCTGGGTGCGGGGGCAGTGGGTGCCACCGGCGAGCTGGCGGGGCTTTGCGTCGAGCCGGCCGACGGGACCACAGGAGCCACCGGCGAACCGGACGGGTCTTGCGTCAAGCCGGCCGGCTGGGCCGTGGGAGCCACCGGCGAACCGGCCGGGCTTTGCGTCGAGCCAGCCGACGGGACCACAGGAGCCACCGGCGAACCGGACGGGCCCTGCGTCGAGCCCGCCGACGAGACCGTAGGAGCCACCGACGAACCGGCCGCACCCTGCGTCGAGCCAACCGACGGAGCCGTGGGAGCCATCGGCGGCGGACCGGTCGGGTCTTGCGCGGCGCCGGGCAGCGGAGCGCCGGGTGCCATTGGCGAGCCATGCGCCGGACCGGCCGCCGGGGCCGTGGATGGCATCGGCGAATCGGCCGCGCCAGCTGCAGGCACCCCAGGTGCCGTCTGGGAACCGGCCGGGCCTGGTGCGGGACTGGCTGCCGGGCTCCCCGGCGATTCGGCCGAGCCGACCACCGATGCCCCAGGCGCCGCCTGCGAACCGGCCGGGTTGCTGTCCTGCGCGGGGACGATGCCCGGCTGGGGACCCGACCCCGGTGGGGCGGCCGTCAGCGGGGCGGGCGTGCCCTGCACGGGTGCGGCCCCCGGGACGGCGCCGGCGCTCTGGGCCGGAGCCGAGTGGGAACCCGGCGCGGTGCTGGGCGCCGATCCTTGAGCCGGCGCAGGGGCCGGAGCGCTGCCGTGCGCGGGAGCGGAGCGCGGATCGATGCCGGGGGTCGGCAGGCCGGCGGGTCCCCAGGGAGGCCGGGGCAGCTGAGAGCCGGTGATCGGAGCCTGCTCCTCCGGTGAGGCAGGTCGGGCTGCCTCCTCCGAGGCAGGGGTCCGCTGGGGAACGGCATCAGGTGCCGTCGACGGTTCGGCGGCCGGCTGCGCGCTGCCCGGTTCAGCCGGCGGCTGGGGCTGCGGCTCCGGCTCCGGCTGCGCCTGCGGCGGCTGCGCTTGTGCCTCCGGCTCCGACCGCGGTCGCGACCCCGGCTGTGTTTGCGGCGGCTGCGCTTGCGGCTCCGGCTCGGGGACCGGCCGCGACTCCGGCTCCGGCAGCGGCCGCGACTCAGGCTGCGCCTGCGGCTGGAGCTGCGACTCCGGCTCCGCCAGGAGCTGCGCCTGCGCCTGCGGCTGCTCCGGCTCCGGCTGCGGCTGCGGCGGCTGAGCTTGCGGCTCCGGCTCCGGCTGCGGCGGCTGCGCCTGCGGCTGGAGCTGCGACTCCGGCTCCGCCAGGAGCTGCGCCTGCGGCGGCTGAGCTTGCGGCTCCGGCGGCTGCAGCTGCGACTCCGGCTGCGCCTGCGGCGGCTGAGCTTCCGGCTCCGGCTGCGCCTGCGGCTCCGCCTTTGGCTGAGATACCGCCAACGGCACTTCCTGCGGCACAGCAGGCGGACCCGCCCGCAAATCGGGCTCCGCCAGATCGAGCGGCTTCTGCTCCCCCGCGCTGGGCACGACCGCCTCAGCCTGGGCCGATCCGCCCGCCGGAGATCCACCAGAGCCAGGCCCGGCCTCGCCCTGAACCTGGCTGGACGGCACCGATTCAGCCGCAGGTTCAACCACCTCGCTGCGGGCAGCTTCCCCTGATGCCGTGCCGGCGGATGCCGACGCGGTGGACTCCGCATCCCGCGGCGCCGAGACGGCACCCTGCGGCCGATCACCATCCCGGGGCACCGGTCCGCTCGCTGCGGGCACACCGCCAGACCGGTCCGCCTCCGACGAAGACGACGACGACGACGAGCCACGCGATGCCGCAACGGCACCCTCCGGCCGGTCAGCCGACTCGACCACCTCCGCCGCGGCAACCTCGGGCCGATCCGCCTCCGAAGGCAACGAACCACCCGATGCCGCAACAGCACCCTCCGGCCGGTCGGCGTCCGGGGACACCGATCCGCTCGCTGCGGGCACACCGCCAGGCCGGTCCGCTTCCCGCGGCAAGGGCTCACCCGGTGCCGGGGCTTCCGGCTGACCGGCGCCCCGCGGGGCCGGCTCCACCGATGCCTGCGCGGCAACGTCTTGCCGAGCAGCCTCATTCCGAGCAACCGGGGACGAGCCGGGACGATCCACAGCTTGCGGTCCCGGCTCAGCCACCGGCTGCTCCGGCCGCGCCGACGAGGAAACCGCAGGCACCGGCGGGCCTTCCGCCGCAGGGCTCCCCGGCCGCGTCGTCGGCTCCGGGGGCGGAGGCCCGGCCACCACGTCACGCACGTCCGGCTGGGCAACCGGCGCCGCGTGCCGAGGCGATGACGGCGCCTTCACCGGGCCCGGCAGGTCCGACTCGGCCGTCACCGCCCACTGGGGCTCCACCGCCGACGCGGGCGGCGCCGGTTCGTGGTGGCGGCCGGGCGGTGTCGCTTCGTCCGGAGCGGAACGGGCCCACCCGTGCTGCTCGGGCGTCCCCGGCACGGACGGCGCCGGCGGCGGGTGCGGCACCGTTCGCCACACCGGGGCCGGGCCGATGTTCATCGGGGCCGGGGCCGCCGCCGGGGGCCGGCCGGACGGCGAGGCCGCCGGGGGTGCCGGGCGGGCCGCCGGCTTCGGGATCGGGTCCAGGCACGACACCAGGACCGACGTGTTCTCCGGGTCCGCGACCTTCCGGCCGCTCCGCTCGCGGTAGACCATCTCGCCGTCCGCGTCCATCTCGACCAGGTAGCCCGCCTCCGCGAGCTGCTCCTCGTCGAGGTCCGCCAGTTTCTCGTACCGCGAGGGCACCACCCGGTAGATCGGCCACGCCAGCCCCGCGTGCTCCGCGTGGAACTGGGCCAGCAGCGCCGCCATCTGGTGCTGCCAGGGCAGCGACATCCCCTCGGCCAGCGAACGCGGCAGCACGACGTACCCCGCGTCCACCCCCGGGTACCCCTGGCCGAGCTGGTCGGCGAGGGGGGTGCTGGACGCGGGACGGGCGCTCTGCCGGGGCGGCTGAGGCGCGCCGAACAGCGCCGCCGGGTCCCGCGGCTCGCCCGCCCCGGGCTTGCCCCGCCTGCCGAATTTGCGTCCCACGTGCTCATCCTCTGCCAGAACGCGGCCACTTGCTCGTGGAAAGCGCCGCGACGTCGGTGTGCGATCCCTGTCCAGGCCCTCGCGACCCATGCTAAACGCCGGGGCGGACCGCCTGCGGCACCAGTTCGCGCTCGTCGAACGAGAACGCCCGGGTGTGCACCGGGACGCCGTCCTGCTGCGCCTCGACGACCTTGTTGTCGCCCAGGTACATCATCACGTGGTGGATGGACGACGGATCCGACCGGTCGGTGGCGAGGAACAGCAGGTCACCGGGCTGCGCGTCCCGCACCGGCAGGTACGCGCCGGCGTGGTACTGCTCGCGTGACGTGCGCGGCAGGATGATCCCCGCCGACTCGTACGCCCGCAGCATCAGCCCCGAGCAGTCGTACGAATTCGGTCCCGTGGCGCCCCACAGATAAGGTTTCCCCTGCTCGCCGAGCGCGAAACTGATCGCCTTCGCGGCGGCCTGGCTGGGCGGCAGCAGCTCCCCGAGGCCGGTGCCGCAGGCGACGACGTCGACGACCTGGCCGACCGTCTCCACCAGCGTCGCCGCCATCGGCTCCCACTTGTGGTAGGCCTGCGGGAAGCCCGAGCGCTCCACCGCCTGGGCCGCGTCGCCCGGGCGCTTGTTCTCCCAGTCCGGCACCGCGAGCAGGACGTCGTAGAACTTGTTGATCGCGTACGTCGGGTTGGTGATCTCGGCGACCGAGCCCCAGCCCATCGACGGGCGCATCTGGAAGATGCCCTGGGAGTCGCGGTCGCCGTAGGTGAGGTTGCGCAGCCCGGACTCGGTCATCCCGGCCTGGATCGCGACCTGCCACGCGCGCGGCGCCAGCGTCCGCTGCTTGCCGATCGAAATGATCAGCGCGACGATGCCGCGCTGCTCGTCGTCCAGCTTCGACGCGTCGACCTTGCCGCGGTCGCCCTGGCCGGGCTGCGTCGGCCCGACCGAGGCGTCGCAGCTCAGCAAGGACACGCCGCGCGCCTGCGCCTGCTGGTTGTCGATGACGACCTTCGCGGCGACGGCGGTCACGACCAGGGCACCGACCGCGAGGAACACGACCAGCCCCAGCCACAACCCCAGGCGCCGCACGGGTCAGCTCGCCTGGTCGTAGTCGGCGACGCGCCAGCCGGCGTTCGTGCTCACCACCGTGATGGCCAGCTTCGGTCCGTCGGTCGGGATGGTGACCTGCACCGACTTGGGGTACGCCGTGCCGGCGACCGGCTCACCGGTGACCTTCGTCGCCGGGATGTTCGCCGGATCCACGGTCTTCATCACCGGCAGGTACTCGTCGGTGGTGAACGGCTTCAGCTTCGCGAGCCACTGGTCGGAGGTGATGCCGGCCGGGTGGTCGACCCAGGCCGCGGCCCATTCCTTCGCGACGCGGAGCGCGTCGGCGTTCGGCGTCGTCGGCGTCGGGGTGACCAGCGGCGTGGACAGCCGCGTCGGCAGGTTCGACGTCGGGACCGACGCCGCGGCGCCCGGTGGGGTCGTCGTCGCCGAGGTGGTCGTCCCTGGACCCGTCGGCGAGGCCTTGGCCTGCGGTTTCCCGACCACCTTCGGCAGCACGATGCCGAGCGCGGTGACCAGGATCGCCAGGAACACCAGCGTCCCCATCAGGTGGCGGGGCGAGCGCAGCGGCCAGCCCCACAGGCGCCGGTAGACCGCGGTGCGGCCGCGGTTGGTGCGGATCGGCATCGGTCACCGCCCCATCACGTGGTCGGTGTCACGCGGTTCCTCGCGGACCTCGATGCCCCGCGACGGCCGGTAGAGCACGAAGACCGGCTTGCCCGCGACGACCTCGGGGTCGACGCGACGCGGCTGGGCGCGCACGCCCGGGGTGCGCGGGGTGTTGTCGCTGAAGCTCGACTCGGGCGGCCGCAGGTCGGACGGCACGACGACGGGCTCGGGCTCGTCGCTCCAGCGCCGGTCCGCGACCGGCGAGGTGTCGACGCGCCGGCTCTCCTCCCGCATCGTCGGACGGCCCCCGGCCCCGACGACGACGTACTCGCCGCCGCCACCGCCGGCCGGGTTGTACTGGCCGAACACCGGGGCGCCGGGCCGGCCGCCCGCGGGCAGCGCGCCCGCGGAGCCCCCGCCGCCCACGGACCCCGGCCACGCTCCGGACCAGGCCGCGGCCGGGCGGGAGGCGCCGGAGCCGTTGTCGAGGCGCTGGGCGTTGGCGAAGATGGTGGCTTCCGGCCGGAACCGGCCGCCGCCCGCGGTGGCCCCGAGCGGGCCGCGCTGCTCGCCGTCGACGACGTCGTCGGTGTCGCGCACGTTCTGCCAGAACTCGTCCTGCGGCGTCGGGCCGCTGCGGTTGCGCCGGAACCGGGAGAAGATCCCGCCGCCGGGCGACGGCACGGCGGCGCCGACCATGCTGACCGACATCTCGACCATCTGCCACAGCCGCCGCACCGGCCGCCCGACCATGAACAGCAGCACGGTGATGAGCCCGGCGAGGACCATCTGCGTGAGCATGTTCAGCGAGTTGCCGGCGTCGAAGATGGCCTGCAGGAGAAGGGCGTGCACGCCGGCGAGGACGGAGAGCACGACGAGGTTGAAGGCGACCCCGCCGGCGACCTTGAGCACGCGGCGCAGGATCTCCGGGTGCAGCAGGGCGATCAGGCCGATGAGCGGCGCGGTCAGGGCGAAGAGGCGGATGAGGACCTGGGCCAAGAGGACGCTCGCTTTGGCCAGGAGCTGGAAGAGCGAGTAGACGAGGGCCTGGCCGAGGGAGAGGAACCCCGCGCCGGTGCGGCCGCCGGCCTCGCCGGTGAAGTAGCCGGTGGCCGGGCCGAGCTTGGTGGAGATGTCCTTGTAGGCGTTCTTCTTGCCGTCGATGACGGCCTGGTTGCCGTCGTCGCCGTTGCGCAGCTGCGCCCACGTGAACGCCTGCGCGTCCAGCAGCGGACGGCCGAACTGCTCCGCCTGCGGTGCGGTGGGCGAACCGAACTCCCCGCGGATCCAGTTCTTGTAGACGATTTCGTTGTGCAGGTTCGTCGGCAGCACGTGCCGGACGACGCGGTTGTCCGCGTCGTCGACGAACCCGGCCTGGATGTTCGTCGTGGTCTGGACGATCGCCTTGTCGATCGGGTCGAAGTACCGCAGCATCGCCAGCGACGAGGCCGCGAGCCAGACGCCCGCCAGCGCGTACAGCGCCCGTTTGCTGACCGCGGCGAGGTCACCCCGCCAGATGTTGCGGAACAGCATGATCGACATGACCAGCGCGACCAGCCCGAACAGCTGGGCGTAGATGTTGTTGTAGACCTTCTCCGCGCCCGACTTCACCGCGCTGTAGAGCGGGTTGAGCAGGCCACCCTCGAGCACGGTGTAGTGGAGCGCGTTCGTCGCGCCGACGATGTTCTTGCCCAGGTTGAACAGCTGGTTGCCGCCCCACGTGTCGAGCGTCGAGCCCGGCGGGGTCAGGCTGATGCCGGAGCAGTTCGTCTCGAAGGTGTTCCAGACGAACCCGGCGTAGCTGTAGTCGACGTACGGGCTGCCCGCCTCGCCGTGGCCTTCGGCGGGGTCGATCGCGCCGACCATGCCCGCGCCGGGGCGTTCCGGGTTGGGCGCCTCGCCACAAGCAGCCGCGCTGGCCGCCGGAGCGGTCGCGATCGCCTGCAGCCCGAGCACGAGCATGACGGCGAACATCGTCGCCTTCCGCCCGGGGGTGCGCCGGCCCGGCCGCGGACCTTCCTTGATCCGCCGCTTGAGCGAGTGCCACCCCGCGGCCATCGTCAGCAGGACCGCGAGCGTCAGCACGGTGTTCATGCGGCGTCCCGGCCGGTGCCGCCCTTTCCGCCGGTCCGGGCGTGTTGCTGTTGCCCGTTCGACGGCTGGACGCCGCCCTCGACCTCGCCGGTCTCGGACGCCAACGGGTCCGGCGCTCCCAGGAGGTTCTCGTCGGCCAGGCCGACCTCCAGTTCCGCCGCCAGCTCGAAGTCCTGCTCCAGCTCGATGTCGTCCTCCGGCGGGACTGCGACGTAGGGCTTCTTCTCCTCCGAAGGCAGCGCCAGCTCGTTGCCCGGACGCCGGGGGGGGGATGCCGCGTCCTTCGAACCCGGGGTCGTGTCCATGACCGCCCGGAGGTGGTCGAGGTGCGGGCCGGAGAAGTCGACGCGGATGCGCTCCACGCCGCCCGCGCCGTCGCCGAAGATGAACTGGCGGGGCTCCACGTCCCGCTCCAGGCCGCGTTGCTGGGCGCCGGGACGACGGCCCAGCGCCGCCACCACCTGCTCGTACCCCACTCCGACCGGCACCTTCAGCAGCCGCAGCGCGTCGGCCTGCGCGTCGTCGTCGTCGAGACGGCCGACGAACACCGAGTCCAGGAGGGCCACGAAACCCTGGATCTTCAGGAAGTCCGCCGGGATCTGCGACGACAGGAGCACCCGGACGTTCCACTTGCGCGAGTCACGCGCGAAGCGGTTCATCAGCACACGGCCCGTCGGGACCTCGGACAGGAAGAACGCCTCGTCGATCCAGACGCCCTTGCGCATCTCCTTCGGCTTCTCGTACACCGACCGCTGGGTCAGCCACGCCGCCAGGTTCAGCATCTCGACGCCGAGGGACTCCGCGTCCGTCCAGTACTCGCGGGGGACGCCGTCCTTCGGCAGGGTCAGGCCCGCCATCGTCAGGACCGTCAGCCGGTCGTCGCGCGTCTCCGAGTACGGGTCCGCGTCCGTCTCCGGGATGAGCAGCGCCATCCGCTCGCGCATCTCGTCGAGGAAGTCCGCGACGACGCCCGCGTGCTCGTGGTGCTCGCTCGAATCCCGGCGCAGGGCGTCGATCACCTGGCCGGGGTCGGCGTCGAACCGGCCGCCGACGGCCCGGACCGCGCGCAGCAGCACGATCCGCGTCTGCGCCATGCGGGACACCTCGTACGGCAGGACGCCCTGCAGGACGTCGAGCACCAGCCGCCGTCGCGTCGCGCCCGCGAGGGCCTTCTCGCGGCGCCAGGAGCGTTCGGGGTCGTCCTCGTCCATGAAGTGCTCGATCAGCGGCTCGGCGACCACCCGGTACGGGTTCAGGATCCCCGGCTGGGCGTTGAGCAGGTTGATCGGACGCGCGTACGGCCGCAGCTCCGGCAGGTCGCACAGCCGCGACAGCGGGCCGGAGGGGTCGAGGATCGTCCAGTTCGCGCCCGCGCGCAGCGTCTTGTAGACGATGCCGCCGCCGAGGAACGACTTACCACCACCCAGGCCCGCCACCATGGCCGTCAGGCCGGAGCCGTCGCGGATCTCCTGGGCCATCCACGGGTCCCAGGCCACCGGGCGCCGCGTGGCCGTGCACGTCTCGCCGAGCAGGATGCCGCGGCGGTCGCCGACCTCCGCGGTCGCCGTCGGGACGGCCGAGGACGCCCAGACCACCGAGCCGCGGCGCATGTACGCCGCCGAGGCCAGCGGCTCGCCCGGGATGAACTCCCGGGCCATCGCGTACTGGGCTTCGGGGTGCTCGATGGCGATCTTCGGCTTGTAGAGGTCGAGCAGCTGCTGGGCCAGGCGCAGCGCGTCGCGCTCGGTCGGGCCGGACACCGCCAGCCGCCACCAGGAGCGGACGCGGGTGGCCAGCGCGGTGAAGCCCGACGTCATCTCGTCGTCGATCTCCAGCACCCGGCCGGCCTGCCGGGACAGCGACTGCGGCGGTTCGAGCTCGTGCTCGTCGGTGTAGTGCTTGACCTGCGAACGCACCTTGTTCATCTGGCGCTGCAGTTCGCTGGCGACCTCCTCGGGGCGCCGGACGTAGATGCGGGCGGACACCTCGACCGCGGCGGGCAGCCGGTCGGCGTGCTGGATCCACGGGTCGTCGACCTCGGGGATCTGCAGGCCGTGCATCTGCCCGACGGTGAGCACGGCCAGGTGGCGCGAGACGCCGGCGTTGGAGCCGGTGCGGCCGCGGACGGTCACGGTCGGCGCGTACGGGTCGGCGTAGAAGTCGGCGGCGTCGGTGAAGCTGGCCAGGTCTTCGGGCTCCCACGCCGCGCCCGGCACGGCGGGCATGTTCCGCGGCGCGGGCAGGCCCAGCGAACAGGACCGGTGCATCAGCCAGGACATCTCCTCGGCGTGCACCGGGCGGCCTTCCAGCCCGGCGCTGCCGATGACCTGGTCGAGGTGCTCGACCTCGGAGTCCAGCGCGGCCAGCTCGGCGTCGACGGCCTCGGGCAGGATCTTGCGCAGCACCGGCGCGGCCCGCTCGACCGCGCGGTCGACCATGCGCCGGGTCTGCACCTGGACCCCGATGTAGACCTCTTTTTCGGCCATCGAGCGGCCCATCAGCTGCTGCTGCTCGCCGATCAGGTAGTCGTCGAAGGACAGCGCGCCCGGGACGTCCTGCGGGCGGCCGTGCGCGTTGTAGACGTGCGCCTCGGCCCACATCCGGATCGGGTACGGGCGGTTCGTCACGCGCAGGTGCAGCCAGCGGCCCTGCAGCTCGGCGTACTGGCCGGCGATGGCCGCGATCAGGTCGCGCCGCTGCGAGTCCGAGCGGAACGACCAGCGCTGCGGCGCCAGCCGGTACCAGGCGTAGACCTCGACGCCGGTGCGGACCAGGTGCCCGTCGATGCTGCGCACCGCGATCGACGGGGTGTACGCGGGAATCGCCTGCTCACCGGGCAGGCGTGCCTTGTTCCCCGAGCCGTTGCGCGACGCGCGGACCTGCTCGGGCGGTTGCCATGCGCCCGAGTGCGTGTCCCGACCCCGTTTTCCTCGGCTACCGCCGCGACCGAACAACGACTACCTCCCGGCCCGAGCCGGGTTGCCCCGGCTCCGGCGCGCTCGTGGTGCTCCCTGGGTGAAAGCGGCACCCGGCGGGCCGCCGTGGTGCTGGTACTGCCGCCTCCGCTTGTGCTTCGGCAGCGGGCGCTCGGCCCGCACCCGGACCCGGCTGGCGCTGACCGCGCCCCCGGTGCCCGTGGTCCGTACCCGGGGCGTGTTCAGCTCGCGCCCCGCCATCGCGACCACGGCGCCGAGCGGGCGCTCGTGGCTGATCTTGGCCGTGAGCAGCCGGGTGATCACGATGGTGGCGATGAAACCCCACGCCGTCGAGAAGAACCCGAAGCTCCACCCGGCCCAGCGTTCGACGCCGAGGACCACGAAGAACGTCGGGATGCCGATGAGCCAGGCGACGTACCGGGCTCTCCAGGGAAAAGTCGCTTTCGGCGGGCCGAGCCACACGGCGTCGACCCGGTAAACCTCGTCGTCGGTCCTGATGCGCACGGCGGCCGCCTCAGCCGGTGAACAGGCCGGCGATCCACTGGCCCACGTTCACGCCCGCGCCGCTGACCGCGAGACCGATGATGGCGAGCGCGATGACCACGCCGGCGAGCCGGCGCATGACACCGGCGTTGTCGCCCTTGCCGCCGCCCAGCCACAGGAGCAGGAGTGCGACGGCCAGCAGCACCAGGGGGATGACGTTGTCGAGCAGCCACTGGCGCACGTTGCCCGTGCCCAGTTCGCCGGCGGCCAGCGTGTCGAGGGTGGTCAAGGTCATCATCGTGATACTCCCGGTGCGCGGTCGGGGCCGCGCGGTTCTGGCTCAGGCGGTGCTTCGAACAACATCATGGGGGCTACGAGGGGTAGTGGTCAAAGTGCGCAGCGTAGAGACCGGCTGGCTTGTCAACCGGCGTGGTGCGGATGGCACACGAAAACTCCACGCCCACCATCATCGCGGCAAGGGCCCTCCGGTTGAACCCCGGCCACCCATACTTCTCAGTGTGCTGACGAACTCACCCCATTGCCCGGGATTTGCTCACTGTGGGTACTGACACTGTGGCCGTTGTGCGGCCTGGGACAGTGTTGCATGACACGAACGGCCGTGTCCCGCGAGTCCGCTCTGTGACGACGGTCGGCCGGTCGGCGCCCATGTCGATCTTGGACGCCTTCGCTGTCCGTCACGGGGTGCCCGATACTTCACAACTTTTTCACTACATAGCGTGATCTTGACCGGTCACGGCCGTCCGAGCGCGAAAACGCCGTCCGGGAAGGCACCGGCCGCCACGAGGCGCCGGGTGAGGCCGCGGCCCAGCTCCTCGAGCCGGGCGGTCCGTTCGGGTCCAAGCCGGTGCCACGGCCCGGTCGCGGACGTTTCCGTGGCTGCCTCGATCCGATCCCGCAGAGCGACACCGCCGGGGGTGAGCGCGCCCTCGCCGTCGAGGATCCCGCGGTCGGTGAGCTCGGCTTCGGCGGCCGCCCACTGCTCGTCGCTCCAGCCGCGGGTGAGCTTCGCGGCGGCGAGGTTGAACCCGCGTCCGGTGGCGCTGTGGGTCACGAGTGCTTCGAGGCCGCTCAAGCCGTGCAGGACGAGCGCCGCGATGTGCCCGTCACCGCGGTACTCGCGGAGCAGGGTGATCGCGTGCCAGAGCACGAGGTGCGGCTCGCCCGGCCAGGCGAGCCCGGCGTGGGCGGCGTAGAGGGGACGTCCTTCGCCGGTGCACCCGGCGGCGGCTTCGCGCGCCAGCTCGGCGGCCTCGGCGACCTCGTCGCTCTTCAGGTGGTCGCCGAGCAGGCGGGTCAGCGCCCGGTCGGTGCCGTCGAGCCGCGCGTCGAGGACCTGCTCCGGCGTCGCCAGGGTCCAGGCCCGCGGGATCACGCGGGCGACGACCTCGGGGTTGAAGTTGTAGAAGGTGGCCGCGACGACCTCGGGCCCGACGGCCCCCATGGCCGCGGCCCGGCTCGCGAAGTACGGCATCCGCCCCGGCCGCAGGCCGGCGCCGGTGAGCGCGGCATCGACTTCGGGCGCGAAGTACACGAAGGCGTGCAAGGAATCGAAAGCCGACTTGAACCGCGTCTCGTCACCCGCCATCCCCGCACCCTACTACCGGGTAACCCCCCACGGGAACCAAAATCGCGGTACCCGGAGGGTCGGTTCGCGTACCCGGGGAGTCGGCCGGCGGACCTGGAGGGTCGGTTCGCGTACCTGGAGGGTCGGCCGGCGAGCCGACCGCCTGGGTACGCGGGCCGACCCTCCGGGTACGCGGGTTGGGGCGGACGAGCCGGCATGTAAGCCGGATCCTGTTCCCCGGTCGCCTTGCGGCTCGCGGGGCGGCGGCCATCCATCTCGGCCTGCCGTTGCCGGCAGGCTCCAGCGGCCTACCCGCAGGCTCGGACGGGCCGTCCTCGAACGCCTGCGCAGGAGCCCGGGGGCTCCCTCTTGGCCTTGCTCCGGGTGGGGTTTACCTAGCCGTCCCGGTCGCCCGGGACGCTGGTGGTCTCTTACACCACCGTTTCACCCTTACTCCCGCCCGAAAGCGGGAGCGGTCTGTTTTCTGTGGCACTTTCCCGCGGGTCACCCCGGGTTGCCGTTAGCAACCACCCTGCCCTGCGGAGTCCGGACTTTCCTCGAGCCGGTCACCCGGCTCGCGACCGCCCTGCCAGCTCGTCCGCAGGCTGGATCGTAGCTCAGTGGCCGGCCACCGCCTCACTGCGGCGGCGGGGCCGGACTTCGGGCGGGGGCTCGGCGGGCGCCGGGTGCTGGCGGGCCAGCTCGGCGGTCCAGTGGAGGACGGCGGCGGGGCTGTCGAGGCCGATCAGGCCGACGAGCCGGCCCTGGCGGACGAAGCCGGTGATCGGCCGGGTGCCCGGGACCGGCGACTCCAGCAGCACGGTGTCGGTCGCCAGGGCCGGGCGGCCGGCGACCTGGATCCGGACGCCGTGCTGCTCGGACCAGTAGCGCGGCACCGGCGTGTAGGCCGGGGAGCCCTGGGGGCCGGTGAGGAGGTTCTGCGCGGCGGCCCGGCTCATCTCGACGGCGTTGAGCCAGTGCTCCTCCCGGTGGGGGGTGGGGTCGAAGCGGAGGTTGGGCCAGCGGGCGACGTCACCGGCCGCGACGATCGTCGACGAGCCGACGACGTGGCAGGTGGGCGCGCAGACGACGCCGTCGTCGAGCGGCAGCTTGGCGCCGCGCAGCCAGGACACCGCCGGGACGCTGCCCACGGCGACGACGACGCAGGCGACCTCGAGGGCGCGGCCGTCGGCGAACTCCAGGCCGACGTGCGTGGGCGCGGGCCGCCAGCGGCGGATCGTGGTGCCGAGCTCGAGGCGGACGCCGCGGGCGGTGTGCAGCGCCGTGAGCCAGTCGCCGATGTCGGGCCCGAGGACGTCGGCGAGCAGGGATCGCTCCCGGCCGAAGAGGACGACCTCACGGTTCATCTCGCGCAGGCTGGAGGCGACTTCGCAGCCGATGAAGCCGTCGCCGATGACGGCGACCGGGCCGGGGTTGGTGGCCAGCGCGCGCTGGAGGGCGATCGTGTCGGCCAGCGTCCGGACGACGACCACGCGCGGGTGGCCGTGCGGCGCGCCGGGCATGCGCCGCGGTTCGACGCCGGTGGCGATGATCAGGCCGTCGTAGTGCAGTTCCTCGTCGCGGAGGTGGACGACCTGCCGGCTCGGCGAGAGCGCGGTGACCGGCGTGTCGAAGCGCCATTCGGCGTCGACTTCGAGGGGGTCGGCGAGCAGCGTGTCGGCGCGGCTGACCGCGCCGACGAGCAGCTGCTTGGACAGCGCCGGGCGGTGGTAGGCGATGTCGGGTTCGGCGCCGAGGACGACGACTTCGCCGTCGAACCCGAGTTCGCGCAGCCGTTCGGCGGCACGCAGGCCGGCGAGGCCGGCTCCGGCGATGACGATGCGTTCGCTCATCGGGTGGCTCCCAACAGGTGGATGGCTCTCATCGGGCAGGCACGCGCGGCGGCCTGGACGTTCGGGACCAGCTGGGCCTCGGGGCGCTTCTCGTACGCGAGCTGCCCGTCCTGGCCGAGCTGGAAGACCTGGGGTGCCTCGGACTGACAGACCCCGTAGGCGTGACAGCGCTGGCTGTCGACGTCGACGCGCACGGTGGCCGGTTCCGGGTCGGCTCCCGGCGACGGCGGCGCGACCAGCCCGAGGCGGGCGAGCACCGACGCCGGCAGCACGCGCAGGACCGCCAGCAGCACCGGCGGGACGAGCAGCGTGAGGCCGGCGAGCCAGACGACGGCGAGGTGCCCGCTCGAGATGGCGCCGAGCCAGGCGTGCACCGCGAGCAGGCCGATGGCGAGGTACCCCGCCTGGTGGAAGCGCAGCCAGCGGCCTTCGCGGGCGTTGCGGCGCAGCGCCGCCGTCACGGACACGGCGATGACGAGTTCGAGGCCCGCGATGCCCAGCGCGTGCCGCGGGGTGCCGTCGTAGAAGGGCAGGAGCAGGTCGGCGACGCCGAACGGGTCGTCCTCCAGGAAGAGGAAGGTCAGCCCGTGCAGGGTGCCGGTGGCGAGGGTGAACGCGGCGAGCACGACGTGGCCGGTGCGGATCGCGTCCTGGCCGCTGAACCGGCGGACCCAGCCGGTGGCGGCCAGGACGCCCCAGCACAGCGTCAGGCACATGCAGAGGTAGGTGAGGCGGCCGGACAGCGCGGCGGCCTCGGCGATCCCGGTGTCGTGGGGCGACACCGGGACCAGCGCGGCGGACAGTGACATGGGGCGGCTTACCTCCGGGTGCGCGGCGAGGGCCTGCCGGGGGTTCCGAGCAGGCGGAGCAGGCCGAACGTGGCGACGGCGGCGAGGGCCACGAGAACGGCGCCGGCGGCGATGGCCCCGCCGCCGAGGGTGTCGTCCTCGGTGGCGGAGACGAGCAGGGACGTGGTCTCGGCGAGCCCGGTGCTCTCGAGGAGCGTGAGGTGCCCGAGCGAGGTGTCGACGGCGGTCTGGGCGAACGCGCGGACGTCGTCGTCGCGGGTGCCCGCGCGGACGTCGGAGGCGAGACCGAAGAGCGTGCCGTACTCGGCGCGGAGGCGGTTGACGTAGGCGCGGTCGAACGCGTCGCCGGAGTCGCCGGCGATTTCGTCGGCCCAGGCGCGCTCCTGGTCGGTCGGTTCCCCCGGCAGGGTGACGGCGAGCCGGTCGGCGACCGCGCGCAGGGCGACGTCGAGGCGGGCCTGGTCGTCGGCGATGCGGACGGCGACGGCGCGCACCCGCCGGTTGGTGGCCCGGTCGGCGGCGAGCCTGCTCGACGGCACGGCCCACAGCGTGTGCTGCTTGAGCCGGGTCAGCAGGGCGCGGTCGGTCTGCTGCAGTTCCCCGGCCGACGCCGGCACGGCACAGCCCAGCACGAGCGCGGTCGCAGCGGCCAGCAACGCCACGAATCGGAGCGGCATCCCCGTTTGTCCCTTCGCGAAGGAGTCCTCATCTCCTGGTACGGGGAGAAGGTGTGATCCGGTTCTCGCCGTCACCTTTTAGTGACCTGTGACGTGTATCACAAGACACATTGTGAACCGATCCGGGGCGGGACGCCGCGGCACTGCATCGAATTGGGTCGGGAAACTAATACATATGGCCTATTAAGTGTTTTTGCGCTACGCTCCGATGACCCCACGGTCCGCCAGTCAGGTGAGGTTGCGAGCTTTATGGAAGCACTGGGAAGAGAAGGTCGCGGCCACGTCGGCTTCGCGTCGTCCGCGACCGCGGTCGACACCGGCCCCGCCGCGGGAGACGACCTTGTCCCGCTGCTCTACAAAGACTTCCGCGCCACCCTGTTTGCGCAGGTCCTGAGCCTGACCAACCACGACCGGCAGTGGACCGAAGACGTGGTGCAGGAGACCATGATCCGCGCCTGGCAGCACTCCGACACGCTCGAGCGCGAGCCCGGAATGCTGCGCGGATGGCTGCTCACGGTGGCCCGGCGGATCGTCATCGACGGCTGGAGGAATCGCCGCGTCCGCCCGCAGGAGGTCGCTCTGGAGATCCCGGAAAACGCCGAGTCCACGGACCGCGCGGACAGCTCGTTAGCGGCGCTAACGATTACTCGGGCATTGCGGGAACTGGACGCCAAATATCAGTCGGTCATCTACGAGACGTATCTCGCGGGAAACACCGTTCGGCAGGCGGCGGAAATTCTCGGAATTCCGGAGGGAACTGTCAAATCGCGGTTGTACACGGCGATGCGGCAATTGCGGAAGGCGCTCGGGGAAGTGACGATCCGATGAGGGGGCGGAAGGGGGACACCGCGGCCTACGGGCTCGGCGTCCACGACGATCCGGAAGAGTTCGAGGCCCACCTGCTGGGCTGTGCCCGCTGCCGGGGCCGCGTCGCCGGGTTCACCCCGGTGACCGCCGCGCTGGCCGAGGCGGTGCGGCTCGGCTACCTGCCACCGGGCGACGGTGCGGCCCGGCGGCGGAAGTCGGCCGGGTCGGCAGCCCTGCGGGGGCCGGCGACCGGCCCGCTCCTGCTGCTCGCGCTCGGCGTGGCCGCGATGGCCCTCTGCGGGCACCGGCCGGCCGTCGGGAAGAGCCGGTTCGCATCCGCTGCGTCCATCGTCTCCCCTGGTCAGGTCGTGGCCGGTACCGGCCGCGGACCTCGGTCACTCCCGTGGTCGGCCGGTTTCCAGTAGTCTGCCCCAACCCAACATGAAAGTCCTTACGGTGGATACCGAAGTAAATCCCGAGCACCCCGCCAGCGGGGCTTCGGTACCGAAGCGTCCCGCCCCGCGGCTCCCCGGCCGCGAGCCCGAGCTCGGCCGCCTGACCGGTCTCTTCCCGGTCGTCCTGGGCGGTACGGCCGCCAGTGCGGTGCTGGCCGGCGAGTTCGGCATGGGCAAGAGCGCCATCCTGCGGACCGCCGCGGCGCTGGCCGCGGACGCCGGCTTCACCGTCGCGATCGCCACCGGGTCGCGGCTGGAGAGCCACCTGGCCGGCGGAATCGTCCGCCAGCTGGCCGAGGCGCTCGAGGAACCGGGGGCGCCGCCGCGGCCGCCCGTCGCCGAGCTGTGCGGGTCGGCCGGCGAGAGCGAGGCACTCGACCTCTTCTTCCGGATCGTCCGCGACGCGACCGACCGGGGTCCGCTGTTCCTCGGCATCGACAACATCCACCAGGCCGACGCCTGGTCCATGCGGTGCCTGGCCTACGTCCGCAACCGCGTGCTCGACCTGCCGGTGCTGATCGTCCTGACGTCCGTCGTCGGCCACCCCCCGCACCGCGAGGTCGCGCTGCTGGACATGGTGGGGAGCACACCGGCCACGATCACCCTGAACGGCCTCGGTGACGCGGCCGCGGCGGAGATCCTCGGCCTCGCCCCCGGGGAGCTGGCCTCCGCCTGCCGCGAGGCGACCGGCGGCAACCCGGTCCTGCTCCAGGCGCTGCGGCCGCGGCTGCTGCCCGGCGCGGACCCGCACGAGCTCGGCTCGTCGCTGATCGGGCAGGTGCTCACCACCCGCATCCAGGAGTTCCCGCACGCGCCGGCCATCCTGCACGCGGCGGCGATCCTCGGCGAGGACGCCGGCTTCGACCTGCTGGCCCGGCTGGCCGGCGTCGACGAGCTCGACGCGCTGCAGGCGATCGACACCCTGGTCCGGCTGCACGTGCTGAACAACAGCGACCAGCCGACGCTGACCTACTCGTTCGTCCGCAACTCCCTGCTGAAGGACATGCCGCAGACCACGCGGGCGGTCAACCACTCCCGGGCGGCGAAGCTGCTGGCGGAGGCGGGGGCGCCGCCCGAGCGCGTGGCCGCCCACCTGCTGGAAGCGACGTCGATCCGGATCCCGTGGGCGGTGGACGTGCTGCGGCTGAGCGCGCGCGACGCCGTGTTCTCCGGGCAGGCCGAGCTGGCCGCCCGGCACCTGCGGCGGGCGCTGGAGGAGCGGCTGACGTCCGGGCGCCGGATGGCCGTGCTGCTGCAGCTCGCGCACGCGGAGTTCCAGTTCGACCCGCCCGGCGCGGCGAAGCGGGTCCGGGAAGCCGTCGACACGGTCGGCAACCGCGAGACGGCCGCGTACATCGCCACCGCGATGCTGCTGTCGCTCTGCGGCGGCCAGGACGCCCGGCTCGGGATCAGCGCGGCGGGCCAGATCGCGGCCCGGCTCGACGCGGGCGGCCCGGACGCCGTCTGGCCGCTGCTGTGCATGACCTACCTCGCCGAGGCCGGCAGCCGGCTCGGCCCGCCCCCGGAGTTCCGCGACTTCGAGGAGCAGTGGGCGCCGCTGACCGACCCGGCGGCCCAGCGGAGCCGCTCGGCGCTGCTGGCGCTGGACGCGGTCCGCAGCGGCGAGTCGGCGCAGGAGGCCGTCGGGCACTTCGCCGACGCGCTGAGCCAAGCCGGAGCCCCGCCCCGGCCCGGGGGCCCCACCACCCGGAGCCCACGGGGGGACGCGGTCGGCGACGACGGCGAGCTGTTCGAGCAGCACTACTTCTTCACGCTGGCGACCGCGGTCCTCGCGGACGAGCCGGCCCACGTCGACCGGTTGTGCCGGGTCCTCGACGTCGAGCGCGAGCCCTGGGACGTCCACGTGCCGCACGGTGCGCTGCCGACCCTGGCCCGCGGGATCGCGCTGCAGGCCAGCGGCGACCTGCAGCGGGCGAGCGTCCACTTCGAGTCCCTGCTGCGCCGCTTCGACGAGCGCGGCGGCACGACGACCTGCCCGGTGGGCGTGCTGTGCGCGGCGAAGCTCGTCGAGTGCTGGGTGGACCTGGGGCGGTTCGAGGCGGCGACGTCGCTGCTGGACCGGATGGACTTCGTCGCCAGCCAGGGCCTGTTCACGCACACGTACCTCCTGTACGCGCGAGGCCGCCTGCGCGTCGCGACGGGGTACACGCGCTTCGGGTTCGAAGACCTGCTCAGCTGCGGGCGGCGGCTGGCCCACCACGGCATGCGGTTCCCGGGGTTCGTGCCGTGGCGCGCGCACGCGGCGCGGGCGGCGCTGGCCCTCGGCCAGACCGACGACGCGGCCCGCCTGGCCGAAGAGGACATCAACGCGTCGGCCCGCTGGGGCGCGGCCCGGCCGCTGGGCACGGCGCTGACGACGCTGGGCCTGGTCCGCGAGGACGACGAAGCCGAGCGGGCGCTGCAGAAGGCGATCGCGACCCTGCGGTCGTCACCGTCGCGCCTGCAGCTGGCGACGGCGTTGACGGAGCTGGGGACGCTGCAGGCGCGGCACGGCCAGTCCGAAAAGGCCATCGAGACGCTGCGGCAGGCGGTGGAGCTGAGCGAGCAGTGCGGGGCGCGCCCGCTGGCCCGGCGCGCGGCGGAGGAGCTGCGCTCCTCGCGGCGGGCGTTGACCCCGGCCAAGGACAACGAGCACGGGCTGACCCGGCAGGAGAACCGCATCGCGGTGATGGCGGCGCAGGGGCTGACCAACCGCGAGATCGCCACGGCGCTGCACCTGACGCGGCGGACGGTGGAGCTGCACCTGTCCGGGGCGTACCGGAAGCTGGGGATTCCCGGGCGGGCGGAGCTGGGCGGGGCGCTGGCGAAGTCTTCGCAGCGGGTGGAGGGTCGCTGACGGCGCCGCGCGTCCGGGTGCGCTGACAGGGTCCCGGCGAGCGCTGGGTCTGCGGGCTCGCGCTCCGGGCCGTCGAAGTCCATTTCGGATTTCCGGGTGGGGCGCCGCCCCCCGACTTCCACGCTACCCGGTGGCACCGACGGAAACCGGGCGCAGTTAGCGTGAACGCGTGAACCTCCTCGCGGGCGGGGCCAGTCTGCTGCTGCTGGCCGGTGTGCTCGTCTTCGCCATCGTCCGGCCGCGGGGGTGGCCCGAAGCCGTCGCCGCCGTGCCCGCCGCCGGGATCGCGCTCCTGCTCGGCCTCGTCCCGCCCGCGGCGGCCGGGGAGCGGGCCGTCGAAATCCTGCCCACGCTGGGCTTTCTGGCCGCGATCCTGCTTTTGTCCTTTTTGGCCAATGTGGACGGTGTCTTCGCCTGGCTCGGCAACCGGCTCGCCGAGGCGTGCCACGGACGTCCGCGGCGTCTGCTGGTCCTCACCTTCGCCGCCGCGGCCGGGGTCACCGCGATCCTCAGCCTGGACGCCACCGTCGTGCTGCTCACCCCGGTGGTCCTCGCCACCGCCACCAGCCTCGAGCTCCCCGCCCGGCCGCACGTCTACGCCTGCGCGCACCTGGCCAACTCGGCCTCGACGCTGCTGCCGGTGTCCAACCTGACGAACCTGCTGGCCTTCGCCGCGTCCGGGCTGACCTTCGCCGGGTTCACCGCGCTGATGGCGTTGCCGTGGCTGGTCACGATCGCCGTCGAGCTGCTCGTTTTCCTGTGGTTCTTCAAGACCGACCTGCGGCCGCGCGAGACGCCCGAACCGCGGCAGCACCTCGAGACGCCGACGTTCGCCCTCGTCGTCCTCGGCCTGACGCTCGCCGGGTTCGCCGTCGGGCAGCTCGGGCACGTCGAGCCGGTGTGGATCGCTGCGCTCGCCGCCCTGATCCTCGGCGTGCGGGCGCTGGCGCAGGGGAAGATCCGGCCGTGGCAGCTGGTCACCGAGGCGGCGCCGCAGCTGTGCCTGTTCGTGCTGGGGCTGGCGGTCGTGGTCGAGGCCGTGTCGGAGCACGTCCTCGGCGGCGTGCTGCGTGACGTCCTGCCGGCCTCGACCGGCCTCGTGGATCTCCTGGTGGCGGCCGGGGTGGCGGCGCTGCTCGCCAACCTGGTCAACAACCTGCCGGCCACGCTGATCCTGCTGTCGGTGCTCGGCCCGCACCCGGCACCGGGTGTGCTGCTGGCGGTGCTGCTCGGCGTCAACATCGGCCCGAACGCGAGCTACCTCGGCTCGCTGGCGACCCTGCTGTGGCGCCGGACGCTCCCGAAGCCGCCCTCCCCCAGGACGTTCCACGCCCTGGGGGCACTCACGACCCCGCTGAGCCTCGCCGCGGCGACCGTCGCGCTCTGGCTGAGCCTCGGCTTGGCCTCGTGAAGAGGCATCTCGCGCCACCGAAGGCCGGAACTCGCGTGATCGGGGCCGAGTTTCGCGTGATCAGAGCCGGGTTTCGCGTGATTGAGGCCGGAACTCGCGAGTTACGGCTCCACTCACGCGAGTTCCGGCCCCGATCACGCCAGTTACGGCTCTGCTCACGCGGGTGAGCCTCAGCCGGGCAGCGTGATGGTCTGGCCCGGCTTCATCGTCGCGCCGCAGTCGTCCAGCGGGCCGCCGAAGCGGTCCGCCGCCACCTCCGGGATCGTCTTCGCCGCGTAGTCCTGGGCCGCCTTCAGCTTGGCCGGGTCCGTCACCGCGTCGCGACGCACCCAGTCGCCGTTGCGCAGGCCCTCGATCGGCGAGCTGTAGATCAGCACGTAGTCGCGGTCGAGGCGCGGGTCCAGCGCGATGCCGTTGCCCGCCGCCCAGGGACCCCACGAGTGGATGAACGTCGGCTTGACCGTGTCGAACACGTAGTTGCGCAGGCCCGCCAGGTCGTTGTCGTGCACCAGGTCGGCGATCGGCTTGTTGACCAGGCCGGCCATGTCGACCAGCTCGAGCCGGCTGGTCATCGACGAGCCGCCGAGGTCCGGCAGCAGCAGCGACGCCTTCTGCAGGCCGAGGATGTCGGCGTAGGTGTTGAAGCCGCGGCCGAAGCGGTCGGCCACCAGGCACGCCGTGATGTTCGGGTTCTTCGCGAACTTGTCCGCCGCGGCCGCGAACCCGACCGCCGACGGGACGAACGCCCCCACCAGCACCACGACGACGCCGACGCGCAGCAGCGCCTGCCGGTGGCGCAGCAGCTCACCGGCCGACAGCGTGCCCGCGATGACCGCCAGCGGCCAGATCGGGCTGGCGAACCGGTGCTGGTACATCCAGTCGGCGACCATCACGCCGTACGCGACGATCCCGAGCCCCAGCGGCACCAGCAGGGCGATCAGCGGACGCCGCCAAGGGGCCTTGACCAGCGCGAACCCGATCACCAACGCCAGCACGACGACGCCGGCCCAGCCCGCGTAGCCGACCAGCTCGAACGGCCGCTTCACCGCGTCGAACCCGGGCAGGCCCTGCTGCTTGGCCACCGAAGGGTTGGCCAGCAGCCGCCCGAACTCCGAGTGCCGCCACACGACGTACGCGCCGAACGGGACGGCGAACGCCGCCACCGAAAGCAGCGCGAACCGGAAGCTCTTCCAGAACAGCCCCGACCGCAGCAGGAACAGCGCCGCGAGCGGGTACGCGCCCGCGTAGATCAGGCCTTCCGGGCGGGTCAGCGCGGCGAACGCCACCATGACCCCGGCCCACAGCGCGACCTTCGGCGTCAGCAGCTTGTCCCGCTTGACCGAGACGAACAGCGTCACGCCCAGCGTCACGACCGCGAACGCGAACAGCGAGTTCTCCAGGCCGGAGACGACCCAGATGACGTACGACGGGATCGTCGCCAGCGTGAGGCCGACGACCAGGGTGGCCAGCCACGCGAAGCGGGTGAAGATCTGCTTCGCGGCGATGTGGCAGGCCGTCAGGACACCGCCGGTGAACAGCAGCCCCAGCGCCTTCGGGTACAGCACGTAGTCCGGGATGCCGAAGATCGCGCCGTGGTCGAAGAGGCCGGCGAGCTTGCCGAGGCCGAGCAGGACCATCCACGTCGGGTCGGAGAAGCCCTCGACCGGCGGGGCGCCCGGCTGCAGCACCGGGCCGAGGCCGTCGGCGAAGCTGCGGGCGTAGGAGAAGGTGATGGCGGCGTCGTCCACGATCCAGTGGCCGTACCGGGTGGCGTGGACGGCGACCGCCGCGACGCCGGCGAGCACGGCCAGCACCGGCGCCAGGCGCGCGCCCCAGCCGCGGGTGGCCGTGGGGGTGGCCGGGTCCTCGGGGACGTCGCTCGGGGAGGTCTCGGTGAGTGCGCTAGCCGTCATGTCCTCGTCACTGTTCCGCCCGCAGGCTTCTGCCGGTGGGATACGCGCGAGCTGGCGCCCCCTTAGTGGACCCGGGAGCCGGATCCGCCACCGCGGCGACGCGGTCGAGACACTGTAGCCAATACCCCATCCGGGGTCCGCCACGCGTCGGTGTTGAGCGTGATCCACCCCACATTTCGAGTGGTCAGGCCAGGTGCGAAGTGTCGTTGACGAGGCGGACCGAGGCGTTCCCGTCCGGGTAGAACTCGACGATCGACAGCGACGCCAGGTCCAGGTGCAGGCGGAACAGCAGCTGGGGCCCGGCGTCGAGGCCCATCCGGAGCAGCGTCTTGATCGGCGTCACGTGGCTGACCAGCACCAACGTCTTGCCGCCGTGCTCGGCGATGAGCTCGTCGCGGGCCTTGCGGACGCGCCGGTGGACGACGTCGAAGCTCTCCCCGCTGGGCGGCGGCACCGAGCTGTCGCCGAGCCACGAGCTGTGCAGTTCGGGGTCGCGGTCGGCCGCTTCGGCGAACGTCAGGCCCTCCCACTCGCCGAAGTCGGTCTCGATCAGGCCGGGGTGGGTCTCGACGCGGCCGCCGAGCGCGTCGGCGACGGCCTGCGCGGTCTGCTTGGTGCGGGTGAGCGGCGAAGAGATGATCGGGACGGCTTCGCCATCGACGACCAGGCCGTCCATCGCGGCCAGCCGCTTCGCCGCCGCCGCGGCCTGCGTCCGGCCCAGCTCGGTCAGCGGGACGTCGCCGCGGCCGGAGTAGCGGCGCAGCGCCGACATCTCGGTCTGGCCGTGGCGGAGCAGGAGCAGCCGGGTCGGGGTGCCCTTCGCGCCGGTCCAGGCCACCGGCGCGCGGTCGGGCCGGCGGGTGGGCAGCTTGGGCTTGGTGGCGGCGCCGGGCCGCCCGGCGGCGGGCTTGCCGGTCGCGGCGTCCATGGCCTCGTTGGCCAGCCGGTCGGCGTGGGAGTTCTGCGCCCGCGGGATCCACTCGTACTTCACGCGGGCGAAGCCGGCGGCCAGCTCCTTGGCCCGCTCGGCCAGCGGCTGCATGTCCGGGTGCTTGATCTTCCAGCGCCCGGACATCTGCTCGACGACCAGCTTCGAGTCCATCCGGACGTCCACTGTGGACGCACCGAGCTCGGCCGCGGCGGCCAGGCCGGCGAGCAGGCCGTTGTACTCGGCGACGTTGTTGGTGACCACGCCGAGGCTTTCCTTGCGCTCGGCGAGGACGTCGCCGGTGGCGGCGTCCTTCACCACGGCGCCGTAGCCGGCGGGCCCGGGGTTGCCCCGCGAGCCGCCGTCGGCCTCGACGACCACATGCGACGTCACAGACCCGACTCCAAGGTCCGGACCAGGATGGCGCCGCAGTTCTCGCATTGGATGACGTCGTCCTCCGGCGCGGCCTTGATCTCGTTGACCGTGTTGCGGTCCAGCTCGAGCTGGCAGGCGCCGCAGCGGCGGGCCCGCAGCAGCGCGGCCCCGATGCCCTTGTGCTCGCGGACCCGCTCGTACAGCTTGAGCAGCGGCTCCGGGAAGCGCGGCACGAGCTTCACGCGGTCTTCGTCGCGGCGCGCGCGGGTGGTGTCGAGGTCCTTGAACGCCTCGTCGCGGCGGGCGATCGCCGCGGCGACCTCGGCTTCGGCCTTGTCGACCTCGGCGCCCGTGCGCTGCGCGTCCAGGCCGAGGGCCTCGCGCTGCTCCATCAGCTCCAGCAGGTCGTCCTCGAGCGCGCTCTGGCGGCGCTCCAGGGACTGCAGCTCGTGCTCGATGTCGGTCATCTGCTTGGAGTTGACCGAGCCCGACGCCAGGAGCTTGCGGTCGCGGTCCTCGCGGGCGCGCACCGACTCGATCTCCTTCTCCTGCCGGGCGATCTCGCGGTCGAGGTCGGACGCGGCGGTCTCCACCGACACGAGCGCGTCGCGGCGCGCGCGGACGGTCTTCTCCCCCGCGTCGATCTCGGCCAGCTCGGGCAGGGTGCGGCGGCGGTGCGCGGTGCGCGAGAGCTCGGCGTCCACCTTGGCGAGCTCGAGCAACTGGCGCTGCACGGCGGGTTCGGCCTTCACGGTGCTCCTCTTAGCTAGATGTGCGCTCGGCGCGGACGTTCCACGGGTCGGTGCACCTCGTGGAGACGTGAACGTCGACGTTACCCGCAAAGGCCCGCGCCACGAGCGCCGAGGCTTGCCCGCACCAGGGCCACTCGCTGGCCCAGTGGGTCAGCCCGACCAGCGCGGGCACCGGCCCCCGGCCCGCGAGGTGCTCGCCGGCGGGGTGATGCCGCAGGTCGGCGGTGACGAAGGCGTCGACGCCGGCCTCGGTGGCCTGCTTCAGATAGGAGTCCCCGGCGCCGCCGGACACGGCGACGGTGCGGATCGGGCGGTCGGCCGCGCCCGCGCCGAGCACGCCGGGCACGGTCGCGGGCAGGGCGTCGGCGACGCGCTGGACGAACACCGCGAACGGTTCGGGCTCGGGCAGTTCGCCGAGGCGGCCGATGCCGATGACGCCGTCGGCCTTCGGTTCCAGCGGACCGGTGACGCGCAGCCCGATCGCCTGCGCGAGCGCGTCGGAGACGCCGGGGTCGGCGGAGTCGGCGTTGGTGTGCGCGCAGTACAGGGCGATGCCTTCGCGGATCATCCGGTGCACCAGCGCACCCTTGGCGGTGTCGGCGGGCACGCCGTGCACGCCGCGCAGCAGCAGCGGGTGGTGCGCGACGATCAGCTGCGCGCCGAGCTCGACGGCTTCGTCGACGGTCTCGGCGACGGGGTCGACGCAGAACAGCACCCGGCTCACGGGCTCGGCGGGGTCGCCGCAGACGAGGCCCACGGCGTCCCACGACTCGGCGAGCGCGGGCGGGTAGGCCCGTTCCAGCACGGAAATGACTTCGGAAATGGCGGAAGGCGCGGGCACGCGGTGATTTTCGCATGTAGCGTCCCGGGCCATGCGCCTTCGGTCCCTGCTCGTCACGGTGACGGCGGTCCTCGCCGCGTCCCTGCTCCCCGCGGTTCCCGTTTCGGCCTCGGCTCCCCCGTTGTGGCGGCTCACGGACCTGGCGGCGCAGCGCGTCGCGATCGCCGACCAGGTGGCGGCGGCCAAGTACGGCACGCCGTCGCCGATCGACGACCCGGTGCGGGAGCAGCAGATCTACGACTCGGTCGCGGCGCGGGCGCCGCAGCTGGGCCTCGACCCGGCCGACGCGGTGCGCTTCTTCCACGCCCAGATCGAGGCGAACAAGCTGGTGCAGCGCGGCCTCTACGCGCGCTGGGACGCGCACCCCGCGGAAGCGCCCACGACCCGCCCCGACCTCGGGCAGATCCGCCCGGTGATCGACGGGCTCAACACGGGCCTGCTGACCGAGCTGGCGGCGACCCGGCCGGTGCGGGCGACCCGGGCCTGCCCGGTCCGGCAGCTGGTGACCGCGGAGGTCGTGGACGTCTTCCACCGGTTCGACGCACTGCACGCGCGCGCCCTCGCCGAGGCGACGTCGGCGACTTGCCTCCCTTAAGCGGCCGGGGCCTGCGCAACCCGCGGCCGCCGCGCGCGTCCGTACCGGCGTGACGAAGACGAAGTGGATGATCGCCGCGGCCGTGTCGGCCGCGGTGCTGGCCGCGGCCACCGTGTTCGCCGTGTTCGTGCTGGGCACCGGCGACGGCGCGGCCACGACGGCGGACGGGATCGTGACGGCGATCCACCCGGACGGGCGGGTGGAGTGGACGGACGCCCGGTTCGTCAAGGCCGAGGACAACGGCAGCATGGCCCAGCCGGTCCCGGGCACCGCGCACCAGGCTGTCCTGGCCGGCGACGCGAAGATCTCCACGGGCGTCGGCGACTGGTGCGCGTCGGCGGCGGCCGCGGGCCTCGCGATCGGCCCGGACGGGGCGGGGTCCAACCCGTGCACCCGCGCCGAGTTCCTGGCGGCCACCCCGGACCGCCTGTACGCGGTCAAGATCACGGTGAAGGGCGACGCGGTCACCCGGATCGCGGAGTACTACCACCCCTGATCAGGGGGTTGGGGCGCCCCGGCGGCACCAGGCCGCCGCGGGCGCCGGGAACGGTCAGTTGCAGTTGCCGCAGCAGCCGCAGCCCTGGCCGGTGCACTTCGAGCAGCACCCGTGCATGATCGCTCTCCTTCCGGTTCGCGTCCTCGCCCGATCGACGCTAAGCGGGGCCCGCGGGCCGCGGATACCGCCGAGCGGGCGGGTGACCGGGTGAACCCGCTGGTTACGCTCGGCGGGTGACGCACATCGTCTTCGTCTGCTCCGGCAACATCTGCCGCTCCCCGATGGCCGAGCTCGTGTTCCGGGCCGAGCTCGCCGACGCCGGTCTCGCCGACGCCGTCCGGGTGACCAGCGCGGGCACCGGCCCGTGGCACGCCGGGGAGCCCGCCGACAAGCGCGCCCGCGCGACGCTGAAGGCGCACGGCTACCCGACCGCGCACGTCGCGTCCGAAGTGTCCGATGAGGACCTGGCCGCCGATCTCCTGCTGGCCGCGGACGAGGGGCACCTCGAGTTCCTGCGGGCCCGCGTCGAGGACCCGGCGAAGGTGCGGCTGCTGCGCTCGTTCGACCCGTCGGCCCCCGAGGGCGCCGAGGTCCCGGACCCGTACTACGGCGGCGACGACGGCTTCGAAAACGTACTCGGCATGATCGAGCGCGCGGTGCCCGGTTTGCTGGATTGGGTGCGTTCGCCGCGGTAGTGGTCACAGCCCGCGAAGGACGGCGGACGGCACGGGCTACCGTGGTGGGGTGCGGTTGCGGTTCCTGCTCCGGCCCGGGTGGCTGGCTCTGACGGCGGTGGTGTTCACCTTCGCCGTCTGCTGCTTCACCCTGCTCTCGCCGTGGCAGTTCGGCCGCAACACCGAGCGCGAGCAGCAGAACGCCGCGCTGGAGACGTCGTTCACGGCGGCGCCGGTGCCGCTGGCGCAGCTGCTGCCGCCGGGGAGCGTGCCCGGTCAGCGCACCGAGTGGCACCTCGTCTCGATCACCGGCCGGTACCTGCCGGACAAGGAGGTCATCGCGCGGCTGCGGACGGTCCAGGGCGAAGGCGCCTTCGAGGTGCTGACGCCGATGCGGACCACCGACGGCACGACCGTGCTGGTCGACCGCGGCTACGTCCGGCTGGACAGCAGGTCGGCCGCGCTGCCGTTCGCGCCGCCGCCGACCGGGACGGTCACCGTGACGGCCCGGGTGCGCGCGGACGAGACCGACCCGAAGAACCGCGACGCGTTCGCCGACGCCTCGACCGGCGGGCGGCTGCAGAGCTACGTCGTCGACTCCCGGGTGGTGGCGCGGGCGGGCGGGCTCGACATCCGGCCGGGCTACTTCCAGCTCGACGTCGGCCAGCCCGGCGTGCTCGGCGCGCTGCCGCTGCCGCAGACGGACTCCGGGCCGTTCCTGTCCTACGCGCTGCAGTGGATCGCGTTCGGCGCGATGGCGCTGCTCGGCTGGCTGTACTTCACGGTCCGCGAGCTGAAGCCCGGTGGAGCGCTGGACGCGTCCGCGGCCCCTTCGCGCCGGAAGTCCGTGGCGGAGATCCTCGCGGAGGACGAACTCGCCGAAAGTGGCCATCAGAAGTAGGCCGGAAATGGCCCTGTGACGAGGCCACTCGGCTTGGTGATACTCGGACCATGCTGATCCACCCGTGGGACGCCGCCGCCTCCGACCCGGAGTGGCGCGAATGGCTGTCCGCGCACGACTTCGGCCAGCTGATCGCCGGCGGCCGGGGCCGCGACCTCCCGGTGGTGACCCCCGCCCACTTCGCGTTCGACGGCGACCGCACGGTCGTCACGCACCTGGCCCGCCCGAACCCGATCTGGCCGCTGCTGGAGGAGCACCCGCGAGCGCTGCTGACGGTGATCGGCGACTACACGTACATCCGCGCGGACTGGAACGCGACCGCGGACCCGGCGTACGGCGTGCCGACGTCGTACTACGCGACGGTCCAGCTCGAGGGGGACGTGCGGCTGGTCGACGACCCTGCGGAGAAAGCGGCGCTGCTGGACAGGCAGCTGCGGCACTTCGAGCCGGACGGCGAACGCGCGCCGGTGAGCGCTTCGCCGGAGTCGGCGGACCGGCGGTTACTGCCGGGCATCCGCGGGATCGAGTTCACGGTCACGGGGGTCAGGGCGAAGTTCAAGTTCGGCGGCAACCGGACGGCGGAGGACCGGGCGCGGATCGGGGAGCGGTTGGCCGAGCGGGGTGGGCCGTTGGACGAGGAGGCGCTGGCTCAGCTGCGGCGGCGGGGCTGAGCGAGCAAACTCCCCCGCCCTCCCAGGCAGGGTTCCGGCAAAGTCATTCGTCGCGAGCCGAGCCCGGGTCGAGCCGGGCCGACTCGAGCCGGGTCAAGCCGAGCCCGGGCAGGGCGGCAGCTACCCGCTTGGGCACCGCGGGGAGCCTCGGAACCGCAAAGACCCGCCCCCAACGCCGGACGTCATGAACGACCCTTTCCTGACACCAGACGTCATAAACGACTCGTTCATGACGTCGCCCCGGCGCTGCCCGCAGTCCCAGCCAAGGCCAAACGCGGACCCGCCGAACCCGACTTTTGCCGGTCCCCCGCCCTCCCGGGGGGCGTCCCCGGTTCCAGCCTATCGGCTCCCACCGACAAAACCGCCCCGAGCAGCGAGTTGTCCACAGCTCAGCCGGGTTGTGGACAGCGTCAGCGGCGCCCGAAACCCGCGACCACCGCCACCGCCACCGAGGTCGCCCCCGCCAGCCAGCCCACCACGCGCGACAGCTCCACCGCGCGCGTCACGTGGCCCGCGTCCGGGTTCCGGCCCACGCCCAGCACAGGCAGCTCCAGCACCCCGTGCGGGTACACCGTCCGGCCGCCGACGCGGATCTCCAGTGCTCCGGCGAACGCCGCCTCCACGCGGCCCGCGTTCGGGCTCGGGTGGGCGATCGTGTCGCGGCGCCAGGCCCGCCAGGCTCCGCCCGCGGAGCCGCCGACCACCGGGGCCGCCACCACTGTCAGGGCCGCCGCCACGCGGGTGGGCAGGAGGTGGACCAGCTCGTCGGCCCGGTCCACCGCCCAGTGGCCGTGGCGGCCCGCCCGGGACCGGCGCAGCAAACTCACCGCGCGCGCTCCCAGCAGGCCCGGTACGCCCGCCAGCGCGCCCCACACCAGCGGGGCCACCACCGCGTCGGACGTGTTCTCCGCCAACGTTTCCACCGAGGCACGGGACAACGCGATCGCGCCCAGCCCGTCGGCCACCCGGGGGTCCAGTTCGGACAGGGTCTCGCGGGCCGGCTCGAAGCGGCACTCCTCCAGGTCGCGGGCCAGTTCCGTGCCCTGCTGGGCCAGGCCCGCCGCGCCGAGGACCGCCCAGGTCGTCACCGCCGTCGCCGATGCCTGCAGCAGCGGGCGGCCGCGGCTCGCCCGCTCCAGCACGGCCCCGCCCACGACGAGCGCGCCCGCGACCATCGCGCCCGAGCGGTGCGGGAGACGGCGGAACGCCGTCAGCGGGAGGCGGCGACGGGGGTCGCCGAGGGCGCCGTCGGCCGCCACGCCCAGCACCAGTCCGATCGCGCGTGCCGCGCTCACCCGAGCCCCCCGGCTGAAGAAAGTCCAGTTTTCATCGAGGAGGCTACTCGGCGCCGGGACGCCCCTCGGCCACCAGGGCGGCGATCTCGTCACGGGCCTGGACGACGATGTCGCGCATCGCCCGCTCCGCCCGGTCGGCGTCCCCGGCGGCCACCGCCGAGGCCACCGCCACGTGCAGCGCCACGGCCTCGGGCTGCGGCTCCGGCGGCATCAGGCCGTGCCCCGTCCGCCCGGTGAGCACCTCCGCGACGACCTCCGACAACTGCCCGAACATCGGGTTACGGGACGCGGTCAGCAGCAGGTCGTGGAAGGCGATGTCGAACTCCAGGAACGCCGAGAGGTCACGCGCCCGGGCCGTCCTCGCCAGCCGCTCCCCCAGCGCACCCAGGCGGCCGCGCTCTTCCGGCGTCGCGCGCAGGGCCGCGTACCGCGCCGCACACGGCTCGATCGCCGACCGGAGTTCGTTCAGCGTGGCGAGCGCCGCCGGGCGGGCCGGGCCGTCGAGCTGCCAGCGGATCAGCCGCGGGTCGTAGTGGTTCCACTCCGCCGGCTCCCGGACGGTGACCCCGACGCGGCGCTTGCTGCTGGTCAGCTGCATCGTCTCGAGCACGCGGACGACCTCGCGGGCCACCGTCCGCGAAGCGCCGAAGCGCTCCTGCAGCTCATCGGAACGCACTACCGTGCCCGGCGGGAGCGAGCCGTTCGCGATCTCCGCGCCCAGCGCATCCAGGACTTCTTCATGCCTCACCCGGCCCAACCTAGCCGCCTGACTCGATTAAGTAGTACTTCATCTTGAATAAGTAGTACTTTTGAGTTTCACTCACCTGGGCACAACGAAGTGGGAGGTGCGGATGACCGTCATCGTGGTGATGGGGGTGTCAGGCTCCGGGAAGACGACGATCGGCACGGCACTGGCCGAGGCCCTGGGCGTCGAATACGCGGAAGCGGACACGTTCCATCCGAAGGCCAACATCGACAAGATGACCGCGGGCACACCGCTGACCGACGAAGACCGCGCCCCCTGGCTGGAGGCCATCGCGGGCTGGATCCGCGAGCACCAGGCCACCGGCGGCGTCGTGACGTCGTCCGCGCTCAAGCGCCGGTACCGCGACGTCCTGCGCACCGGCGGCGACGTCTGGTTCGCCCACCTGCAGGTCGACCGCGCGCAGCTGGCCGAGCGGATGAAGACCCGGAAGGGCCACTTCATGCCGGTGTCGCTGCTGGACTCGCAACTCGCCGACCTCGAACCCCTCGAGCCGGACGAGGCCGGCGTCGTCCTCGACAACTCCAGCGGCACTCCGGAAGAGATCACCGAAGCCGCGCTGACCGCGTTCCGGGAGCACGCGTGAACGCCGTCCTCGCCGCCGGCTGGACCGGCCACTCCACCCGCCTGATCGTCGCGGCCGTCGTCGCGATCGCCGTCATCGTCGTGCTGATCACGAAGGTGAAGCTGCACCCGTTCCTGTCGTTGACGATCGGCTCGCTCGCGCTCGGCCTGATCGCGGGGTTGCCGATCGGCAAAGTGATCGAGACCTTCTCGAAGGGCGTCGGCAGCACGGTCGCCTCCGTCGGCATCCTGATCGCCCTCGGCGCGATGCTCGGCAAGCTGCTGGCCGACTCCGGCGGCGCCGACCAGATCGTCGACACCGTGCTCGGCAAGGCCCGCGGCGCCGCGCTGCCGTGGGCGATGGCGCTGGTCGCCGCCCTGATCGGGCTGCCGATGTTCTTCGAGATCGGTCTCGTGATGCTGATCCCGGTGGTGCTGCTGGCGGTCAAGCGCACCGGAAAACCCTTGATGCTGCTGGGAATTCCCGCCGTCGCCGGGCTTTCCGTGCTGCACGGACTGGTCCCGCCGCACCCCGGCCCGCTCGCCGCGGCCGGCGCGCTCAACGCGAACGTCGGCGTCACCCTGGCGTTCGGCCTGCTCGTCGGCATCCCGACGCTGGTCGTCGCGGGCCCGCTGTTCGGCAAGGTCGCGGCCCGGCTGGTGCCGGACGCCGTCGCCCCCGAGCGGCTCATCCCCGAACGCGCCGACACCGACAAGCCGCGGCCGAGCTTCGCCGCGACGCTCACGACGGTGCTGCTGCCGGTCGTGCTCATGCTGGCGAAAGCGCTGTCGGACATCTTGCTGACCAAGGACAACCAGGCCCGCAAGGTCTTCGACTTCGTCGGCGACCCGTTGATCGCGCTGCTCGCGGCGGTCCTGGTCGGCATGGTGCTGCTGGGCCGCCCGGCCGGGCTCGGCCGCGAGAAGCTGTCCACTGTGGTCGGTGACTCGCTGGGCCCGATCGCCGGGATCATCCTCATCGTCGGCGCGGGCGGCGGGTTCAAGCAGACCCTGGTCGACGCCGGCGTCGGCGACGTCATCACCGGCCTGGCCAAGGACGCGCACCTCTCGCCGCTGCTGCTCGGCTGGCTGGTCGCGGTGGCCATCCGGCTGGCGACGGGCTCGGCCACGGTCGCGACCGTGTCGGCGGCGGGCATCGTGGCCCCGCTGGCCGCGGGCATGGACCCGTCGCAGAGCGCGCTGCTCGTGCTGGCGATCGGCGCCGGGTCGCTGTTCTTCTCGCACGTCAACGACGCCGGGTTCTGGCTGGTCAAGGAGTACTTCGGGCTCTCGGTCGGCCAGACACTGAAGAGCTGGTCGGTGATGGAGACGCTGATCTCCGTGGTGGCGATCGCGCTGATCCTGCCGCTCTCGCTGATCGTCTAGCCGCGCGCGAAGGCCGTCACCCACCGCGGGTGACGGCCTTCTTCGCACGTTGACATGTGACCATTTGGTCACCTATCTTGAGCAGGTGCCCGACGACGACCTGGTGTTCAAGGCGCTGGCGGATCCGACCCGCCGGTTCCTGCTCGACCTGCTCTTCGAGCGTGACGGCCGCACGCTCACCGAGCTGGAAACCCAGGTGGAGATGACCCGCTTCGGCGTCATGAAGCACCTGAAGCTCCTCGAAGAGGCCGGGCTCGTCGTCGCCCGCAAGGAAGGCCGCGAGAAGCGGCACTTCCTCAACGCCGTCCCGATCCGCCAGATCCACGACCGGTGGATCGACAAGTACACCGAGCGCCAGGTCACCGCGCTCCTCGACCTCAAGAACGAGCTGGAAGGCGAAGAACCATGACGACCACCGTGCAGGTCCACCGCGTCTACATCAAGGCGTCCCCGGAGCGCATCTGGGACGCCATCACGAAGTCCGAGTGGACGCAGAAGTACGGCTACACCGGCCTCGCCGACTTCGACCTCCAGGTCGGCGGCAAGCACCGTACGCGCCCGACGCAGGCGTTCATCGACGCCGGGTTCACCGGAGACCTCGTCGACGGCGAAGTCCTCGAAGTCGACCCGCCGCGCAAGCTCGTCATCACCTGGAAGCTGCTGATGGGCCCCGAAGCGATGGGGGCCGAGCCGTACACCACGCTCACCTACGACATCGAGGCGACGAAGACCGCCGGGACCCGGCTGACCGTCACCCACGACCTCACCGGTGCGCCGCTGATGGCCGAGATGGTCGGCGGGGTGCACGAGGACATCGACGCGGGCCCCGGCGAGAACGCCGGCGGCGGCTGGGCCTGGATCCTCTCCGACCTCAAGTCGCTGCTGGAAACCGGCGAGATCCTGGTGCCGTAGGGGGTCTGGCGGGACCGGCCCCGCGCCGCTTCGGGGCCGGTCCCGCCAGGGTCTTCAGACGCGCTGGGTCGCCGCCTTGAGAGCCGCCTTCGCGGCCTCGGGCGCCCCCAGCGTGTCGAGGCCGAACAACGCCGCCCCCACCACGGGGTTCACGTCGACGACGCGGACCACCGCGCGCGGCGCCACCTTCAGGCACCGCTTCTCGATCTCCGCGATCACCGGCACGCCGACGCCGGTCAGGACGCCGCCGCCGAGGACGATCTCCGGCGCGTCCCCGGTCAGCTCCAGCTCGCGCAGGATCACCGCCGCGAACACGCTGACCTCCTCGACGAACCGCGTCACGATGTCCTGCGCGACCTCGTCACCGGCCGCCGCGACCTCGAACAGCAGCGGGCAGAGGCCGTGGATCGACGCCGGGTCGATCTCCTCGAAGTGCAGGCCCTGCACGACGTCCAGCAGTGTCGGCTTCCCGAAGTAGGCCGCCACCGCGGGCATCAGGGCCGTCCTCGGCCCGCGGCCGTCCTCGGCCCGCACGGCCCACCACAGCGCCTCTTCGCCGAGCCGGTACCCGCCACCCCAGTCGCCGGAGATCTTGCCCAGCGCGGGAAAGCGGTGCACGCGGCCGTCGGGGCCGACACCGGCGCCGTTGATGCCGGCGCCGCAGACGACCGCGACACCGACCCCCGCGCTGCCCGCCCGAAGCAGCGCGAGGGTGTCGTTGCCGACGGTCAGGGTGTCGCTCCAGCCGCGGGCCGACAGCGCCGCGTGCAGCACCTCTTCTTCCCGGGGGAAGTCGAGGCCGGCCAGGTACGCGGAGGTGTGCACCGCTTCCGGCTGCTTCCCGAACGCGGGGTACGCCTCCAGCACCAGTTCTTCCAGCGCAGCGACACAACCCGCGACGCCGATGTTCTGCGGCGACGCGCCGGGACCGCGGGACTTCCCCAGCACGACGCCGTCTTCCGAGATCACGAGAACCTCGGTCTTGCTGTTGCCGCCGTCGATCGCGATGACTGCAGGCTTCATCCGCGCGCCCAGGGCAGGTACTCGCGGTTGATCTGCACCAGCGAGTCGGCGAGCGTGTCGGCCTTCGAGTACTGGCCGACCAGCGGGTGCGCCAGCAACGCGTCGGCCACGCGGTCACGGCCGCCCTTGAGCGCCGCCTCCAGCGCCAGGTACTCGTACGCCGTCGTCGCCGAGATCAGGCCCGAGTACCGAGGCTCCACCGGCGGCTGCGGGATCGGCGTCGCGCCCTTCGAGTCCACAATGGACCGGGCCTCGATGACGGCGTCGTCCGGCAGGAACGGGAAGGTGCCCTCGTTGCGGACGTTCACCACGTGCTCCTCGGCCGGGCCGCCCGCGGTCAGCGCGTGCACCAGCTGCACGGCGGCTTCCGAGTAGTACGCCCCACCGCGCTTTTCCAAGGACTCCGGCTTCGTGTCCTGCTCCGGGTCGAGGTAGATCTTCAGCAGCTCTTCCTCGACGTCGGAGACGACGTCCGCGCGCGGCCGCTCGGTGCGCTGCTTGGTGACCTGCTCGTCGTGCGCGTAGAAGTACTTCAGGTAGTACGACGGCACGACGTTCATCCGCCGCAGCCACTTTTCCGGAACACTGACCTCGTGGGACAGGTAGTCCAGGTGCTGGTCCAGCAGCTCGGGCAGCCGGTCGACGCCGTCGACGAGCGCGCCGCGCTCCCAGCTCAGGTGGTTGAGCCCGGTGTGGACGAGCTTGACGTCGTCCGCACCGACACCCAGCAGCTTGCCGAACTGCCGCTGCAGGTTGATGGCGACGTTGCACAGCCCGACCGCGCGGTGCCCCTCGTTGAGCAGCGCCCGCGTCACGATGCCGACCGGGTTCGTGAAGTTGACGATCCACGTGTCGTCGCCGGCGATCTTCCGCACCCGGTCGGCGATGTCCAGCACCACCGGCACCGTGCGCAGCGCCTTCGCCAGTCCGCCCGCGCCGGTCGTCTCCTGCCCGACGCAGCCGCAGGCGTGCGGGAACGTCTCGTCCGAGCGCCGCGCCCGCTGCCCGCCGACGCGCAGCTGGATCAGCACGGCGGAAGCGCCGTCGACGCCTTCCTCCAGCGACTGCGTCGTGCGGACCCGGGCCGGGTGGCCGGCGTGATCGAGCAGGCGCTGACTGAACCCGCCGACCGCCTCGACGCGGTAGGCGTCCGGGTCGACCAGCACGATCTCGTCGACGTCCAAAGTGGACCGTCGGCCGGCGATCCCGTCGATCAGCTCCGGCGTGTAGGTGGACCCGCCACCGACGACTGCCAGCTTCATCCCTTGACCCCCGTGAACGTGATGCCCTTGACGAACGACTTCTGCGCGAACACGAACAGCACGATCACCGGCGCCATGATCAGCGCGGTCGCCGCCATCGTCATGTTCCACTCGACGTGGTGCATTCCGCGGAAGGACGCGATGGCCAGCGAAAGCGGCCAGTGGTCCTGGTTCTCGCCGGTGTAGAGCAGCGGCCCGAAGTAGTCGTTCCAGGTGAACAGGAAGCAGAACATGGCGGTGGCCGCGATCCCGGGTTTGGCCATCGGGATGAGCACGCGGTACATCGCCTGGAACTCGTTGCAGCCGTCGATCTTCGCCGCTTCGAGGTAGTCCTTCGGAATGGTGAGGAAGAACTGCCGGAGCAGGAAGATCGAGAACGCGTCGAAGAAGAAGTACGGCACGATCAGCGGAACCAGCGTGCCGGTGAGGCCCATCCGCACCCACAGGTCGTACAGCGGCACGACGGTGACCTGCGGCGGCAGCAGCATCGCCGCCACCGTCAGCATGAAGAACAGGTTCTGCCCGCGCCACCGCAGTTTCGCCAGCGCGTACGCCGCCGGGATCGCCGAAAGCAGCGCGCCCGCCGTCGCGCACGCCGAATACAGTAGGCTGTTGCCGAAGTATTCGAGCAGCGGTGCCTTCTGGAACACCTTGACGAAGTTCTCGAAGTGCCATTCGGTCGGCCACAGGCTCGCCGTCATCGCCTGGTCGCTCTTCATCACCGCGGTGAGGAAGACGAACAGCAGCGGCAGCATGAAGATCACGCCGAGCGCGATCCCGATCGCGTGGGTGGCGATGAAGCCCAGCCGCTTGTCCCAGTTGCGCTTGAACCGCACCTTCGGCGGTGTGCCCGCTTCACGCTGCGGCGCTTCGGCCAGTGCGGTCATGCCCCCTCCTCCTGGTGCTGGGACTTCCGCAGCTGCCGCACGAGAATCCAGGTGAACCCGGAGCTCACGATGAACAGCAGCACCGCCATCGCGGCCGCGTACCCCATGTTGAAGTAGCGGAAGCCCTGGACGTACAGCCAGATCGGGTAGGTCAGCGTCGAGTTCTGCGGTGCCCCGATGAGCTTCGAGTTGCCGGCGACGTCCGCGGTGCCCGCGCTCGCGGACGACGCGACGATCGCCTGGGTGAAGAACTGCAGGGCGTAGATGATCGAGTTGACCACGCCGAACAGCAGTACCGGCGAGATTGACGGCAGCGTGACGTGCCAGAACCGGCGGATCGGCCCGGCGCCGTCCAGCTCGGCTGCTTCGTACTGCTCGGTCGGGACGTCGAGCAGCGCCGCCAGGATGATGATCATCAGCTCGCCGGAGCCCCACAGCGCCAGCAGCGTCAACGCGGGCTTCGACATCTCCGGGCTGTTGAACCAGAGCCCGCCGTCGATGCCGACGAGCCGCAGGAACCGGTTGACCGGGCCGAACTCCGGGTTGAAGACGAAGACGAAGGCCAGCGTGGCCGCCGCGGGCGGGGCGAGCGTCGGCAGGTAGCAGAGCGTCCGGACCAGGCCGACGCCCGACTTCAGGCGCGAGATCACCGACGCGATGCCGAGGGAGAACGTCACCCGGCAGACCGTCAGGACGACCACCAGCCACAGCGTGTTGTACGCGGCCGTGCCGACCAGCGGCTCGGTGGTGAACATCCGGATGTAGTTGTCGAAGCCGATGAACTGCGGCGGGTTGATCAGGTCGTAGCGGGCGAAGGAGTAGTAGACCGTGGCGATCAGCGGGTAGCCGAAGAAGATGAGGAACCCGATGAACGCCGGGGCCATGAAGAACAGGACGGTCCGGCGGCGCTTGGCCCGGCGGGCCCCCGCCCGCACCTTCGCAGGTGCGGACGGGGTTCCGTCGGTCTTGACAGGCACAGCGGTGGAGGTCATCCGCCCGCGCCCTTCTGCTTGAGCTCGTCGTCGATCTGCGCGTCGACCTTCTGCAGGCCCGCGGTCAGGTCCGGCACCGAACCGGCCTGCCACTTCTCGGCGAAGTCGTTGACCGCCTTGAGGTGCGCATCGCCGATCGGGGTGGTCTGGTTGGCGACGAGCTTGCCGCTGTCGTAGATGTCGAGGAACGTCTTGAACTGCGGCTGCAGGTCCAGCTTCGGCGAGGTCAGCGACGCCTTGGTGCTGGGCACGTTCTTCAGGCCGTTGGCCATGTCCACCAGGGTGTCGGTGTCCAGGGTGACCTGCTTGATCAGCTCCCACGCGGCGCCGGGGTTCTTGGCGCCCTTGGGGATCGCGATGATCGTGCCGGTGGTGAAGCCGCCGCCGTAGTGGTCGGCCATGCTGTCGAGCACCGGCGCGGGCGCGGTGGCGTAGTTGACGTCCGGCGCCTGGTCCTTGAGGAACGCCGTGCGGAACTCGCCGTCGTAGATCATCGCCAGCTTCTTCTTGTGGAAGCCGTGGTCGGCGGAGTACTCGTCACCCAGGCCGGCCTTGAACTGCTCGACCTTCTCGTGGCCGCCGTAGAAGTCGATGAGCTGCTTCTGGAACTCGAACATCGCCTTCCAGCCGGGGTTGGTGGCGAGGTCGGACTTGCCGTCCGGGCCGAGGAAGGGCGCGCCGAAGTTCGGCGCCCAGTACTGGGCCTGGTTGGCGTAGAACGGCATCGAGGGCAGGAAGCCGGCGACCTTGATCGAGCCGTCCGGGTTGAACTCGGTGAGCTTCTTGGTGGCTTCGAACAGTTCCGACGTCGTCTTCGGCGGCGAGGTGATGCCCTTCGCCGCGAACATGTCCTTGTTGTAGTAGAGCCCGTAGACGTCGGCGAGCATCGGCATCGCGCACCGCTTGCCCTGGTACTCGGTGTAGTTGCGGACCGCGTCCGGGATCTGGGTCAGGTCGATCTTGTCGCGCTCGATGTAGGGCTTGAGGTCCTGGAAGCTGCCGGTGGAGCACCAGGCACCGAGGTTGTCGGTGTAGAAGGAGATCGCGACGTCGGGTGGGTTGCCGCCGCGGATCGACTGGGTGAGCTTGTCGTCGTCCTGGTTGCCTTCGTGCTTGATCTCGATGTTCGGGAACTTCGTCTTGAGTTTGTTCAGGCCCGCCGTCACCACGCCGTACTCGCGGTCGGTGAACTTGGAGTACACGGTGATCGTGAGCTTGTCGTCCTTGCCGGGCGCGGCCGCTGCGTCCTTCGTGGACGGCGCGGCCGCGCCGGAACAGGCGCTGGTCAGCAGGACGGACGCCGCGGCGGCGGCCACCAGCAGGGCGCCACGGCGGGTCCGGGTGGTCGGGGGCATGGCCCTCCTCCTCATCGGTTGGGGCTACTCGGTCGGGGACGGGTGCTGTCGCCCTCGGGCCGGCGCGACCCGAGGAGCGTGGGGGTGACGACGCCGAAGACGTCCTCACGGGTGGTGGCGAGCGCCGACTGCAGCGCGCCCGCGCGGACGGCGTTGCCCTGCACCGAAGCGCAGCCGACGGGCGTGCGCGGCAGGACGAGTTCGTGCAGCTTTTCCTGCACCAGCGCGGCGAAGTCCTCGCCACCGGCGCGGCTGGTGTCGCCGCAGAGGAGCACGAGCTGGGGGTCGGCGACGGCGACGAGGTTCGCGACCCCGCCGGCGACCCGCTTGGCGAGGTCGTCCAGGAAAGGGTGGTTCTTTTGTGCTTTGGTCACGGCATCCCAGGCGGTGTCGGCCTGGATGCCGTGGGCGGCGGCGAGCCGGCAGATGGCGGGCGAGTCGACCAGGTTGCCGAACCGGGCGCCGGCCTCGGGCCAGACGTCGCCGGTGTCCACAGTGGCCGGATCGGGCACCCGCATCCAGTCGATCTCGCCGCCCCCGCCGGTGGCGCCGCGCAGCAGCCGCCGCCCGATGACGACGGCACCGCCGACACCCTCGGACAGCCAGACCATGACGAAGTCGTCGACGTCCTGCGCCATCCCGACGGTCATCTCCTCGACGGCGACCAGGTTGACGTCGTTCTCGATGAGGACGTCGACGCCGAGTTCGTCGGACAGCTTCTGCGGGACGTCGAAGCCGAGCCACCCGGGGATGTGCGGCGCGGAGGAGAGCAGCCCGGTCCGCGGATCGAACGCCCCCTGCGCGCCGATCACGACGTGGGCCAGGCCTTCCCGCTCGATCCCGGCTTCTTCGGCGACCTTCTGGAGGGCTTCGCCGAAGGTCCCGACGACGTCGGCATCGGCGTGCACGGGCAGTGGGGTGCGGTACTCGGCGAGCACGACCCCGGCGACATCGGCCACGACGAAGTCGGCCACGTGCGGCGTCAGATCGACGGCGGCGACGAAGGCGAGGCTCCCGTTGGCCGCCCAGAGCTGGGCGCGGGGTCCCCGGCCACCGCCTCGCACGCCGGCTTTGGTGACGAGGTTGTCCTGCTCGAGGCGGGTGAGCAGCTGCGCGGTGGCGGGCTTGGAAAGCCCGATGGCGAGCTCGAGTTCGGCCCGCGTGAGCGGCCCCTCCCGCAGGAGGACCTCGATCGCGGCGCGATCGTTGATCTCGCGCAGCATCCGCGGGCTACCGGCTCGCACTCGTTCCTCCGGACTTAATTAGGATACTTTACAGACGGTTTCCGGGGACTGTAGTGAGCCGCGGCACAGCCGTCAACGGTCTCGCGAAACGGCCAGGTAACGCTTGGGGCGACGTTGGGCCAGGTGGAGGGCGTACCGGTGAACGAGTTACGCCGGTGTTCGTGGGGTTGGTGAGGGGATTTCGGGTTGCGCCGCCGGGGATGCTGAAGGCGTGGACGTCGTGGCGCAGCGGGTGCGGACCACCTGGACCAAGCGGTCCCGGGGTGGCCCGTTGGCTGCCACGCGCAACCGGGTGCCGATCGCTTTCCCGCTGCCGGCAGGCGCGCAGCTGCACGAGGTGCGGGTCGACGAGTCGACCGGCTTCGAGCCGCGGTCCGAGGTGCGGCCATGGGGTGAGCTGGACGGCGTCCGGCTGCGCGAAACGGACGACGGTCTGTTGGTGCTGGTCACGCCGTCGCTGTGGGCAAGCCCGCGACGGAAGTGGCAGCCGTCACCGATCCGGCTCGAACGGGGCGAATGGCTCCGCTGGCAGATCAACCTGCGGTTCGGCGCGACCAGCTCGCGCGGCAGCGAGTGGAGCTACCGGTTGGAGACCCTGAACCTGGCGTACGGCGGACCCGCGGACTTCACGGGCGAGCCGGACCGCTCGATGATCGAGCTTCGCGACCTGAAGTGAAGGTCGCCACCCGGCAGCAAGCGCCCCAATGTGGCCTTGGTTGCGTTCAACGCACCGAAGGCCACATTGGGGCGCTTGAGCCGGCGGTTACTCCTCCGCGTCCGCCCAGGCCTTGAGCATCACGCGGGCAATGGACGAGTTCCCCGGCAGGATGATCTCCGCCGCCCCATCGGCGATCGGCGTCGGACGGGCCCCCTCAGCACGAGAGCTGTTCTCGAACGCCGCACGCACCTCGGCCCGCGACACCCACAACGCCTCTTCGATCTCACCGTCCGCCGGGGTCAGGGGCAGCGACCGGTCCGCCCGGGCCGTGAACCCGAGCATGATCGACCGCGGGAACGGCCACGGCTGGCTCCCGAGGTACCGGACGTCCGAAACGACCGCCCCGACCTCTTCGCGGATCTCCCGGACCACGCACGCCTCGAGGGACTCCCCCGCCTCGACGAACCCCGCCAGCACCGAGTACCGCCCCGCCGGCCAGATCGGCTGGCGCGCCAGCAGGACGTGCGAGCCGTTGCCGCCCTCCTGCGAGTGGACCAGGCAGATCACCGCCGGGTCCGTGCGCGGGTACTCCTCGCGGCCACACCCCGTGCACTTGCTCGCCCAGCCGAACTGGATCAGCTCCGTCGGACTGCCGCAACGCGTGCAGAACTTCGCCTGACGCCGCCAGAAGCGCAACGCCTGCGCCGTCGTGAACAGGCCGGCCGACGTGTCGTCCAGGAGGTCTCCGTAGCCGCGCAGCTCGACCCAGACCTCGCCGTCCGCGCGCGGGACCTCCTCCACGAAGCCCCAGCTGCCCGCCATCTTCACGGTGTCGGCCGAGCCCGACGGCCCGCCCGGCAGCGACCAGTAGTCGACGTCCTGCCACTCGCCCAGGAACACCGCGTCGGCCGGCGGCGCGGCACCGAAGTCGACGGCCTTGCGGAACGCCAACGTCGACGTCCCTTCGGCCACCGGGGTGCGCCCGGTGTCGTCCAGGAGGACGACCCGGGCGTCGGCCCAGCGCGACAGCAGCCGCTCCGGGTTGGTGCGCAAGCCTTCCTGACGGTCCACTGTGGACCGGGACAGGGTCGGCAGGGCACCGAGGGTGAACGGGACGGACATCAGGCGGGCTCGCCCACGACGACGTCGCCGAGCGCCAGGAGCTTGCGCTCCAGCACCGCCGCGTCGCCGACCACCACACCCGTGAACCGCTTGGGCGCGAAGTACTTCAGCGCCGCTTCGGCCACATCGTCGGCGGTCACCGCCGCCACCCGCGCCGGGTGCTCGTTCAGCCACTCCAGGCCCAGCCCGGTGGACGCCAGCGCCAGCACCTGCCCGGCCAGCCCGGCCTGCGACGACGTCGACGTCAGCAGCGAGCCGATCGCGTACTGCCGCACCGACTCCAGCTCGTCGCCGGACGGCGGGACCTGGCCGAGGCGGCCCAGCTCGTAGCGCGTCTCCAGCAGCGCCGGGGCCGTCGCGTCGGTCGCGGTGTCCGCGTCGACGTTGACCACCGCGGTGCCGTCGGTGAACTCGAAGCCCGAGTGCGCGGAGTACGTGTACCCCTTGTTCTCGCGGATGTTCTCCACCAGCCGCGAGGAGAAGTAGCCGCCGTAGGCCAGGTTCGCCAGCTGCAGCGCCGCGTACCCCGGGTCCGTGCGCGGGACGGTCTGCGCCGAAAGCCGGATCTGCGACTGCACCGCGCCCGCGCGCGGCACCAGCAGCACGCTCGGCCCGGTCAGGTCCGGCAGCGGCGGCAGGCGGACGGCGGAGCGGTCCGACGCCCAGCCGCCGAGCACCTTCTCGAGGTCGCCGATCACCGCGGCCGGGTCGAGGTCGCCGACCAGCACCATGACCGAGCCCCGCGGCAGCACCGATGCCTGGTGCAGCGCCCGGACCTGCTCGGACGTCACGACGGCGACGTCTTCGGCGCGCGGGACCTCCCGCGTGGCCGGGTGGTCGCCGTAGCGCTGCTTCTGCAGCGCCTCCCGCGCGATCGTGCGCGGCTGCGTGCGCGAGACGGCGATCCGCTCGACCAGCCGCTCCTTCTCGCGCGCGATTTCCTCGTCCGCGTACGTCGCTCCGGTGAGGACGTCGCCGAGGACGTCGAGGAACGTCGGCAGCTTGTCGGCCAGCGCGGACCCGGTGAGCACCAGGCGCTCCGGGTCGACGCCGGCGCCGATGTCGCCGCCGATCAGCGCCAGCTCGGCGTCGATCTCGATGCGGTTGCGGCGGGCCGTGCCGGTCAGGATCGTCTCGGCCAGCACCTCGGCGATCGCCGGGTGCAGCGCGTCTTCGCCCGCGAACGGGATCCACAGCCGGGCCTCGACCATCGGCACGGTCGCCTTGCGCACGGCCACCACGCGCAGGCCGTTCGCCAGCGTCGTGTCCACATGGGACAGGTCGGCGGCGGCCCGCTGCTCGCCGAGCGGCGGCAGCGGCCGCGGCCCCCGCGCGGTGCGGCCGATCTCCTCCGCGCTGCGGTGCGTTGCTGAAGTCACTGCTCGTTGTTCCCTTCCGAAGCGGGCTTGACCACCAGCACGGCGCGCGCGTCCGGGCGCAGCGCCTTCGCCGCCGCCGACACGGCTTCCGCGGTGACGGCGGACATCCGGTCCGCGAGCCGGTACACCAGCGACGCGTCGCCGTAGAGCAGCTCGAACGAGCCCAGGGCCAGTGTCCGGGAGACCAGCCTGTCGTGCTCGGAGTGCAGGCTCGCCGTCCAGCGGGCGGTGACCTTGCGCAGCTCTTCCTCGCTCGGCGGGGTCTCGGCGAGCTTCTCCAGCTCGTCGTCGAGCGCGGCGAGCACGCGCTCGCGGGGCACCTCGTGCGGGTGGATCAGGGTGATGGTGAACGTGTCGGGGTCGCGGGCCTCGAACGGGCCGAACAGCCCGGCACCCGCTCCGATGTCGACGACCAGCGGCTCCTTGTGCACGAGCCGCTGCTGCAGGCGCGAGCCGTCGCCGTCGGTGAGCACGCCGGCCAGCACGAGGTAGGCCAGGTAGCTGTCGACGTCGTTGATCGGGTCCGGCATCCGATAGCCGATGCCCAGCGCGGGCAGCGGGGCGTGCGCGTCCTCGATCTCGCCGCGCAGCTCGGTGGTCGGCAGCGGCTCGGCGAACGACGGCCGCTGCGGCGCCGGCCGGTGCGGGACGTCGCCGAAGTGGTCCTCGATCAGCTTCTTGGCGGTGTCGACCTCGAAGTCACCGGCCACCGTGAGCACGGCGTTCGCCGGCGAGTAGTAGGTGTCGAAGAACGCCGCGCAGTCCTCGACCGTGGCGCTTTCGAGGTCCTCGAAGCCGCCGTAGCCGTTGTGGGCGTTGGGGAACGTCGAGTACAGCACCGGCGGCAGGGTGATCCACGGGAACCCGCCGTACGGCCGGTTCAGCACGTTGAGCCGGATCTCCTCCTTGACGACGTCGATCTGGTTCGCCAGGTTCTCCGCCGTCAGCTTGGGTGCGCGCATGCGGTCGGCTTCGAGGAACAGTGCGCGCTCGAGCGCGGCGCTGGGGAGCACCTCGAAGTAGTCGGTGTAGTCCGGGTGGGTGGACCCGTTGAAGGTCCCGCCGCTGGACTGCACGTGCCGGAAGTGCGCGAGTTTCTCCAGGCTCTCGGAGCCCTGGAACATCAGGTGCTCGAAGAGGTGGGCGAAACCGGTGCGCCCCTCCGGCTCGGAACGGAAACCCACGTCGTAGTGCACGCTGACGCCGACCACCGGCGCGGTCGCGTCGGGGGCGAGAACCACGCGCAGACCGTTGTCGAGGGTGTATCGGACGAGCTCGGGATCGGCCATGGCCCCACCCTACGACGGCCCCGCACTTCTCGGCGTCCCGGCTCGTGGGTGGTAAGGCGGGTTCTGACCCGCCTTACCACCCACGAGCTCGAGGAGGCGACCACGGTGGGCGGCGGCGAACGTCCCGGCCAGCGCCGTCGCAAAGGATCCGGCCTGGTCAGGGGTGATGTCGTCGGCGTGCCAGTAGACCGGCGGCGGGTGCTTGAGGCCGTCGAAGGCGGCCACCCAGGGCGCCAGTTCGCCCAGAGCGAGCGCGTACGGCAGGCCGCGGGAGAAGACCAGCTCGCGCTGCGGCTTGTCCAGGTCCTTCGCCCGGGTGGCGGTGACGCCGCGGAGCCGGCGAGCGACCTCGGCGCCCGCTCGCCGCCGCGCGGGCAGGGCGGCGGAGGCGGCGACGAGGGCGACCCCGGCCAGCGCGAGGACCACGCCGAGCTGGGCGTACCCGACGGTCAGGGCGAGCAGCACCGTCAAGAACACGCCGTAGCAGCCGATCCGGATCCCGGCCCGGCGGAGCCGCCGCGTCGCGAGCCAGCCTCGCCGGACGAGGTCGGCGCCCAGCTCGGCGCGGGGGACTTCGACAGTTCGCTGCCGCAGTTCGGCGAACGTCACCGTGTCCTCCGGCAGGACGGTTTCGAAGACGGCACGTTCGAAGGGCGACAGGTGCTCGGCGGGGTTGCGGCGGGTCAGCCGGGAACCGCCGTCGCTCACCCATAGGTAGTTGCGGACGGCGAGGTCGAGCACGGTCGCGGCCAGGTCGAGCGGCCCGGCCCGGCCGCGCAGGAGCAGGCCGACGTGGCCCGGCAGCACCCCGGCGGGCGAGGCGAACTCGCCGTTCGCGGCGAGCAGGCTCGCTTTCTCCGGCTCCGCGGCCTCGGCGTCACGGCGGCGAGCGCCCACCACCAGCGCGGCCAGGACCAGCAGGAGTGCGCCGAAGCCCGCCCAGGCCCAGCCGACCGGCGCGGTGAGCACGAACGCGCCGCCGAGCGTCTTCGCCGGCACCAGGACCTCGTTGGCCGGAACGGTGGCCGCCGGCAGCTCGACGGTGGCGGTCATCCGCTGGCCGGCGGCGAGGTTCTGCTGGCTGAAGCGGGTGAGGCCGGCGTGGTCGATCTGCGCGGCCCCGCACGGCAGGTCGCCGACCGTGCAGTCGACGGCGGTGGGGATCTTCGGCGCGGCGAAGGAGGCGCGGAGGAACTTCAGCTCGGCGTTCCAGCCGCCGGCCAGCTCCCAGGTGACCCGGTCACCGGCGACCGCCCCGTCCACTGTGTACCGGACGATCGAGGTGCCGGACGTCAGGTGGACGGTGAAGGTGTCCTTGTCGACGCTCGCCGTCCCGCGGCCTTCCAGGACGACGTCGCGGACGCCGTAGACGCGGTCGCGGTCGTGGGGCGCCGGGACCCGCAGGGCCACCCGGCGGTCCATCGTGACGCCGTCCGGAACCGAGATCGCCTCGGCGACCGACAGCGAGCCGTCGCGCTGGACCTTGAGCTGGATCTCGGCGCTCTGGGGAACGGTGGGCAGCGGCGGCTGGTCCGCGGGGCCGGCGGCCAGTGCGAGCGCCAGGAGCGCCCCGGCGAGCACGGTCAGCGGGCCGCGGCGGCGGTGAGCACGCCGTCGAGCGCGGTCAGGAAGGACGGGAAGTGCGCGCCGAACCGGCGCAGGTCGTGCTCGGCCTCCATGCCGCCGTACCAGTACAGCCCGGCCGACCCGTCGGCCGACGGGTTGAGCGCGGCGAAGGTGCCGAGCCAGCGTTCGGTGTCGCCCAGGACGACCGCGTACGGCAGCGAACGGGAGAACACCAGCTCGCGGTCGGCGGCCGGGATGTCCTCGGCGCGGGCGGTGTGCAGGTAGTCGAGCAGGCCGCGGACCTGCCCCACCAGGGCGCGGCCGCGCGCGGTGCGGGAGGGCAGCAGCGCGGCCACCGCGGCGACGGCGAGCCCGGCCAGGGCGACGGCGACGCCGAACAGCGCGTACCCGGCGGTGAAGGTGAGCACCGCGGTGGCGACCAGGCCGAGGGTGAAGATCCCGGCGCCGAGCCAGGTCAGCCGGCCGCGGGCGGTGTCCGGACGGCGGGAGAACCAGCGCTTGGTGACGACGTCGGCGTACATCGCGTCGCTGATCCGGCGCAGGTCGAGGCCGCCGCGCGCCCGCAGCTGCGACACGAGCACGGTGTCGGTTCCCGGCGGCAGCAGGGTTTCGCAGACGGCGCGCTCGAAGTCGTGGAGGTGCTCGTCCGGCGGGTTGCGGCGGGCGATCTGCCAGTCGGGGCCCGGGACTTCCGCCAGCCACAGGTAGTTGCGCACGGCGAGGTCGACGACGGTGGCACTGATGTCGACGACGTCGACGGTCTCGTCGACGACCGTGCCGACCTGGCCGGGCAGCACGCCGTCGGGGCTGGCGAAACAGATGCGGTCGCCGTCGCGCAGGAGGACCTCGACCGGGCCGGCGGCGGTGCGCAGCGCACCGGCGTCCTGCTTGCGCCGCCGCCACACGAACAGCGCGGCGGCGACGAGGAAGGCGAGCAGGACGGCGAAGGCGATCCCGGTCGGCGGCGTCAGCGCGAAAGCGTTGGCGAGCAGGCCGATGGCGGCGAACCGCGCGTTCGCCGGGGTGGTGCCCGCGGGCAGGCCGACGAGGAGGTCGACGCGGTCGCCGGGGCGGACGTCGTTCTGTTCGAGCCGGACGACGCCGCCGTGGTCGAGCTCGGCGAGGGTGCAGCGCTGGCTGGAGCCGACGGGCCCGGCGAAACAGTCCACAGGGGACAATTGGGTCGCCGGGGCGATCAGCGACGCGGTGAGCTTGGCCAGCGGGGTGTCGAAGCCGCTGGCGACCTGCCACCGGGCCTGCTGGCGGCCGTTCTGGTCGGCGACGGCGCCGTCGACGGTGTAGGTGACGGTGGCGGCGCCGGCCGGGAAGGTGAGGACGAGCTGGTCGCCGGTGAGCTCGGCCGTGGCGCCTTCGGCCTTGACGTCGCGAACGGCGAAGACGCGATCCTGGTCGTCGCTCGCCGGGACCTTCAGGGGGACGCGCGAGACGAGCTTCTGTCCACCGGGGACGGTGACGTGCTCGGTGACGGAGAGGGTGCCGTCGCGCAGGACCTTGAGGGCGACGTCGGCGATGGCCCCCTCGGGCGGCCGGACGTCCTGGCCGGTGAGCAGCTGGGGTTTCTTGGACTGGTCGTCGGGCAGGTTCGGCAGGACGGGCCCGGCCGACGGCCCCTGCGCGGTGGCGGGCCCGGCGGTCGCCAGCACGGCCGCGACGGCGATCGCGGCGGCGGCCCCCCATTTCATCGACACAGCACCACACCCTAGAGCACTCGATCTATGCTGACGCCCGGAACGGGCGCGATCACCGCAGGTACGCCGGTTCCGACGGGGAAATCGCACGGGGGGTTCCACTCGATGACGCACGGCCCGCAGGGTCCCGGTCCGCACGACCCGCGCCGCCCGGTGCCGCCGCCGGGGATGCGGCCGCTGCCGCCGCCGGGGGTGCAGCCCTTGCCGGGGCACGGTGGCCCGCCGAACCGCTTCGGGGCGCAGCCGGGCTCCGGTGGGCCGCCCGGGCAGCAGCCGCCGAGGCCTGGCGCACGGCCGCCCGCGGCACCGGCCCCCTTCGGCGCACCGGCGCCACAACCGCCCGGCCCGTTCGGGGCGCCCGCAGCACAGCCGCCCGGCCCTTCCGGCGCACCAGCACCACAACCGCCCGGCCCTTCCGGCGCACCAGCACCACAACCGCCCGGCCCTTCCGGCGCACCAGCACCACAACCGCCCGGCCCTTCCGGCGCACCAGCACCACAAC
>JARAWT010000023.1:0-44794 GCA_033793495.1 Streptomyces sp. MN03-5084-2B | reverse complement strand
CATCCGCCCGGCCCCTTCGGCGCACCAGCACCACAACCGCCCGGTCCCTTCGGGGCGCCCGCGCCGGGTGGGCCGTACCCGGGCCGGGCGCCCGGTGTCCCGGGGCCGCCCTACGGTCACCCGCTTCCGCCGCCCGCACCGGCTCCCCTGCCGCCGCCGGCCGCCGTGCCGCCCGGCTTCGTCCCGGGCCGGGCCGGGCCGCCGGCGTTCGGTCCCCGGTTCGCGCCCGGCTACACCCCCTACGTCGCCAAGAAGTCCAACGCCGGTGCCATCGTCGCGGTCGCCCTCTTCGCGATCGTGCTCGTCGCCGGCGGGCTCGTCGCCACCGTTGCGCTGTCCGGGAACCACAAACGGCACGTCGCCGACGCCGGCTACTCCAGCACCTACCCGACCACCACCGCGGAAACCACCACGGAGGCGACGACCACCGCGACCACGTCGTCGGCCGAGGAAACGACGACCGCCCGCACCACCGAACGCCGGACACCGACCTCGCAACCGCCGTCCGGACCGCGCTCGGTCGCGGCCACCGGGGACAACCCGCTGTTCGGCCGCGCGGACTACGGCCTGCAGAACGTCCCGTGCTCGCTGAGCCGCTGGGCGACCGACCAAGCCAGCGTCCAGCGGTTCTTCCAGTCCGGCATCGGCTGCCTCGACGCGATGTGGTCGCGCATGCTCGGCGCCGTCGACCTGCCGTTCCGGACGCCGAACCTGGCGGTGCCGCGGTCGCTGTCGGAATCGTCGACACCGTGCGGCAGCGGCGGCACGACGACCGGCGTCACACCGTTCTACTGCTCGGCGAACAACACGATCTACATGCCGATGGACCGGATCGAGATCGACGTGTGGGGCAACCACCCGGGCCCGTACCTGTCGATTCTGGCCCACGAGTACGGCCACCACGTGCAGAACATGTCCGGCATCACGGAGGCGTTCGCCGACCAGCGCTACGACGCGGGCGCCGACTCGGCGGCGGGCCTGGAACTGTCCCGGCGCATGGAACTCGAGGCGCAGTGCTTCTCCGGCATGTTCCTCGGCTCGGCGTCGGTCTCCGGCGGCTCGGTCGACAAGAACCTCTACAACGAAGCCTGGAACGCCCAGGACCGCGGCGACGACTACGCCCGCAACGGCAAGCGCGACCACGGCAGCGCCAAGCACAATATTTCCTGGTGGCAGCACGGGGCCACCAAGAACCGCAACCAGCAGTGCAACACGTGGCTCTCGCCCTCGGGCGACGTCTCGTAGCGCCGGTCAGCTCGGCGGGGTGAAGGGATTCTCCGCGGGCGCCGGTGTGCCTGACGGGGGCGTCGGCGGATCCGGCGGCGTCACGGGCCCGCTCCCGGCCGCCGGTGGGGCCGCGTACGAGGCCGGCTGGACGTTCGCCGCGTACCCCGCGCGCAGGAACGCCGGCTGGTCCGGCCCCGGCGGCGGGGTCTGCGGCAGCCGTCCCCGCGCCGCCTCGACCTGGGCCGTGTACGCCTGGAACGCCCGGGCGTGGTCGCGGTTGCGGCGCTCCGCCAGCACCGCCGACAGGAACGCCCACGGCGGCACCCCGGACGGCACCGGCGTGCCCAGCGCGTTCCCGACCTCCTGCGCGAGCCCCCAGCCCAGCGTGTGCGACGCCTCCGCGCTCAGTTCCCAGATCCGGGCGAGGTACTGGCGGCTAGCCAGCGCGAGGCCGTCCGGGAGCCGGGTCAGGTCGAGGTGGGACGCCCAGCCCTCGAGGCCCGGCGGCATGGCGACCGCCGCGTGCACGGCGCCTGCGGGGACCCGTTCGCGGACCACCAGCGTCCCGGCCAGGAAGTCGCCCACGCGGCGGCCGTTCGACGAGGACAGCGACACGATCACCGCGACCGCGCCGAACAGCCCGAGCGCCCAGAAGTCGACGACGAAGCCGGCGAGCCCGCGCACCAGCGCGTGCCGGAACCGGATCGGGCCGCCGTCGACGCGCACCACCCGCAGGCCCACCGCCATCTTGCCCAGCGAGCGGCCGCGCGTGAGCGTCTCCATGATGACCGGGTAGCCGACCATGATCAGCACCACGAACACCAGCAGCAACGCCAGCAACAGCGACTCGTCGGTGAACGACAGCACCAGCGTGAGCAGCACGATCGCCCCCAGCAGCAGCGCGAACTGCACGAGCACGTCCAGCGCCATCGCCAGCGCGCGGCTGGCGAGCTTGGCCACGCGCAGGTCCAGGACGACCGCTTCGCCGGTGACCAGCTCCGATTCCTCGTGCACGCTGCCCAGCGTATCGACGGATAGGGTGACGGCGTGGATGTGGACGTCTTCGTCGCTGCGCACACGGCGGAGTGGAACCGGCTCGGCGAGCTGACCAAGCCCGGCACCAAGCTGACCGGGCCGGAAGCCGACGAGCTGGTGACGCTCTACCAGCGGACCGCGACGCACCTGTCGATCGTGCGGTCGGTCGCGCCGGACCCGGCCCTGCTCGGCCGGCTGTCCGATCTGGTGGCCCGCGGCCGGTCGGCGGTGTCCGGGTCGCACAACCCGGCCTGGCGCGACGTCGCCCGGTTCTTCACGCGCCGGTTCCCCGCCGCGGTCTACCTGTCGCGACGCTGGTGGATCCCGGCCGCGCTGGTGTCGATCGTGGTGATGGCGGTGATCGCCGTCTGGGTCGCGCGCGACCCGGTCGTCCGCGCGTCACTGGGCTCCCCGGACCAGCTGAGCGAGCTGACCAAGCCCGGCGGCGAGGCGGAGAGCTACTACTCGACCGGACCGGCGGCGTCCTTCGCGGCGCACGTGTGGACGAACAACGCGTGGGTGGCGGCGACCTGCCTGTTCCTCGGCGTCGCGCTGGGCCTGCCGGTGATCGCCGCGCTCTGGATGAACTCGCTCAACGCGGGGGTGATCATCGGCGCGATGAGCGCGGCCGGCCGCGGCGACGTGATGATCGGCCTCCTGCTCCCCCACGGCCTCCTGGAGCTGACGGCGGTGTTCGTCGCGGCGGGCACCGGCCTGCGGCTGGGCTGGACGGTGATCGACCCGGGCCGCCGCTCCCGCACGGCGGCCCTCGCCGAGCAGGGCCGGTCGGTGGTGGTGATGGCGCTCGGGCTGACGTGCGTGCTGTTCGTGTCCGGGATCATCGAGGCGTTCGTGACCCCGTCGGGCTGGCCGACGTGGCTGCGCGTCGGCATCGGCGCGGCGGTCGAAGTCGCTTTCCTGGCCTACGTTTTCACGCTCGGCCGCCGCGCGGCGAAGGACGGCGAGGTCGGCGACCTCGACGCCCGCGACGCCGGCGACGCCCTCCCCGAAGCGGCCTAGAGCCGCCCGGCGGCTTTCAGGGCCAGATAACGGTCCGCCAGCGCCGGCGGCAGCTCCTCGGGGACCGCGTCCACCACGCTCACGCCGTGCCGCACCAGCCGCTCGGTCACCCGCCGGCGCTCGGCCGTCGTGCGCGCCGCCGCCGCCGCGTCGTAGACCGCTTCCGCGTCGCCGCGGGCCGACAGCATCTCGGCGACCCGGGGGTCCGCCACCGAGGCCACCATCAGCTCGTGCCGCCCGGTCAGCGAGCTCAGCACCGGGAACAGGCCCTCCTCCAGCGGCGCCGCGTCCAGCCCGGTCAGCAGCACGACCAGCGCCCGGCGCCGCGTCCGCTGGAGCACCTCCGCGACCATGCCGCGCGCGTCCGTCTCGACCAGCGACGGCTCGATCGGCGCCATCGCGTTCACCAGCGACGTCAGCAGCGCCGCCCCCGATGTCCCCTGCACCGCCGCCCGCAGGCGCCGGTCGTAGGCGATCAGGTCGACGCGGTCGCCGGCGCGGGAAGCCAGTGCCGCCAGCAGCAACGCCGCGTCCATCGCCGCGTCGAGCCGGGGCGCGTCGCCCACCCGGCCCGCCGAGACGCGGCCCGTGTCGAGGACCAGCACCACGTGCCGGTCGCGCTCGGGGCGCCACGTCCGGACCATGACGTCGGCCGCCCGCGCGGTCGCCCGCCAGTCGATGGACCGGACGTCGTCGCCGATGACGTACTCGCGCAGCGAGTCGAATTCCGTGCCCTGGCCCCGGATCAGCACCGCGTTGCGGCCGTCGAGCTGCTGCAGCCGCGCCAGCCGCGACGGCAGGTGCTTGCGGCTGTGGAACGGCGGCAGCACCCGGACCGTCCACGGCACCGCGTGGGACCCCTGCCGGGCGGCCAGGCCGAGCGGCCCGACCGACCGGACCGTCACCCGCGCCGCCGTCCGGTCCCCGCGGCGGGTCGGCCGCAACGCCGTCACCAGTGCCCGCCGCTCGCCCGCCGGGACGCGCACGGAATGCCGGTCTTCGGCACCCGCCGACGGCGGCCACGCGTCGCGCAGCTGCCCGCGCACGGCCCGCCGTCCCGGGTTGGCGACCACGAGCGTCACCTCGCACGGCTCGCCGAGCCGGACCGAGGTGTCGCCCGAACGCGAGAACGTCAGCGACCGCACGCTTCCCGCCAGCACGACGTCGGCGACGACGAGCACCAGCAGCACCGCGCCGACCACCAGCAGCCCGGTGGCCGACGGCAGGAGCAAGCCGACCACCAGCGCGCCGAACAGCGCCAGCAGCCCGAGCCTTCCGGTGACCGCCATGTCAGCGCGGCACGGGCACGGACGCGAGCACGCGGTCCAGCACGCCGTCCGCGGTGACGCCCTCGAGCTCGGCCTCCGGCCGGACGTCCAGGCGGTGCCGCAGCGCGGGCCGCGCCAGGGCCTTGACGTCGTCGGGGGTCGCGTAGTCGCGCCCGGCGAGCCACGCCCACGCCCGGGTCACCGCGAGCAACGCCGTGGCGCCACGCGGGGAAACGCCGATCCGCACCGACGGCAGCGAGCGCGTCGCCCGGCACAGGTCGACGACGTACCCGATCACCTCGGGCCCGATCGTCACGCGGGCCACGGCTTCGCGCGCGGCCGCCAGTTCCGGGGCACCGGCGACCGCCTTCAGGCCCGCCGCCGCGAGGTTGCGCGGGTCGAAGCCCTGCGCGTGCCGCCACAGGATGCCGATCTCGTCCTCGCGCGAGGGCGCCGGCATGGTCAGCTTGAGCAGGAACCGGTCCAGCTGCGCCTCCGGCAGCGGGTAGGTGCCCTCGTACTCCACCGGGTTCTGGGTGGCGATCACGATGAACGGGTCCGGCAGCGGCCGCGACTTGCCGTCGAGCGAGACCTGCCGCTCCTCCATCGCCTCCAGCAGCGACGACTGCGTCTTCGGCGGCGTCCGGTTGATCTCGTCGGCGAGCAGCAGGTTCGTGAACACCGGCCCCTCGCGGAAGGAGAATTCGCCGCTGTGCGCGTCGTAGACGATCGACCCGGTGACGTCGCCGGGCATCAGGTCCGGCGTGAACTGCACGCGCGTGGTCTCCAGGTCCAGCGCCGCGGCCAGGGCCCGCACGAGCAGCGTCTTCGCGACGCCGGGGACGCCTTCGAGCAGCACGTGCCCCCGGCACAGCAGGGCCAGGATCAGGCCGGTGACGGCGGCGTCGTTGCCGACGACGGCCTTGCCGACCTCGGCGCGCAGCGCGATCAGCGCTTCCCGGGCCCCGGTCGCGTTCTCGCTGGTCAACTTCGTCCTGCCTCTCGTTCCACCCTGTCCAGTTCGCCGGCCAGCCGGACCAGCGCGGGGTCGTCGGGCACCGGCGGGCCGTAGAGGACCGCGCCGACGTCGTTCGCCGGCCGGCCGGTCCGCGTGCTCACCGACGCCACCAGCGCCGCCGGGTCGGCGTCGCGCGGCAGGCCCAGCACGGTCCGCAGCCGTTCGCGCGCCGCTTCGCGCAGCGTCTCACCCGCGTGCCCGGCCGCCTTCGCCCGCCGGTACAGCCGGGCCCGGCCCTCGGCCGTTTCGGCCGCGCGGACCACGATCGGCAGCGGCTCGGTGACCACCGGCCCGAGCCGGCGGGCCCGCCACAACGCCAGCAGGGCCACGGCGACGAACGCCTGCGCGGCCCCGAAGTACCAGCCGTCCGGGATCAGCTCGAAGATCGACCGGCGGGTGTCGTCCAGCGCCGGGTCCTCAGTGGCCGGCAGGTACCAGACGAGCTTCGGGTGCGCGCCGAGCAGGCGCAGCGCCAGCGCCGCGTTGCCCTCTTCGGCGAGGCGCGCGTTGGTCAGCGGCGCCGGCGAGCCGAGCAGCGTCGTCGTGCGGTCGCCCTCGGCGAGCTGCAGCAGCGTGCCGCCGCCGTCCTCGCCGGGGTAGCACGAGCGGGCGCCGGGCGAGGCATAGCCGATCCCGCCGAGCGTGACCTCGGCGGCCGCGACCGCCGCGGCGACCGTGCACTGCGGCTTCAGGGTTTCGACGTCGCTGCGCCCCACCGGGTGCACCAGCGGCAGCGAGTCACGCAGCGTCGCCTCCCCCGGCGTCACCAGGACGACGTCGGCCACGCGCTCGCGCAGCGCGTCGAACCGCTTCGCCGGGGCCAGGTCGGGGTCGGTGACGAGCAGCGTCGCGTCGTCGCCGGCTTCGGCGTCCGCTTCGGCGGCCGTGTGCGCGATCCGGACGTCGACGCCCTGGTCCCTCAGCAGCTTCACGACGGCGTGCGCGCCGCCGGGTTCGTACGAGCCGGGTTCGAGAGCGCCGTAGACCTGTTCGCCGCGGCCGAGCAGGAGCAGGGCGCCGGCGACGAAGATCACGGCGAGCAGGGCCAGGGGAACCCGGGCGCCACGCCAGATCCGGCGCAGGTCCGGCGAAACGGAGGTGCTCACGGGGCCGCCATCGCGACCGGTCGCTCACGGAGGCAGCGTTCGTCCAGCTCGGTCAGCGTGCGGTAGGCCGCTTCGGTGCCTTCGCGGCCGCCGTAGTGGACGTCGTCGAAGAGCTGGGCACCCTGCCGCAGCTGGTCGGCGACGTTCGGCAGCAGCTGCCCGGCTTCGTTGGCGGCCTCGTCCGCTGTCCGGCCGGAGCGGGCGTCGAGCAGCGCGCGTTCCTCCAGGGCCCGCACGACGGCGCGGAACCGGTCGCGCACGGCGTCGTCGAACCGGCCCGCGGCGGCGGCTTCCACGGCCGACCGGCGGTAGTCGCCGGCACTCTTGCGCGACCCGCCGAAGACGAGGCGATCGGCCCGCGCCGAGCCGGCGACCTTGCCCGTGCGCAGCCGGATCACCACGACGAGGACGATCAGCAGCACGACGATCAGCACGACCCCGAAGATCCCGCCGGGGACGCCCGAGGACGCGCCGCTCAGCAGCTTTTCCAGCTGCTGACCCAGCCACTGCGAGATCTCCTGCACGAAGCCCGGCCGCGCCTCCTGGTACTTCGGGTCCGAAAGTTCCTGTTCGGCTGCGCGGCGGGCCGCGTCCCGGTCGATGTCGACCGGGACGTCCCCGAGCCGGAAGGTCACCATGCCTGCGGCGGCTGGACCCCCGCGGCGCGGGCCAGCTCGATGTCCATGCCTTCGTGGCGCATCCGCTGGTCGAGGTAGACGATCACGGTCACCAGCGCGACGAACGGGATCGCGATGGTGCTGGCGATGATCTGCCCGGCCGACGCCAGCAGCAGGTCACCGGTGCTCGGCAGGGTCACCTTGCCGGGGCTGAACATGTCGCTGAACAGGCCGGTGCCCAGGAGGAACGGCAGCTGGATGATGTACTCGAGGAACGTCTGGATGACCACGGCCAGCAGCAGGACGCCGAGCACCCGCCAGAACGCGCTGCCGACCAGTTTGACCGACCGGGCGAACGCCTCCCGGAACGTCCCGCGCTCGAGCACCAGTGCCGGGGCGGCCAGCGCCCAGAACGTCCACGCGAGCACGCCCGGGACGATGCAGAGCAGCACGCCGATGGTGCTGAGCAGCGAGAAGACGGCCGCCACGCCGAGCAGCGGCAGCAGCCGTGGCCGCACCTCGCGCCACGCGATGCCGAAGGTGACCTCGCGGCCCAGCGCCAGCCTGCCCATCACCGCGGCCATCAGGCCGGCGGTGACGGCGTGCAGGAACGCCGAGACCAGCGCCCGGACGATCGTCGCGATGCCGGAGTCGCCGAGCACGCCGAAGAAGATGTTGCGCGCCTCCTCGTTGGTCGTCGCGGGGCCGATCTGGACCGAGGAGACGCTCCCCAACGTCGTGAGCACGTACTTCTGCAGCAGGAAGTCGATCGCGGCCCCGATCACCGCCATCACCACCCCGATGCCGAGCACGAGCAGCGGGCTGCGGCGGATCGCGGTGATCGCGCCGTCGAGAATGTCGCCGATGTTGAGCGGCCGCAGCGCGATCACGCCGGGGCGGCCGAGCCCGTTCGGGTTCCAGCGCGGCGGCTGGTACTGCGGCTGCTGCTGGCCGGTGAAGGGCGGCACCGCGTCCGGCCGGTAGGCCGGCCCGTGCTGCCAGCCCGGAGGCGGGGTCGGCGGAGCGGCCTGCGCGTCCGGTGCCTGCCAGCCTCGCGGCGGCGTCGCCGGTGACGTGGCGTGATCTTCCGGCCGTTTCGGCTCACCCGATCCGGGGGCGGGAGCCTGGGGGACGCCCTGGCTCGGAGTCGGCGTGTCGGCACCCTCGCCGCCGGGCGCGCCACCGGTGTCTGTCATCGAAGCCCCTCGCCTGCAGTACCTGCTTGACCACACTCTCTCAGAGCGACTTGCACCCGGCCAGACCTGGGGTGACGTCGGTGTGCCGTGACGCGGCGCGCACGGACGGGTGCGAGACGGCCCATTCCCCCGATATGCTGAATGGCGGGATCGGGTACCCCCGGTCCGTACCGAGACCCTTCGGGACTGCCTAGTGACGCAACCGCCCCCCGGCCAGGTACCGCCTCGCGGAACCGTGCAGCCGCCGCCGGTGCCGGATGCGCAACCGGATCTCCCGTGGCTGGGCCGCCCGCACACCGTGTCCGCGCCGAAGCGCCGTTCGGCGGCGGCGGTGATCGGCGTGTGCCTCGGCGCGGTGGCCGTGCTGGTGCTCGGGCTGGTCGCCATCGTCGCCCTCAACCGCGACAGCACCCCGCTGGCCAACCCGAACCTCCGTGACGTCCCGTCGTCGCAGGACCTCCCCCCGCAGCAGCTGCCCCCCGGCGGCGCGGGTGCCCCGGCCTCGGCGTCGAACCCGGCGACCGACGAGCCGACGCCCAGCCCGACCGGCCCGCAGAAGATCCTCAAGCTGGCCGACCACCCGATCCTGCAGGACCCCAACGCCGGCCTGCAGAACCGCGTCTGCACGCTGCCGGCCTGGCAGAGCACGCAGGAAGGCGCGGAAGCGTTCTTCACCGCCGCCAGCAAGTGCCTCGACGCGGCGTGGGGCCCGTTCCTCACGGCCTACCACCTGCCGTTCACGCCGCCGTCGCTGCACTTCCCGACCGGCGCGAGCTTCGAAACCGAGTGCGGCACCATCCAGGTCGGCATCGCGACGGCCGCGTACTACTGCGAAAACAACCTGTACGTCCCGTTCCGCGGCCTCCAGACCGACCAGTACGGCAACAACCCCGGCGTCTACCTCGCCCTGTTCGCCCACGAGTACGGCCACCACGTGCAGGAGGTCGCCGGCCTGATGGACGCGGCCTGGCAGAAGATCTACGAGGCCGGCCAGAACAGCCCGGCCGGGCTCGAGATGTCGCGGCGCAAGGAACTGCAGGCCCAGTGCTTCTCGGGGATGTTCCTCGGCGCGCACGTCGACCAGGGCGGCACGATCACCCGCGACATGTACAACAAGGCCTGGAACGACCAGGAGACCCGCGGCGACAACACCTCCCGCAGCCATGACCACGGGACGAACGCGCACTACGCGTCCTGGTGGCGGGCGGGCGCGACGAGCAACCGGATCGCCGACTGCAACACCTTCGCGGCGCCGTCGTCCGAGGTCAGCTGACCTTCGCGGGCCTCGGCCGCGCCGGGATGCGCAGCCACAGGTAGACGAACATCCCGCCGGAGAAGCACGCGAACACCAGCAGCGCCAGGCCGAGCGGGCGCCGGGCGTCCGACGCGCCCATCGACGTGTCGGCGGCGTAGACGACGGCCGGGCCCTGAGCCGGCAACACGTCCGGGACGGCGACCTCGACGCGTTCGCCTTGACCGTGCCCACAGCCGTCGAGGGTGCCTTCGTGGGCCTTCCCGGCGACGGTGAACTTCACGGTTTCCTTCGCGTCGGGGCGGTCGCACGGCGCGGGCTTGGTGATCTCCGCCTGCACCGGCGCGCCGACGACTTCGCTGCCGATCCCCAGCAGCCCGGGCCCGGCCAGCCAGGCGAGCAGCACGACGAGCACGCCCGCCGCGGCGGGGATCGCCACCGTGGGCCACGTGAGGGCGAGAGGTCGCGGGGGCACCCGGTCATGGTTCCAGATCCCGCGGGCAAAACCCAGGTGCCCTGGTCAGCGCTCGATCTTCTCCGCCTGGGTCACCTTCTTGACGTACAGCAGCTTGTCGCCGGGCTCGATGGCGTCGGCCTGCGGGGCGTCCACGCGGTAGAGGACGCCGTCGCGGACCAGGCCGAGGACGAGGTCGGCCAGGTGCCGCGGCGAACCGCCCTCTTCGGACGGTTCGACCGCCCGCTCGGCGATCGCCAGGCCCGATTCCGGGGTCAGCAGGTCCTCCATGATGTCCACGACCAGCGGCGTCGACGTCGCCATGCCGAGCAGCCGCCCGGCCGTCTCACTGGAGACGACGACCTGGTTGGCGCCCGACTGCTTGAGCAGGTGGACGTTCTCCGCCTCCCGCACCGACGCGACGATGTGCGCCTTGGGCGCCAGCTCGCGGGCGGTGAGCGTGACGAGCACCGCCGTGTCGTCGCGGTTCGGGGCGACCACGACCGCGCGCGCGTGCTGCACCGCGGCCACGCGCAGGACGTCGGACCGGGTGGCCGAGCCGTGCACGGCGACGAGGCCGAGCGCGCTCGCCGCGTCGAGGGCCTGCTGGTCGGTGTCGACGACGACGATCTGTTCGGGGGCGATGTTCTCGTCGCCGAGCAGCGCGTTGACGGCGGACCGGCCCTTGGTGCCGAACCCGACGACGACCGTGTGGTCGCGCACCTTCGTCCTCCACTTCTGGATCTTGAACGCCTGGCGGGAGCGCTCGGTGAGCACTTCCAGGGTGGTCCCGACCAGGACGATGAGGAAGAGCACCCGCAGCGGGGTGATCACCAGGACGTTCACCAGCCGGGCGGACGACGTGGCCGGCGCGATGTCGCCGTAGCCGGTCGTCGACAGCGAGACGGTGGCGTAGTACAGGCTGTCCAGCAGGGACAGGCCGTCGCCGTTGGCGTCGCGGTAGCCGTCGCGGTCGAGGTAGACGATGACCACCGTGGCCAGCAGCGCGAGCGTCGCACCGATGATCCGCTTGACGATCGCGCGGAGCGGGCTGACCGTGAGCTCCGGCATCCGCAGGATGCCGACGAGCTCGTGGTCGGGCCGATCGGTGAGACTGCCCAGCGGCAACCGTTTGAGGGCCTTCATGCTGGCTCGTGTCGAGCGTCACTCACGCCCGGAGGATAGCCGAACCGGACACCGCGCCGCCGCGTGAAACGATGAGTTCATGGCAACCTCGCAACGGCCCGCGCACTTCCTCGCCGGGCTGCTGACCGCCGGCGGTCTCATGCACTTCGTGAAGCCGAAGCCGTATGACGCCCAGATCCCGAAGCAGCTGCCGGGTTCCGCACGGACGTGGACCTACGCCTCCGGCGTCGCGGAAATCGGCGTCGCCGCCGCGATCGCCGCACCGCGCACCCGCCGCCTCGGCGCGCTGGCCGCGGCCCTGCTGTTCGTCGGCATCTTCCCGGCGAACGTGAAGATGGCCGTCGACGCGCAGCGCAAGCAGGCCCCGGCGAAGTTCCGCGCGATCACCCTCGGCCGTCTCCCCCTCCAATGGCCCCTGGTCGCCTGGGCCCTGAAAGTCCGCGACAACGCGTAACTCGCGTGATCGAACCCGGAACTCGCGAGTTACGTCCCCAGTCACACGAGTTACGTCCCCAGTCACACGAGTTACGTCCCCAATCACGCGAGTTACGGGTCTGATCACGCCTCGGGGAGGTCGCGGAGGAGGCCGCGGAGGGCGTCCGGGGGCAGAAGGTCGGCCGGGCGGATCGTGCGGTTGGCGCGGACGTAGTGGAACGCCGCGCGGACCCGCTCGACCGGGACGTTCTTCAGCGCCGCCCAGGCCATCCGGTACGCCGCCAGCTGGACCGACAGGGCCGGGATCCGGGATTCCGGCGGGACCGCTCCGGTCTTCCAGTCGACCACCGTCCAGCCGCCGTCCGGGTCGGCGAAGACCGCGTCCATGCGGCCGCGCAGGGTGACGCCTTCGACGTCGGCCGAGAACGTCACCTCCACCGCCACCGGGACCCGAGACGCCCACTCGCTCTTCTCGAACTCCGTCTGCAGTTCCTCGAAGTCCGCGTCCGGGGCCTCGCCGAAGTCGGCCGCGCCCGGGAGGTCGTCGATCTCGATGAGCTGGTCGCCCGCGAAGCGGCGCTCCAGCCAGCTGTGGAACTCCGTGCCGCGGCGGGCGAAGCTGTTGGGTTCCACCGGCAGCGGCCGGCGCAGGTCGGCGGCGAGCCGGGCGGCGTCGTCGGCCAGGGCGACCAGCTGGCTCACCGAAAGCCGCGACGGCAACGGGACCCGCTTGACGTGGTCGTCCTTGCGCGCCCATTCCTCCAGCAGGACGTCGGTGTCGGTCAGCCAGCCGTCGGGATCGTCCTCTTCGGACTCTTCCGCCTCCGGCGGCGACGCCAGCGCCTCGGACACCAGTTCCACCCCGGTCTGCACGCCGGTGCGGCGGTCGCCGAGGGGATCGACCGGCCAGCGCGCCGCCCGCGAGTCCGTGACCAGGGGGTTTTCGTCGTCCTCGGTGGGCTCCGGAGCCCACTCCGCGAGCTGTCCTGCCCCGGTCTCGCGCACGACGTCGGCGATCTCGGTGAGGAACTCCGACGGCCCCTTCGCCCGGCTGCTGCTTTCGTTCCACCAGTGCCCGGAGACGATCAGCGCGTGCTCGGACCGCGTCAGCGCGACGTAGCAGAGCCGCCGTTCCTCCGCCTGTTCCCGCTCGACGAACCCGGCTTCGTGCAGCTCCAGTCCTTCTTGGACTTCCTTGCGATCGTAGCCCTCGGCGATCCGCAGCTCCGGCAGGTCCTCGGCGTCACCGCGCAGCTTCGCCGGCAGCGACGTCGCGGTCCGGAGCCACGACGACGACCGCCGCCGTCCGGGGAACACGTCGTGCACCAGGTGCGGCACGGCGACGACCTCCCACTCGAGGCCCTTCGCCGAGTGCACGGTCAGCACCTGCACGCGGTCCGGCACGACCTCTACCTCGCCCGGCGTGAGCCCGTCCTCGGCGTGCGCGGCGGTGTTCAGGTAGTCCACAAAGGACAACAGGGTCGCCGTCGGCGCCGTCTCGGCGTAGTCGGTGACGACTTCGGCGAACGCGTCCAGGTGCGCCCGCCCTGCCGATCCCGGCCGCGCCAGGGATTCGACGTCCAGCAGCATCGTGCGTTCGACGTCGGCGACGAGTTCCGGCAGCGACTGGTCGAGCCGCCGCCGCAGCGCGGCCAGCTCCCAGCCGATCCGCCGGATGCGTTTGTAGCCTTCTTCGGAGTACCGCGCCGGGTCGCCCGGCTCGTCGATGGCGTCGATCAACCCGGCCTGCTCGACCCGCTCGACGACCAGCTCCGGCGTGTCGGGTTTTTCGGGGCTGGACAGCTCGCCCGCCCGCCGCCACAGCGCGGCGACGTCGGCCGCCGAGAGCCGCCAGCGGGCGCCGGTCAGCAGCCGGGCCGCCGCGCTCCCGGACAGCGGGTCCGCGAGCACCTTCAGCGTCGAGACGAGGTCCGCGACCTCGGGCTCGTCCAGCAGGCCGCCGAGCCCGACGACCTCGACCGGCAGCCCGCGCGCCCGCAGTTCGGCGGCGATCGGGGCCATGTCGGCGCGGCGCCGCACCAGAACCGCGGCGGTCGGCGGCTTGCCGGCCTCTTCCTGGTGGGCGTACCAGCGCCGGGCGAGGGCGTCGGCGACCCACGCGCGCTCGGCGCGGATGTCCGGCAGCAGCGCGCACGCGATGTCCGCGGGCCCGGCACCTTCGCGCGCCCGCAGCCGTTCGACGCCGAGGCCGGCGGCGCGCAGCGGTTCGGCGATCGCGTTCGCGAGTTCCAGGATCTCCGGCGGGTTGCGGAAGCTGGTCAGCAGCCCGAATTCGTGCGCGGGGACGAGCCGCTCGCCGTCGAAGCGCGGGAAGTCCGTGGTGAACCGGGGCAGGTTGGCCGCGCTGGCACCGCGCCAGCCGTAGATCGCCTGCGCCGGGTCGCCGACGGCGGTGACCGGCATCGGCGGGTTCTCCACGCCGCCGAACAGGGCCCGCAGCAGCACGCGCTGGGCGTGTCCGGTGTCCTGGTACTCGTCGAGCAGCACGGCGCCATAGCGTTCGCGCTCGCCGCGCACGACCGACGGGTACCCGCCGGCCAGCTGCGCGGCGAGGGACATCTGGTCGGCGAAGTCCAGCGCGCCTTCGTTGCGCTTGCGGCGGTGGTAGTCGTCGACGAGTGGCAGCAGCGCGAGCCGGAAGTGTTGCGCCGCCATGATTTCGGTGAGTTTCTGCGGCAGCGCGGCCCGCTGGCCCTTGGCGCGCGGCGCGTTCTCGATGACGCGGCACAGCCAGGTGGTGTACTCGGCGAGCTGCTCGGTGGAGACGAGGTGCTCGCCCAGTTCCCCGGCCAGGGCGAGCAGGTCGGCGGTCACGGTCGGCGGGACGCGGTCGGTGTCGAGTTCGTTGTCCCAGGTGGACACCACCCGGTGCGCGATCTGCCACGACGAGGTTTCGGAGAGGAGCCGGACGCCGGGCTGGACCGGCAGGCGGAGGCCGTGTTCGGACAGCAGGCGGCCGGCGTAGGCGTGGTAGGTGAGGACGGTGGGTTCGCCGGCGACGACGGTGGACCGCAGGCCGCCGGTCGGGTCGAGGCGGTCGAGGAGACCGGAGCCGGCGAGGCGGCGCAGCCGGGCGCGGACGCGTTCGCCGAGCTGGCGCGCGGCCTTCCGGGTGAAGGTGAGGCCGAGGACGCGGTCGGGGCTGACGATGCCGTTGGCGACGAGCCAGACGACCCGCGCGGCCATGGTTTCGGTCTTCCCGGCCCCGGCCCCGGCGACGACGAGGGATGGTTCGACGGGCGCGGCGATGACGGTGGCCTGTTCGGGCGTGGGCCGGTGCAGGCCGAGCGCGTCGGCGAGTTCGGCGGGCTCGACGGGGTTGGCGATGACGAGCGGGCTCACGGCCGCACCCCGCGAAGCCCCGCACCGGCCGCGGACTCACGCCCGGCGGGTGAACTCACTAGATGGTTCATAAAGCTTGCGCTTGCGTGGTGCCGCGCAGCCAACGAACTCACCGGATAGTTCACAAACCCGCGGCCCGGCCAACCCGGCACCACTGCAGCCGGACTCACCGGATAGTTCATTGCCGCACTGACCGAACTCACCAGATAGTTCATCCGCCCTCGAGCCGCCCGACTCCGCGACCCGAGCGAACTCACCAGATAGTTCACGGGCCTGGCACCTGCCGCCCCTCGGGCCGGAGCGGGCAGCACCCCCGCGCCGGGCACCGGTCGCAGTCCGGGTTCTCCTGGGCCTGGTAGTCCGGCCCCGCAGCCGATGCCGCCGCCTTCTGGACCAGCTCCAGCCACTGCTTGCCGCCCACCTCGTCGAGCGGCGGCTGCGACCGTTCCGTCGCTCCCGTCTTGTTGTTGGCCTTCGCGACGTACACCAGCCGCGCGCCGCCCGCCTCGGTCCGGCCCTCGATCGCCCCCAGCAGCACCGCCAGCTGGTACGCCGCCAGCTGCGGGTGCGCCTCGGCCTCCGCGCCCGACACCGGGACCTTCCCCGTCTTGATGTCGACGATCACCGGCCGCCCGTCGGAGTCCAGCTCCACCCGGTCGACGCGGCCGCGCAGCAGCACCCGGACCTCGTCCTCGCCCCCGGCCGGCAGCTCGACCTCGATGTCCTGCTCGACCCCGGCTTCCTTCAGCTCCGCCCGGCTGCGCTCCAGCCACGTCGTGAAGTTGCGCAGCATCTGCTCGACGCGACGCCGTTCACGCCGGGAAAACCACGGCGCCCCCGCGTCGACGCGCACCCATGCCTCGTCCAGCGCCGCCTGCAGTTCCGCGCCCGTGCTCCCGGACGCCACCGCCTGGGCGAGCCCGTGCACCAGCGTCCCGGTCACCGCCGCCAGCTGGGCCGGGTCGCTGCCGCCGTGGCGCTCGATCATCCAGCGCAGCGGGCACTTCGTCAGGATTTCCACTGTGGACGGTGAGATCCGGATCAGGTCGCCCGGCGGGTGCACCGGCTCGTCGCTGGACGCCGGCAGCAGGCCGTACCACGTGGAGGGGTGCGCGCCAGGGACGTGCGCGTCGGCCAAGCGCGCCAGCTGCTTCGCCGCCCGCCGCCGCCGCGCCGGGTCGGCCTTGTCGTCGCAGACGACCTCGCGCAGCTCTCCCACCAGCTCGGCGAGCACCAGCGACCGGCCGGGCGGCTTCATCCGCGAGTCGAGCCCGCCGTCGTCGGCGCCGTTCTCCTCCAGGTCGTCGAGGAACCGGGACGGCTGCTCGTCCTCGCCCGAGACCGCCGTGACCAGCAGCGTCTGCTTCGCGCGGCTCATCGCGAGGTAGAACAGGCGCCGCTCCTCGGCGAGGATCGGCGCCGTCTGGGAGACGGCGTCGTCGTCCACCCCGGCCATCAGGTCCTTGAGCCGCTCCACGCCCAGCACGGACCCCCGCAGTCGCAGGTCCGGCCACGCGCCCTCCTGGACGCCGGCGACGGCGACGACCGTCCACTCGCGACCGGCGGCGGCGTGCGCGGTGAGCAGCGAGACACCATCGGACGGAACCGCCCCCGGGGCCAGCGTGTCACCCGCGATCCGTTGCGCGCCAAGATAATCCGCAAAGGAGGCGACACTCGCCCGGGGCAGCCGGTCGACGTACCGGCCCGCGGCGTCGAACAGCGCGACGACGGCGTCGAGGTCGCGGTCGGCCTGCGCACCCAGCGATCCGCCGCGTTCGACCTGCTTCAGCAGCTTGTCCTGAAGCCCGCTTTCCCGCCACAGCTGCCACAGCACCTGCTCGACGCCCTCACCGCGCGCCACGGCCTGGTGCGTGACGCGCAGCAGCCCGCCGACGCGCCGCACCGGCTCGGCCTCGGCGTCGGCGAGCCCGGCCAGGATGTCGCCGCCGCGCAACGCTTCCACGAGCAGCTCGTCACTCGACCGCTGGCCACCGCCGGCCAGTTCGAGCCGACGCAGGCCGCGCCGCAACCGTCGCAGCGCCAAGGGATCCGCGCCGCCGAGCGACGACGAAAGCAGCATCTCCGCGAGGTCGACGTCGAGGAGTCCGGGTGACGGCGCGAGCTTCAGCACGGCCAGCAGCGGCCGCACCGCGGGCTGTTTGGCCAGCGGCAGTTCTTCGGTCGCCGACCCGATCGGGACACCCGCGGCGCGCAGAGCTCGTTGCAGCACCAGGAAAGTCCGCGCCGGCGACCGGACGAGCACCGCGATCTCCGACCACGGCACGCCGTCGACGAGGTGCGCGCGGCGGAGCTGGTCGGCGATCCAGCTCGCTTCGGCGGCCGGGGTCGGCATCACGCGGACGCGGACGTTCCCGCCGGTCGCCCCCTTCGGCGGGACGATCTTGCGGTGCGGCGAAGCACCCGGCAGCGTCGCGCCGATCTTGGCCACCGCGAGCCGCACGGCCGGGGCGAGCCGGTGTGACGTGGTCAGCGTGACGGTCCGGCTGCCGTCCGGGTCGGCGTCGGCGAACAGCCGCGCGTCGGCCCCGCGGAAGGAGAACACGTTCTGGTCGGGGTCGCCGGCCACGACGAACTCGGCCGCGGTGTGCCCGATCACCCGGACCAGGCTGGTCTGCAGCGGGTCGAGGTGGTGGGCGTCGTCGACGAACAGGTGCCGGACGCGGGTGCGCTCGCGTTCGCGCAGCTCGTCGTCGTCCTCCAGAGCGAGCAGCGCGGAGGTGACGAGCTCGGCGGCGTCCAGCGCGGGCGCGCTCGCCACGCCGAGTGCGTTGCCGCCCGCGCCCTGCAGCTGTGTGACCTCCTCGTACTGCGCCCAGAACTGCCCGGCGGCAATCCACTCCTCGCGGCCGCGGCGCCGGCCCAGCTCGGCGAGGTCCTCCGGGCCGAGCCCGCGCTCGGCCGCGCGCATCAGCAGGTCGCGCAGCTCTTCGGCGAAGCCCGGGACCATCAGGGCCGGCCGCAGCTGCTCTGGCCAGTACTCGGCCTCTTCGTCGAGGTCGCCGGCCAGCAGTTCGCGGACGACGACGTCCTGCTCGGCGCCGGCGAGCAGCCGCGGCGGCGGCAGCTCGCCGGCCATCGCCTCCAGCCGCAGCAGCGAATAGGCGTAGGAGTGCACGGTCCGCACGAGCGGTTCGCGGACGGTCCGCGGCAGCGGCCGCGCCTGGTCGGGGTCGGCGGTGAGGCGTTGCGTGATGTCGGCGCGCAACGCGTCCGCGGACCTGCGGGACGTGGTCAGCACGAGCACGCTCTCCGGGTCGGCACCCTCGGCGATGCGGCGGGTGGCGGCCGAGGCCAGCAGCGCCGTCTTGCCGGTGCCGGGGCCGCCGAGCACGCGGAGGAACCCCCCGGGTGCGGAGAGCACCCGCCGGGCGCCTTCGTCCCAGGTGAACGAGGGTGTGGCGGTGACCGGCGGGCGCACCAGCCGCGCGTCCGCCTGCGCCGTTCGCCTCGCGTTCACCCCGCGATGGAACCACGCCCGGTCCCCCGGGTGTCGCACCGGCACGGCTTAGCGGGGGCGCGTTCGGCGAAGGCGCCGCAGCGTGCGGTGGATGGTTGCCGAAAGTGTCGTACCCCTACGGCAGAGTGTCGGTATGGACGACGTTCTGCACGAGCGCGTGCGGGAGATCATCGAGTCCGTGCCGGCCGGCACGGTCGCGACCTACGGCGACATCGCGAACCTCGCGGGGGCACCCTCGCCGCGGATGGTCGGCGCCATCCTGGCCGAGGACGGGCACGACCTGCCGTGGCACCGGATCCTGCGCGCGAACGGCACCCCGGCGCCCCACCTGGTCCACGACCAGCTGGAGCGCCTGCGCGCGGAGGGCGTCCTGGCCGACGGCCAGCGCGTCGACCTGCGGAAGTACCGGTGGAAACCGGACGGAGAGGAGGACACGGGACCGGCGGGACTGTTCTAGCTTGACCTTATTGGGCCTATGGGATGCGCGAGGGAAGCCGTGGGCCGGGAAGCGGTGGCGGGCGAGGCCTGACTACCCGTTGCCGAGCTTCGTGACCAGCAGCTTCACCAGGGCGCCGAGGCGCTGGCGGTCCGGCTGCAGCGTCTCGATGCCCGCCGCCTCCAGCGGGGCCGCCGTCACCGGGCCGACGCACGCGCACACCAGCGGGCCGCGCAGGGCCGCCAGCAGCTCGTCGTGGTGCCCGGACGCGCGGGCCAGCGTCAGGAAGTTCGCCGCGGCCGGGGCGCTGGTGAAGGCCAGCGCGTCCAGCTCGCCTGCCACGACCGCGTCGATCAGGTCGTGCACCGGCGTGACGTCCGGCGGCGAATGCCAGCGGTACGGCTGCACCTCGACCAGGGACGCCCCGGCGTGCACCAGCGGATCGGTGAGCTCCGGCAGTGGCGTCCCGTGCAGCTGGACGGCCACCCGGGCGCCATCGACCCCGGCCTCGGCCAGCGCCCCGAACAGTTCGGCGTTCGACTCCGAAGCGGCCGAAAAGGACTCGCGCAGACCGGCGCCGCGGACCGCGCCCACCGCCTTCGGGCCGCGGGCGTAGATCCGGGACTCACCCAGTGCCGCCACGAGCCGCTCGCGCAGGCCCCAGCCCTCGGCCGCGTCGAGCCAGCCGCGGAAGCCCGCGCCCGTCGTGACCACCGTGAACCCGACCCGGGCCGCCAGCACGGCTTCGGTGCCCGTGCGCAGGTCGGGGTCGCTGTCCAGGGGCACGATGGTGATCGTCGGCGCGTGCCGGACCTCGGCGCCGTAGCGTTCGAGGGCCGCGATGAATTCGCCGGCTCGCCGCTCGGCCGTGACCCCGATGGCGATGCCGCTCAGCTCACCCATAGAACGCGCCCATCTCTTCGATCGCTTCCGCCAGCTCCGCCCGCAGGTCCGCCGGTGCCAGGACCTCCAGGTGCGGCCCGAAGCGCAGCAGCTCGCCGATGGCCGGTTCGCCCGGCTCCACCGGCAGCTCCACGGTGAGCCAGCCGTCCGCGTCGGGCTCGTTCGGACAGTCGCGCAACGCGCGGGCGCCGACGGAACCTCCGTAGAACGGTACGAGAGCCTGCGCCCGCGGCGATAGGCGCACCACCGCGACGCGCGGGTACATCCGGCGTTCGAACTGCTCGGACCACTCCTGCCAGTACCTTGCGAGGTCGAAACCGGGCGGCCGCTCGAACACCTCGCCCAGGTCCGCCAGCTCCAGCACCCGCGAAAGGCGGTAGGTGCGGTCGGTGCCGTCGCAGCGGCCCGCGAGGTACCAGTTGCCCGCCTTGAGGATCAGTCCGAGCGGCTCCAGCTCCCGTTCGACGACCCGCTGCCCCCAGCGTTCGTAGCGGATCCGGATCCGGTGCGACGACCACACCGCGTCGGCGATCGCCGCCAGCGTCGGCAGGCTCTCGATGCCCCGGTGCCAGCCGGGAACGTCCAGGTAGAACCGCTCGGCGACGCGTCCGGCGCGGTCACGCAGCTCGGCCGGGAGCGCGGCGTACAGCTTGAGCTGCGCCGCCGCAAGCACCGTGCCGAGCCCCAGCTCGGCCGCCGCCACCGGCAGGCCGGCCAGCGACAGCGACTGGGCCTCTTCCTCGGTCATCCCGGTGAGCCGGGTGCGGTAACCGTCGACCAGCCGGTAGCCGCCGGTCCGGCCGCGGTCGGCGTACACCGGGACGCCGGACGCCGAGAGCGCGTCGATGTCCCGGTAGACCGTCCGCACCGAGACCTCGAGCTCTTCGGCCAGCTCCTCGGCCGTCATCCGGCCGCGGTTCTGCAGCAGCAGGAGGACGGACAGGAGGCGGCTCGCGCGCATGCTCCGAATTCTGACAGAAATACCTGACACGAGCTGACAGGTATGCCCGGCAGGGTGGTCCCCATGAACGCATTCACCACCAAGAACTGGGAAGAGAAGATCGTCAGCGGCACCGAAGGAAGTGGCCCGCGCGTGGCGTACGCGCACGCCACCTTCGCGTACGAAGGGGTCCTCGACGGCGAGTCGATCTGCGACCTTCTGCTGTACTACGCGGGCGAAGGGTACGACAGTGGCGAGACGACCTCGCCGTGCTTCGAGCGCTTCGAGGGCAAGGTCGACGGTCGCGAAGGGACGTTCATCGTGCGCCACGAGTACACGTTCGACGCCAAGGGCATCGCCTCGACGTTCACGGTGGTCCCCGGCTCGGGCACCGGCGAGCTGGCCGGGCTCACCGGCAGCGGCACCGCCGGGGGCTCGCTCGGCGAGGACAAGGTCGGCTACACCTTCGAGTACGCGTTCTAGGAGCCGCACGTGGACCGCCGTCAGGTACTCGCCTACCGCATCGCCGAGCACGGCCTGCACCGCTCGGCGCGGGACGTCGCCGACCTCGCCGTCGTCCGGGCCGGGCTGCAGGACAGCATGCGCGACACCGCGCGGCTCGCCCTGGCGGCCCGGCTCGACGGCCCGGTGTCCCCGGAGGACGACGACCGGCTGGTCCTGGCCTGGACGTTGCGGGGTGCGCCGCACTACCACCTGCGCACGGACCTGCCCGAGGCGATCCGGGCGCTGGTGCCGTTGGACGACGCCGACGCGCAGGCCCGGATGTTGTGGCAGCGCAAGGAAATGGCGGCGACCGGGCTGGCCGCGACCGACGTCGTGTTCACGGCGGCGGCCGCGCTCCGGAAGGTCGTCACCAAACCGATGACGAAGGGCGCGGTTTCGACGGCGGTCACGAAGGTGCTGCCGCCGTCGTTCTCGCGGTGGTGCCGGGGCTGCAACGCGACGCACATCCAGGAGCAGCTGATGCGCATCGCGACCCCGCACGCGGGAGTCCGCCTGGTGGCGGGCGTGTCGCCGGCGACGCTGGCCCCGCTGGAGGGCCGCGGCCGGCTGCGGAAGACCCCGGACCCGGCTGCGGCGACGGCGGTGCTCGAGCGGTACCTGCGGCTCAACGGCCCGGCATCCCCGGGCGAAGCGGCGGAGTTCGCGGGCACGGCCCGGGCGGTGGTCGACCGGACGTGGCCGTCGGACCTGGCTTCCGTGCAGGTGGAGGGCAAGAAGCGGTACCTGCCGTCATCCCAGTTGGCCGCCCTGGAAAACCCACCGGAGCCGGACGTGGTGCGCCTGCTGCCGCCGCTGGACCCGTTCATCCAGGCCCGCGACAAGACGTTGCTGGTCCCGGACCCGTTGCGGCGCAAGGAAGTCTGGAAGATGCTCGGCAACCCGGGCGTACTGGTGGCCGACGGCGACATCGCGGGAACGTGGCGCGCGAAGAGCAGCGGCACGACACTGACGATCACGGTGACGGCGTTCGACCCGTTGCGCCCGGCGGCGCGCGAGGAAGCGGAAGCCGAGGCGGCCCGCGTGGCGGCGGCGCGGGGGTTCGAGAAGCACGCGGTCACCTGGGCCGGCTGACCCCGATGCCCGCGGGGGCGCCCCCCGGTTTCCACGCTACCAGCGGGCACCGACAATTCCGGTCCATCTCAAGCGCCCCAATGTGGCCTTGGTTGCGCTCAACGCACCCAATGTGGCCTTCGGTGCGTTCAACGCACCGAAGGCCACATTGGGGCGCTCGGGACCGGGCCTCACAGGCTGTGGGCGTCGATGTCACCGTAAGCCGTGGTCGCCTGGATGGCCAGCCCCGCCGTGCCCTCGTTCTTGAGCGCGTTGCGGATCCGGCCGTACGTCGTGCCCGCGTCCAAGGACGCCGAGACACCGGCGGCCGCGCCCACCGTGATGTCGCCCGCCTGGGTGCTCAGGACCAGGTTGCCGCTCGCCGCCTCGGCGATGCGGATGTCGCCCTTGCCCGTGGTGATCTCCGCCGGGCCCGTCAGACGGCCGACCGAGACGTCGCCCGCGTGGGCCGTCAACCGCAGGCTCGCGGCCTCGTCGAAGACCACCTCGCCGTGGGCGCCGGAGACGGTGACGTCCCCCAGGCGGCCGACACCCCGTAGCGCAACACTGGCCGCCTTGGCATCGACCGAAGAACCGGACGGCAGCGAAACCGTCACGTCGACCGCCCCGGACGGGCCGAAGTACTGGTTCCGGGCTTCGAGCGAGACCCGCAGCACGCCGTCCTCGAAGGAGACGTCAGCCTCCGAAGCCGCCTTCACGTCGCGGCTCTTCGCCGGGTCCGCGGGAAGGACCTCGACGACCGTGTCCGAGCGGAGGGAAGCGACGAACCGGACGCGGCCGGCGGGGATCGAGAGAACGGTGGCGATCGGGGCGGGGGTGGTGAACTTCTGCATCGGATTCTCCTTGACGAAGTAGCTGGTGTGAAACCACCTTCGCCGGGCCCGCTGACACCGCACGGCCACCGCACTGACACGGCGGCTGACACCGCCTCAGACGTCGACCGCCAGCCGGTATCCCCGCTTCACCACCGTCTGGACGACCTTCCCGCCGCCCAGTGACGTGCGCAGCCGCCCGATCGCCGTCTCCACCGCGTGCTCCTCGCCGCCGCCGGGCAACGCCGAGATCAGCTCGCGCCGCGACACCACCCGGCCCGGTGACGCCGCCAGTGCGCGCAGCAGCGCCATCGGCGCCGGGGCCACTTCGCGCCACTCGCCGTCCACGATGGCCGCCTGGCCGCGCAGCTCGATCGAATGGCCGCCCGCGCGCAGGCGCGGGGACCTGGCCACCAGCGTCTCCGCGACCGTCCGCGCCAGTGCGCCGATGCGCGCGCGGTGGGGCTGGACCGTCGGCACCCCCAAAGCCGCCAACGGTCCAGCCGTTATGGGTCCGACGCAGGCCGCCACCACCGGGCCGGACAACGCCGTGACGAGCCCCGGCAGCCGGCCCGTGCGCCGGGCCAGTGCGATGAGCGACGCCGCCGCCGGCGCGCTGGTGAAGGGCAGTGCGTGGATCGAGCCGTCGAGGACGCCGTCCAGGAGCCGGTCCACCGGGCCCGGGTCGACCGGGCCGACCCAGCGGTACACCGGGATCTCGATCACCTCGGCGCCGGCCGCGCGCAGCGTGTCCACGAAGTACGGCAACGGCTCCCCGTGCAGCTGGACCGCGATCCGCTGCCCGTCGACCCCCGACGACAGCAGGTGCTGCAGCAGTTCCGCGTTGCTCTCCGACGCCGGTGAATACGACTCCGACAGCCCGGCCGCCCGCAGGGCGCCGGTCACCTTCGGCCCCCGTGCCAGCAGCGACGCCGTCGAAAGCCGCGAAAGCAGGGAATCCCCCAGCCCCCAGCCCTCGGCCGCCTCCAGCCAGCCGCGGAAGCCGATGCCGGTGGTCGCGACGACCGCGTCCACCGGCGCTTCGAGCAGCCGCAACGTCGCCCCGTGCAGCTCCCGGTCGTCCGTCAGCGGCACGATCCGGATCGCCGGGCCGTACCGGACGCTCGCCCCCTTGCGCACCAGCAGCGCGCCGAGCTCGTCAGCCCGGCGCGCCGCGGTGATGCCGATCACGAAACCGGCCAGTGGGGGGACATCGCTCACGCGCTCTCCACTTCGACGACGCCTTCCCGCACGCGCACCTCGTACACCGGCACCGAAACGTCCGAAGCGTCCAGGCACTGGCCGGTCTCGAGGGCGAACCGCTCCTTGTAGACCGGCGAAGCCACCACCGGGACGCCGCCGGTGTCGCCGACGATGCCGCGCGAGAGCACCGCCGCGCCGCTGCACGGGTCCCAGTTGGACAGCGCGTACCACCGGTCGCCGGGCAGCCGGAAGATCGCCACCTGCACGCCGCCGTCGAGCAACGCCGCCACCCCGGCGTACTCGGGCACCGCGCCGGCGGAGCAGACCGCCGTCCAGGTTCGTTCGATCGACGTCGTCATCGCCGCACCTCCGGAACTCCCAGCATGACGGGCACTTTCTGCTGCCGCTCCTCGCGGAACGAGATCGCCGGGTCGGGCGCGCCCGGCGCGTTGACGAAGGAGGAGAACCGCGCCAGTTTCTCCGGGTCCTCCAGGACGCCCTTCCACTCGTCGGCGTAGTTGTCGACGTGCTTGGCCATCGCCGCGTCGAGGTCCTCGCAGATGCCGAGGGAGTCGTCGACGATCACCGCGCGCAGGTGGTCGAGCCCGCCTTCCAGCTCCTCGATCCACGGCGCGGTCCGCTGCAGCCGGTCGGCGGTGCGCACGTAGAACATCAGGAACCGGTCGATCGTGCGGATCAGCGTCGCCGTGTCCACATCGGACACCAGGAGGTCGGCGTGCCGCGGGGTGGTGCCGCCGTTGCCGCCGACGTAGAGGTTCCAGCCGTTCTCCGTGGCGATGATGCCGAAGTCCTTGCTCCGCGCCTCGGCGCACTCCCGGGCACAGCCCGAGACGGCCGACTTGAGCTTGTGCGGCGAGCGCAGGCCGCGGTAGCGCAGCTCCAGCTCGATCGCGAGCCCGACGCTGTCCTGGACGCCGTAGCGGCACCACGTCGACCCGACGCACGACTTGACCGTGCGCAGCGCCTTGCCGTAGGCGTGCCCGGACTCGAACCCGGCGTCCACGAGCCGCCGCCAGATCAGCGGCAGCTGGTCCACCGTCGCGCCGAACAGGTCGATCCGCTGGCCGCCGGTGATCTTCGTGTACAGCCCGAAGTCGCGCGCCACCTCGCCGATCACGATCAGCTTGTCCGGCGTGATCTCGCCGCCGGGGATCCGCGGGACCACCGAGTAGGTGCCGTTGCGCTGCAGGTTCGCCAGGTACCGGTCGTTGGTGTCCTGCAGGGTCATCTGCTCGCCGCCGAGCACGTGCCCGTTGCCGAGGGTGGCCAGGATGGACGCCACCGCCGGCTTGCAGATCGCGCAGCCGCTGCCGGAGCCGTAGCGGCCGATCAGCTCGCTGAACGTCGTGATCCGCGTGGCCTGCACGATCTCGAACAGCTCCGCGCGCGACTGCGGGAAGTGCTCGCAGAGCGCCTTCGACTGCTCGACCCCGGCCGCGCTGAGCAGCCGGCCCAGCAGCGGGACGCACGACCCGCACGCCGTGCCGGCGCGGGTGCACGCCTTCAGCTTCGGGACGCTGTCGCAGCCGTCCTCGTGGATGGCCTGCGTGATCGCGCCCTTGGTCACCGCGTTGCACGAACAGATCTGGGCCGCGTCCGGCAGCGCGTCGACGCCGACCGCGGCGCCCCCGCCCGCCGGGGCGAGGATCGCGCCCGGCTCGGCCGGCAGCGGACGGCCGACCAGCGCGCGCAGCGTGTTGTACTCGGTCGCGTCGCCGACGAGCACGCCACCCAGGAGGGTCTTGCCGTCGTCGGTGACCACGAGCTTCTTGTACGTCCCGGCGACCGCGTCGTTGACGGCGACCTCGAGGGCACCTTCGGTGGCCGCGTGCGCGTCACCGAAGGAGGCGACGTCGACACCCATCAGCTTCAGCTTCGTGGAGGTGTCCGGCTCCGGGAAGGTCCCCGAACCACCCGTGAGCTGCGCGGCGACGATCTCCGCCATCGCGTACCCGGGTGCGACGATGCCGTAGACCTTGCCCTCGACCGCGGCGCACTCGCCGATCGCGTAGATCGCCGGGTCGGCGGTCCGGCAGGAGGCGTCGGTGAGGACGCCGCCGCGCGGGCCCAGCTCCAGGCCGGACTCCCGGGCGAGGTCGTCGCGCGGCCGGATGCCGGCGGAGAACACGACGAGGTCGACGTCGAGCTCGGTGCCGTTGCCCAGCTTGGCCAGCAGCCGCGAGCCGTCGGCCTCGATGGAGCTGGTGGACGTTCCCGTGTGGACGGTGACGTCCAGCGCCGTGATCATCCGGCGGAGCATCGAGCCGCCGCCCTCGTCGACCTGCAGCGGCATCAGCCGCGGCGCCATCTCGACGACGTGCGGGGACAGGCCCATGTCCCGCAGCGCCTTCGCGGCCTCCAGGCCGAGCAGGCCACCGCCGATGACGACGGCCGAGCGACGGCCGCGGCCCGGCTTGTCGATCGCCGCCGCGCGGATGCTGTCGAGGTCTTCGATGGTCCGGTAGACGAAGCAGCCGTCCAGGTCGTGCCCGGGCACCGGCGGCACGAACGGCCGCGAGCCGGTGGCCAGCACCAGGGCGTCGTAGGAGACGACGTCACCGGAGGCCGTGGTGACGGTCTTCGCGGACCGGTCCACCGAAACCGCCAGCGCACCGAGCCGGAGATCGACGTGCGGGTCGCCCGCGTAGTCCGATCCGGGCAGGGCCAGCGAAGCCGGGTCCCAGGTGTCCACATAGGACGTGAGGGCCACCCGGTCGTACGCCGGGCGCGGCTCCTCGGACAGGACGACGATGTGCCAGGTTCCTCGTGGGTCTTCCGCGCGCACCGCCTCCACGAGCCGATGGGCGACCATGCCGTGTCCGGCGACGACCAAGGTGGGCATCTCAGACCTCCGCTCCCGCGAGCGCCAGACCGCGCTCACTCGTGGGCTGTTCGGCGGGCTTGCGCAGGTAGACCGCCCAGGTGACGGCGAAGCACAGCCCGTAGAAGATCAGGAATCCGACGAAGGCGGGCACGCCGCTCTTCGTGTCGGCGAACGACTGCCGGAAGGCGAGGTTGATCAGCAGGCCGCCTTCGGCACCGATCGCGCCGGCCAGGCCGATCAGCGCGCCGGACAGCCGCCGGGCCTTGAGCAGCTCGGCCGCCTCCTCGGCGCCGTTCGCGATGGCGATCTTGGCCTTGGCGCGGAAGATCGCCGGGATCATCTTGTACGTCGAACCGTTGCCGATGCCGGCCAGCACGAACAGCACCACGAACGCGACCGTGAACAGCCCCAGCGACTTCGAGGTCGAGGCCAGGATCAGCACGACCGTGGCCGCGGCCATCCCGAGGAAGGTGGCGAAGGTGATCTTGCCGCCGCCGATGCGGTCGGACAGCCAGCCACCCGCCGGCCGGGAGAGCGAGCCGAGCAGCGGGCCGAGGAACGTCACCGCGGCCGCCTGCAGCGGGGTGCGGCCGAACTGGTTCTGCAGCACCAGGCCGAAGGCGAAGCTGTAGCCGATGAACGAGCCGAACGTGCCGATGTAGAGGAACGACATCACCCAGGTGTGCGGCTCCTTGACGACCTCGCGCATCGCCTTGGTGTCGCCCTTCATGCTGGCGAGGTTGTCCATGTAGAAGTACGCGAGCACGGCGGCGACCACGATCAGCGGGATGTAGACGTAGAGCACGAGCCGCGGCGCGGTCGCGCCCGCCGTGCCGATCACCAGAAGGCCGACCAGCTGGATCGCCGCGACGCCGAGGTTGCCGCCACCGGCGTTGAGGCCGAGCGCCCAGCCCTTGTGCTTCTCGGGGTAGAAGGCGTTGATGTTGGTCATCGACGAGGCGAAGTTGCCGCCGCCCACCCCGCCGAGGGCGGCGACGAGCAGGAAGGTGCCGAGCGACGTGCCGGGGTGCAGCACGACCGCGGCCAGCACGGCCGGGATCAGCAGCAGCACGGCCGAGACGACGGTCCAGTTGCGGCCGCCGAACTTCGCCACGGCGAAGGTGTAGGGCAGCCGCATCAGGCCGCCGATCAGCGTCGGCGTCGAGACGAGCAGGAACTTGTCGGCGGCGGAGAAGCCGTAGTCCTTGCCCATGAACAGGACGATGACCGACCAGAGGGTCCAGATCGAGAAGCCGATGTGCTCGGCGAAGACCGAGAACCAGAGGTTGCGGCGGGCGATCTTCTTGCCCGTGGACTCCCAGAACTCTTCGTTCTCGGGTTCCCAGTGCTCGATCCAGTGCTTTCCTTGGTGGGCCACGGCGTGCTCCTTAGTGCGGCGGTTCAGGGTGGTCATTGCGCGGCAAGCCAGTTCGCGATGCCGCCGACGGTGTCGGTGCACCCGCCGCATCCCGTCGTGGCTCGCGTGGCCCGCGCCAGTGCGGGAGTGTCGGTGGCCCCGGCCTTCCAGGCCTCGATCAGCCGGCCCTTGGTGACGTTGTTGCAGCGGCAGATCACCGCCGCCGCGGGCAGGTCGCCCGGGCTGGCCGCCGGGGTGCTGCCGCTGGGCAGCGCGCGGCCGAGCAGGACGGCGAGCCGGTCTTCCGGCAGCGGCGTCCCGCGGTCGTGGAACTGGGTGATGGTCGCGGCCGCGTCGGGCAGGCCCAGCAGGATCGCCCCGGTGACGCGGTTTTCGCGGACGACGAGCTTGCCGTACCGGCCGCCCGTCGGGTCGTTGAAGGTGAGCACCTCGGCGCCGTTGTCGGATGCTTCGAGCTGGGTCTCGCCGAGTGCGGCGAGGTCGATGCCGCGGGCCTTGAGCCGGGTGACGGCCGTGGTGCCGCGGTAACGGGCCGCCGCGTTCGTCCCGGTCAGGACGTCGGCGAGGACTTCGGCCTGCTCCCACGCGGGCTGGATCAGCCCGGCCGGGGCGCCGGGGTGGCGGGCGCAGTCGCCGAGGGCGTGGATGCGGCCGTCGCTCGTGCGCAGCACGTCGTCGACCAGGATGCCCATGTCGACGTCGAGACCGGCGTCCGCGGCCAGGCTCGTCTCGGCGCGGACACCGGCGGCGACCACGACCAGGTCGGCCGGGACCAGGCTGCCGTCGTCGAGCTTGAGCCCGTCGCCGGGCAGGTAGCGGGCGGCGGTGGCGCCGAACCGGAACGTGACGCCCATGTCGGTGAGCTGCCGGGCCAGCACGTGGCCGGCGGCCGCGTCGAGCTGGCGTTCCATGACGTGCCCCAGCGGGTGCACGACGGTCACCTGGTTGCCGCGCCCGGCCAGGCCGCGGGCGGCTTCGAGGCCGAGCAGGCCGCCGCCGAGCACCGCGACCGGCGCGCCGAAGCGGGCGGCGTCGAGGATCTTGGCGCAGTCGTCGAGGCTGCGGAAGGCGACCACGCCGGGCCCGGCTTCGAGGCCTTCGACCGGCGGGATCCACGGGTTGGCGCCGGTGGCGAGGACCAGGGCGTCGTAGTCGACGGAGGAGCCGTCGGCCAGCTCGACGCAGCGCTTCTCGCGGTCGATGCGGTGGACGTCGACGCCGAGCCGCAGGTCGATGTTGTGCCGCTGGGCCCATTCGTCGTCGTGCAGGCGAACGCTTTCGGCGCTCATCCCGCCGGCGACGACGGCGGACAGCAGCACGCGGTTGTAGGCCGCGTGCTTCTCGGCGCCGAGCACGGTCAGCCGCACCCGCTCGGCGATCGGGTCGCGGCGGCGGATCTCGTCGGCCAGGCGGGCACCGGCCATGCCGTAGCCGACGATGACGACTTCGCGGGGACTCATGCGGCACCATCCACAGTAGACAGGGAAACGGCACACACCTTGAACTCCGGCATCCGGGAGACCGGGTCGAGCGCCGGGTTGGTGAACAGGTTGGCGCGCTGCTCACCCGGGAAGTGGAACGGGAGGAAGACGAGGTCGGGCTTCAACGACTGGGCGAACCGGACCCGCGCCACGGTTTCGCCGCGCCGGGAACGGACCACCGCACGGTCGCCCTCTTCGAGCCCGGCTCGCTTGGCGGTGTCCGGGTGGACCTCGACGAACGCCTCCGGGACGACCTCGTTGAGCTCTTGCACGAGACGGGTCTGCGCGCCCGACTGGTAGTGCTGCAGCACGCGGCCGGTGGTGGCCTGCAAGGGGAACTCGTCGTCGGGCAGCTCGGCCGGGCCGGTGTGCTCGACCGGCACGAACCGCGCGCGGCCGTCCGGGTGCGCGAAGGTGTCGAGGAACATCCGCGGCGTTCCGGGGTGGTCGTCCCCGGGGACCGGCCAGTGCAGGGCCTCGCCCGCGCGCAGCCGGTCGTAGCTGACGCCGGAGTAGTCGGCGATGCCGCCCTTGGAGGCGATCCGCAGCTCTTCGAACACCGTCTCGGCGTCGGCCGGGAACCGCTCTTCCGGCTGCCCCAGCCGCCGCGCGAGCCCGTGGAGGACGTCGAGGTCGGACCGGACGCCCGGCGGCGGCGTCAAGGCCCTGCGGCGCAACAGGATCCGGCCTTCGAGGTTGGTGAGCGTGCCGTCCTCTTCGGCCCACTGGGTGACCGGCAGGACGACGTCGGCGAGCGCCGCGGTCTCCGAGAGCACGAAGTCGGCGACGACCAGGAAGTCCAGCGAAGCCAGCCGGTCCTGGACGCGCTGCGAGCGCGGCGCCGAGACGACCACGTTGCTGCCGAACACCATCAGCGCCTTCGGGCCGTTCTCCTGGCCGAGCGCTTCGAGCAGTTCGGTGGCCGAGCGGCCGGGTGCGGGCAGGCTTTCGGCGTCGACACCCCAGACGCCGGCGACGTACTCGCGCGCGGCCGGGTCGTCGAGCTTGCGGTAGCCGGGCAGCTGGTCGGCCTTCTGGCCGTGCTCGCGCCCGCCCTGGCCGTTGCCCTGGCCGGTGAGGCAGCCGTAACCGGAGCCGGTCCGGCCGGGCAGGCCCAGCGAGAGCGCCAGGTTGATCCAGGCGCCGACGGTCGCGGTGCCGGTGGCGTGCTGCTCGGTGCCGCGCGCGGTGAGGACGTAGGCGTTGCGGGCCGCGGCGAGCTTTTCGGCGGCGAGGCGCATGTCGGCGGCCGAGACGCCGGTGACGCGCTCGGCGCGCTCCGGCCACCAGCTCGCGGCGATCCGCCACATTTCGGCAAACCCGCTGGTTCGGTCGTCCACATAGGACTGGTCGAGGTGCCCGCCTTCGACCACGGCGTGCAGGATGCCCAGCGCCAGCGCGAGATCCGTGCCGGGTGCGGGCGCGAGGTGCAGGCTGGCCAGCTCGGCGGTCGGGGTGCGGCGCGGGTCGACGACGATCAGGTCGGTCCCGCGCAGGTGCTGGGTGAACGGCGGCATCGTCTCGGCCGGGTTCGCCCCGGCGAGCAGCACGACGTCGGCTTGTTTCAGATCCGTGACGGGGAACGGCATCCCGCGGTCGGCCCCGAACGCCTTGATCCCCGCGGCGGCGGCCGAGGACATGCACCACCGGCCGTTGTAGTCGATCTGCGAGGTGCCGAGCGCGACGCGGGCGAACTTCCCGAGCAGGTAGGCCTTTTCGTTGGTCAGCCCGCCGCCGCCGAAGATCGCGACACCGTCGGGACCGTGGGTTTCCTGCGTCTCCCGCAGCTTCCGGGCGACGTGGTCGAGGGCGAAGTCCCAGCTGACCGGCTCGAGCGCGCCGTTCACGCGCAGCATCGGCGTGGTCAGCCGCTTCGGGCTGGTGAGCAGGGAGCCGGAGGTCCAGCCCTTCTGGCACAGGCCCCCGGCGTTGACCGGGAAGTCCCGCGGCGTCACGCGGGCGCCGTCGAGGCTCATCCCGCACTGCAGGGCGCAGTACGGGCAGTGGGTGTCGACCTGCGGCATCGGGCACCTCCTCGGCGTTTCGGGCTTGCCCTGACGCTAAGGAGGCCTTGTTAACCGGATTCGACCGAATGTTTCAGGCAGTTGACATTGCGGCGGTGTTTCCGCCGCCCGCCCGGTGAGATCGGCGTCCACGGACCGGGAGTCCGGAGGTCAGCGGCGCTTTACCCGAGATGTCCCGCGATCTTGCGACCTCGGTCACAAGCGACCCCAGCCGTCCTGCTCGAAGAACCGCCGCTCGAACCACCACTGCCCGTCGTTGAGCGGGTCGGGCACCGTCTGCGCCGCGAACCGCCGGTCGATCCGGGACAGCGCAACGCCGATCAGCGCCCGCTCCCGGCGCGGCAGCCGGTCCAGCAACTCGGCCAGCTCTCGGCGGGTGCCGACCGGATCGACCAGGGGATGCGGGGACACCGGCAGGATCAGCCGGAACGGCGGCCGGGTGCCCTCCTCCCAGTCCTGGAGGCACTCGGCAACGGAACCGGGCAGCAAACCGGCCGTTGCTTCGGCGAAGACGAGCTGCCGCATGGCGCGGCGGGAGACGTGAGGAATCTTGACCGGCGGCGGTCCCGCGAACTCGAGTCGCTGGGCGCGGCGCAGGCTTCCGGGGCGCCTACGCGGCATGGCCCTTTCGGTACGTGGTCATGCCGCCATCATCCCGGAATCACAAGATTCCCGACACCTCCCGCGCCGCGGCCCGCAGGCCGTCCAGCGAGGCCTGCGTCGACCTCGGGTTCAGCGCGTTCGACGCCAGCCGGAACAGCACCGCGCGCAACAGCAGCTGCGGCCACTCCGGCAGGTGCGCCCAGCGTTCGAGCAGGTCACGGCCCGCGCCACCCCAGGCCAGCGCGTCGACCGCGACGATCGCCGCGCCGTACTCACCGGGGCGGTAGTACGGCACGAAGTCGACCAGGCCGGGGACGTCGTCACCGTCGAAGAGCAGGCCCGCCAGCAGCTCGCCGTGGGCCACCTGCGACGGCAGCCGGATCGGGCGGCGGGCACCGGCGAGGACCTCGAACCAGCGGCCGCCCTTCGTCTCTTCCAGGGGAACCTCGAGTTCCTCCCAGGCGACGCGGTCGGCGACCGCGTCGACGCCGGTGCGCGCGTCGAGGAAGTCCGGCCGCGGCAGGCCGACCGTGGCCCGGTGCAGTTTCACCGCCGCCAGCACCGAGGCGTCACCGCGGTGCTCCGGCGTGCCGGGGACGAACCGCGACGCCGTCCAGCCGCCGACGATCCACCGGCCGTCGGTGGACCGGACCGGCTTCCCGACCCGCAGTCCCGGCTCGCGGACGTAGTCGAGGGCGTGCGCGGTCCACAGCGTCCTGGCCTTGTCGGTGACCGGCTTGAGCACGAGGTCGCCGCAGCGCCACGCCGTCGAGTCCGGCAGGCGTTCGCCGCCGTCGGCGGGGCCGCCGAAGGCCGCGCAGACGTGCGCCGGAGGACGTTCGAGGGTTGACCGCACGGGCGTGACGTTACCCGGCCGGGTGTTCCACGATCGAGAAGACTCGCTGGTCACCCACGGTTTCCCGGCCGGGTAAGACACACTGTCAGTAGGTCGGCAGGCTCGGGTCGATCTGCTTGGCCCAGGCGAGCACGCCGCCGCCGAGGTGCGTCGCGTCCTTGAAGCCGGCCGCGTGCAGGGCCGCGAGGGCCTCCGCCGAGCGGGCTCCCGACTTGCAGTGCAGGACGATCGGCTTGTCCTGCGGCAGCTCCGCCAGTGCCTCGCCGGAGAGGATCCGGTCCTTCGGGATCAGCGTCGCGCCCTTGATGTTGACGATCTCGTACTCGTGCGGCTCGCGGACGTCGATCAGCGCGAAGTTGTCGCCGTTGTCGAACTTGGCCTTGAGCTCGGCCGGGGTGATGGTGCTGCCCGACGCGGCCGAGGCAGCCTCGTCCGAAACGACCCCGCAGAACGCCTCGTAGTCGATCAGCTCGGTGATCTTCGGGGTGTCCGGGTCCTTGCGGATCTTGACCTCGCGGTACTTCATGTCCAGCGCGTCGTAGCTGATCAGGCGGCCGAGCAGCGGCTCGCCGATGCCGGTGATGAGCTTGATCGCCTCGGTCACCATGATCGAGCCGATGGACGCGCACAGCACGCCCAGCACGCCACCCTCGGCGCAGGAGGGGACCATGCCCGGGGGCGGCGGCTCCGGGTAGAGGTCGCGGTAGTTGAGGCCCTTGCCGTTCGGCGCGTCCTCCCAGAACACGCTGACCTGGCCTTCGAAGCGGAAGATCGAGCCCCAGACGTACGGCTTGCCCAGCAGCACCGCGGCGTCGTTCACCAGGTAGCGCGTGGCGAAGTTGTCCGTGCCGTCGACGATCAGGTCGTACTGCTCGAAGATCTCCAGCGCGTTCGACGAGTCCAGCCGGTCGGTGTGCAGGTAGACCTTGACCAGCGGGTTGATCTCCGCGATCGACTCCTGCGCGGACGCGGCCTTGAGCTTGCCGACGTCGGACTGGCCGTGGATGACCTGGCGCTGCAGGTTCGACTCGTCCACCACGTCGAAGTCGACGATGCCGAGCGTGCCGACCCCGGCGGCGGCCAGGTACAGCAGCGCCGGGCTGCCGAGGCCGCCGGCCCCGATCACCAGGACCTTGGCGTTCTTCAGCCGCTTCTGCCCGGTCACCCCGACGTCCGGGATGATCAGGTGCCGGCTGTAGCGGGCCACCTCTTCCTTGGTGAGCTCGGCAGCCGGCTCGACGAGCGGCGGCAGTGCTGACATGGGTCCTCCATCTCGCGCGCGGATCGCGTCCATCCCACTATGCACAACGCGCACAGGCAAATAAGCCTTCCCGCGTCCGGATGGTGGGATGGCTCAGCCTTGGGGCGTCGGGTTCGGCCAGGAGTTGGTCTTGCAGATGCGGCCGTCCTTGGCCACCTTGCCCTTGTCGCCGCCGGGGATGTCGTTGAGCATCGACACGTAGTCGTCGGAGACGCCGAACGACTGCTGCATCATCACCGGCGCGGGCTGGTCGTTGCCGCCGCAGCCGACGTGCTGGTTGCCCAGGGCGTGCCCGACCTCGTGGTTGATGGCGTACTGCCGGTACCCGGTCATGTCGGGGCCGTACGCCTTCGCGCCGCGCACCCAGCGGGCCAGGTTGATCAGCACCCGGCCGAGGCTCTTGCGGTAGCAGGAGGCCTCGAACTTGATCTGGAAGCCGCAGGCGTCCGGCCGGTGGGTGGTCTCCGGCGTGGTGAGGCTCACCTTGAAGGACGGGTTCGGGAAGCTGCCGTCCACCCGCTGGAACGCGATCTTGCCGTCCCAGGTCCAGCCCTGGGTCGGGTTCGACAGGGTGCCCTGGACGGCCGCGGCGAAGGCGTCGTCACCGGCGTAGCTCGACGGGTCGATCCCGTCCTCGACCTCGACGGTGTAGGTGTACAGCTTCCCGTTGCCGATCTTCGGGCCGCTGCCCGGGACGACGTGCCACTTGCCGGCGCCCGCCTGCGTGAACGGGATGCCCTCCGGCAGGTCCGCGGTCGGCACCTTGAGGTCGACCGGGGTGGCCGGGTTCTCCGGGATGGCCTGCTCGCCGTTGCCGTCGATGGCGCCACCGGAGGAGTCACCGCCCGCCGAGTCGGTGCCGCCGGGCGCCGAAGCACCGGTGCCCTGCTCGGCGATCGGCTGGGCGGGGCTGTTGGCGGTGTTGACCACGACGAGCACGGTCAGCACGACCAGGATCGGCAGGGCGTAGACGCGCCAGCCGTAGGTCTTCGTCAGCTTCGCGATGCCCGCCTTCGACACCGCTTCGGCCGGCTTTTCTTCCCGCGGGGCTTCGACGTGCGGCTTCCAGGACGCGCTCAGCGGCTCGGCACTGGTCCGCCGGCCACCCGGGCGGTAGCGGTCCTCCTCGACGCGCTGGGCCGGCGCCTTCGACGGGCGGTACTGCCCGGTGCGCGGCGGGTCTTCGGGCTGCGACGCCCGGCGAGCCGACGCGCGGTGCGGCGGCCGCCGATCTTCGCCTCGCGCGTCCTGCTTCACCCGGTCCACCGCACCAGGGTGCCACAGCGCCACCGAACCGTTATCGGCGACTGGCGGATCATCGAGTGAACTCGCCGTCGCCCGATCGGGCTACCAGGCGCTCGCTTCGACGTGCTCCCACATGCCCAGGACGGCCTTCGCGACGACCACCGGGCGTTCCATCTGCGCCACGTGTCCCGTGCGCGGGAGCACGAGCAGCCGGGCCCGCGGGATCGCCCGGGCGGTCCGCACCGCGCGTTTCACCGAGATGACGCGGTCCTCGCGGCCCCAGACGACCAGCGTCGGCGCCTCGACGAGCGGCGCGACCGACCACAGCGACGCCTTCCCCAGCGTCGACCAGGCCCGGAAGATGGCGAACGTGCTGCGCGCCATCGCGGGCCCGGCCCAGGCGAACCCGGCCCGGGCACCGTGCTCCTCGGTCAGCTCCTCGAGCCGGCTCTCGGGGAAGCGCGACGGGTCGGCGAAGCACAGCTTGATGACCTGCGCGGCGCGTTCCCGCGGCCCGAGCGCGGCCAGCTGGGCCCGCACGCGCGCGCCGACCAGCGGCAGGTAGGCGAACGCCATCCGCGGGTCCGACAGCCGCCGCGGGTCCAGCCGCAGGTCGGGCACGGCGGGCGAGACCAGGGTCAGCGTCTTGACCAGCTCCGGCTTCTGCGCGGCGACCAGCAGGGCGATCGCGCCGCCCATCGAGTTGCCGAACAGGTGCACCGGCCCGCCGATGGTTTCGATGTGCCGCGTGACGACGTCCGCGTGCGCCTGGAGCGTGAAGTCGAAGCCCTCTTCGGGCTCCGAGTAGCCGAAGCCGGGCAGGTCGAGCGCGGTGCCGCCGGCGACCGGCGAGAGCAGCGCGGCCAGGTCGGTCCAGTTCGTCGACGAGCCGCCGAGGCCGTGCACGTAGACAGCGGGCACGCCGTCGGGGCCGGGTGTGCGGCGGACGTGGAGCCGGGCGGTACCGACCTCTTCGAAGGCCGCCGGCCACGGCGGCGGAACCGGGTCGAGGGCGGGCAAGGCCCTGGTCGAGAGCGGCACGTGGGTCAGCGGCGGCCGGGCCTGCACAGGGGTGTCCACGGGTCCAGAATGCCCGACCCTTGGCGCGGCACACGTACCGGCGAGTAATCTTCAGGCGACTTCACGCGGTGGCGACCCCGCCCGTCGAAGAAGCGATGACGGGAGGATGAGCATGACGGAGATGACGCGGCTGCAGCAACGTGGGGTGCGGCTGCCCCGGACCGAGCGCCGGGCTCAGCTCCTCGCCGCGGCGCAGCGGGTCTTCGCCGAAAACGGTTACCACGCCGCCGCGATGGACGAGATCGCCGAGGTCGCGGGCGTCTCGAAGCCCGTGCTGTACCAGCACTTCCCTGGCAAACTCGACCTGTACATCGCGTTGCTGGAAAGCCACGTCGACGAGCTGGTCAAGCGCGTCCAGAACGCCCTGGACTCGACGACGGAGAACAAGCAGCGCGTCCCGGCGACGGTCGGCGCGTTCTTCGACTTCGTCAGCAACGACGCGGGCGCGTTCCGGATGGTGTTCGAGTCCGACCTGCGCGGCGAGCCGGCGGTCCAGGAAGCGGTCGACCGCGCGACGACGGCGAGCGTGGACGCCATCACCGAGACGATCACGGCGGACGCGGGCCTCGACGAGGACAAGGCCCGGCTGCTGGCGGTCGGCCTGGTCGGGATGAGCCAGGTCAGCGCCCGGTTCTGGCTGGCCCACCACCAGTCGATGAGCCGCGAGGAAGCGGTGGCGCTGACGGCCAACCTGGCCTGGCGCGGCATCGGCGGCGGCTTCCCCCTCAAGGACGGCTGACCCCCAAGCGCCCCACTGTGGCCTTCGGTGCGTTGAACGCACCGAAGGCCACATTGGGGCGCTGGTCAGCGAGCGGCGATCCGGACCAAGGCCGAGATCCGGCGGGCCACCTCGTAGGGACGTTCCTGCGGGAGCATGTGGCCGGCGCCGGGGAACCGGACGAACTCCGCGTGCGGCAGCTCGTCCGCGATCACCTTCGCGTGCGCCAGCGGGCAGAGCCGGTCCTTCTCCCCCGCCAGCACCACCGACGGCACGTCGCACAGCGCGCCCAGGCCGCCGACACCGCGGTGCGCGGCGATCGCGTCCAGGAACATCCCCGCACTGGCCGGGTGCGCGCGCAGCAGCTGCTCGACGACGCTGTCCACCTGCGCGCGCCCCGGACGATCGCCGAACACCAACCGCCGGGCCCCGGACCGGACCAGTCCCGGCCGCAGCCGCAGGGTGTCGCTCCGCAACCGGGCCAGCAGCCGGGCCACCCGCGGCTCGAAGCGCGTCACGCTCCGGCCGACCAGACCCGGGAAGCCGAGGGTCAGCCGGTCCATGTCGCCCGACGACGTCGCCACGAACGCCGCCCCGGCCAGCCGGTCCCGGACCAGCGAAGGGTGCCGTTCGGCGAGCACCATCAGCGTCATGCCGCCCATCGAGTGCCCGGCGAGCACCAGCGGCCCGTCCGGGACGTGGTCGGCGATCACCTCGGCCAGGTCGTCGGCCAGCCGGGCGATCGTGGCGCCACCGGGCCGGGCGGGCGCCGAGCCGCCGTGGCCGCGCAGGTCGTGGCGCAGCACGCGCAGGCCCGGGTCGAGGTGCGGCAGCACGAAGTCCCACGTCCGATTGTCCTGCGTCCAGCCGTGGACGAGCACCAGCGTGACGGTGGAGCCATCGGAGTCCCGGGGCCCCGACAGCACGACGTTCAGCTCGGCGCCGTCACTCGCGACGAAGCGGTGCCCGGGCGAGAGGACGGCGGTCATCGGGCCGCCGGGAGCAGGAACGACTTGCGCCAGAAGTACTTCCCGGGCAGTCCGACCAGGCCGGACTCCTGCAGGAACGGCATGATCTTCTCCCCGGCCCAGGCGATCGTCCCCTGCCAGTGCGGGTTGTTCAGCGCCGCTTCGACGCCGTCGCGCGGGCGGATGCCGACCGCCTTGTAGACGCCCGGGTTGATGAACGCGCGCGTCACGAAGTAGGAGATGAGCGCGATGACGAACTGCTGGTAGGCGATCTCGGCCTTCGACAGCTTCGCCATCCCGCGCGTGACCTCTTCGCGGGCGAAGGTGACGTGCCGGGCCTCTTCCAGGACGTGGATCCGGTTGACCATCCGGACCAGCGGCTGGACGCCTTCGTCGTTCATCTGCTCGCGCTGCAGCCGGTCCAGCACCTCCTCGGCGACCAGGATGGCGCCGTAGCGCGCCGGGCCGTAGGAGATCACCGGCATCAGCTTCGCCAGGCGCCGCAGCCACGGCACCGGGCCGTAGGCGGGGCAGCCGATCCGCGACGCCATCCGCGCGAACATCGTCGAGTGGCGGCATTCGTCGGCGATCTCGGTGAGCGCGAACTGGGCGTGCGCCGACGTCGGGTCCTCGTCGTAGACCTCCTTGAGCAGCATCTGCATGAGGAGGATTTCGAACCACAGGCCGGTCGTCGCCACGCTCGCGACCTCGTGCTTGCCCAGCTCGATGCGCTGCTCGGGGGTCAGCTTGTCCCAGAGTCCGGTGCCGTAGAGCGAGGAGCGCTCTTCGAGGATGAACCGCTTGCCCTCGACCAGCGGCGCGGCCCAGTCGATGTCGACGTCGGGGTCGTAGAACTTGTTCGCCGACGACTTCAGCAGGCGGTCCGCGGTCTTTTCGCGATCCGGTTCCTTCAGCGTCCGCGTCATTGCCGACACCCCTTCCGGGACATGTAACTTGAGGTAACAGTTACCTCTGCGTAGCATGACCCGGGTGATCGAACGTGTCAAGCGCACCAAACAGCCTTCCCGCAGCGACGAGGCGACCGGCGACGCCCGGCGCGACCGGTGGCGCAAGCACCGCATCGCCCGGCGCAAGGAGTTCGTCGAGGCGGCGCTGCGGGCGCTCGACACGCACGGCCCGGACCTCGGCATGGAGGACGTCGCCGCGGAAGCCGGCGTCACGAAGCCGGTGCTGTACCGGCACTTCGACGACAAGGCCGACCTCTACGTGGCCCTCGGCCAGCGCGGCACGGAAATCCTCTTCGAGCGGCTGATCCCGGCGATCAACGCCGAGCTGGCGCCGGTCCCGCGGATCCGGATGGCCCTGGACGCGTTCTTCACCGTGATCGAGGAGCACCCGAACCTCTACCGGCTGCTGGCGCACGGGCGGCCGGAGAAGCCCGTGTCGTCGGACGTCGTCGCCGAGGACAAGGAACTGATCGCGACGGCGCTGACCGCGCTGCTCGGGGACTACATGCGGATGTTCAACATGGACTCCGGCGCGGCCGAGCCGTGGGCGCACGGCATCGTCGGCATGGTCCAGAACACCGGCGAGTGGTGGCTGGACCGCCGCTCGATGAGCCGCGACGCGGTGGTGGAGTACCTGACCCAGATCATCTGGGCGGCCATCGACGGCCTGACCCGCCAGAACGGCGTGGTCATCGACCCGAACCTGCCCCTGGAAGCCAACAAGGTGGTCCAGCTGGGCCGCACCCCGGAGTCATCGGAGTCGTTGGAGGAAACGTCATGAGCGAGCACGACGAAGACGGCTACAGCGGTGAAGCGACCCTCGTGGTCGACGGCGTTTCGCTGACGACGACGGTCGAGCTGCGCGGCTACTTCCAGCCGATCGACGGCTATTACCGCTGGTACGGCCGGGTCGCGGTGAACGACGAGCTGACCCGCCTGGCGGGCGGAAAGAAGAAGGCCGTGTCCATCCAGGCGGGCGCCCACTCGGCGACGGGAGAGCTGTCGGACCCGGACCCTTGGGGCCGGTACCGGATCATGGGCACGAGCACCCCACCGTTCCACGTGCCGACGACGCTGGAAGAGCTGAACGCCTAGGCTTCCGCGCTGTCAGGGAAGGCGCGGGCCCGGCAGCTCCACGCCCGGCAGCACGCCGTTCGCGATGTCCGTGGCCCGCCACTTCTGCACGCTCAGCCGCACCGCCGTGACCGGCGCGGCCAGGAACGGCGCGGCCTCCGGCACCTTCGTCACGAGCAGCTCACGCACCTGCGCGTCCTCGTCACCGACCACCTCGGCGAACGCCTGCGCCTGCAGGAACGGCTGCATCGGGGAGCCCGTGGAGACGACGACCGAGACCACCGGGTTCTCCCGGATGGCGGCCAGCGTGCGGCCGCGGTCCTCCAGCACCAGGTTCAGGGTGAACTCGCCGCTTTCGGCGAAGTAGACCCCGCCGACCCAGGGTCCGGTGCTGCCGGACGTGGCGAGGAACAACGACTTGTGCGCGGACAGGGTGTTCCGCACGAGGTCCGCGACAGCGGCCTGCTCGAGAGTGGTCACCGGGCGAAGCTAGGCGCGGGAAAAGCGACACTCCAAGGAAAACACCACAATCCGGTGAAACCGGGAAGGCCACCCAGGAGAGGGCGGCCTTCCCGCTGGAGACCGAGTCAGTCGCCGACGCCGAAGCCGACCTTGCGGACGTCCGAGGGAGCGATCTCGACGTACGCGATGCGGTCGGAGGGGACGATGTACTTGCGCCCCTTCTCGTCGTTGATGCGGAAGAGCCCGTCACCGGCCGTCAGGGCCTCGGCGACCAGCTTCTCCACCTCTTCGGGAGACTGGCCACTGGACACCACCAGCTCGCGCGGCGTGTCCTTGATGCCGATCTTGACCTCCACGTGGGACCTCCGCTGGAAATTCGTAAGGGATGTGCCGGCCAAGGCTAACCGAACCGGCTCGTTCCGGTGGCGCATGTCCGCGCCCGACCGCGTCGTCACTTCCGGGTACTCCATCGGGTTCAGCCCAGGCCGAGCGCCTGCATGCGCTTCGTGTGCCCTTGTTGCAACCGCCGGAACAGCGCCGCAATTCCGGAGAGGTCGCCCGAGCCGGCGATGATGAGCTCGGCCAGCCCGTCGCGCTCGGCGACGACGTACTGGGCCTGGGTCAGGGCCTCGCCGAGCAGGCGGCGGCCCCACAGGGCGAGCTTGTCACGGGTCTTCGGATCGGCCTCGATACCGGCCGCGACCTCGCGTTCGGCGAAGGCCGAGTGGCCGGTGTCGGCCAGCACGGTCAGCACCAGATCCTTGGTCTCCGGGTCGAGCCAGCTGGCGATCTCCCGGTAGAGGTCCGCGGCCAGCCCGTCGCCGACGTAGGCCTTGACCAGCGACTCCAGGTACGACTTCGGGGGCGTCGAAGCGTGCCAGGCGTCGATGTGGTTCACGAACGGCGCCATGGCGTCTTCGATCTTGATGCCGTTCGCGGCCACGTGCTTGGCGAGCTGACCGTAGTGACCGATCTCGGCGGCCGCCATCGCCGCCAGCGCGGCCCGCCCGGCCAGGGTGGGGGCGCTGCGCGCGTCCTCCGCCAGGCGGTCGAACGCGGACAGTTCGCCATAGGCGATCACACCCAGAAGGTCGACTACGCCTTCTGAGATCTCTTTCGGCTCGGTCACGGGGGCAGGGTATCGCCGAAGCACCCGGACGTGGCGGGACGAGACCGATCACACTGGTTCCGGCGCGCCGGGTACTGTCGAAAAACTGCTGACCAGGTACACTGGCGTTCGATATCAAGCTTCCGTACGCCATACCGGCGTCGGGAAACAGGCAGGTCACGTGGCTTGCCGACGTACTGCAATGTGCGTGCACGCCTCTTCCGGCATTCCCGGGGCGGACCGGTTCCGCGCTTGAAGTTCAGCGCCAGGGACCAGGGTTTACTCCCGGTCGAGTGTCGAGCGGACCCACGGCTGTGCGCGCTGGTCACGAGAGAGGCGATCACCCTGACCGCAGAAAACCCCACAACCGAACAGACCCCCGCCGTCGCGCTGGAGCACAGCGAGACCGGCCCGGCCGCGCTCGACACGTCGCACCCGCTGCAGGCGGGCGTCGAGGTCGAGCCCGAAGCCCCGACCTTCGCGTCCTTCGGCGTCAAGCCGGAGATCGTCAAGGCACTCGGCGAGGCCGGCATCGAGCGGACGTTCGCGATCCAGGCGCTCACCCTGCCGCTGGCCATGGCCGGCGACGACCTCATCGGCCAGGCCCGCACCGGCATGGGCAAGACGCTGGGCTTCGGCGTCCCGCTGCTGCACCGCGTGCAGGTCCCCGGCGACGGCACCCCGCAGGTGCTGGTCGTGGTCCCGACCCGCGAGCTGTGCATCCAGGTCGCCAACGACCTCAAGGGCGCCGGCAAGCACCTGGGCATCCGGACGCTGGCCATCTACGGCGGCCGCCCGTACGAGCCGCAGATCGAGGCGCTCCGCAAGGGCGTCGACGTCGTGATCGGCACGCCGGGCCGGCTGCTCGACCTGGCCGAGCAGCAGCACCTGGTGCTCGGCAAGGTCCGCGGCCTGGTGCTCGACGAGGCCGACGAGATGCTCGACCTGGGCTTCCTGCCCGACATCGAGCGCATCCTCCGGATGGTGCCGGACGAGCGGCAGACCATGCTGTTCTCGGCCACCATGCCCGGCCCGATCATCACGCTGGCCCGCACGTTCCTGCGTCAGCCGACGCACATCCGCGCCGAAGAGAACGACGCGAGTGCGATCCACGAGCGCACCACCCAGTTCGTCTACCGGGCGCACTCGATGGACAAGCCCGAGGTCATCGCGCGCGTGCTGCAGGCGAAGGACCGCGGCCTGACGATGATCTTCAGCCGCACCAAGCGCACCGCGCAGAAGGTGGCCGACGACCTGGTCGAGCGCGGCTTCGCGGCCGCCGCCGTGCACGGTGACCTGGGCCAGGGCGCCCGCGAGCAGGCGCTGCGCGCGTTCCGCTCGGGCAAGGTCGACGTGCTGGTCGCGACCGACGTCGCCGCCCGCGGCATCGACATCGACGACGTCACGCACGTGATCAACTACCAGTGCCCGGACGACGAGAAGACCTACGTCCACCGGATCGGCCGCACCGGCCGCGCCGGGCGCACCGGTGTCGCCGTCACCCTCGTCGACTGGGACGAGGAGCCGCGCTGGAAGCTGATCTCGGACACCCTCGGCCTCGACAAGCCGGAGCCGGTGGAGACGTACTCGTCGTCGAAGCACCTGTTCGAGGACCTGGGCATCCCGGAGGGCACCACCGGGCGGCTGCCGCTGGCCAACCGCACCCGCGCCGGCCTGGCCGCCGAGGAGGAAGAGGACCTGGGCGGCAAGAAGCGCGGCCGCGGCCGTGGCCGCACCGACGAGGCTGCTGCGGAAGAGGCCCCGCGCAAGCGCGCCCGGGCCCCGCGCAAGCGGACCCGTGGCGGCTCGCGGGCGGCCGAGGCGATCGAGGCTGCCGACAACGCGGCCGCCGCGACCTCGGAAGATGCTCCCGCTGCCGCGGAGGGCCGCACCCGCAGCCGCCGCCGGACCCGCAGCGGCAACGCCCCGGAGGCGACCGGCCCGGCCGTCGAGAAGGAGGCCGGCGAGAACGCCGAGCGTCCGGCTCGGCGGCGCCGCCGTCGCCGCCCGGCCGCGACGTCTGATACACCTGCGTCGGCAGACTGAGGCATCTCCAGCGGGGGTCGGGTAAGTGAGCGAAGACGAGAAGGCGCCCGAAAGCGCGCCTGAAGAGGTCACGCCCGCGGCAGAACCGGCCCCCGAGCGGTCACTACTACACAACTAACGCTGCCGACAGAAAGGACCCAGGAACAACAAAAAGACGCAAAATACTAAAAAA
>JARAWT010000022.1:0-140617 GCA_033793495.1 Streptomyces sp. MN03-5084-2B | reverse complement strand
ACCCCGCCCGCCCCGCGGGTCAAGGCGCGTCGTTCGCCCTGGAACCGCGGGCGCGACCGGGTGGTCGCCGCGCTGATCGCGGTCGGGGTGGTCGCCGTCGCGCTGGTCGTCGGCGCGACGAGCGACAGCGCGGCCACCGACCGGACCGAGGCGGCGCCGCCCCCGGCGTTGCCCATGGCCCCGGACAAGGTGCCGGGGTCGATGGCGGAGATCTGGAGCGCCCCCAGCGGCGCGACCCCGGTCCCGGTCGTGGCCGGGGACTCGGTGGCCACCGCGGACGGCGGCGAGGTCGCCGCCCGCGACCCGCTGACCGGCCAGATCCGCTGGCACTACACGCGTGACCTGCCGCTGTGCACGCTGGACACGGTGTGGGGGCGGTTGAACGCCGTCTACCACAAGAGCCGCAACTGCAGCGAGGTCACGCAGCTGGATCCGGCCACCGGCCGGATCACCGCGCAGCGCAACGGCAACGCGGAGCTGGGCACCCAGCTGGTCGACGACGGCTCGCACGTCACGGCGACGGGCAAGACACTCCTCACGACCTGGCGCGACGACCTGGTGCAGAGCGCCGAGTACGGCCAGGTCCCAGCACTGGTCAATGCGGGCAAGCAGCCCCGGACGGGCTGCACGTACGGCACGGTCGCGGCGGCGTCGGGCAAGATCGGCGTGATCGAGCGCTGCCCGGGCGACCCGGCCGACCGCCTGACGGTGTACAAGGCGACCCCGGAGAAGGACGACGAGCCGCAGGTCAGCTTCAGCTCGGTGCTGGCGGGCAAGCGAGCCCGCGTGATCGCGATGTCCGGCGACGTGACGGCGGTGGTCCTCCCGGACCAGAAGCTCCTGGTGACCTACAACGGCGACGGCACCCAGCGCGCGGCGTACCCCCTGGACGTCCCGGCGGGCGACCTGGCGGCCGACCCACCGTCCGGCGTCGAGGCCACCACCCAGACGGCCCAGAACGTGTACTGGTTCAGCGGGTCGAAGGTGGTCGCCCTGTCCCGCGACGACCTGTCGCCGCGCTGGACGCTGAGCAGTGCGCTCGGTCCGGGAACCACGTTCGCCCAGCAGCTGGTGGTCCCGATCAAGGGCGGCCTGGCGGTCCTGAACGAGAACGACGGCTCGACGATCCGCACGGTGGGCGTCGAGCGCCGCGGCTACCAGGGACCGGTCCGCCTCGCCGCGGCCGGCCCGGTCCTGCTCGAGCAGCGCGGCCCCACCCTCACCGCCCTGAAGTAACCCCGATACCCCGCCAATCACGCGAGATACCCGCCTGATCACGCGAGATGCCCCGCCAATCACGCGAGAAGCCCGCCTGATCACGCGAGTTCCGCCGGCAATCACGCGAGTTCCGGCTCCGATCACGCGAGTTCCGCCGGTGATCACGCGAGTTCCGGCTCCGATCACGTGCGATCGGCCGCCGGTCGCCCGAGTTCCGGTCCGGAGGATTCCGCTGTGGGCGGCGAGGCCTCCAGGGACCGCTCGCGTGCTTAAACAGGCATCTCGCGTGTCCGGGCAGGCATCTCGCGTGACTGAGCAGGCATCTCGCGTGACTGAGCAGGCATCTCGCGTGACTGAGCGGGCATCTCGCGTGCGGGGAGGCGGAAGTCGCGTGATTGGGCGGCGAACTCGCGTGATTGGGGGCGGAAGTCGCGTGATTGAGGGCCGAACTCGCGTGATTGGGGACGGAAGTCGCGTGATTGGGGGCCGAACTCGCGTGATTGGGGACGGAACTGGGGTCAGGCGAGCCAGAAGAGGGTCAGTGCGGAGACCGTGAACAGCACCACGGCCACGCCCGCTCCGACGGCCTGGGGTCCGTTGCGGCGGTCGGCGACCCGCTGGGCCAGCAGGGCCAGTGCGGCCGCGACGGGGTGGCCGACCAGGAGCGTCGGGCCGGGGCCGGGCGCGCCCGTGAACAGGCAGATGCCCGCCACCGCGAGCACTCCGACCGCCAGGACCGTGAGGCCGGCCGCCAGGGAGCCGGTGAGCCCGCGCCACCAGCGGCCGCCCTCCTTCGCGGGCTCGGCGGGGGCGCTCGCCTCGGCGTCCGGCGAGTCTTCCGCCGGTTCGAGCCGCTCGGGCGCGACCCGTTCCTGGGGCACGGTCGGCGCCTCGGCGGCTTTCCGCCCGGCAACCGGCGCTTCGCCTTCTTCAGCGGGCAACGGCACTGTCGCCAGTTCGTCGGTGTCCGGTGAAGCCACGTTCCCTCCCGTTCAGGGTGCGAGCAGGTCCCACGGCTGCGCCTGCGGGGCCGCTTCCTGACCCACCGCGCAGCTCGGCCTGAAGTCGCACCAGGCGCACCGCCGGTCCGGGCGGGCCGGGAACAGCACGTCCCCGTCGCCGCCCGCGTCCAGGGTATCCGTGGCCAGCCGCAGGTCCCCGGCGGTCTCTTCCGCGCGTTGCAGGTGCCGCTGCAGGCTCTCCGGGGTGTGCTCGGCCGCCGCGATCGTGCCCGTCGGCAGGTGGTGCAGCTCCACCGTGGTGCACGGCATCCGCAACGTCCGCGCCGCCGCCACCGCGTACAGCGCAAGCGCTTGCGACCCCCGGGCTTCGTACTCGTCCGGTGGACGGCGGCCCGTCTTGTAGTCCACGATCACCAGCGAGCCGTCACGGGCGTCGATCCGGTCCGCGCGGCCCTCGATGATCATCGACGGCCGCTCCCCCGGCGTGCCGCTGACCGGCGCCGACACCCACCGCTCCAGCCCCACCGGGTCGTGCGAGACGTCGTTGTCCTCGACGTACTCCGCCACCCAGCCCTTGGCGCGCGCCCGGTACCGCGCCGCCTGCTCCTCGGTCTCGAAGCCCGCGTCCTTCCAGAACTCGGCCACCAGCGCGACCGCCCGCTGCGGCACCCGCTTGAGCACCGGCAGGTCGAACAGCGCCCGCAGCGCGTTGTGCACCACCGCACCCAGCGTGCTGTGCGCCCACGGCCCGGTGCGCTGCGGGGTCGGCCGCTGCAGGTACGCGAGGCGGTACCGGCGCGGGCAGTCGTCGAAGGTCGCCAGCCGCGCCGGCGAGACCTTCGTGAGCCGCACCGGTTGCGCAACGCCGAAGTCGAAGCCCATCTGGTCCTTCACTCCGCCCACGCTACGCACCACCACCGACACTTTCCGCGCGGGGCGAGCCCGCCCCGCGCGGAAAGCCCGGCTATCGCACGACCAGCACCGTGTGCGTGCCACCGGAAACGGTCAGCGGACCCGCGGCCCGCACCGCACGGCCGTCCAGCAGTACGAGACGCCCCGACGGCACCACCAGCGACCCGGACGTCCCCCGTGGCGCGGAAACCGTCAACGAGAACACCGAACCCTGCTGCGACCACGAAGCCGACAACGCGCCCTTCGGCGTCGGCACCGCTCCCCGCGCCCACGAAACCGAGCCCGGGTGCGGCGAGACCGTCCAGGTCGCGAAGCCCGGCGACGTCGGCGAGACGCCCAGCAGCTCGTTCGTCAGCGCCGGCACGACCCCGGTCGACCAGCCGTGCGCGGCCGAGGTGTACCCCTGCTCGTAGTGCGAGCCGCCCTCGCCGATGCCCTCCCAGGCCGTGATGCCCGGGTCGTGCGTGGCCATCCACCCGTACATCCGCTTGATCTGGTCGATCGCGGACGCCGTCTGCCCGGTCCGGAACCGCGCCTGCAGCTCGGGGAACGACGTGAACGCGTACACGCGCTTCGTGCCGTCGCCCACCAAAGTGTCGTTGTCCATGAACGGGTTCCCGTACGGCAACGCGCCCGCCGCAAGCCGCGCCAACGCCGAAGTGGCCTGTGCCGGCGAAGCGATCCCCGCGAGAATCGCGTGGCTGTTGCCGTCCTGGCCGTGGCGCACCGCGCCCGTCGCCGAGTCGAGGTACGCGCCCGCCGCCGGGTCCCACAAGTACTGGTTCACCGCCGCCGAGACGCCCGAAGCGCGCGAAAGCCACCGCTCGGCGTCGGCCGGGTGCCCTGTAGCGCGCGCCAGACCGGCGGCACCCTGAAGCGCCCGGACGTACAACGCGTTGTAGTAGGTCACTTCGCCCGTACGCGGCAGGAACGCGTAGTCGCCGTAGCCGCCTGTGCCGTTAAGGCCCTTCGCGAGCAACCCACGCGAATCGGTGACCGACGGATACCAGCTGTCGAGCGCCTTCACGAGGTGCGAGTAGTACGAAGACGCGTACGCGGTGTCGCCCGAGTAGAGCACGTAGTCCCAGCTCGACGTCACCCACCAGAGCGGATAGTCGAACAGCGGCAGCGTGTAGCCGTTGATCGACGCGGGCGGGATCCAGCCGTCCGCGCGCCGGTGGTCGGCCAGATCGGCGAGGACGTTCTTCGCCGCCGTGCCGTCCTGGTGCGTCAGGTACTGCGTCAGGCCGGAGACAGCGACGTCGCCGACGTACGGGTCCCGGTCGCGCTTCGCGCCGTCGTGCAGCACGAGCTTCCCGTCCAGCGAAGACGAGAAGGCACCCCGTGGGTCCACATCGGACTCGCGGAAGGTGTCCAGGCCCAGCTCGTTCGTGTAGGACGCCGCGTACCAGTAGCGATTCAGGTCTTCGTCGGACGATTCGAACCAGCCGCGGTAGGTCGACGGCGTGCCGAGGAACGGCGTGAAGTCGAGCGAGACGCCGCTGATGCGCACCTCACCGGACGGCTGGGCCAACGGTGCGTCCGACGCCAGCGCGTCGAGGCTGATCCGCAGGTAGCGGAACCCGTGCAGGCCGTCCGCACACACTTGGGTCCCCGAAGCGCAGCCCTTCGTGTCGCGCCACACCGTCGGGGTCGTGGGCACGGCGACCTGGTCGGTGCCCGGTCCGCCGGAGAAGTCCGAGCGGGTGAAGTCGGAGCGTTCGCCCAGGTACTGGCGGGTTTCCGAGAACGCCAGCCGGACGCCCGGCCGGTTCGCCGAGGCCCCCGCGAACGCGATCTTCGGGTACCCCGCCACGACCTTGCCGAAGTCGACGACCGCGGTGGGCACCGGCGGGTCGGCGACCACGCCGGGCCACACCTCGGCGACCCGGCTGAACTCGCCGGAGGGGGTGTTCTGGTCCTTGGTCACGGTGATCCGGACCTGCGCGGTCGTCACCGGCCGGTCGAACGTCACCGCGCGCTGCACGGCGGTGTTCCCGCTCACGGACGCCGCCACCCGCCACGTGCCCGCGTCCAGCACCTCGACCGTGAGGTCCTGCGGTACGCCGTCCACATTGGACAGCACGGTGACGCCGGGCAGCGCGACCGGCGCGCCCGCGGTGATCGTCAGGACGTCGGGGTAGGCGCCGATCGTGTCGTCGTTCCAGAACGTCTCGGGGTTGCCGTCGACCGCGTTGCCCGGGGCGTAGGTCCGCGGCTGCCCGTTCCCGCCGTTGTTCGGCGCGTGGAACGACGACGCGGCCGCGGTGGTCCCCGCGGGCCACACCGGCTTCGGCGGCGGCGCCTGCCGCTTGAACGTCGCCACCCCGCGCCCGAGCAGGCCGCTGGGGTTGGTGACGTCCCCGGTGGTGGACAGCACCTGCACCGGCCGGACATCCCGGCCGGCCGGTGCGACGACGTACTTCTGCCAGCCCGGCGCCGCGTCGGCGGGCGCGGCGACCACACCGCTCGCCACCAGCACCGTGACCGGCAGGACTGCTCTGAGCCACTTCATCGAGGCCTCCGCACGAACGTTGAATCGTTTCAACCGCTGAGCTGAAATTCAGGCTGCGGGAGCGGTGCCAACGATGTCAACGAACTCGGCGGATCCTGTCCGGCAGGACAACCCGGGTGGCGGGTCAGTTTCCGCCGGCGATGAACCCGCGGACGGAGTTCGCGACGAGCTCCACGGCGATCGCCGCGAGCAGCAGGCCGGCCACCTTGGCCAGCAGCGTGATGCCGCTTTCCTTGATCAGCCGGATGACCAGGCCGGAGTAGCGCATGCAGAGGTAGATCACGAAGTGCACGGTGACGATCGCGAGCGCCAGGGCGATGTACGCGCCGATGTGCCCGTCGGCCTGGCGGACGAACACGATGGTCGCGGCGATCGCGCCGGGCCCGGCCAGCAGCGGCGTGCCGAGCGGCACGAGCGCGACGTTGACGTCCTCGGCCGCCGCCTCGGTCTCGTGGCCGTTGCTGGTGAGCAGCTGCAGCGCGATCAGCAGGAGCAGCAGCCCGCCGGCGCCCTGCAGCGCGGGGATGCCGATGCCGAGGTAGGCCAGGATCGCCTGGCCCGCCACCGCGAACAGGCTGATGACCAGCAGCGACACCAGGACGGCCTGCCGGGCGGCGCGCGCCCGGGTCGCCATCGGCTTGCGGCCGACCAGGCTGAGGAACACCGGCACGGTGCCGGGCGGGTCCATGATGACGATCAAGGTGATCGTCGCGCTCATGAAGAGTTTCGCGTCGAAGACGTCGGCGAACGCCATGTCAGCCCTTCACGACCTGGAACCCCGTGGCGCGCGAAGCGAGTTCCTCGAACTGCCCGGGATCGGTGGTGCACTCGCCGAGTTTGATCGTCTTGTTCGTGCCGTGGTAGTCGCTGGATCCGGTGAAGACGAGGCCGAGCTCGGCGGCCAGTTCGCGGACGCGGGCCCGCGTCGGCTCGTCGTGGTTGGGGTGGTCGGCCTCGACGCCGGTGAGCCCGCGCGCGGCCAGCTCGGCGAGGGTGTCCTCGCTGATGGTGGCGCCACGGCTGAAGGCGAAGGGGTGCGCGACGACGGTCACTCCGCCCGCCGCGGCGATCATGTCGATGGCTTCCTCGACCGGGGTGTCGCGCCGGGCGACGTAGTAGCCGCGGCGCGGGCTGAGGTAGTCGGCGAACGCCTCGTCGACGGACTTGACCAGCCCGGCCCGGACCAGCGCCTGGGCCAGGTGGGGGCGTCCGGGCGGGGAGTCCTCGGGGAGCAGGCCGAAGATCTCGTCGATGTCGATGGGGAGGCCGTCGGCGGCCATCCGCTCGGCCATCCGCCGCAGCCGCGTGCGGCGCTCGACGCGCAGCCGGGTCTGCTCGGTGACGACCGGCTCCGACGTCGGGTCGAAGAGGTAGGCGAGCAGGTGGACGCTGATCTGCCGGCCGGTGCCGGGGTCGATCGACACCGTGGAGAGTTCGGCGCCGGGAACCAGCGTCAGGCCTGGTGACACCGCTTCGGAGGCGGGCGCCCAGCCCGCGGTGGTGTCGTGGTCGGTGATCGCGACGACGTCGAGCCCGGCTTTCGCGGCCGCGGCGACGAGCCCGGCCGGCGAGTCGGTGCCGTCGGAAGCGGTGGAGTGGGCGTGCAGGTCGATGCGCATCGCGTCCATTGTCGACGATGCGCTGGGTCACACGCTCGGCGGGCCGAGCCTCAGCCGACCGGCTTCTTGCCCCGGGCAGCTCGCTGGGCCTTGATCATGGAGAAGCGTTCGGCCTGCTTCTGCTTGTCGCCGAAGACCAGCTCGGAGATCGTGTCGTAGAACTCTTCGGGCCGCGGCAGGAAGTCGATCTTGTTCAGCGCCTGGATCTGACCGGCGGATTCGACCACCATCGTGCCGTAGCCCATCATGCGTCCGGTGGCGGTGCGGACGTAGCTGAGGTCGGTGACCTTGCTGATCGGCATCATCAGCACCTTGGTGGTGAAGACCCCGGTGGTCATGACGAACCGCTTGTCGGTGACCACCAGGCGCTCGACCCACCACTCCATCACCACGTACGCGAAGCGCAGGACGACGAGCAGCGCGACGTACCAGAGGATGTTCTGGCCGATGTACAGCGCCGGCGGCAGCAGGTAGGACACCAGCACGCAGACGGCCAGCAGCGCGGCCGCCTCGAAGGTGTCCCAGAGCAGCACCGCCCAGTGGCGGCGGATCCGGATGACCCGCCGCTCGGTGTCGAGGAGGTACTCGTCGGGGTCGCGTGGCGCGAACATGGTTCGAGAGTAGCCCCCGATCAGCCCTTGAACACGTTGCTGACGAAGGTGATCACCGATTCGGCCGAGCTACGGAGGAAGTCGATGATGTTGCCGACGAGGCCGGCGGCCTGCCCAGGCTGAGCGATCACGAAGAACAGCACCAACGCGATACCAGCGAGGCCCGCAATCTTCTTCACGTTCACCGCGATCAAATCCCGTCTCTTACGGTGACACCGGACAACAGCAGTTTTTACGTTGTACCGCACTGAACAGACCCGCGGGAGGAAAGTCCCGCGCTTGGGTCAGCACGCGGTCCGAAGTGTACCGTATGGCTACTCTCCGTGTACAGGACATCCGTTTTCAACTCGGTTACGTCTACCCTTCGGGACATGGAGAGCCTTGCGAGCACCACGATCCGCTGTGTCGGCGGCATCGTGTTCGACCCACGGGGCCGTTTGCTGCTCATCCGGCGCCGGAACGACCCCGGTTCGGGGCAATGGTCGCTGCCGGGTGGCCGAGTCGAACCGGACGAAACGGACGAAGAAGCCGTGGTCCGCGAGCTGTCGGAGGAGACCGGACTGGACGTGATTCCGGGCACACTGGTCGGCTCGGTGCGGCGCGGACCGTACGAGATCTTCGACTACGCCTGCGAGGTCGGCGGCGGGGAACTCACGGCTGGTGACGACGCGTCGGACGTGCGTTGGTCCGATGCGGCAGACCTTGCCGGGCTGGAAGCCGGTGGAGCGCTGGTCGATCTCCTTTACGTGACGCTACGTGATTGGAACGCCCTGCCGCGGGCCTGACTACAGCGGCAACCAGGTCATCCGCTGCCCGTGCGGCGCGGTCCGGGCCAACGCGTGCGCCTCCGGCTTGCCGTCCTCCCAGCGCACCACGCCCAAGGTCGCGAGCCCGTCCGCGCCCGAGAGGTCTTCGCGGCCCGGCAGCACCGTCTCCAGCCCCGCGCCGTAGAACTCCTCCGACACCCACCACACCGGCCGTGACGCAGCCAGCGAAGCAAGCTCGGCGACGAACGCGGACCGCTTCTCCGCCGGGAAGTACGCCAGCGCGTGGCTCGTGATCACCACCAGCGGCCCCTCCAGCGACGAAGCCGCCGACGCCAGGTCGTCGACGCCGTCCCCGGTGATCAACCGCGGGCGGTGGCGCGCCTGCTCGGCCGCCGCCGTGCGCAGGAGCCGGATGCGGTCCGGCTGGTCCGCCCAGACGCACGCCTCCAGCCAGGCCAGCTCGTCCTCGTCCGAGAGGTCCACCGGTGCCCGGTCGAGGCCCGCGCGGTCCAGCAACGCGAGCTTCTTCGGCAGCTTCGGCACCGCCGCGCCCGGCGCCAGGTCGAGCGCGCAGTGCAGGCCGACCGCCGCCTTGGCCGGGCCCGCCGTCAGCTGGTCGCCGCCGTCGCACTGGTAGCGGTAGCCGAACCGGTCGAGCCCGAGCAGCAGCCCCGCGCTGCAACCGACCTCCAGCAGCGAGACCTTCCCGCCCGCTTCGCGCGCCGCCCGCGCCACGCCCGGGTACAGCAGCGCCGCCCGGCGGACCTCGTTCGTCTGCGTATAACGCGAGGCGATCAGCTCCCGCGCCTTCGCGGCGCGCTCCAGCAGGAACGACCGGAACAACGGCCACGTGTCCGAATCCACCCCGTCGAAGCCGCCCAGCGAGGGGTAGTAGCGCGACAGCGGGTGGATCGGGTCGGCCTGCACGAGCCGGTGCGCGACCGCCATCAGCAGCGTGCCCCGCACCTCGCCGTCGCGGGCCGAGGCCAGCAGCCCCGCGACGTCGTCGTCCGCGGCCGCCTGCAGCGCCAGGTGCTCGTACAGCGGCGAGACGCCGCGGGCCTCGACTTCCGCGAACGTGCGGAGTATTCCCTTGATCCCGTCCAGGTCCATCAGAGCCTCATTCGTGCGGCACCGGCCGGCCCGGCTGCTCCCCGCCCCGAGTCTCCCCGTACGACCGCTTCGGCACCATCACCTTCCGGCGGAAAGTGCACACGATCAGGCCGTCCTGCTTGTAGCCGCGGGTCTCGACGTACACCACGCCGCGGTCGTCCTTGGACTTCGACGGCGTCTTGTCGAGCACCTCGGTCTCGCCGTAGATCGTGTCGCCGTGGAAGGTCGGCTTCACGTGCTTGAGCGACTCGACCTCGAGGTTCGCGATCGCCTTGCCGGAGACGTCCGGCACCGACATCCCGAGCAGCAGCGAGTAGATGTAGTTCCCGACCACGACGTTCTTGCCGAAGTCGGTCGTCTCTTCGGCGTAGTGCGCGTCCATGTGCAGCGGGTGGTGGTTCATGGTGAGCAGGCAGAACAGGTGGTCGTCGTATTCGGTGACCGTTTTGCCCGGCCAGTGCTTGTAGACCGCACCGACCTCGAACTCCTCGTAGTACCGACCGAACTGCACTCGTCTTCTCCTGTCGCGTAACACCGCGTGAGGCTGGTACGACACGCATCCGTAGTGAGGAGTACCCTCAACCATCGGTGTTCGCGCGTCAACGCGAGCCCCACCACTGTCGCACCCGGCCCGAAGGAGGTGAGGAACTCGATGAGTAGTGGCGATAGTCCGCTCCCTAGTAGTCCCAGCGTTCCCACCTCACGGGTCGTCTCCAGGTAGGCCTTCTCTCTCACCGGGAACGCTGGTGTGTCGCCGGGCGGACACTTTCCGCCCCTGGTCCGTCGTCTCGCACGACCACGCACGACACCAGGAGATCCCATGCCTGCCATTCCCTCGCTCGGCGGCCTTCGCGGCCGCGGCAACAAGGGCACCGTTCCCGTGCGCCCGGTCCCGGTGCCGCTGTCGGCGTACGTCGTCGATTGCGCGGTCTACGTGGCCGGTGAGCGCCTGCCCGGCCGCTGGACCCACTCCGAGGCGATCAAGGAGGTCCGGAAGCGGCACGAGGGGTTCGTCTGGATCGGCCTGCACGAGCCGGACGCCCAGCAGATCCAGGGCGTCGCGGACACGTTCGGGCTGCACGAGCTGGCGGTTGAGGACGCGCTCGAAGCGCACCAGCGGCCGAAGCTGGAGCGCTACGACGACACGCTGTTCCTGGTGGTCAAGACCGTCCGGTACGTCGAACACGAGTCCCCCACCACGGCGAACGAGATCGTCGAGACCGGCGAGCTGATGGTGTTCCTCGGCCGCGACTTCGTGATCACCGTCCGGCACGGGAACCACTCGGGGCTGGCCCGGCTGCGCCGCGAGCTGGACGAGGACCCCGAGCGGCTGCAGCTGGGCCCGTCCGCGGTCGTGCACGCGATCGCCGACCACGTCGTCGACCACTACCTCGACGTCACGGGCCGGATCGAGAACGACATCGACGTCATGGAGGCGCAGGTCTTCGCGCCCCGCTCGCAGGTCAGCGCCGAGCAGATCTACCTGATGAAGCGGGAGGTCCTCGAGCTGCGCCGCGCGGTGATGCCGCTGGCCACGCCGATCCAGCGCCTGGCCGAGGGCTACACGCGGCTGGTGCCCGACGACGTCCGCTCGTACTTCCGCGACGTCGCCGACCACCTCACGACGGTGTCCGAGCGGGTGGCGGCGTTCGACGAACTGCTGTCCACCCTGGTCGACGCGACCGTCGCGAAGATTTCCCTGCAGCAGAACACCGATATGCGCAAGATCACGTCGTGGGCGGCGATCATCACCGTGCCGACGATGATCGCGGGCATCTACGGGATGAACTTCGACTACCTGCCCGAGCTGCACTGGAAGTTCGGGTACCCGCTGGTGATCAGCGTGATCCTGGCGATCTGCCTGTTGCTGTACCGAATATTCCGGAAGAACGGCTGGCTCTAGTCCCCCTCCCCACCGGAATTCCTTCGGAGAACCGCCATGTCCAGGTTGCTGTCCAACCTCAAGTTCTGGGCGCTCGCGCTCAGCGTGCTGTGGATCGTCATCATCACCTTCGTCATCGTCGCGGACCCGGGTTTCGCGCACGGGATGAAATAACGGCCGGGCGTCCTATCCTGGGCGCATGCCGAAAGCGCTGGTCGTCTCCGACGAGGTCGACGAGCGGTTGTGGACCGACGCGGTCCGCCGCCACTCCGTCGACCTGGTCATCGGCGCCGGCGACCTGCCGTATGACTACCTGGCGTTCCTGGCGAGCGCGCTCGACGTGCCGTGCGTGTTCGTGCCCGGCAACCACGACCCCGACCTGAGCGGCTACACCCGCTACGGCGGGCTGTCCATGAAGGACGGTTTCCCCACCGCCTGGCCCGGCCCGGCGGGCGGAATCAACGCCGACGGGCGGCTCGTCGACGTCGCCGGCCTGCGGTTCGCCGGGCTCGGCGGCTCGATCCGCTACAACGACGGGCCGAACCAGTGGACGCAGCGCCAGCAGGCCCGGCGGGCCCGCGGGCTGGTCCGGCGCGCCCGCTTCCGGCGGTGGCGCGACGGGCGCGACGTCGACGTCCTGCTGACGCATTCGCCGCCGCGGAACCTGGGCGATCGCGAGGACCCGCCGCACCGCGGGTTCGCGTGCCTGCACCGCACGATCGAGGCGCTGCGCCCGAAGTGGCTGCTGCACGGGCACATCCACCCCCACGGCGAGCCGGTGCCGGACCGGGTGGTCGGCACGACGCGGATCCGCAACGTGGTGGGCCACCGGATCATGGAGTTCTGATGAAAGAGACGGGATTCCCCCGCGCCGACGCGGAGAACGACTTCCTCCGCGCGCGCCGCGGCCAGGTGCTCTCGCGGCTCTCGACGTGGTTGCGGCGCGAGCCCGACGACGTCAACATCATGCTGCCGTTCCACGAGGTGGTGGAGGCGCTCGGCTACCTCGGCGAGCACCGGATCGGGCTGCGGGTGATCAAGCTGGAGTCGATCGTCGGCACGGTCGACCGCAGCCGTGACTTCGACCGCCGCTTCCGCCCGACGTCGGCCCGCGTCCGCGAGCGCTGGGAGCGGCTGGCGCTGGCCGCCCGCCGCGGCGAGGAGATCCCGCCGATCGAGGTCTACCGCGTCGGCGAGCTGCACTTCATCATCGACGGCCACCACCGCGCCTCGGTGGCGATCGCCCAGGGACTGTCCACAATAGAGGCAATGGTGACGGTGGTCCGCACCAAGCTGGACCCGGGCGGCATCCGCCACCGCGGCGACCTGATCGTCAAGGACTACCGGCGGCTGTTCCTCGAGCGCGTCCCGCTGACCGGCCACGCGCGGGCGTCGGTGATCGTGTCGGACCCGTGGGACTACGCGAAGCTGGGCGAGCACGTGGAGGCGTGGGGTTTCCGGCTGATGCAGGACGAAGGGAAGTTCTGCGACCGGGCGAGCGTGGCGCAGCGCTGGTTCGAGGAGGAGTTCGGCCCGGTGGTGGGCATGCTGCGGCAGGCGGGGCTGATCGGCGACCGGACGGACGCCGAGGCGTACATGTGGGTGGCGGCGGAGCGGTACCGGCTGATCCGCACCCACCGCTGGGACGACGACGTCATCGAAAAGCTGAGGTCACGGCGTCCCTAGGTGGTAGACCACCAGCGTCTGCTCGGGCCGCTCGGCGACGTGGAACGCGGCGTGCGGCACGGTGACCAGGCCCAGCCGGGGGTGCCGCAGGCGCTTGTGGCCCGCGTGGCTGAACTGGATGTCGTACTGCGGCCACCACGCGCGCACCTCGGGGCTGGCCTCGGTCAGCTCGGCCACGAGCCGGGTCACCCGCGGATGACCGGCGTGCCGGCCCGCGATCGCCCGCAGCCGGGCCAGCACACCCCGCGCTTCCTGCTCCCAGTCGACCAGCACCTCGCGCGCGGCGGCCTCGGTGAACAGCCAGCGCACGACGTTGCCGCCCGGCCCGATGCCCCGGAACAGTTCCTCGGCGGCGTCGTTGAGGGCGAGGACGTCATAACAGATGCCGGTGACGTACGCGGGGTTGCCGCCCAGCAACGCCGGGACGCCCGCGACCTCGGGCGCGGCTTCTTCGCCGGCGTTCTCCGCGGGCGTCGCCCCGGCACCGGCAAGGCGGCGCAGGTGCTCCCGCTCGGCGCCGGTCAGCCGCAGCGCCCGGGCCAGCGCGTCCAGCACCTGGCCGGACGGACGCACGTCACGGCCCTGCTCGAGGTAGGTGAGCCAGGTGGCGCTGATGCCGGCCAGCAGGGCCAGTTCCTCGCGGCGCAGACCGGGGGTCCGGCGGCGCCCGGTGGCCGGCAGGCCCGCGTCGGCCGGGGCCAGCCGCTCCCGGCGGCTGCGCAGGAACGCGCCCAGTTCGGTGCTCACCTGGAACCTCCAGTACCAGAATAACGCGATTCTGGATACCAGCTTAACGCCGAGCGAGGCTGGTGCCATGCAAGCTTGGATCGCGAACGCACAAGACGTACGCCTCTCCGACGTGCCGGAGCCGACGCTCAAGGGCGGCGGCGTGCTCGTGGAGGTGCTCGCCGCGCACCTCCCGGCGTACACGAAAGCGGTGGTGCAGGGGAATCGCGGTGGCCTGCCGGTCCCCCTGACCCTGGGCCCCTCCTGCTTCGGGCGCGTGCTCGACGTCGCTCCGGACGTCTTCCACGTCGAGCCGGGCGACCTCGTGCTGGACACGGCGCTGCTCGACGCGGGCGGCGGCGACGAGATCCTGGTGGGCTGGGTCGGCCTGGGCGGCTCCGGCGCCGGCGGCGAACGCACCGATCGCATGCGCGCGGTCTGGCGCGACGGCGTCTTCGCGGAGAAAGCGCTGTGCGCCAAGGAAACCTTGGTCAAGCTGCCCGGCGCGGAGGCGTACCCGGACCCGGCCCGCCTGGCGTTCCTGCCGTGGCTCTGCATCGCCGCCTCGGGCTTGCACGCGGCCGGCCCGGCGGCCGGCCGCGACATCGCGGTGATCGGGGCGACCGGTCAGCTGGGCGGCGCGGCGGTGCTGACGGCGCTGGCGGAAGGCGCGGCGACGGTGACGGCGGTGGGCCGCAACGAGGACGCCCTCGGCCGGCTGGCCGAGCTCGACCCGCGGGTGCGCACCCACCGGCTGACCGGCGACCGGGCGGCGGATGCGGCGGCCATCGGCCCGGTCGACGTGGCCGTCGACACGCTCGGTGCCACACCGTCGGCGGCCGCGACCATGGCCGCCTACGACAGCCTGCGGGTGCGCGGCACCCTGGTGCTCGTCGGCGGCGTGCGCCACGACCTGGCCATCCCGTACGGCGACCTGATGCACCGCAGGATCACCCTGCGCGGCTCCTGGATGAGCGACGAGCGGACGGTGACCACGGTGTGGAACCTGGTCCGGTCCGGCGTGCTGGACCTTTCGGCGATCGAGCTGCGGACAGCCGGCCTGGACGACCCGGCGACCGCCCTCGACCTGGCGGAACGCACCGGCGGCCTCGGGTTCGTCGCCCTCGTCCCTTAGCGCTTGTCTCGAAGTCGTTCGGTGGTCGCGCCGACGCGGGCTGAAGGTGCCCTTCCTCGCATCTGATGAGACGAAGGTGCCCTTCATCGCACCAGACGTGACTAGGGTGCCCTTCAGCCCGCCCGGACGCTGCGCCGCCGCACGGGCGACGGCCGGACCGAGCGGATGCCCTCGTGGCCGACCTCCACCAGCGGGACCTCGGTGTAGGGGACGGCCCAGGTCCGCCGCTCGGCGACGTTGAGCACGTAGCAGTCCATCCACGACAGCCGGACCGGGTCGTCGATCGCCAGCCACGCCGGCTCGCCCTCGACGGTCCACCGGATCAGGCCCGGGTGGTAGCGCTCCGCACCGCCGTCGAGGATCGAGGCCTCGTCGAAGTAGCTGGTCCAGATCTCGCCGGTCGGCCCGGTGACCAGGGCTTCGACCGCGTCGCCGGCGTGGAACGCGGTGACGGTCCGGCCGGTGTCGTCGAGGATCCGGCCGTTGCGCGGCGGCTCGTGCCCCGGGCGAAGCCGGCACCGGCTGTTCACCAGGACGAAGCCGTCGCCCGCCGCGTCGATCAGCGGGTACCGGCCGGGGTCGGCGACCCGGCCGCACGACGTCCCGTCCACCCGCAGGTCACCGTGGGCGGACAGCGCGATGATCCGGCCGAAGGCGTCCACAGTAGACGCGACGGTCTCACCGTCCGGCAGGCTTCCCCACGGTTCCAGCACGTCAGAAACGTAACCCCGGGGTCAACGCCAATTCCCGCACCTGGTCGAGGGTCAGCGTCGGCTCCGGACGCTGGGACGGCGTGTGCAGGTCCCTCCGCTCCGGCTCCCCGGTGTCGTTGGACGACACCCCCACATACCCCCAAGGCGCCGACAACGCCGCCCGGTGGGTCAGCGCCCCGGTCCACTGGTCGGTCGTCAGCTGCAGCCTGCCCTCCGGCAGGTCCTCCACCGAACAGGAGATCAGGTCGTCGTCCGGCGAGCAGGTGGGCGTCACCGAATTGGGCGTCGAGTACAGCACCACCGACACCGATCCCGTCCCCCGCGCGTCGGTCACGCGGACGCCGGCCCGGAAGGTCGCGTCTCGCGGGCTGTCGGCGACCGGGCCCTTGGCGACCGGGTCCTCGCTGATCGGGTCCGCTTCGAAGGCGAACGGGTCGGCCGGTCCCCCGTCCCCGAAACGCGAGACCCGCGCGTCCGGCGGCAGCAGCGGGCGCAGCGCGTGTTCCAGCACGCAGCTCAGCCGGTCGACCAGCGCCGCCCGGGTCGAACCGGACGGGCACGAAGGACCCGCCACCGGACTCCGGTGCGGCAGCACGACCACCGCCAGCCCGAGCGCCAGCACGACCACGCACACCGCCGCGGCCGCCGTGAGCAGGTGCTGCCGGCGCGACCGGCGGGCCGCCGCCAGGACCGCGTCGCCGGACAGGCCGATCGGCGGCTCGTCTTCGGTCACGTACGCCGTCAAGACCGATCGGACGTCTTCCATCACGCCTCCTCCGTCGTCGGCGCCGGCAGGGCCGCGCGCAACGCCTCGACCCCGCGGGCCGTCTGGGACTTGACCGTTCCTTCCGCCACCCCGAGCAGCACCGCCACCTCGCTCACCGGGAGGTCTTCGAGGAACCGCAACACCACCATCGCCCGCTGCCGGGGCGTCAGCCCCGTCAACGCGCGTTCGACGTCGAGGCGCAACGGCGTGTCCCGGCCCGGTGGCGACTCCCGGTCCGGCACCGAAGACGTCACGTACTCACGGCCGGACACCCGGCGGCCGGCCAGGAACAGGTTCAGCAGGATGCGGCGCGCGTACGCGTCGACCGTGTCCGGCCGGACCCGGCGCCAACGCCGGTACAGCTGGACGAACATCGCCTGGACCAGGTCTTCGGCCGCGTGCCAGTCGCCGCTGAGCGCGAACGCCACCCGGCGGAACCGCTGCACCCGCGCGGCGAAGTACTCGCTGAAATCGACGTCCCTCGACACACCCCTATTAGTGCGTGAGGGCCCCGAAAGGTTCAAGCGTCCCCCGTGCGAGCTACGCGCAGGTGCCCGCTCGACGGTGACGACTCCCCCGCGCGGTCTCCCTAGCGTTCTTCCCAGGCCGCGGGCTTCCGCCGCGGGTGAGACGAAGGGGTTCCCATGAGGATCGTCTGGCAGCTGCTCGCGGTGGCTGCGGTCGCGTTCGCCGGGCAGCTGTGCGTTGCCGCGGTGGACGGAAATCCGTGGCTCACGCTGTTCTTCGGCGGCCTGACCGCCGTGCTCGCGGTCGTCGCCTACCGGTGGGTGGTGCGGAAGACCGAACACCGCGCGGTCACCGAGCTGGCCGGGTCCGGTGCCCGGCGCGCGCTCGGCCGGGGAACCCTGATCGGGATCGCGATGTTCGCGGCCGTCATCGCGAACATCGCCCTGCTCGGGGCCTACGAGATCCGCGGCTGGGGCAGCGTGCCGGGGGCGCTCGGGCTCGTCGGCTTCATGGCCGCCGCCGCGGTGACGGAGGAGCTGCTGTTCCGCGGCATCCTGTTCCGGATCGTCGAGAACCGGCTCGGCACCTGGCTCGCCCTGGCGCTGAGCGGCCTGGTGTTCGGTCTCGTGCACCTGTTCAACGAGCACGCGAGCCTGTGGGGCGCCATCGCCATCGCCGTCGAGGGCGGCGGCCTGCTGACCTCCGCGTTCATCGCCACGCGCAAGCTGTGGCTGCCGATCGGCCTGCACTTCGGCTGGAACTTCGCCGGAGCGGGGATCTTCGGCGCGGTGGTCTCCGGGAAGGACGCCACGGAGGGGCTGCTGACCGCCGCGACGTCGGGACCGTCGATCGTCACCGGCGGCGACTTCGGCCCGGAGGGCAGCCTCTATTCGGTGCTGTTCTGCGTCCTGGCGACGAGCGCGTTCCTGTGGCTGGCCCACCGGCGCGGCCGCCTGGTGCCCCGCCGCCGCGCCGAGCGGGCCGGCGACGTCACTACACTTTCCCGGTGATCGAGCTCCGGCCGGCCTTGGCGCGGTGGCGCCGGCTCGACGTCGTGCTCCGCGACCTGCCGCTCGGGTTGCTGTTCCTGGCGGCGTCGTTCCTGCCCGTGCTCCAGAGCCACGGGACGCAGGTCGGCGGCGTACCGGGCCGGCCCTTCGACGCACTGGCCGTCGTGGTGGTCGCCGTCGAAAGCCTCCCGCTCGCCCTGCGCCGCCGGTGGCCCGCGGTGTGCCTGACGCTGGTGGCGCTCGGGTTCGCCGTCGACCAGCTCCGCGGCTACCACACGTTCGCCGCCTCCGCGCTCGCCTTCGCGCTGGTGAGCGCCGGTGCCCAGCTCGAACGGCACCGGCGCACCACCGCGGTCGCGTTCTCCGTGGCGTACGCGGCGCTGGCGATCGTCCTCTCCCGGTTCGGTTCGGAGCCGGTGTCGGAGTACGTGACGTTCTTCCTGCTGCTGGTGTTCGCGTGGGGCGTCGGGGCCTGGCTGCGGACCACCCGCGCCGCGGAGGCCGCGAACCGGCGCCGCGTCGCCGAGGCGACCCGGGCCGCCGAGCGCGCCACCATCGCCCGCGAACTCCACGACGTCGTCACCCACCACGTCACGGCGATGGTGGTGCAGGCGGAGGCGGGCCGGTACCTGACGGCGGCACCGGATCGGCTGGACCGGACCCTGACGGCGATCACCGACACCGGCCGGCGGGCCATCACCGACCTGCGGCACCTGCTCGATCTGCTCAACCCCGACCACGAGGCACCGCCCCCGGGCGGGCTCCTCGCGTTGGTGGAGCAGGCTCGCGAAGCCGGCCAGCCGGTGGAGTTCACCGAGCGGGGCACGCCCGCGGAGACGGCGGGCAGCGCGGATCTGGTGGCCTACCGGGTGGTGCAGGAAGCACTGACGAACGCCCTCAAGCACGCCCGCGGCAGCCGCACCTCGGTCGAAGTGCGCCACGGCGAACGGGAAATCGCGGTGGCGGTCCACACGGCGGCGGGCTCCGGCAGCACGTCTCCCGGCGGGAGCGGCCGCGGGCTCACCGGGCTCCGGGAGCGCGTCGGCGTGCTGGGTGGCGACTTCGACGCGGCCCGCGACGACACCGGCTTCGTCGTGCGCGCCCGGATCCCCACCGGGAACCCGGCATGAGCGCGCCGATCCGGGTCCTCGTCTGCGACGACCAGATGCTGATCCGCACCGGCCTGGTCACGATCATCGGTGCCCAGCCGGACTTCGAGGTGGCGGGCGAGTGCGGCGACGGGCGGGCCGCGGTCGACCTCGCCGCCCGGCTGCGTCCGGACGTCGTCGTGATGGACGTGCGGATGCCGGTGCTCGACGGCATCGAGGCCACCCGGCTGCTGGCCGGGGCCGGGGTGCCGCACCCGGTCAAGGTGCTCGTGCTGACGACGTTCAACCTCGACGAGTACGTCTACGAGGCGCTGCGCGCGGGCGCGAGCGGGTTCCTGCTCAAGGACGCGCCCCCGGACCGGCTGCTGCACGGGATCCGGACCGTCGCCACCGGCGCGGCCCTGCTGGACCCGGAGGTGACGCGCCGGCTCGTCGGACGGCACGCCGCCCGGATCCGGCCCGCGCCCGGCGCCGCCCCCGACGTCCCGCTGACACCCCGCGAGCTGGAGGTCCTGCGCCTGCTCGCGGACGGCCTGTCCAACAGCGAGATCGCGGAACGGCTGGTGATCAGCCAGGAAACCGTCAAGACGTTCGTGTCGCGCATCCTCACCAAGCTGGACCTGCGCGACCGCGTCCAGGCCGTCGTCTACGCCTACCGGCACGGCCTGGTGACGTGACCGGAAGACCCGGCCACGTCACCAGGAACTGCTACATGTGCACGGCGCCGGGCGCCGCTTCGCCCTTCGGGACGCCGGGGCGTAGCAGCAGGCCGCTGAGCACCGCACCGGCCACGAAGATCACCGCGGCCCAGGTGAAGGCCGTCGTGTAGCTCTCGATGGCCGCCTCGGCCGCCAGCTGCGGCGTCGGGGTCTTGCCCGCGATGTACGCGGTGGCCGCGTTGCCCGCCAGCGTCGAAAGCAACGCCGTGCCGATCGAACCGCCGACCTGCTGCGCGGTGTTGACCGCCGCGGACGCGACACCCGCGTCGTGCGCCTCGACACCGAACGTCGCGACGCTCATCGCCGGCGCCATCGCCAGCCCGATGCCGAAGCCCATCACCAGCAGCGGGCCGAGGACGCCGGAGGCGTACGTGCTGCCGAGGTCGATCCCGCTCAACCAGAACAGGCCCGCGGCGGCGATCGCCATGCCGGTCGGCACCAGCGGCCGGGGGCCGAACCGCGGCAGCAGGACCGCCGTCGCCGTCGTGGCCGACAGCATCAGCGTCGCCACCATCGGCAGGAAGCCGACGCCGCTCTGGATCGGCGTGAACTGCAGGTTCTGCTGCACGTAGAACGTCAGGAACAGGAAGATCGCGAACATCCCGATGGCGAGCAGGAACATCGCCAGGTACGACCCGCCGCGGTCCCGGTCGAGCAGCACGCGCAGCGGCAGCAGCGGGTGCTCGACGCGCTGCTGCAGCCAGACGAACACGCCCAGCAGCACCACGCCGGCGGCCAGGAAGCCCCAGACCGACGCCGACGACCACGAGTCCGACTCGGCGTTCGCGAAGCCGTAGACCAGCGCGAACAGGCCGGCCGACGCGGTCACCGTGCCCGGCAGGTCGAGCTTCGGGCGCGGGCCCTCGTCCTTCTGGTTGCGCAGCAGGACCGAGCTGCCCGCGAACGCGACGACCGCGAAGATGATGTTGACGAACATGCACCAGCGCCAGTCGAGGTACTCGGTGAGCACGCCGCCGAGCAGCAGCCCGACCGCCGCGCCGCCACCGCCGATGGCGCCGAACACGCCGAACGCGCGACCGCGCTCCTTCGGGTCGGTGAACGTCGTGGTCAGCAGCGAAAGCGTGGCGGGCGCGAGCAGCGCGCCGAACACGCCCTGTGCCGCCCGGGCGACCAGCAGCATCTCGATGTTGGTCGCGAAGCCCCCGAGCGCGGACACCGCGGCGAACCCGGCCAGGCCGACGAGCAGGGCGTTCTTGCGGCCGAAGAGGTCCGCGAGCCGCCCGCCGAGCAGCAGGAGGCTGCCGAACGCGAGCGCGTAGGCCGTGACGACCCACTGCCGGGCGTCGTTGGAAAACCCGAGGTCGACCTGGGCGGACGGCAGCGCGATGTTCACGACGGTCGCGTCCAGCACGACCATCAGCTGCGCGATGCCGATCATCACCAGGATCAGCCAGCGTCTGGAGTGGTGCGGGTTCTCGGCGGCGCGCGTGTCCCCCGACGGCGCGACAGCGAGTGTGGACTCGGACATGGAGGGTCCTCACAGGAAGTGATCAGAAGATTATGTGGAGTAGGTATCTCCCCTTACTTGACCCAAGGTACACAAGAACCGGAGATACCGCCTCTACTTCAGGAGTTAGACTGGGGTCATGGCACGGGACGCTGGTCCCGCCGCACCGGCGCGGCCGCTGCGGCGTGACGCTGAACTCAACCGCCGTCGCATCCTGGCGTCGGCCCGCGAAGTGTTCGGCCAGCGCGGGCTCGAAGCCACGCTGGACGACATCGCCCACCACGCCGGCCTCGGCGTCGGCACGGTCTACCGCCGCTTCCCCAGCAAGGAACACCTGGTGGAGGCCATGTTCGCCGAGCGGATGGAGGAGATCGGCGATCTCGCCGCCGAGTCGCTGAAGGCCGAGGACGCGTGGCAGGCGTTCGTCGACTTCACGTGGCAGGCGGCCGAACTGCACTCCGCCGACCGTGGGCTGCGCGAGATCATGTTGTCGAACAAGTTCGGCCACCAGCACGTGGCCGAGGAAAAAGCCCGGCTGGTGCCCTTGATCACACAGCTCATCGAGCGGGCCCAGGCGGCCGGCGGGCTGCGGCCGGACTTCGCGCCTTCGGACATGGCGATGGTGCACATGATGGTCGGGTCGGTGGTGGAGTTCACCTGCGCGGTGGACCCGGACCTCTGGCGGCGTTCCCTCACCATGCTGCTCGACGGGCTCCGCGCCGAGCCCGGCACTCCGTCGGTGCTGCCCCACCCGCCGCTCAGCGAGCGCGAAGTCGACGAAGCGATGTCCTGCTGGCGCCCCTGAGTCAGCCGCAGTTCGCCAGCAGCCCGGCGACGTCCCGGCGGAACGCCCGCTCCCGGGGGAGGTCGCCCCACAAGGTCAGCCGCTCGTCCGTGGCCAGGATCCGGCGCAGCATCAGCGCCACCTCGGCGGGCAACGGCCCCAGCTCCAGCAGCCCCTGTACCGCCGCTGCCTCGGCCTCGTAGGCCCGCTTCGGCTGCATCTCGGCGAGCACGCCGAGCAGCACCGGCACCGCCTCCGCGGCGTCGCCGGTGATCCGGGCCAGCGCGCGGGCCACGGCCACCTCGTCTTTCGGGTGCGAGCGGTCGAACGCCCGCAGGGCCGGGGCGTGGTGCGCGGCGGCCGGGCCCAGGGCCGCGAGCCGCTCGACCGCGTCCCGTTCGCCCCGGGCGAGCCCCTCCGCCAGGAGTTCGTCGGCGGCCGCTCGGTCACCGCCGAGGACGGCGAACGCGGTCGCGGCGGCACTGCGGGCGGCCCACGGCAGCTCCCTGCGGTGGGTCGCCTCGGCGAGGGCGTCCAGCACCTGCGCGTCCGCGACACCGAGCACCCGGAGCGCGTCGGCGCACCACTCCACGGCCCGTGGGTCTTCCGAGCCGAGCGCCGGCGCCAGCCGCGGCACCGCCGGGGCGGCTGCCGGGCCCCAGTCGGTCAGCAGGCGCGTCACCTGCAGGACGACCCTCGCGTCGTGGTCGGGCAGGAGGTCGAGGACCCAGGGCAGGACCTCGTCGGCGAACTCCGGCGCGTGCCCGAAGAGATCGCGCAGGATCGGCACCTCGCCGGGCTGGGCCGGGCCCCATCCCGCGCTCCACAGGGGCCGTTCCGCCTGCATCCGTTCGGTGCACAGGGCCAGCTGCGGCGCCACGGCACGGCGATCACGCAGCTTCAGCAACGCCCACAACGCCGTGTCCCGCACTTCGGCGACGACGAGCTTCCCCAGCTTCTCCACCGGGGCCATGTCGTCGATCAGCGCGAACAGCCGATCGGTGTACCCGGCCGACGCCGGTGCGAGGTCCCCGAGCCGGGCGGCGGCCCAGCCCCGCTCGGACGTCTCCAGCAACCGGCCGTACACCGGAACGAGCGCTTCGGCCATCGGCGGCCGGTCGGTGGCGAGCTCGCCGGCGACGGTCCTCACCGCGGTGCTGAACGCGGGGTTCGCCGTCAGCGCGAGCAGCACCTCCGTCTGCGACTCCGGAGCCAGGGGTTCGACCGCCCACCGCAGGAGGTCCGAAGAGCTGTCGATGCCGCGCAGGCCGTCATAGGGGGCCGGATCGCCGCCCAACGCGTCGGCGAGCCGGTCCACCGGAACCTCGCCGGTGATCCGGGCGATCGACACCCAAGCCGCGACGGCGAGCGCGGCTTCGTCCGTCCGCTCCGCCAGCCACGACAGCACGCTTTCGCCACCCAGCTCGCCGATCGCGATCACGAGCCCGACGCGCACGGAATCGGCCGCTTCCCGGCCGAAGCGGTCGAACAACGCGTCCAGCACGGTCCCGGGCTCCGGTGCCGCCGCCAGCGCGAGGCCGGCGGCTCGCCGGACCGCGTCGTGCGGGTCGTCCAGCAGGACGATCAGCCGCCGGACGGCGTCCGCCCAGACCGCGGGCCAGCGCACGTCGACCGTTGCCGCGCGCGCGGCACGCGCCACCATCTCGACGATGTAGAGCACCCGGGAGCGCTCCGGCGCTCGCCGGTCTTCGACGTACCGCAGCACCTCGGGCACCGCGTCGGAGGCCTCGGGCAGCCACTCCCCCGGCTCCGTCTGCAGGGCGCCGGCCAGCTCCAGGAAACCCAGGAGAGGTTCGCCTTCGACCAGTTCGCGGAACGCGACGTCCCAGGACTTCCGTCGTTCTTCCCCCCACTGCACCACCACCGCAGCCTAACGAGCTTTTGCTTGCCCGCCCACGGCTTACTCGGACGGGATGACCGCCCACAGGATCAGGTAGGCCACGAACTGCGGTCCGGGCAGCAGGCAGGACAGCACGGCCAGCAGCCGGACCGTGCCGGGCTTCATGCCGTACCGCCGGGCCAGGCCCGCGCAGACGCCGCCGATCATGCGGCCGTGACGCGGACGGGACAGCCTGTGGGTGACCGGTGCGCTCATCGTCGTTTCCCTTTCCTCGAAGTTCCGATACCACCACTTCACCACCGGAGTACCCGCTTCCGCATCGCTCGCGGGATGGATCGCTCCCTTAGGGGACGGCAAAACCGAAAATCGTTCGGATGATCGGCGAAACCCGCCGGAAACCGCCTGAGCTGCCCGTTCGTCCGGAACGGACCGGAAAAGAGTGAGAGATGTCCCCGTCAGGGCTGGTTTTTCCGCGCGATGTGGTGATACTTGCACCCCGTGTACCCGCGTCCGAAAAGCTTGGCCGTCGCGATGCTCTGCGCCCTCCTCGCCGGTGGCTGCGCCACCACCCAGGCCGCGCCCGAGCACGATTCCGGGCCGACGCCGCTGACCGCCGCCGACGCGCTCGGCGACTTCGGCAGCATCGACTACTGCAGCCTGCTGAAGGCGCCCGGCGCGGTCGCCGTCCCGACGTTCGAAAGCTGCCGGGCCCAAGCCGGTCCGCGCACGATCCTCGTCGGACCGCTGGCCTTCGACTCCGACCCGAACATCAAGCCCTACGAGGACTACCCCGGGCCGGTGCCCGACGGCGTCGCGATCCAGCAGTCGATGTTCAACGACCGCAGCGCATGCACCCGCGCCATCACCTTTGCCGACGGCACCCGGCTGGACCTGTCGGTCAGCGACGACGCCGGCGACCAGGAGGCCCGCTGCGGCGTGGCGGACGCCGCCGTCCGCTCGGCGCTGACCGCGATCACCACGCACAAGGTCGGGCGGCTGACCTTCCCGGACCGCTCGTGGGGCCGGGTGGCGCCGTGCGTGCCGCTCGGCAACCACGACCTCGACGCCGCCGCGGGCCCGAACACCCAGCCGGCGATCGGGCTGTCCGGGCACAGCTGCATCCGCGGCAAGGTGAGCTTCAAGCTGACGGTGGAGACGACGGAGCCGGACGGCCCGGCCGAAAAGCTCGGCGGCCGCGACGCCCGCGTCCGGGTGGCCGGCGCGTTCTGCCTGGTCGACACGACCCAGCCGGCCCCGGGCCTGCCGGGCCGCCGCGAACTGGCCGAGATCAGCGTGGTCGAGACGGCCGGGACGGCGGGCGACGGCACGTGCGCACTGGCCCGCACCGCGGCCAACGCGATCCTCCCCCGCCTCCCCACGCCTGCCGGCTCGTGAGTGAGAAACAGTGTTAGAACACTGTTTCTCACTCACGAGCGCTGCGGCAGGCCTCAGTCCTCGTAGGTGAGGTTCTTGCCGTTGGACGGGTCGAACAGCTTGATCTTGTCCGCGTCGAACCACACCTCGAGGTCGGCGTTCTCCGAAGCCGACGACTCCGCCGACAGCCGCGCCACGATCTGGGACTCCGCGCCCGGGACGTCGGACGAACCGCTGTCCGCGGCCAGCTCCGCCAGTTCCTCGGACGTCGCCGTCTCGCCTTCCAGGGTGAAGTGGGCGAACTTCTCCGAGCCCATCGACTCGAGCACGTCGATGTGCGCGGTGAACGTCCCCCCGCCGGTCCGGTCGGCGACCAGAGCAGCGTCCTCGAAGTGCTCCGGCCGGATGCCGACGATCAGCTCACGAGGTGCGTTCGCCCGCTCCACCAGCTGCCGGACGCGGTCCGTCAGCGGTGTCGTGCCCAGCGCGCTGCGCAGCTCGTTGTTCTCCAGCGTCGCCGGGACGAAGTTCATCGACGGCGAGCCGATGAACCCGGCCACGAACAGGTTCGCCGGGTTGTCGTAGAGGAACTGCGGTGAGCCGATCTGCTGCACGTACCCGGCCCGCAGCACCACGACCCGGTCGCCCAGGGTCATGGCCTCGGTCTGGTCGTGCGTCACGTACAGCGTCGTCGTGCCGAGCTGCTTCTGGATCTTCGACACCGACGTGCGCATCTGGCCGCGGAGCTTGGCGTCCAGGTTGGACAGCGGCTCGTCCATCAGGAACGCCTTGGGGCTGCGGACGATCGCCCGGCCCATCGCGACGCGCTGGCGCTGGCCACCGGAGAGGTTGGCCGGCTTGCGGTCCAGGTGCGCGGTCAGGTCGAGGATCTTCGCCGCCTCTTCGACCTTCGCCCGCACCGTCTTGTCGTCGACCTTGGCCAGCCGCAGCGGGAAGGCCATGTTCTCCCGGACGCTCATGTGCGGGTAGAGCGCGTAGGACTGGAACACCATCGCGATGTCCCGGTCCTTCGGGGCCTTCTCGTTGACCCGCTTGCCGTCGATGCGCAGCTCGCCCGAGGAGATGTCCTCCAGGCCGGCCACCATGTTCAGCGTCGTCGACTTCCCGCAGCCGGACGGGCCGACCAGGATGATGAACTCGCCGTCGGCAATGGTGATGTCTACTTCGGACACTGCGAGGGCGCCGTCGGGGTACTTCTTCGACACCTTGTCGAGCACGATCTCTGCCATAGCGCTACCCCTTCACCGCACCGGAGGTCAGCCCCGCCACGATGCGACGCTGGAAGAACAACACGAACACAATGATCGGGACGGTGATCACGACTGCGGCCGCACACACCTGCCCGGTCGGGTCCTCGAACTGCGAGGACCCGGTGAAGAACGACAGCGCCGCCGGCACCGTGCGCGACGCCGTGGTCGACGTCAGCGAGATGGCGAACAGGAAGTCGTTCCAGCAGAAGATGAACACCAGGATCGCCGTGGTGAACACGCCCGGCGCGGCCAGCGGCGCGATCACCCGGCGGAACGCCTGGGCCGGCGTGGCGCCGTCCATCTTCGCCGCCTTTTCCAGCTCCCACGGGATTTCCCGGAAGAACGCCGACAGCGTGTAGATCGACAGCGGCAGCGCGAACGTGATGTAGGGCAGGATCAGCCCCGGCCACGTGTCGAACAGCCCGATGTTCCGCTCGATGTTGAACAACGGCGTCACCAGCGACACCTGCGGGAACATCGCGATCAGCAGCGACAGCCCGACGAGCAGCTGCTTGCCGGGGAAGTCCAGCCGGGCGATCGCGTACGCCGCCATCGTGCCCAGCACCACCGCGATCACCGTGGAGATGATCGCGATGCCGATCGAGTTCACCAGCGCCAGCAGGAACTCCGACGTCTGGAAGATGTCCGCGTAGTTCTGCCAGGTCCACGACTGCGGGATGAACGACCCGTCGGTCAGCGTGTCCTTGGTCTTGAACGACAGCGAAACCACCCAGAGCACCGGCACCAGCGCGAACACCAGCACGAGGATGTCGACCAGGCCCCACCTGACCTTGCGGCCCGTCGTGACGGTTCCCATCGCCATCAGCGCTTACCCCCGTTGTCCGAACCCGGTGCGGCCGTGCCGAACACCTTGATGAAGATGAAGGCGATGATCGCCACCGTGATGAAGATCAGCACCGCCATCGTCGACCCGATGCCCAGGTTGAGCCCCTTGACCAGGTTGTTGTAGGTCTGCATGGACACCGAACCGGTGTCCTGCGCGCCGTTGGTGAGCACGTAGATGTTGTCGAAGATGCGGAACGCGTCGAGCGTGCGGAACAGCAGCGCCACCAGGATCGCCGGCTTCATCACCGGCAGCATCACCTTCGTGAACCGCTGCCAGGCGCTCGCGCCGTCCATCGCCGCGGCCTTGAGCAGGTCCTCCGGCACCAGCGCCAGGCCGGCCATCAGCAGCAGCGCCATGAACGGCGTGGTCTTCCACACCTCGGCGCCGATGATGATGAACAGCGACGGCCACTGCTGGGTCAGCGGGGCCGCGTCGGCGGCGAGGAAGTTCGCCAGGTAGCCGGTCTTCGGCGTCCACGCGTAGTACCACGAGAACGCCGCGACGACCGTGACGATGCCGTACGGGATCAGGGCGACGGTGCGGATCACACCGCGGCCGATGAGCGTCCGGTGCATGGCCAGCGCCAGCGCCATGCCGAGGACGAACTCGATCGCCACCGACACGACGGTCAGGAACATCGTGGTGCCGAACGCCGTCCACCAGTACGAATTGGACAGCACGGCGCCGTAGTTGTCGAAGCCGACGAACTGCTGCTGCGCCGGGAACCGCAGGTCGTACCGCTGCAGCGACAGCCAGATCGAGTAGATGATCGGGTAGCCGGTGACCGCGACCATCACGATGAACGCGGGGGCGCACAGCCACAGCCCGAGCCGTCGCTCGGCCTTCTTCCCTTCGGAGAGAACGGGTTTGCCCTTCTTGGGCGACGTCGCCTCCTCGGCGACCGTGGCCCCGGCCGGGGTGGAGTCCTGGACGGTCACGGGATCACTCCCTTCGACTGGAGCGCGTCACCGAGCTGCTCCCGCAGCTTGGCCGCGGTGGCCTGCGGATCGATGTCCGACGGCGGCGAAAGGATCTTCGAGATCACCGTCGAGGCGTTCTGGTACGCCGGGGTCAGCGGGCGCACCGCGGCGGTCTTGAGCGCGGCGAGGATGGCCTCACGCATCGGGTACTGGATCGCCATGTTCGGGTTGTCGGCCGACGCCGGCTTGTTCGGGTCCAGCGGGACGTCGTTGTGGTACACCGATTCGATGCTCGGCGGCACGCCGTCGTTGATCGCGGAGATCTTCTGGCTTTCCGGGCTGCGCAGGCACAACGCCGCCTCGAAGGCTTCCGGCTTGTGCTGCGAATAGGTGCTCACCGCCAGGTCGAACCCGCCGATCGTGGTGCGGGCGGGCATCCCGGCCTGGGCCTCCGGGTAGACCGCCCACTTGAAGTGCGGGAGGTCCGCCTTCTTGTCCTTGGCGTAGGCGGCGTAGACGTACGGCCAGTTGAGCTGGAAGGCGGCCTGCCCACGCTGGAACGCCTGCCGGATGTCGTCCTCCTTCATGTTGCTCAGCGAGGGATCGGTGAGCCCCGAGGTCGAGACGTTCTTGAGCAGTGCCAACGCCTTCACGGCACCTTCGTCCATCACCACGGACTTGCCGTCGTCGGACAGGATGTGCCCGCCCATCGACGCGACCAGCGTGTTGTAGAAGACGACCAGGCCTTCGTACTGCGCGCCGGTGAACACGATCTCGTAGGGTTTGCCCTGTCCCTTGAGCTGCTGGGCCTGCTGCATCATCTCGTCCCACGTCTTCGGCGGCGTGGGCGTGACCCGGTCGTCGTACCAGAGCAGCTGGACGTTGGTGTTCTTCGTGGCCGCGTAGAGCTTCCCGTTGTGGGTCGCCGTGTCCAGCGGTCCCGCCAGCACGCCCTGCGACGCCTCCGCCTTGTTCTGGCCGGTCCATTCCTCGGCCCAGCCCGCTTCGGCGAACTCCGAGACCCACGTGACGTCGAGCCCCAGGATGTCCATGGCGGTGTCGCCCGCGGCCAGCCGGCGCGCCATCTGCAGCCGCTGGTCGTCCGCCCCGCGCGGCAGCTTGTTGTAGACGATTTCGTACTTCCCGGCCGCCTTCACGTTGCAGGCGTCGACAACCTTCTGGAAGTTGTCCTCGGGCGACATGTAGATATTGATCTTGAGTCCGGAACTCGTCCCGCACCCGGCCAGCATGCCGGTCACCAAAGCCCCTGCCCCCAGCAGGACCGCGGTGCGGCCGGGCGAACGTCCTCGTTTGCCCGCGCCGATCCTCTTCCCCATCAGGCCTCCTCACCCGCGTGCACGCCGGTTACCGCGGTACCCGGTGGGCACCGCGACGCGATGAGGCGAAACCGCGCCAGCACCCCGACGTGCTAGTGCTCGGGCGGCCGCGCTGTGGGGCGAGGCCGCCCGACTGGTGTCGGCCAACTTATGCCGGGCGATCACACCCCGCAAGCAGTATCGGTAACGATTCAGCGCACCGCGCGTCGAATCGTGATTCTTCCCTGGTAGTGGTGGGGTTTTTCAGGGGTTCGCGGACGGCGGTTTGAGCGCCAGCTTCGCCAGCAGTTCCCGGCCCCGTTCCGCCGAGCGCGGCTGGCAGAGGACGTCGTACCGGCCGGCGACGAGCTGGCTCGCCGAGGAGAAGTCCCGGCGGCCCCGCGACATGCTGTACCCGATCGCGGCGAACATCAGGCCGGACAGCACCCCGAGCACCAGCCCGGTGAGCACCTGCAGCGCGAACCCCTGGTTGACGAACAACCCGAGCAGCAGCCCGGCGAACAGGCCGAACCAGGCCCCGGACACCGCGCCGGTGCCGAGCACGCGGCCCCAGCTGAGCTTGCCGATCACGCGCTCCACGAGCATCAGGTCGACCCCGACGATCGTGACGTCGCCGACGGCGAACTCGCTGTCGGCGAGGAAGTCGACCGCCTTCTGCGCCTCGCCGTAGGTCGCGTACGACCCGATCGGCCAGCCGGTCGGCGGGGTCGGCAGCCGCGGCAGGCCACCGGGCGCCCGCCCCCCGCCAAAGGGACTACTCACATCATCACCTGCGCACTCGTGGGTCCGGGCGTCCATCTTGTCAAGAACACCCGGACCGTGCGAGCCGCTTACCCCGAAAGGCCTTGCGTCGATTGTCGACAGAGCGACAAATCAGGAGCGGGACTTGTACTCCCGCAGCAGCCCGCGGCTGATGATGGTCTTCTGGATCTCGCTGGTGCCTTCGCCGATCAGCAGGAACGGCGCCTCGCGCATCAGCCGCTCGATCTCGTACTCCTTCGAGTACCCGTAACCGCCGTGGATGCGGAACGCGTCCTGCGTGACCTCCGCGCAGTACTCGGACGCGATCAGCTTCGCCATCCCGGCCTCGACGTCGTTGCGCGCACCGGAGTCCTTGAGGCGGGCCGCGTTCACCATCATCAGGTGCGCCGCCTCGACCTTGGTCGCCATCTCGGCCAGCTTGAACGCCACGGCCTGGTGCTCGGCGATCGCCTTGCCGAACGTCTTGCGCTGCTGGGCGTACTCCACCGCGAGCTCGAACGCCCGGATCGCGATGCCGCAGGCGCGGGCCGCGACGTTGACGCGGCCGACCTCGACACCGTCCATCATGTACGCGAAGCCCTTGCCCGGCGCCTCGCCGAGCACCATGTCGGCACCGATCCGGTAGCCGTCGAAGACCGCTTCGGTCGTGTCGACGCCCTTGTAGCCCATCTTGTCGATCTTGCCGGGGATGGTGAGCCCGGGCGCCACCTCGCCGAAGCCCTCCGGCTTCTCGACCAGGAACGTGGTCAGGTTCTGGTGGGGCTTCTCCGCACCTTCGTCGGTCTTCACCAGCAACGCGATCAGGTTGGACGAGCCGCCGTTGGTCAGCCACATCTTCGAGCCGTCGATGACGTAGCCGTCGTCGGTCTTGCGCGCGCGGGTCTTGATCGCGGCGACGTCCGAGCCGAGGTCGGGCTCGGACATCGAGAACGAGCCGCGGACCTCGCCGGTGGCCATCCGCGGCAGGAAGTGCTGCTTCTGCGCTTCCGTGCCGTGGCGGGAGATCATGTGCGCCACGATGAAGTGGGTGTTGATCACGCCGGACACGCTCATCCAGCCCCGCGCGATCTCCTCGACGACCAGCGCGTAGGTCAGCAGCGACTCGCCGAGCCCGCCGTACTCCTCCGGGATGGTGATCCCGAACAGGCCCATCTCCTTCATCCCCGCGACGATGTCGGCGGGGTAGGTGTCGGCGTGCTCGAGCTCCTGCGCGTGCGGGATGACCTCCTTGTCCACGAACTGGCGGACGGTGGCGAGGATCTCCGACTGCACGTCGGTCAGGCCGGCGGTCTGGGCGAGACGGGCCATCACGGCTCCCTTTCCGGAGTAGGACGCCGCTCCCGGCGCTGGGTTACCGGTGAGTATGACTCCAAAGCCGCAACGCTGCTATGAGGGCGCTCACGCTCAGCGGGTCCGGGCCCGTAAAGTGCGCTGGGAGGGGAGAGATCATGACTTATCCGCAGGACCCGAACAATCCGTACGGCCAGCAGCCGCCGCCTTCGGGCGGCTACCAGCAGCCCGGTTACGGCCAGCCGTACCCCCCGTACTCGCAGTACCCCGGCTACCCGGGCGGGATGCCGGCGGAAGGCCCCGGGCTCGCCGTCGGCTCGCTGGTCTGCTCGATCCTCGGCCTGGTCCTGTGCTTCATCATCGGCATCGCGGGCGTGATCATGGGCCACATCGCCTACGGCAAGGCCAAGCGCGGGGTGGCGGACGGACAGGGCCTCGCGCTGGCCGGGATCATCATCGGCTACGTCTCGATCGTGCTGCAGGTCGGCGGGTTCGCGCTGCTCTTCAGCGTCGGCTGGTTCCACGCCGGGCTTTGACCTCGACTTCCCGCACGCACCGAGGGGACCCCTCATGACCGACCCGACCGGGGACAAGGACCGCCCGGCCACCGACCCGACCGTCGCGTACGACCCGCCGCCGGCGGCGGACCCGGCACCGTACGCGCCGGAGAACTACGACCCGCCGTCGCCCGACGCGACGATCGGCGACGCGCCCCCGGCGGACACCGCGGCCGACGCGGCCACCACGGCCGCCGAGGTCCCGGCCAGCGGCGTTCCGGCCACCGAGACACCGGCCGCCGCGGACCCGACCGTCGAGGCGGCACAGCCCGGCCACCTGCCGCCCGGGGCGTACGAAACCCCGGCGGCCTACATTCCCGGCACGCCGTACGCGCCCCCGGGGCAGCCGGTCCCGCAGGCCTACCAGCAGCAGCCGTACCCGCCCGCCTACGGTCAGCCGTACGGGGCCCCGGCGCCGTTCGGGCAGCCCGGGCCGTACGGGCAGCCGTACGCGGCGCCGCTCAGGCCGGACAACACGCTGGCGATCGGCGCCCTCGTGTGCTCGATCCTCGGCTTCTGCTCCGGCCTCTCCGCGATCGCCGGGCTCATCATGGGTCACATCGCCCTGAGCAAGTCCAACCGCGGCGAAGCGGGCGGCCGCGGGATGGCCACGGCCGCGGTGATCGTCGGCTACGTCGTGATCGCGCTGTGGGTCGGGTTCATCACCACCATGATCATCCTGGGCACGAACGGCTACCTGGACAGCTAGTCCGCCGACGGCAGCACCGCGTCGCCGGGGCTGCGCGGCGACGGCGTCGCGTGGCCGTTCACCTCCGGCTTGGCCTCGGTCGCCGCCGGCTGCGGTTCGGCCTGCGGTGGCCCGGCGGCCGGGGTGGCCGGCTTCGGTGTCTGCGCGTCGAGGAACCGCAGCAGTTCCACCGGGAACGGCAGCACCAGCGTCGAGTTCTTCTCCGACGACACCTGCACCACGGTCTCCAGCAGCCGCAGCTGCAGCGCCGAGGGGGTGTCGGCCATCGTCGCCGCGGCCTGCGCGAGCTTGTACGACGCCTGCAGCTCGCCGTCGGCGGAGATGACGCGCGCGCGCCGTTCCCGCTCCGCCTCGGCCTGCCGCGACATCGAGCGCTTCATCGCCTCCGGCAGCGCGACGTCCTTGATCTCGACGCGGTCGATGTGGATGCCCCAGTCCAGCGCCGGGCTGTCGATCATCAGCTCCAGGCCCTCGTTGAGGCGCTCGCGGTTGGAGAGCAGGTCGTCGAGCTCGCTCTTGCCGATGATCGAGCGCAGCGACGTCTGCGCGACCTGGCCGACCGCCGAGCGGTAGTCCTGCACGTTGACCGCCGCCACGACCGGGTCGATGACCTTGAAGTAGACGACGGCGTCGACGCGGACCGTGACGTTGTCGCGCGTGATGCCGTCCTGGGCGGGGATCGGCATGGTCACGATCTGCATGTTGACCTTCTGGAGCCGGTCGGCGAACGGCACGAGGACCGCGAGCCCGGGTTCGCGGACCCGGGACTTCACGCGCCCGAACCGGTAGATGAGCCCGCGTTCGTACTGCTTCACGACGCGCACGCTCGACGCGAGCCAGACTCCGCCCGCAAGGACGACGGCGCTGAGGATTTCCACCACCATGGCTGCTCCCGGGGTTGCGTTTCCCCTTGAAAGCCCAGCGTACGCCCGCCGGGGACCTGACGAAATGCGGTGGACGCGGCTGCCAGGCTGGAGCGGTGCCCGATCTTCGCGTTCCCCCGCTGTTCGCCGCCCGCGCGCCGAAGGTGCTCGGGCCGGAGGCCGTCCCGTGGCTCGCGGCCCTGCCGGACCTCGCCGCGGAATACGCCCGGAAGTGGGGGTGTGCGTTCGAGGGCGAGGCGATGCACGGGTACGTCGGCGTGGTGCAGCCCGCGCGCCTGCCCGACGGCACGCCGGTGGTGCTCAAGCTCGGCTGGCGGGACGCCGAATCCGCCGACGAGCCGCTCGCACTGTCCACATGGGCCGGCCGGGGTGCGGTGCTGCTGCTGGCTTCCGCGCCGGACGACGGCGTCCTGCTGCTCGAGCGGCTCGACGCCGGCCGCACCCTCGACGACCTCCCGCTGCGCTCGGCGGTCCCGCTCATCGGCGACCTGGCACAGCGCTTGGCCGTCCCCGCACCGGCATCTCTGACCCGGCACCTGCGCACCGAGGCGGCGCGGCTGGCTGAGGAACTCCCCCGCCGCTGGACCGAACTCGGCGAGCCGTTCGAGCGGCGGCTGGTCGCCGACGCCGTCGCGATCTGCCGCGAACTCGGGCCGTCGGCGGATGAACTGCTGGTGAACGAGGACCTGCACTTCCAGAACGTCCTGGCCGGTACCCGCGAGCCGTGGCTGGTCATCGACCCCAAGCCACTGGCCGGCGACCTCGAGTGGGGCGTCATCCCGCTGTTCTGGAACCGCTTCACCGAGTCCACACTGGACGAACGGTTCGACCTGATCGTCGCTTCGCACGAGCTGGACGCTTCGAAGGCGCGCGCGTGGACGCTCGTGCGCGCGGTGCAGAACTGGATCTGGATGGTCGAAGAGCATCTGGGGTCCGGTGAAGAGAGCGACGACCCGGCCTTCGTCACAGTGGCGGAAATCGCCCCCTGGGCAGCCAGCCGATAGTGTCAGCGCCATGGCCGGGGTGAACAGGGTTTTCGCAGCTCAGCTGTCCGGGTTGCCGGTTTTCGGCCCCGACGGCGAGTCGATCGGCCGCGTCCGCGACCTGGTCGCCGGCCTGCGCCTGGACGCGCAGCCACCGCGGATCCTCGGCCTGGTCGTCGAGCTGGCCACCCGGCGGCGGGTCTTCGTGCCGATGCTGCGCGTCACCGCGATCGAGCCGAGCGCCGTGACGCTCGCCACCGGCTCGGTGAACATGCGCCAGTTCAACCAGCGCCCCAACGAGGTCCTGGTGCTCGGCCAGCTGCTCGACGCGCACGCCACGCTGGCCGGCTCGGAGACGCGGGTCACCGTCCTCGACGCCGGGATGGAGCCGACCCGCACCCGCGACTGGGTGCTCGCCAAGCTGGCCATCCGCGAACGGCGGGGCGGGCTGGGCCGCCGTCGCGCGGCCATGCAGGTGCTGCCCTGGTCGGAGGTGGCCGGGCTGGGCCTGGCCGACCTCGGCGCCCAGCCCCAGGGCGCCGGCCAGCTGCTGATGCTGTTCGACACGATGCGCCCGGCCGACATCGCCGCGACCGTGCGCGACCTGCCGCTCAAGCGGCGGCACGAAGTCGCCGACGCGATGGACGACGAGCGCCTCGCCGACGTCATCGAAGAACTGCCGGACGACGACCAGAAGGAACTGCTGGCCTACCTGGCCGAGGAGCGCGCGGCCGACGTCCTGGAGGCGATGAACCCCGACGACGCGGCCGACCTGCTGGCCGAGCTCGCGCCGGCCGACCAGAGCCGGCTGCTGGAGCTGATGGAGCCGGAGGAGTCCGCGCCGGTCAAGCGGCTGCTGGAGTATTCGTCCGACACCGCGGGCGGCCTGATGACGCCGGAGCCGGTGGTGCTGACCCCGGACACGACGATCGCCGAGGCGCTGGCCCACATCCGCAACGCCGAGCTGCCGCCGGCGCTGGCGAGCATGGTGTTCGTCTGCCGCCCGCCGACCGCGACGCCGACCGGGCGCTACGTCGGCGTCGTCCACTTCCAGCGCCTCCTGCGGGAACCGCCGGCGGAGCTGGTGGCCAGCGCGGTGGACACCGGGCTGCCGCCGTTGAAACCGGGCGCGACGCTGGCCGAGGTCACCCGGTACTTCGCGGCCTACAACCTGACCTGCGGGCCGGTCATCGACGCCGAGGACCACCTGATCGGCGCGGTGACCGTCGACGACGTCCTCGACCACCTGCTGCCGGAGGACTGGCGGGAGACCGGGCTGCACGACACCTTGGAGGAAGACCGTGCCTGAGCTGACTCCGGGACGGCGGCTCGACCAGCCCCGCGGCCAGAACCGGTTCAGGCTGAACATCGACCCGGACACCTTCGGCCGGTTCACCGAGCGGATCGCCCGGTACCTGGGCACCGGGAAGTACCTGTTCTGGCAGACGCTGATCGTCCTCATCTGGATCGTGCTGAACATCACGGCGGTCTCGCTGCAGTGGGACCCGTACCCGTTCATCCTGCTCAACCTGGCGTTCTCGACGCAGGCGGCGTACGCGGCGCCGTTGATCCTGCTGGCCCAGAACCGGCAGGACGACCGCGACCGCGTCTCCCTGGAGGAGGACCGCAACCGCGCGGCGCAGACGAAGGCGGACACGGAGTACCTGGCCAGGGAGCTGGCGGCGCTGCGGCTGGCGATCGGCGAGGTGGCCACGCGCGACTACCTCCGCAGCGAGCTGGACCGGCTCCGGGACGACCTGGACGTAAAGCCCAAGAAATCCCGTACCCCTACCAGTACGTAACATGGACTGGGTGACCAGTACGCAGCAGCTCCCCAGCGTCGACGACGTCCGCAGCGCGCTGAAGAGCGTGCAAGATCCCGAGATCCGGAAACCCATCACGGACCTGGGGATGGTCAAGGACGTCGCGGTCGCTCCCGACGGCGTCGTCACGGTCGGGATCTACCTGACGGTGGCGGGCTGCCCGCTGAAGGCGACGCTGACCAACGACACGAAGGCGGCGGTCTCCAAGCTGCCGGGTGTCGTGGACGTGCGCGTCGAGCTGGACGTGATGAGCGACGAGCAGCGCACGGAGCTGCGGAAGTCCCTGCGCGGCGACGCGGCGGAGCCGGTGATCCCGTTCGCCCAGCCGGGCTCGATGACCCGCGTGTACTGCGTGGCCTCGGGCAAGGGCGGCGTCGGCAAGTCGTCGGTGACGGTCAACCTGGCGGCGGCGATGGCCCAGCGCGGGCTGTCGGTGGGTGTCGTGGACGCGGACATCTACGGCCACTCGATCCCCCGCATGCTGGGCGCGCGCGAAAAGCCGACCAAGGTCGACACGATGATCATGCCGCCGCAGTCCCACGGCGTGAAGGTGATCTCGATCGGCATGTTCACCCCGGGCAACACCCCGGTGGTGTGGCGCGGCCCGATGCTCCACCGCGCGCTGCAGCAGTTCCTGGCGGACGTGTTCTGGGGCGACCTGGACATCCTGTTGCTGGACCTCCCCCCGGGCACCGGCGACATCGCGATCTCGGTGGCCCAGCTGATCCCGAACGCGGAGATCCTGGTGGTGACGACCCCCCAGCAGGCGGCGGCCGAGGTGGCCGAGCGCGCGGGGGCGATCGCGCTGCAGACGCGTCAGCGGGTGGCGGGGGTCATCGAGAACATGTCGTGGCTGGAGACGCCTTCCGGGGAGCGCATGGAGATCTTCGGCTCGGGCGGCGGCGAGACGGTGGCGTCGTCGCTGTCGAAGTCGATCGGGTCGGAGGTACCGCTGCTCGGCCAGGTGCCGATGGACCCGAGGGTGGTCGCCCAGGGCGACGCGGGCACGCCGATCGTGCTGTCCGAGCCGGAAGCACCGGCTTCGGTGGTGCTGAGCGACGTGGCGAAGAAGCTGTCGGTCCGGGCGCGCGGGCTGGCCGGGATGATGCTGAACGTCACCCCTGCGGGCCGCTAGATCCGGGTACTGATACCGAAGGCCACCGGAGGGTGGCTTTCGGTGCGTCAGGGGGCGTCCGGGGTGAGCAGGTCCTGCACCAGTCCTATCAGCTGATCGGACTGGCTGTCCCACTCGAGGACCCGCAGGTGTCCGAAGCCGCGGACAGCAGCCCAATCCCGCAGGCTCCCGGCACCGTTCGGCACGACGAGCAGAACCGGGACCCCCTCCGGAACCTCCTCCAGCCACCTGAACAAGTTGTTCCAGCCTGCGCCGGTGGTCGGCCCTTGCGCCTTCACTTCGACGCCGACCAGCCGGTTGGCGCGCGTCACCACGGCGTCGATCGGGAAGGCGCGCCGGTCCCTGCTGGGCAACTCGGTGTCGAACTGGATCTTCCAGTCCGGCGTGGCGCCGGCGCGCAGCCGGCCGAGCACGTGCTGTTCGAAGGCGGCCGGGGCGAAGCGGCGCAACCGTGCCAACGCAGCCAGGGTGTCGGCACCCTCCACACGGATCGCGGCGCTGTCCTCCTCCGAGAGGACAGCACCCGCACTCAGCTCGCGGTTGGCCTCCGAGAGGTGGCGCAACGCGCTGGCGGCGGGATCGTCGAGGACACCGCGCCGCTGCAGCACGGTAATGATCCCGTTCGTGCCGTGGACCTCATCGCCGACGGGTCCGGCAAGCCGAACGAGAACGGCTTCGATCTCGTGCCACAGCGTGGACAGGTCGGTGACCTGGTCGACGACCGGAGCAGGCACGTCCACCAGCGGCTCCCGGTTCTCGGGCAGCCGGCCGCCGCCGGCTCCGTCCTGCTTGACGTCCTCCGCGACCGCGCCCGCCTTGAGCTGAGAGTTTTCGCGGAGCGTGTTGAGCCGTGGCGCCACTCGCGTGGCCACGATGTCATCGAGATCGGTGAGCACCCCCGTGAAGAACGTGCGCGCCCACAGATAACCACTGAGGAACCCGAGCGGCACGAACACGACGATGATCGCGGCCGCGACGGCGACCCCGGCGCCGCCGCCTCCCAGCGCCGCACCCAGCGTCCGGCTGAGGTTGCCGAAGCCGGTGACCAGGTTTCCCAGTTCGACGAGGCCGATGCCGAGGATCGCCTTGGTGAGCCAATCGGACACCTGCTCCAGGTTGGTGTTCACCGCGTATCCCGGCTTCTCCTGGGCCGTTCCCTCGATCCGGCGTGGGATGCCGAACAGGAAGCCGATGAGCGCTCCGGCAACCAGGGAGGCCAAGCTCGTCAGCAGGCCGAGAGCTGTCGTCGACACGAGGGCCGCCTGAGCCAGGCCGTAGCCGATCACGGCAAGCACACCGATGATCAGCAACAACACCAGCGGCTTGGATGCCTCGCGGTACAGCGCTTTGATGCGCTCGGTCGCCGTCATCGTGACCTCCCGCTGCACAGTCGTGCACGTTGCAACGGGTGTTACGCACCGGCCAACACGGGCGGCGAACCGACGTTGTCGAGGAGCTTGACGCCGATCCTCAGGTCGCGTCCGGGTCGATCGGCGGGCGCTCGCCGGGCTTGAGCGGCTCAGGCGCCGGCTGGGTCTGGCCCGCCAGGTAGCCGTTCGAGCCGTTGGTCCCGTTCGCCGGCGTGCTGCCGCCGTTCGTGATGCCCTTGAGGCCGAGCGGGTCGGCGTCCCCGTCGAAGAGATGCTGCGTCACGACCCGCTTCGGGTCGAAGTTCCGCAGTCCGCGGAGGTCTTCCAGCGGCTTGCGCAGCTGGTCGAACTCGGGGCCCATCTCCTCGCGGAGCTGCTCCTTCGCGCCGGTCGCGAATTCGCGGACCTTGCGCACGCTCTTCGCGAGCCAGGACGCCGCCTCCGGCAGCCGTTCGGGGCCGAGGATGAACAGACCGGCGATGATGAGGACGAGGATTTCACCCCACCCGACGCTCTCGAACACCAGTCAACCTCCGAAGAAGAACCTACCCGCCCAGGGTACCCGCCCCCTGCCGCGCTCCGGCAGGCCGAACGCGGGAACTCAGTCGGAAGCCAGGGTTACGTCCACGACGAAACTCGCGCCGTCGCGCGCCAGCGACACCGGGACCACTTCGCCGACGTCGTGCGCGCGGACCGCGACCGTCAGTTCCGCGGAGTCGCGGACGAGCCGATTGCCGATCTTCGTGATCACGTCGCCCTCCTTGATGCCCGCGTTCGCGGCCGGGCCGCCGGGTGCGACGTTCTTCACCTGGGCCCCCATCGTCGACGAGCCGGCGACCGTCGACGACGCGTTGATGCCGATGTCGGCGTGCTGGACCTTGCCGTCCTTGATCAGCGCCTTGGCGATCTTGATCGCGTAGTCGCTCGGGATGGCGAAGCCGATGCCGATGCTGCCGCCGTCCGCGCCCGCCGAGCGGATCGACGAGTTGATGCCGACCAGCGCGCCGGTGGAGTCGACGAGCGCGCCGCCCGAGTTGCCGTGGTTGATCGCGGCGTCGGTTTGGATGGCTTCGTAGGTGACCGGCGGGGCGCCGTTGTCGCCGCCCGCGGTGATCGGCCGGTTCAGCGCGCTGACGATGCCGGCGGTCACCGAGTTCTGCAGCGCCAGCGGCGAGCCGATCGCCATCACGGTGTCGCCGACCTGCAGGTCCGCCGACTTGCCGACCTGCAGCACGGTCGGGTTGGTGACGTTGACCTTCACGACGGCGAGGTCGGTCTTCTGATCGGAGCCGACGAGCTTGGCCTCGGTGCGCGTGCCGTCGATGAAGACGGCGGTGACCTTGACACCCGGGTCCGCGGCGGCGGAGGCGATGACGTGCTCGTTGGTGAGGATGTAGCCCTGCGGGTCGATCATGACGCCGGAGCCCTGCTCGCCGGACTCGGCGCCGGGCTTGAACACCTCGAGCGAGACGACGGCGGGCGCGACGCGCTTGGCGATTTCGGCGACGGACCCGGCGGGGCGTTCCTTGCCGGCCTCGGCTTCGGCGATGGTGGCGGAGCCGGTCAGCTCGGTACCGGTGTCGCCCACCCACCAGCCGACGAAGCCACCGGCAGCGCCGACGAGCAGCGCGACGACACCGAGCAGGACGAGCGCCTTCGGCTGCACGCGCCGCCCGAAGAGCACCTCGGGCAGGCTGAGCAGCGCGCCGGGTGGCCGTTTCGCGGGCTTTTCCTCGTCCTCGGCGGGCACGGCGGGCCCGGCGAGCACCGCGGCGGCCCCGGGGTCACGCCAGGGGTCCCGGGTGCCGGTCCACAGGGGCGGTTCGGCGTCCGGCGCGTCACCGGTGGCTTCCCGCGGCCGTTCGAGCAGCACGCCCTCGGCACCGGGCGGCCGCCGGAAGGCCTCGGCGAGCGACTCGGGCGCGGGCGGGGCCAGGTTGACGCCGTTGGCCTTCTGCGGCGAGTAGAGCTTGTCGAACGCACCATCGACCCCGTGCGGCCTGCCGAACACGGCGGCCTGCGCCGGATCGACGGCCGGCCGCGCGAGCGGCCGCGGGCCCAGCCGGTCGGCTTCGCGCGCGTCGGGCTGCTCGGGATTCACGTTCGGCTCGGTCATCATTCCCCGGTGCAGAAGATCAGGTGGCTGGGCGTGACGATACCCAAGCCCAGTGCTCCGAGTCTGCCGGTCCGCGGGTGAAGTGGCTGTTTCTTGAGGCCCCGGTCCACAGGGTGACGACGATGTGGACAAAACGACCGCACGGGGCCGTGAACGGCGGTTTTCGTCCGAGGGTGGCGATACGCTGGACCCGGGGGGCGCCCCCGGCGGGTGGGGCTGCGCGCCGCGGCTGCTTTCCTGGACCTCGACCTGGACCTCGACCTCGCCATCGGCGAAGGTGGGGCTGCGCGCCGCGGCTGCTTTCCTGGACCTGGACCTCGCCATCGGCGAAGCGGTGGCGGCCCGGCGAAGCCGGACACACCGAAGGCCGCCGCGAAGATGATTCGCAGCGGCCTTCAAAGTCCACTCAGCGGATGCCCGCCGGCACCGCCACCGGTGTCGTGCTCGCCGGCGTCGAAACCGGGGCCGGTTGCTGGGGAACCGCCATCTGGGCCGGCAGCAGGTTCGCCGGCTGCGGCACCCCGCCGCCCGTCTCCGGCGATCCGTCGCCGTCCGCCGAGGTCCCGACCAGGGCCAGCGCGCTCAGCACCAGGCCCGACACCACGACCCCCGCTCCCTGCGCCGCGCGGCGCTTGAAGCGGCCGCCGCCGAGGACGTTCGGCGACTGGCCCAGTGGGGCCGATGATCCCAACGGCGCCACACCACCCAGGACGCCCGAGTCACGCAGGCCGGCGACCCGGTCGGGGCGCTGGACCGCGACCAGCTGGCCGTCCGCCGTGATCGCCAGGTTGTCCGGGGTGCTCGGCAGCTCCGTGTGCTGCGGGATCGACTGCAGGCTCGCGAGGAACCCGGCCGACATCGACGGCGCTCCGGCACGGCGGATCGCCTCGACCGTCTGACGTTGCGCGCGCACCTCCGCCGCGCACGCCGTGCAGCGGGTGATGTGCGACGCCGCGCGGTCGCGCGCGCCGTGGGACAGCTCGCCGTCGACGAACGCCACCACGACGTCCGGCAGCAGGTGCGACTCGGGAAGTGCCCAGCCTCGCGGTGCGGTCATACCGTCACCTTCGCAGACTGCGGTGCGTAGGCGCGACGTCGCTCGAGCGACGCGCGCAGCGCCTGACGCCCACGGTGGATGCGGCTGCGGACGGTGCCCAGCTTGACACCCAGCGTCGCGCCGATCTCCTCGTACGACAGCCCTTCGACGTCGCAGAGCACCACGGCGGCGCGGAACTCCGGGGGCAGCTCGTCGAGCGCCGCCTGCAGGTCCGGGTCCAGGTGGGTGTCCGAGTAGACCTGCTCGGGGCTCGGGTCGTCGCCCACGATGCGGTCGGTGTCCTCGGGCAGGCCTTCCATCCGCACGCGCGAGCGGCGGCGGGCCATGTCGAGGAACAGGTTGGTGGTGATCCGGTGCAGCCAGCCCTCGAACGTGCCGGGCTTGTAGGACGCCAGCGAGCGGAACACCCGGATGAAGGTCTCCTGCGTGAGGTCCTCGGCGTCGTGGGTGTTACCGGTCAGGCGGTAGGCGAGCCGGTAGACCCGGTCGCCGTGTTCACGCACCACCTCGTCCCAGGACGGGGGCGTCCAAGCGGCCTCGTCCAGGGACACGGGCTGAGCCCCGGCGTCGGCTACGGCGTTCTGCATCGTGGGAGCAGGCACCTCCATCAGCGTTTCTCCTGTCTGCTCCACCCAACGCGGGTCCTCGTCACGGTGTTCCCGTGTGTTCGGATTTCAGTCTCTCCGGGTTCCTTATGGTTCTAGTGAGACTGGACTGAGAGCAGGCTGAGAACTTCTTCCCGGGTGCTTACCAGGGAGCCTGCGCGGATTTATCGACAACCAACGCTAACCTCCGTGCGTGAACACGCCCACCCCTGCGGCCGCACCGGCCGACTCCGGGTTCGTCGACGGGTACCTGCCCGACGACGAGGTGCTGTCTTCGGCGCGGGCACGGGCCGAGGACCTGGGCTGCACCCCGCTCAGCGCGGGTGCGGGAGCGACGCTGCGCTTCCTGGCCGCGACGCTGTGCGCGAAGGCCGTCGTCGAGGTCGGCACCGGCGCCGGGGTGAGCGGGCTGAGCCTGCTGCGCGGCATGGCGCCCGACGGCGTGCTGACGTCGATCGACGTGGAGCCGGAGTACCAGCGGGCGGCGCGGGCGACGTTCCGCGAAGCCGGGTTCGCGCCGGGCCGCACGCGGCTGATCATCGGGCGCGCGCTGGACGTGCTGCAGCGGCTCACGCCGGGCGGCTACGACCTGGTGTTCGTCGATTCCGCGCACATCGAGTACCCCGGCTGCTACGAGCTGGGCGTCTCGCTGCTGCGGCGCGGCGGGATCATCGCGTTCCACAACGTGCTGGCCGGCGGCCGGGTGATCGACCCGGCCCACCGCGATCCGGAGACGCTGGCGTTGCGGGAGGTGGCGCGGGCGTTCCGGGAGGACGAACGGCTGGTCCCGGCCCTGCTGCCGGTGGGTGGCGGGCTGCTGGTGGGCGCGGCTACCTGAGCGCCACCAGCTCACGCCGTTCGACCCGGGCCCGGGTCCCGGCGCCCACTGCGGCCACCGCCAGCAGCAGCCAGACCGCCACCACGGCGATCAGCCACGACCACCCCGCGTGCCCGTACACCCACGCCCCGGCAGCTCCGCCGACGCTGCTGCCCAGGTAGTACGTCGCCGTGTACATGCCGCCCACTTGGCCGCGGGCGGTCTCCGGGGCGTCCGCCGCCGCCCAGCCGTTCGCCACCGCGTGGGCCGCGAAGAACGCGCAGGTCAGCACCAGGAACCCCGCGATGACCAGCGGCAACGAGTCCGGCAGCGTCAGGGCCGCTCCGAGAGCCGTCAGCAGCAGCGCCCCGACCAGCGCCCGGCGACGTCCCACCCGGGCCACCAGCCGCCCGGCCGCCGCCGAAGACACGGAGCCCGTCGCGTAAGCCAGGAAGACCAGCGACGCGACCGCCGGCGACAGGTTCAACGGCGAACCGGTCAGCCGGAAGCCCGCCGCGTTGTAAAGCGCGACGAACGACCCCATCGCCAGCAGCGCCACCGCGTACTGCGCCAGCAGCACCGGCTTGCCCAGCGCCGTCAGCAGCCCGCGGCCGACGCCACCGGCACGGCCGGGGCGGGTGCCCGGAGGCAGCGTCACGACCGTCACCGCCGAACACACCGCCCCCAGGCAAGCCACGACGAGCAGCGCGCCGCGCCAGCCGAGCGGGCCCGCGGTGAAGCCGCTGGCCAGCCTGCCGAGCATGCCGCCGACCGTGTTGCCCGCGATCATCGCGCCCACCGCCGCCGCGACCCCGGCCCGGCCCAGCCGTTCGGCCAGGTAGGCCGTCGCCACCCCGGGGAACCCGGCGATCGCGACGCCCTGCAGCGCGCGCAGGACCAGCAGCGCCGGGTACGTCGGCATCAGCGGCACCAGCAGGCCGAACACGACCGACGCGACGACCGACGTCAGGATCACCGGCCGCCGTCCGACCACTTCGGACAGTGCCGCGATGGGCAGGACCGCGACGGCGAGCGCGCCGGTCGCGACGCTGACCGCGAGCGCCGCGCCGCCGGGATCGAGGTGGTACTGGGCGGCGAGCTGCGGCAGCACCGGCTGCGGCGCGTAGAGCAGGGCGAACGAGGAGATCCCGGCCGCGGCGACGGCGGTCTTGACTCGGCGGGTGGAGGTCACGTGCTGAAAGTAAGCAGGACTAACCAATACGTCTAATGCAGTCGGGTGGCAGAATCGATGCGGTGACGTATGACTCGCTGTCCGCGCAGGTCGCGCCGCACCTGCCGCTGCTCGCCGCTCTCCGCGAGACGAGGAACGTCACACGCGCGGCCGAACTGCTGGGCGTCCCGCAGCCCACGGTGAGCCGGCGGCTCGCGGCGCTGGCGGACGCGCTGGGCGCCCCGCTGACCGTCCCCGACGGCCGCGGCATCCGGCTGACGCGCGCGGCGGAACTGCTGGCCGAGGCGGCCGAGCGCGGGCTGGCGGCGCTCGACACCGGCGTCCGGCTGGCGCGCGAAGAGGTGTCGCCGGAGTCGGGGCACGTCGTGCTGGGGTTCCTGCACCTGCTCGGGCGGTCGCTGGTGCCTTCGCTGCTGCGCGGCTACCGGGCGCGGTACCCGGGCGTGCGGTTCACGCTGGTGCAGGGCTCGCGGCAGGACATGGTCGACCGGCTGACGGACGGCGAGCTGGACCTGGCGCTGGTCGCGCCGCTGCCGGACGTGCCGGCGCTGGCCTGCGCGGGCCTCGTGGACGAGGAGATCCTGCTGTCGGTCCCGGCGGGCCACCGGCTGGCGGGACGCCGCGAAGTGCGCGTGGCGGAGCTGGCTTCGGAGGAGTTCGTGCTGCTCGAGCAGGGGTACGGCGTCCGGACGCTGACCGACGAGCTCTGCGCGGCGGCGGGTTTCACGCCGCGGATCGCGTTCGAGGGCCAGGAGTCGGACACCGTGCGCGGCCTGGTGGCGGCCGGGCTCGGGGTGGCGCTGCTGCCGCGGTTCGGGCCGGGCACACCGGCGGGAGTGGCGGAGGTGCCACTGTCACCGCCGCCGTTCCGGACGATCGGCCTGGTTTGGCGGGCCGGTGAGCCGGTGACCCCGGCGGTCACCGGCTTCCGCGACCACGTCCTCGCGAGCCGTCAGGCCAGCGAAGCCGCCAGCTCCACCAGCGTCCGCGCCGCGAACCCCGTTGCTCCCGGGACGACCTCGTCGTAGTTCTTCTCCGACCGCGCCGGGCCCGCGATGTCCAGGTGCGCCCACGGCAACCCCGAGGTGAACTCCCTCAAGAACAACGCCGCCGTGATCCCGCCGGGCCCGCCCGGTGTCTGACGCACGTCGCCGAATTCGCCGCGGACGTTCTCCGCGTAGTCCTCCACCAGCGGCATGCGCCACCAAGCCTCGCCCACGCGCGCGCCCGCCGAGAGCACCGCGGCCGCCAGCGCGGAGTCCGAGGCGAACAGCCCTCCCGTGCGCAGGCCCAGGGAGACCTTCATCGCGCCCGTCAACGTCGCCGCGTCGACCACGTAGTCCGGGGTGAACCGCTTGATCCCGTAGACCAGCGCGTCCGCCAGGACCATCCGGCCCTCCGCGTCCGTGTTGCCCACCTCGGTCGTCTTGCCGCCGTAGTGCCGGACGATGTCGCCCGGGCGGTACGACGATCCCGACACGTGGTTTTCCGCACACGGGACCAGCGCCGTCACCCGCACCCCGAGCCCCAGTGCCGCGATGCCGCGGATCGCCGCGATCACCGCCGCGCCGCCCGCCATGTCCGTGCGCATCAGGTGCATCCCGTCGGCCGGCTTGATCGACAAGCCGCCCGTGTCGAACGTGATGCCCTTGCCGACCAGCAGCAGGTGCTGCGACGCCCCCGACGGCTTGTACGCCAGCTCGATCAGCCGCGGCGGCCGCGCGGAACCGCCGCCGACGGCCAGGACACCGCCGAAGCCCTCCGCCGCGAGCCACTTCTCGTCCCGCACCGTCACCTCGACGCGCGGGCCGGCGACACGAGCGGCCGTGTCCGCCAGCCAGGCGGGCGTCTTCACGTTGGACGGCGTGTTCGCGAGGTCCCGCGTCAGCGCCGTCGCCGCCGCCAGCACCGAAGCGCGATCGACCAGCGAAGGCAGCGCGGGGTCGTCGCCCACCAGCCGCACCGTCCGCACGGACGGCGACGGGTCCTCGCCGGTCACCTTGTACCGGTAGCCGCCCAGCAGGAGGCCCAGCGCGAGCTCGGTGACGTGCTCGCCGGAGGCCTCCTCGGGCAGCTCGAGCTGCACCGCGCGGAACGCCTTGCCACCGTTCCGGACGTCGTCGGCCAGCGCCGCGTTCACCGCCCGGACGAGCGCCGCGCCGGTCTTGCGGTACTCCTTCGGCTGGCCGCCGCCCAACCCCGCGATCCAGCGGGCGCCGGCGCCGGGCACCGTCTGCACGTCGCCCGCCTTGCCGGTGATCCGGACACCCTCGATCTCCAAGGGCTCGACGTCATCGTTGTCGGGACCACTGTCGGGCGCGGCCACCAGCCGGGCCGTCGGGACGCCACGGCGCAGTTCGGCCGCGACCTCGATGTCGAGCAGAGTAGCTGGAACGGGCGGTAGCGGATTACGCACAGTGAGCAACCTTCAGGCGCAGAGGAACCGCGACCCCGGCCTCCGAAGGGAGACCGGGGTGCGACGGAAGGACGGATCGGGAAGGCGGGCTCAGCCGGTGACCTCCGCCAAAGCGGCGCCGAGGTCCTTCGCTTCTTCCGCGGAGAGTTCGACGACGAGTCGCCCACCACCCTCGAGCGGTACGCGCATCACGAGGCCCCGCCCCTCCTTAGTCACTTCGAGGGGACCATCTCCGGTCCGGGGCTTCATGGCCGCCATAGCGTGCTCCCTCCGTCTCAACCGGCGCGCCCGGGTCGCGCTCGCGTGAAAGCCAGCCGGGTCTGGTGTCCATTGTCCCTCATCAGCGGCCGGGCGCATCAGCGGACCGATCTTTTGCTGCTGTATCGGTGCTGGTATGCGGCCCGCGCGAGGTGAAAGACTCTCGGCCGACCGAAGTTTTCCGCGCAAGGAGAAGACGTGACCACATCCGACGTCCTGTTGACCGCCGACGCCGACGGGGTGCGCACCCTCACCCTCAACCGGCCGCAGGCGTACAACTCGCTGACCGTCGAGCTGAAGGAAGCACTGCTCGCGGCGCTGCGTGAGGCGGCGGACGACGAGGGAGTCCGGGCGGTCGTCCTGACCGGTTCGGGCAAGGCGTTCTGCGCCGGGCAGGACCTGAAGGAACACGTGGGGTTGCTGCAAGCGGGTGACCCCGCCCCGCTACACACCGTCAAGGAGCACTACAACCCGATCGTCAAGACGATCGTGTCGATGGAGAAGCCGGTGATCGCGGCGGTCAACGGCACCGCGGCCGGCGCGGGGGCCGCCTTCGCCTACGCCAGCGACCTGCGGATCGCCGCCGAGTCGTCGTCGTTCCTGATGGCGTTCGCCAACGTCGGGCTGGGCCCGGACTCGGGCGCTTCCTGGACGCTGCAGCGGCTGGTCGGCTACGGCCGCGCCGCCGAGCTGATGCTGCTGGCCCGGACCGTCGACGCGGCCGAGGCGCTGCGGCTCGGGCTGGTCGGCGAGGTCGTCCCGGACGAAGAACTCGCCGCCCGCGCCCAGAAGGTCGCGGCGAAGCTCGCGGCCGGCCCGACCGTCGCCTACGCGAAGATCAAGGGCGTGCTCAACCTGGCCGCGCAGTCGACGTTCGAGGAGGCCCTCGACGCCGAAGACGCGGCCCAGACGGCGCTCGGCAAGACCGCCGACCACACCGAGGCCGTCGAGGCCTTCGTCGGCAAGCGCAAGCCGGACTTCCAGGGCAAGTGAGCTGAAGGGCACCTTCCTCGCACCACATGCGAGGAAGGTGCCCTTCAGCGCGTCTCACGGGAGGAAGGTGCCCTTCAGCCCGCTCGGAAGCAGCCTGCGACGTGGTCGTCGACCATGCCGGTGGCCTGCATCAGCGCGTAGCACGTCGTCGGCCCGAGGAAGGCGAAGCCGCGCTTCTTCAGCTCCTTCGCCATCGCCTTGGACTCGTCGGTGATGGCCGGGACGTCCGCCATGGTGCGAGGGCGCCGGTGCGAAGCGGGCGCGAACGACCACAGCAGGTCGTCCAGCGGGGTGTCCAGCGCGGCGATCGCCTGCGCGTTCTTGATCGCGGCCAGGATCTTCGCCCGGTTCCGCACGATCGACGCGTCCTGCATCAGCCGCTCGACGTCGGCGTCGCCGAACTTCGCCACCTTCGCCGGCTTGAACTGCTTGAACGCCTTCCGGAAGCTCTCGCGCTTGCGCAGGATCGTGATCCACGACAGGCCGGACTGGAACGACTCGAGGCACAGCCGCTCGTACAGCTCGTTCTGCCCGTGGAGCGGCCTGCCCCACTCCTCGTCGTGGTACGACGCGTAGTCCGGGGTCGAATTGCCCCAGCTGCACCGCGCGACGCCGTCGGTGCCGATCAGCTCACTCATCCCCACCCACCGAATAGTTCTCCGCGAACCGCGCGAACCGCCGCAGCGACTGGCGCACCCCCAGCGCGAACACCGGCCGCACGACCGGCCAGCCGAGCCGGCCCAGCGGCCCGAACGGCAGCCGCAGGTGCTCGGCCCAGACGAACGTCGAGCGGGTCGCGCCCTTCGGCACCACCTGGAACACGCCGGTACCGGCCACGAAGCTGCCGAGGTGCCGGACGCCGCACCGGACCGGGGGTTCCCAGCTGGTGATCTCCATGGTGTCGGTGAAGCCGACACCGGCCACGCCGGTGAACGCCGACAGCCGCGAGCCGACGCTGCGGCCGTTGCCCTCGACCACCTCGACCTCGGTGCCGAGCATCCACTCGCCCTGGCGCGCCCAGTCGGTCAGCGCGAGCCAGGTCGTCCCCGCCGGGGCGCGGACGTCGACCGAGAGGATCAGGTCCGTCACGGGGAGGCCTCGGGCGAGGAGGCGCTCTCCCGCTCGCGTTCGTGCTGCTCCAGCTCGGCGACCCGGGCGCGCAGCTCGTCGAGCTCGGCGCCGAGCCGCCGCATCACCCAGTCCACTTCGGACATCTTGTAGCCACGCAGCACCATCTGGAAGCGGACGTCGGCCAGGTCCTCGCCGGTGATGTCCTCGGCGGGCAGCCGCGTGGGCGAGCTGCCCGGCGGCAGCGGGGCGAGTTCCTCACCCCGGCCGAACACCACCGCGGCGAGCAGGAACACCACGGCCGCCACCAGCAGCATGACTACGAGGTAGATCAGCGCGGTCGTCACGCGACGATCGTGGCATACCCACCCCACGAACGTCTCGCGAGCACGACGAGCCGGACCGAAAGCGCCACCCAGGCGAACATCAGCAGCGCGCACGGGACGCTGAGGAACAGCCGCGAGACGTCGACGACGCCGGTCGCGGCGATCAGCAGCCCGATGGAGCCGATGTTGACGCCGACCGCGAGCGCGATCAGGACCCCGCAGAACCGGGCGAGCCCGGGGCCGTCGACGCGGCGGCTCAGCCAGCGGATCCCGAGCAGCGCGAGCAGGCCGATCACCGGGACGAGGAACACCGCACCGTGGGAGACCCGCGTGACCACCATGTACCACTCGGGCGACGGCGTCGACAGCTTCGTCCATTCGCCGAAGGTGAGGATCCGCGCGTAGTCCCAGGCGATCTGCATCGCCGGAACGCCCAGCACCAGCTTCCACAGCGTGCGGACGCCGCTGAGCATGCCCAGCTCGGCCTGGTAGTCGCGGGCGACGACGGCCGCCGGGCCGAAGTCGGCGACCGCCCGGCGCTGCGCTTCCTCGTCGGTCCAGCCGCCCGCGCGGTAGGCGTCGGCGGCGTCGTGCAGCCCGTCGCGGGCCTCTTCCAGGAGGTCGGCCTTGAACCGGCCGCAGCCGTGCAGCCGCCGGTCGAGGTCGGCCAGGTATGCGTCGATCATGTCCCCAGTACTCCCCCGATGACCGTGGTGAACTCCCGCCACTCGGCGCGTTCCGCCGCCAGGGCCTGCTCGCCGGAGCGGGTGAGCCGGTAGGTGCGGCGCTTGCGGCCGGACACGACGTCCCATTCGCTGGCCAGCCAGCCGGCCCGCTCGAGCCGGCGCAGGGCCGGGTAGACCGTGCCGGTGGGCAGGTCGAGCGCGCCGTCGCTGCGCAGCTGGAGCGCCTCGATGATCGCGTAGCCGTGCAGTTTCCGGCCGTCGAGCACGGCCAGCAGCAACGCGTCGAGGTGTCCGCGCAGGGTGTCCGCCTTCATGGGTACGCAGTCTACACGTCGGCTCGCTACATGTAGACAGGCTATGTGTAGCCTGTCTACATGAACGCTCTTCCGATCGCGAGACTCCAGTTCGCGACGACGACTTCGTTCCACTTCCTGTTCGTGCTGCTCACGCTGGGACTGGTCACCTCGGTGGCCGTGATGCAGACGCGCTGGACGTTCGGCGGCAAGCCCGAGCTCCTGCGGATGACGCGGTTCTGGGGCCGCCTCTACGTGATCAACTACGCCCTCGGGATCGTCACCGGCATCGTGATGGAGTTCCAGTTCGGGCTCACCTGGACCGGGCTCTCCGCCTTCGCCGGCGACGTCTTCGGCGCGCCGCTGGCCATCGAGACACTGGTGGCGTTCTTCCTCGAGTCGACGTTCCTCGGGCTGTGGATCTTCGGCTTCGGGCGGATCAACAAGTGGCTGCACCTGACGCTGCTCTGGCTGGTCACGCTGACCGCGTACGCGTCGGCGCTGTTCATCATGCTGGCCAACTCGTTCCTGCAGAACCCGGTCGGCAGCCACGTCGAGAACGGCACGCTGCGCCTCGACGACTTCGGCGCGCTGTTCACCAACCCGGCGCTGGCCGCCTCGCTGCCGCACGTCGTCGGCGCCGCACTGGTCACCGGCGGGTTCTTCGTCGTCGGCGTCAGCGCGTGGCACTTCCTCAAGCGCACGACCGAGGTCGGGTTCTTCCGCCGCTCGATGCGCCTCGGCGTGGTCACGGCGCTCGTCGGCTCGATCTTCGTGGTCAACCAGGGCTTCGCGCAGTTCGGCGAGCTGGCGAAGTACCAGCCGGACAAGTTGAAGGGAGCCGGCGTCGGCGTCGGCCTGCCACTGGGCTTGATGATCATGATCGGGTTCGTGATGTTCCTGTGCTCGCTCCTCGGTGCGCTGCTGCTGATCCGGAACTGGCTCACCAGGGCCCGGTTCCTGCACTACCTGATGGTCGCGGCGATCCCGCTGCCGTTCGTGGCGGCGATCATGGGCTGGCTGGTGCGCGAGCTCGGCCGTCAGCCGTGGCTGGTCTGGGGGAAGCTGCGCACCGCCGACGCGATCGCGGACGTCCCGGCCGGCCAGATCCTGTTCTCCTTCATCGCTTTCACACTGCTGTTCGCCGCGCTCGCGGTGGCCGACTGGGTGCTCATGGCGCGCGTCGCCAAGCGCGGCCCGGAGCCGGTCGGTGACCCCGCGGAGCCCGCCGAACTGCCCGTCCTGAGCGGAGTCTGACCGATGACGACCTTCTGGTGGTGTCTCCTGGGCTTGCTGACCTGCGGGTACTTCGCGCTCGCGGGGTACGACTACGGCGTCGGCATGCTCCTGCCCGGGTTCGAAGCCGACGAGCGGAAGCGGCGGCAGACGCTCGGCGCGCTCGGGCCGTTCTTCCTGGCCAACGAGGTCTGGCTGGTGGCGGCCGTCGGCCTGCTCTTCGGCGCGTTCCCGCATCTGGAGGGCAAGGTGTTCGCCGGGGCGTACGTCCTGGTCGTGACGCTGCTGCTCGGCCTGGTGACGTTCACCGCGTCGATGCAGCTGCGCAGCCGCCGCCCGGGCGCGCGCCGCGGCGCCTGGACGGCGGGCATCGTCGGCGGCGCGCTGGTGACGGCGCTGTCGTGGGGACTGTTCCTCGGCAACCTCGTCGTCGGGCTGCCGCCGGTCGCCGACGTGCTTGCCCTGTTCAACCCCTACGCGGTCCTGTGGGGCCTCGGGTTCGTCGCGCTGTTCTGCTTGCACGGCGCGGCATTCCTGGCGGTGCGGGCGCCGGCCGAGCTCACCGGCCGCGCGGTGCGGCTGGCCCGGGCGTTCTCGGCGCCGGTGCTGGCGTTCCTCGTGATCGCCTCGGTGTGGGGGTACTTCGCGCTCGACGGCGTTTCCCCGCTCGGCGTGGGAGCGGTCGTCCTGGCCTTCGCAGCTTTCGCCGTCGTCCGCCTCGGGCTGGCGACGCGGCGGTACCGGGTCGCGCTCGTCGGCACGATGGTGCTGGCGGCCTGCCCGGCGCTGCTCGTCGGGACGCTGCGTTTCCCGACCGTGCTGGCTTCCCCGGCGCTGACGCTCGACCAGGCCGCGACGACGCCGGAGACGTTCGCGGTGCTGGCCTGGTTCGCGCCGCCCGCGGTACTGGTGTTGCTGGTGGTGCAGTGGCTGACCTGGCGGGCGCACCGCCGTCCCGTCGACCAGCGTTCGCTGCTGCACTTCTAGGAGGACGCCGTGCCCGCACTCCCCGGACTCCGGCGGTATCTGGTCTTCCTCAGCCTGCTCGGCGTGCTCACCGCGGTTTCGGTGCTCCTGCAGGCCGAAGGGCTCGCCACCCTGCTCACCGGTGGCGGGGTTTCGCTGGCCCTGGTCATCGCCGTCGCGGCCCGGGTGGCGCTGTCGTGGGCCCATTCGGTCCTCAGTGGACGATTTGCGGCATCGGTTCGCGACGCTCTCCGCCTCCGGCTGCTCGAGTCCGCTTCGGACCGGGCGGGTGTGGTGGCGACGCAGATCACCCGCGGTGTCGACGCCACCGACAGCTACCTGACGGGGTACCTGCCGTCGCTGGTCGTGTCGGTGGTGGTGCCGGCCGCGGTGATCGTGCGGCTGGTCACGGCGGACCTGACGGCGGCGCTCGTCGTGGTCGTCACCCTGCCGTTGGTCCCGGTGTTCGCCGTCCTGGTCGGGAAACACGCGCAGGCGTCCGTGCAGTGGGAGCTGCTGACGAAGCTGGGCGGGCACTTCCTGGACGCCGTCCGCGGGCTCGGGACGGCGAAGGTGTTCGGCCGGGCGGCGGAGCAGGCGGCGGCGGTGCGGTCGATGGCGGCCGCGCACGCCGACGCGACCATGAAGACGCTGCGGGTGGCGTTCCTGTCTGCCCTGGTGCTGGAGCTGGTGGCGACCCTTTCGGTCGCGCTGGTCGCGGTGCCCGTCGGGTTCCGGCTGCTTTCGGGTGGCCTGGAAGCGCGTTCGGCGCTGCTGATCCTGGTGCTGACGCCTGAGGCATACCTGCCGCTGCGGGCAGCGGGCGCGAAGTTCCACGCGGCGGCCGAGGGGTTGACGGCGCTGCGGGAGGCCCTGGCAGCGCCCGTGGTTTCGGGTTCGTCCGGCGTCCGGTGTCGTCGGCGCGGCGCGCCTTCGGTGGTTTTCGAGCGGGTTTCGGTGGCCTACGAAGGGGTTCCCGCCTTGTCCGAAGTGGACTTCTCGGTGCCGTCCGGTGCGCGCGTGGCCTTGGTCGGGCCGAGCGGGTCGGGGAAGAGCACGGTGCTGGCGGTGCTGCTGGGGTTCGTGACGCCGTCCGCGGGACGGGTCCTGGTCGACGGCGTGGACCTGCGCTCGCTGTCGTCACCGGACTGGCTGGCCGACGTGGCGTGGGTGCCGCAGCGGCCGACGTTGTTCCGCGGGTCACTGGCTTCGAACATCGCTCTCGGCGTTCCCTCGGCGGACGTGGCCTCGGCGGCTCGGGCGGCGGCCCTGGATTCGGTGGCCGCGGGGTTGCCGTCGGGGTACGCGACGCAGGTGGGCGAGCTGGGCGAGGTGCTGTCGGCGGGACAGCGCCAGCGGGTGGGACTGGCCCGGGCGCTGGCCCGGACTTCGGCGGGACTGGTGCTGCTGGACGAGCCGACGGCCCGGCTGGATTCCCGGACGGAGGACGCGGTCCTCTCAGCCACCCGGCGGCTGCTGCCCGGGCGGACGGCGGTGCTGGTGGCCCACCGCCCGGCGCTGGTTTCGCTGGCGGACCGGGTGCTCGAGCTGCGCGGCGGCCGGGTGGTCACGGCGGTGGCGGCGTGAACCTCTTGGGAGTGTCCATAAAGGACGTTCTGCGCCTCCTCCGCGCCGCCCTCCTCGGGGCCGCCGCCGAGCTCGCCGCCCTCGCGCTCATGGCCACCGCCGCCTGGCTGCTCCTCCGGGCCGCCGAACGACCACCCCTCGCCGCGCTCACCGTGGCCATCGTCGCCGTCCGGACCCTCGCCCTCCTCCGGGGCGGCCTGCGGTACGCCGAACGGCTGGCCGGGCACGACGTCGTCCTCCGGTGGCTCGGCTCGCTGCGGACGCGCGTCTACCAGGCCCTCGTCCCCCGGAACCGGTACTCCGGCGGCGACCTCGTCACCCGGTTGGTGTCCGATGTGGACGCTTTGCAGGACGCCGTCCTGCGGTGGCTGCTGCCCGCCGGGGTCGCCGGGATCGTGGGCACGGTCGCCGTCGTCGTCACGGCCACCGCGTCGGCGCAGGCCGCCGGGGCTCTGGCCGCCGGGCTGCTGGTGACCGGGGTCCTGCTTCCGTGGCTGGTCGTCCGCCGCACCCGGGCAGCCGGCCGGGAAAGCGCCCCGAAGCGGGCCGAACTCGCCGAACGTGCCGTCGAGCTCGTCACCGGGCACCGGGAGCTCGTCGCCGCGGGCGCGCTCGGCGAACACCGGCACCGAGCTGCCCACGTCGTCCACGGGATCGCCGCCGGCGAGCGGGCGGCCTCCGGCCGGACCGCCCTGCTCACCGCCGCCGGCGTGCTCGTCCAGCTCGGGACCACCGTTGCCGTCGCCCTGCTCGCCGAGACCTCGGTGCCGTGGACCGCCGCGCTCACCCTGGCCGCCCTCGCGACCTTCGAGGCCGTCCTCCCGCTGATCGGTGCCGCCCGGCGGGTGCCGGAGATCCGGACCTCCGCCGCCCGGGTGCGAGCCGTGCTGAGCGAACCCGCCGTCCCGGCCGGGACCCGGAACGCCGGCGAAGGCCACTTCCGGCTCGAGAAAGCCGGCGTCCGCCACCCCGGGCGGGCGCCCGCGCTCAAGGACGTCGATCTCGACCTGCCGCCCGGCAAGCGCGTCGGCATCCTCGGGCCCAGCGGTGCCGGGAAGACCACCCTCCTGCGCCTCCTGCTCGGCAGCCAGGCCCCGACCGAAGGCCGGGTGACCCTCGACGGCCACCCGCTCGACGAGTACGCGAACCTGCCCGAGATCGTCTCGGGCGCCGAAGCCGACGCCCACGTCTTCCACACGACCGTCCGCGAGAACCTCCTGCTCGCCAAGCCGGACGCGACCGACGAAGAACTGCGGGACGCCTGCGAAACCGCCGGGTTCGACCTGGATCTCGACCGCGGCACCGGCCCGGACGGCGAGGCGCTGTCCGGCGGTCAGCGGCAACGGCTGGTTCTCGCCCGTGCGGTGCTCGCCGAGCCGAAGGTCCTCCTGCTCGACGAACCCGTCGAGGGCCTCGACCCGGCGCACGGCGACGCCGTCTTGAACCGGGTTCTCGCGAAAGCGAAGGGCAGCGTGGTCCTCGTCACCCACCGCCCCGAGCACCTCGACGGCTTCGACGAGGTGCTCACCCTCGAGGACGGGCGAGCACTTCCCGCATCGGCGGCCGGTCGGCGACCCGGACGTCCGTGACGTCCGGCAGCCACTCCTCGGCCACCTGCACGAACTGCGTGAACGGCGCGTCGGCGGCCGGGACGCCGCAGCGCTCCAGCGCCGTGCCGAGGATCTGCCGGGACATCGCGCCCAGCTGGTGCAGCGAGCGGTTCCGGTGCTTGCGGACCCCCAGGTTGACCTGGGCGAGCCCGTCGAGGCCGTAGCGCGCCTCGGCGTCGAGCAGCAGCCCGATCTCGACGCCGTAGCCGGCGGCGAACGGCACCGACTCGAGGAACTCGCGCGTGCCCGCGTACTCGCCGCCGAGAGGCTGGATCAGCCCGCCGAGAGCGGGACGCAACGCCGAGAGCACCGGCCGCGCCAGCAGCTCGGTGACGCGCCCGCCGCCGGTGCTCTCCAGCCGCAGCGGACGGCGGTAGAAGCCCTTGACCAGGTGGACACCGCTTTCGGCGACCAACGGCCCGAGCAGCGACGGCACGAACGCCGGGTCGGGGTCGACCAGGTCGGAGTCGAGGAAGACGACGAAGTCGCCGCTGGTCGCGGCCAGCGACCGCCACAGCACCTCGCCCTTGCCGGGCACCGGCGGCAGGTCCGGCAGGACGTCCTCGCGGCGGACCACCCGGGCGCCCGCGGCCTCGGCGGTTTCGACGGTCGCGTCCGTGGAACCCGAGTCCACGACGACCAGCTCGTCGACGACCGAGCCGACCAGCGGGCGGACCGAGGCGACGACGTCACCGACGGTCCGCTCTTCGTCCAGGGCCGGTAGCACGACCGAAACCGTCCGGTCACCCTTCGCGGCCAGGATGTCTTCGGGCGTCCAACCGGGCTCCTGCCACGTACGCCGCTCGAACCAACTCACGAGTAGCGATCGTGCCATGCTGGGGGCATCGCCACCGAGGAGGAGGACCACTTGATCGCGCTGCTTGTCCGGTTCGTGCTGGGACCGCTCGTCAGGGCGGTGTACCGGCCCGAAGTGCACGGCGTGGAGAACGTGCCGCTCAGCGGCCCGGTGCTCCTGGCGGCCAACCACCGCGCCGCCCTCGACACCGGCGTGATCACCTTCGCGACCCCGCGGCAGGTCAAGTTCCTCGGCAAGGCCGAATACTTCGCCGGCAAGGGCCTCAAGGGCAAGGCGCTGGCGGGGTTCCTCGGCGGCCTCGGGTACGTCCCGGTCGAGCGCGGCAACGCCCAGGCCGGGCTCGCCGCCCTGGAGGCGGCCCGCAAGGTGCTCGACGCGGGCGGCGTCTTCGCGATCTACCCCGAGGGCACCCGCTCACTGGACGGCCGGCTGCACCGCGGCCACACCGGCGTCGCGGCGCTGGCCCTGGCGACCGGCGCGAAGGTGGTGCCGGTCGCGTTGACCGGCACCGAGCACCTCCAGCCGAAGGGCGCGAAGATCCCGCGCCTGGCGAAGATCGGCATCACGTTCGGCAAGCCCCTGGACTTTTCGCGCTACGAAGGCCAGGACTACGCGCCCGCGATCCGCCGGTCGGTCACCGACGAGGTCATGTACGCGATCCTCGAGCTCTCCGGCCAGGAGTACGTCGACACCTACCACAAGCGGCCGAGCGAAGGCGTGGCCTGAGAGCCCTTTGTCAGCCGACCACCTTCACGACGACCTGCTCGTGGTCGACCGTGTACGCCAGGTACTCGAACTTCAGCCCGGTCCGCTCGACGTGCTCCAGCCACGCCCGGTGCTCGTGCTCCTGCCAGCCGGAGTAGTTGAAGTACTCGTCGAACACCACGATCGACCCCGGCCGCAGGCGCGGGCCGACGAGCTCGAGGACGGTCTTCGTCGAGGAGTACAGGTCGCAGTCCACGTGCAGCAGGTCCACCGGACCGGGGTGGTTCTCGAGGAAGCCGGGGAGCACGTCGTCGAACCAGCCGACGACCAGCTCGGCGCCCGGCACGTCGGGCAGGCTGTCCATGTCGAACGTCCCGGCGGGGTACCCCGAGCGCCAGGTTTCCGGCAGGCCCTCGAACGAATCGAAGCCGTACACCGACTCGCCGCCGCGGGCGCTGGCGATGATCTTCAGCGTGGTGCCCGAGTAGACGCCGAACTCGAGCGCCAGGCCGCCTTCGGGAGCGAGCGACAGACCGTGTTCCAGCGTGCTGTGCGGCGACGGGAACGGCCGGGCGGCCTGCATGTGGTCCCGGACGAACGCGGCACTGCGCTGCGCGGCCTCGGCCTCCCCCGCGAACTCCAGGTCGCGGCGGACGCGGTGCTCGACGTGGCCGATGTGGTCGATCACCCGCTCGATCACCCGCCCGGCCTGGCCGGCGGTCTCGGCGGGCACCTGCCGCCGCAGCTCGGCGACCTCCCGGCTCAGGTCGTCCAGCTTGGCGGACTGCTCCGCGAAGTGCCGCCCGACCGCTTCTTCGACCGCCCGCGCGACCTTGTCACGCAGAGAACGACGAAGCCGGTCGGCCCGCAGGCTCCGGCGGATGAGGTCGCGCATGGCAATGTCCTTCCGATCCGCGTCCAGGGTCTCGGCCCGCGACGCTCAGACCTTCATCGAGGAGGGCGGCAGGGTCCGCACGATCCGGCGACAGGGCTCTTCGGCGAACCGGTGGACCAGGTGGGGACTCGGCACCGCCGGCCCGATCGCCACGAGCACGGTAAGCCGCGACGACCGACTCTGCCACCCGGACGGGTCATCGGGGATGACGTTCTTCGTGGGAATCACCTTGTGTGCCAAGTCGAGGGACAGCCAGTGAACCACAGAGGCCTCGCCGCCCCGCACCGGACTCCGGCCACCGGCGGCGCCCCCGCCGGGAGCGCCGCCGGTATGCGGCCGTTGTCCGGATTCTCTCGAGCTGTGACCGTACCGGTCACTTCCTGCTGACGACGGAGAACACCACGCGTCCCGGCGCGTTCATCGACAGGGTCTTCGCGTCCAGCGGCCGCCCGGTCAGCGCGAGGGACGGGTCCTGCGGCGCGGAGACCATCAGCGGCGCGTCACTGTGCGTCCAAGGCAGCCGGAACGGCTCGCCGTCGAGGCTGACCATCAGGTCGCGCGGCTTGAAGAGGAACCCCCACACGCGCCCGGGCAGCGACTGCTCCGGGTACACCCGGGCGACGACCACGCCGTCACCGGCCTCCGGCACCGGAATCGACTGCCCGGCGGCCACCTGCGTGCTGGACAGCTGCCGCTCGGCGCCGCACCGGTTCGGGCCGCGCTCGAGCAGCTGCCACTTGTCCGTCGAGTCCACCAGGGTGTACCGGCAGGCCTCGGCGAGCTCGGTCCGCGGCGGGTCCCAGAGCGAGAACCGGCTGTCGAGGGTGATCCTGGTCTGCTCCCGGACGATGAACCGGGGACCGTTGACGTCTTCGGCGATCCAGGACTCGTTCATCTTGTCGAGCAGCTCGGTGTACGCGCCGTAGTTCAGCAGCGTCGGCAGGATCGCCGGGGTCAGCCCGTAGGTCCAGGCGATGGCCTGGTCGAACGGCTCGGTCCGGACCGAGCCCTTCCCGATCCGGGTCAGGAACCGCTGCGGGATGTCGGTCCGCTTGCGCAGCCCGGCGCGCGCCTCCTCCTGAACGTCGTTCCGGTGAGTCCCGGACGCGACGATCGTGGCGCCGTCGGCGAACGTCCGCAGCGACTTGCCGGGGTCGACGACCCACAGCCCGCCACCGAAGGCGGCCGCCTGGGCCAGCAGCGCGACCGCCGCGACCGCGGCCAGCACCGCGCTGCGCCGCAGTACGGCGACCAGCACCCCGATGGCGAACACGAAGGCCAGGTACTGCGCGGAGTGCGAGTCGTGCCGCACGAAGCCCTGCTTGAACATCAGCCACGTGCCGAGGAGCAGGCCCAGCCACAGCGGCCAGCGCAGGCCGTCCATCTTGATCCTGGCCACGGCGACGGCGAGCACGATCGTCACGGCGATGACGACCACGTACTCCCACGCGGTGCTGGTGAGCTCCAGGCCCATCGACTGCGCGTGCCCGCTGCCGACCGAGAGCGCGCGGACGACGTACTGCACCACCTGGGTGGGCGGCTGACCGGCGGCGATCCACAGCAGGACCAGGCCGCCCAACCCCGCCACGGCGTACTCGAGGAACTCCCGCAGCCGCCGTCCCGGCCGGACGAGCACCGCGCCCAGTGCGATCGGGCCGCACATCAGCCCGACGGAGAACTTGGTCAGCAGCATGGCCGCGACCGCCAGGCCCGCCACGATCGGGAAGGCCCGTTCCGCCCACTTCGGCAGCAGGCCGAGGGCGTGCAAGATCGCCAGCACCGCGAAGAAGCCGGGGGTGGCGGTGATGACGCTGGTCAGCGGCACGATGCTGAAGCTCAGCGCGATCGCGGCGCACGCCACCCACGCCCACCGGGTGCCGATCCGGCCCTGGAAGGCCTGGAAGCACGCGGCGAGACAGCCGGTGACGAACACGAACCAGAAGAGGAACCCGACGAGGACCTCGGCCCGGACGGTCGTGGACGGGATCGCCAGGAAGTACAGCGGCCCGTAGGTCGTCGCGATCCGGTCGCCGAAGCTCAGGCCGAGGGTCCGCGCCATCGCGATGAGGAGCCCGTAGTCGTAGTCGCCCTTGGGCTCGATGGGCGAGAACGCCGGCATCTCCCAGGTGACGATCGTGAGCAGCCCGCTGATCAGGAGCGTCGCCCGGGACGGGGCTTCGACCAGGAGACGCCAGGCGCGGAACCGGTCACGGAGCCTCCGTGGCCCGGTTCTCCCGGTGCTTTCGGCGGCTTCCCCGGCAGCCGGTCCGGTTTCCCGGTCGGCCACCAGCTCGGGGTCCTTGACCACGTCTTTCATCGCACTTCTCCTGAACGGCGGCATACCCCGCGACCGGAGTCGCGGTCACGGATCCGAGCTGGTTTTCAGAGCACCGAGCGCGGGAACTTCGGCTTCGGGTCGAACTTCACCCCACGCACCAGGGCCTTCACGATCCGCAGCCGCAGCGAGCGGGAAACGTGCCCCTCCGCCATGCCGCGGAGCACGCGGAGGGCGAACCCGACGGCGGCGAACGGGCTTTCGTGGTGCAGCCGGTAGGAGAACTCGTTGCGGGCGCCGTACTCGTACTTCCACACGTTCTGGTGGTTGATCTGCCCGAAGTTCACCCCCCGGTTCTCCGGGAGGTCGTGCACGACGACGCTGGTCAGCACCTGGACCCCGGGCGCGGCCTTGGCGACGCGCAGGGTGTACTCCATGTCGTCGAACCAGATGAAGTAGTCGGTCAGCGGCAGCCCGAAGCGGGTCAGCGTCCAGCGCGGGATCAGCACGGACACGAACGAGCAGTGGTTGACGAGCACCGCCTGCTGCCCGAGCGAGAGCAGCCGCCCCCAGTCCCAGGTCGTGCCGGGGTTGTTCATCTCGCAGATGCCGCCGTCGGTCCACTTCACCACCGAGCAGGCGAAGGGCATCTGGTGGCCGAGGGTCTGCTCGGCCTTGTCGAGCCCGTTGACCATTTCCTCGAGCGCGTCCGGCTGCGGGTAGCAGTCGTCGTCCATGATCCAGAGGAAGTCGGCGCCGAGCTCGTACCCCTTGGCCATGCCCGCCGAGAAGCCGCCGGCACCGCCGGTGTTCTCGGTCAGGCTCAGCACGGTGACCCGCGGGTCGGTCGCGTACGACGCGAGCAGCGCGTCGGTGCCGTCGTTCGACGCGTTGTCGACGACCACGACCCATTCGGGAGCCTGACTCTGGGCAAGGATGTGGTCGAGCACCTTGCGGAGCTTGTCCTTGCGGTTGTAGGTGACGACGACCGCGGCGACCTTGTTCACTGCTTCTTCCACCCTTGGTACAGCTCCGTGGCCCAGGCGCTGGCCTTGGGCAGTTTGGCGAAGGCTTCGTTCTTGGCGGCCTGCTCTTCGAACCAGCGCTTGCGCTGCTCCGGCGACGTCATCATGGTGCGGACCTTCTCGGCCGCCTGCCGCACGAAAGCGTACGGGTGCCGCGGGCACAGCAGTCCGTCGGGGACCACCGAGGCCTGCGAACCCACGTCGGCCGAGAGCACCGGGACGCCCGCGGCCGTGGCTTCGAAGGTCGTCAGGGTCAGGCCCTCGTTCTCCGAAGTGATCACCAGGACGTCGGACTCGGCCAGCGTCTCCTTGACCGGGTGGTTCGCCGCGCGGACCTCGAGCACGTCGTTGAGGCCCAGCCGGCCGCGGAGGGCGTGCACCTCGTCCGCGAGCGGCCCGTCGCCCTGGAGGATGAACCGCACCGGGACCGGCGACGACTTCTTGAGCTCGGCGGCGAGCTTCAGGAACACCTGCGGCCGCTTCTGCTGGTGGAAGCGCCCGATGTAGCTCACCGTGAACGGCGTGGCCTTCGCCTCGGCTTCGGGGGCGTCCGGGGTGATCCCGGCGGTGGTCGCGTTCGCGAGCGTGGCCAGGACCACCTTGTCCGCCGCGATGCCCTGCCGGTGGACCAGGTAGTCCCGCAGCTGCGGGGAGATCACGTGGTGCTGGTCGATCATCGCCGACACCTGGACGGCGTGGTCGACGAAACCGCCGGTCCGCCACTCCAGGACGTGCTGCGAATCGACGACCGGGACGTCCGGCCAGACCGACTTCACCCAGGACAGCCGGTCGTAGAGCCAGGTGTTGTGGTGCACGTGGATGCCGCGGATGTCGAAGGCCGTGAACAGCCCGCTGAACAGCGCGGCGTCGTTGCCGAGCCGGATCGGGTGGGTGATCGGGACGAACACCACGTCGTCGAACTCGGGCCGGGTGAGCCACGGGTGGGCCGACTCCCGGTCGGTGGTCACGATCGGGACGAATCCGGCTTCCTTGGCGATCTCGATGCAGTCGAGCGCCCAGCGCTCCGCGCCGCCGAGCTCGAGCCAGTGCAGGCCGAAGATGATGGCCGGGCGGGCGGTGGTGGCCGCGCGCCGGTAGTTCGTGTTGCCGGCGACCGGCAGCCGCCGCGGCAGCTGCACGGAGCGCATGCGCCGGTCGATGACGTCGGTCCGCAGCTGACGCAGGTGGTCGTACTGGAACGGGACCCGCGACCGGACCAGCTTCTTGGCCTTGCCGACCGGGCCGCGGAGCTGCTGGTAGGCGTTCTGCTCGACGGGCTTGCCGCCGACGTCGATGACGAGGTCCAGGAACCCGCCGGGAGCCTCCGTGCCGGGTTCCGGCTGGACCAGGCTGCGCACCACCACGGAACCGACCGACTCGCGGTCCTGGGTCCAGCCGATGTGCAGGCAGCGTTCGTCGGTCAGCGACGGGTAGCCCTGGTGCAGTGCCCGGACGACGGTCAGGCGCAGGGTCGCCCCGCGCTGCACCAGCGAATGGTAGTTGGCCGCGCCGATGACCAGGCGGCGTTCGCGCTCGTCGAGGGCACCTTCCCCGACGAGACCCACGCCACGGTCGTCGACAACTTCGAACGTCTCAGCCAGCAACTTGGTACTCACGCCCGCCCCATCAGTCTGTTTCCCTTTCGGAAAGCTCCGACCAACCACGAAACATTGCTGCCCCACGAAGCTGGTGGAATTCGGTTGTTCCGGCTTCGGGCAAGCGCCGAACCGACCCCCGACGGCGCTACGGCGAACCACACTATAGGGGTCAAAAGCCACCCATCTGCACGCGGGTTCCCGTTGCAGAGGGTGACAGGAGATTCAGCTCACCAAACTCCAGTGATGCTACCGGAATGGACTTGCGCGCCGTTTCCGGCCACCGAACCGGGCCCGTGAGCGCACCGTCACGCGGGGCGCCCGCAGGCCGGGACCGGCCTGCTCGCGGGCCTCGTGACCGGCTCCCGGCGGCCCATCGGGCCGGCGGTGGCTACGGCACTTTTGTTGCCGGAGGACAACCGACGCAGATTTAAAGCGCACGAATTGCATAACAGCGTTGCCGAAACATCACCGCAACGTCGGCGAATCCGCCGCCGGCGCACGCCGCTGTGGCCGGGTGCGTGCCCCCGGCCACAGCGATCAGATCCCCGGTGCTTCCTTCGCCCACTTCGGCGGCGCGGGCGGCTCGTAGGTCTCGAAGCGGTCGAGCAGCGCGGCCGGGTCGGCGTCGGCGAGCAGGAGCTGCCGGTAGCCGTCCTTGAGGAAGCCCTCGGCGACCATGTGGTCGGCGAAGGTCATCAGGGGGCCGTAGTACCCGTCGACGTCGACCAGGCCGATCGGCTTGCCGTGCAGGCCGAGCTGGGCCCAGGTCCAGACCTCGAACAGCTCCTCCAGGGTGCCCGCGCCGCCCGGCAGGGCGACGAACCCGTCGGACAGGGCCGCCATCTTGGCCTTGCGCTCGTGCATGTCCGCGACGACGTGCAGCTCGGTCAGCCCGGCGTGGGCGATCTCGACCGACGACAGCGCTTCCGGGATCACGCCGATCACCTCGCCGCCCGCGGCCAGCGCGGCGTCGGCGACCACGCCCATCGTGCCGACGCTCGCGCCGCCGTAGACCAGGCCGATGCCGCGCTGGGCCAGCAGCTTGCCGAGCGCGGCTGCCTGCTCGGCGTAGCGCGGCGAGAAGCCCATCGACGACCCGCAGAAGACACAGATCCGCCGCATCAGTGCGTGTCCTCCCACGCCTGGTAGGACTCCTGCACCACGCGGACGGCGTCGTCGATGTCGTCGGTGACGTGCAGCAGGTCCAGGTCGTGCGGGCTGATCTTGCCCTCGGCCATGACCGAGTTCTTGATCCAGTCGTAGAGCCCGCCCCAGTAGTCGCTGCCGAACAGCACCACCGGGAACTTCGTGACCTTCTTCGTCTGCACCAGGGTCAGCGCCTCGAACAGCTCGTCGAGCGTGCCGAAGCCGCCGGGCAGGCAGATGAAGGCCTGCGAATACTTGATGAACATCGTCTTGCGGGCGAAGAAGTAGCGGAAGTTGACGCCGAGGTCGACCCACGGGTTGAGCCCCTGCTCGAACGGCAGCTCGATGCCGAGCCCGACGGAGAAGCCGCCGGCCTCGGCCGCGCCGCGGTTGACCGCCTCCATCGCGCCGGGCCCGCCGCCGGTCATCACCGCGAAACCGGCGTTGGCCAGCGCCCCGCCGATCTTGCGGCCCAGTTCGTACTCCGGGTTGTCGCGCTTGGTCCGGGCCGAGCCGAACACGGTGACCGCGCGCGGGACCTCGGCGAGCGCGCCGAAGCCCTCGACGAACTCGGCCTGGATCCGCAGGACGCGCCACGGGTCGGTGTGCACCCAGTCGCTCGGGCCGCGCGAGTCCAGGAGCCGCTGGTCGGTGGTGCTGCCCTGGTCGCGGCGGTCGCGGCGCAGCACGACCGGGCCCTTGTGCCGCTCCACCGGGCGTTCGGGGTACTGGCCGTCCGGCCATTCAGACTGTTCGCTCACTTCCCCATGCTACGGCCTGGCCGCCGGCGAGAATGCGAGAAGCGCGGTGGAGGTGAAGCCGATGGCGGGCTCGTTACCGGGCCATGAACTCAGGTCGTCGGCGTAGCGGCTTCCCTGGCCGTCGAAGGATTCATCCGGACGAGTGCATTCCCGACGACGAGCGCGGCGCTCCAGGTGCTGGCCCCGAGGGAACGCCGCAGCGCCGCGGCCGGTCCGGAGGGCGGCGACGTCGCGCCCGCGGCTTCGACCCGGCAGGTGCCCGGTCTGTCCAAACCGGACAGACCGCGGTCGGACACCGCCGGGTGGCGGGCGTTCCAGGCGACGAGGCTCGCACCGGCGCGGCCCCCACCGCGATCGTCTAACGGACGGCCAGGACCGTGAACGGGCCGACTTGTTCCGACACGAATGCGGGCGAGTCGAACAAACGAGCGGGGAACACCACGTCGTAGGCGACGTTGTCGGCCGACTTGGGAAAGACGTTTTCGAGGAGGCTCAGGTGAAGCCCATCGGCCGCGGTTCGCAGGACGAACACATCGGGGTGCCCGAAACGGGACGACCTCATTCGGTCGAGCAACGCATCAGGCGACGGCGCGGCAGCCCAGCTCTCGATGACCGATCGCCGTGCGTCGTAGTGGCCGAGGGGGTTGGCGTACTGCACCTTGCTGGCCTCGAAACTCCAATACGGGTAGAAGACCGCGAATTCAGGGTACGTGGACAACACGGTCAGCCGGTTTTCGGCTCGCCCGGTGAGCCGAGCGACCGTGTCGTGCAGGTTTTGGTTCCATGCGCCGTCTTGCGCGGGATCGTGACGTCCCAGCGCCGTGACGCCGGACGGGTAGTAGTTGTTGTACGGGTCAGCGGTGAGTTCGGGAATCGCAGTCGGAGCTTGCTGCATTTCACCCACGAAACCGAACATGGAGAATACGATCACCACGAGCACAGCGCCGGTTCTCCACCGCGCGGCCAGGCGCCCGCATGCCCAGCGCACGAAGTCCAAGGTTCCGAGCACGCCGGCGCACAGCAGTGTCGCCTCCAGCACGAGGCCGACCTTGAACGGCAGCAGTGTCAAGTCGACCACGGTGAGCAGAAAAGAAAGGCCGTACCACGCATAGCAGCAGGCGATGACCAGCACCAGGCTTCGCGCCACCACGCTCTCCCGGAGCCGGAACAAGCCCCAGATCAAGCCGACGATGGACATAACCCCGGTGAAACTGGTCGGGTAGTAAGAGATCGGGAAGACCGCGCCGCTCGACGGCAGGAAGTGGAGGGCACCACGTCCTCCGGTCGGTTCTTTGAGGGATACCGCCAGATAAGGCACCCACTGCAACGCCAGCCACGGCAACGACACCGCGGCGATCTTCGCCAGCCGCACAATCGGCCGGCGAAGAGTCCGCCAAGAACTCTCGCGACGCCGGATCGTCATGATCATGTCGATACCGGCGATGGTGACAAGTACCAGTACGAAGAAGACCATCAGGAGCGTGTAGAACAGCCCGAGCAGCCCGACTGTGGTCCCCAGCAGAATCGCTCCCGCTGTTCCACTGCGTGACCGATCGGTGAGGTAACGCCAACCCACGACTGCCAGTGGCGTGATCATGGAGCCGAAGATCCACGCGTACGGCTCGTTGGCCGCCCAGGTGACGACCGCGACCAGGGCCATGGTCAGGCCGATCAGCAAGGCCGCGGCCGGTCGGACCACGAGACACCAGGCGACGTAGGCGAGAACGGTGCCCACCGCCATCGTGGCGATGGCATAGGGCTTGTAGAACTCCCATGCCGGTACGTGCAGCAGCGCAGCCATGCGGCCGCCCACCCAGAACCAGCCACGCGGGTAGTAGGCGGGCAGGTCCTGGTAGGCGAAATCGTCGAAACCGGCGGTATCGGCGAGGCGGGTCAAGTACTGGATGCGGAACAGTTGATCGCCGTTGATCCCGGCCAGGTAGTACTTGGTGCCCAGCAGCGTCAGGGACTGCGCCACTGTGCACAGGGCCGCCAGGCCGGACCACGCCATCAGCCGCCCCCCGACGGCGAATCGCGAAAAGACGGCCAGCGCCAGCCCGGCAAGCGACAGCACTGCCACCGCGAAGCTCATCACCGCCTGCGGCCCGAAGGACGGCATCGGGATGTGCAGGCGGGATACCAGCCACTGCACGGCAACGCTGACGACACCGGCCACCATCGCGGCTGCGATCATCTCGACGACCACGCGGCCGGGCCGGCTCGGCCCCAGCCCGGTGGACTCGTCGGTTTCCGAGCCGGCCAGAAGGTCGAACCCGACGACGGCGCGCTCGACGATGGGTGCTCGCAGTGAAGCTTCTTCGGTCGCAGTCATAACCCGTCACTAGGTCGGCCGACTAAGGGTTGAATAGCCACCCAGGCCAAGACGCGGCGCACCAAAGACGCCGCACCCCCGAGGACCCCTAAGCCCCCCGGCCCGCCGGCCATGCTACTGCAGCGGTAAACGCTGTCCCGGGCCGCCCGGAGGCGTCAATCTCTCCGTTTCCGCGACGGCCGCCGCGATGACCTACCGTGGGGAGATGACCAGCGCCCCCGCCGAACCGCTCGGAGCGCGGATCCGGCGGCTGCGCACCGGCCGCGGCTGGACCCAGCGCGAGCTGGCCGAGCCGGGCTACGACCGGGGCTTCCTGGCGAAGGTCGAGACCGGCAGCCGCCCGCCGTCGGAGGAGATGCTGGCCTACCTGGCGCAGCGGCTCGGGCTGACCGTCGACGAGCTGCGGTTCGGCCGCCCGCCCGGCGTCGCCGTCGAGCTGCGCGCGGCGCTGGACGAGGGCTACCGCGACCTGGAGCAGGGCCGGATCGCGGCCGCGGAGGAGCGGTTCGCCGCCGTGGGCAAGCAGGCGGCGGGCTACCACCTCGACGACGTCGAGTGCTACGCGCGGTTCTGCCAGGCCGAGGTGAAGTGGCAGCTCTTCGACGTCGCGGAGGCCCAGCGGGCGCTGGAGCACGCGGACGAGCTGGCCGGCGCGGCACCGCCGTGGCTGCGGGCGATGATCGTGCACCGCTGGGCGGGCTGCCGGTTCCAGAGCGGCGACCCGGGCCCGGCGATCGCGCGGATCGAAGCCGAGCTGGCGGCGGGACCGGCGGACCCGGACGCCGAGTTGTGCCTGCTCACGGCGTTGATCCACCCGCTGATGGAAATGGGCGGCCTGCACCGGGCCCGCCGCGCGGCCGAGGACGGGCGACGGCTGGCCCGGGCGGCGACGCGGCCGGACTTCGTCGCGCGGTTCCACCGGCAGGCGTCGCAGGTGTGGCAGGCGACCGGCCGCGCGGACCGGGCGGACGGGGACCTGACCGAGGCGTGCCGGCTGTTCGCGTCCGTGGGCTTCGACCGCGACGCGGCCCGCTGCCGCTGGGCCCGCGGCTACCTGCTGCGTCACCTGGGCCGGCTCGACGAGGCCCGCGCGGAACTGACGACGGCCCGCGACCAGCTCGCGGCGATCGGCGCGGACGAAGGTTTCGCCGGGGCGACGCTCGAGCTGGCCGAGGTCCGGCTCCGGCAGGGGGCGGCCGAGGAGGCGGCGGCGCTCGTTTCGTCGGTTTGGCCACTGCTGCCCCGGGACGTCGAGTCGCTCGGCGAGGCGACGAGCCTCCTCGGCCAGATCGCCGCAACCCAGGGTGACCCGGCGACCGCGACCCGGCTCCTGGGCGAGGCCTTCGAGATCCAGACGAAGGCGTCCCTGCACGGCGCGGCGGTCTCGACAGCCCTGCGGCTCGGCGACACCCTCCGCCAACGCGGTCACCTCGACGAAGCCATCGACGCCTACCGCCGCGGCCTCGACTCGGCAGCCACCGACACCTGACCCAGACGGTCGGCCCGCGTACCCGAAGCGTCGGCCCGCGTACCTGGAGGGTCGGCCCGTCGACCGACCGTCCGGGTACGCAAGCCGACTGTCCAGGTACGCGGGCCGACCCTCTGGGTACGCGGGCCGACCGTCTGGGTACGCGGGCCGACGCTCGGGGTCGGCGGACCAGCGGGCTTGGTGGTTCGGACCAAAGCAACTTTCCTACGAAAGTCTGTGAATTGGTTCAGACCAGTCCGGCAGGTGGTCGTGACCTGCGGATTTGCCTGATACCGGGAGATCGCCGACGAGGCGTGCTGCTCCGTTCGGCCCATTGACCCGTGCGCGGGCGGAACCTTTACTCGGACGCGTCCGGCGCAATAACAACAGTTATTCCTCCGGGCACACTCCCCACGGTCTCCGGAAAGGTTCCCCATGAGATCCCCACGCGGGCTGGCGGCGATCGCCGGCCTGGCCCTCACGTTCGCGGTGCCGGCGACCCCGGCCGCCGCCGCTCCCGCACCTCCCGCCGCCACCCCGCCCGAGGCGCTCGCCGCCCGCGCCGCCGACCAGGCCGCCCTCGACGGCGCCGACCGGCTCGCGAAGGGTGCCGGGGAGGCCTTCGTCCGCACCGGGGTCACCCCGGGTGGCGGCGGGCTCTACTACGCCTCCTACCGGCGCACCTACCACGGCCTGCCGGTCATCGGCGGTGACGCGGTGGTCGTCGCCGACGGCGCCGGGCGCGTCCGTGGCACCGAAGCCGCGCGCACCGCGCCGATCACCGTCGGCACGCAGGCCGCGCTGAAGGCCGGCCAGGCCACGGACATCGCGAAGAGCCAAGTCTCCACAGTGGACACGGCCGGCGCGCCGAAGCTGGTCGTGCTGGCCGGGGACGCCCCGAAACTCGCCTACGAGGTCGTCGTCAGCGGCCGGACGAACGGCAGGCCCACCCGCCTGCACGTCTTCGTCGACAGCACCACGGGGAAGGTCCTCGACACGCGTGACGACGTCCGCGAGGCCGGCACCGGCAACTCCTACTACGCCGGAACCGTCTCGATCGACACGTCCGGCTCCGGCAGCTCCTACTCGATGACCGACCCGGGCCGCCGCGGCATCGCCTGCGGCCGCGAAGGCGGCTCGATCTTCACCAAGAGCAGCAACACCTGGGGCAACGGCTCGGGCACCGACCTCGAGACCGGCTGCGTCGACGTCCTCTACAGCGTCCAGACCGAGTGGAAGATGCTCGCCGACTGGCTCGGCCGCACCGGTATCGACGGCGCGGGCGGCGGCTTCCGGGCGAGCGTCGGCCTCAACGACGTCAACGCCTACTGGGACGGCTCCTCGACGCACTTCGGGCACTCGCAGGACAACCGCCGCCAGGCGACGCCGATGGACGTCGTCGGCCACGAGTTCGGGCACGCCATCTTCCAGACCACGCCGGGCGGCGCGGGCTCGGGCAACGAGAACGGCGGCCTCAACGAGTCCACCGGTGACATCTTCGGCGCGCTGACCGAGTTCTACGCCGACAACCCGAAGGACACCCCGGACTTCATCGTCGGCGAGGGCGTCAACCTGGTCGGCAACGGCCCGATCCGCTACATGGACAACCCGTCGAAGGTCGGCGACCCGAACTGCTACTCGGCGTCGATCCCGAGCACCGAGGTGCACGCGGCCGCGGGCCCGCAGAACCACTGGTTCTACCTCCTGTCCCAGGGGAGTGCCGCCAGCCCCACGTGCAACAACTCGACGGTGACCGGCGTCGGCATCCAGAAGGCAGGCAAGATCTTCTACAACGGCCTGCTGAAGAAGACGTCGTCGTGGAACCACCGCGCGGCCCGCAAGGCGACCCTGGAGGCCGCCGTCGCGCTGTTCCCGGGCAGCTGCACGGAGTTCGCCGCCGCCAAGGCCGCGTGGGACGCCGTGAGCGTGCCCGCGGTCAGCGGCGAGCCGGCCTGCACCGGCCAGCCGCCCGCCGGCAACGACTACTCGCTGACGCTGTCGCCGACGTCGGCGACCGTCCAACCCGGACAGACGGCGACCACCACGGTGACCACCCGGGTCACCTCGGGCAGCGCCCAGACCGTGCAGCTGCTGGCCACCGGCCTGCCCGAGGGCGCGAAGGCGACCTTCAGCCCGGCGAGCGTCCAATCCGGCGGCACGGCGACGCTGACCATCACGACCTCGGCGACCACGCCGCAGGGCACCAGCCAGGTGACGGTCACCGGTGACGGCACCGACGCCGACCACACCGCGCAGTTCTCGCTCACCGTCGGCACCGGCGGCCCGCCGCCGACCGGCTGTGACGGGCTCGCCGAGTGGGACGTCGCCAAGGCGTACGTGCCCGACGACGTCGTGGGCCACGACGGCCACAAGTGGACGTCGCTGTGGTACTCGACCGGCGCCGAACCCGGCGCGCCCACCTCGTGGGCCGTCTGGAGCGACAGCGGCGCCTGCTGATCCCGGCCGCGCGGTGGCGGACCACGCCACCGCGCGGCCTACCCTGAACCGGTGGAAAGGCGGCCCTGGTGAGCGAGAGCGTCGGCGAACGCCTGCGTGAGCTGCGCACCGAACGCGGGCTCACGCAGCGCGAACTCGCCGGGCCGCAGTATTCCGCGGCGTACGTGTCTTCGGTCGAGACAGGCGCGCGGACGCCGTCCGGGGACGCCCTGCGGTTCTTCGCCCAGCAGCTCGGCATCGACCCCGACGAGCTGCTCGGCGGCCGGTCCCCGCGGGAGCTGATCGAACTCGACCTCGAGCTCATCGAGACGGCGGAGCGGTTCCTGGCCGGCGATGCCCGTCGCGCCACGCCGCGGATGCAGCGGATCCGGCGCCGCGCCGAGCGCCTGGACCGGCCGAGGCAGGCCGGCATCGCGCTGCTGTGGCTGGCCGGGTACTCGACCGGCGACGTCCGCACGAAGTACGTCGCCGACGCCGAAACGATCCTGTCGGGCGAGCCGCCGCCGGTGCGGGCGATGGTCGTGCCGCTGCGCGCGGCGGTGCTGACCGGCTGGGGCGAGGTGCAGTATTCGGTGCACCTGCTGGAAACCTGCCACGCCGAACTGCTGCGCGACGGCTACCCGCAGCCGTCGATGCTGCTGACGCTGCGGGCCTGCCTGGCCGAGCGGCACCTGCGCCAGGGCGACCTGGAGCGGGCGGCGGAGTACGCGGACTCCGCGCTGCGGCTCACCCGGGGCGGCCCGGCGGTGCTCGCGGAGCTGACCCGCAGCCACGTCGAGGTGTGCCGCAGCCACCTGGCGGCGGACCGGTTCGCCGACGCGGCCGCGTCGGTCGCCTCGGCCTACGACCTGATGCAGGAACGGGCGGTGCACCCGGCGACGGCGTACTGCCTGCTCGCCAGGGCCCGGGTCCGCGGCCGGTCGGGTGACGCCGAGGGGGCGCTGGCCGACCTCGCCGCGGCGCGCGAGACGGCGTGGCCGGACGACGTCCCGGCGATCACCGTCGAGCTCGCCGCGGAGTACCTCGCGGCGGGCCGGCTGGAGACGGCGGCGGCGCTGCTCGACCAGGTCCGCCCGGCCGTCGTGGCGGGCACGCCGCTGGCCGCGGAGCTGCGGCTGCAGCTGGGCTCGCTGGCCAGGGCCCGCGGCGACGCCCGGCGCGCGGCCGAGGACCTGCGGGCCGCCGTCGAGCTGGCCACCGGCCTGGGCGCCCGCGGAGTGCTGGTCCGCGCGTTGCGGCCGCTCAGCGAGCTGCTCGGCGAGACCGGGAAGCAGGCGGAGGCGGCGGACGTGCTGCGGAACGGGCTCATCGCGCTGGGCGCGGAAGACGGGTAACCGTTTTCTAAGCAGTACTAACGAATCCCGGTGATCGAGATCGTCCGGCGTTCGGATGGTGTCCCGGACAATCCCTACGAAAGTCGTTCCGGGACGGAACGCGGCGAGAATCCCCTGCTGCGGCGGGGTTTGTACGAATTGATTCGATAATCCGGAACGTGCCGTTGGTCCGTTCGGCGCATTGACGCCCCGATCCGCTGATCCTTTACTCGGATGCGTCCGGACGCATACCTGCAGTTAGCACCCCGGACACGTCTCCCCATTCCCCTTACCGGACCTCGATTCTGCCTTCATGGAAGGAAGACCTCGATGACCCATCGTGGGTTCAGCACGGGCTTGGCGGCCGCCGCCGGGTTCGCCATGACGCTCGCGTTACCGGTGACCCCGGCGAGCGCAGCGCCCCAAGCACAGCCCGCCGCCCCGGAAACGGCCGCCGCCCGCGCCGCCGACCAGGCGGCCGCCAGCGGTCTCGACGCCCTGCGCCGCGGACCGGCCGAATCGTTCCAGCGCGTCGGCCTCACCGCCGGTGGTGGTGGCCTCTTCTACGGCGCCTACCAGCGGACCTACCAGGGCCTGCGGGTCGTGGGCGGGGACGCGGTGGTCGTCGCCGACGGCGCCGGGAACGTCCGCGGCACCAGCGCCGCGGAGACCGCGGCCATCACCGTCGGGACGCAGGCGCTGGTCGACGCCGCGAAGGCCGCTGCCACCGCGCGCGCTCAACTGCCCACTGTGGACAGTGTGAGCACGCCGGAGAAGGTGGTGCTGGCCGGGGCGAGCCCCAAGCTGGCCTACGAGGTCGTCGTCGCCGGTCGCACGGCCACCGCGCCGAGCAACCTGCACGTGTTCGTCGACGCGGCGACCGGCGCGGTCATCGACAAGCGGGACGACGTCAAGACGTTCGACTCCGGGGCGAAGCGCCAGGCCCAGCCGGGCACGGCGGACCTCGCCGGCGCCGGCAACAGCTTCTACGTCGGGAACGTCTCCATCGACACGACGCAGTCCGGCAGCACGTACACCATGCGCGACCCGGGCCGCACCGGCATCAGCTGCGGCCGCGAAGGCGGGTCCGTCTACAGCGGACCGGACGACAACTGGGGCAACGGCACCGGCACGGACCTGGAGACCGGCTGCGTCGACGTCCTCTACAGCGTGCAGACCGAGTGGAAGATGCTCGCCGACTGGCTCGGCCGCAACGGCATCAACGGCAGCGGCACCGGCTACCCGGCTTCGGTCGGCCTGTCCGACGTCAACGCCTACTGGAACGGCTCGTCGACGCACTTCGGCCACTCGCAGGACAACAAGCGCCAGGCCACCTCGATGGACGTCGTCGGCCACGAGTTCGGCCACGGCATCTTCCAGTTCACCCCGGGCGGTGCCGGTTCCGGCAACGAGAACGGCGGCATGAACGAGTCGACCGGTGACATCTTCGGCGCGCTGACCGAGGCGTACGCGAACAACCCGAAGGACACCCCGGACTACGAGGTCGGCGAGGGCGTCAACCTGGTCGGCCAGGGCCCGATCCGCTACATGTACCAGCCGTCGAAGGTCGGCGACCCGAACTGCTACTCGTCGTCGATCCCGAGCACCGAGGTGCACGCGGCCGCCGGCCCGCAGAACCACTGGTTCTACCTGCTGGCCGAGGGCTCGAACCCGGGTGGCGGCAAGCCGGCCAGCCCGACCTGCAACAACTCGACCGTCACCGGTCTCGGCATCCAGAAGGCCGGCAAGATCTTCTACAACGGCCTGCTGAAGAAGACCTCGTCGTGGAACCACAAGGCCGCCCGCAAGGCGACCCTCGAAGCCGCGATCGCGCTCTTCCCGGGCAGCTGCACCGAGTACAACACCACCAAGGCCGCGTGGGACGCCATCTCCGTCACCGCGGCGACCGGTGAGCCGACCTCGTGCAGCGGCGGCGGGCCGGACTTCTCCGTCGCGCTGAACCCGGCTTCGGGTTCCGTGCAGCCGGGTGCCTCGGCGACCACCACGATCAGCACCGCGATCACCTCCGGCGCGGCGCAGTCGATCACGCTGTCGGCGTCCGGTCTCCCGGCCGGCGCGACCGCGACGTTCACCCCGGCCACCATCCAGTCCGGTGCTTCCTCGACGCTGACCATCGCGACCTCCGCGTCGACGCCGACCGGCAGCTACCCCGTCACCATCACCGCCGACGGGGCCGGCACCGACCACACCGCGACCTACACGCTGTCCGTCGGCACCACCGGCTCGTGCGCCGCGGTGACCAACTCGACCCGCTTGGACATCCCGGACTACCCGGCGAGCGCGGTCAACAGCACCAGCACCGTCAGCGGCTGTGCGCGCAACGCGTCCGGCACGACGAAGGTCGAGGTGCACATCGTCCACACCTACCGCGGTGACCTCGTCCTCGACCTGGTCGCCCCGGACGGCACCGCCTACCGGCTGAAGAACTCCAGCAGCGACTCCGCCGACAACATCGACACCACCTACACCGTCAACGCTTCCTCGGAAGCCGCGAACGGCGCGTGGCAGCTCCGCATCCGGGACGTCGGCCCCGCCGACACCGGCTACCTGTCCTCCTGGACGTTGACCGTGTAGCACGCCCCACCCCGTGAAGGCCGCACCCGCCAGGTGCGGCCTTCACGGCCGTTCTCCCCAACCCCCACCGAAGGAATTCACCGCCATGAAGTGGAAGACACGACTCGGCGCCGGGGTCACCGCCCTCGCCGCCGTGCTGGGCGTCGTATCCGCGCCAGCGGCCACCGCCGCGCCCGCCACGGCGCTCGCCGCACCGGACATCTCGCTGGCCAACATCAAGGCCCACCTCACCCAGCTGCAGACCATCGCCACCAACAACGGCGGCACCCGCTCGGCGCGCGGCGGCGGGTACGCGGCCTCGGTGTCCTATGTGGAAAACCTGCTGAAGAACGCCGGGTACACCACGACCCGGCAGACCTGCACCAGCTGCCTCGGGCAGTCGCAGAACCTGATCGCCGAGTGGCCGCAGGGTGACGCGAGCCAGGTCATCATGCTCGGCGCGCACCTCGACTCGGTCAGCGCCGGCCCCGGCATCAACGACAACGGCTCGGGCAGCGCGTCGATCCTCGAGGTCGCGCTGACGCTCGCCCGGACCAACCCGGCGATGGCCAAGCGCGTCCGGTTCGGCTGGTGGGCCGACGAGGAGTCCGGCCTGGTCGGTTCCAAGTACTACGTCAACAACCTGCCGAGCAGCGAGCGCACGAAGATCAAGACCTACCTCAACTTCGACATGATCGGCTCGAAGAACTGGGGCTACTTCGTCTACGACGACGTCGCTTCGGTCAAGGCGATCTTCGACGAGTACTTCGCTTCCATCGGCATCCAGACCGAGGGCGACAGCGAAGGCGACGGCCGGTCCGACCACGCGTCCTTCAAGAGCGCGGGCATCCCGGTCGGTGGCCTGGCCACCGGCGCAGGCGACATCAAGAGCTCGGCGCAGGCGCAGAAGTGGGGCGGGACCGCGGGGTCGCCGTTCGACAACTGCTACCACCGCGCCTGCGACACGACGGCGAACATCCCGGACCCGCCGCTGGAGAAGAACAGCGACGCCATCGCCTACGCGCTCTGGAAGCTGGCCGTCGGCACGCCGCAGGGCAACGACTTCTCCGTTTCCGTGAACCCGGCTTCCGCGACCGTCCAACCGGGACAGTCGGTCCAGGTCGCGGTGGGCACCGCGACGACGTCCGGCTCGGCGCAGTCGATCGCGCTGTCCGCGTCCGGCCTGCCCGCCGGCGCGACGGCGTCCTTCAGCCCGGCCACCGTGCAGTCGGGCGGCAGCTCGACGCTGACCATCACGACCTCCGCGTCGACACCGACCGGCACCTTCCCGGTCACGGTGACCGCGGACGGCGCGAACGCCGACCACACGGCGGCGTTCTCGCTCGGCGTCGGCAGCTCGTCGTGCGGGCCGGTGACCAGCTCCACGCGGCTCGACATCCCGGACTACCCGGGTGCCGCGGTCACCAGCACCGCGACCGTGGCCGGCTGCGCGCGCAACGCGTCCGGAACCACCAAGGTCGAGGTGCACATCACCCACACCTACCGCGGTGACCTCGTCCTCGACCTCGTCGCCCCGGACGGCACCGCCTACCGGCTGAAGAACTCCAGCAGCGACTCCGCCGACAACATCGACACCACCTACACCGTCAACGCCTCCTCCGAGGCCGCGAACGGCGCGTGGCAGCTCCGCATCCGGGACGTCGGCCCCGCCGACACCGGCTACCTGTCCTCCTGGACTCTCACCGTCTGACCGGCCGCTGTGGGGCGCCCCTCCCCGGGGCGCCCCACAGTTGTCTAGACCACCACCCGTTCGTAGGTAGTCACCGGTTCCCCGCGGCGCTTATGTTGGGCGGACACGCCGCGTCCGCCCTTCAACGACGATGGGAGCCGGGATGTCGAGACGCTTGTTCGGAACCCTTCTGGCCACGCTGCTGGCCGTCCCGCTGTTCGTGCCGGCCCCCGCGCAGGCGGCGGTCCAGGCCGACACGTGCGCGGTGAAATCGCGGCCCGCGGGCAAGGTCCTGCAGGGCTACTGGGAAAACTGGGACGGCGCCGCGAACGGCGTCCACCCGGGCATGGGCTGGGTCCCGATCACCGACAGCCGCATCGCGCAGCACGGCTACAACGTCGTCAACGCCGCCTTCCCGGTGATCCGGTCCGACGGGACCGTGTTGTGGGAGAACGGGATGGACGCCGGCGTGAAGGTGTCCACACCCGCCGAGATGTGCGCCGCCAAGGAAGCGGGCGCGACGATCCTGCTGTCCATCGGCGGCGCGGCCGCCGGGATCGACCTGTCCTCCTCGGCGGTGGCCGACCGGTTCGTCGCCACGGTCGTGCCGATCCTCAAGCAGTACAACTTCGACGGGATCGACATCGACATCGAGACCGGGCTGACGAACAGCGGGAACATCAAGACGCTCTCGGCGTCCCAGTCGAACCTGATCCGGATCATCGACGGCGTGCTCGCGCGGATGCCGTCGAACTTCGGGCTCACGATGGCGCCGGAGACCGCGTACGTGACCGGCGGCAGCGTCGCCTACGGCTCGATCTGGGGCGCGTATCTGCCGATCATCAAGAAGTACGCGGACAACGGCCGGCTGTGGTGGCTGAACATGCAGTACTACAACGGCTCGATGTACGGCTGCTCCGGCGATTCCTACCAGGCCGGGACCGTGCAGGGCTTCACCGTGCAGACGCAGTGCCTGAACAACGGCCTGGTCGTGCAGGGCACGACGATCCGGGTGCCCTACGACAAGCAGGTCCCGGGCCTGCCCGCGCAGCCGGGCGCGGGCGGCGGGTACATGTCGCCGAGCCTGGTTTCCCAGGCGTGGCGATCGGTGCCGGGCCTGAAGGGCCTGATGGACTGGTCGATCAACTGGGACGGCTCGAAGGGCTGGACGTTCGGCACCAACGTCAAGTCCCTGCAGGGCCGCTGACCCGGTGGTCGTGAGTGGTAAGGCGTTCTAACCCGCGTTACCACTCACGAGTCGCCGGCCGGGATCGGGTCGTCGTATTCGCCCGGCGGGCCGGCGTACGCGCGGGTGCCGTCCGGGAACGGCCACGGGTTCGGGACGCAGCCGTGCAGCCCGAGCGTCTGCTGTTCCATGACCGGCGCGGGCTGTCCCGCGCCGGGGCACAGCTGGTGGTTCTGCCCCAGCCGGTGCCCGGTCTCGTGGGTCACCATGTACTGGCGGTAGACGTCGAGCGGGGCGCCGTAGTTCGGGACGGCGTTGGCCCAGCGGGCGACGTTGAGCACGACGTTGCTGCCGTTGCGGCAGGAGGTGTAGCTGTCCGGCGTGCCGCCGCAGAGCTTGTCGCGGCTGGCCGGCGTGGCGAGGTAGATGGTGAAGTCGGCCATGTCGGCCGGGCCGACCTGCTGGAGCCGCCACTGCCCGCCGGCGGTCCAGCCGCGGGGGTCGCCGAGGATGCCGCGGATGTCCTTGGCGAACTCCGCGGGCCCGACGCCGTCGATGTCGGTCTCGATGGCGATCCGGTAGCGCATCAGCCGGCCCGACTTCCCGGCGACCTCGTCGGTGCCGGGGGTGAACATCCACTGACCGGACCCGGTCCGCGGGAAGGTGATGGCGACCTCGACCGGCGCCGCCGGCGGGGCCTGCGTCACCGGCTCCCGCTCGGCCGGTGGCGGCGGGATGGAGGTGGCCTCGCCGATGGCGGTGAGAACCGGCCCGGCCGCGGGCGCGGCGACCGGCTGTCTTTCCCCGCCACACCCGCTCACCGCCAGGGCGAGCACGGCCACCGCCGCGGCTCGTCTCGCGGTTTTCGGCATGGGTCCTCCCGGGGTGCGCGGCTTCAGAAGGACATACGGTCCGCGGCCGGGAAAAGTTGCGGTGACCTGCGGTGGCGGAGCGTCACCGCAGCTCAGGGCGCCGGGTGTGACCACGACCACAGCGCCCGATGCGACGTTCGGTGCATCGGGCGAGCGCCGCGGCGGCTCAGCCCAGGAACTTGCGGAGGACTTCGGTCACCTGGCGGATCTCCGCGGTCCGGACGTTTTCCTGCTTGGTGTGCGCCAAAGTCGGGTTGCCCGGGCCGAAGTTCACCGCCGGCATGCCGCGCGCCGCGAAGCGCGCCACGTCCGTCCAGCCGAGCTTGGCCGCCGCGCGCCCTCCGGCCGCCGCCACCAGCTCCGCCGCCGCCGGGGCCGACAGGCCCGGGAGCGCGCCCGGCGACATGTCCACAACGGACAGTTCGAATCCGTCGAAAACCTCGCGCAGGTGCTGCTCGGCCGCCGCCGCGTCGCGATCCGGGGCGAAGCGGTGGTTCACCGTCAGCACCACCGCGTCCGGGACCACGTTGCCCGCGACGCCGCCGCTGATCGACGTCGCCTGGAGGCCTTCGCGGTAGGTCAGGCCGTCGATGTCGACGATCCGCGGCGCGTACTCCTTCAGCCGCCGCAGCGGCTCGGCCAGCGCGTGGATCGCGTTCTCGCCCATCCACGCCCGCGCGGTGTGCGCCCGCTTCCCCGCCAGCCGCAGCTCGACGCGCATGGTGCCCTGGCAGCCGGCCTCGATCACGCCGTTCGACGGCTCGCCGACGATCGCCAGGTCACCCGCCAGCCACTCCGGCAGCTCGCGCTCGATCCGGCCCAGGCCGTTCTTGACCGCCTCGACCTCTTCGTTGTCGTAGAACACGAAGGTCACGTCGTGCTTGGGCTCCGGCAGCGTCGCCGCCAGGTGCAGGAAGACCGCGTCGCCGCCCTTCATGTCGACCGTGCCGAGGCCGTGCAGGACCTCTTCGTCGCCGGTGCCTTCGCGCCGCGACGGGAAGTTGCCGTTCTCCGGCACGGTGTCCAGGTGCCCGGCGAGCACGACGCGCGACCCGCGGCCGAGGTTGGTCCGCGCGAGGACGGCGTCGCCGTTGCGGACGACCTCGAGGTGCGGGGCCTGCGTGCGCAGCGCGTCCTGCACCGCGGTCGCGATCTCCGCTTCGGCGCCGGACACGCTGAAGACGTCCACCAGCGCTGCGGTCAGGTCCACCGGGTCGGCGTGCAGGTCGAGGCTCATGACCCGCACGCTACCGTGGGGGTGTGCGCAGGTTGGGAGTCGCCGTGGGCGGCGCGGTGCTGGTCCTGGTCCTTTCGGGCTGCGGGAACGAGGCAGGCCCGACGCCCCCGCGCCAAGGGGGCGAGCCCGGTCCGGACGCGCTGCCGACCAAGCTCGACGCGCTGACCGTCGACCAGTGCTACGCGAGCCCGCGCACCCAGCTGCCGAAGGGCTGTGAGAAGTACGTCACCGAGGTCGGCAACGTCCCGGGCGCGGCCCGCAAGCGCGCGGACGACCGCGACCCGCAGCTGGTCGCCGAGGCCGGCAAGCTGGACCAGGCCGTCGGGGAGTTCCGGAGCGCGGGCTGCACGAGCGTCCCGGCCGCGGGCGGCCCCTGCTCGCAGGCGCTGGTCGACATCGCCGCCGCCCTTTCGGGCCTGAAGAAGCAGGTAGACGCGCGGCCCACGAGTGGTTGATCCGCGTCACTCGACTAACGTGAGGGCCGTGAGCGAGCAGAGCCCGAACCCCGAAACGACCGGCGCCAGCGGCGTCGGGCTGGCCACCGTCGCGACCGACGGGACGGTCCTCGACACCTGGTACCCGCACCCGAAGCTGATCGAGAGCGGCACCCCCGGCACCGAGCGCCTGAGCGCCGAAGAGGCCACCGAGCTGCTCGGCGAGGCCGCCGCGGCGCTGCTCGGCCCGGACACCGACCGCGGGGTCGAGGTCGTCGCCGTCCGCACCACGATCGGCAAGCTCGCCGACGCGCCCGCGGACACCCACGACATGTACCTGCGGCTGCACCTGCTCTCGCACCGCCTGGTCCGCCCGCACGGCCAGAACCTCGACGGCATGTTCGGCCTGCTGGCCAACGTCGTGTGGACCAACCACGGCCCGTGCCCGGTCGAAGGCTTCGAGACGACCCGGCTGCGGCTGCGCTCGCGTGGCGCGGTGACCGTCTACAGCGTCGACAAGTTCCCGCGGATGGTCGACTACGTGCTGCCGTCCGGTGTCCGCATCGGCGACGCGGACCGCGTGCGGCTCGGCGCGCACCTGGCGTCCGGCACGACCGTGATGCACGAGGGCTTCGTGAACTTCAACGCCGGCACGCTCGGCGCGTCGATGGTCGAGGGCCGGATCTCGGCCGGCGTGGTCGTCGGCGACGGCTCGGACGTCGGCGGCGGCGCGTCGATCATGGGCACGCTTTCCGGCGGCGGCAAGGAAACGATCTCGCTGGGCGAGCGCTGCCTGATCGGCGCGAACGGCGGCGTCGGCATCTCGCTGGGCGACGACACGGTCGTCGAGGCGGGCCTGTACGTGACGGCGGGCACGAAGGTCGTCGTCGAGGGCAAGGTCGTCAAGGCGCGCGAGCTCAACGGCATTTCGGGCGCGGTGTTCCGCCGCAACTCGGGCACCGGCGCGGTCGAGGTCGTGCCGAGGACGGGCTCGGGCGTCGAGCTGAACGCGGCGCTGCACGCCAACGACTGAGAGCGTTCGGTCACTTACCATTCATGGGGTGACCACCGAATCGTTGCGTCGCACCCCGGCCGAGCTGGGGCTGCCGGACGCGCCCGTCGAAGCGCGTCCGGCCGACCCGGCGGTCCACCACGTGCGGGCCAAGCTCGACCGTGAGATCCGCGCGCTGCTGGCGCACGAACCGGGCACGCGCTCGGGCGCGGATCCCGAAGACCTGCACCAGATGCGCGTGGCGCTGCGCCGGATGCGAAGCGTCCTGAAGCTCTCCGGCAAGCTGGTCGGCGACGGCGCCGAGCCGGTGCGCGCGGAGCTGGGCTGGCTCGGCCAGTCCCTCGGCGAGGTGCGGGACTACGACGTGCTGATCGGGCACCTGCGCGAGGTGGTCGCGGACTTCGAGGTCCGCGACCAGGCCCCGGGCCGCCGCCTGGTGTCGCTGTTCGTCAGCGAGCGGGCCACCGCGAAGCGGCGCCTGACGCGGGCCCTGTCGAGTGCCCGGTACTCGACGTTGCTACGCGAGGTGAGCTTGCTGACGCGGTCGTCCGCCGAGGTGCCCGACGAGCCGCACGACCTGATCACCGGCCTGGCGAAGCCGCACCGGAGGCTGGCGAAGGCGGTTCGCGCGTTGCCTGCGGACCCCCCGGACGACGACCTGCACGCGCTGCGCATCCACGGCAAGAGGCTGCGCTACGCGGCGGAGCTGGCCCAGACGTCGGCGAGGAAGAAGCAGGCGCCGAGGATCAAGCAGCTGCTGAAGGCGACGAAGGACTTCCAGACGGTGCTCGGCGATCACCAGGACGCGGTGATCGCGGTCGAGCGGCTCCGCGGGGTCCTGGAGACGGCGGACGGCCCGATGGGGTTCGTGGCCGGCCGCATCGCCGAGCGCGAGCTGGCCCGCCGCACCGAGGCCCGCGCCACCTGGCGCGCCTCCTGGGCCGCGGTCGACGCCGCTGCCCAAGCCCTCCACGCCTGACTCTCGGCTCCGAACGTCCCCTCAGGAGATGGACCAGACGTAGCCGTCCGGGCGGACGAGCACCCGGCGGCCCCCCGAAGCCTCGTAGGCCGCGTAGGCGTGGCCGCCCTCGTCGACCAGGTCCGTTCCCGTCGCCGCGCTCCCCGCAGGCAGGATCCGGTAGCCGTGCTCGCCGGGAGAGCCCGTCCCGAAAAGCAGCTCGGTCGCGTGCGGGCCGCGGAACAGCTCGAACAGCCGCACCCGCTTGCCGTTCGCGTCCACCAGCGGTGCGTCCGGTGCCCGGTCGCCCGGCCGCAGCTCGCCGGTCCCCGCCGGCGACAGCGGCCCACCTCGGTACGTGATGTCCAGCTGCTGCGTGTCCTCCCCGCGCCGGTGGGCGTCCTCGTCGCCGTCGACGTACTTCTGCAGCAGCTCCGTCGTGACCCCGAGGACCCGCGCCGCGACCGTGCGCCGCTCGATCTCGTAGCTGTCCAGCAGCTCCGGTGCGCCGTCCGCGAGCTTCCAGCCCAGGTTGTAGCCGTCCTGGATGCCGGTGTTCAGGCCCTGCCCGCCCGTCGGCGGGTGGACGTGGGCCGCGTCGCCGGCCAGGAACACCCGGCCGTCGCGGAAGCGGGCCGCCAGGCGGACGTTCGGCCGCCACACCGTCGACCAGGCCAGACCGGACAGCTTGACCGTGCCGCCGCTCAGCACGTCGAGCCGGGCCTGGACCGCCGGCAGCGCCGTCTCGACGTCGGTCTCGCCGTCGCCGAGCGCCGCGCCGAACTGGAAGTGCGGCGTCCCCGGCAGCGGGCTGAACATCATGCCGCTCATCGGCTCGTCCGGCGTCGCGAACCAGTGGCCGTGACTGCGGTCGAGGCCCTCGGCCACGACGTCGCCGAGCAGCATCCGGATCGACTCGTCGGTGGTGCCCTCGAAGGCGATCCCCAGCGTCTTGCGGACGAAGCTCTTGCCGCCGTCGGCTCCGACCAGGTACTCCGCGCGGACCGTCTCGCCCGTGCCGAGCGTCGCCGTGACGCCGTCGGCGTCCTGCTCGAAGCCGGTCAGCGCGGTGTTCAGCTCGACGCGCACGCCGAACTCGGCCAGCCGGTCGCGCAGGATGCCCTCGGTCTGCGACTGGCCCAGGAACCAGCCGGTCGGGTACGGCTTCGACGGCGTCGGTTCGACCAGGTCGAACATCATCCGCTCGCCGACCACCTCGCCGCCGAGGTGGATCTGCGTCGGCACCGGGGCCATGCCCGCGGCCAGCACCGCGTCGAGCACGCCCAGGTCCTCGAACACCTCCAGCGTGCGCGGCTGCATCCCGTCGCCGCGCGAACCGACGAAGTACTCCGAAGCCTTGTCGATGATCCGCACGGGGACGTCCCGCCGCGCCAGCTCGATGGCCAGCGTCAGCCCGGTCGGTCCCGCTCCCGCGATCAGCACCCGTGTGTCCATGTCACCCTCCCAGTGAATTTAAGTTCAGTGAATCTGAATTCAGAATGACGCTGCTAGCGTCCCGTGTCAAGGGAGGTGGCGATGACGGCGACGAGCCGCAAGGAGAAAGCCGCGGAGACCGAGGCGGCGCTCAAGGCCGCGGCCAAGCGCGTCTTCGCCCGGAAGGGCTACCTGAACACGAAGATCACCGACATCACCGCCGAAGCGGGCCGGGCCGCGGGGTCGTTCTACAACCACTTCGCGGGCAAGGAAGAGCTGCTGGAGGCGCTGATGGCCGACATCGCGGCGTCCGGCGACGAGAGCGCCGACAGCGAAGACCACCTGGCCGACTTCAGCGACCCCACGGCCGTGCGCTGGCACGTCAAGCAGTACTGGGACTTCTACCGGGACAACGCGGCGACCATGCTGGCGCTGCGCCAGGCGGCGATGGTCAGCGATTCGTTCGCGCGCACACTCGCGCAGTTCAGCGCGTCCCAGGCGACCGACCTCGACGACCACCTCGCGTACGTCACCCGCGCCGGCCTGCGGCTGCCGGCCGCCCCCGACCACTGCGGCATGCTCATCTACCACCTCGTCGACTCGTTCGCGGCGACGTGGCTGCACGGCGCGGCCCCGGCCGGCACCCCGCCGACCGACGAGGAAGCCGTCGAAATGCTGACGCGGTTCGTCTACCGGGGCCTCACCGGCCGGGACTACTGAGTCAGCCGCTCCGGCCAGTGGTCGACGACCTCGACGTGCCGCAGCCCGGCGGATTCGGAGATGTGCCGGAACCAGGCGGCGCACTCGGGCACCGTGCTGATCAGCCGGGCCGACTCCTCGGCGTCGGCCTTGCTGCGCCACAGCACGATGTCGAGCCAGCCGCCGTCTTCTTCCCTGGTCAGGTAGGCGGCGAGGCAGCCGGGGAACCGGCGGCGCATCGCCTCGACCATCGCCGGGCGCTCCGCCACCAGCTGCGCGACGGCGCTCTCGTCGACCTTGAAGCGGGCCATTTCGATCGTCATGGTCATGCCCGGCACCGTAACCGGGGGGACCGACGATTTCCGGCGGATCAGCCCGCGGTCAGGCGCACTGTCGAGTCAGCCGCTCAACGGCGGCGTCGACGCGCTCGTCCGTCGCGGTCAGCGCGACGCGGACGTGCTTGCCGCCCTTCGGGCCGTAGAACGTCCCGGGGGCGACGAGGATGCCGCGCTCGGCCAGCCACCGGACCGTCACCGACGAGTCTTCGTCGCGGGTGGCCCACAGGTAGAGGCCCGCTTCGGAGTGGTCGATGCGGAAGCCGTTGTCCAGCAACGCCTTGCGCAGGACGAGCCGGCGGCGGGCGTAGCGCTCGCGCTGGACTTCCAGGGCCTCGTCGTCGGTCAGGGCGGCGACCATCGCCTCCTGGACCGGGCGCGGCACGATCATGCCCGCGTGCTTGCGGACTTCGAGCAGCTGCTTGATCAGGCGGGGATCACCGGTCAGGAACCCGGCGCGGTAGCTGGCCAGGTTCGCCGACTTCGACAGCGAGTGCACCGCGATCAGGCCGTCGGTCCGGCCGCCGCAGACGTCCGGGTGCAGCACCGACAGCGGGTCGGACTCCCAGCCGAGCGCCAGGTAGCACTCGTCGGAGACCACGATGACGTCCCGCTCGCGCGCCCACTCGACGACCTTGCGCAGGTGCTCGACCGGCAGCACCTGGCCGGTCGGGTTGGACGGCGAGTTCAGCCAGATCATCGCCGGCTTCTGCGGGCCGACGGCCACCGTGCTGTCGGCACGCAGGATCGACGCGCCCGCCAGCAGCGCGCCGACCTCGTACGTCGGGTAAGCCAGCTCCGGGATGACGACCAGGTCGCCGGGGCCGAAGCCGAGCAGCCGCGGCAGCCAGGCCACCGCCTCCTTGGACCCGATCGTCGGCAGCACGGCGTCCGGCTCGATGCCGTCGACGCCGTGACGCCGGGAAAGCGCACCCCGCGCGGCATCCCGGAGGGCCGGGATGCCGTGGGTGGTCGGGTAGCCGGGGATCGCCGAGACGGACGCGAGGGCCTCGCGGATGCCGTCCGGGACCGGGTCGACCGGCGTGCCGATGGAGAGGTCGACGACCCCGCCGGGATGCGCCTGGGCCGTGGCCTTGACCTCGGCGAGCGAATCCCAGGGGAAGTCGGGCAGCGCGATCCGGTTCATTCGCCCTGCGGGGGCAGCGCCTTGATGAAGGCCGGGTCGTGGGCGGTCTTGCCGACCTTGGAGGCACCGCCGGGCGAGCCCAGCTCGTCGAAGAAGTCGACGTTGGCCTTGGTGTAGTCCGACCAGTTGTCCGGGACGTCGTCCTCGTAGTAGATCGCCTCGACCGGGCAGACCGGCTCGCAGGCGCCGCAGTCGACGCACTCGTCCGGGTGGATGTACAGCATCCGCTCGCCCTCGTAGATGCAGTCCACGGGGCACTCGTCGATACACGCCTTGTCGAGCACGTCGACGCAGGGCTCGGCGATCACGTAGGTCACTGCGCACTCCTGCTTATCTCTGCAAACTGCCAGTCGGTGCCGACATTACGCGGCGTCGGCACCCGTTCGGTTGGTGAGGCAAGCCTTAGCCATACCCCGGGTATGGCACTCACCTCTGCCGGCGGCGCGGGGGCGGGGTGGCCCGGGCGTCACCGGTGATGACGAAGCGCGGCTTGGGAGCTTCGTCCGGGTCGCTTTCGGTCTTCTTCTCCCCCACGGCTCGGTTGAACCCTTCGGCGATCTCGTCGACGAGCTTCTCGTTGTGCCGCTCGTCCTTGCGCTGGATACCCACGGTCACCTCCTGCGGAAATCCGCTCCCACGACGTTCACCGTCTCCGTCACAATCTAGCGGTGAACGCCCGCGAGACGCTCGAAATCACCTGCAGCAAAGCATGGCCACCCCTGGTTGAGGATCCCTTGGGCGAGTGGCGTCTGCGCTGGGCGGACGGCTTCACCGGGCGCGCCAACAGCGCACTCGCCGTCGGCGACGCCGGCCGCCCGCTCGGCGAGGCCCTGCGCGCGGTGTGTGATTTCGCCCACGATCGGGGGATCGCCCCGATGGTGCAGGTGGTCCGGGACAGCCCGAACGAACGCGCGATCGCCGCGGCCGGCTGGCTCCCGGCGACCGGCCACGGCGCCGGCCACGAGGTCATCGTCCTCACCGCGCCGCTGCGGCCCGCGCCCGCCGTCCCCGGCGTCACGGTGGGCGACGAGCCGGCGCCCGGCTGGTGGGAGCTGGCCATGCGTCCGGGCGAGGACTCCCCGGCGGCCCGGCAGGTCCTGTCCGGCGGGAAGATCGGCTACGGCGCCGCGACGGCCGAAGGCGGCCTCGTGGGCGTCGTCCGCGGGGCGCTGGTCGAGGGCTGGCTGCACGTCGGCCGGCTCGAGGTCGCCGCTGCCTTCCGCCGCCGCGGGCTGGCGTCGGCGCTGATGGGCGCGGTGCAGGCCTGGGGTGCGGAACACGGGGCGGACCGCACGGTGTTGCAGGTCGCGGAGGGGAATTCGGGCGCGCTCGCGCTCTACGCGGGGCTCGGCTACGCCCCGCACCACAGATACCGGTACTGGGTGCCCGCACCCGGCTCGTGCGAGGATTCGACGTCGTGAAGATCGTGGTAGTGGTCGGCGGAGTGGGCGGGGCCCGCTTCCTGCTGGGTGTCAAGGCAGCGCTGGGCATGGCACCGGAAGGTGCCTCGGAGTCCCCGCACGAGGTGACGGCGCTGGTCAACACCGGCGACGACGTCTGGATGCACGGGCTGCGGATCTGTCCCGACCTGGACACCTGCATGTACACCCTGGGCGGCGGGATCGACTCCGAACGCGGCTGGGGGCACTCGGGCGAGACCTGGGTCGTCAAGGAGGAGCTGGCCGCCTACGGCGCCGAGCCGACCTGGTTCGGCCTCGGCGACAAGGACATCGCCACCCACCTGATCCGGTCCCGGATGCTGCGCGCGGGCTATCCGCTGTCGGCGGTGACCGAGGCCCTGTGCGACCGCTGGCAGCCCGGCGTCCGGCTGCTGCCGATGTCGGACGACCGCGTCGAGACGCACGTCGTGATCGACGACCCGGAGCAGGACGGGCAGCAGAAGGCCGTCCACTTCCAGGAGTGGTGGGTGCGCTACCGCGCCGAGCCGAAGGCGCACTCGATCGTCGCGGTCGGCAACGACGAGGCCAAGCCGGCACCGGGCGTCCTGGAGGCGCTCAAGGACGCCGACGCCGTGCTGTTCGCGCCGTCGAACCCGGTCGTCTCGGTGGGCACCGTGCTGGGCGTGCCGGGCGTGCGGGACGCGCTGCGAAACAGCACTGCCCGCGTGGTCGGGGTGTCCCCGATCATCGGCGGCAAGGCGCTGCGCGGGATGGCCGACGCGTGCCTGACCGCGATCGGCGTCGAGACCTCGGCCGAGGCGGTCGGCCGGCACTACGGCTCGCGCAAGGACGGCGGTGTCCTCGACGGCTGGCTGATCGCCGAAGGCGAGACGGCGGACGTGCCGGGTGTGACCGTCCGCGACGTCCCGCTGCTGATGTCCGATGTGGACGCGACCGCGGCGATGGCCCGCGCCGCCCTCGAACTGGCTGGAGCCCCTGTTGAGTGACCACGCTGCCCCCAAGCTGGAGATCCTGCCCGTCACCGGGCTGCCGGAGTTCCGCCCGGGCGACGACCTGACCGGCGCGATCGTCACCGCCGCGCCCTGGCTGCGCTCCGGCGACGTGCTGGTCGTGACCAGCAAGATCGTCTCGAAGGTCGAGGGCATGCTCGTGCGCGTGCCCGCCGACCCCGAGGCCCGCGACGCCGAACGCCGGAAGCTCGTCGAGCAGGAGGCCGTGCGGATCGTCGCGCGGATCGCGCGCACGGTGATCACCCAGAACCGCCTGGGGATCGTGCAGGCCGCGTCCGGGATCGACGCGTCCAATGTGGCCGGTGACGAGGTCGCGCTGCTGCCCTCCGACCCGGACGCGTCGGCGCTGGCGCTGCGCAACGGGCTGCGGGAGCGGCTCGGCGTCGAGGTCGCCGTCGTCGTCACCGACACGATGGGGCGGGCCTGGCGGGTCGGGCAGACCGACGCCGCCATCGGCTCGTCCGGGCTGCGGGTGCTGCACGCCTACCGCGGGCAGGTCGACGGGCAGGGCAACGAGCTGGCCGTCACCGAGGTCGCCGTCGCCGACGAGCTCGCCGCGGCCGCCGACCTGGTCAAGGGCAAGCTGGGCGGGACGCCGGTCGCGGTGATCCGCGGATTTTTCCCGGAGGACGACGGTTCGTCCGCGCGGGACCTGATCCGCCCGCTGGAGGAGGACCTCTTCCGGCTGGGCGCCAACGAGGCCGTCGCGCAGGGCAGGCGGGAAGCCGTCCCGGCCCGGCGTTCGGTGCGGCAGTTCGCGGACGAGCCGGTCTCGCCCACCTCGATCCGGCGGGCGGTGGGATCGGCGCTGACCGCTCCCGCGCCGCACCACACGCACCCGGTCCGGTTCATCTGGCTGCGCGACTCCGGCGTCCGGAAGAAGCTGCTGGACGCGATGCGCGAGTCGTGGCAGGCCGACCTCGAGTCCGACGACTTCACGCCGGAGCAGATCGCGAAGCGGCTCAGCCGCGGCGACATCCTGTACCGGGCCCCCGAAATCGTCATCCCGTTCCTGGTGCCGGACGGCGCGCACACCTACCGCGACGACCGCCGCAACGACTGCGAGAAGACGATGTTCACCGTCGCCGGCGGCGCCGCGGTGCAGGGCCTGCTGGTCGCGCTGGCGGCCGAGGGCCTGGGGTCGTGCTGGATCGGCTCGACCATCTTCGCCGCGGACATCGTCCGGGACGTTCTCGGTCTCGACGAGCGCTGGCAGCCGCTGGGCTCGGTCGCGATCGGCGTGCCGCTCACCGAGCCGGCGCCGCGGGGTCCGGCCCTGGCCGGGGAAGGGCTGCTGGAGCTGTGAGCCTGCACGCGGACGCCGTCGCGACGCTCTCGTCGTGGCGGCCTGCGGTGGCGTCCCAGGAGTCGCTGCGGCAGGCGTTCCTGGGGTTCCTGGCCGCGCGTGAAGATTCGTGTCAGCGTTCCTGCGAGGCCGGGCACCTGACGGCGTCGGCGGTGGTGCTGGACCACACGGGCACGCAGGTGCTGCTGACCCTGCACCCGCGCGTCGGGCGCTGGCTGCAGCTCGGCGGCCACTGCGAACCGTCGGACACGGCACTGGCCGGCGCGGCGCTGCGGGAGGCGACGGAGGAGTCGGGGATGTCCGGGCTGCGGATCTCCGCCGAGCCGGTGCACCTCGACGTCCACCCGATCACGTGCTCGCTGGGCGTGCCGACCCGGCACTTCGACGTCCGGTTCGCGGTGCACGCCCCGCCGGGCGCCGAGCCGGTGCGCAGCGAAGAGTCCGACGACCTGCGGTGGTGGCCGACGGACGCGCTGCCGCCGGGCTCGGAAGATCTCGCCGATCTGGTGAAAGCGGCCGTTCCTGTCGGTGCCGGGCGATAACCTGGTCCGCGGACAGGGAGGGACCACATGGCCACACAGTTCCCGGAGCGGGTGCACTACCACTCCGGCGGAGGCGGCGACACCGGCGTGTTCGGGTACATCGTGCTCGGGCTGATCATCCTGGGCATCATCGTGTTCGTCATCGCGGTGATCGTCCGGGTGTCGAAGATGCGCCGTGAAGAGGCGATGAAGAACGGCGGGCAGTTCCCGCCGAACCCGAACTTCCCGCCGCAGCAGGGGTTTGCCGCGCCGCCGTCGCAGGGCTTCGCCCAGCCGGGCTTCCCGCCGCCGGCGGGTTCGCCGCCGTCGCAGGGGTTCCCGCAACCGGGCTTCGCGCCACCGGGTTCCGCGCAACCGGGTTTCGCGCAGCCGGGTTTCGCGCCGGGCTACCCGCCGCCTTCGCCGCAGCAGGGGTTCCCGCAGCAGCCGGGGTACCCGCCGGCGCCGCAGCAGTACGCGCCGCAGGGGCCGTCGTTCCCGCCGCAGCAGCTGCCGGGGCCGGGAGCGGGTCCGCAGAGCTGGTGATCGTCCCCTTCGACAGCGGTTCGCCGGTCCCGCCGTACGAGCAGGTCCGGAGCGGGCTCGCGACGCGGATCAACGACCGCAGCCTGGCCGTGGGCACGAAGCTGCCCACGGTCCGGCAGCTCGCGGCCGACCTGGGCATCGCCCCGAACACGGTGGCTCGTGCCTACCGCGAGCTGGAGGAGGCGGGCCTGATCGAGACCCGCGGCCGCGCGGGCAGCTTCGTCGCGGCGGCGGGCGACCAGAGCCGCCGCCGGGCCCAGCAGGCGGCGGCGGAGTACGCGAAGACCACCCGTAAGCTCGGCCTCGCCGACGCCGAGGCGCTGTCGATCGTCCGCGCGGCACTCGACGAGGGGAACGGCTGATGGTGAGTGTGCTGATGCTGCTGATCATCGTGGTGGTGCTCGCCGGCGTCGCCGGGGCGGTGCTGCTCATCGTGAACTCGAACAAACCGAAGCACCCGCCGCAGTACCCCGGCTACCAGCAGCCGGGATACCCGCCGCAGCAAGGTTTTCCGGGGCAGCAGCCGCCGGGTTACCCGCCCCAGCAGGGCTACCCCGGCCAGCAGCCGCCCTACCCGGGGCAGCAGCCGCCGTACCCGCCCCCGCCGGGTGGTTATCCCCCACAGCAGTAGCGAACCGTCATGAACGACTCGTTCATGACGTCCGACGTCAGGAACGACTCTTTCAGGACTTCCGGAAGGTGCCGTCCTCACATCGCGCGGTAGTCGCGCAGCTCGATCCGCGGCCCGAAGCGCGGCCGCGTGTGCCCCGCCGCCTCCAGGTAGCGCACCGCCCGCTGCCGCTGCGGTGCGTACGGCGCCAGCACCTCGGCCATTCCCGCGTCGTCGAGCTTCGTGCCCAGCACCGCGTTCCCCACCATCGACGGGATGTTGTAGTCGCCGAAGCTCACCGCGTCCGGGTCGCCCCAGGCGCGCTGGGCGATCTCCGCCGCCGTCCACACCCCGATGCCCGGGACCTGGCGCAGCCAGTGCCGTCCCTCGAGCCCGCGCAGCTCCACCGCCCGCTCCAGGTGCGGCGCGATCCGGGCCGCGTTCACCAGCGCCGTCCGCCGCTTGATGTCGACGCCCGCCCGGTGCCAGTGCCAGTCCGGGAGCGTCGCCAGCGTCTCCGGTGACGGCGGCACGCGCAGCCGCTCCGGCGCCGGGCCCGGTGGGCGCGTGCCGAACCGGCGGCACAGCTCGGCCCACGACCGGATCGCCTCCTTGCCGGCCACCTTCTGCTCCAGGACGGCGAGCACCAGCCAGTCCCACACCACCCCGGTCGCCCCGAGCCGCAGGCCGGGGAGCGCGCGCCGGGCCCGCGCGACGACGTCGTGGTGCGCGACGAACCCGGAATCGTCGTCGTCGGCCCCCAGCAGCGCGGGCACGCCGGCGAGCAGCCGGTCCTTCGAGGAGCCCCAGGCCGCGGCCTCGATCCGGCCGTCGGGCAGCCGGCGCAGGGCCAGCGTGCCGGGGCCGTCGGGCGTGTTCGACGCGAGCCAGGTGATCCCGCGCTCGTCGGTGAGGATGTTGAGCGACCCGCGGCCGCGCTTCAGCGGACCCAGGACCCGGCCCAGGTCGACCTCGAACGCGGGACGCCAGAACATCGGGCTACGCGTCGCTCGAGAAGCGGACGGATCCGTCGGGCAGGACGACGTCCGGCCAGACGCGGGCGCCGTCCAGGAGCTCGCAGCCGGCCCCGACGGACACGCCGTCGCCCAGCACCACGCCGCGCAGCACCGCGCCGGCGCCGACCCGGGCGCCGTGCCCGAGCACCGAGCGTTCGACGATCGCGCCCTCGGAGACGGCCGCGCCGTCGAACAGCACCGAACCGTCGATCCTCGCGCGCGATCCCACCACCGCGGCGACGCCGATCGTCGACCCGCCGGACAGCCGGGCGTCCTCGGCCACCGACGCGCCGTCGAGCACCAGGAACTCGCCGGGCCGGCCCGGCAGCGCCGACGTCGGCGCCAGGCCGCGCACGAGGTCCGCCGAGCCGCGCACGAAGGCCTCCGGCGTGCCGACGTCCAGCCAGTAGGACTCGTCGACGAAGCCCTGGATATGTGCGCCCTGCTCCAGCAGCTGCGGGAACGTCTCGCGCTCGACCGACACCCGCCGCCCGGTCGGGATGGCCTCGATCACGGGACGGCGGAAGACGTAGCAGCCGGCGTTGATCTGGTCGGTCGGCGGGTTCGGCGTCTTCTCGAGGAACGCCTGGACCCGCCCGGTCTCGTCGGTCGGCACCGACCCGAACCGGCTGGGGTCCGGCACGCGCTGCAGGTGGAGTGTGACGTCGGCCTCGGACTCGCGGTGGACGCGCAGCTGCTCGCCGAGGTCCGAGCCGGAGATGATGTCGCCGTTGAAGACGATCACGTGGTCGGCGCGCAGCCTGTCGTAGACGTTCCGGATCGCGCCCGCGGTGTCGAGCGGCTCCTCCTCGACGACGTACTCGAGGTCCAGGCCGATGGACTGGCCGTCGCCGAAGTACTCCTCGAACACCTCGGCCCGGTAGCTCGTGCCCAGCACGACGTGCCGGATGCCGGCCTCGCGGATGCGGGAGAACAGGTGGCTCAGGTACGGCGTCCCGGCGGTCGGGAGCATCGGCTTCGGCGCCGACAGCGTCAATGGCCGGAGGCGCGTGCCCTTGCCCCCGACCAGCACGACGGCGTCGACAGCGTCGGTTTGGACCTCGGACGTCACGGAAATCTCCTCTTTTATCACGCACCGCTGAGCGACAAGCCGCGGGAAACCCTGACGGAGGTCGCCCGGAGGGCCTACCCTAGACAGGAAACAGGCGGGCCTTTCCCCAGAGGGCCCCGGGTCAGTCGGGAGGCCGAGGGGATGGACCCCCGCGATCGGGCGGACGCCCTGCTCGCACGAGCCCAGGCGCGCGGTGTGTTCGTCGTGACACCCGACAGCGCGACGTCACCGATGGACTCCGCGAACACCCAGCAGATCCCGCGCGCGCAGATCGACGGGCTCGACCGCAGCCGTGACCCCGACACGACCACGCAGCTGCCGGCGTCGCTGATCGAGGAGAACGACCACCCGCTGGCCGGCTCGGCGCCGACGCGGCGGATGGAGGTCCAGGGCGGCCGCCGTCCGCAGCAGACGACGCCGTTGAACGCGCCCTCGCCGACGACACCGATGCCGACCCCGCTCTCCCGCCGGCCCCAGGCCGAGCAGATCACGAGCCCGCTGAAGGAGCCCGATCCGGAGGACACCGGCCTGGTGCCGACGGTGACGCAGAACATCGGCAAGTCCGACCTTTCGCGCCGGCTCGACGGGATCTAGCGGGTTTCCAGCTTCAGCCGCAGGGCGAGGCCGAGCTTCACGGCGGCCAGCACCGGCTTCCAGGCGAGCCCGGGGTGGCGGTCGGCGAGGTAGCGGTAGGCGCTGGCGTGGTGCGCGGCGAGCATCTTCTTCGACGCCTGCGAAGTCGAGTGCCCGCCGAGGTGCATGACGCCGGCCGAGGGCACGTAGACGTTCAGCCAGCCGGCCTTGCCGAGCCGGTCGCCGAGGTCGACGTCCTCGAAGTACATGAAGTACCGCGAGTCGAAGCCGCCGATCGATTCGAAGGCTTCCCGGCGCAGCAGCAGACACGAGCCGGACAGCCACTCGGCGACGCGCTCGACGGGCGTGCCGGTCTCCTGCCGGTACTGCCGGGTCCACGGGTTCCCGGGCCACACCTTGCCGAAGGCGGCGTGCCCGATGCCCCGGCCGAAGGAGGGCAGCAGCCGCGCGGAGGGGTAGACGGTCCCGTCGAGCTCGTGGATCAGCGGCCCGAAGGCACCCCCGCGCGGCCACCGCTTCGCGGCTTCGAGCAGCGCGTCGAGCGACCCGGGCTCCCATTCGAGGTCGGGGTTGGCGATGACGATCCAGCCGAACCGGTCGTCGAGCTCGGCGACGCCGCGGTTGCACCCGCTCCCGTACCCGACGTTCTCGCCGATGCTGAGCAGGTGCACGTTGGCGCGCTTCGCGGCCTTCTCGGGAGCACCGTCGGTGGAGACGGTGTCGGCCACGACCACCTGGACCGGCCGCTCGGTGGCCTTCTCGAGGGTGTCGAGAAAGCGCTCGAGGGTGTCGCCGGAGAAGTACGTCACGGTCACGACGCCGAGTTCGTCGCCGTAGCGGGATGCCTCAGTCACCCGGCCATTGTCCACTCGTCACCCAGGGCAACCCCGCCACCCCACAGGGCGTACCCGGAGGGTCGGCTCGCGTACCCCGACGGTCGGACCACGTACCTGGAGGGTCGGCTCACCAACCGACCCTCCAGGTACGCGAACCGACCGTCCGGGTACGCAGGCCGACGTTCCGGGTACGCAGGTCAGCGGGTGCGGAGGTCAGCGGGTGCGGAGGTCAGCGGGTGCGGAGGTGGCGGGACCAGGCTTTCGCGTACGCCTCCCGGTGCCGTTCCGCGGTCGTGGCCCACGAGAACTCCTTCGCGCGCTGCTGCGCGGCCGTGGCCAGCTCGGCCCGGCGGCCCGGGTCGGCCAGTAGCTCGCCCAGAGCCGCCGCGACGTCGCCCGCTCCCACGCCGCAGTACGCCACCGCGTCGCCGCCCACCTCGGGCAGCGACAACCGGCGCGTGGTCAGCACGCACGCGCCGCAGGCCATCGCCTCCAGGACCGGCAGCCCGAACCCCTCGCCCAGCGACGGGTACGCCACCAGCTCCGCCCCGCCGAGGAAGCCCGCCAGCGTGCCGAACGGCAGGTAGCCCGCCCGGATCACGCGCAGCCGGTGCGGGACCGCGTCCAGCGCCCGCTCCACCTGCGTGTCCCACCCCGGCTGGCCCGCCAGCACCAACGCCGGCGCGTCCGGGCGCCCGGCGACCGCCCGCGCGAACCCGCGGATCAACGCCGGCACGTTCTTCCGCGGCTCCAGGGCCCCCAAAAACGCCACGTACGGCGTCCGCCCCAGGCCGACGGCCGCGCGTGCCGCCGCGACCTCCGCGGGGGACGGCGGATGGAAGCGCTCGCTGTCGACGCCGTGGTGGATCACCTCCAGCGAAGCGTGCCGGACCGGGCCGACGCGGGCCAGCTCGATGGCTGTTGCCGCCGAGGGGACCACACACAGCGTTGCGCGACGCAACGCCGTCGCCGTCCACGCGCGGAAGAAGCGGGCCTTCACCGACGAGTGCAGCACGGCGTCGGTGAAGAAGGTCGCGTCGTGCAGGGTGACCACCGACGCGGCCGACGTCGCCAGCGGCATCGTGTAGTGCGGCGAGTGGACGACGTCCGCGCCAAGGCGGCGCGCCAGCCGCGGCAAGGTCGCCTGTTCCCAGGTCAGGCGGGCGGTGCGGGTGGTCGTGGCCGGGGAAGCGGGCACGACCCGGGACCGCGGCGCGAGCTGGTCGTAGAGCTGGAGGTCACGCGGCTGGCAGACGACGGTGATCCGGGCCCCGTCCGCGTCGAGGGCGGCGACGAGTGAATCCACGTACCGGCCGACACCGCCGCGGTCCGCGGGAACCGCGGTCGCGTCGATCAGCACGCGGGGGTCGTCGCTCACCCCTGCAGCGTACGGCGACAGCCCCGCGCCATGGTGGGGAACTGGCAAACCGGACAGCCGGATGCTTCAGTCATGCGGACGCCGGTGGATCGCCCAAACGGCCTCCGCCGCCCTACGCCAGGTGAACGCCTTCGCCCGCTCCCGCCCCGCGCGGGTCAGCTCCGCCGCCCGCGCGGGTGAACCGAGCACCTCGCGCAGCGCGGCCGCCAGGGCCGCGGCGTCCCCGCGCGGCACCATGATGCCGGCCCCGTCGGCCACCTCGGCCAGCGCCGGGACGTCGGTGTGCACCACCGGGATCCCGGCCGCCATCGCCTCGAGCAGGCCCAGCCCGAACCCTTCGGCGAGGCTCGGCACGGCCAGCACGTCGGCCCGGCGCAGCACGGTCGCCAGCTCGGCGTCCGTCACCTTCCCCAGCATCCGCAGCCGGTCGGCGGGCAGGCCGCGCTCGGCCGCCAGCGCCACCGGGTCGATCCCGCCCCAGCCCGGCTGGCCGGCCAGCACGAGCACCGTGCCCTCCAGCGCCGCGACCGCGTCGACCAGCACGTCGATGCCCTTGCGCGGCTCGATCGTGCCGACGGCCAGCACGTACCGCTCCGGCAGGTCCAGCTCGGCCGAGCCGGACGGCACCCGCACGCCGTGGGGCACCACGCGCACCGGGACGTCGACGTCGATGAGCACCGCGAGCTCGTCGGCGACCGCGCGCGTCGGCACGACCAGGCCGGACGCCCGCCGCGCGGCCCGCGCGATCATCGACCGGTGCCAGCTGACGCCGCGCGCGGTGAGCGTCTCGGGGTGGGTCCACGGGACGGTGTCGTGCACGGTCACGCTCAGTGTCTTCCCGGCCGGGGCGCGCGGGGGCGCGAACGGCGTCGGCGCGTGCACCGCGTCGCCGCCCGGCCACCAGCGCAGGCCCAGCTGCCACGCGGCGACCAGCGCCCGCGGCGGGATCCGCAGCACGCGGGGGCCCTCGACACCGTCCAGCCGCGCCGCGTCGACGTCGGCGTGCCGCGCGACCGCGCTGGACACCGTCCAGCCCGGTGGCGCGGACTTCGCCAGCGCGGGGAGCAGTTCGGCCGTGTAGCGCCCGGTGCCACCGGGCACGGGCGCGAGGAGCTGCTCGGCGAGCACGACCAGTTCGGGCACGCGGCTATTGTGCGGGACGTGACCGCGAATCCCGCCACCACGGTGGTAGTCGTGACCTGGCGGGGTGCCGGGCACATCACGGCCTGCCTCGACGCGCTGGCCGCGCAGACGCGTCCACATCGGACGCTCGTGGTCGACAACGCCTCCGCCGACGGCACCGCCGCCCTGCTCGCGGCCCATCCGTCGCGCCCGGAAGTGCTCCGCCTCCCGCGCAACGCCGGCTACGCGGGCGCGCTGGCCGTCGCGCTCGAAAAGGTCGGTACGCCCCTGATGGCGTGGCTGAACGACGACGCCGAGCCCGCGCCGGACTGGCTCGCGACGCTCGAGGACACCCTCGAAAAGGCGCCGCCGGCCGCCGCGGCGACGTCCCTGCTCGTCCGCCCCGACGGCACCACGCAGTCGGCCGGCGTGCGCCTGACCGCCGACGGCCACGGCGCCGACGTAATCGAGCCCGCGGGCGAAGTGTTCGGCTTCTGCGGCGGTGCCGCGCTGCTGCGCGCCGAGGCGTTGAAGGGCGTGGACGGCGTCCCGGCGGATTTCTTCTGTTATTACGAGGACACCGACACCGCCTGGCGGCTGCGGCTGGCCGGGTGGGACGTCGTCGCGGCGCCGGACGCCCGGGTCCGGCACGCCCACGGCGTCAGCACCGAGCTGGGCTCACCGGAGTTCCACCGCTGGAACGAACGCAACCGGCTGCTCACGCTGCTGCGCTGCGCACCCCGTGGCGTCGCGGTGAACCAGCTGCTGCGGTTCGCCGTGTTGACAGCGGTGCTGCCGCTGCGTCCCGGACGGCCGGCGGCGGCGAACTTCCGGTTCGGCCTGCGCTGCCGGGTGCTGGCCGAAGTGGCCCTGCGGCTACCAGCGACGTTGCGGACACGCCGCAAGATCACCCGTCGCGCGGTGCTCGGCCGAGGCGCGGTCTGGGAGGCATGGGCAGGCCTTTAAGCTTGCGCCAGGATCGACGACGAGGAGCTGGCTTTGGCGCAGGGTGATCCGCAACCGCTCGTCTCGGTGATCGTGGTGAACTACCACGGCGCCGACGACACGATCACCTGCCTGCGCGCGCTCGCCGAGCACGACTACCCCGAGCTCGAGCTGATCTGCGTCGACAACTCTTCCGGCGAAGGCGAGGCCGCGCGCATCCGCGAGGCCGTCCCGCAGGCCCAGGTCGTCGAAGCCGGCCGCAACACCGGCTTCGCGGGCGGCTGCAACCTCGGGGCGAAGCACGCGAAGGGCACTGTCCTCGCCTTCCTCAACAACGACGCCCGCCCGGCGCCCGGCTGGATCTCCGCCGCCGTCGCCGAGCTGCGCGCCCAGCCCGCCGTCGCCGCCGTCGCCAGCAAGGTCCTCGACTGGGACGGCACCGGCACCGACTTCGTCGACGGCGGCCTCACCTGGTTCGGCATGGGCTACAAGCGCCACGCCGGTTCGTCGCTGGCCGACGTCCCGGCGGCCGAGCACGAGGTCGCCAAGGACGTCCTGTTCGGCACCGGCTCGGCGATGTTCGTCCGGGCGAGCGTGTTCGCCGAGCTCGGCGGCTTCGACGAGCGGTTCTTCATGTTCTACGAGGACGTCGACCTCGGCTGGCGGCTCAACCTCCGCGGCTGGCGCGTCCGGTACGTCCCCGGGTCGCAGGCGTTCCACCGCCACCACGGCACGATGGCGTCGGTCGACGCGCCGGAAACCGGCCGCGAGACGTTCCTCCTGGAGCGCAACGCCCTGGCCGCGCTCTACAAGAACCTCTCCGACGAGACGCTGGCCCGCGCGCTGCCCGCGGCGCTCGCCCTGGCCGTGCGCCGGGCCACCGCCCGCGGCGAGCTGGACGCCACCCAGCTGGACCTCGAGCGGGGCGGTGCTCCTTCAGGCCCGATCGAGTCCGGCGACGTCGCCATCCCCCGCACCACGCTCGCCGGGCTGCTGGCCATCGACCAGTTCGTCGAACAGCTGCCCTCGCTGGCCGAGTCGCGGGCGGTCGAGCAGGCGGCCCGCGTCCGCACCGACGCCGACCTGCTTCCGTTGCTGCGCAAGGCGTTGGAGCCCGCCTACCCGCTGCCGCGCTACCTGGCCGCGCACGACATCCTGGTCGAGGCGTTCGGCATCGAGAAGGCCTTCGGGCAGCGCCGGAAGATCCTGGTGATCACCGGCGACGCGCTCACCGAGCGGATGGCCGGCCCGGCGATCCGCGCCTGGAACATCGCTCTCGCGCTGGCCGCCGAGCACGACGTCCACCTCGTCACCACCAATCCCCTCTCGACGCCGCCGCCGTCACCGTTCCGGGTGAGCGCGGGCAAGCACCGCGAACTGGACGCGCCGATCGCCTGGGCCGACGTCATCGTCCTGCAGGGGCACGTGCTGGAACTGGCGCCGTCGCTGAAGAAGCAGCACAGCGGCAAGATCGTCGTCGCCGACCTGTACGACCCGATGCACCTGGAGCTGCTGGAGCAGGGCAAGGGCGTCGCGGACGACCAGCGCGCGGCCGACCTCGCCGGTGTCACCCGCGTCCTCGACGCCCAGCTCGAGCGCGGCGACTTCTTCCTCTGCGCCTCCGAGCGGCAGCGGCACTTCTGGCTGGGGCACCTCGCCGCGATGGGCCGGCTTTCCCCGCGGCTCTACGACGCCGACCCGACGACGCAGTCGCTGCTCGCGGTCGTCCCGTTCGGGCTGCCGCCGGAACCGCCGGTGCGCACCGGGCCGGGCCTGCGCTCGTCGCTGGGCCTCGGCGGCACCGACCACGTCGTGCTGTGGGCTGGCGGGGTGTACAGCTGGTTCGACCCGCTGACCCTGGTCCGCGCGATCGACAAGCTGCGCCGCCGCCGCGGCGACGTCCGGCTGGTGTTCCTCGGCATGAAGCACCCCAACCCCGAGGTCGCCGAGATGGACATCGGCACGCGCACGATCCGGCTGGCCGATTCGCTGGGGCTGACCGGCAAGAACGTCTACTTCAACGAGCAGTGGGTGCCCTACCACGAGCGCCAGAACTGGCTGCTCGACGCGAACTGCGGCGTCACCACGCACTACGAGCACGTCGAGACGACGTTCGCGTTCCGCACCCGGGTGCTCGACTACCTGTGGGCGGGCCTGCCGATCGTCACCACCGACGGCGACAGTTTCGCCGACCTGGTCCGGGCCGAGCGGCTGGGCGTCGTCGTCCCGGCCGAAGACCACGACGCACTGGCCGACGCGCTCGAAAAGGCGTTGTACGACGAAGAATTCGCCGCGGGCTGCGTCGAACGGCTCGCCGTCGTCGCACAGCGGTTCGCCTGGCCGGAGGCACTGAAGCCGCTGGTGGAGTTCTGCCGCGACCCGCGCCCGGCGGCCGACCGGCTGCCCGGGTCGGCGGACCTGGTGACGACACCGCCGGTCCGCGGCCGGGCGATGCTGCGGCGGGATCTGGACCTGATCCGCGAATACCTGGACGCCGGCGGCCCCGCGGAGCTGGCCCGGCGCGTGGGTGGTCGCGCTTTGAAGGTCGCGAAGCAACGGCTCCGCCGTGGCTAGGTCACTGAGCGTCCTCCTCGACGGCACCCCGCTGCTCGGCGCGCGCACCGGCATCGGGCGGTACACGGCCGCGCTGAGCGAAGAACTGGTGTCGATCCCGGAGGTCGACACGCGCGCGGTGGCGTTCACGCTGCGCGGCTGGCGGCGGCTGCGCCACGTGCTCCCGTACGGCGCGCGCGCCCGCGGGATGCCGGTGGCGGCGCGGCTGCTGCGGATGGCGTGGCTGCGGTCGGACTTCCCGCCGGTGGAGCTGTTCGCCGGACCGACCGACGTGGTGCACGGCACGAACTTCGTGCTGCCAGGGCGGTTCCGCGCGGCCGGCGTGGTGACCATCCACGATCTGGCCTTTTTGGACAACCCCGCGGAGCTCGCTCCGAGCGACCGCGACCTGCCCGCCCTCGTCCGCCGCGGCGCCCGCCGGGCGAACGTCATCTGCACCCCGACGGCGGCGGTGGCGGACGCGGTGGCGGAGCGCCTCGACGTCTCGCGGGACAAGATCGTGGTGACGCCGCTGGGCGTGAACCCCGCGTGGTTCACCGCGCGGCCCCCGGACGACGAGCGCCGCGCGCGGCTGGGGCTGCCTGCCCGGTACCTGCTGTTCGCCGGCGCCGCGGGCCCGCGGAAGGGCCTGGACTGGCTGGCCAGGGCCCACGACTCGGCACCGGACCTCCCGGACCTGGTGTTCGCGGGCCCGGGCCCGTTCCCCCGCGGCGCCCGGCGGTGCCAGACCGGCTATCTGTCCGATGTGGACCTGCGCACGGTGGTGGCGGGCGCGTCGGCGCTGGTGCTGCCCTCGCGCGACGAGGGGTTCGGGCTGCCGGTGCTCGAGGCGATGGCCTCGGACGTCCCGGTGGTCTGCACGGACATCCCGGCGTTGCGCGAGGTCGCGGGCGAGTGCGCGAGCCTGGTCCCGTACGGCGACGTGGACGGCTTGGCGGAGGCCCTGCGAACGGCGGTGACGGACCCCCACGCGGTGGCGACGTCGGCGTCGAGGCGGGCGCACGCGGCCAACTTCACGTGGCGCACGTGCGCGGAGCTGACGGTGGGCGCCTACCGGCTGGCCTCAGGGCGCCACTGACCCCGGCTGCCCGGTCTCCGGCGCGGGCACCGGCCTGTTGCTCTCTTCGGCAGTGCCGCCCAGCAGTAACAACGTGACGATGAAAGTCGCCGACATCGCTCCGGCCAAGATCCGCATGAATGTGCCCAGTTGCATTGTCACCAACATCGCCGGCTCCTTCCGCAGATCTTCGTCGACCACACTTCTCTCGCCTCCGACCTGTCGTCCAAGCCGACTCGATGCCATCGCCCGATGTCGGACGACCAGATTCGGTAACATGCGATCGGGGCGCCAAGACTTAATCCCCGGACGTGGTGCACCTGTCCAGGTTGCACCGATCGGGTGACTGCCGAGGAGGTAGCATGCCGGTCACTGCCGAGGCAACCAGTCCTCAGAACGACGACCTCGAGCCGGTTCTGCGCGAGATCGTCAACGGCAGGCCTCGGCAGACCCGGGCCAAGGCCGCGAACAGCCCGGAAACACGAGAATTCCTGGAAATCGGCCTTCAACTCCTCCGGGACGACTTGATCGAGCACACCGGGCCCGACTTCGAGGCAGGCACCCGCTCCAAACTTTTCGAGACCATCTCCCGTGAGCGAATCCTGCAGCAGGCGGAACTGGCCGATCGAAACCGCGAACAGAAGAAGCTGCTCACGGTCAACATGTTCCGGTACCGCTGGGAGCAGAAAGATCGCTACACCGAAGATTTGATCTCGTACATGTTCAGGCTGGCACCGCAGAGCGAGCACCTGGACCACATGGACGCGGCGAGCGATCGGCTCATGGCACAGGCAAGCCTTGCCGAGTTCGTGCACACGCTGACCGAGTTCGAACTACGAAGCAAGCTGGAAGACCCGCTGGTCAACGTCCGGATGATCGTGCGCAACGCCATACCCAACCACCCGAGGGTCCGAGAATTCTGCCGCATCCAGTTCGACCATCTGCTGCCTCGCTGGGCAGCGCTCTACGAAAGAGTGGCGACCGCATACGGTCTGACGTTGAAGAGCCGCTATCGGTGGCTCGACATCGCAACCATGTTCAAAGCGATCGTCGAAGGTGAACTCACCTGGGCGAGGGTTGCCAGCCGACCCGTACTGTCGGACGGCAACTACATTCTCGGCAGCGCCATCCTGGCCATGCTCCCGACGCTCGTCGAGAACGCGCCCGACGACTTGGCCGGCTGCTACGCCGTAGCGAAGTAGGCGTCCAGCGCGTCTTCCCACGGACGCATCGGGGTCAAGCCGGCCGCCGGCCACGAGGCCGGCGACAGGACCGAGTACGCCGGCCGGGTCGCCGCCTGCGGGTACTCCGCCGACGTACACGGACGGACCCGCGACGGGTCCGCGCCCAGGTGCTCGAAGATCGCCCGCGCGAACCCGCACCAGCTCACCGAACCCGCGTTCGTGCAGTGCAGGATCCGCTGCGAAGGCCCCGCTCCCGAGGCCACCCGGGAAGCCAGCTCGAGGAGTCCCGCGGCCAAGTCGGCCGTCCACGTGGGGCCGCCGACCTGATCGTCCACGACGGACAGCTCCGGGCGGGAAGACTCGAGCCGCGCCATGGTCTTCACGAAGTTCGAGCCGGACCGCCCGTAAAGCCACCCGGTCCGCACCACCCACGACGACGCGCCGGAGCCGAGCACGGCGTCCTCGCCCGCCGCCTTGGTGCGGCCGTACGCCGACCGCGGCCCCAGCTCGTCCGAAGGCTCGTACGGCCGGGAAGCGTCACCCGGGAACACGTAATCCGTCGACACGTGGATCAGCGGCACCCGCCGGGACGCGCAGGCCGCCGCGAGGACGCGAGGCCCGTCCGCGTTCACCGCGAACGCGCGCTCCTCGTCGGTCTCCGCCGCGTCGACCGCCGTGTACGCCGCAGCGTTGACGACCACCGGCGCCGAGCCCGCTTCGCGCGCCCGCTCGGCCAGCGCCCCGACCGCGGCCAGCACCTGACCGGTCACCGTCACGTCCAGCTCGGCCGAACCCGGGGCCACGACGTCCACCGACGGGGACGCCAGTGCGGCGAGGTCGCGGCCGAGCTGCCCGGAACCCCCGGGCACGAGCACCGTCAACGGCACGGAAATTCCCCTACTTCTTCAGCGCGGCCCGCTCGGCCAGCGGCTCCCACCACGCACGATTGTCCCGGTACCAGGCCACTGTCTCGGCCAGACCGTCCTCGAAGGACACACGCGGAGCGTACCCCAGCTCCTCGCCGATCTTCGTGATGTCCACCGAATACCGGCGGTCGTGACCCTTGCGGTCCTCGACCGGCTCGACGCTGTCCCAGCCCGCACCGACCGCCGCCAGCAGCTTCTCCGTCAGCGCGCGGTTCGTCAGCTCGGTGCCGCCGCCGATGTTGTAGATCTCGCCCGGCCGCCCGCCGTCGGCGACCAGCTGGATGCCGTGGCAGTGGTCGTCCACGTGCAGCCAGTCACGGACGTTGAGCCCGTCGCCGTAGAGCGGCACCTTCCGCCCGTCGAGCAGGTTGGTGACGAACAGCGGGATGACCTTCTCCGGGAACTGGTACGGACCGTAGTTGTTGGAACACCGCGTGATGCACACCGGCAGCCCGTGGGTGCGGAAGAACGACCGGGCCACCAGGTCGGACGACGCCTTCGACGCCGAATACGGCGAGTTCGGCTCCAGCAGGTGGTCCTCGGTCCACGACCCCTGCTCGATCGAGCCGTACACCTCGTCGGTGGACACGTGCACGAACTTGCCGACGCCGGCCTGCCAGGCCGCCTGCAGCAGGTTCTGCGTGCCGAGCACGTTCGTCAGCACGAAGTCGGCGGCGCCGAGGATCGATCGGTCCACATGGGACTCCGCGGCGAAGTGCACGACGAGGTCCACGCCGGCCATCACCTCGGCGACCAGCGACGTGTCGCAGATGTCACCGCGGACGAAGCGCAGCCGCGGGTCGGCGGCGACCGGGGCCAGGTTCGCCTCGTTGCCCGCGTAGGTGAGCTTGTCCAGCACGACCACCTCGGCGTCGCGCAGCGTCGGGTAAGCGCCGGTCAGCACCTGCCGGACGTAGTGCGACCCGATGAAGCCGGCCCCACCGGTGACCAGGACCCGCATCTTCCCGCCTTTCCCTCGCGCCCCGGACGGGGCAATCGGCCCCCAGCCTACGGAGGTCCCACAGGACCGTCAGTACAGTCTGGGTGGAGACACACTGGTGTCCTGGGGGAAGCACGGGGTCACAGGGGAGGAAGCGCGTGACCGAACAGGCTGCGCCGACCATCCCGGCACGCCGGAGGCACCCGGCCGGCCACGGTGCCGCGGTGTACGCCCGTCGTGGCACCAAAGTAGTGGTTTCACTGCTGTCGGTGGTCGTCCTGGCCCTGACGTGGTACGGCTGGCAGTACATCGGCGACCCGAACACCGGCCTGACCACCACGAACGTCTTCGCCGACACCGAGGCGCACGCGAAGCCGCTCGACGGCGCGGTCGACATCCTCCTGGTCGGCCAGGACAGCCGCACCGACGCGCAGGGCAACCCGCTGCCCCGCGAGGTGCTGGACATGCTGCACGCCGGCGTCTCCGACGGCGAGCTGAACACCGACACGATGATCCTCGTGCACATCCCCCAGAACGGGAAGCAGGCCATCGCGATCTCCTTCCCGCGCGACTCGTGGGTGGAGCTGGCCGGCGGCTTCGGCAAGCACAAGCTCAACAGCGCGTTCGTCTACGCGTACACGGACACTTACCGGGCGTTGCAGCGCAAGGGCATGACCGACCTCAAGGAAGCCGACACGCAGGCGAAGGTGGCCGGGCGCAAGAACCTCATCGCCACGCTCGAGAAGTTCATCGGCAAGCCGAACATGATCGACCGCTACGCCGAGGTCAACCTGGCGAGCTTCTACGAGATCACCAAGTCGATCGGCGGCGTCGAGGTCTGCCTCAAGGGACCGGTCAAGGAGGCGAAGTCCGGCGTCGACCTGCCGGGCGGGCGCCAGACGATCGAAGGCGTGCAGGCGCTCGCGTTCGTCCGCCAGCGCTACGGCCTGCCCAACTACGACCTCGACAGGATCGCCCGCCAGCAGGCGTTCCTGTCCGGCCTGGCCCGCAAGGTGCTCTCGACCGACGTGCTGACCAGCCCGGTGAAGATCGCCGACCTGGTCTCGGCGGTGAAGAAGTCCGTCGTGCTCTCGCAGGGCTGGGACCTGACCGAGTTCGCCGCGCAGATGCGCGGCCTGACCGGCGGCAACATCGAGTTCCACACCATCCCGACGCTGGGCAACGCGAACATCGGGGGCGCCGACGTGCTGCGCGTCGACCCGGCCCAGGTGGCGGCCGAGGTGGCGCGGCTGACGTCGGACGGCGACACCCCGGCGGCCCCGACGTCGGCGCAGGTGCCCGGCGCGAAGGCCGTCACGGTCGAGCTGTTCGACGGCTCGGGCTCGCCGTCGGTGGCCGGCCAGACGCACGCGATGCTGCAGGGCAAGGGCTTCACGCTCGCCGCCGACCAGCGGCTGAGCACCCGCAACAGCACCGTCGTCCGGTACAACCCGGCCGACGACACCGCGATGGCGCTGGTAAAGCAGGCGCTGGGCACCACGGTCCAGGCCGAGCCGGACCGCGACGTCCCCGCCGGGCACGTGCGCGTGCTGCTGGGCAAGGACTTCCGGAACTCCGCCGCCGGCGCCGGTGGCGCGCCGACGTCGACCGCCGCCAAGCCGCCGGCCGCCACGTCGACGCCGACCACCCCCGCCGCACCGCCGATCACGGCGGGCGACGTCCCCTGCGTCAACTAGACTGCGTACGCAGGGTGTTCGGGGGAGGGAAACCAGCGTGGCCGACGACCAGGAAGAACCGGAGAAGACCGCCGATCCGGTGACCAAGAGTGACGAGGGCTGGAAGCCTTCGCCGTTTCCGCGGGAGGCGCCGGCTCCGGCTCCGCCGTCGCGGATACGCCGGGCGGGGCGGGTGACGCGCCGGGTGGCTCTCGGCCTGGTGTCCCTGCTCGCGCTCGGGGCCAGCGGCTACGCCTACGTCACCAAGGACCAGCTGCAGAGCACGGTCCCGACGACCGACGCACTCACTCCGCGCGCCGGCGAGCCCGCGCCGCCGCCCGCGGACGACGGCGCGGAGGACATCCTGCTCGTCGGCAGCGACGCGCGCACGGACGCCCAGGGCAACGCGCTGCCCGCGCGGGTGCTCCGGCAGCTGCGCACCGAAGCCAACGACGGCGCGGTGAACACGGACACGATGATCGTGCTGCGGATCCCCAAGAACGGCGGCAAGCCGTCGGCGGTCTCGATCCCGCGTGACACGTGGACGGCCGTCCCGGGCCGCGGCGAGGCGAAGATCAACTCGGCGTACGGCGTCGCGAAGGCGCTCGCCGCACAGGCGTTGCGCGGGCAGGGCGAGCGCGACCAGGCGAAGATCGAGCGCGACTCCGACACCGAGGGCCGCCGGGTGCTGGTGCAGGCGGTGCAGGACCTGACGCAGGTGCGGATCGACCACTACGCCGAGATCAACCTGCTGGGCTTCTACCTGCTGACCGAGGCGCTCGGCGGCGTCAAGGTGTGCCTGAACCACGCGACCGAGGACAAGGACTCGGGCGCGAACTTCCGCCGCGGCGAGCAGACGGTTTCGGGCGGCGAGGCGCTGTCGTTCGTCCGGCAGCGCAAGAACCTGCCGCGCGGCGACCTGGACCGGATCGTGCGGCAGCAGGCGTTCCTGTCCTCGGCCCTGCACCAGCTGCTTTCGGCGGGCACGCTGACCAGCCCGGGCACGCTCAACGACCTGATGGACGCGGTGCACCGGTCGCTGACCCTGGATCCGGGCCTCGACCTGCTGCAGTTCGCGCAGCAGGCGAAGGGGATCGCGTCGGGCGAACTGACGTTCGCGACGATCCCGGTGGTGACGGCGAACGGCCGGAGCGCCGACGGGCAGAGCATCGTGCAGATCGACCTGAACGCGGTCCGCGAGTTCGTGGCGAGCCTGGCGGGCCGCCTGGCCCCGGCGACGACCCCGCAGGCGTCGAAGGGTGGCGGGTCGGGCAGCGGCGCCGCCCCCGCCGCGGCGCCGCTGCTCCGGGACTCCCCCGGGGTGCCCTGCGTCAACTGAAGTCGGCGCGGTGCTCCTCGGCCCACTGGCGGAACGTCCGCGGCGCGTGGCCGGTCACCTCGCGAACCAGGTCCGTCACCGGCGACGGCTCCGCCAACGTGCGTGCCCAGGCCCCGAGGACCGACGCCGGCACGTCCGACGGCCAGCCCAGTGCCAGCATGCGCTCGATCGCCTGCTCCTTGGTGAGCTCTTCGACCCGCAGCGGACGGCCGAGGACGTCCGCGAGCACTTCGACCTGCTCGCGGAACGAGATCGGCTCCGGGCCCGTCAGCGCGAGCGACTCCCCGTCGTGTGAGCCGTCGACCAGGATCCGGGCCGCGACGTCGGCGATGTCCCGCTCGTGGATCGCCCCGATCCGCGAGCCGGGGTACGCCGTGCGGACCACGCCCTCCGCGATGTCCGCGCGCCAGCCCAGCGTGTTCGTCGCGAAGGCGCCCGGGTTCAACGCCGTCGAAGCGAACGAGGCCGCGGCCAGGGCCTGTTCGACCGCGAGGTGCAGCCCCGCGATCCGGCTCGTCGCGGCATCCGGCTGGAGCGTCGCGGCCGACGACAGCAGCACGACGTGCCGCACCCCGGCCGCCTCGGCCGCCTTGACGAATCCTTCGATCCCCTGCGGCCGCGTGTACACGAAGGCCGCGGAAACGCCGTCGAGCGCGGGCTCCAGCGTCGAGGCGTCCTCCAGGTCCGCGCTCACCTTCGCGACGCCGTCCGGCACGTCGAGCTTCGCGGCGTCACGGCTCGACGCGCGGACGTCCTGACCTGCGTCGACGAGCGCGTCGACCACCGCCCGCCCGACGTGTCCGGTGGCTCCGGTCACGAGAATGGTCATGGTTTCCCCAGTTCTCCCAGATAAGTTTGCTTTCAAAGCAAACGTACTGAGGCGGATCACGCGGTGTCAACCGGCACGGCGCGTGGTCCGCGCCTTAGCCTTGTCCACATGAGCCTGACCGACGAGCTGCTGCGCCCGCTGCCGGCCGCCCAACCGTTGATCACCCACTACGACGACCAGCTGGGCAGCCGCGTCGAGCTGTCCGTGGCGACCACCGCCAACTGGGCCGCGAAGACGGCCAACTGGCTGACCGAGGAGTTCGACGTCGAACCGGGCGACGCCGTGGCCGTGCAGCTCCCGGCGCACTGGCAGACCGTCGGCGTGCTGCTCGGGGCGTGGTGGTGCGGAGCGCGCGTAGTGGCCGAGGGCGCCGGCGCGCGGGTGGCGTTCGTCGGGCCGGACGACCCGGAACCGACCGGCGCGGCGGCCACCGCCGTCGTCACGCTGGACCCGATGGGCCGGGGGCTCGCCGAGCCGCCGGGCGGTGGCGCGTTCGACTACCTGACCGAATCACGGCTGTCGGGCGACCAGTACCGCCCGCTCTTCCCGATCCCGGGCACCACGGCCGCACTCTTCGAGTCCACTGTGGACGAGGTGCTGGCCGAAGCGCGGGCCCGCGCGGCTAAACTCGGCCTCACCGCGGCGGACCGGGTGCTGTCCACCCGGGACTGGAGCGGCCCGGAGGGCATCCTCGACGGCCTGCTCGTCCCCCTGGCCGCGGGCGCCCACCTGGTGCACGTCAGCAACGCGGACCCGGCAAAGCTCGACGCCCGCCGTGAGGCCGAACGCACCACGACCGACCTCCCGGCCTAAAGCCGTGAAGGCCACCTCGAGGAACTTGAAGTTCCTCAAGGTGGCCTTCACGAATTACGGGTCAGGCGTTCTGCAGTTCGCCGACCTCGACGTCGCGGCGGGCGCGCTTGCGGCCCCACAGCAGGTGGTCGAGCGAGAGCCGGCCGCCGTTGAAGCCGAGGGCGAGCCCGGCGAGCGCCAGCACCAGAACCAGCTCGTAGCCGCCCTGGCCGGTCAGGCCGTTGTCGATGTGCACCGAAAGCAGCGCGCCGACCGAGATCACGACGTAGCCGATGCCGACGAGCGGCAGCAGGAAGCCGACGATGAAGGCGATCGAGCCGAGGATCTCGACGGTCATCGCGAAGACCGCGGCGGCCGTGGGCAGCGGGATGCCCGCCATCCCGAAGAACTTCGCCGTGCCGTCGATGCCGTTGTTCCACTTCTGGAGCCCGTGCGCGAGGAAGACGACCGCGACGCCGATCCTCCCCAGCAACAGGGCCACGTCCTTGAATCGTCCGAACATCGGTTTCAGCTCCCGGGTAGGTGAAAATTCAACTGACTCGCCCCAAAGTAGGGCACCGGGCACCGGGGCCGAAGCTCCGGACGGTGATCGACAGGAAACCGACAGGGACCGTTCAGCGCTTGTGCGCCCGGGCCGCGCCGAAGCAGTACACGCCGAACGCGGCGAGGCCGAGCGCCACGACGATGAGCAGCACGGTGCCGAACGGCTGGGCGGAGAGCGTCTTGAGGGCGGCATCCAGCCCGCCGGCCTTGTTCGGGTCCGCCGTGAACCCGGCGTAGGCCAGCAGGATCGCGACGATGGCCAGAACGACGGCCTTGGCGAGGTAGCCCGTGGTCCCGATCCAGCCGATCCAGCGCTTGGTCTTCCCCGGCAGCTCCGTCGTGTTCAGGTCCTCGAGGAACTTCTTCTTCACGCCCTTGACGCCCGCGGCGATGGCGACGCCGAGCACAGCCGCGGCGGCGATCACGACCAGCGCGGGTCCGGCCGGCAGCTTGAGCAGCTCGGCGGTGAACTCCTGTTGCTTCTGGTTGCTGGACCCGCCGCCCCCGCTGCCGGTGGCGATGCGGATGGCGGTGATGCCGAGCAGGATCACGACGACACCGCGCGCGGCCGCGCCGATCCGCTTGCGCGTCCGCTTGCCGCCGCTGACCCACTCGTACCCGGTGGCGGCCATCAGGAACTGCCAGAGGCCGAACAGGATCAGGCCCACGGCGACGACCCAGAGCAGGATCTGGCCGAAGGCTGTGGAGCCGATCTGCTGCAGGGCACCCTTCTGGTCCGCCTGCTCGCTGTCGCCGAAGGCGACCTGCAGGGCGAGGTAGGCGATGACCAGGTGCACGACGCCGTAGCACGCCATGCCGGCGCGGCCGAGCAGCTGCGCGGTGTTGCTCTTCTCGCCTCGTTCGGCGGTGGCCTCTGTCCGGTTCATGCCTGCTGGAGTACCCACGCCCGACCTTGATCCGCTGCGCCAACCGGCCTAATCACTTGCTGTGCCTCGGACGATCGCGCTGTGCTTCCCGGTGTTCCGGGCTAGGCGGGGCGGCGCCGCACCTCGTCGAGGCCGGCCCAGCCGCCGTTGACCGCGAGCAGCGTCAGCACCTGTTCCGCCTGCTCGGCGAACCGCGCGAGGTCCTCGTGCAGCAGAGCCGCGCGCTCGCCGTCGAGCTGGTCGAAGTCGTCGAACCACAGTGAGATGGCCGAACCGGCCGTGACGGCAAGCCCCTGCGTCAGGCTCAGGAACCCGGGCGACGGCTCGTCGGCGGCCGCGCGGTAGGCGGTCTCGATCTCGTCGCACGCGGCGAGCAGGTCACGCAGCTGGCGGACGGCGCCGGCCGGGGTCCCGTCCCAGGCGGCGGTCGGCCAGGCGCGATCGGACAGCTCGAGCCACAGCCGCCAGCCGGCGACCAGCTCGGCTTCGTCGTGGGGCGTCCAGGACGCCGGAACCGGCCAGTACATGCTTCGAGGGTGACACCGCCGGAGCGGAAATCCGCCCCGGCGGTGGGTTATGTCTCATGTGGCGAAACTCAGGAGATGACGGGCGGCACAAAGACGCAGGGCGGCCTCTTGGCGTGCGCCGGATCGAGCGCGTTGAGCACCAGCCCCTGCGCGACGGGGTCGTAGGTGATCCCGAGGTGGTCGGTGAAGTCGAGCCCGCAGACGTTCTGGAGCAGGATGTTCTCGACGTTGGGCGCGGCTTCGAGGAAGGCGCTGCGATACGGCGTCACGACGTCGTCGTAGCGGGTCTGGATCACGGTGTACTGGATGCCGGGCACGGTTTCCCCACCGGCGTTGAGGTCGGTGAGGAAGTCCGAGCCGACGGCCTGCTCGTTGCAGGCCTGGCAGACGGTCCCCAGCGCGGCCGGCACCCCGGGGACCCTTTCGAGGGTGCTCAGCAGCCCGAACAGATCGGTCCCGTGGTTCGACGGGGACAGCCCGACGAGCCGGCTGATCTTGTCGGCGCCCCCGAGGTACTTGATCCAGTACCGGATGTTCATCCCGCCCTGCGAGTGCCCGACGACGTCGAGCTTGGCCGCGCCGGTCGCCGCGAGGACCCGGTCCCCGAAGGCGGCAAGCGCTTTCGCGGTACCGGCCACCGGCCCCACGGTCTGCAGGAAGGCGCCGGGAGCCCCGCCGAAGTTCCCGGCGAAGACGCAGTAACCGGCGTTCGCGAGCTTCTGCGAGAGGTTGGCCCAGTTCTCGTAGGCGTTGGCCGTGGTGCCGTTGGACAGGAGAACGGGATTGGGGTGCTGCGCGCTGGGCCGGCAGTTCCAGTCGTTCGCCCCCGGCGGCGCGATCGTCGGCGCGCCGAGCGAGTAGACGGCCGCGGTGAGGATGGTGGGCTGCACGGGCCCGGTCGGTTCCTTCTCGGCGGCCTGACCGGTCCCGGCCCCCAGCACGAGTACCGCCACCGTGGCGGCGGCGGCCGTGAGCCACCTGCGCGTCGTTGCGCCCATTCGCTTCACCTCTCTGTGAACCGAGTGGTGACCCACGTCACCGCACGTTTAACGCGCGAGTAGGTCCCGCGAACCTCCCCCTAGTGGGTCATTTCCTGTCCCCGCCCAGAGCGAGGCCGAAGAAGTCGCCGAGCTTCTCGACGGCGGGGTCGATGAACTCCTTCTTGTCGTAGAGATCGACGTGACTGGCTCCCTCGATCCAGTGGAGCTCCTTCGGACCGGCCGCGCGCTGGTGGACCTCGACCGCCATCCACGACGTCACGGCCCGGGTCCCGACGACCTGGAGCAGCGGGCGCGGCGCGATGAGCGGGACGGCGTGGAAGGCGTCGAACGAGGCCAGCTTGTCCACGCTCGGCCAGGCGAGGAACTTCGCGGATCGTTCGTGCTCGCCGCGCGGGGTGCGGTAGTACTCGAACCCCTCGACCCCGTGCTGCCCGCCGAGCGCCCCGGCCTGCGCCGCGGTCTCGGGGAACATGGTCATGACACCGGGATCCGCACCGCGCGCCGCGGCGGTCCGGGCCTGACCGGCCAGCTCGAGCAGGCCCTGGAAGACGGCGGGGTCCTGGGTGCCGTCGGCGCCGAAGCGGAACTGCCGGGCAACGTCGACGCCGGAGACGGTGGCCACGGCCCGCACCCGCGGGTCACCCCCGGCGGCGGCGAGCGAGTAGCCACCCGAGGCGCAGATCCCGAGCAACCCGATGCGGCCGGCGTCGACCTCGGCACGGGTGGCGAGGTAGGAGACGGCGGCCTTGAAGTCCTCGACGCGCTGGGCGGGGTCTTCGAGTCCGCGCGGCAGCCCACCGGACTCACCCTGGTGTGCGGCGTCGAAGGCGAGCGTGACGAAGCCGCGTTCGGCCATCAGCCGGGCATAGGTCCCGGCGGTCTGCTCCTTGACGCCGGTCCCGGGGTGCCCGACGACCAACGCGGGCCACGGCCCGGCCGAGCCGGGGGTGTAGAGGTGCGCGGCGAGCGAAATGCCGGCGCTGTCGAAAGTGACGGTGGTCCTGGTCATCGGGCTCTCCTGGGAACGTGACATCGGGTTGCTCCACCACGTTCCGCCGGATCCCGCCCGGGCGGGAGAGCCAGGTTTCTGCCCGGGAAAGAACTTGCCCCCCTTCAGGTGTCCCGGCGCGGGGACACTGGAGACATGACGCCGGATTCCGACCCCCGGGCGCTGGGCGCGTACCTCAAGGCCCGCCGAGCCCAGCTGTCCCCGAAGGACTGCGGCCTCCCCGAGCCGGGCTCGGCCCGCAGGGTGGCCGGTCTCCGCCGCGAGGAGGTAGCAGGACTGGCGTCGATCAGCGTGGACTACTACACGCGCCTGGAGCAGGGCCGCGTCCGGGCGTCGGCCCCGGTGCTGGTCACGCTGGCCCGGGCGTTGCGCCTGGACGAAGACCAGCAGCGCTACCTGTACGAGCTGGCGGGCCGGGCCGACGCCCTCCCCCGCGGGCGCCGCCCCCCGCAGCGCGTGCGGCCGGCGATGCGCAGGTTGTTGAACCAGCTCACCGGAACCCCGGCCCTGGTCTTGGGCAGGCGCCTGGACGTCCTGGCCTGGAACCGGGCGGCAACGGCCCTGTTCACGGATTTCGAGGCCATCCCGCCGCGCGAGCGCAATTACCTGCGCCTGCTGTTCACCAACGAGCAGGTCCGCAAGATGCACGAGAACTGGCGGCACGACGCCCGCGAAGCGGTGGCCGCCCTGCGCATGGAGGCGGCGGCCGACACCACCGACCCCGACCTGGCCCGCCTGGTCGGAGACCTGTCCCTCCAGGATCCGGACTTCAGCAGGTGGTGGGCCGAGCACCAGGTGAACAGCGCAACGTACGGAACCAAGCACTACCACCACCCGGTCACCGGAACCATGACCCTGGACTGCGACACCTGGCCAAGCCCGGACGGCTCAGGCCAGCGCCTGATGGTCCTGACGGCAGAGCCGGGAACCCCCGACCACGACGCCCTGCTGATCCTCACCGCGTGGGCCGCGGCAGAAGCGGACACGAACCGCACCCGGTAAACCCACGCCGTCCAGACCCCGCAACCCCGATCCGAAGCCAAAACACGGCGGGCGACATTGTGTCAAGGCACGCTTTCCCGCCTTGCCACAATGTCGCCCGCCGTAGTCACAATTCAGGCTTCGGGGTGGCGAGAGAACCCGCGAAGAGAATCAGCCCTTCAACAGAGCCCGAGCCATGACCACCTTCTGGATCTGGTTGGTGCCTTCGTAGATCTGGGTGATCTTGCGGGCGGTCCGGGCCGACCTGGCGATCATGCCTGAAAATAGCCTCTGAGCTGCGGCGATCCATCTCGGTAGTTCTCGGTGGATCTTGGCCTTCCCCGACGTCCGACGGCCTGTAGACGGCCTGGCGACGTTGGGGGTTTCGCCGTGTCCAACTGCTCGGGCTTGCCAGCCGATGAGCTGGAAGCGGCTCCACAGTGCGCCCTGATTGGGGCTGCGTCGGCGGCTCGGCTGCTTCATCGTCGGCACTCCTCCGGCTGGTCGGCGTCGGCGAGGCAAGTAGCGCGGTGGCTGTCCGTCCCCGTCTTCCTCGCCCCTGCCGCGCTTAGCGCCGGGTCGTCGGTGTCAAGGGTGAGCGCAGCTCATCGCGGAGCGACGCCGTAGGCGCCCTTGATGGCGGCGGGCCGGCGTTAAACGATCGCCTGCGAGGGAGCGGCCACCCGCTGTCGAGCGGGCCTCGGCGTAACGCTGATCGACTCGGCGACGTTCTTTGCCTTATGTGGCTCATTGGCTCAACCCGCGATCGACGGCGCGCGTACGCAGCCGGCCTCTCGGCGGGCTGCCCGGCGACCGGCGGCCGGAGCGGAGCGGCAGGCCGTCCGTGTCGCAATCGGGCGGGCCCGCCGCACGGGTGGTGACGTGCGCGCCGCCGACGGCGGCGCCTTGATCCCATAGAGCCAAGTTCGGCAGCGTCGAGGAGATTCTGTGCAAATGGAACGAGTGCCGCAGGAGCTCAACATGTGGGGCTACTCCGTCATAGAGACGATCAACGTGGAAGAACTCCGAACCTTGCTAAGCCGTTTGGGTAGATACGACCCGAACTCTGAGGTTTTACTAACTCCAAAGGAAGTCAGTCAAAGTATATCGTATAGCTTATCTGGCACATACGGTAAATCGATATTCCCATGGCATACCGATGGCGCAGTCGCACTACATCCACCACGCTTTGTGGCTATGTTCGGTGCCAATATTGACTCACGCGCACCTGGCACTGATTTACTTGATTGCCACGCCCTAGCCGAGCTCGCCACCAGGACGCGACGCAGCCTGTTGGACGTAAGACTAAAGTCCGGTCGCGTGATTCAGCTGCGCGCAAGCGAGGTCAGGAACGGAATCCGAATGTTTCGATGGGACAGTCGTGTATGCACTCCCAGATGCGACGCAACTCTTTCCAGATACCTAGAGACGTTGCAACCAACGACGTCCGTTGACTGGAAGACCGGAAGAGGCCTAATTTTTGACAATTGGCGGATGCTGCACCGACGCCCCGCTATTAACGACTCGTCCGTTCGCGTCATTTGGCGCGCATATAGCTACTAAGGATTCCAGATGTGGGATGCTGCAGGATTCAGACGGAAGGCCGTACTATACTTCCAGAGGGCCGAAGACTCTTCGGACGATGACACGGTCACCGCACTCTGGTGCGGAATGGGACTGGAGTTTCTGTTGCGTGCACCGTTAGCTCAAGTAAATCCAGTACTCTTGGCCGATCCAGTTGTAGGTGATGGATACAGCGCTTTGCATGCAGCAGGGTTAAAGCCATCGGACAACCGAGAACCTGTGTCAATCAAGACCAAGACGGTTATTGAGCGCCTGGTCACCGTACTCCCAGAATTCGGACCGGAGGACAAAAAAGATGCTCAGTTCTTGATTGGATTGCGCAACCAAGAACTTCACACATCAGAACTGGCTTATGCCGGACTACCAGATTTCGCCTGGTTGCCGAAATTCCTGCGGCTAATACGTAAGCTCTCAGAATTTTTCGGCGAATCACCCGAAGACTACTTAAGCACACAGTTCCTCGCACACGCCGAGCGCCTCGTAGACGCCGAGGATCGCAAGGTCCGGCACGCAGTCTCCACCGCGATAAATTCGCATCGATCAATTGCGGAAAACCTTACCGAAGAAGAAAAGAAAGCTCGCCGACAAAATGGTCTAACGGCCGGCTTCAACTCACTAAGCGTTGAATGCCCGGCTTGTGCCAATACTTGTTGGCTAAGGGGCGACAGATTGCGACTCGGCCGCGAAACTCTTGACGGCGACATGGTCAAGCAGAGGATATATTTCGTCGCTTCAAAATTCGAGTGTCCAGTATGCAATCTCACCTTAACTGGCGTTGCAGAGATCGCAGCGGCAGGTCTACCGCAGAGCTTCACGTTAGAAATCGAGGAACTCCTTATCGACCGGTTTGAGTTCGAGCCCGAGGGTCCCGAATACGGCAACGACTAGCCAATTATGTAGAAGTCCTCGAAGGGACAGCAGCGCGTATCCACAGGAGAAGGTAGGAGGTACATGCGGCGTTAAGAAGCTACGCATCAGGTAGCCTGGAAGCATGCGTGGTGCGGGTGATCAGCTCAGCATCGGGGAGCGTATTGCCTTCTACCGGCGGCGGCGTGGCCTGTCCCAAGCGGTGTTGGCCGACCTGGTGGGCCGGTCCGAGGACTGGTTGAGCAAGATCGAGCGGGGCGAGCGCGATATCCGCAGGTTGGACGTGCTCGCCGATGTTGCGCGCGGGCTGCGGGTCACGCTGGGTGACCTTCTCGGCGAACCCGTCCTCTTGGAGGACCAGGACGAGAACGACGATGTGCCGGCCATTCGTGATGCGCTGATGGCTCCTCGGCGCCTGTCCCGGACGCTGTTCTCCTCGTCGATGTCGCCCGAGTACATCGACCCGGCTCCGGTGGCGCAACTGGTAGAAGGCGCCTGGTCGAGCTACCAAAAGGGCGACCTCGGTCGCGTGGTGACCGCTCTTCCTGGGCTAATCAAGACCAGCCAGGGGATGGAAGCGGCCTCGGCGGATGACGAGCCGTACCGGCGAGCCTGCGCAGCGGTGTCCGCCCGGGTACATCACCTGGCTGCGACGACCCTGAGCAAGATCGGCGAGGCTGACCTCGCCTGGATCGCTGCCGAACGTGCCATGCAAGCGGCGGACGAATCGGATGACCCGCTGGTCCTGGCCTCGGCCGCCCGGTCGGGTACACACGCGCTGCTGGCAGTTGGCCGGTTTGACGACGCCCTTGAGCTGGGCGACGTGGCCGCGAAGTGGCTCCTCCCCAGAATGGCGGCCGGTGATCCGGCGGCGCTGAGCCTGTACGGGATGCTCTACCTCCGGACGGCCGTCGCTGCGGCTCGGCACCAGGACCGATCGACGGCGAACGAACTGCTGTCGCACGCGGGCCGCGCGGCTGATCAGCTCGGGGTGGACGCGAACTACTGGCAGACCGGGTTCGGCCCGGCGAACGTCGAGCTGCACCGGCTCTCGGCCGCGCTCGACCTGGGCGACATCTCACAGGTGATCGAGTCCGCACCCCGGATCAACGTCGACCACCTACCGGTCGAGCGCCAGGTAACGCACCTGATCGACTTCGCGCGGGCGCTGAGCCTGGTCGCGAAGGACGATGAGGCTCTTCAGACGCTGCTGGAGGCGGAGCAGAAGGCACCGACGATCGTTCGACACAGCACGCTGGTCCGCGAAGTCGTGCGGTCGATGTACCGGCGTGCCCCTGCGACGGGCGGCAAGAAGTCGTCGCTGCTGCTCGCCCTGGCTGAGCGCTGCGGCGCGGTGAGGTAGCCGGATGGGCTCACGTGTTCTCGGTCTGGTCGGCTCGGGCGCTGGTGGGGTCGAAGAGCTGGTGCCCCGGCTGATCAAGCCCGCCCAGCAGGACGGCTGGACCGTCGCAGTGACCTTGACTCCGACCGCCGGCCGCTGGCTGGCCGAGTCCGGAGGGCTCGCCGAGCTTGAAGAGGTCACCGGCTACCCGGTCCGGGTCGAGCCGCGCTCACCCAGCGGCACCAGCCCGCACCCAGCGCCGGATGTCTACCTGGTCGCCCCGGCCTCGGCGAACATGGTCGCCAAGCTCGCTCTCGGCATCGCCGACAACCAGGCGCTCACGCAGGTCAACGAGGCGATCGGCACCCGGAACCTGCCCGTGGTCGTCTTCCCTCGCGTGAACGCCGCGCACGCTCGTCACCCGTCCTGGGACATGCACATTGAGGCGCTACGCCGCGCGGGCGTGCACCTCGTCTATGGTGATGACGTCTGGCCGTTGCACGAGCCACGGAGTGCACCGGGCCGGGAACTGCCCTGGTCAGCGGTGCTAGACGCCGTGAATACGGCCGTCTCCCCCTCGCGCTAGCCCCGTCTCGCACCTACCCGGACAGTTTGTCCGGGGTGATCCACGTAACCGGGTGTCTCCTGGTTCCAGCGCGCCCGACCGGGCACGCCGAGACCGAGACATCGGGAGTGCAGATGGGCATTCACGTGGTGATTCAGCCCCTCGTCGGCTACGGCGCGGCGGTGGTTTCACCATCACCGGGTGTTCGCCAACTCGTAGCGGGTAGCGAAGAGGCTTCGTTCATCATCCAAGTGCCCGCCCGAATCGGCGGACTGATGGACACGGCGCGGTTCGCGCGCAGTCTGGCCGTTGCCGCGAATGAGTTCGGTGACTGGTGCGAGGTCCAGAACCGTACCCGGTCGTATTCCTCTTCCCTCGAACAGCAGTGGTCCAGCGCGGTCGACGACGCCGCGCCAGGTGAGCGCGACTGATCCCAGAATCCACAACAGACACAACAGGGACTAAAAATGGCTATTTACAAGGGCTTCCGTTTCCCGATCGAGTTCGACGACGCCTTCGCTCAGGGTTTGGTCATGGTCGGCGAGGTCTCGCCGGACAACGAATATCAGTCCCGTGAGGACAGGACGGCCGGTCGTCCGGCTCGGCAGCGGGTGGACGAGGTGACCGGAAAGCGGCAGTGGAAGGTAACTGTCACCGACCCGGACGAGACGAAGGCGAAGCGCGCGTCTTTCGAGATCACGTTGCTGGCGGATGTCCAGCCGGTCCCGGCGACGTCGGAGGTGTTGCCGGGGATGCGGCCGATCGAGCTGGAGGGGCTGACGGCTGAGCCGAAGGTCGCCGGGCAGGGAGAGTTCAAGTACCAGTCCTACGTCTTCCGGGCGACCGGGTTCAAGGCGGCGGCCAGTGGCTCGGGCACGAAGGGCACGCGGTCGACGTCGGGTGGCGAAGGGGCGGCGAAGGCGGCGTGAGCGGGGCGAACACGTCCGGGCCGGTTCGCGACGCCAGGACGTTTCACGAGCTGGTCCGGGCGTGGGAGCAGGCGTACGGCGACTACATGGCGGCATGGCAGCACGCGACACGGGTCCTGTCGCCCGGCGCGTCGCTGAACATGTCGAACGCGGCGCAGCGGGTGTCGCGGGCATGGCACGAACTGGCGAAGTCGCGCGGGCTGCCGTGGTGGTGCGTGGCGGCGTTGGAGTCGGCGGCCGAAGGGTTCGCGGAACTGGCACAGGACTGGGCAAGTAAGGCAGAAGGCGATGGGACTTCGAGTCGACGGGTTCGGCGTGACGTGGACGGTCGAGCCTTCGGACCCGGTGACGCTGGAGGAGACCGGACCGCATCCGACGAGTCCGCCGATGCTGGTCGTGACCGGGGCGATGTCGGTGGTGTCTCTGGTGCTGCCAGGGGACGTGGACAAATGGCCGGCCTGCGTGGCGTTCCTTCTCCGGCTCCGCGACGGGGTGGACGACCTGGCGGCGCTGGTGGCTGCGCGCGTGGCAGCTCCGGTCGGTCCTGATGGGGGCGGACACGGTGGCCAAGTCGTATCGCGAGGCGGCGACGCTGGCTGACGCGCGGGAAGCGGTGTTCGTTCTCCGGCCTGAGCGGGACGCTGGCCTGTCGGTCTGGGTCGAGTTTCATCGGGCGAACGCTGCGATGTACCAGCGGGTCTCCGAAGTGGACCAGCGTCACCGCTGGGAGGCGCTGTACTGGGCCGGTCACGAAAGACGGCAAGTCGAGAAGCTGACGCAAAAGCCGGAGTGGCAATCAGGTTACGGGAAGGAGGGCGAGGCTACACAGGACTAACTACCACAAGAAGAACCGAATATCGACAATTTTCGTACGAGGGACGTGCGACGAACAAACACGTCCTTGCGTATTGAAGATTGACCGTTAGAACGCAGAACCGGTTCGTGGCTACCAACCTTTTCGCCGGTTCTGCGTCTGTCCACTGGAGAAGTGAACAATGCAGACGATAAATGATGACAACCGACGCCAGTCAACCGGGGTCACCCGGATGCGCTGTGCGGAATGCAAGCGGTTCGCTCGGTTGCTGCCGGGTGAGACCAAGTGCGCCCCCTGCTTGGGCGCGTTGCCACTGGATCTCTCGGCGGTGCTGCGGGGTGGTCGGCGATGACCTCTCCCGGAATGCTCGTGATCGCCCTGGCCGGGCTCGGCCTCGGCGTGTGGGTCCTGGCCAAGATCGGACGCGCGCTGGCGTCGATGGCTGAAGCTCTGGCCGCTATAGCAGTCGTGTTCTTCGCCCTGTGGTGGGCGTGCAAGGTCGTGTTCTGGCTGTTCTCCCAGGTCGTCATCCACTGGCGCACCTCGTTGACCATGATCGCGGTCTACCTGTGGTGTGTCTGGGTCGGCTGGATCTGGCTCGTGGTCAACCTCGGCGGCCTGGCGCTGATCCTCGGCGTGTGGCGGCTGCTCGACGTCACGTCGTTCGATCAGTGGTGCGGCCGGCCGTTGCGGTCGTGGTGGCTGCGCTGGGCGGTCTACCACCTCAAGCTCCCCGGCTGGCTGCACGCCTGCGGCCTCAGCGTCCGCGACGCCGCCCTGCCAGTGGAAGTCACGGTCAACCTGGTTGGTCGTCGCAAGGCGTCTCGGGCGACGGCGAGGCAGTCCGGGGTGCAGGTGCCCAAGGTTCTCGGCGTCCGCTCCGGCCCGTCCTGGGATGAGGTCCGCGTTCGGCTCGTTCCCGGCCAGAAGCCCGAGGACTTCGACGACGCGGCTCGCGCGCTGGCGTCGGTGCGAAAGGTGGCGCGGTGTCAGGTGCGGGAGCTGGCTCCGAACGTCGTCTCCGTCGACTTCCAACGCCGTGACCAGCTGGCCGCCCTCGTGCAAGCCCCCGCCCTTCCCGAAGGGCAAGCGACGGTCGACCTGCGGCGTGTGTGGGCCGGGCGGACCGAGTACGGCCACGATTGGCGCGTCCCGTTGCTGGGCTCGGGTGCGCACTGCTTGACCGCCGGTGCCTCGGGTGCGGGCAAGAACAGCGTGATGTGGTGCCCGCTGGTGGCGGCGGCTCCGGCGATCCGCTCAGGTCTGGTGCGGATGTCGGGGATCGATCCCAAGGGGATGGAGCTGGCCTACGGGCGCGGGATCTTCACCCGCTACGCCGTCTCCGGCAAGGACGCGGTCGAACTCCTGGACGGTCTGGTGGAGGAGATGGAATCCCGGAAGCGGGAGTTCGCCGGGCGCGTCCGCACCATCCCGCTGTCCACCGAGTATCCCTTGGAGCTGCTGGAGTTCGACGAGATCGGCGCCTTGACCAAGTACACCGACCGCAAGACCCGCGAACAGATCGTCGAACGGGTGGCGCTGCTCAACACCCAAGGCCGGGCCCTGAACATCTCAGTCCGGGGCTACGTGCAGGAACCGACCAAGGACACCGTCCCGGTCCGGGAGCTGTTCACCCGCCGGGTCTGCCTGCGGGTCACGTCGAAGACGCACGTCGGCATGGTTCTCGGTGACGGCGCGTACGAGCGGGGTGCGTGGGCCAACCGCATCGGTGACAGCGAGGCCGGGGTGGGGTTCGTGTGGGGCGAGGGCATCCGCGAACCCCTGCGTATCCGCGCGGGCTGGGTGTCGGACGAGACCGTGAAGGCGCTGGAGCAGTACGTCACTAACGGCGGTACGGCTCGTCCGGTGCTCGGCGGCGAGGGGGTGGCCGCGTGAACCGGCTGATGGTCTTCCTCGACACGATCCGCGATCATCTCGACCTGCACCAGCTCCCGCCGGTGGCGACGCTGACCGTGCGGACCTGGTCGGACCCGCTCACGGTCCAGCTCGACGCCCACCGGCTGCACGACGTCGCTGGGGCCTTGCTGGCCTGGGCGAACACTCTCGATGACGTGTCGGCCTCGCTCTGGCGCACCTCAGACGGCGACTCGGTGCATCTGTCGGTCAACGGCCGGACACAGTGTGGCATCCCCGTGCACGTCTACAGCGGCGTTGCCTACGACCCGGCGGCGTTCCCGGACCTACCTGCCGGAGTCCGCCAGGACATGCCCGTGTTTCAGCTTCGGCAATGGACCCGCCCCGGGGAGGTGGCTGCCTGATGACCGACCAGGAACAGACCCAGCCGGCCACCGGGACGCGGGCCGAACGGATGCGGACCCCGCTCGCCGCCGACGTGATCCGCGCGACGGCAGAGAAGCACGGCGTCTGCGTCCGCCCATTCACGATGGAAGTCGGCGACACCACCACCGGCGAACTCCGCTACGTCCCTGTGCCGTGCGGCTCCACGGTGGAGTCGGTGTGCCTGCCGTGTGCGCGAAAGGCGAAGGCTCTTCGGCAGGTCCAGTGCCGCGAGGGCTGGCACATGACCGAAGAACCCGTCCTCGCCGCCGAGCCGCCCTCGGAGGACCACAAGGAGCTGCTGACCTACCGCGCCGACCTGGTGGCAGCGTATCGGGAGGTGGTCGAGCACGACCCGGCCGAAGCCGAGGAACTGCGGGAGGAGGTCGCCGGAGTCGATGCGGAACTTCGGCAACTCGGCATGCGCGGTCGGCTGCCCGCGCTCGACGTCCCGACCAAGCGGCCGGTGAAGCGGTCGACTCGGCGTCGGCAGGATGCGCCGAACCTGCCCCGGCGGAAGGTCGCGAAGACCACGGTCGGGCGGGAGTTCGCCGGGAAGTTCCGGCCGTCGATGTTCGTGACGCTCACGTGCGACACCTACGGGCCGGTCCGTGGCGACGGCGCGCCGGTCGACCCATCCCGGTATGACTACCGGCGGGCGGCTCGGGACGCGGTGCACTTCTCGGCGCTGGTGGACCGGTGGTGGCAGAACCTGCGGCGGGTCGTGGGCTGGGACGCTCAGTACTTCGCGACCGTGGAGCCGCAGAAGCGGACGGCTCCGCACCTGCACGCGGCGATCCGCGGGGCGATCCCGCACGACGTCATCCGCCAGGTCACGGAAGCGACGTATCACCAGGTCTGGTGGCCGTCACACGACCAGGTCGTCTACGTGGATCGGCTGCCGGTGTGGGACCCGGACACCCGGGCGTTCCTCGACCCGGACACCCGCGAGCCGCTAACCACCTGGGACGACGCCGTAGACCAGGTGGAGGACCCGGCGCACGTGGTGACCTTCGGGCGGCAAGTGCACTCCAAGGGCATCCTCGGCGGGACCCAAGAGGCCGGCCGCCACATCGGCTACCTCACGAAGTACCTGACCAAGTCCACCGGTGAGGTGGTCGAGGCGGACACGGCGCGGCTGCGGGATCACCACGACCGGCTGCACGCTGAACTGTCGGTGACGCCGTGCTCGCCGCGCTGCGCGGTCTGGCTCTTGTACGGGGTCCAGCCCAAGGGCGCGGGCAGCAAGACCACCCCGGGCCACTGCAAGGGACGGGCCCACCGGCGGACGACGCTCGGGCTGCCGGGACGGCGGGTGCTGGTGTCGCGCAAGTGGTCGGGCAAGACCCTCGACGACCACAAGGCCGACCGGAAGGCGTTCGTTGCGCAGGCGTTGGCCGCGATCGGGATCGAGAAGCCACAACCGGACCCTGCCCAACTGGTCTGGCGGAAGGTCGAGCCTGGCGACCCACAGGTTCCGCCCCGGCCACACCTGGTCATGCGGGCAATCGCGGAACGGATCACGTGGAAGGCCGAGTACGACCGGGCACTACTCGCGGCCGCCGGACCACCAGGGGACGGTCCGGAAACTTCGGCAACTCAGCTCGCGGCCTAACCAGGGGGAACAGATGAACATCAGCAACATGGACCGGCTTTGGTCGGTTGACGACGTGTCCGCCTACCTTGGCGTCCCGGTCAAGACGCTCTACCAGTGGAAGTGGCGCGGCGAGGGTCCGCCGGTCCGGAAGATCGGCCGTCATCTCCGCTACGACCCGGCCAAGGTTCAAGCCTGGGTCAACGGGGAGGTGGCAGCCTGATGGGACACATCCAAGATCGCTGGTACCGCCCCGCCCGTGACAAGGAGACTGGGAAGGTTCTCCTGAACGGGCGGGGAAAGCCAGTGCTCGAAAAGACTGAGCTGTACGGCATCGGCCTGCGGTACAAGGTGCGCTACCTCGACCCGGACGGCGAGGAGCGTTCGAAGTCCTTCCCGGACAAGCAGAAGAAGCGCGCGGAAGACTTTCTCATCGGCGTGGAGTCGGACAAACGCGAGGACAAGTACATCGACCCACGCTCGTCGTCCAAGACGTTTCGGCAACAGGCCGAGAACTGGCTCAAAGCACAGTCGCCCGACCCGGCGACGCGGGAGATTCTGCGTAGCCGCCTCGAAAGCCAGATCTACCCCGTGTTCGGGCACCTGAAGTTCGGGCAGATCAAGCCGTCGACCATTCGTGACTGGCTCGGCGTGATGGAAGAGAAGCGGCTCGCTGCCAACTATCAGGTCGTGCTGTTCACCATCGTGACCGGCGTCCTGGACTCGGCGATCGACGACAAGTTGATCCGGGAGAACCCCTGCCAGGCGAAGACCGTTCGTCGGCCGGTGGGCAGCAGTCCGCAGGTCGTGGTGTGGCCGGAAGAGCGAGTGCACAAAGTGCGGGCCGGGCTCGCTGAGCGGTTCCGTGTCGTCGTCCCGCTCGGGTCCGGGCTTGGGCTGCGTCAGGGCGAGATTCTGGGCTTCTCGCCGGACGACATCGACCGGGAGGAGATGGTGGTCCGCGTTCAGCGGCAGATCAAGACCGTCAAGGGCGTGATGATGTTCGCTCCGCCGAAGGGCGGCAAGACGCGGACGGTGCCGCTCTCCCCTGCTCTGCTGACCGAGATCGACGACCACGACGACCGGTTCCCGGCGACTGCCGTCACGCTCCCGTGGAAGAAGCCCGACGGCGAGCGGGTCACGGTCCGACTGCTCGTCACGGGCGAGGCCGGCCGCCTCTACACCGGCGATTTGTTCACCAAGGTCGTATGGCAAGGCGCGTTCAGGGAGGCGAGGATCAATCACCGTGGCCGGGCCGACGGCATGCACGCACTGAGGCACTTCTATGCCTCGACACTGCTGGCCCGTGCGGTCTCGATCAAGGAACTGGCCGAGTACCTGGGGCATGCCGACGCAGGCTTCACACTTCGTACGTATACCCACCTGGTCCCATCAAGCCATGAGCGCGCTCGACAGGCGGTCGATCAAGTATTCGCGCACAGTCAATCCATGAACTTAAATCTAACACGAAGATCGTTGAACTGACTCCACCTCAGTCGCCCATCGTGCTGTAAACGACCAACAACGATACCCGAATGAACTCCAATCTTACTAGCAAGGGCGCGCACCTGGTCATATGTATTCACCGAAAGCAATTCGCCGTCATATTTCTTTGGAATCAGCGTCCTGCCAGCGAAGTCATCAGCCTCCCTTTCCATCTCCTCATCCGCAGCCGGCATGCCTATGCCATCTACCAGAGTTAACCTTTTCCGATCGTGCAGCAGCAGGTGCCCAACCTCGTGAAACAGGGTAAACCAAAATATGTCAGCCCAACTATGCCTTAAACTCAACTGAATAAGTGGGTTTCCCGTCTGCAGCCAGCGGACCACGCCGTTTACCCTCGCGCCAGGGATCTCTTTCTCAATTACCAGCGAAACGCCACAATTGAAACACAGTGATCGCAACTGAGGTAGCCAAACGTTCGGGTCAACAATATTTGTCAGTGACCTCATGACGCCTAGCTGTTCCCTAAACTTGTCGCGATCGAATTCTGGAAGCTTCTCACGGGCAGAGTAGAGCTCGCCTATTCGAATCCACGACGACAAGGCACCGTAGTCCGGCTCATACTTTTTAGCGACCCTGTACGCAGTCGGAGTGGCCCAGACCTGATTCCATGCATCTGGAGTAGCAACTTGAAAGAAGTTTAGAACAGCCCGAAGCAAAGGAACGCCTTGCAAACTTTGCTGAATCCACCCGCGCGCTTTCAACTGCGTCACAGGAAAAAGCCTCAACCAAGCGAGATCGCCTTGAAGTTTTTCAGTCTCAGACTGCTTACTTGAGAAAATTTGATAGTTCGACTCAAGTGCAAGCCATGTGCTTGCACGAATATTTGTAATCCGTTCAAGCCTGATTGCCGCATCTGCGGTCAAAGATGTCATACCTTGACAGATCTGATTCACATGCTTAACAGAGAATCCAGTCCTACGAGCAAGCTCAGCCTGACTCATTCCCACTTCGTCTAAGAACTCAATCAGTGTTTCGCCTGGCGGATCACAGTAGTCGGGATCATACCGAAGCGAAGAATTCGAGACGCTCATTTTTGCCCACCCGACACACGCTCTACGATCTCCAAGATTTCGAGATCTCCAGTCTTCGCACCTGGCGGCGCTCCAAGCCCTTGTCGCACGACACGAAACCGGATCACCAGTCCACCCGCCTCGAGAGACAGCACCCCGTCTCCGCCGTCACGAAAGTCGCCACGCAGCTCCGCGACCGCCAGCAGATCGGCAGCCCCCTGCATCTGTTGAAGCCTCAACCGCAACGCACGTCCTCTCGAACTTCCCCACGCAGCACGCAGGGAACATGAGCTGTTGCAGAGAGTAGCGAGCTCGGCACTACGGAACCACAGGTCCACGCGGGCATGCTAACCCCCATGCACCTAGCGGGTGCATGGAACAAACTTCATGCACCCGAGAGGTGCATGAAACCTTGTGCTAATCTCTCCGGCAGTGATCGTGGACACAGCGCTGACCAGCGATCACGACGGTGAGTAGCCGGACCTGATCGGCACTTGCTGGACATACAAGTGAAGGCCCCCGCCGGGCATGGCGGAGGCCTTCTAGAACACATCGCCTCGAAAGAGGCACAGCGAATGGAGTTATACCATGGCAGTGCGTGTCACGCACGTCCGGATGGTGCCGGGCGGCACTCTGCACGAGCACATCGAGAGCGTCAAGTGGGAGAACCCGGGCGACGGCACCACCGGCAGCAGCACGGTCGCTGAGATGGTGAAGTACATCGACGGCGGGAACAAGGCCTACACCCTGGAGCAGGGTGTGCGCGCCGAGATCGTCGTCGTGCGTCCCACCTACGGGCGTCCCTACATCCGCACCCAGGCGGACGGTCGCCTGACGAACAACCTGCTGGAGCTGCCGAGGTACTGACCCGTGTGCAGCGGGGAGGACCAAACCTTTAGTCCTCCTCACTGCCTCAGTCTCCGGGGAGCCACAGTTCGGGCGGCCCGATGGCGATGACGGCCTGGAAACGGCCTGATCATCGGCCACAAGGGCCGCCCGAACTACCGGGTCAAGATCGATCTAGCCCTTGAGCAGGGCGCGGGCCATGACAACCTTCTGAATCTGGTTGGTGCCCTCGTAAATCTGGGTGATCTTGGCGTCCCGCATCATCCGCTCGACCGGGAAGTCCCGGGTGTACCCGGCCCCACCGAAGAGCTGAACGGCGTCCGTCGTCACCTCCATGGCGATATCGGACGCATAAGCCTTGGCGGCGGAAGCCATGAACCCGGCCCGCTTGTCCCCCCGCTCGGACGCGGCGGCCGAGGCGTAGACGAGGTGCCGGGCAGCCTCGATCTTCGTCCCCATGTCGGCCAGCATGAACTGGACACCCTGGAACTCGGCGATCGACTTGCCGAACTGCTTGCGGTCCTTCACGTAAGCGAGAGCAGCGTCCAACGCCCCCTGGGCGATACCCAGCGCCTGCGCGCCGATGGTCGGCCGGGTGTGGTCCAGCGTCCGCAGAGCCGTCTTGAGGCCGGTGCCCGGCTCGCCGATGATCCGGTCTTCGGGGATGGTGCAGTTCTCGAAGTAGATCTCCCGAGTGGGCGATCCCTTGATCCCGAGCTTCTTCTCCTTGGGCCCCACCGAGAAGCCCGGGTCGTCCTTGTGCACGACGAACGCCGAAATCCCGTTGGCCTTCTTCTCCGCGTCCGGATCGGTCACGGCCATCACGGTGTACCAGGAAGATTCACCCGCATTGGTGATCCAGCACTTGGTGCCGTTGAGCACCCAGTGGTCGCCGTCGAGCCGGGCCCGCGCCCGCATCGATGCCGTGTCCGAACCGGCCTCGCGCTCCGAGAGCGCGTACGACGCCGACGCCTCCCCCGACGCGATCGAGGGCAGCACCAGCTTCTTCAGGCTCTCCGAAGCCGACAGGATGATCGGCTGGGTGCCCAGCTTGTTGACCGCCGGGATCAGCGACGCCGACGCGTCGACCCGCGCCACCTCTTCGATCACGATGCAGGCGCCGACGGCGTCGGCACCCTGGCCGTCGTACTCCTCGCCGATGTGCACGGCGTTGAAACCGGACTTGACCAGCGCGTTGTACGCCTCGATCGGGTAGCGCTCGTTCTCGTCGACCTCCGCCGCGTACGGCGCGATCTCCTTCTCGGCCAGGGCCCGGACCGCGGCCCGCAGCTCCTCGTGCTCCTCGGCAAGCTGGTACAGGCCGTCGGTCACTTCCGGTCACCTTCTCTGCAACGTCGGGAGGGGTTCCGTCGATGTTAGCGCTCGTTCACCTGGGTCGTCCTTGTGGCGTTGACCGCAGAATTCGTATGGTCGGGTGATGCCGATCACCGCGTCGACGCCGCCGCCCGGTCTGCCCGCCACCCTCGACTACCCCGAAGTCCCCGTCGGTTCGATCCTGGCGGCGGGTGCCGCGCGCTGGGGCGACCGCACCGCCTTCGCCCACGACGGCCACCGCCTCACCTTCGCCGAGACCCACCGCGCCGCCTGCCGGTTCGCCAACGCGCTGCGCGAACGCGGCATCGGCCGCGGCGACGTCGTGGCGCTGCACCTGCCGAACTGCCTGGCCTTCCCGGTCGCCTACTACGGCACGCTGCTGGCCGGAGCGACCTTCAGCCCGGCCAACCCGCTGCTCCCGCCGGACGACCTCGCCTTCCAGCTCACCGACTGCGAGGCCGCCGCCGTGGTGACATTCGGCCCGGTCGCGGGAGCCCTGACGAGCGTCGCCGACCGGATCCCGGCACGGTTCACCGTCGTCGTCCAGCCGGTCGCGGACCTGCCCGAGGGCGCGGTCGAGTTCCAGGCGTTCCACGCCGCGCAGCCGGAGACTCCCCCGGCGGTCGACCTGGACCTCCACGAGGACCTCGCCCACCTCGCCTACACCGGCGGCACCACCGGCCGGTCCAAGGGCGTGCGGCTGTCGCACCGCAACGTCGTGGTCAACACGATCCAGCACGCCTGCTGGGGCACCGGCTCGGTCCCGGCGCTCGACGCGCACGGCGACGTCACGCTCGACCAGATCGGCAGCGAGGACGAGTGGCCGTCGCGCCTGGGCACCGGCGTCGCGATCAACCTGACGCCGTGGTTCCACGCGATGGGCATCATCGGCGGCCTCAACGCGGCGGTGCTGGCCGGGACGACGATGGTCCTGCACACGCGCTTCGACCCGGCCGCGTACGTCACCGACGCCGAACGGCTCCGCATCACGGGTATCGGCGGCGCGCCGGCGCTGTTCGCGGCCCTGCTCGCGACGCCGTCGTTCCACACCGCCGACCTGTCGTCGGTCCGGTCGATCGGCTCGGGTGCCGCGCCGATGAACCACGCGATGATCAACGCGCTGCGCGAACGCTTCCCGGACGTCGTGGTCGCCGAGGGCTACGGCCTCACCGAGGCGACGATGGGCGCGGTGATCTCGCCGACGTACCGCTCGGGCACGCGCAAGGTCGGCTCGGTGGGCCTGCCGATCTTCGACACGGAGGTCAAGGTCGTCCCGGCCGAGGGCGGCGAGGAGCCACTCCCGGCGGGCGAGCGCGGCGAAGTCTGCCTGCGCGGGCCGCAGATCATGCTCGGCTACCGCAACCGCCCGGAGGAGACGGCCGCGGCCTTGGTGGACGGCTGGCTGCACACGGGCGACATCGGCATCCTCGACCCGGACGGCTATTTGTCCATTGTGGATCGCAAGAAGGACATGCTGCTGTACAAGGGCTACAACGTCTTCCCGCGGGAGCTCGAAGAGCTGCTCATCACGATGCCGGGCGTCGCGGCGGCCGCGGTGGTCGGCCGCCCCGACCCCGAGGTCGGCGAGCTGCCGGTGGCGTTCGTGGTGCCCAGGGGAGCGCTCGACGCCGACGTGCTGATGGCCGCGGTCAACGAGAAGGTGCTGCCGTACAAGCGGTTGCGGGAGGTGCACGTGGTCGAGCAGATCCCGGTGTCCGCGGCGGGGAAGGTGCTCAAGCGCGAGCTGAGGCAGCAGCTGGTCGGCGACCTGGACTAGGACGTGGGCTTGAACCGGCAGGCCGCGGGCTGGGCCTTGCAGTCGTACCGCTGCGCGCCTTCGACGCGAATGTTGTACTCGACGTCGTGAGGACCCCACGCGGTCGTCGCGAAGGCGGGCTGCCCGGCGGGCGGCACGACGACGGTGTGCTTGTCACCGCGGTAGGAGTACTCGATGCGGACGCGCCAGAGGCAGTAGCACCGCTCGGTCTTGGCGCGGATCACGAGGTGCTCCGGCTTGCCCTGCTCGACGAACCGGATCTTGCCGTCGGAGAGGTACGGCCGGGCCCCGGCGGCGTCCCCCGGGACCAGCGCGGGGATTTCGGCGCCCGCACCGGAATCGAGCCGGAACTCGACGAGTGCGGCCTCATCGCTGCCCTGCGGATCGGCGACGAAGGCCGTCCCGCCCAGGGGTTTCCGCCGCTCCTCGACGACGGCGGTGATGCCCTCGATGTCGATCCGCCCCGCGCGGTGGCTTTCCAGGGTGACCTGCTGCCCGGAGGTGCCGAGCTGGGCGTGGGTGTGCTGCCGCACCAGGTCGAGAACCCCGCTCGAAGCAGTTTCGTCCAGCACGGCATCGGTGGCCCAGTACTGCCCGGCGACCAGCTGGGGGTGAACGTCCCCGCGAACGGACAGGACATCATCGGAGAAGAGGTCCCGAGCCCGGTCGATGGCGAGCGGGGCAACCCCGGGCACGGCGACGGCCAGCACGAGCGGAGTCACGGTGGCCAGCAGCCATTTCGGCGCCCGCCCGAGCCCCCGCCACCAAGCGAGCCCCCGGTTCGGCCGTCGAGCGGGCCGGAGCGAAGTGCCCCGCCCGGCGACGACCGGCCTCCGCTTCCGGTTCACGCCTCGGCACCTTCCTGCTTCGAACCGGCGGAAGTCGCGTCCGTGGCCGCCGCCGGCTCGACCGCGGACTGCGCGTCCGGCGCCGGCTCGGCCGCCACCTCCTCGGACGGCGGCTCCGTCAGCCGCGGCCCCACCACCACCGCCAGCAGCGGCACCGCCGCCAAGGCTGCGTAGAAGCCCGCGCCGAACGACAGCGCGTCACGCTGGGCGCTGAGGCGGTTCGCCATGCCGCTCGGGTCCCACAGCAGCCACGCGTTGATCAGCAGCACGCCGTACAGGCCGCCGCACAGGTAGAGGGCCGCCGTACGGGACGTTGCGTGGCGCCAGCCCGTGGTCAGCGCCGTTGCCACCAGCAACGCCAGGATGGCGATCAGCCCCGCCCGGTAGATCGCGGGCCAGCCCGTCACCACCGCCGGGAACTCGCCGTCGGTGGTGTCGATCTCGAACCACGGCAGCGCCTGGCTCAGCGCCACCGCCGGGACCGCGAGCGCCAGCGCCGCCGGCCGGACCACCGGTGTGCGGCGGGCCGGAGCCGGCACCGTCGCGGTCGGGATGCGGCCGGCCGCCGGGACGCCCGCGACGGCCACTCCGAGCCCGACGAGCAGCAACCCGGTCGTGTAGAGCACCAGCCCCTGGGCCGCGTCGACCAGCAGGTCCGGGCGGAGCTGGCTCGGGTCCGCCCCGGTGGTCGGGAGGCTGGAACGCAGGTCGGCCGCGTTGGCACGCAGTCCGACGACGAGCGCGGCCAGCGCCGGCACCGGCGCGCACACGACCACCGGCAGCCAGCGGACCCCCGTCCGGCGGCGGGCGGCCGACAACGCCGCCACCGCAGCCATCGCCGTGAGCACCAGGAGCACCGCGAACGTCGGGCCCTGCCGCTCGATGGCCGTCACCGTCAAGGGGGACGGCGGGTACCGGGAATCCACCCGGACCGAAACCCACGGGAACGTCAGCGCGACGACGGCCAGCCCGGCCCCGATACCCGCCAGGACCACCCCGGCGAGCCAGGGCACCGCGACGCCTTCGTCCGACCGGGAATCCGCCATTTGCCGCCCCTCGAAGACTCCGTAAACCGGAGTCAGGACCCTAGCGGGTTCTCCCGGACGCCGGAGGCGAATCCGGACAGGACGCCACGAACGTCGGCGTCAGTGGCCCGTCTTCTCCCGCAGGGCCGCGTCCTTGTCCAGGACCAGCTTCTCCAGGTCCGCCTGGAACTGCGCCATCTTCGCCCGCAGGCCCTCGTCGGACGCCGCCAGGATGCGGACCGCGAGCAGGCCGGCGTTGCGCGCGCCACCCACCGAGACCGTGGCCACCGGGACGCCCGCCGGCATCTGGACGATCGACAGCAGGGAATCCATCCCGTCCAGGTACTTCAGCGGGACCGGGACGCCGATCACCGGCAGCACCGTCGCCGAGGCCACCATGCCGGGCAGGTGGGCCGCGCCACCCGCGCCCGCGATGATCACGCGAAGGCCGCGCGACGCCGCCGACGTCGCGTAGTCCAGCATGCGCTGCGGCGTGCGGTGCGCCGAGTAGACGCCAACCTCGTATTCGACGCCGAACTCGTCCAGGGCCGCCCCGGCCGCCTCCAGCGTCGGCCAGTCCGAGTCGCTGCCCATGATCACGCCCACCTGCGGCGCCATACCTGATCTCCTAGTGGATTTCGTAGCCGTCGAGCCAGACGGCGTGGGACAGCCAGTGCGCCGACAGCAGCGCGCGGTTGCGCAGGTCGTCCATGCGCTCGCCGGTGAAGTTGACGTGCCCGAGCTTGCGGCCCGGCCGCTCCTGCTTGCCGTAGAGGTGCACCCGCGCCTCCGGGTACCGCGCGAACAGGTGGTGCAGCCGCTCGTCCGGCCCCATCTCGGGCAGCTCCGGCGCGCCCAGCACGTTCGCCGACACGCACGCGGGCGCGACCAGGTCCGTCCGGCCCAGCGGGTAGTCGAGCACCGCCCGCAGGTGCTGCTCGAACTGCGACGTGCGCGCGCCGTCCATGGTCCAGTGCCCGGAGTTGTGCGGACGCATCGCCAGCTCGTTCACCAGCAGCCCGGTGTCGGTCTCGAACAGCTCGACCGCGAGCAGCCCGGTGACGTCCAGCGTCGCCGCGATCCGCAGCGCCAGGTCCTGGGCTTCGTGGACCCGCGAGTCGTCCAGCCCCGGCGCCGGGGCGAGGACCTCGGTGTTGATGCCGCCGGTCTGCACCGTCTCGACCACCGGGTACGCCGCACCCTGGCCGAAGGGCGAGCGGGCGACGAGGGCGGACAGCTCCCGCCGCATCGTCACCTTCGCCTCCACCAGCAGCGCCGTGCCCGCGGCCAGCAGCTCCGGCACGGTCTCGCGCGCGTGCTGCGCGGTGTCGAGCATCCAGACGCCGCGGCCGTCGTACCCGCCGGTCGCCGCCTTGAGCACCACCGGCCAGCCGTGCTCGCCGCCGAACGCCACCACGTCGTCCACAGAGGACACCTCGGCGAACGCCGGTCCCGGCACGCCCAGGCCGGCCATCATCTCGCGCATCACGAGCTTGTTCTGCGCGAACCCCAGCGCGGTCGCCGCCGGCCGGATGACGTGGCCCTCCATCGCCAGCGTCAGCAGGTGCTCGCCCGGCACGTGCTCGTGGTCGAAGGTGAGCACATCGACCGAGGCTGCGAACTTCCGCAGCGCGTCGAGATCGGTGTGGTGGCCCAGCGTGACGTCGCCGGCGACGAGCCCCGCCGCTTCGTTTTCGCCCGCGGCGAGCACGCGCAGGGACTGGCCGAGGGAGATCGCCGCCTGGTGGGTCATCCGGGCCAGCTGGCCGCCGCCCACCATGCCCACGACGGGCAGACCGGTGTGTTTGTCCATAGCGCCGATCAGCCTAAACGGTCACGACCTCGGGTGACCGCCGGACCAGACGAAGCTCACGCGCCGCGAGGCCGAGGATCCCGGCAGCCGCCGCGAGCACGTAGACGTTGCCCAGGACCGACCAGCCCAGGCCCCAGCCGAACTCGGTGCCCCCGCCGTTGGGCACGAGCATCACGATCTGCGAGACGAAGAGCACCGCGACCGCCGCCGCGGCCCACCAGCGCGCCTTCACCAGCAGGAGCGTGATCAACGGCACGCACCACACCCAGTGGTGCGACCACGACACGGGCGACAGCAACAGCCCGTAGAACGCCGTCACCAGCAACGCGGCCGCGTCCTCGCCACGCCGGTGCAGCCGCACGACCAGCCACACCGCGGGCACGGCCAGCACCGCCGCCACCGCGACCGCCACCGCCAGCGACCAGGGGGCCAGGTGCGTGGCCCGGTTGACCAGCCCGTTGAGCGACTGGTTGAAGATCCAGTGCACCGACCCGACCCGGCTCGGGTCGGTCGCCGAATCCCGCCAGAACCGCACCGCGTCGACCGGGATGACCGCGAACATCACCGCTTCGAGCGCCGCGAACGTGCCCAGGGCCCGCAGCCCGTCCTTCCACCGGCCCGTGAAGAACAGGTGCGGCACGAAGATCAGCGGGGTCAGCTTGATCGCCGCCGCCAGGCCGATCAGCACGCCCGCCCACCGCGACCCGCGCAGCGAGAGCACCAGGACGTCCAGCACCACGAACGCCATCAGTATCAAGTTGATCTGGCCCAGGAACAGCGTCTTCCACACCGGTTCCAGCGCCAGCGCGATGGCCGTTCCCGCCGGCAGCGCCCACCAGCTTCTTCCCAGAAGCGGTGTGCGCCCCGGAGGCGACGAAACCACCGTGATGACGACCATAAGACCGACCACCGACAAAAACGCGATCACGCCCCAGACCAGCCCGGACGGCACGAGAGCCAGCGGCAGGAAGAGCGGCGCGGCGGCCGGTGTGTAGGTGAACGGCAGGCGCACCCAGTCCGGCAGCGCGGTCAGCACGTCCCGCGTGTAGAGCGGGTCGCCGTGCAGCAGCGTCAGCGCCCCCGCGCGGTACACGGCGCTGTCCGCTCCCAGGTGCCACCCGGCCAGCCAGACGACCACCCCGAAAGCGAGAACGAGAAGCGCGAGAATCCCGGCGAGAAAGCGGCCGGTGCGCGCCTCAGACGCCGGTCGCGACGTCGACATGCTCGTCCGAACCGGCCCTCTTCCGCGCCCGTCGCTGCAGGCCCCAGCGCAGCGCGAGCGCGGCGGCCAGCACGACCGGCATCAGGATGTAGGCATCCCCCAGGACGTTCTGCCACACCTTCCAGTGCAGTTCGACGTTGCGGCCGTTCGGCAGGATCAGCAGCACGCAGCTGACGAACACGAACGCCACCAGCCCGGTCCCGACCCAGCGCTTCCACGCCGTCTTCGGCGTGGTCTTCGGCAGCCGCGAGACCAGCAGCACGATCAGCGGGATCACCCACACCCAGTGGTGGGTCCACGAGATCGGCGACATCAGCAGCGTCCAGAACGCGGTGACGAGCAGCGCGGCCAGCGCCTGGCCCTTGCGGTGGAAGCGCATCAGCAGCCACAGCGCCGGGATCGCGAGCAGGAACCCGATGCCCATCGCCGCCTTCGACGCCCACGGCGCGAGGTCGGTGGCCCGGTTCATCAGCGCGTTCAGCGACTGGTTGCCCGCCCAGTGCACGGGGCCGATCCGGCCGGTGTCCGGCAGCGTGACGGTCCAGTACTTGGCGGCGTCGTGCGCGTTGATCAGGAACATCAGGCCCTGGAGCAGCACGAACGTCGCCAGCCCCCGCAGCGCGTCCTTGCGGCGGCCGGTGATGAACAGGTGCCCGAGGAACACCAGCGGCGTCAGCTTGATCGCCGCCGCGACGCCGACCAGTACCCCGCCCCAGCGGCTCCCGCGGGCCCCGATGACCAGCATGTCGAGCATGATCATGGCCATCAGGATCAGGTTGATCTGGCCGAGGAAGATCGTCCGCCACACCGGCTCGAGGGCGAGGAAGACCAGGAAGAACACGATGGTCGAGCGGGCGGGCGAGGCCCACCAGCGCGGTCCGTCGGCGGCGGGGCGTGGCAGCGCGCCGATCGCGGTCCGGATCGACAGCGCCATCGCCCCCAGCGAAACGGCGGTGATCAGGCCCCACGAGATCTGCGTCGGGAACGCGGCGAGCGGGACGAAGATCAGCGCGGCCGTCGGTGGGTAGGTGAACGGCAGCAGCGCCCACCACGGCTCGTTGGGCAGGGTGTTGGCGTCGTAGAGCGAGTCGCCGTTCAGCAGCGTCAGCGCGCCGGCCCGGTAGACCGCGCTGTCGACGCCGAGCACCCAGTCGTGCTGCCAGCCGTAGATGCCGTACCCGATCGCGAACAGCGGAATCACCGCGAGGATCAGGATCGACCGCGGGCGGACGGACAGCCGGGCGAGTGATTTCCGCAGGGCCAGGCGGTGCGGGGGTCTGGCCGCGACTTCGCCGTCGACGTCGGTGGGTACGGTCCGGGTCACCGCACCAGGAAATCATGACCGGCCCGGTCCCGGTCGAAAGGGTCCGGGCGAAACCGGGCTTTTCCGGTTTCTACGCGCGCGCCAGGTGGGCCAGCAGGTCGCAGGCGAGCTCGTGCGTGGCGGGCAGCCGCACCGCCGAAACGCGGGGTCTGCCCACGTCGGCGAGCTGGGCGTCGACCGAGAGCCGCTCGTGCAACGCCCTTCGCAGCGCGACGCCGTGCGAAGCGACGCGCTCGTCCTTCGGGACGAGGGCCGCGACGACGGACGGCCCCAGCGACGCGACGCTCTGCCCGGTGTCGAACACCGTCCGCAGCGCGTCGGCCACCAGGATCATCCCGGTCAGCCGGGCGAACCCGGTGACGCCGCTGAGGTCGAGCGAGACGACGAGCAGCACGTGGTCCTCGGCGGCCGGCCGCTCGCGCGCCTCGGCGGCGCGGTAGACCTCCGCGAGCCGGGTCCGCAGGTAGGCCGCCGACGGCAGGCCGGTCAGCGGATCGGTGACCTCGGTGTGCACGAGCTGGTCGGTGGCGACGTCCGCCCAGGCCAGCGCGGTGGTCCGGAGCAGCCGCGCCGGCGTGGCGTCGACGTCGGGCGAGACGAACCCGTCGCCGCTCTGGTCGAGCACGGCGTGCAGCGCGGCGAGGTCGGCGAGGGTCTCCGCGAGTCCCGCCCCGGCCGCCGCCCGGGCCCTGGCCAACCCGGCCAGCGCGGTTTCGGCGGCTTCGACGCGGCCCTTCGCCATCACCGCCGCGCAGACGGCGTCGACCTCGGGCAGGGCCCAGTCGCTGGGGAACCGCCAGCCCGCCGCGAGGCTGGCCGTGCGCCAGCGGGCCCGCAGCGCGCGCAGCGCGGCGTCGCGCTCGGCCGGCGTGGGCGAGGGGTCACCGGAGCCGGGTCGCGTAGCCGGAACATCCACTGGCCACCCGCCCCTTTCGTCCGGTTCGCAAGGATCTTGTCCTTCGCTTCACGATGAGGACGTACCCCGAAGGGCACCGTGACGCGTACTGACCGGTTTTTGTCACAGAGCTTTTCCCCCGCATGGCCCAGGGGTGGGTGATTTTGCTCCGCCGTCGGAGTCATCACCCCGACCACGACGTGACCGCCGGAGGCGGGTCAGTCACACTGGTCTCGCGTCCCGGATCGGCCCGTAATGGCTGGTCCTGGCCCTAGCCGACCGAGGAGTGCCGTGTCCACCGTTCCCGCCGATCTCAGCGGAAAGAGTGACGCCGAGCTGATCGCGGAAGTCCGCTCCGGGAAGATCAAGTCGTACGGGACGCTCTACGAACGGCACACCGGCGCGGCCCGCAATCTGGCCCGTCAGCTGGCCCGCTCCAGCTCCGAGGCCGACGATCTCGTGTCCGAGGCGTTCGCCAAGGTGCTCGACACGCTCCGTGGCGGCAAGGGTCCGGACACAGCCTTCCGGGCGTATTTGCTGACCGCTCTGCGTCACACGGCGTACGACCGCACGCGCAAGGAGCGCCGGCTCGACCTCAACGAGGACATGACCGAGGTCGGCGGCGCCGCGGCCGAGGCGCTGACCGTGCCCTTCTCCGACACCGCGGTCGCCGGGCTCGAGCGGACGATGGCCGCCAAGGCGTTCGCGCGGCTGCCGGAACGCTGGCAGGCGGTGCTCTGGCACACCGAGATCGAGCAGCAGAGCCCGGCCGAGGTCGCGCCGCTGCTGGGCCTGACCGCGAACGGCGTCTCCGCGCTCGCCTACCGCGCCCGCGAGGGTCTCCGGCAGGCGTATCTGCAGGTCCACCTGCAGGAGAACGCCGAAGAACGCTGCCGCGCCTGCGCCGAGCGGCTCGGCGCGTGGACCCGCGACGGGCTGTCCAAACGGGAACGCGCCCAGGTCGAGAGCCACCTCGACGAGTGCGACCGGTGCCGGGCGCTGGCCGCGGAGCTGGCCGACGTCAACGGCGGGCTGCGCGCGATCATCGCCCCGATCGTCCTGGGCGGCGCCGCGCTGGGCTACCTCGCCACCATCGGCGCCGCGAAGGCGAGCGCGGCCACGGCGGGAGCGGTCGCCGCCGGCGCCGCGGCGGCCGGCGGCAAGGCCGGTGCGGCCGCGGCCGCCGCGGGACCTCGCCAGTTCGCCGGGGTGGCCGCCTCGGGCACGGCGATCGTCGCGGCCGTCGTCATCGCCCTCACCGCGAGCGGCGGCGCGCAGGAGATCCCGGTCGCCGTGCAGCAGCCACCGCCGGCCCAGCAGGTCGAACCGCCCGCACCGCCGCCCCCGGCACCGCCCGCGGCGCCACCGGCCGAGCCCCCGGCACCGCAGCCGCCCGCACCACCCGCACCGCCGGCACCGCCCGCGGCGCCACCGGTCGAGCCCGCCCCGCCGCCGGTC
>JARAWT010000021.1:0-143654 GCA_033793495.1 Streptomyces sp. MN03-5084-2B | reverse complement strand
TCACACTAGACCGATCGGTACGCTACCAACCCCTCACCAACCACAAACTGTCCGCGAAGTCCTGAGACAGATCTGTCCGTGAAGTCCTGAGACATGACAGCGGGTTCCCACCCGCCTCACCACTCACGACAGCCGCGGCAGGGCGCACACCGGGGCCGGCCGACGCATCGCCGTCCGGCTAAGGACTCGGCGCATCGCGGGGAACCTGGCGCACCACCACGCCGACGATCCGCTCCCGCGGCACGAACCCGTAGTGCCGCGAGTCCCAGCTGGTCGGCCGGTTGTCGCCCAGGACGACGGCGCAGCCGCCCGGGACCACCTCGCCGCCGAGGCCGTGCACGTCCGGTTCGGCCCAGCCGGGCGGGATCCGGTCACCCCCCACCGCCACCACGCGTTTGAGCAGCAGCTGGTCCCCCGCCGGTGCCCCGCTCGGCAGCGGCGGGCACCGCAGCAGCGCCACCTGGCCGCGACGGGGGCGGCGGGTCCGGCGCACCAGGACCCGGTCGCCCGACAGCAGCGCCGGAGCCATGCTCGGACCGTCCACTGTGGTCATGATGAGCCGACGGCGGGCGACGAAGGCGCCGCCGGCGGCCAGCAAGCCGAGGAACACCAGTCCTTTCACGGCACCGCCTGGTAACCGTCGGCCTGCAGGCGGAACAGGCGCGCGTAGCCACCGTCTTCGCCGAGCAGGCTGTCGTGCGTGCCCAGCTCGGTGATCCGGCCGTCCTGGAGCACCGCGATGTGGTCGGCGTCGCGCACCGCGCTCAGCCGGTGCGAGATGAGCAGGCTCGTCCGGCCCTGCCGGTGCTCGCGGATGCGCGCGTGCACCTCGTGTTCGGCCTCCGGGTCGAGGCCGGAGCTCGGCTCGTCGAGGATCATCAGGTCGCGGCCCTCCCGGACGAGCGAGCGGGCCAGCGCGAGCCGCTGCCACTGCCCGCCGGACAGCACCACCCCGGTCGAGGTGTCCTCGGTGCCGATCTCGAAGATCCGGGTGAGCGGCGTGTCGTAGCCCTTGGGCAGGGCGGCGATCCGGTCGTGCGCACCCGCCCGGGTCGCGGCGGCCACCAGCCGCTCCCGGTCGTCCAGTGCGGACAGCTCGCCGAGCCCGATGTTCTCGGCCGCGGTCATGTCGTAGTTCATGTGGTCCTGGAAGACGGCGCTGATCCGGTCGCGCAGCAGGGCGTGCGGGACGTCGCGCAGGTCGACGCCGTCCCAGAGGATCTGCCCGCGCGTCGGGTCGTACATGCGGCACAACAGCTTCACGAGCGTGCTCTTGCCCGCGCCGTTGAGGCCGACGAGGGCGACGGCGGTGCCGTGCGGGATCGTCAGGTCCACCCCGCGCAGCACCCACGGGTGTTCGTCGCTGTACCGGAACCAGACGTCCCGCAGCTCGAGTCCCCGGCGCAGCGGGGGAACCGTGTCGCGGGACCCGCTCGGCAGGTCGGGTTCCGCTCGGACGACGGCGACGTAGTGGGCGAACGACAGCAGCCGGGCCTGGCCGTTGGCGATCGACGACGCCAGCGTGCCCAGCGCGGCCTGCACCCCGGCGACGGCGGCCACGAACATCGAGACGTCGCCGGCGCTGAGCGAGCCGTCGCGCGCCGACGTGATCGCCCACCAGAGACCCACCCCGGCGACGGTCGCGCTCAGCGCCGTCAGTCCGCCCATGGTCCACAGCTCGCGTGCGTCCATGCGGCGCTGGGCTTCGTTGGCGCTGCGGCGCTCGTCCATCAGCCGCGCGCGCAGGAACGCCCCGATGCCGAACAACCGGATCTCGGTGGCGGCGGGGATGCCGGTGAGCAGCTGGCTGTAGAAGAACTCGCGCCGGGCGAACCGCTCGACGCGCCACTCCACCGCGGCGCGGCGCCGGGCCAGCAGCAGCTCGGCGAGCAGCGCGGGGATCGCGGCGGCCAGCACGACGCCGGTCATCGCCGGGCTCAGCAGGAGCAGCGAGCCGAGGAACCCGGCCAGGGAGAGTGTCCCGCTGAGCGTGCCGCCGACGCCGTCGACGATCTCCGGCATCCGGCCGCAGCTTTCCTGGGCCAGCCGCAGGCGGTCCTGGTAGGCGGGGTTCTCGAAGGTGCGCAAGCCGACCTGGCGGCCCAGCGCGGCGAACAGCCGGTCGGTGGCGACCGTGCTCGCCGCGCGGCCGATCTGCGCGCGGACGTAGTGGGCGACCACGGGCAGCGCGGCGACGGCGAGCCCGGTGACCACCAGCGCCACGGCGAGGCCGCCGACCGCGCCGGTGCGCTCGACGAGGCGGTCGAGGACGAGCTTGGTCAGCCAGGCGGTGGCGACCGGGGCGGTGGCCGCGGCCGCGGTCATGGCCAGCAGGCCCAGCAGCCGCGCCGGGGCGGACCGCCAGAGGAGGCGGGCGGCGGCCGTGCCCGCCGCCCGCACCTCGTCCGCGCCGATCCGCCGGTCCGGTTCCGCCACGGTCACCGGACGGCGGGCACGGGCAGCTCGTGCACCCGCGCGGCGGTCGCCCGCACCTGCCCGCCGGCCACCACGTACAGCGCCGGCGTCCAGGTGTTGCGGAACGCGGCGGCGACCGGGCCGCCGTCGGGCTCCGCCGTCACCACGTGCGCGACCTCGGCGAGCGCGCGCACGGTTTCCGGTTCGTCGCCACCGAAGACGGCGAAGACGTTGTCGCGGCCCTGTGCGCGGGCGTAGGCGAGGAAGTCCGGCAGGGTTTCGTGGCAGGCGGGGCAGTCGGCGGAGAAGAACGCCACCGTGCCATCGAGGTCGGCGAGGGTGAGCGGCTCGCCGTCGGTCGTGGTGACGGCGAACTCGCCGACGGCCGAACCGGGCCGCAGTGCGAAGGGCAGCTCGGCTTTCGCGGCGGGCTGGGCGCGCATCCGGCGCAGGATCCCGATGGTCAGGAGCAGGTTCAGCAGGCACACCAGGCCGAGCAGCACCAGGGCGGCGACGACGACGAGCATCAGGAACTCCTTGCGAACACGACCGCGATGTCGTCCATCGCGATGACGAGCACGGCCACCACCGCGCCGGCCGCGACGGCGACGGCGGCACCGGCGACGGGCGGCAGCTGCTCCGGCGCGAGGGCGCCGAGGACGGCAAAGCAGATCAGCACGGTGTTGCGGACCAGGTGGCGCGGACCGATCGGGGTTTCGGTCGCGCCGAAGCAACGGCACGGGGCACGTCGCCCGCGTCGCAGCGAAGCGGCAATGGCGACGGTGAAGGCCAGCAGCAACGCTGTCGCGAGGACGAAACCCCCCACCGCGGTGACCGGCACGAGGACGGCGGAGGCCAGTTCGGTGCCCACGACGGCCACCGACACCGGCGTGACCCACCTCGCGGGCATCGGCACCAGCGCGGGCACCGAGCGCGCGAAGCCGCGGAAGTCCCGCAGCTTCGAGAACGCCGAAGCCGCGAAAACCACGGCGATCAGCGCCGCGGCGGCGGCCCGCAGGTACTCCATGTCATTCCCTCCACGCCGGGTGGTGTCCGCGGGGAAGGCGGCGGACACCACCCGGCACGCTCACCGGTGCGATCAGCAGGTGCTGCGGATCTTGGTCCACTGGCAGCCGTCCTGCACGCAGCAGAACCGGTACCAGTAGCCGGGGTGACCGGCGTTGTTGCAGACGTACTGGCCACTGCAGGCGGAAGCCTCGGCGGTGGGCACGATGCGGTTCAGCACGCGGTCGATCAGGCGCCCCATGGTGTCTCCCTTCGACGGTGGGTGTCCGAGGTGTGGGACAGCTAGCGCGGTCCCGCACCGGCTGCGAGCATCGCGGTCGGTGCGGTGCGCGGGCAGCAATCCCGGACGAACCCGGACGCGCCCGCCCGCGGCCCGGACAAATGCGCCCCGATGTGGCCTTGGTTGCGTTCAACGCACCCAATGTGGCCTTCGGGCGCTGGGGGCCGGGCGCGCGGCCGGGGCCGGCTCTCAGCTGCCGGCGGCCAGGGAGCAGGCCAGGGCCGCGGTGATCTCCGGTGACTCCGGGAGGCCCAGCTCACGGTGGTGGTCCCGGGCCACCAGCCAGTGCTGCCGGGCGCTCGCCGGATCCCCCGTGGCCGTCAGCGCCCTGGCCAGACCCGCGTGGGCACGCGCCGCCGCGTGCAGGCTGCCCAGGTCGGCCGCCATCGCCAGCGCGCACTCGTGCGTCGTCCGGGCGTGGTCCGCCCGGCCGAGCTCCAGTGACGCGTCCGCGAGGCACAGCAGCGCCTCCAGGTGCAGGTCCCGGTCGCCCGCCCGCTCGGCGATAGCCGTGGCTCGGCGGAAGTAGCCGAAGGCCTCCGCGTGGCTGCCCGACCGCAGGTGCGTGTCACCGATGTTGAGCAGGGTGCGGCCCGTGTCGCACAGGTCGCCGGTCCGCTGGTCGATGGCCAGCGCCTTCCGCTGGATCTCCAGGGCTTCCGCGTACCGGCCCAGCCGCCCGTAGACGTAGCCGAGGTTCGTCAGCGCGGTGCGCTCGCCGGCCTGGTCGCGCAGCTCGCGCGACAGCGTCAGCGCCTCCCGCAGGAACCCCGCCGAGCGCAGGAAGTCGGCGTTCCAGGACGCGATCGCGCCCAGCGTGCCGAGCGCCCGGCACTCGCCGGAACGGTCGCCGGCGCCGCGGAAGCAGTCCAGCGCCTCCTCGACGCGCCGCGTCGCGACGTCGTAGCGGCCGACCTGGCTGTGGGTGACCCCGAGGCTCACCAGGGCGTGCCCGCGGGCGACCGGGTCCGCCGACGCCGTCGCGCTCGTGTGCAGGACCAGCGCTTCGCCGATGTAGCCGCCGGTCTGCAGGTACCGGAACAACAGCCGCGACAGCACTCCCGCGTGGCCGGACGGCACCCCGTGGACGCCGGCGCCGACCAGGTTGGCCCGTTCGGCGTCCAGCCACGCGGTCGCCGGCTCGCGGTCGGTCAGCGGCGGGATCGGCAGGCCGGGGTCGGGGACGCGCTGGCGGTAGTCCCGCATCCGCGGCGCGTACTGGTCCATCGCGGTCGCGGTGGCGAAGGCGTAGTAGTCGAACAGCCGCGCCAGCGCCGCCTTGCGGCCGGCGGGGGCGTCCTCGTCCTGGGCCCGCGCCATCCCGAACGCGCGGATCAGGTCGTGCAGCTCGAACCGGCCCGCCTCGCCGCGCCGCACCAGGCTCGCCGCGACGAGCCGGTCCGCGGTCCGGGTCGCCTCCGCCAGGCCGGTACCGGTGAGCGCGGCGACGCCGTAGGCGTCCAGGTCCGCGCCCGGGTGCAGGGCGAGCAGCCGCAGGGCCCGCCGTTCCGGCTCGGCGAGCTGCTCGTAGGACAGGCTGATCGACGCGTCCACGGCGTTGTCGAGCCGCAGGTGCGCGCGCCGCTGCTCGAGCCGTTCCAGGTGGTCGGCCAGCAGCCACGAGCGGTGGGCCGGCGCGGTCATCCACAGCGCGGCGAGGCTCAGCGCGAGCGGCAGCCGGCCGAGCTCGGCGGTGATCCGCCGGGCCACGCCGGGCGCCTGGTCGATGCGCTCGGCGCCGACGGTGTGCCGCAGGTACGCGAGCGCGTCGTCCGGGCTCAGCACGTCCAGCGGCACGTGCGTGACTCCGGAGAGGCCGGCGAGCGCCAGGCGGCTGGTGACGAGCACCGGCCCGCCCCGCTCGCCGGGCAGCAGGGGCCGGACCTGGTCCTCGCCGGCCGCGTTGTCGAGGACGACGAGCAGCCGCCGCCCGGCCGAGCGCTCCTGGTAGAGCCGGGTCTTGCCGGCCAGGTCGGCGGGGACGGCGTGCCCGGGCACGCCGAGCAGCCGCAGGAACGAGTCGAGCACCGCGGCCGGATCCACCGGCGGGTGACCGGGGTCGGGGTGGAACCCGCGCAGGTTCACGAACAGCGCGTTCTCGCACTTGCCCGTGCGCAGCAGCTCGTGTCCGGCGTGGACGGCGAGCCCGGTCTTGCCGACCCCGGCCATGCCCGCGATCGCCGCCACCGGGCCGCCGCGTTCGCTCAGCACCGCGCCGAGCCGCGCGAGTTCCGCCCGGCGCCCGGTGAAGTGCGCGACCGTCTCCGGCAGGCCGAGCTGGGCCTGCACGAAGGTCGCCGCCTCCGCGCGGCCGCGGACCACCCTCAGCACGTCCTGCCAGTCGCCGACGTAACCCGGATCCGGGTGCAGCACCTCGACGACGGCCAGCAGCAGATCGGTGTTGGGCCGGGCCCGGCCGGTCTTGAAGCAGTCGGCGACGGTCGTGCGGGCGGTCCGCTCCCCGGGCGGGCGCCCGGCGGCCGTCCACAGCCGGTTGACCCGCTCGGCGATCTGCGCGTACGACGGACCGCCCGCCCACGCCTTGAGCAGCCGCAGCTGCGCGATGAGCTCGGCCAGCGTGCGCGCCTGGCCGGGATCGGGGGGTTCGGTGAACGCCATCCCGCCATCGTGACCGCGTACCCCCGGCCGGTGGACCGGTTTCCCCGGAGTTCGCGGCCGCTTCGGCCTCAGCCGAACGGTGCGGGATCGACGCAACCTGCCGGCGCCCGGTAGCCCGCGTCGCTGCCGTGCAGGCAGTCGCCCGCCTGCCCTGCCGTGCGCCGCCGGTTCTGGCCGACTCCGAAGTGGACATTCGTGAAACTTTCAGCGGCCGGAATCGCCTCCGAACGACCGCTTGACGCCCCGCACCCGGCCGGTAGCGTATGGGAGCGCTCCCAGAAGTCGACGGCAGGAGACTCCGATGGTTGCTCGACGACGACGTCAGCTACGGGCGAGCGGGTGCGTGCTGGCCGCGCTGCTGACCGCGCAGGCCGTTGCGGCACCCCCGGCCTCCGCGGCCGGGCTCAGCCTGTCCGTGGACCTGTTCGCGGCCCGGCACGCGATCAGTCCCGACATCTACGGGATGAACGGCGGCGATCCCGCGCTCGTCGCCGAGCTCGGCACCCCGGTCTCGCGCTGGGGCGGCAACGCGAGCAGCCGCTACAACTTCAAGAACCACACCTACAACACCGGCAGCGACTGGTACTTCGAGAACATCGTGGCCGGGGCGGACAACACCCTCGAGGCCTACGTCCAGCGCAACCGCGACCACGGGATCAAGCAGGTCGTCACCGTGCCGATGTCCGGCTGGGTGGCCAAGGACGGGCCGGAGTGGCCGCACGCCTGCGGCTTCCCCGCCACCCGCTTCCCCACCCAGGACTCCTTCGACCAGTGGGACGCCAACTGCGGCAACGGCCGGCTGAACAACACGAACCTCACCGGCGCGGAACCCACGGACACCTCCGTCCCGGCGGACGCGTCCTTCGCCGGCGAAATGGTGTCGCACCTGGTGAACCAGTTCGGTCCGGCCGCCCGGGGCGGCGTCCCGATCTACGAACTCGACAACGAACCGGTGCTGTGGAGCTCCACCCACCGAGACGTGCACCCCCAGCCGGTGAGCGACGACGAACTGGGCAGCAAGAGCACGGCGACCGCGTCGGCCATCAAGGCCGCCGACCCGCGGGCGGCGGTCCTCGGCCCGTCGGGCTGGGGCTACTGCGAATGGCTCGCCTCGGGACTGGACGGGTGCGCGCCGGGCGCGGACGCCGCCGCCCACGGCGGGCTCAACCTGTCCCAGTGGTTCCTCAAGAACATGAAGGACGCGAGCACGACCGCGGGCAAGCGGCTGCTCGACTACTTCGACCAGCACTACTACCCTCAGATCAGCGGCGACAAGACACCCGAAGCCAACGCGTGGCGGCTGCGGTCGACGCGCTCGCTGTGGGACCCGTCCTACGTCGAGGAATCCTGGATCGGCCCGAGCGGCGTCAACGCGCCTCCGCTGCAGTTCATCCGCACGATGAAGCAGTGGATCGCCCAGTACAACCCCGGCACCAAGACCGCCATCACCGAGTACAACTGGGGCGCACTGGACGACATCAACGGCGCGCTGGCCGAAGCCGACGTCCTCGGCATCTTCGGCCGCGAAGGCCTCGACCTGGCCACCATCTGGGGCGAACCCAAACCCACGGACCCAGCCGCGTACGCGTTCCGGATGTACCGCAACTACGACGGCGCCGGGGGCCAGTTCGGCGACCTCAGCGTCTCGGCGTCCAGCAGCGACCAGGGACAGCTCGCCGTCTACGGCGCACAACGCCGCTGCGACGGAGCCCTGACCCTGATGGTGGTCAACAAGACGGGCAGCGAACTCAGCTCCCCGCTGTCGATCGCCGGCTTCGGCACCGGCAAGGCGCAGCGGTTCACCTACGGCCCGGCCGATCTCTCCTCGATCGTGCGCGGCGCGGATCTCGGCGTGAACCGCGGCCGGGCCACCACGACGTACCCGGCGAACTCGATCACCCTGCTGGTGCTGCCGCGCGGCCGGTGACGATCGGCGCCCGGCCGGAGCAGGCCTGTCCCGCTCCGGCCGGGCGCTTCAGTCGCTGAGCAGCAGCTGGTCGACCATGAGGTGCCCCCACGCACCGGTCGCCTGGTCGACGACCCGGACCTGGGCGCTCTGCCCCTGCAGCGCGCTGACGTCCCAGTCGACCGGCTTGAGCACGCCGGTGTCGTCCCCGGTGGCCGTCCGCACCACCTGGCCGTTCACGACGAGGTCGATCGACGTCTGACCCGGGTGGTTGCCGCCGGCGAGGAGGAAGTGCAAGTGGTTGCGGTCGAGGCTGAACGGCGGTGAGCTGATGGTGCCGGTGCCCGGGTCCCCACCGCCGGCGAAGGTGTCCAGGACCGCGTTGCCGACCATGCCGGGCAGGTACTCGAACGACGGGCCGGTGCCGGTGAAGCTGCCGGTGGTCGTCCAGCCGGCGTCGTAGGCGCTGCCTTCGAACCCGGAGACCACGTGCGCCGGGCGCTGGGCCAGGTCGGGGAACTCGGTGATGGTCGTGTTGGCGAAGGTGGCGCTGCCGCCGGTGGCGTAGAGGTTGATGCCGGTGTCGGCGGGATCGGCGAAGACCTCGCTGGAGTGCACGTACCGGCCGTCGTCGACGAACACCTCGATCGTGGTCCGGTCGACCAGGATCCGGAGGTGCGCGGTCTTCTTCGCCGGGTTCCACGGCGCGTGGCTCTCCCCGCGCGTGCCGGTCGTGTCGGGTTCCCCGGTCTGACGGCGGTTGAGGTAGCTGTAGTCGTGGTAGATCCCGGCGTCCGCGTGCCGGGTCCCGTCGGCCGACACCCGCAGCTGCAGGCCGATGTTGTCCAGCTGGGTCCAGCTGACGTCGGTGTCGAGCTGGTAGGCCGTTCCGTGGTAGGCCAGCGGCACCAGGCCGCCGTCGACCCGGATGGTGCCCAGGTCGGTCACCGAGCGGGCGTGGGAGGCCAGCGCCGGAGTCGGTTGCGAGGCCAGGGCGTAGCCGTCCGGGTAGTGCTTGAGCGTGATCTGGCGGACGATGGAGTCGGTGCCGTTGAAGCCGTCGGCGGCCCGGGTGGGCGTGGTGTCCGCATAGGCCCAGTTGTTCATCCAGGCCATGCCGAACCGCCGGTCCGCCGGGCCGGCCGGGTCCTCCCAGGTGACCCCGGCGTACCAGTCGAAGCCGTGGTCGAGCCACTGCGGCGTGGCCGCGTCGGCCGTGAACGCCGCGCCGTCGAAGCCGCCGGTCCAGTAGGCGTAGGTACCCGGGGTGCCGCCGGCGCTGACGCCCAGCACCCAGTGCGTGGTGCCGTCGTCGGCCCGGATCGGGAACAGGTCGGGGCATTCGAGGACGCCGTAGGTGCTCACGAAGTCCGACTGCCACGTCCACGTCTTCAGGTCCGGCGAGGTGAAGAACCCGATCCGGTCGCCTTCGGTGATCGCCGCGACCCAGCGGCCGCGTTCGGCGTCCCGGACGACCTTGGGGTCCCGGAAGTCGCGGCGGCCGCCGTTCGGGATGACCGGCGTGTCGCCGTAGGGCCGGAACGTCCGGCCGCCGTCGATCGAGTACCACAGGAACTGCGCCTGCGGCCCGGAAGCGTTGACCGGGTGGTCCATCTGCGTGACCAGCTGGACCACCGCACCGGCACCGAAGCCGGCCGTGTTCGCGGTGTCGACCACCGCCGAACCCGACCACAGGTCGTAGTTCGCGTTCGTCTTCTTCGGCGCCGCAATGCCTTGGTCGGCGAAGGCGACGCCGTCCGTGGTCGTCGCCAGCCGCCAGGCCGTGCCGACCTCGGCCGGGTAGTCGGCGTTGTAGAGGTAGTAGTAGTTGAACTCGCCGTTGACGTACACCGGCCGCTGGGGGTCGTTCTTCCAGTGGTCGGGCACGGTGAAGTGGTACTGCGCGCGGTAGGTGTCCGCCGCCGCGGCGTGCGGTGCGTCGGTCAGGCCTGCCACCGCCGTCGCCGCCACGAGGGCGACGGCGGACAGCAGGCGAAGGCGGCTCGTCGTTGAGCGCATGGGAACCTCCGGGAATTCAGGGTTCGAGCAGGGCGAGACGTTTCCCGTCCCACGCCACCGGCACGGGATCGCCGATGGCGCCGACGAAACCGGACTCGCCGCGGTGGTGGAACGCGAGCAGCACCCACCGGTCGTCGGACCGGCGGCGGATCAGGCGGCCGCTGTAGCAGCGGTCGTCGGTGACGGGTTCGGCGGCCGCGACGTCGAACGGCCCGAGCGGGCCGCCGGCGGGTGCGGCCCAGATCCCGCCGGTCGTGCCGGTGGCTCGACGATCCGCCGAGGCGTGCTCGGCCAGGCAGGAGAACAGCAGCACCGGGCGGCCGTCCACCACCTCGACCTGCAGGACCTCCAGCTGCCCGAACCCGCGCGGGCCGGGTGCGGTCAGCGGCGGGCGCAGTTCCCAGTGCCGCAGGTCCGCCGAGACGGCGTGGCCGACGACGCCGCGTTCGAACGGCTCACCGGTGGCGGCACGCGCGGTGACGAGCATGTGCCAGCCGTCCCCGCCGGGATCGGCGAACACCCACGGGTCGCGGAACGCCTCGTCGTGCCAGCCGTCGTCCAGCGTCTCGTACCAGCGGGGATCGGCGGCCAGGACCGGATTTTCCGAAGCCCGTCGCCACGTCACGAGATCCGGCGACGTGGCACAGCCGATCCGCTGGACGTTCTTGCCGCCGGGAGCGCGGGTGGCGCCGGTGTAGAACAGGAACCACGTGCCGTCCGGGTGCCGCACCACCGAACCGGTCCAGGTCGCCAGGTCGTCGAACGCCGGGGCGTCCGCGCGGACCAGGGCGTCCTCGAGCCGCGTCCAGTGCACCAGGTCGGCCGAGACGGCGTGGCCGATCGAGGCGCGGTAGTGCCGGGCTTCGGGGTCGTGCAGGGCGCGGGAGGCGTAGAGGAAGAACAGGTGGTAGCGGTCGCCGTCGTCGGCGAACCAGAAGTCCCAGACCCAGGAGTCGGGCAGTGAAAACATGGGAGCCTTTCGAAGGGGGTCATTCCTTGACGCCGCTGGCCGCGACGCTGCTGACGAACGCGCGCTGGAAGGCGAGGAAGACCACGAGGACTGGGAGGGTGATCATCGACGTGTAGGCCATGACCTCGCCCCAGGCGGTGTTGTCCTGGAAGAAGTACTGCATGCCGACCATGACCGGCCGCAGCTTCTCGTCCTGGACGACCATGCTGGGCCACAGGTACTGGTTCCAGGCCGGCAGGAACGTCAGGATCGCGACGGTGGCGAACGCCGGGCCGGCCAGCGGCACGGCGATCTTCCGGTAGATGGTGAACCAGCCGGCGCCGTCGATGCGAGCCGCTTCGTCGAGTGCGGTGGGTATGGTCGAGAAGTACTGGGTGAACAGGAAGATCGAGAACCCGTTGGCGACGAACGGGATGATCTGCACCTGGTAGGTGTCCAGCCACCCGAAGTCGTACACGATCCGTCCATTTTGGAACAGCAGGGTCGGCAGCTGCGAGACCCAGTAGACCATCGGCACCGCGATGGTCTCGAAGGGCACGATCAGCGTGGCGATGACGACGCTGAGCACGACGCCGCGGCCGGTCCAGCGCAGCCGGGAGATCGCGAACCCGGCCATCGAGTTCACCACCAGCCCGGCGGCCACGATCGCCACCGTGACGAGGACCGAGTTGAGCAGGAACCGCCCGACCGGCACCCGGTCGAACACCTGCGCGTAGTTGTCGAAGCTGATGTCCCCGACCGGCAGGAACGCCCGCCACCCGCCGACGTCGGACAGGATCTGGCCGTCGGGCTTCAGGCTGGAGACGAACATGAACACCAGCGGGAACAGGAAGAAGACGGCGAGCCCGGCCAGGACCAGGTAGGTCCAGCCGCGCCGTCGGCGGCGCAGCGCGCGCTCGTCGTCACGTCCTTTGTGGATGGTCATGGTTCAGTCCTTGTCCCGGGTCAGGAAGCGCTGGACCAGCGCGACGACGAGCACCAGCACGAAGAACACCAGCGACAGGGCCGAGCCGTAGCCGATCTGCTGCTGGCGGTAGCCCATCCGGACGGCGTGGTAGACCAGCGTCGAGGTGGAGTCCACCGGGCCGCCCTGGGTCATCACGTCGATCTGCACGAACAGCCCGAGTGCGGCGATGGTGATGGTGATCAGCACGAACACCCGGGTCGGGCGCAGGCACGGCCAGGTCACGTTGCGGAACTGCTGCCACGTGCTCGCGCCGTCGATCCGCGCGGCTTCGTACAGCTCCTGCGGAATGGTCTGCAGGCCGGACAGCCAGATCAGCATGTGGAAGCCGACCGCCTGCCAGATCGACAGCACGATGATCGCGGTCAGGGCGGTGCCCGGGTCGTTCAGCCACGCCGTGCCCTGCCAGGCGCCGAAGGTGATCGTGTCGATGAAGGAGTTGATCAGGCCGTCCGGCTGGTACATGAACTTCCACAGGATCGAGACGACGACGATCGACGTCACGACCGGGATGAAGAAGATGACCCGGAACGCCACCGCACCCCGGATCTTCCGGTTCACCAGGATGGCCAGCAGCAGCCCGAACCCGGCCTGCACCGGCACGACGACCGCGGCGAAGCAGAACGTGTTCACCAGCGAGCGGAGGAACGTGGGGTCGGCGGTGAAGGCCCGGACGAAGTTGTCGAGGCCGGTGAACGTGGTCGGCTCGGGCGAGACGAGCCGCGCGTTGGTGAACGACAGGACGAACCCGAGGAGCACCGGGACGATCAGGAACGCCAGCAGCAACAGCACGGCCGGCGCGGCCATCGCCCAGCCCGCCCGGCGCGCGGAACGCCGTTCGTGGTGGACCTTCGCCCGGTCCACTAGAAGCCGTAGCCGTTCTGCGACTTGATGTCGGTGTCGATCGCCCGCACGGCGTTGTCGAGCGCCGGCTTCACGTCGGCGCCGCTCATGATGTCCTTGGCCGCCTTCTCGAAGGTCGAGGAGACCACCGGGTAGCCGGGGGTGGCCGGCCGGGCGAGGGCGAACTTCTGCGACAGCACGGCGAACGGGTGCAGCGGCGCGGTGTCGCCGAAGTACTTCGACGCCGCCGCGGCGGCCGTGGTGCTCGGGATGACGACCTGGCTGTCGGCGAAGGCGGTGAGGTACTTGTCCTGGAAGCTGAACTTCAGGTACGCGCGGGCGCCGTCGGCGTTCTGGCAGCCGGCGGAAACGCCCCACTGCCAGGAGCCGCCGCCGATCTTCGGGCCCTTGCCGAAGTCCACCGGCGGCAGGATCAGCAGGTCGTCGCCGACGCTCTCGAGCGCGTCCTTGGCGTTCCACACACCGGTGTAGCTGAGGGCGACCTTGTTGTCGATGAAACGCTGGTTGCCGACCGGGCCCGCGTTGTCCGCCCAGCCGTTCTTGAACGCCTGCTGGAACCAGGTGAAGAACTTGACCGCCTCCGGACCGTTCAGCGCGCCGTCCGCGGACTTCATGGTGGCGCGGTCGATCAGGTCACCGCCGGCGCTCTGCAGCATCGGCGAATAGGCGTACGACCACCACTCCCCCTTGTCGGCGGCGCCCAGGTCCAGCGGCGTGGCGTAGCCGTTGGCCTTCAGCTTCGTGACGGCCGCGCCGAACTCGTCGAGCGTCCACGGCTTTTCGACGGTCGGGATCCTGATCTGGTTCTTGTCCAGCACCGACTTGCGCGCGAAGATCGACAGCGCGGCGTCCCAGTAGCCCGCCGAGTAGACGGTGTCCTTGTAGCGGCCGACGGTGGTGGGCAGCAGCGTCTTGATCAGGTCGTCCGGTAGTCCCAGCGGCTGCAGGTAGCCTGCCCACGCCCAGTTCGGCATCACCGGGCCGTCCATGTCCAGCAGGCAGGGCAGTTTCCGCGACGCGGCGGCCGCGGTGACCGCGTCGTTGTAGGAACCCTGCGGGAAGTTCTGCTCGACGATCTTGTACTGGTTCTGCGAGCTGTTGAAGTCGGCGATGATCCGCTGGTAGACGGCCAGTTCGCCGGGATTGCCCGCCGAGTGCGTCCACATGGTGATTTCACCGGGCGCGCCGGCTGACTGCTGGCTCGCGCGGGCACAGCCGCCCAGCGCGAGCAGTACCGCTACCATGACGGAGAGGGATTTGCGTTTCACCGTGGAATCTCTTTCTCTGTTGCGGAGCGCGACCGGCCGTCGCCTCCGTGCCGGATGGCAGCGCCAACTGCCATGTGGAATGCAGTGAGAAGTGCGGTCCGCCGCCGGTCAGTCACCGGACGCGGCAGGCGGCGGGCCCACCGAACCCCGGCGGATGACCGGGCACGGCATGAGGTGCGGGGCCGCCGGGTCCGCGTGCCGCAGCCCGAGCGCCACCTCCATCGCCCACCGGCCCATTTCGTAGTGCGGGAGCGCGATCGTCGTCAGCGGCGGATCGAGTTCCGCCGCCACCAGTTGCTGGTCGTCGTAACCGACGACGGACAGGTCACCGGGGACGGAAAGGCCCCGGTGGTGCGCGGCCGCGTAGGCGCCCATCGCCATGCGGTCGTTGAAGCAGAACATCGCGGTGGGCCGCTTTTCGGCAGGCAGGTCCAGCAGCCGCCGGGCGGCGTCCCGCCCACCGCCGGCCACCGGTTCGGCCCGGGCGTGCAGGGCAGGATCCGGCTCGATTCCCGCCTCGGCCAGCACCCGCAGGTACCCCTCGTACCGCAGGGGCGAGGCAACGAGCTCGAACCGTTCCTCGGCATCCAGGAAGGCGATCCGCCGGTGCCCGGCAGCGACCAGTTCCCGCACGGCGGCCATCCCGCCGGCGCGTTCGTCCGGGACGACCGCGGCCCGGCCGCCCGTGGCCGAGGCGCAGTCGAGCAGGACGGCGTCCGCGGGCAGGCCGTCCGGCACCTCGACCACGCGGTGCCACATGCTCGCGTAGATGATGGCGTCGACCTGCTGGCCGCTCAGGGCGTTGAGCGCCTGCCGCTCGGCATCGGCGTCCCCCTCGGTATCGACCAGGACGACGAGGTTCCCCTGCTCACGCGCAACATCGTTGGCCCCGGCGAGCATCCGCCCGGCGAACGGGGTGCTGGCGATGGTGTCCGAAATCAGGCCCACCATGCGCGTCCGCTGCGTCCGCAGGCTCCGAGCAACGGAGTTCAGCTCGTACCCGACGGCCTGGGCGGCTTCCCGCACCCGCTGCTGAGTCTGCGGCGACACGCGAGCCGCGTCCCGCCCGCTGAGCACGAGCGACACGGTCGCGGTGGACACCCCGGCCCGGGCAGCGACGTCGGACATCCGGACCCTCGCCATGGGACGCCCTCCTTCCCTGCCGGTCCGTTAATCGATTAACGGGAGGTTACGGGAGTATGCAGCGCTGCTGCGGGCCCGTCAAGGGGCGACGACGGCGTAACAAGTGCCCGAAGGTGAGCGACCCCAGGGCCGGGCGCCGGCCGGAGTGCCCGTACCGAGAACGAGGAGCTCCCATGTCGGCGGACCGCGGACACAGCAGACGTCAAGTCCTCCGAGCCGCGTCAGGCCTGCTCATGGCGGGCGCAGCCGCGGCGATGTCGATTCCCGAGGCCGCGGCGGCGTCGAGCGACTTCCGGTGGTGCTCCCGGTGCCAGGCGATGTGGTTCACCGCCGGCGGCGACAACGGCCACTGCCCGGTCTCCCACCTGTGGGACCACAACCACTACCTCAACGGCAGTGGCATCTACACCATTCGCCGCGCCACCGAAAGCGGCGTCGGACAGCCGGGGTGGCATTGGTGCGCGAACTGCAAGGCGGTGTGGTACCTCGGCCGGGGCGAACGCGGATTCGGCGTGTGCCCGATCTGGCCCACGGTCGGCCACAGCCCCGGTCAGCCCGTGCCGGACCTGCTCCGTGATTCCTTCCGGCTGGAGGACGTCGGCAACAACGACGGCCCGGGCGGCCAGACGGACTGGCGCTTCTGTCATCGGTGCAACGGCCTGTTCTTCGCGGGCAACGGGATCGCCGCAACACACTGCCCGTCGGGCGGCGCGCATGACGGCAGTCAGAGCGGGAACTACGTCCTGCGGGTTTCGTAGGTCAGCCGATCATGGTCGTGACCGATTCCCCATACTGACTTTGTTGCCGCGAGCCGATTCAGAAATCGCTCTCCGCGAGAACGAATTCTTCGGCAGATCCGGTCGTTCTTCGGTGGCGCACTCCACCGTGGCGGCAGCCGCAGCTCACGAGGATGCTGCATGGTGCCCCCGACGGGACTCGAACCCGCACTGAATCGATTTTAAGTCGACTGCCTCTGCCGATTGGGCTACGGGGGCACCGCACACTCTAGGTGATCTGACCGGGCACGCCTCCAGCGCGCCGCACTATTCGGGCCCGAAGCCGTCGAGGAGGCCTGGGCCCTGGTCGCCTCGGCGCCAGTCCTCCGAGCGGCGGCGGCGGCGCTCCTGCTCCCTCACGATCCAGTCGCGGCCCTCTGCCGAGACCGCCTCGAGCACGTGGAGTGCGCCCGCGATGCCCGATGATTCGAGGGCCAGGCGCTGCAACATCGCCTCGTTCTCCACGCTTTCGTCCGTCAGGCCTTCGAAACCCTCGGCGACGACCGAGATCTGCTCGCCGCTGACGAGGGTCAGGCGGAACGCCCTCTTGCGGACCGACTGGGTCTGCTGGAGGACCGCGTTGTCGCCGTTGATGATCTGGTAGTGCCAGCCGTCCGCGTAACGGACGCCGACTTCGGCGACGCGGGCTGCCGAGAGGGCGTCGTAGCGGAATGATGTCCGGCGCTCGTCGTGGACGTCCGCCTTCAGGAAGTCCAAGTCCACTTCGATCTCGCGGACGCCGCTGTGGGTCAGGAGGAACACCAGGATCACGTACCTCGAATACCGCATCGGGCCGCCGAGTACCCGGGCGCGGCGGGCGTTGGCCGCTCCCTCCGTCAGGACCACGTGCGCCACCAGGTCGCGGTTGGTCAGCGCGCAACGGCGGAGTGCCTCGGTCTTGAGGTGGGACTTGTCGAGGTCGAGCCACCAGGCCATCTCGGCGTCGTCGGGCCGGTCCGCGAGCACCCGGGACCACTCCGCGAACGCCTGCTCCTCCTCCTTCAGCAGCCGGCTGCCGCGTTCGTTCTCCTCGGCGTGGAACTGGTGGGCCACCATGATCCCGAGGCCGTGCTTCACCGCGAAGAAGCCGCCGATGCCGAGGAAGAACGCCGCTCCGACGAAGCTGCCCTGACCGCCGAGCATGATCAGGGCTCCGACGATGGCGACGGCGATCCCGGCGCGGTGGACGAGAACGCTGGTCGCGGACGGGCGGACCTCGTCGCGGTAGGCGAACAGGGTGCCGTTGCGCCACTGCGCGGCCACCCGCTGGGCGTGCCACCGGATCAGCCAGTTCACCGCCCCGGCTTCGACCTGCGCGTTGCCGAACAGGGACACGAACCGCCACTTGTAGTACTCGCAGATGCCGCGGGTGTCGTTCACCCAGCTTCCCTGCGTGTGCGGCCGCGCGTCCCAGAAGCGCGCCTCCACCAGCTTGTGGATCTGCTCGACGAACCGGGACGACACCCAGTGACCGGGCGAGGCGGCGGCCTGGAACTGCAGCGGGACGCCGTGCTCGCGGTCGCGGGCGACCAGCCGCATCGTCCCCAGCTGCTGCTCGCGGCCCGCCCAGAGCGCGCCGGCGAACCCGGCCGCCATGACGAGCAGCGCGGGGATGGCGACACCCGGCCTGCCGTCGCCGAATCCACTGAGGAAAGCGATGATGCCGAGGAGCACGCCCGCGCCGCTGAGGCCCGCCTTCACCCAGTCCGCCGTGGGGATGGCCGTGCGCGCGGGCACGAAGTACCGCGGCACCGCCGGATCCGGTTCGAAGAACTTCCACGCCCGGCCCACCCGGTCGTGCCCGAGCCGCTCGGTCCGGACGCGCTGGGCGTCCACGGTGTCCAAGCTGTCCTGGAGCGCGCCGCCGAGGACGAGCGCGAGGTGACGCGTGATCTCGTTCTGCCGGTCCCGGGGCAGCTCCTGCAGGTTCGCCATGGCCTTCGCCAGGTCGGCGGCGTCCAGGGTGCCGCCCATCTCCTGCCGCCACACGAAGGACATCAGCTCCCACACCACGCCCAGCGCGCCGCGCCACTCGTCGTGGGCGAACCGCCGGGCCGTGAGGTCCGCCATCCGGAACTGCGCGTACACCTCGTCGCCGATCTCGTTGAGCGACCGGTCACTGAGGACGGACAGGGCGTAGTGGTAGGCGAGCCGGGTGGAGGCGTGCCCCTGCTGCAGCAGTTCCTGGAACAGCGATTCGGCCATGCGCGGGGTACCCCCTCGCAGGTGGTTGAGCGCGACCTCGAACCGGCGCTCCGGCGGGTCCGACGGGTTGACGTTGTACGTCGTCTCGTGGCGGTGGAACGTGCCGCCGTAGATCGCGCCGATCTGCTGTTCGACGTGGGCGTCGCCGGACGCCTGGTTGTGGAACCCGTGCGGCGGGGTGGGCGGGACGTTCACGCGTGCCCCCCGGAGGATCGCTGCGTGACGGTGAAGTCCCCGTAGATCGCGCCCACCTGCTGGCCGACGCGCGCGTTGTCCTTGGCCACGTTGGTGAAGGTCGGCGCCGGCGCCTCGGTGCGCTCCTCCGCACGGGCCGGGGAGCCGTCCGGGGCCGCCAGCTCGGCGGCGAGCGCACGGACGAAGTCCGCCGCGTTGCCGGCGGCGACCGCCTGCCAGTCCGACTCGTCCGCCACGTCCTTCGCGCCGTCCGCGCGGTCGCTGATCCCCCGGACGGTCAGCGCCGGGACGTCGTCGTTGAGCCGGCCGGTCAGCGCGAACCCCGCGCTCTCCATTTCGACCGCCACCGCGTCGTTGTAGTTGTCCCACAGGTACCGGGCGACCGCGGACGTCCGCCCGTCGACCACCACCTCGCCCGCGGCGACCGGCTCGAAGTGGACTTCCGGCGCGTTCTCCGAGCCGGCCCAGTTCCCGTCCCTGGCCAGCGCCCGCGCCTGTTCCAGCAACCGGTACGACGGTTCCCACGCCTCCGGCCTGCTCCGGAAGCCCTGGTCGTCGCTGTAGCCGCCGTGGTAGGCGTAGACCTTGCGGGCGACGACGACGTCGCCGAGCCGCAACCAGTCGCGCAGGCCGCCGGCGACACCGGTGAACAGGACCGCGGACGGCGAGAACTCCGCGACCGCGCGTTCCGCGATCGCCGCGGCGCCGGCGTTGCCCTTCCCCACCATGCCGAGCGCCGCCGGACGGCCGGCCAGCTCGCCGACGTCGAACACCGTTCCCGCGTGGTGCACGTGGCGCCGCACCCCGGTCATCCGCGCCCGCACCGCGGCGCGCTCCACCTCCATCGCGGTCAAGATCACCAACACGCCGGCGACCGCCCTTCTTTCCACACTGCCATGACGATCTCCCTCTGTCCGCCGAAACGGCGCCCTCGCGACCAGGCAGGATGCCAAGTGCACCATGCAAGGTAGCCCCAACGGGCTATTCTCGTCAATAAGACGAATATTGGCCCGCTGCGTACACTGTGCACTATGGACACTCCACCGACCACGAACGGCCGTGTTGTCGACCATGACTGAGCCCGACGAGTGGACGATTCCCGAGGTGGCGGTCGCCGTGGACCTGGCCGTCCTGACCGTGCACGACAACGCACTGCAGATCATGCTGGTGAAGCGGGGAATTCCGCCGTACGAGGGCATGCTGGCCCTGCCCGGCGGCTTCCTCGCGTCGGCGTCGGAGGACCTCGACCACGCCGCGGCCCGCGAACTACACGAAGAGACGGGCCTCGACGCAAAGGCGTTACACCTGGAACAGCTGCGCACGTACGGGACACCGGGCCGCGATCCGCGCCGGCGCGTGATCGCGATCTGCTACGTCGCCTTCTCACCCCAGCTGCCGGATCCGGTGGCCGGCGGCGACGCCCGCGAAGCGGTCCTCGTGCCCGTGGAGAAGGCGCTGAAACCGCGCACCCGGATCGCGTTCGACCACAAGAAGATCATCGCCGACGCGGTGGAACGCGCCCGGGCCAAGCTCGAGTACACCACGCTCGCGGCGGCCTTCTGCGCACCGGAGTTCACGATGACCGACCTGCGCGAGGTCTACGAGATCGTCTGGGGCGAGCAGCTCGACCCGCGGAACTTCCACCGCAAGATCACCGGCGTCGACGGGTTCCTGATCCCGACCGGCGAGCGGGTCTCGCGACAGCCCGGCCGGCCGGCCGCGCTCTACCGCCGTGGCCCCGCCACCGTGCTCCACCCCGCCATGCTCCGGTCCCGCCCATAATCGTCACCTTGACGCTAACCGGCCCGGCGGACTACCGTCGGCCCGACCTTAATCGTCACTCTGACGGGAAGTGCCGGCATGGAGATCCACTGCAAGGCGAGGTTCGCGGTCAGGACGGTGGCACTGGCCTTCACCGCGGGCGCGGTGCTGGGCGCGGGCGTGACCGGGTACGCCGCATCGCCCGGACCGAGCGAACCCGCGACGCACAGCGCCGTCGCCCCGCCCGTCGCGGGACCGGCCGCCGAACCGCACGGTGGCTGAGACGCCGAGAGCCCCCGATCGCGGGATCGGGGGCTCTCGAAAGCGGGCTCTCAGGACTTCGAGACGCGCGCGAACTCGTCCTTCGGGTTGTTGATCTGCCCGAGCGAGATCACCTCACGCCGGAACAACCCACCCAGGATCCAGTCGAACAGGATCCGGATGCGGCGGTTCCACGTCGGCATCGCCTTGAGGTGGTAGGCGCGGTGGAACAGCCACGCCGGGAAGCCCTTGATCTTCAGGTTGAGCGCGTCCGCGACACCCTTGTGGAGGCCGAGGCTGGCGACCGCGCCGAGGTTCTTGTGGTAGTAGTCCTTCGGCTTGCCGCCACGCAGGACCTTGATGATGTTCTTCGCCAGCAGCCGCGCCTGGCGGACCGCGTGCTGCGCGTTCGGCGGGCAGGTCGCCGTCGGGTCCTCTTCGGTGCGCGAGAGGTCCGGGATCGCCGCGTTGTCGCCCGCGGTCCACACGTCCGGGTGGCCGACGACCTGCATCGCCGCGGTCGCCTCGAGGCGGCCGCGCTTGTCGACCGGCAGGTCCGACTGGCCCACCACCGGGTTGGCCTTCACACCCGCGGTCCAGATGATCGTGTCGGTGTCGAACTCGGTGCCGTCCGACAGCACGACGTGGCCGTTCTCGAACGACTTCGCCGCCGTCGACAGGTAGACCTCGATGCCGCGCTTCTCCAGCTGCTCGACCGTGTACACACCCAGGGTCTCGCGGACCTCGGGCAGGATCCGGCCGGCCGCCTCGACGAGCACCCAGCGGATGTCGGAGGTCTTGATGTTCGGGTAGTAGTTCTCCACCGCGAACCGGGTCATGTCCTCGAGCTCGGCCAGCGCCTCGATGCCGGCGAACCCGCCGCCGACGACGGTGAACGTCAGCAGGCGCTTGCGCAGCTCGGGGTCGAGCGTGCTGGCCGCCTCGTCGAGCTTGGTCATGATGTGGTTGCGCAGGTAGATCGCCTCGCCGATGGTCTTGAAGGCGATGCCCTCCTCGACCAGGCCCGGGATCGGCAGGATGCGCGCGACGGCGCCGAGGGCGACGACCAGGATGTCGTAGCCGAGCTGCTCGATGTGGCCGTCGGCCGCCTCGACCGTGACCGACTTCTTGTCGTTCTCGATCTTGGTGACGCGCGCGGTCAGCACGTGGCAGCGCTTGAGCACCCGCCGCAGCGGCACGACCACGTGCCGGGGCTCGATCGCGCCGGCCGCGGCCTCCGGGAGGAACGGCGCGTAGGTCATGTGGGGCTGCGGGTCAACGACGGTCACGGAGGCCTCGTTGGCCCGGAGCATCTTCTGGAGGCCGTACGCCGTGTAGAGCCCGACGTACCCACCACCGAGGACGAGGATCCGAGTCGGTTCCGACTTCGACTTCGCAGCAGCCATGTCCTCATGGTGACACCTTCGCCGCGACCTCGCTCGGGGGCCCCATCCGGCTGTGACCAGCGTCGCTGCGGTTTCCGTAACGATTCAGTCGTGCCCTGTCACCGAGGTCGCGGCGCGGAAGACGTCGGCCACCATGGCGTGGGTCACGCGGTGTGTCTGGACATTGCGCGGCGAGACGTGATAACAGCCGAAAACCCGCAGGTCGTCCAGCTCCAGGACCGCTCCGTGCGCGAACGCCGGACGCGGCTGCGGCACCGGCCAGCCGGCCGCCTCCAGCACGGGCAGTAACGCCTGCCAGCCGAACGCGCCGAGCACCACGATCGCCCGCAGTGTCGGACGTAACAGTGCCAGCTCCTCCGCGAGCCACGGACGGCACGTGTCCCGCTCGGCGGGCGTCGGCTTGTTCTCCGGCGGCGCGCACCGCACGGGCGAAACGAGCCGGGTGCCGGACAGCTCCAGGCCGTCGCCGATCGCCGTGGACGTCGGCTGCGACGCGAGCCCGACCTCGTGCAGGACGCGGAACAGGAAATCACCCGATGGGTCGCCGGTGAACATCCGGCCGGTGCGGTTCGCGCCGTGCGCCGAGGGCGCCAGGCCGACGACCGCGAGCGACGCGTCCGGCGGCCCGAAGCCCGGCACCGGGCGCGCCCAGTACTCCTCGCCGCGGAAGGCCGCCTTGGTGCCCGCGACGCCCTCGCGCCAGGCGACGAGGCGGGGACAGGCGCGGCAGCCGGCGACGGCGGCGTCCAGCTCGGGCAGGGACCTCATCGCAGCGCCGCCCGGGACAGCCGGAACGGGGTCTCGGGCAGGCGGCAGGCGTACGTGATCGGGCGACACGTCTCGGGGATCCCCGGTCCGGGCCCGTTCTGAACACGGCCTGCCGCACCGGTCGGCAGCACCTGCGGATGGTGGGCGTCGGGCCGGTCGGGCAAGCCGGCTCGCACCTGCACCGTCTGTCCCACGGTCTCCGGCGTGCGGACCGGCACCGCACTCTCGGCGAGCGCCTCCTCGACGGTCGAGGGCCAGTCGTCGGTGTGCACCAGGTCACCCTGCCACAGCCGCCGTCCGGGGCGGACTAAGTTGGGTCCATGGCGGACAGCACCCCCGAAGAGGCTCCCGAGCCGAAGGCCGCGGAGACGACCGAAGTCGCGGCCGAGCCGGCCGATGACATCGTCACGACCCAGCACACGCTGACCGTGAAGCGGAAGAAACTCGCGTACACGGCCAAAGCGGGCCGGATCGTCCTCCGCAAGGAGATCGTCAAGGACGGCAAGTCCGAGGGCTTCAAGGCGAAGGCCGAGGTGTTCATCACCTCCTACACCCTCGACGACGCCGACCCGGGGTCGCGGCCGGTGACGTTCGCCTTCAACGGTGGCCCCGGCTCGTCGAGCATCTGGCTGCACATGGGCCTGCTCGGGCCGCGGCGGGTGCTCTCGGGCGACGTCGACGACCTGGTGCCGCCGCCGTACGGGCTGGCGGACAACCCCGAGACGCTGCTGGTGCACAGCGACCTCGTGTTCATCGACCCCGTCTCGACCGGCTACTCGCGCGCGTCCGACGGCGGCGAGACGAAGGACTTCCACGGCTTCAAGGGCGACATCGAGTCGATCGGCGAGATCATCCGGCTGTGGGTGTCGCGCCACGAGCGCTGGCTGTCGCCGAAGTTCCTGGCCGGGGAGTCGTACGGCACGCTGCGCGCCGCCGGGCTGGCCGCGCACCTGCAGGACCGGCACGGGCTCTACCTGAACGGGCTGCTGCTCATCTCCTCGGTGCTCGACCTGGGCACGCTGCGGTTCACGGAGGGCAACGACCTCCCGTACTCGCTGTACGTGCCGACGTACGCGGCGATCGCGCACTACCACGGCCTGCACGGCGAGCGGCCGCTCGACGACGTCCTCGCCGACGCGGAGGACTTCGCGGCGAAGGACCTGCCGTGGGCGCTGTCCCGGGGCGCTCGTCTGTCCACTCAGGACAGGACCGAGGCGGTGGCCACGCTGGCGTCGCTGACCGGCCTGCCCGAGTCCTATGTGGACCGCGTGAACCTGCGGATCGAGCACGTCCGGTTCTTCACGGAGCTCCTGCGCGACCGCGGCCTGACGGTCGGCCGGATGGACGGCCGGTTCACGACGTGGGAGCCGGACGGCGGCCGCGAGCACATGAGCGACGACCCGTCGATCTCCCGCGTGATCGGCGCGTACGCGGCGGCGTTCAACCACTACGTGCGGGCGGAACTCGGGTACGCCAACGACCTGCCGTACGAGCTGGTCCACGAGGACACGTTCAAGGCGTGGTCGTACGCGGACTTCGAGGGCCGTTCGGTGTCGGTGGTGGACTCGCTGAGCGCGGCGATGCGGGCGAACCCGCACCTGAAGGTGCACGTGGCGTTCGGCCACTACGACGGCGCGACGGCGTACTACGCGGCCGAGCACGTGCTGGCCCGCTTGCAGATCCCCGAGGAACTGCGCGAGAACATCGACACGGCGTACTACCCGGCGGGCCACATGATGTACGTCCACGAGCCGACCCGGGTGCAGCAGTCGAAGGACCTGGCGAAGTTCGTCAAGAAGGCGTCGAACCGCTGACCACGGACGCCGGCATCGCGGTCGCGACCGCCGAGCCGCAGGGCCGGCCGGTCGGTCATCGTCGGCACGGCAACGCGGTGCTTGACCAGCCGGCGTCCGGCCGCGATCCGCTCCGCCTCCGTCACCACCGGGGCGGTCACGGGGTCACCGTCCCGTAGTGGCCGCGCGGCAGGCATGCGCGCCGGCCCTCCTTCGCGGCACCGACCATGACCGCCGTCACCAGGACGAAGTACCCGATCGCGGACCACTGCGCCGAGGACCACGACCGGCTGGTGGAGAGGTCGATCCACGCGAGGAACGTGAACACGAACGGCACCGCGAACCCGCGGGCGTCGTAGGCCCGCAAGGCCGCGTCGACGGCGAGGGAAGCCCCGTCCTCGGCGATCACCGGGGCACGCAGGGCCCGGCCGACGACCAGCGCGACGTTCGCGGCGCCGATCACCAGCGCGGCCGCCCAGCCCGCCGGGTTGACGGCGAACCCCGCGCACAGGACCGCGCCGCCGCCGAAGGTCACCGCTATCGCAGCGAGGTACCACCAGCCCACGTGCCCGGCCGCCACCCGGAACGACGGCCGGGCGCCCGGGGGCACCAGCCGGGCGGCGGCGCGGTCGGCCCGGCACACCCGGCGCCACTGCAGCAAGGGGAAGGCGGTGAAGAGCACGGTCAACACCAGGAACCGCGCGAGCACCGGGACCGGCGGGAACAAGGCGACCACCCAGACCACCAGGCAAAGCACGGTGTAGGCCCGGTAGGGCCGCGTGGCCAGCACCCGGGCCCCGGCGCGCACCGCGAGCAGCGGCGTCGGCTCGTCCACTTCCACGCCGTGGCGGGCCAGCCACTCCCGCGCCCCCTGCCTCTCGGCGAGCGTCGTCCACGCTGTTCCCACCATCGAACCTCCACCGTTGTTCCCGCCTTGCCCGCTCGAGGCGGAGAAAAGGTCTACCGGCCGTAGCAGCCGGGCGGCAGCCGGCGGTACCGATAGCGGACATCCGCCCACCCCAGCAGCTGCAGGGCGACGGCCGTGACCAGGTACGCCAGCGCGGACCACCCCAGCCACCCCGGCACCGCCCAGTCGACGACGAACACCGGCAGCGCCAGCACGGAGTACACGGCGCACGGGGCGAACCGGTAGACGTCCTCGGCGCGCAGTGCCTCGTCGACCAGCCGCGACGCCTCGTCCTCCGCGAGCACCGGTGCGCGCAGCGCCCGGCCGAGCACCAGTGCGGTCGCGCCGGCACCGACCGCCAGCGCGACCGTGTGCATCCCGATGGCCACGGACGGCGGGTACCAGTGCCGCACGGCCTGCCCCGGCAGGGCCAGGAACGCCGCGGCGCACAACACCGCCCCGCCGACGAACGTGAAGGCCGCCGAAACCAGGTACCACCAGCCGACCTGCTTCGCCGCCACGCGAAGCGGGAGCGGACTCCCGGCGCCGGTCAAGCGCTCCGCGAACTGTTCGCGGCTCTGCATCCGGCGCCAGCGCACCACCTGGAACGCGACGCAGAGCAGGACGGCGATCGCGGCCGGCCCCGGCAGGTCCGCCTCTTCGACGAACGGCATGCCGAACGACCACAGCACCGCGAAGACGACCAGGTACGGCGGTGTTCCCCGGCCACCGATGGCGCGCGCCCCGAGGCGAAGCGCGAGCAGCCGCGTCGGCAGCCACACCCGCACGCCGCGCCGGGCCAGCCACAGCCGCGCCCAGCCCACCTCGAGCACCGTCGGCTCGCCGGGCAGTCTCGGATCAACCGGCAACGCCGGTTCTCGCGCGATCAACGGAACCCCTCCCCCAGTCCCGCTGTACACGCGCAACGCCCCGGACAGGTTGCCTGTCCGGGGCGTTGCGCTTCGAACGTTGCTTACTTCAGGTACTGCGACCCGCGCGTCACGGCCGCGTAGGCGTCGACCGCGCCGTGGCCGTAGAAGCCGTTGAACGACAGGTCGCCTTCACAGGTGGCCGTGAACGTCGCGTCGCGGCCCTCCTTCAGGTAGTCCACCGTGCGCGGCACCGGGCAGGCGATCTTCGCCGCGGTGCCCTCGAGGACGCGCTGGACCTTGTCGGGGTCCATGCCGAACTCGCCGTGGGACTTCTTGCCGTACTGGGAAATGATCAGCGCCACGACACCGGTGGTGTGCGGCGTGGCCATCGACGTTCCCTGCAGCCACTGGTAGTAGCCGACCCGGCCGTCGGCCGCCGTCGCCTTCTGGATGCCCGCCGTCGTGCCCGCCGCGGTGATGTTGCCGTCGGCGTCGATGTTGCCGGCCGCCACGCCCACGTTCTTCGGGTACGTCGAGAGGATCTCGTTCTCGAGCGTGCGGTACCACGGCGTGCCGAAGCCGTCGCGGAAGAAGCCGCCCGGGGCCGAAACCGAGATCTGCTCGAGGCCGTAGTTCGAGTAGTCCGCCTTCTTCTGGGACGGCCCGAACGCGCTGACGCCGATCGTGTGGTTGCCCTCGACCGGCAGGCTCAGGCAGGTGCTGTTGTCCACCGTGCGCGGGTGCGTGCCGTTCGCCGGGTAGTCGGGGCTCGTGGTGTCCGGCTGCGGCGCGCCCAGGTCGGTGTGCTGGTTGCCCAGCGCGACCACCATCGTGACGCCCTTGCGGTGCGCGTAGTTCAGCGCGCGCTGGGTCGCCTCGATGATCGTGCGCTGCTCGGCCTGCTCGGCGGGGGAATCCGCCGGGTTCGCCGTGCAGTTGTACAGCCACGGGTCGGTGTAGAACGACATGTTGACGACGTCGATGCCCGCGTCACCGGCGTAGGTGATCGCGTCGACCGTCGGCTGCAGGAAGAAGAAGCCCGAGTCCTGGCCGGCGCGGATGTTCACCAGCGTCACGTTCGGCGCGACGCCGGAGACGCCGAAGCCGTTCGCCGCGGCGGCGATGGTGCCCGCGACGTGCGTGCCGTGGCCGCCGTCGTCGTGGTTGACCGGGTCGACGCAGCCGCGGAACTCGCACGGCCCGTCGACTTCGGCGCCGTTGACGTCGGTCGGGATGTCGCGGGTGAAGTTGCGCGAATCGGCCTCGTCGAAGTTCGGCGCGATGTCCGGGTGCGTGCCGTCGATGCCGGTGTCGATGACGCCGACCTTGACCTGCTTGCTGCCCGGCTGCTTGGTGCGCGAGAGGTCCGAGCGGACGGACTTGAGGCCCCAGAGCTGGTCGTCCAGCGGGTCCATGCCCGTGGCTGCGGCCTTCTTCGGCGCGGCAGCGGCTCCGCGGCCTTCCTTCTCGACTTCGGCGTCACCCTTGGTCTTCTTGCCCACCTTCGGCACCGAGCCGATGGACTGGGCCTTCGCCGCGCCGAACACCGCGCGGTTCGAGGACACGCGCTCGCTGAACCCGGTGGCCGGCGCGCTCGCCCTGATCAGGCCGACCGCGGTGTTGGTCTCCAGGACCGTGCCGCCCGCGGCCTTGATCGCCTGCTGGGCGCTGCCGATGCTCTGGACATCCTTGGCGAGCACGGTGAATTCGGTCGCCGGGCCGGACAGCGCGGGCTGCGCCGACGCGGCCGGGACCGCGACCGCGGACACCGCGCCGAACAGCGGCACGGCCAGCACCGCGGCCAGAAGCCTGGGTCTCTTCACTTTTCTCCTCCTCGCGGAAAGCGGTTCCTGCACCGTATAGACCGGACATAGCGTGTACAACGGCAAAAAGTACGTTATGGAACAACCGACTTCTGCTCGGCGAAGTGACAAGCTGACAAGTGGCCGTCCGTCCTGGGCACCAGCTCCGGCACTTCCGTCGCGCACCGGTCCTGTGCCTTCCAGCACCGCGTGCGGAACCGGCACCCGGACGGGGGATCCAAGGGGCTCGGGACGTCGCCGGTCAGCCGGATCACCTGGCGGCGCCCGCGCACGGCCGGGTCCGCCACCGGCACCGCGGACAGCAGTGCCTGGGTGTACGGGTGGGACGGTCGTTCGTAGATCTCCTCGTCGGTGCCGAGCTCGACGATCTTGCCGAGGTACATCACCGCGACCCGGTTCGACAGGTGCCGCACCACCGAAAGGTCGTGCGCGATGAAGACGTAGGACAGGCCGAACTCGCCCTGCAGCTCGCCGAGCAGGTTCATCACCTGCGCCTGGATCGAGACGTCCAAAGCGGACACCGGCTCGTCGCAGATGATCACCTTGGGCCGCAGCGCGAGCGCCCGCGCGATGCCGATGCGCTGGCGCTGCCCGCCGGAGAACTGGTGCGGGTAGCGGTTGAGGTGCTCGGGGTTGAGCCCGACGACTTCCAGGAGCTCCTGCACCTTCTTCGCCCGCGACCCCTTGGGCGCCACGTCGGAGTGGATCTCGAAGGGCTCGCCCACGATGTCGCCGACGGTCATCCGCGGGTTCAGCGAGGTGTACGGGTCCTGCAGCACGATCTGGATCTCGCGCCGCAGCTTCCGGAGTTCGGCGCCCTTCATGGAAAAGATGTCGCGGCCCTCGAACTTCGCCGCACCGCCGGTGGGTTCTTCGAGGCGCATCAGGACCTGGGCGAGCGTCGACTTCCCGCAGCCGGACTCGCCGACGACGCCGAGCGTCTCGCCCGGCAGCAGGTCGAACGAGACGCCGTCGACGGCCTTGACCTGGCCGATCGTGCGCTTGAACAGGATCCCGGTGCGCACCGGGAAGTACTTCTTGAGGTCGGCGACCGAAAGGATCGGGTCAGGCACGGGAGCTCACCACCTCTTCGGCGAAGTGGCACGCGCTCGTGCGGCCGAAGCCGATGGCGTGCTGCGACGGAACCTCTTCGGAACAGCGCGCTTCGGCCCGTTTGCACCGCGGGTGGAACGGGCAGCCGGGCGGGATGTTCAGCAGGCTGGGCGGCAGGCCCTTGATGGTTTCCAGCGTCTGTCCTTTGAGGTCGAGCCGGGGCAGCGAATCCATCAGCGCGGCGGTGTACGGGTGGGCTGGCGCGCGGAACAGCTCGACGGCGTCGGCCTGCTCGACGATCCGGCCCGCGTACATCACCGCGATCCGGTCGGCGACCTCGGCGACCACCCCGAGGTCGTGGGTGATCAGGACCAGGCCCATCTTGCGTTCGGCCTGGATCTCCTCCAGCAGGTCCATGATCTGGGCCTGCACGGTGACGTCGAGGGCGGTGGTCGGCTCGTCGGCGATGAGCAGGTCCGGGTCCAGCGCCAGCGACATCGCGATCATCGCGCGCTGGCGCATGCCGCCGGAGAACTGGTGCGGGTAGTCCTTGATCCGGCGTTCCGCGGCCGGAATGCGGACGATGTCGAGCAGCTCGATCGCCCGCTTCCGGGCGTCCTTCTTGGACATCCCGAGCCGGATGCGCAGCTGTTCCTCGATCTGGAAGCCCACGGTGAACACCGGGTTCAGCGCGGACAAGGCGTCCTGGAAGATCATCGCGATCTCGTTGCCGCGCACCTCGCGGCGGCGGTCCTCGGACGCGGTCAGCAGGTCCTCGCCACGCCAGCGCACGGCACCCGCGGTGATCACGCCGGGTGGCATGTCGAGGATGCCCATCACCGTCTGGGCGGTGACGCTCTTGCCGGAACCGGATTCGCCGAGCACGGCCAGCGTTTCGCCCGCGTGCACCGAGTAGCCGACGCCGTTGAGCACGTTGGCCACACCGTCGGACGTCCGGAACTCGACGTGCAGGTCTTCCACTTCGAGCAGGAGTTCGTTGTCGGACAAGGACTTACCTCGACTTCGGATCGAGCGCGTCGCGGATGCCGTCACCCAGCATCACGAAGGCCAGCACGGTCAGGGTGACGAAGGCGCCGGGGAACAGCAGCATGTGCGGGTCGTTCCGGAAATAGTCCCGCGAGTCCGCGATCAGCACGCCCCACGAGATCACCGGCGCGCGCACGCCGATGCCGAGGTAGGCGAGCGTCGCTTCCGCCCCGATGAACGCGCCGAGCGCGATGGTGGCGTACACCAGCACCGGCGCGATCGTGTTCGGCAGCAGGTGCCGGAAGATGATCCGCGGGGTGCTCGCGCCGAGGCCGCGCGCGGCCTTGACGTAGTCGAGCTGCTTGGCCACCAGCGTCGCCGAGCGCATGATCCGCATGCCCACCGGCCAGCTCAGCACCGCGATGGAGCAGACGACCTGGACGACGATGGTGACCGCGCCGGGGTTGGCGCCCGGCGCGTTGAACGTCGTCAGGATGACGATCGCGCCGAGCACGAACGGCAGGCCCGCGAAGATGTCGCCGAACCGCGACAGCAGGCTGTCCACGAGCCGGCCGTAGTAGCCGGCGATGATGCCGACCACCGAGCCGATGAGGACGGTCAGCAGCGTCGCGAACACGCCGACCAGCACGGACGCGCGGGTGCCGTAGATGGTCCGGGCGTAGACGTCCTGGCCCTGGTTGTCGTAGCCGAACCAGGCGTCCGCGGACGGGCCCTCGTTCGCGTGCGCGAGGTCGCTGAAGCCCGCGTCGCGCGAGCTGAACAGGCCGGGCGCGATCGCGATCAGCACGATGAACAGGATGATCACCGCCGAGGCGATCACCGCGGGCTTGCGCCGCAGCTGGCGCCACGCGTCGCTCCACAGGCTGCGGGGCCGCTGCGGGCCGGTGGCGGAGTCGTCCACTCTGGACAGTTCCGCCGCGTCGGCCCCGCCGCCGCTCACCAGGTTCGGGTCAGTCATAGCGGATCCTCGGGTCGAGAACGGCGTAGAGCAGGTCGACGACCAGGCTCATCAGCAGGTACACCAGCACCAGCAGGACGACCACGCCGACGACGGTCGCGCTCTCCCGGTTCTGGATGCCGCGGAAGATGAGGCCGCCCAGGCCGTTGATGTTGAACACGCCTTCGGTGACGATCGCGCCGCCCATCAGGGCGCCGAGGTCGGTGCCGAGGAACGTCAGCACCGGGATCACCGAGTTGCGCAGCAGGTGGACGAGCACGACCCGGCTCTGCGGCTGCCCCTTCGCGATCGCCGTCCGGACGTAGTCGGCGCGGCGGTTCTCGGCGATGCTCGTTCTTGCCAGCCGGGCGACGTAGGCCATGGACAGGCTGCCGAGCGCGATGCCCGGCACGATGAGCTCGCCGATGCTCGGGTCGTCCGACACGCTCGCCTCGATCCAGCCGAGGCCGTTGGCGCCCAGGGCGAGCTGCAGCACGATCGCGGTGACGAACACCGGAAGCGAGATCAGGAACGTCGTCGAGACCAGCACCAGGTTGTCGAGGAAACCCTTGCCGCGCAGGCCGGTCAGCACACCCGCGGTGAGCCCGATGACCGCCTCGATGACCACCGCGATCACGGCCAGCCGCAGCGTGATCGGGTACGACGTGGCGATCAGGTCGCCGACCGAGGTGCCGTTGAAGGTTTCGCCCCAGTCGCCGGTGAAGAGGCTCCCGAGGTACTTGAAGTACTGGACGAAGATGTTGTCGTTCAGGTGGAACTTCTCGGTCATCTGGGCGACGTAGGACGCCGGGCAGGCGGCCTGGCCGCACTTGCCGGAGAACGGGTCGCCGGGCACCGCCCAGACCAGGACGTAGATGAGGAACGTGGTGCCGAAGAACACCGGGATCAGCTGCAGCAGCCGCCGCAGGACATAGCGGGTCATCAAGAGTTCCTAGCTTTTGAACGCCACAGTGCGCGCCGGCCGTCGTGAGTGGTAACGCGGGTCAGAACGCGCGTTACCACTCACGACGCCGTGGTGGTGGGTGCGGCAGCTACTTCTTCAGGACCTCGATGGACGGGTAGTCCGGCATGCGCCGGAAGTCCAGGGCGGCGGACTTCAGGTTCTTCGACTTCGCCGCGACGCCCTTCTCGTCCCACACCGGGATCGTCGGCAGGTCCTTCGCGATCAGGTCCTCGGCCTGCTGGTACAGCTTGACCGCGGCCTCCTTGTCGGCGGTCGAGTCCGCCTGGGCGAGGAGGGCGTCGACCTGGGGGTTCGAGTACGTCGAGTCGTTCGAGGACCCGCCGGTCTTGTAGAGCGGGTTCAGGAAGTCCTCGATGGACGGGTAGTCCGCCGACCAGTCCGACCGGCCCATGCCGGTCAGCTTGTGGCCGGTCACGATGCTGCGCCACTGGCCGAAGTCGGTGGCGGGCACGAAGTCGCACTCGACGCCGAGGGTGTTCTTGATGCTGTTGCACGCCGCGACCAGCGGTTCCTTGCGGCCACCGTCCGCGTTGGACGCGATGGTCAGCTTGCCCTGGAAGCCCGACTTCTGGAAGGCCTCCTTCGCGGCCGCCGGGTCGAACTTGCAGAACTGGCAGACGCCGGACCGCGCGCCCTGGATGCCCTGCGAGATGTAGCCGTCCGCCGGCACGTAGGTGTCGTTCATGACGGTCTTGGTGATCTGCGCGCGGTCGATCGACATCGAGATGGCCTTGCGCAGCTCGAGGTTGTTGTAGCCGGGCACGTAGTACGGGACGGCGATGGTGCTGATCCCGAGCAGGTGGCCGGTGACCAGCCGGTCGCCGAGGTCGTTCTTGTACTTGCCACCCGAGACGGCCGACGGCGGCAGCGCCTCCATGAAGTCGAGCCGCCCGCTCAGCAGGTCCTGGTAGGCGGTCTCCTGGCTGGAGTAGATCTTGATGTCGAGGTTCTTGAACTTGACCTTGTCGTCACCCTTGTAGTCGTCGAACCGGGTGAGCTTGATGTCCTGGTTCGGCGTCCGCGAGACGAACTTGAGCGGGCCGTTGCCGATCGGGTGCTGCTCGAAGGCCTTGGGGTCCTTGAAGAACGAGTCGGGCAGCGGCGCGAAGGCCTGGTAGCCGACCTTGATGTCGAAGACGGAGAACGGCGCGTTGAGCGTCACCTGGAACTCGTAGTCGCCCTTCGCGACCAGCCCGGACATCTTGTCGGTGGCCGGCTTGGCGTTCTCGTCCTCGGGGTGGACGTCGGCGTACCCCTGGATGTTCGAGTAGAAGTCGGTGTTGAGCTGGCCGTTCGGCGCGTAGGCGCCGTAGTTCCAGGCGTCGATGAAGTTGTGCGCCTTCACCTCGGTGCCGTCGTGGAACTTCCAGCCCTGCTTGATCTTGATGTCGTAGACCTTGGAATCGGTCGTGGTGATCGAGTCCGCCATCAGGTTGAAGGGCTTCGCGTCCGCGCCCTTGAAGCCGACCAGCGTGGCGAACATCGGCTGCACCGCCTTGGTGCCGCCCAGGTCGTTGATGTTGGACGGGACCAGCGCGTTCTGCGGCTCGGTGCCGTAGACGCTGACCGTGCCGTCCGGATCCGTCCCGCCGGCGCCCGTGGAGCTGCCCGAGCCACCGCCGCACGCGGCAAGCGCGAGCGCCAGCGAGGTCATCACCACCGTGGGTCCCCAGAGCCTGCGCGAACGACGCATGATCCCCTCCATATCCGGTGTGTCCGAAAGGTGAGACGCACGCTATCGGGGGCGGCGAAGCTGATCACAGGACTGCGGTGTTGCAAATGTGTGACGGTCGTCGGGACCACCTGGTTGGAGCACAACAAACGTTGGAATCCGGATACTCCGGACGGCCTAGCGCGGACAGCAGGTCATCACCCGCTCACCCTCGGTTTGCGTTGTGGCACAAGCCCTTTCAGGCGGCCGAACGGTCGGTCAGGCGAGGGAGAGGGCGATGCCGTCGAGGATGTCGTGCTCGCTGACCACCAGCTCGGTGGGGCCGCCGCGGGCCGCCAGCTGCTCCGCGAGGGTCTGGACCACCACCGCGCCGCCGCCGATCACGTCGACGCGGCCCGGGTGGATCACCGGGTTGGCCGCCCGGGTGGCGTGGTCGCTCTGCAGCAGCTCCGTCGCCAGCCGGTCGATGTCCGCCGAGGTCAAAGTGGACAGGTGCACCCGGTCGCTGTCGTACTCCGGCAGCCCCAGCGCGATCGCGGAGAGCGTCGTCACCGTGCCCGCCACGCCCATCCACGTGCGGGCGCGGGCCACGTCGACGACGTCGAACGCGTCCGTCAGCACCTTCCCGGCCAGGTCGCGGGCGGTCGCGATCTCGCTCGCCGTCGGCGGGTCGCTCTTGAGCGCCCGCTCGGTGATCCGGACGCAGCCGATGTCGACGGACTTGGCCGCGAGCACCTCGGCCCGCCGGCCGTCCCAGGTCCCGAGGACCAGCTCGGTCGAGCCGCCGCCGACGTCGACCACCACGAACGGGCCGTCGTCCGGGTCCTGCTCGCCCACCGCGCCGGTGAAGGACAGCCGCGCCTCCTCGTCACCGCTGATCACCTCGGCTTCGACGCCGAGGGTTTCGCGGGTCATGCGGAAGAACTCGTCGCGGTTCTTCGCGTCGCGGGTCGCGGAGGTGGCGACCATGCGGACCTTTTCCGCGCCTTTGCGCCGCGCGGCGATCGTGTAGTCGGCGAGCGCGGCCCGGGTCCGTTCGAGGGCCTCGGGGGCCAGCTCGCCGGTGGCGTCGACACCCTGGCCGAGCCGGACGATCCGCATCTCGCGGTGCAGGTCGCGCAGGTCGACCGTGCCGTCGTGGCGCGGCGTCAGCTCGGCGACGAGCAGGCGGATGGAGTTGGTCCCACAGTCGATCGCGGCAACACGAGGCATGCGATCACCCTAGCTGGCGGGTGTCGTCCCCACGGTCGTGGTCGTGGTGGTCGTCGTGACCGACGTGACCGTCTCCCCGCAGGTCGGCTCCGCGGGCGGGGTCTTCGGCGACGAGGTCGGCGAGGTCTCCCCGGTCTCCGTCGTCGTCGGCGGCGGGGTGGTCGTCGTGCTGATGACCGTGGTCGTGGTGGGTGTCGTCGTCGGCGGGGCACACGTCGGTGACGACGTGGCCGGCGGCTGCGAAGTCTCCGTGGGCGGCGGCGTGGAAACCGTGGTCGTCGGGACCGGTGGGGGCGGGATCGACGGCGGCGCGGGCAGGGCCGCCGCGTTGGGCGCGCCGATCGGCACCGTGCTGTCGGGCACCTGCATGATCCCGTTGCGGTAGGCGTCCGCCCACAGGATCACCGTGTTCACGTACGTGTCGGAGTTGTTGTACCGGTAGATCGCCCCGCGCAGCTGGTCCGGCTTCGCCAGGTCGAACCCGCCGGAGCACAGGTACCGGCCGGTGGCCAGGGCGGCGTCGAAGATGTTGTTCGGGTCGGACTTGCCGTCGCCGTTGCCGTCGGAGGCGTAGCCCTTCCAGGTCCCCGGGATGAACTGGGTCGGGCCGACCGCGCGGTCCCACACCGGGTCGGTGTCGAGCAGGCCCTGGTCGGTGTCCGGGATCGCGGCGAAGCCGCCCTGGCCGTTGAGCTGCGGGCCGAGGATCGGCTCCCGGGTGGTCCCGAAACTGTCGACGTACCCGCCGCGCGCGTGGTTGGACTCGATCCGGCCGATGCTGGCGATCAGCGCCCAGTCGATGTGGCACGCGGGCTGCTCGCGGCCGAGGATGTCGGCGGCGGTCTGGTAAGCCTTGAGCGCAGTGGCCGGGATGCCGAGCGGGCCGTCGGGCAGCTCGTAGGCCGGCAGCGGCTCCGGGCTGACGCTGCCGGGGAGGGTGCCGTCGACGGCGATCTGCTGGAGGGCGGCGTTCCCGGGGTCGTAGCCCTGGGCGAGGGCGGCGTCGCGGGTGTGCTCACCGGTCCCGCCGAGCCAGCCGAGGGTGCCACCGCCGGCGGCCAGCGCCGGGACCACGGCGAGGATGCCGGTGATCAGCGGGTACGCGGTGCGGTGCCGGATCCCGAATCTTCGGGCGTAGCTCCCGGCTGCGTCTGGCAGCCGCCGCACACGCATGTCAGAGCCCTCCTGGCCGGATCGGTCACCACTCTCGGGGACACAGCCTGCCGCACCCGCGGCGGAGTTTCAGCCCATCGAGAGACGCGATCGAGGTTTTCGCTCACCCAGACCAGTTATCTGTTCACGCCGCGCGAGTGTTACGCGGCGCAGTCCCCCGAAGGCCACCCGTTGGCCTTAAGCAGGGCCAACGTCTCGTCACCGAACGGATTCACGCCGGGACCGACGGCAAGGGAGTGGGCGACGTGCACGTGCAGGCACTTGACGCGGCCGGGCATGCCCCCGGCGGTGACCTGGTGGCCGAGCGGCTCGATGGCGTCCCGCTCCGCGAGGTAGACCTCGTGGGTGCGCTGGTACTGCGCGGCGAGCTCGGGATCGGTGGTCAGCCGCTCGGTCATCTCCTTCATGATCCCGGACGCCTCGATGGTGCCGATCATCGAGTTCAGCTTCGGGCAGGTGAGGTAGTAGAGCGTCGGGAACGGCGTCCCGTTCTCCAGCCGCGGGCTGGTCTGCACCACGGACGGGTGGCCGCTCGGGCACCGCGCGGCGATCGCGCGCAGCGCTCGCGGCGGCCGTCCGAGCTGCTCCGCGATGATCTCGCGGTCGGCGTCGGTGACGGGCTCGAACCGGTGCTGCTGCGTGCTGTTCACGCCCTCCAGGTTAGAGCGTGGGCTGAAGGGCACCTTCGTCGCATCTGGTGCAAGGAAGGTGCCCTTCAGCGCGCGGGATGCAAGGAAGGTGCCCTTCAGCCGCCCGAGACCTGGTTCCAGAGGTTCTCGTACCAGGAGCTGCCCGCGGCCTGCTGCTGCCCGGCCGGCGGGGCCGCGTCCGGCGCCTTGTCCTCCGGCAGCTGGACGATGTACGGCGTCTCGCCCGGCTTGACGTACCGCAGCCGCCGCCGGGCTTCGGCCTCGATCTGCGCCGGGTCGCTCAGCTCCGCCTTGCGGCCTTGGAGCTGAGCGACCTCCTGCTGCAGCTGGGCCTGCTGCGCCTGCTGTTCGCGGACCTCGGTCCGCTGGGAGAGGTACGTGCGCAGGGGCACGGCGATGGTGAACGCCAGCGCGCACACCACGATCGCCACCACCGCCGCACGGCGGGTGGTGGACATGCCGAGCACCTTCGCCGCACCCGACGCGCGCTTCGCCGCCAGGCCCCGGCGCAGCCGGGCCCGGGTGGTCTCCGCGTCGCCGGTGCGGCGGCGCGCCGCCGTCGTGCCGTCCGCCGTCCGGGGCGGCCGGGAGCCCGGGCTGCCGGCGCGCCCGGCCTCGGGGCGGCGGGTCCGCGTGGGCCCACCGACCCGCGAAGCCCCGCCGCCACTGCCGCGGCGGCCGCGTGTCCTCCCCCGGTCCGCCATCGGCGTCAGGCCTCGGCGCTGAACCGCGGGAAGGCCAGCTCACCGGCGTACCGGGCGGCGTCACCGAGGGTCTCCTCGATGCGCAGCAGCTGGTTGTACTTGGCGATCCGCTCGCCGCGGGCCGGGGCACCGGTCTTGATCTGGCCGACGCCGGTGGCGACCGCCAGGTCCGCGATGAACGTGTCCTCGGTCTCGCCCGAGCGGTGGCTCATCATCGACTTGTAGCCGAACGACGTGGCCAGCGAGATCGCGTCGAGCGTCTCGGACAGGGTGCCGATCTGGTTGACCTTCACCAGCAGCGCGTTGGCGGCGCGGCGGGTGATGCCCTCCTCCAGGCGGTCCGGGTTGGTGACGAACAGGTCGTCGCCGACGATCTGGACCTTCTCGCCGACCTCGGCGGTCAGGGTGACCCAGCCGTCCCAGTCGTCCTCGCTCAGCGGGTCCTCGATGGACACGAGCGGGTAGTCGCGCAGCAGCTCGGCGTAGTACGCCGACATCTGCTCGGCGCTCTTCTTGCTGCCTTCGAAGGTGTACGCACCGTCGGCGAAGAATTCGGTCGCGGCGACGTCGAGGGCGAGCGCGACATCGCGGCCCGGGGTGTAGCCGGCCTTCTCGATGGCCTGCAGGATCAGGTCGAGCGCCTCGCGGTTGTTCGCCAGGTTCGGCGCGAAACCGCCTTCGTCGCCGAGGCCGGTCGAAAGGCCGCGGCCCTTCAGCACCGACTTCAGCGAGTGGTAGACCTCGGTGCCCCAGCGCAGGGCCTCGCGGAAGGTCTCCGCGCCGATCGGCGCGATCATGAACTCCTGGATGTCGACGTTGCTGTCCGCGTGCGAACCACCGTTGAGGATGTTCAGCATCGGCACCGGCAGCACGTGCGCGTTCGGTCCGCCCAGGTAGCGGAACAGCTCCAGCTCGGCCGACTCGGCGGCGGCCTTCGCGACGGCCAGCGAGACGCCGAGGATGGCGTTCGCGCCGAGGCGGGACTTCGCCGGCGTGCCGTCGAGGTCGACCAGCTTCTGGTCGACGATCCGCTGGTCGACGGCCTCGATGCCGACCATCTCCGGGCCGATCTCGTCGAGCACCGCGGCGACCGCGCGCTCGACGCCCTTGCCGTTGTAGCGGCCGGTGTCGCCGTCACGCAGCTCGACCGCTTCGTGCTCACCGGTCGACGCCCCCGACGGAACCGCGGCCCGCGCCAGGGTGCCGTCGTCGAGAGCCACCTCCACCTCGACCGTCGGGTTGCCGCGCGAGTCCAGAATCTCGCGCGCGCCTACCTGCTCGATGAGAGCCACGCCATGCTCCTCGGTGAATCGTGCCTGCCTGCGGTTTCGTGCCCAGCCTAGCCGTCTCGGGAGTTCACCCGTTGGAGGACTCACCGCCCGCGCGAACCTCCTGCCATCCCGGCGGCAGCTCGACGACCTCGGACGTCTGCTGCCAGAACGTCCAGCTGTTGCCCCCGAGATCGGCGACGGTGAACACCCGGGCGCCGTAGGGCTGGTCCTGCGGCGGCTCCAGCTCGCATTCGTCCCCGAGGGCGGCCTCGACCCGGGCGTAGGTCTCGTCGACGTCGTCGACGTAGAGGATGTTGAGCTGGCCGACCGGCCCGTCGACGCCCTTGGCCTGCCAGTAGTCCGGGCCGACGCCCGCGAGCTGGATCCGCGCTTCGCCCGCGCGCAGCGTCGCCTGGAACACCTCGCCGGCGCCGTCGCAGAACCGGACCTCCTCGGTGAAGCCGAAGACCCTGGTCAGCCAGGCGAGCGCCTCGGTGGCGTCGGCGTAGTACAGGTAGGGCGCCAGGCCCCGGTACGGGCTGCTCATGGCGGGACAGTCCATCACGTCCCGATCGGAGGCGTGTGCAACCCCCTCTCCACGGGTAACGTGGGAGCGACCATGACGGACGCCGCAGCTGCTTCGCAGCCTCCCGAGGAGTCGCGGTTCCATGCCTTCCGCCAGGCAGAAGACCTGGTGGGCCGCCGTCGCCCGCTCGACGCGCTCAAGGCCTTGCAGCCCCTGCTCGAATCCGAAACGGACAAACCGTCGGTGTACCTGCTGGCCGGGCGCGCGTACTTCCACTCCGCCCAGCTGCGGCGCGCCGAAGAGGCGTTCACCCGGGTGCTCGAACTGGACCCGACGGACCATTACGCAAGGTTCGTCCTGGGCCGCACGCTCCAGCGGCTCGGCCGGTTCGTCGAGGCTCTGGCGCAGATGAAGATCGCTTCGGCGATGCATCCGGTGCCGGAGTACCTCGAGGCGATCAGCGAGGTCAAGGCGCGCATCGCGCTGCGCGAGCCGTGACGCGACCAGGGCCGAACGGCCCGGAAGACCTCAGCCTTTCGGCCGATCGGGCCGGGCCCCTCGACCGATGTTCCCCGGCCGTTTTCCGGCGAAGCTGGTTCCAGACCGAATCAGGGAGGAACCGGAAATGTCGATCTTCGCCACACTGGGTGCGTACGCCGGCCTGCTGCTGCTCGTGCTGATGGCCGTCACGCCGTTCGTCGCCGACCGCGAGCTCTGACTCAGGGCGCGACGCTCGCCTCCGCGTAGGCGTCCGCCGCGCTGAAGACGTCCTGGCCGTACGCCAGGGCCTGGTTGTAGAACAGGATCGCCCGCCACCAGCCCGCCGGGGTGCCGAGGTCGTCGCCCCCGGAGCACAGGAACCGCGCCGCCGTGAAGGCCGCGTCGTCGATGTTCTGCGGGTCCGGCGTCCCGCCGTCGCCGTTCGCGCGTTCCTGGTACTTCTTCCACGTCGACGGCAGGAACTGCATCGGGCCGATCAGGTGGTCCCACGACTTGTCGCCGTCGAGCTTGCCGCCGTCGCTGTCGTGCACCGCCGCGACGCCCGGTGAGCCGTCCAGCGGCGGGCCGACCACCGGCTTCGCCAGCCGGCCGTCCGCGCCGATCGCCGCGAGGTCGAACTCCCCGCGCTGGTTCTCGACGCGGCCGATGCCGGAAAGGGTCGCCCACGAGAGGTGGCACGTCGGCTTCTGGCGCTGCATCCACATCTCCGCCCGCCCGTACGCCGAGAGCACGCGCGCCGGGATGTGCGTCTTGCCCGCGACCCGGGCCGCCCACGCGCTCAGCTCGGCCTGGTCGGACACCTGCGGCCGGTCGACCGGCGCGGCGAGCCCGGCCCGCGGGGCTTCGGCGCCGGGCTGCGGACGCTGTTCGGGGATGGCCAGTGCCGGCTGGACCGGGGGTGACGCCACCGGGGCGTCGGGATTCCGCACACCGATGGTGACGACCAGGACCACACCGGTGAGCACCAGCCCCACCGCGAAGGCCGCCCGGCCGAGGTACCGCCTGGGCGGCCCGCCCGAAGGCGGCGACGGAGGCGTGACGGTCGGCTGAGCGGTATCGGCCACCCGAACAGGTTACGAGGGCACTCAAGAGTGGCCGTATCGCTCCGGGGCTTCGCCCCGGGCCGGGGGCTCCGCCACCCGGAACCCCCGAAAGGCGTATCCCCAAGCGGCTGACCAGGCAAGCCGACGGTAAACCCGGCCTCCCTGCCTGCGAAATCACAGAATTCGTTATGGAGTCGACGCGCAAGCCTCTGACCTGCGGTTACCCTAACCTAACTTCGAGTTGATGCCCGGATTGTCCGGTTGCATCGTTTCGAGCGAGCGCATGCCCACTGGACTTACAGGTGAGCCTTACCTAAAACCATCACGGAAGCAGAAACTCAGGGAGGCGGACCGGTGTTGTTCTCGAGCGCGCTGATCGGGCTGCGCGAAGGACTGGAGGCCGCACTGGTCGTCAGCATCCTGGTGGCCTTCCTCGTCAAGACCGAGCGGCGGCACGCGCTGCGCTGGGTCTGGCCGGGCGTCGGCGCCGCGGTGGTGCTGTCGATCGCCGTCGGCGCGATCCTCACCTTCACGACCGCCCAGCTGTCCTTCGAACACCAGGAGCTGCTCGGCGGGAGCCTGTCGATCGTCGCCGTCGTGTTCGTCACCGCGATGATCTTCTGGATGCGCAAGGCGGCCAAGAGCATCGCCGCCGAGCTGCGCGGGAAGATGGACGACGCGCTGAACGTCGGCCCGGCGGCCGTGCTGCTGCTGTCGTTCCTCGCGGTCGGGCGCGAAGGGCTCGAGACCGCCGTGTTCTTCTACTCGACCGTCCAGGCCGCGCAGTCGGAGACCGTGCAGCCGCTGATCGGCTTCGCCGTCGGCATCGCGGCCGCGGTCGTGCTGGCCTGGCTGCTCTACCGGGGCGCGGTGCGGTTCAACCTCTCCAAGTTCTTCACGATCACCGGCGTGCTGCTGGTGTTCGTCGCCGCGGGCGTGCTCGGCTACGGCCTCCACGACCTGCAGGAAGCCGCCTTCCTCCCCGGGATCGACACGCTCGCGTTCGACGCGTCGGGCACGCTGCCCGAGACCTCCTGGTACGGCGCGCTGCTGAAGGGCATCTTCAACTACTCGCAGCAGACGACCGTCCTGCAGGCCATCGCCTGGGTCGCCTACGTCGCCGTCGTGCTGCCCCTGTTCCTCAAGCCCAGCAAGAAGACCGCGCCGGCGCCCGCCGCCGCGGCCGCCTCGAAGGAGTGACCGTGCGCAAGACCCCCTCGCTGGCCGTACTGGCCGGCGCCGCCGCCCTGGTGACGCTGGCCGGCTGCGACGCCAAGAGCCAGCCCGCGGCGGCCGGCGGCCCGATCAAGGTCTCGGCGTCCGACACCGCGTGCGAGGTTTCCGCGACCACGGCGAACGCCGGCAACCTGACCTTCGAGATCACCAACAAGGGCACCAAGGTCACCGAGTTCTACCTCTACGCCGAGGGCGACCGGATCATGGGCGAGGTCGAGAACATCGCGCCCGGGCTGAACCGGCGGCTGATCGTCGAGGTCGCCGACGCCGGCAAGTACCAGACCGCGTGCAAGCCGGGCATGGCCGGCGGCGGCATCCGCGGCGACTTCACCGTCACCGGCGGCGTCGCGAAGCAGAACGACGCCGATGCCCAGAAGGCGCAGGCCACCAAGAGCTACGCCGACTACATCGCGAACAACACCTCCGCGCTGCAGGACGAGACGGCGAAGTTCGCCGACCTCGTCAAAACCGGCAAGGTCGACGAAGCGAAGGCCGCGTACGCGCGCACCCGCGTCTACTACGAGCGGATCGAGCCGGTCGCCGAGAAGTTCGGCGACCTCGACCCCGCCATCGACGTCCGCGAGGCCGACCTCGAGCCGAACCAGCAGTTCACCGGCTTCCACCGGCTGGAGAAGGACCTGTTCAAGACCGGCCTGCAGCCCGACAGCGGCCAGATCGCCGACAAGCTGGTGACCGACGTCAAGGACCTGGTCGCCAAGACGAAGACGCTCGAACTGTCCGCCTTGGACCTCGCGAACGGCGCCAAGGGCCTGCTCGACGAGGTTGCCACCGGCAAGATCACCGGCGAGGAAGAGGCCTTCTCGCACACCGACCTCTGGGACTTCCAGGCCAATGTGGACGGTTCGAAGGGCGCGATCACCTCGCTGCGGCCGATCCTGCAGGCCAAGGACCCCGCGCTCGTGTCCACTCTGGACAAGGAGTTCACGAACGTGCAGGCGCTGCTCGACAAGCAGCGCGCCGGTGACGGCTTCAAGCTGTACACCGACCTGTCCCAGGACCAGGTCAAGGAGTTCGCCTCGGCCGTCGACGCGCTGAGCGAACCGCTGAGCAAGGTTGCGGAGGTCGTCTCCAAGTGACGTCTACCGAGGGCAAGCAGCCAGAGGGCACGCGCGTCTCGCGGCGGAAGCTCTTCGGCCTGGCGGGCGCGGGCGTCGCGCTCGCCGGGGCCGGGGCCGCCGCCGGCATCGGGATCGACAAGGCGACGAGCGGCAGCGCCGAGGCGTCGACGAACACCGTCGACTTCCACGGCGAGCACCAGGCCGGGATCGTCACCCCGGCGCAGGCCAACCTGCACTTCGCGGCCCTCGACGTCACGACGAAGGACCGCGAGAAGCTGCGGACCCTGCTCAAGACGTGGACCGACGCGGCCCGCCGGATGACGGCGGGCCAGGAGGTCGTCGCGAACGGCGCGGTGGGCAGCGGCGCGTACGCCCCGCCCGGCGACACCGGCGAGGCGCTCGACCTGCCGCCGTCGAACCTGACGCTGACCATCGGGTTCGGGCCGTCGCTGTTCGACGACCGGTTCGGCCTGGCCGGCAAGCGCCCGCCGCAGCTGATCGACCTGCCGCTGTTCCCGAAGGACAAGCTCGACCCGGCCCGCAGCGGCGGCGACCTGTGTATCCAGGCCTGCGCGGACGACCCACAGGTGGCGGTGCACGCGGTCCGCAACCTGGTGCGGCTCGGCTTCGGCGTCACGGAGGTCCGCTGGTCGCAGCTCGGCTTCGGCCGCAGCTCGTCGACTTCGCGCGAACAGCAGACTCCGCGGAACCTGTTCGGCTTCAAGGACGGCACGAACAACATCAAGGCCGAGGAACCCGACGTGCTGACCGACCAGGTGTGGGCCACCGCGGCCGACGGCCCGGCGTGGATGGCGGGCGGCTCGTACCTGGTGGCGCGCCGGATCCGGATGCACATCGAGACGTGGGACCGCGAAACCCTCGACGGCCAGGAGAAGATCATCGGCCGCACGAAGGGCACCGGCGCCCCGCTGGGCCAGACCGCGGAGTTCGACGAGCTGGACCTCGACGTCGGCGGCGCGGGTGGCGAGAAGCTGATCCCGGCGGACGCGCACGTCCGGCTGGCCTCGCACCAGGCGCTCAACGGTGTCCGGATCCTGCGCCGCGGCTACAACTTCGTCGACGGCTCCGACGGCGTCGGGCACCTCGAAGCGGGGTTGTTCTTCCTGGCGTTCAACCGCGACACCCGGAAGCAGTACGTGCCGATGCAGCAGGCGCTGTCGTCGAAGGACGCGATGATGGAGTACGTCCAGCACACCGGGTCGGCGCACTTCGCCGTCCCGCCGGGGGTGACCCGCGAGTCGAGCTGGGCGGACGCTCTGTTCTCCTAGACGGGTGATCGACATTCCCCTGACCGCGGACCTCGTCCGCGGTGCCCTGGAACTCGAACGCACCGAGCGCGGCCTGGTGCCCCACCGGCTCCCGGCTCGCGCGCGGGCGCAGAACAGCGACCCGCGGCTCGCCATGGTCGAGGCGCAGCCCGCGGGCGTCCGGCTGAGGTTCCGGACCCGGGCGGACGTCGTCGAGCTGGAGACGCTGCGGACCAGGCAGGTGTACGCCGGTGCCCCGCCGCGGCCGGACGGCGTCTACGACCTGCTCGTCGACGGCTCGTTGGCCGCGCAGGCGAGCGTGTCCGGCGGCCACACCCTGGACGTCGACATGGCGACCGGGGCGTCCTCGCTCACCGAGGGGTCCCCCGGGGTGGTGCGGTTCGCCGGGCTGGGCGGGCATCGCAAGGACGTCGAGCTCTGGTTGCCGCACAACGAGCTCACCGAGCTGATCGCCCTGCGTGCCGACGCACCGGTCGAAGCCGTGCCCGGCGGCCGGGTGTGGCTGCACCACGGCAGCTCGATCAGCCACGGTTCGAACGCGGCGAGCCCCGCGACGACGTGGCCCGCGCTCGCCGCCACCGCGGCCGGCGTCGACCTGGTGAACCTCGGCTTCAGCGGCAACGCGCTGCTCGACCCGTTCACCGCGCGGGCACTGCGGGACACGCCCGCCGACCTGATCAGCGTCAAGCTGGGGATCAACGTGGTCAACGCGGACCTGATGCGCCTGCGCGCGTTCGGGCCCGCGGTGCACGGGTTCCTCGACACGATCCGCGACGGCCACCCGGACACCCCGCTCGTCGTCGTCTCGCCGCTGTACTGCCCGATCCACGAGCGGACGCCGGGGCCGGGCGACTTCGACCACGAGGCACTGGCCCGCGGCGAAGTCCGGTTCCGCGCCACCGGAGAGCCGGGCCCGGGCAAGCTGACGCTGGAGGTCATCCGGGAGGAGCTCGCCCGGATCAGTGCGCAGCGGCAGGCGTCGGACCCGCACTTGACCTACCTCGACGGCCTCGCGCTGTACGGCGAAGCGGACTTCGCGGAGTTACCGCTGCCGGACGACCTCCACCCGTCCCCGGCGGCCCACCGCCGGATCGGCGCGCGGTTCGCCTCGCTGGTGCTTGACTTCAAGGGAGCTTGAAGTTGCAGGCTTCGGGCATGTTCACCGAAGCAGAGCTCGCCTACCTCGCCGCCCAGCCCCTGGGCCGGCTGGCGACCCAGCAGCCGGACGGAACCCTCCAGGCCAACCCGGTCGGCTTCCGCTACAACCCGGACGAAAAGACCATCGACGTCACCGGGCACAACCTGCGCAACAGCAAGAAGTTCCGCAACATCGCGACGCACGACCGCGTGGCGTTCGTCGTGGACGACCTGCCGTCGATGAAACCGTGGCGGGTGCGGTGCCTGGAGATCCGCGGCCGGGCCGAGGCCCTGGTGGGGGTGAACCTGCCGGACAACCACTTCGACGACGCGGTGATCCGCATCCACCCGGAGCGCATCCTCGCCTTCGGCGTCGAGGACTGGGACCGGGAGCCCCTCGAACTGGAGACCAACGTCCGCAACGTCTGACGCCCGCCTCGGCCACTAGCGGCGGCCGCCCCGGAACGTGTAGGTCGCCGCTCCCGTGGTCGCCAGGATCACCGCCGTCCAGGTGGCCGCCGGGGAGTCCGGCGGCTGCAGCATCCACGCCACGACGCGGCTGACCATCGAATCGTCATGCGGGACGAACGGGCCGATCGCGCACCAGAGCAGCGGGAGCGTCCAGCCGAACTGGCCGCCGCCGACCGTGGCCGCGAGGCCCGCCAGGCCCAGCAGGCCCGCCGCGTCGCGGACGATGATCGACCACCCCACCGCCGACGGGCCCAGCTCCTGGACCGCCAGCACCGCGCCCCCGGCCGCGAGGCCGATCAGGGCCAGGTGGGCGAACCGGCGGATCGGCCACGGCAGTGCCGCGGTCCGGTCGAGGTCGGGGTCCTGGCCGCTGAGCCCGATCGCCGCCACCGCGACCCCCGCGGCCAGCGTCAGCGTCACCGGGAGCGCCGACCACTCGTCGCGCGTCAGGAACCACAGCCCGGCCGTCACCACCACCAGAGCCGTGAACGCCGCCGGGACCTGCCGCGAACGCGCGTAGAGCGTCGCCCACCTCATCGCATGGCCCCCGGGACCAGTGCGTCCATCGGGTCGCCCTGGCAGGTCGAAAGCACCTGGCGCAGCGCGACGATCCGGACCAGCTGGACGTCCGCCGGCAAGGCGCGGAACTTCGCCCACGCCTGCTCGATCGGGCCGCCGTCGGCGACGATCCACCGCGCGCCGAACTCGGGCAGCGGCTTCAGCTCACCGGTGAAGTACGCCGCCCCGATCATCCGGGCGCCCCAGTCGGCCAGGCTGCCGCGGTACGGCGGGTCGCACGAAGGCAGCCCAGCGCCGGACAGCACCGCGAGCTTCAGGTCGTCGGCACCGGCCGTGAGCAGGATGTCGTTGCGCTGGAAGTCCAGGTGGACGACGGCGGGATCGCGGGGAACGGGGTGCTCGACCGAGTCCGGCGCGATCTGCTCCTCGATCCGGGTCGGTGCGCCGGGCAGCTTCGCCAGCATGGCCAGCGCTTCCCGGCCCGGCCCGGCGAGCACGGCCAGCCTGTCCTCGTGCGCCCGGCTGACGCAGATCGGCCCGTCGCAGAGCATCCGGGCGGCGACGCCGTCGGGGGCCAGCAGCCCGTCGGCGGTCGCCGGGAAGACCGGCAGGGCGATCGCGGCACCGGCCACCACCGGGAGCAGCCCGAGGAGCCGGGCCCGGGTGGAGTTCGCCGCCAGCAGCAGGAACCCGGTGGCGGCGAGGCCCGCGAACCACACCACCTGCCCGACGTCCACCGAAGCGGCCGTCGTCACCAGCACGCCCCGCGGCTGCGCCAGCGCCGGTGCCAGCAAGCCGAACCGGTTGTAGGGCGCCAGGCCCTCTCCGAGGGTCGTCCAGGCCATGATCGCCCCGGCGAGCGTCACCACGGCCAGCGCCGGAGCGGTCAGCGGGTGCGGCAGCAGCCGCCCGGCCGCCAGGCCGACCCAGGTCCCCGCCACGACGGCGAGCAGCCCGATGAGCAGCACCGGCAGGAAGCCGGCGGAGACGAACCCGCCGTGGCCGAGCACCTCGGCGAAGCCGACGCCGAACACCAGCAGGTACCCCAGCGCGCTCAGCGCCCCGACGGCACCGGCCAGTTTCACGGCCCGGTGCCAGGCCGGGCGGGACGTCGTGGCCAGCAGTTCGACCATGCCGGAACGGTGGTCGCGCATGCCCTGGATCGCCCCGGCGCCGACGGTGATCGGCCACACGAACACCAGCAGGAACCGCAGCCACAGCGCGGTGGTCGTGGTCTGCCCGGTCCACGGCGCGGGCAGCTTCCACCACGGCCCGGACAGCAGGAACAGGAACCCGAGCGAGACGACGAGCAACGCCAGCCCGGCCCAGGGCGCGATCGAGCGCCGCAGTTCGGTGCGCAGGACCATCACCACGCCCCCTTGCCCTGCTCGTGGTTCAACAGTGCCGAGTAGCCGCGCTCGATCGGGCTGTCGCCCGTGTGGTCCGGCGTGCCCGCGGCCGCCAGCTCGTCCGGAGTTCCCTGGAACACCAGCTTGCCCTCGGCGAACAGGACGACGTCGGAGCACGCCGTCCCGACGTCTTCGACGAGGTGCGTCGAGATCAGCACGCACGAGTCCTGGCCCACTTCCTGCACCAGTTCGCGGAACCGCACGCGCTGCGCCGGGTCGAGCCCGGCGGTCGGCTCGTCCAGCAGCAGGATCTCCGGGTCGTTGACGATCGCCTGCGCGATGCCCACCCGGCGCACCATGCCGCCCGACAGGGTCTTCATCCGGTCGTCCGCCCGGTCGGCGAGCCCCACCCGCTCGATCGCGCGCTGCACCGCACCCGGGATGTCCTCTTTGGACATCTCCTTGAGCCAGGCGAGGTACTCGACGAACTCGCGGACGGTGAACCGCTTGTAGAACCCGAAGTTCTGCGGCAGGTAGCCGATCCGCCGGCGCAGGCCGCGCTGCCCGGTGTGCCCCCCGACCGGCGCACCGAGCAGCGACAACCGGCCTTCCGCCGGCCGGAGCACCGTCGCCAGTGCCCGGATCAGCGTCGTCTTGCCCGCGCCGTTCGGCCCGAGCAGGCCGTGCACCCCCTTGCCGAGCGACAGGTCCAGCCCGTCCACGGCCATTTTCCGCCGTCCCACCCGCACCTTCAGCCCTTCGGCCTGGATCTCCCAGGCGTAGGTCGTTGGCGCGACCTCGGCGGCTCCGACAGCACGCATGTTCTTCCTCCCTAGTTGCGCACGCCGAGCCGGGTGAACGCGCCCTTGTGCAGGGCGACGACCACCGTCGTCAACGCGAAGATCCCCGCCCACACCGGCACCGCGCCGGTGGTGAGCGCAAACACCGGCCGCTGGTCCGCCACCGTGGGCAGGACCAGCACCGCGACCCAGACCCCGACCAGGACGTACGCCGCCCGCGTCAGGCCGATCAGCCCGCCCAGCGCGAGCGTCCCCGTGGTGAAGGCCAGGCTCGGCAGCAGCCAGAGCGCGAGCGCCGTCCCGGTCAGCCACCCGGCGACGCCGAGCACCGGCAGGACGACGAGGAGCACGGCCACCGTCCGCCGCGCGATCAGGTACAGCCCGGCGCGCGGCGTCGCGACGACGACTTCGTACGCCGGGTCCAGGCCACGCGCCCACGACACGGCGACGCCGAGCACCGGCAGCACCGGCGCGAACAGCTGCACCGCCGTCACGTCCAGCACCGAACGCCCGATCCGGTCGAACACCACCGCCAGCAGCGCGGCCAGCACGATCATCCCCAGCCACGGCAGCATCACCGGGGTGGCCCAGGTGGTGAGCCACCGGCCGAAGCGGCGCCGCGCCGGGTGCGCGGGAGCAGCCGGCGGCCCGGTGTCCGCCGCGAGCCGCGTCCACACGAGATCCACCACCGGCTGGGCCGGGGCGGCTTCGGCGAGCCGCGCCCGGCACACCGGGCACGCCTCGAGATGGGCCTCGAGGCCCCACAGCTGGTCACCCGGGAGCTCGTCACCCGCCACGTACGCGGCGATGAGCCGCTCCGGCACATGGTTCATGACAAGGCCTCCCGCAACGCGATCCGCGCCCGGCGCGCGCGGGTCTTGACGGTCCCCTCCGGCAGCCCCAGCAGGACGGCGGTCTCCCGGACGGTCAGCCCGTCGAGCACCATGGCCTGCAGCACCGCCCGCAGCTCCGGGGCGAGGTCACGCAGCGCGGTGCCGACCTCGTCGCCCACCGTCGCCGCCAGGAGCTCGTCCTCGGCGCCGGCCACCGGGGCGACGTCGAGGGCCATCTCCGGCGGCGGCTGCGCGTGGTGGGCCCGGCGGCGGAACGCGTCGACCAGCCGGCGTGCGGCGATCGTCCAGACCCAGCCGACCGCGCTCCCGCCGGTGGCCGCACCCGCGAAGGACGCCGCCGCCCGCCAGACGGCCAGGAACGTCTCCTGCATGACTTCCGCGACGATCTGCTCGTCCGCGCAGCGGCGGCGCAGGCGCACGGCGAGCCAGGGCGCCGTGCGGCGGTAGAACTCCTCGAACGCCGCGCGGTCGCCCTTGGCCGTGCGCCGGACGAGGTGTTCCTCGTCGGCGTCTTCCAGGGGCGTGTGTCTCACACCAGGCAAGACGCCGGATGGCCGCGAACGGTTCTCACCCGGATGTGTGCTGCGTCACACCGGGCGGACGGGCCAGAACTTCCGCCAGCCGTCGGCCTCGAGGGTCGTCGGCTCCAGCCCGGCGTCGCGGGCGGCCTGCTCGGCGGCCTGGATGTCCTTCGCGAACTGCTTCGCCAACGCCCTCAGCTCGCCCTCGGCGTCGACACCCGCCCGGCGCGCGGTGGCCGCGATGCGGAACAGCTGGGCGGGCGCCCCGGGCCCTTCCGGGAAGAGGTCGAGCGGGATGCCCGCACGCCCGGACCGCTGCCCCAGCTTGCCCGCCAGCGCGACCGCGGGCTGGCCGAGCGCCACGCCGTCCACAATGGAGCGACGCTGCTTCTCGCGCTGCTTCAGCTCTTCCCACTTGACGTTCTGGTGCTCGACGGTGTGCACCTGGTCGGCGCCGGCGAAGACGTGCGGGTGTCGGCCGACCAGCTTGGTGACGAGCGCCGCGGCGACGTCGTCGATGCCGAACGGATCGTCCGTATGCTCGGCCGCGACCCGCGCGTGGAAGAGCACCTGCAGCAGGACGTCGCCGAGCTCTTCGCGCAGCGCCTCGCGGTCGCCCTCCTCGATGGCGTCGAGCAGCTCGTAGGTCTCCTCGACGAGGTACTGCCGCAGCGAATCGTGCGTCTGCACCGCGTCCCACGGGCAGCCGCCCGGAGAGCGCAGCCGGTCCATCACCTCGGCCGCCTCGACCAGCGGGGGCGCCGGCGTCTCGATGACGTCCGCGCCGGTCGCGATGAGCAGCGACGCCGCGGGCTCGTCCCGGGACCCGGCGAGCAGCACGACATCCTTCAGCGACGGCGCTTCGGTGACGGCCGGGACGCCGAACGCGGCCGGGTCGACGTCGGTGGCCGCGTAGACGGCGGATGACTCACGCAGGATCTTGAGCGCCGCGCCCGGCAGCGTCGTCCCGCGGACGACTACGACGACCCCCGTGCTCACTGCTGGGTACGACCGGACCCACCCGGGGGCAGCACGAGGCCCTGGACGGAGTCCTGGTTCGGCACGACTGTCATGCCGACCGCGTCCCACACGCCGTACCGCTTGTTGACCCGCCCGCCGAGCTGGTCGAACAGCGGCTGCAGCTGCCGCATGCCGATCGCGGTCTTCGTGCCGGCGTCGAGCGCCGGCGCCTGCTCCGTGGCGACGGTCCGGTCGTCCGTGCGCTGCCGGACCACCGCGACGAGCCAGGTGCCCGCCAGGTCCTGGCTCGGGTAGGGGACGGCCGTGACCGTGCCGGCCGGCGACCCGAAGACCGGCGTGGAAGCGAGGGCACCGGCCTGCGCGGCGGGCACCGCGTCCCCGAGGCCGGTGAGCGGCGGGATCGAGTCGACGTTGTTGCCCGCCGCCTTCGCCTGCTGCCGCAGCTGGGCCTCGTACTGGACGTCGGCGCCGATGCGCTGCTTCGCGGCCGCCGGGTCGGCGGCGAACTGCCGGGCGAGGGCGAGAGCCGCCTGCTTCGCCTGGGGTCCCTGGAGCGCGGAGCCGGTGTTGGGGTCCGGCATCGAGCCGATCGTCGTGAAGTCGAAGGTGACCGACAGGTTCGGGATCACCTTTTCGGCCAGCGCCTGGGCGAGGTAGGTGTCGGTCAGCGAGTCGCGGTGGTCGCGCGAGCGGGCGACGACCTGGCTGACGGCCTGGGCCTCGTTGTTCGCGTCGGCGGGGACCGGGCCGTTGAGGGGGTCCTTCACCAGCTGGGCGTCGATCTGGCCGTAGTTCGGCGTGATGCCCTGCTTTTCGGCGGCCTGGACGAGCAGCTCGTGCAGGACGAGCTGGCTGACCGCCGCCCGGCCGACCTCTTCGAGCTTGTGCTCGCCGGCGAGCTTCTGCGCGTAGGGCTGCTCGCGGACGGCCTTGTCGATCAGCTCCTGCACCTGGTCGATGGAGACGGTGTGGTCACCGATGACGGCGGCGGCACCGACCTGGCTGGGGCCCGAGCCGCACCCGGCGAGCAGAGTGGCACCGGCAACGACCGCGACCAGCGCGCGAGGGCGCCCCATGATCCGCATCACAGGCCATACCCTCTCACACCATCGCCCCCGAAACGCAACCCGGATGGGGTCCCCGCGGCGGTAATGTCGACTTATGGACCATTGGCTGACCATCGAAGTGTTCGACGGGGAGCAATCGGCTTCGCTGTGGCGCCTGGCACGAGGGGACGCACTCACCGAAGCGGCGCTGACGAACGGCGCTGAGCAGTGGGTTTGGCACGAGCACCGCTGGGGCGTGGTGCTGGAGATCGAGTTTTCGACGGAGGAGAGAAGGGACGCGTTCCGCGGGCTGCCGGTCGTGACGGCGGCGTTGGACGCGGTCCCGGACCCGGCGCGCGGGCTGCTGGTGTACCCGGGACGGGGTGGCGGTGCGGGATCGCGGATGCCGCGGAACCCCCGGCCGTTGCCGATGGCGGGGGCCGGGGCGGTTCCGGTGCCGGTGGAGTCGGTGCGGATGGGGCTGGCGGAGGCTCTGCCGCCGATGTTCAGCGAGGTGGGTTAGCGGAGTCGGGTAAGGAGTTCGCGCCAGGTTGCGGTGGAGGCGGTGAGGATGCCGCCTTCACGGTCCTTGGTGTCCCGGATCAGGACTTCGGGGACGGTGGCCACCTCGACACACTCGCCCCCCTCGGTGCTGTAGCTGCTCTTACGCCAAGTCGTCGGCATCGGGTTGCGCTCCCGTCGAGTAGAGGTCGGCGATGAACCTCTTCGATTCTGCCTGATCGAGCGCGATCCGAGCCAGGCCCTTGAGTACTCGCCGGTAAGCCGCGAGATTGGTGGTTTCCTCGAGGAACAACGAAGAAACCTCGCTATCGATATAGACCACCGGACTGAAATCCGCTGACTCGATCAGCTGGAAGTGCCCCGCCAGCGCGGGATGACCACCGCATCGGACGGGTACGATCCGGATGGAGATGTTGCTGCGCTCGGCGAGCCGGCTGAGCTGCCGAAGCTGGCCGCGCATGACATCGGGCGCTCCGCGCCCGATTGGCAGCCGAAGCACGAACTCGTGCAGATAGAAGTCGAAGGTGACAGTGGGCTTCTTGTCCAGGATCACCTGGCGGGCCATGCGGGCGAACACCAGCTCATCGATGTAGTCCGGATCAGTCGCCTTGCCGATCTCCGTAATCAAGCTCCGGGCGTAGTCGGCGGTTTGCAGCAATCCGGGCACCGAGCAGCCATGAAACTGGGATATGGCGGTCGCGCGCTCTTCGTGCCAGATCAAGGTGCGCAGCTGAAGCGGGTTTTCGAGGAGCCCCGGCTTGCGCATTTCGTCGCCCAGGGCCATCAGCTCTTGGTATTCCTCACCCCGGAAGCCAAGCGTCGTGAGGAACCGGGCCAGATGGACCGGCGACGGGCGGGCACGGCCGCGGGTCACCGCCGATACCCACTGCGCGCTCATTTCCAGGCGCCGGGACATTTCCCGGACGCCCCAGCCCTTCTCCGCCATGCGCTGGAGCAGCCGGTCGCCGAGCTGCCGGGCCCGGATGTTCGGCTCCTTGTATTCCGCCATGAGGCGAACGTAAAGGCCCGACCGGCAGAAACACAGGCGCCACAACGGAAAGTCCCCCGAAATGGCGCCGGTGTCCACTCCCCTTTACACGGCTGCCGGTTTCTTCGTCAGCTGGACCAGCAGCTTCGTGCACCAATCCAGCAGCTCTTCGTCCCGCAATGTCGGCGCCCCGATCCGGCCGCCGGCCGGACCTTCCGTCGGCTTCGGCACCGAGACCGTGTTCGTCACCGCCTTGTACACCGCCTTCGGGTACAGCCGCTTCAACCGGACCATCTGCGAGTCCAGCAACGGCAGCGGCGCGAACCGGATCGTGTTGCCCTGGACCGCCACCTCCGTCACCCCGGCCTCCCGGCAGGTGTGCCGGAAGCGAGCCACCGACAGCAACCTGTTCACCGGTGCCGGCGGCTGGCCGTAGCGGTCGATGAGCTCTTCGCGGACCGCGTCAAGACCTTCCGTGTCCGGCGCCGCCGCGATCTTGCGGTACGCCTCCAGGCGCAACCGCTCGCCCGGGACGTAGTCGTGCGGGATGTGGGCGTCGATCGGGAGGTCGACGCGGACCTCCGCCAGCTCCTCTTCCTCGGCCGTCTCCGCGCCCGCGTGCCGCCGGAACGCGTCGACCGCTTCGCCGACCAAGCGCACATAGAGATCGAAGCCGACGCCCGCGATGTGTCCCGACTGCTCGGCCCCGAGGATGTTGCCCGCGCCGCGGATTTCCAGGTCCTTCATCGCGACCGCCATGCCCGCGCCCAGCTCGGTGTTCTGGGCGATCGTCGCCAGGCGGTCGTGGGCGGTCTCCGTCAGGGGCGCCTCCGGCGGGTACAGGAAGTACGCGTACCCGCGCTCGCGCCCTCGCCCGACCCGGCCGCGCAGCTGGTGCAGCTGCGCGAGACCCAGCAGGTCGCCGCGCTCGACCAGCAGCGTGTTGGCGTTCGAGATGTCCAGGCCGGTCTCGACGATCGTGGTGCACACCAGGACGTCGTACTCGTTCTCCCAGAAGCCCTGGATGATCTTTTCGAGCTTGTCCTCGTTCATCTGGCCGTGCGCGGTGACGACCCGTGCCTCCGGCACCAGCTCGCGGATCCGCCGCGCCGCCTTCTCGATCGAAGACACCCGGTTGTGGACGTAGAAGACCTGGCCGTCACGCAGCAGCTCGCGCCGGATGGCCGCGCCGACCTGCTTGTCGTCGTACGCGCCGACGTAGGTGAGGATCGGGTGGCGGTCTTCCGGCGGGGTCAGGATCGTCGACATCTCGCGGATGCCGGCCAGCGACATCTCCAGCGTGCGCGGGATCGGTGTCGCCGACATGGTGAGCACGTCGACGTGCGTGCGCAGCGCCTTGATGTGTTCCTTGTGCTCGACGCCGAAGCGCTGCTCCTCGTCGACGATCACGAGACCGAGGTCCTTGTAGCGGATGCCCGTCTGCAGGAGCCGGTGCGTGCCGATGACGATGTCGACCTCACCCGCGGCGAGCTGCTCGAGGATCAGGTCGGACTCGGTCTTGTTCGTGAACCGCGACAAGCCCTTGATCGTCACCGGGAACGAGCGCATCCGCTCGTGGAAGGTGTTGAGGTGCTGCTGGGCGAGCAGCGTCGTCGGCACCAGCACCGCGACCTGCTTGCCGTCCTGCACGGCCTTGAACGCGGCGCGGACGGCGATCTCCGTCTTGCCGTAGCCGACGTCGCCGCAGATGACGCGGTCCATCGGGACACCGCGTTCCATGTCGGCCTTGACCTCGTCGATCGCGGCGAGCTGATCGTTGGTCTCGGTGAACGGGAAGGCGTCTTCCAGCTCGCCCTGCCACGGCGTGTCCGCGCCGAACGCGTGCCCGGGCGCGGCCTGGCGCGCCGCGTACAGCTGGACGAGCTCGGCGGCGATCTCCTTGACCGCCTTCTTGGCCCGGGCCTTGGTGTTCTTCCAGTCGGAGCCGCCGAGCTTGTTGAGCGTGGGCAGCTCGCCGCCGACGTAGCGGGAGACCTCGTCGAGCTGGTCGGTGGGCACGAACAGCCGGTCACCCGGGTGGCCGCGCTTGGACGAGGCGTACTCCAGCAGGAGGTACTCGCGGGTGGCGCCGGCGACGGTCCGCTGGACCATCTCGACGAACCGGCCGATGCCGTGCTGGTCGTGCACGACGTAATCGCCGGCCTTGAGGGCCAGCGGGTCGACCGCGTTGCGCCGCCGGGACGGCATCTTCGTGTTCAGGTCCTTTGTGGACGTCCCGGCGCCCGCGCCGCGGCCGGTGAGGTCCGCTTCGCTGAGCACGACCAGGGCGCGCTCCGGCGAGACGAACCCGTCGGTGAGGCCGCCGCAGGTGACCGTGACCATGCCCGGCGCCGGGGCGTCCTTCAGCCCGTCACCGGCTTGGGTGGCGGGGACGTCGGCGCCCGTGAGCTGCTCGACCGCGCGCGCCGCGGTGCCCTGGCCGGCGACGACGAGCACCGCCGTGCCGCCCGCCGCCGTGTGCGCGCGCAGGTCCGTCGTCGCCCGCTCCAGCTCGCCGCGGTAGGCGGGCGCGGCCTCGACCGAGACGCGGTAGACGTCCGGGTCTTCGCTGGTCAGCTGGGTGAGCGTCCACCAGGCGCGCTTGGTGTCCTGCGCGTGGGACGCGATCTCGTCGAGCCCGCGGTAGGCCGACGCGCCGAGGTCGATCGGGGCCTGCCCGCCCGCCGCGGCCGTCGTCCAGGACGCTTCGAGGAACTCCTGGCCGGTGCGGACCAGGTCGGCGGCGCGGGCGCGGATCTTCTCCGGGTCGGTCAGCAGGACGTGGGTGCCGGCCGGCATCGCGTCGGTGAGCAGCTCCAGCTCGCCTTCGCAGAGGACCGGGATGAGCGCCTCCATGCCCTCGACCGGGATGCCGTCGGCGAGCTTGGTGAGCATCTCGGCGAGGTGCGCGTCCGCTTCGTACGTCTTCGCCAGCTCCGCGGCCTTCTCCTTGACCGGCCGGGTGAGCAGCAGCTCGCGGCACGGCGGCGCGGTGACCCGCGGGATCTCCCCGGGCAGCGACCGCTGGTCGGAGACGGCGAACGCGCGGATCTCGCTGACCTCGTCGCCCCAGAACTCCACCCGGACGGGGTGCTGTGCGGTGGGCCCGAACAGGTCGAGGATGCCGCCGCGGACGGCGAACTCGCCGCGCTTCTCGACCATGTCGACGCGGGTGTAGGCCAGCTCGACGAGCCGTTCGAGGAGGCCGTCGAAACTCTGTTCTTCGCCGACGACGAGGTCGACCGGGGCGAGCGACCCGAGACCGGGCGCCATGGGCTGGATCAGGCTGCGGACGGTGGCGACGACCACGCGCAGGTCGTCATCGGCGGTCTTCAGCCGGTGCAGCACCTCGAGGCGGCGGCCGACGGTGTCCGCGCGCGGGGAGAGGCGCTCGTGCGGGAGGGTTTCCCAGCTCGGGAAGTCGGCGACGCTGCCCCGGCCGATGAGGGCTTTCAGGGCCGAGGTCAGCTCGTCGGCCTCGCGGCCGGTGGCGGTGACGGCGAGCACGGGCTTGCCGGCACCCGCATCGGCGGCGAGCGCGGCGGCGACGAGCTGCCGGGCGGCGATCGGGCCCTGCAGCTCGAGCAGCGGCGCGCCGACGCGCTCGACCACGCCGCGCAGGGCCGGGTCGGGGAGGATGGCGGTGAGGAGTCCGGACAGTGGAGCGTCGGTCACGGTCCCAGCCTACGTGCCACCCCCGACAGGTTTCCGATCACGGCTGGTCGCGGCGGGCTGAAGGGCACCTTCCTCCCGTCTGGTGCGCTGAAGGGCACCTTCCTCCCGTCTGGTGCGCTGAAGGGCACCTTCCTCCCGTCAGATGCAGGGAAGGTGCCCTTCAACCCACGCGCGCCACCCGTCAAGAGCGCAGCAGGTTCACCACCTCCGCGAGACGGGGCAGCTGCTCGTCGAACACCTTCGGGTCCGTGCTCGCGATGCGCAGCAGGAAGTGCTCCACCCCTTCGTACTTGCGCAGCTGCTCGGCGACCTCCGCGGCGCTGCCGGTGACCTGCATCTGGATCCCCTGGACGAAGGACGCCGGGCGACCGTAGTTCCGCCGGCAGTACTCCTCCAGCAGCTCGCTTCCGCGCGCCGGATCGTCCTCGACCAGGACCGTCGCGAACAGCGCCGGGGTCACCGGCCGCGAGGCCGTGGCGCGGATCGACGCCAGGCCGGAGCCGTAGTCCGCGGGGTCCGGCGGATAGGGCAGCCAGCCGTCGTACAGCCGGCCGACCCGCTCCAGCGCGCCCGGCGTGTACGCCGCCAGCCACACCGGCGGGCCACCTACCCGAGCCGGCGCGGGGAACACCGGCAGCGAGTCGTAGTGCAGCACCGAGCCGTGGAAGGAGGAAGCGCCGCTCCAGGCCGCGCGCCAGAGGGCCACGATGTCGTCCAGCCGGGCCCGGCGGCGCTCCCACGGGACGCCCGCGAACGCGAACTCCGGCTCGCTGCGTCCGGCGAACCCCGCACCGACGGCCACGGTGAGCCGGCCGGAGCTGAGCAGGTCCAGGGTCAGCAGCTGGTTGGCCGTCAAAAGAGGGTTCCGCAGGGCCGGGAGCAGCGCCGCCGTCCCCAGCGTCACCCGCGAAGTCCGGGCGGCGAAGGCGGCCAGGACGGCGAGCGCGTCGAGCGGAGCGCGCGCGAGGGTGTCGCCGACCCAGACCGAGTCGAGGCCGAGTTCTTCCGCCGCGACGGCGGTGGCGACCAGCTCGGGCGCGGTCCGCCCGGTGTCGAGGATGGCCTGGTAGGTCGGGACGACCAGTCCGTAGTTCGTCATGGCCGAAGCCTCGCCGGATCGGGGTATGCCCTCAATTCCCCGCGGGGAATGGACGGCCCGAGCAGGATGGACCCGTGGACTTCGGAACGACGCTCAAGGACTGGCGCACCCGGCGGCGGCTCAGCCAGCTCGACCTGGCGTTGCGCGCGGGCACGACGCAGCGGCACGTGAGTTTCATGGAGAGCGGGCGTTCGGTGCCCGGCCGCGGCATGGTCCTGCGCGTCGCCGAGTCCCTCGAACTGCCCCTGCGCGAGCGCAACGGCCTGCTCCACGCCGCCGGCTACGCGCCGACGTACCCCGAAACGCGGCTCGACGACCCGGCGATCCGGCCGGTGCTGGACGGGCTGCGGCGGCTGCTCGACGGCCACCGGCCCTACCCCGCGATCGTCGTCGACCGCTACGGCGTGCTGGTCGCGGCGAACGAGGGGTTCGGGCTGCTCACCGAGGGTGTCGCGCCGGAACTGCTGCGCGCACCGGTGGACACCCTGCGGCTGGCGCTGCACCCGCGCGGGATGGCACCGCGGGTGGCCAACCTCGACGACTGGGCCCGGCACATCCTCGAGCGCATCCGCAACGACCTGGCCCGCACCCCGGACGAGCGGCTGGCGGCCCAGCTCGCCGAGCTGGCGGGCTACCTGCCGCCGCCGTCGGCGCCGGGCCCGGAGCACCTGGGGTTCGCGGTGCCGGTCCGGCTGGCCACCTCGCTCGGCGAACTGCGGCTGATCACCGCGATCACGACGTTCGCGACGGCGGCGGACGTGACGGTGTCGGAGCTGAAGCTGGAGACGTTCCTGCCCGCGGACGCCGAGACCGCCGAACGCCTTCACAGCACCACCGCCGTCGTGTGACCCACCAGCAGTTCCGCGCTCGCCCACAGCACCGCCGCCGCCACGCTGCCCGCCGCGAACCGGGGGTACGGCATCGCCGCCGAGCCCGCTACGCGCGGCACCAGCGTCCGGACACCGGCCAGGCAGCGGCCCGCGATCACCGCCGGGACGCCGTAGCGCGCGACCGCCGTTTCCACGCGCTTCCACCGGTCCCGGTGGGACAACCGCGGTCCCCAGCGCCGCCCTTCGAGGTAGGCGAGCTGGTCGCCGAGCACGGCCGCGGCGACCGCCACCGCCCAAGCGAGTCCGAGGTGGAGCGTGCCCCGCTCGGCGAGGAACCCCATCAGCAGCAGCGTCGACAACGTCGGCAGCACGATCCCCGGCAGCACCGCGGTTTCCGCCGTGATGACCAGCGCGCAGACGAGGTAGACGACCGCCGGGGGCGCGTCAAGCAGGGGCCGCAGCAGGCTGTCCACGCCGCGCCCTCCCCACCGCGACCGGCAGTGCCGCGCGGTAGACGAACGCGGGCGGCAGGTTGCCCCAGACGACTTGAGTGCGCTCCACCACCGCGAACCGGCTTCGCAGCGACGCGGCGAAGCGGCGGGCCGGTGGCGTCCAGGCCGCGTGGGCGTACGCGAAGGTCGTGAAGCGGCCGTTCGGGGCGAGGACGGCGGTGACCGCGTCGAGGATGCGCTGTTGCCGGGTCGCGGTCATGGCCGTCCAGGGCAGACCGGAGACGACGACGTCGACACCGGCCAAGGCCAGGTGCTCCGCCGAGCCGGTCACGACGTCGACCTGCGGAAAGCGCTCCCGCAGCGAAGAGGCGAAACGCGGGTTGATCTCTACGGCCGTGAAGCGCGCTTCGGGCCGAAGCAACGCGAGAACTGCTTCGGTGAACACGCCGGTGCCCGGCCCGAGTTCCGCGACGCACGACGCGCGTTCCAGGCCGAGGCCCGCCGTCATCTCTTCGGCCAGCCGCGGCGAACTCGGCGCGATCGCGCCCGTCAGCACGGGGTGGCGGAGGAATTCCCTGGTGATCGACATGTTCCCGACGCTAGGAACGGCCGGGGTGGCCGTGAATCCGCCGGATCGGCCCGGCGCATCCTCCTTCAGGAGGACGGGGATCGGACCGGAGGAAGGACGCCCCCGGCGGCGTCCGGGCACTACGTTCGGGCGTGTGGAACGAGTCGTGAGGTGGGTGCGCCGGCACCGGTGGACGATGGATCTGCCGCTGTACGGCGTGTTCCTCTTCCTCACGCCCAGCTGGCTCGGCCCCGGCCCGTACATCGTCCGCGCGATCCCGCTGCTGTTCCTGCTCCCGCTGTTGGTGCGCCGCGAGTACCCACGCGCGGTGGCCGTGCTGATCATCGCCGGGGCGGCGGTGGTGTACTTCAACGACATCTGGGCCTACGACCGCGGCCGCACCGAACTGGCGATGGCGGTCGTGCTGTTCAACCTGGTCAAGCTGGGTCAACGGCGGTTTGCCGCCGTCATCGCGGTGGCGGTCTTGGTGCTCGGCTGGCAATGGGGCTTCCTCTACGGCAGCCACACCGACAACCCGACCGCCACGATCGTCGGCATCTGGCCACTGCACACCGCCGCCTGGGCACTCGGGGAGTTCTTCCGCGTCAAAGGAAAGCTCGCGGCGGAAGAGGAGGAACGCGGCGCCGCCCAGACCCGTGCGGCGGTCGCGGAGGAGCGCACCCGGATCGCACGGGAGCTGCACGACGTCCTGGCGCACAGCATGAGCGTGATCGTGCTGAACGCCGAAGGCGCGAAGCTCGCCCGCCACCGGGACCCGGCCGCGGTCGACCGCACGCTCGACACGATCGTCCACACAGGCCGGGACGCCCTGGCCGAGCTGCGGCGGCTCCTCGAGGTGCTGCACGCCGGCCAGGCGGCCCGCAGTCCCCAGCCGACGCTCGCCGAACTGCGCGGGCTCGTCGAACAGTCCGGCCGCGACGTCACGCTCGACGTCACCGGAGACCCGGGCGCCCTGCCCGCGAGCGCCGCGCTGCAGGCGTACCGGATCGTCCAGGAGGCACTGACCAACATGCTCAAGCACGCCCCCACCGACGCGACCGGAAGGGTGGCCATCGCCTTCGCCCCACCGGAAGTCCGCATCGAGGTGACGAACACGGGCGGCCACTCACCGCCGGCGCCGGCGCTGCCGTCGTCGGGCCGCGGGCTGGCGGGCATGCGCCAGCGCGTCGAGATGTACCACGGCGACCTGCAGACGGGCCCCCTCCCCGGCGGCGGGTACCGGGTGTCCGCCAGCCTGGTGGTAACCCCGTGACGACCCGGATCCTCCTCTGCGACGACCAGCAGCTGGTCCGCGTCGGCCTCCGGATGATCGTCGAGAGCCAGGACGACCTCACCGTCGTCGGCGAAGCCGCCAACGGTGAGGAAGCCGTCGCCCTCGCCCGGGAACTGCGGCCCGACCTGGTGCTGATGGACGTCCGGATGCCGGTGCTCGACGGCGTCGCCGCGACCGCGCGGATCTGCGCCGAGCTGCCGGACGTGCGCGTCCTCATCATCACCACCTTCGACCTCGACGAGTACGCGTACGCCGCGTTGCGGGGTGGGGCCAGCGGGTTCCTCGTCAAGGACGCGCCCTCGGAAGAGATGCTCGTCGCGATCCGGGGCGTCCTGCGGGGCGACGCCATGGTGTCGCCGTCGGTCACGCGACGGCTGCTCGACCGGTACCTCGCCGACGACCGTGACGTCGTGGACGTCGCGAAGCTCGGCGCGCTGACCGAACGCGAGAAGGACGTGCTGGGCCTCGTCGCGCGCGGGCTGTCGAACACGGAGATCGCCGCGAAGCTGTACATCGGCGAGACGACGGTGAAGACCCACGTCGGGCGCATCCTGGGCAAGCTACGGCTGCGCGACCGGGTGCACGCGGTCGTCTTCGCCTACGAGTCCGGATTGGTGCGGCCAGGCTCCTGAGCGCCGGTCCGGCGGGGACCCCTCCCCGGGTTCCTTCGTTACGTTCGCCGGACCAGACCGACGACCGAGGAGCCAAGTCGTGCACACGCTCGGCAGATCGGCGGTGGCACTGGCCGTCGTGACGGCGCTGGCCGTCGTGACGGCGCTCGCCGGATGCACAGCCACGTCGCCACCGCCTCCGGCAACCAGCGCAACACCCACCACGAGCACCTCGCCGGCCCTCGACTTCGCCCAGCAGGCCTTGTGCGGCCGGCTGCAGGAATTCTCCGTCCTGCTCCTCCACTTCAGCGCCGATCTCGCCAGGACCGTACTGCCCGACGACGGCGGCGGCCGGGAAGTACCCGGGATCGCCGAACTCACCCGGCAAGCCGACGTGATCGCCGGCGAGGGCGCCGAACTGGCGAAGACCGCCCCACCGGGGGTGAAGGCCGACGTCGACACGGTCCTCAAGGCCACCGCCGAAGCAAAAGCACACATCAAACCCGGGGAAATCCACGGATCCGCCGTCGAACCGATGTACCGCCGGGAAACGGAGGCGGCCCGCACCGCGCTCGGCCAGTACGGCCCTTGCCCGAACCACAACTGACGACGAGACGACGTCTCGCAGCGGCGGGCGAACGGCGATTTCACCGCTTGGTGGCAGGATGAGGCCTATGCGGCGTTCGCTCGGTCTCCTCGGTGCGGTGTCCCTGCTGGTCCTGGGCTGTTCGGGAGCCGCGAGCGAGCCGGTGCAGAGCGTCCCGCCCGCGTCCACGCCGCCCGCCACGAGCGGGAAGTTCAAGGTCGAGACCGTGGCCGCAGGGCTGGAACACGGCTGGGACGTCGGGTTCCTTCCCGACGGCGGCATCCTCGTCCCGCAGCGGCCCGGCAAGCTCGCCCTCGTCCGGAACGGACGGGCGGCCGAGGTGCGCGCGGACTTCTCCGACGTCCTGGTCAAGGGCGAAGGCGGGCTGCTCGGCCTGGCCGTCAGCCCGGACTTCGCGACCAGCCGCGAGTTCATCACGTGCCAGGACCACCAGGAAGGCGGCAAGGCCGTCGACATCCGGCTGGTCACCTGGAAGCTGGCCGGCGACGGCGCGAGCGCGTCGAAGGAGAAGGACCTGCTCACCGGGCTGCCGGTGAACCCGAGCGGACGACACTCCGGCTGCCGGCCGACCTTCGCCCCGGACGGCGCGCTGCTCGTCGGCACCGGGGACACCGCGCGCGCGTCGATCGCGCAGGACCGCCACTCCCTCGGCGGCAAGGTGCTGCGGCTGGACGCGAAGACCGGAAGCCCGTTGCCGGACAACCCCTTCATCACCTCGAACGACCCGCGCGAACGGCTGATCTACACCTACGGCCACCGCAACGTCCAGGGCGTGGCGATCCGGCCGGGCAGCGGCCAGGTGATCACCGCCGAGCACGGGCCGACGTTCGACGACGAGGTCAACCTGCTGAAGCCGGGCGCGAACTACGGCTGGGACCCCTCGAAGGGCGGCACCGAATCGAGCTACGACGAAAGCGTGCCGATGACCGACCTCCAGCGGTTCCCGGACGCGGTGAGTCCACTGTGGACGTCCGGCAAGACCACCGAGGCGATCAGCGGTGACGCCTTCCTGACCGGCACGCAGTGGGGCACGAACGACGGCGCGCTGGTCGTGGTCGCGCTCAAGGGCCAGAAACTCCTGCTGTACCACCTGGATCCGGCGGGCAAGGTCCTCGACGTCACGCTCCCCCCGGAGTTCGACGACAAGTTCGGCCGCCTGCGCGCGGTCCGCAGCGGCCCGGACGGCGCCCTGTACGTGACCACGTCGGACGGGACCGACGACAAGCTGCTGAAGGTCACGCCCGCCTGAGCACGCACTGAATCATGAAAAAGGCACGCCTACTCGGTGCCGTGGACACTTCCGCACGGGTGGCGGATCGCGGAACATGGTGTGTACCAGGAGTTTTCGCCCGCCCCCGCGGACCCTACGCATAAGTGCCACACTCATGCGGCACTTATGCGAGGACCCCGGGACCAGCCCGTGTGTTGGACGCGGTCCGAAGAGTGCGTTCCCGCGGCAGCACCGCGCCGGTCCCCGGGCGCCATCGCCGACCTGGCGCACCGGGGACCGGCATCCAGCCCGGCCGACTCAGGCTCGGCCAGCTCAGACCCCGCGACTCAGGGCCACCCCCGCGGCCCCTACGCATAAATGCCACACAAATGCGGCGCTTATGCGTAGGGCCCGGGGACCAGCATCCAGCCCCGCCGACATCCAGCCCGCCCGACTCAAGCTCGGCCGACTCAAACCCCGCGACTCAAGGCCACCCCCGCGGCCCCTACGCATAAATGCCACACAAATGCGGCGCTTATGCGTAGGGCCCAGGGACCAGCATCCAGCCCCGCCGACATCCAGCCCGCCCGACTCAAGCTCGGCCGACTCAAACCCCGCGACCCAGGGCCACCCCCCGCAGCCCCTACGCACAAATGCCACACGAATGCGGCGCTTATGCGTAGGGCCCGGGGACCAGCATCCAGCCCCGCCGACTCAGACCCAGCCGACTCAAGCCCGGCCGGCCTTGAGCGAGCCCTTCAGCGCGGTGATCGCGGCGGTCACCGCCGTGGTCGCGGTGGGCCAGTCGATGGTTTCCTTCCAGGAAGCCATCACCGCGACGGCGTAGGTACGGGACGCGGTCCGGACCAGGCCGGTCGTGTTGAGCACCCGCCGGGCCTCGGAGCTGCCCCAGCCCTGCTTCACCGCCCAGGCCGCGCCCTCGAACGCGCGAGGAATCCCGAAGTGCTGGTCGAAACCGTCGACGGCGTTGCGCGGGGCGCTCGCCATCGCTTCGGTGAGGAACTCGCGGCCGTCTTCGGACAGGCTCGCCGTGATGTACCGGTAGACCGTGACGACGTCGGTGGGCGACATCAGGGTGGAGCCCCACTGGCCGGCGTCGGCCGGTGGCGTGGTGTGCGCGAGGCCCAGCCTGCCGGCCTGGCGCCGGATGATGTCCGGGCCACCGTTCTGCTGCCAGAGGCGGCTGGCGATGTGGTCGTCACTGGCCGCCAGCATGGTGTGGACAGCCGTCGCTTCGCTGCCCGAAGGCACTCCCGAACGGTCGATCAGGTCGAGCGCGATCAGCAGTTTCACCACGGACGCGGTGGGCTGCGGCTGGTCGGCCTTCCAGCGCGTTTCCACCGCGCAGGCGTCCAGGTCGACGATTTCGATCCCGAGGCGCGGGTCGTTCCCGGTGCTCAGCAGCGCTTTCCTGGCCTCGGCCACGAGGTTCGCCTGCCGGCCGACGGGGTCGGCCGGCGTCGAGCCGCATCGCGAGTGCCAGTTGTCGCTGCCGGAGCCGCTGTTGACAGCGAACGCGGTGAGCAGGCCCCCGACCACGATGACAACGGCGATCCCGACGAGCACCTTCAGGTTGTTCAGTCGCTCGAGCACCAGCCCACCTCCGCGGGATCCGTGAGGAATCCGAAGCTATTGCGGAGGTGGACCGCGGGTATCGCCCGATGAGCCGGGGTGTTTTGGCCATCCGGCGGGCAACCTGTGCGGGCCTCGGCCGATCGGCCGAGGCCCGCGGACCTACTTACCCAGGTGAGCGCCGCCGTTGACGTGCACCACCTGCCCGGTGACGTGCCCGGCGGCCGGGCTCGCCAGGAACGTCACCACGGCGACGACGTCTTCCGGTGTCCCCGGGCGCTTGTTCATCGTGTTGCCGATCAGCCAGTCACGACGCTGGTCGCTCAGCTGGCCGTGGAAGAACTCGGTCTCCCCGATCAGACCCGGCGCGACGACGTTCGCCGTGATCCCGCGCGGCCCGAGCTCCCGGGCCACGCTCACGTTCCACGCCTCGACCGCGGCCTTCGCCGCACCGTAGGACCCGGCGCCGGTGTGCGCGGCGATCGACCCGACGGTGATGATCCGCGCGTCGTCGGCGAGCCGGTCGCGCAGCGCCTGCGTCACCAGGGCGGCACTGACCACATTGGACCGCAGGTTCCGCTCGAACGCGGCCGCGAAGCCGGCCAGGCCGCCTTCGCTTTCGCCGTCGGCGAAATCCGTGTTGCCACCGGCATTGTTGACGAGGACGTCGACGCGATCGGGCAACTCCGCCAGCGCGGCTTCGACGGCGACCGGATCGGCGGCGTCGAACACGACGGGCCGCGCACCGGCGAGTGCCGCGGCTTCGGTGAGCACCTTCTCCCGGCGCCCGGTGATCGTGACGCGCTCGCCGGCCTGCGCGAAGGCTGCCGCCACGGCGTAGCCGATGCCCGTACCGCCGCCCGTCACCACGATTTCCCTGTTGTTCGCCATGAACCCGACCCTAGTGCCTAGGATCGGGGGATGACCGAGATCGACCCGGCGACGTCCGCACTCGTGCTGATCGACCTGCAGGAACGGATCGTTGCGTTGCCCACCACCCCGTACCGCGGCGAAGAAGTCGTCACGAACGCGTTGCGGCTGCGGGAGGCGTTCCGCAAGGCCGGAGCGCCGGTGGTGATCGTCAAGGTGTCGCGACCGGACAACCCGCCGGGCAGCGAGCTGGCCTTCGACCCCGGCGACGACAAGATCGTCACGAAGTACACGATCGGCGGCTTCGCGGGCACGGACCTCGACGAGTTCCTGCGCGGGGCGGGCGTCCGCACCGTCTTCTTCGGCGGCATCGCCACGGAGTTCGGCGTCGAGTCGACCCTGCGCGCGGCCTCCGACCACGGCTACGACACGGTCGCGGTGTCGGACGCGATGACGGCGCTTTCCGCCATCTCCCACGAAAACGCCATCACGAAGATCTTCCCGCGCCTGGGCACGGTCGTGACGACCGAAGAAGCGCTGGCCGCCCTGCCGTGATCGACAAGATCGCCTGGATCCACCTGGCGGACGGCCGCATCCTGGCGGCGCGCTCGCGCGGCAAGGACAAGTTCTACCTGCCCGGCGGCAAGCGCGAGCCGGGCGAGACCGACGCCGAGACACTGGTCCGGGAGATCCGCGAGGAGCTCGGCGTCGAGATCGAGGCCGGGTCGATCAGCCCGGCGGGCACGTTCGAAGGCCAGGCACACGGGCACGTGGAGGGCACGATCGTCCGCACGACGGCCTACTCGGCGCGGTACCGGGGAACGCCGCGGGCCTGCGCGGAGATCGAGGAGATCGCCTGGCTCGCCTACGCGGACCGGCCGCGGGTTTCCCTGGTGGCCCAGCTCGTCTTCGACCACCTCCACGAGACCGGGCAGCTACGATGAGCGGCGTGCAGATCATGAGAAAGGGCGATGCCGCGTAACTCGCCCGCCCGGCTGCGCGCCGGCACCCCGGGTCGCCCGGCCGAGCCGATTCCCGGCCTTTCCGCGCGGGCACAGGCCGAGATCGCCCGCCTGGAACGCGATCGGCTGTCCCCCGGCGCCGCGGCGCAGGCGCTGCGCATCTGGGGTCGCTTCGTCCGCGACCCGGTGCACCGGGTCTGGGACCCGCGCTTCGGCTGCGGCGTGCCGGAATGCTGCCCGGACCCGGAGGAGGTCCGCGGGGTCCTGCACGCCGTGGCGCACGTGTTGCCGCCGAAGGACGCGCGGGTCTTCCGGGCGTGGGTCGCCGAGCTGGACGAACTGTGGTGACGATGGAGGAAGGTTCCTCGATGATCGACAAGATCGCCTGGCTCCACCTCGTGGACGGCCGGATCCTCAGCACGCGTTCGCGGGGCACGCAGGTCTACTACCTCCCCGGCGGCAAGCGCGAGCCCGGCGAAACCGACCGCGACACGCTGGTCCGCGAAATCCGCGAAGAACTCGACGTGGCGATCACGCCGGAGTCGGTCGCCGCGGCGGGGACGTTCGAAGCCCAGGCAGACGGCCACCCGGCGGGCACACTCGTGCGGATGACCTGCTACACGGCCGGATACCACGGCACCCTCGAAGCAAGCAGCGAAATCGAAGAGGTCGCTTGGCTCGGCTACGCCGACCGCGGCCGGGTTTCCGCGGTGGACCAGCTCATCTTCGACCACCTCCACGAGGCCGGGGAGCTACGGTGACCGGCGCTCAACCGCGCTTGATCAGCGGCGCGTCCCGCGAAAACGCCCGGAAGCCCACGCTGTAGTACAGCTCCCGCGCCGGTTTCGGCTCGCCCATGCACACGACGGTCGCGTGCCGGGCGCCCGCCTCCACCGCCAGCTGCATTCCGTGCAGCAACATCGCGCGGGCCAGGCCTTGGCGCCGGAATCCCGGGTGGGTGCCGACCGGCTCGAACTCGACCGTCTCGTTCACCTCGTCGAGCCACATGATCGCCGAGCACGCCATCGTGCCGTCCGGGGCTTCCACGAGGACGTGCAGGTCGCCGCGGTACCCCGGGGCCCGCCGCAGGCTCTCGTACGCCGACAGCGAGTACGGCGTCGGGGTCCACGCGTCCACGTGGGCCTGGACGACGGCTTCCGGCGCCACCTCCGCCGCGGTGCGGAAGGAAAACCCGGACGGCAGCGACGGCTCCTCGACATCGGTCAGTTCGCGCTCGTTGAGCTGCGACCACGCGTCAGGCTCATCGGGTTCGTAGCCGTGTGCCGCCCAGCGTGGCAACGCAAACGTGTCCGCCGCCGCCGGGAGCACCGTGCGCGAGACGTCGGGCGCCGTCTCGGCGTACCAGCCGATCACCTCGTCGACCAGCTCCGCGTGCGCGGGATGCACCTGGTACGCCAGGTAAGCGTCGGTGACGTCCTTGACCGAGCCGTCGTTCCTCCGCACCCGGCGCGGCAGCTCGGCCCAGCCCCACGCGACGAGCTCCCCCTCCGAGAACCACAGCCGGTGCTCGCCGTCGCCGGGGTTCCGGCCCCAGTTCCAGGTCAGCTCGCCGTACGACGCGTCGGCGTTGATCAGCTCCGGATGGGTGGTGGTGATCCGCTGCGCCAGCCCCTGCATCAACCGCAAGGTCGAAAAATCGGCCATACCCCCACTGTCGCAGGGCCGTCCAGCGATTACCTCAGCCGCAGCTTCGGCTTGTGCTCCAGGTGCGACAACCCGTTCCACGCCAGGTTGACCAGGTGCGCCGCCACCTCGTCACGCTTGGGCTTGCGCGCGTCCAGCCACCACTGGCCGGTCAGCGCCACCATGCCCACGAGAGCCTGTGCGTACAGCGCGGCCAGCTTCTCGTCGTAGCCGAGGGATCCGAACTGCTGGGCCAGGATGTGCTCGACCTGGCTCGCGATGTCGTTCAGCACGGTGGAAAACGTCCCCGTCGAGCTGGCCACCGGGGAGTCGCGGACCAGGATGCGGAACCCGTCGTGGGAGTCCTCGACGTAGGACAGCAACGCCGTCGCCGCCTGTTCCAGCATCACGCGCGGGTGCCCGCCGTGGAGGGTCGAGACCATCCGGTCGAGCAGCAGCTGCGTTTCGCGGTCGACGACCACCGCGTAGATGCCTTCTTTGCCGCCGAAGTGCTCGTACACCACGGGTTTCGACACGTTGGCGCGGTGCGCGATCTCTTCGATCGACGTGCCGTCGAAACCCTTTTCGGCGAACAGCGCCCGCGCCACGTTCAGCAACTGCTGACGCCGCTCGGTGCCGGTCATCCGGACCCTCGTCACCGGGGCGGCCGGACGCGCCCCGGTGACCTGTTGTTCCCGCTTCGAACGTCGTCTCCCCGCCATCGGGGCAGCCTAGTTGACTAGGCTTTTTCGGTCGCGATACGGGCCAAGCGCTGCGGCGTCGGCCAGCGGACGTCGTGCACCCAGCCGAACTTCTCGAAGATCCAGATGAGCCGCGCGGAAATGTCGATCTGACCGCGCTTGACGCCGTGGCGCGCGGACGTCGGGTCGGCGTGGTGCAGGTTGTGCCACGACTCGCCGAAGGAGAAGATCGCCAGGGGCCAGAAGTTCGCGGACTTGTCACGGGCGGCGAACGGGCGCTCGCCGATCATGTGGCAGATCGAGTTGACCGACCAGGTCACGTGGTGCAGCACGCAGATGCGGACCAGCCCGGCCCAGAAGAACGCCGTCACCGCGCCCCAGAGCGACCACGAGATGAGCCCGCCGAGGATCGCCGGCAGCACCAGGCTGACCAGTGCCCACAGCCAGAACAGGTCGTCGACCTTCTTGATCGCCGGGTCCTTCACCAGGTCGGGCGCGAACCGCTCGGCGTTGGTCTGGTCGCGCTCGAACAGCCAGCCCATGTGCGCGTGCCAGAAGCCCTTGGCGATGGCCCACGGCGAGGTGCCGAACGCCCACGGCGAGTGCGGGTCGCCGTCGCGGTCGGAGAACGCGTGGTGGCGGCGGTGGTCGGCGACCCAGGTGATCACCGGGCCCTGCAGGGCGATGCTGCCCGCGATGGCCATGAACACGCGCAGCCACTGCTTGGCCTTGAACGAACCGTGCGTGAAGTAGCGGTGGTACGACACCGTGATGCCGAGCCCGCTGATCGCGTAGAACGCCACGAAGACGCCGACGTCGACCCAGCTCAGTCCCCAGCCCCACGCGAACGGCACCGCGACCAGCAGGGCCACGAGCGGTGCGATCACCCCGAAGTAGACCGACAGCTGCACGCCGATCCCGCGCGTTCCGTCGATGACAGGTTTGGGCCCCTTGGGAGCGTCCGGCTCCCCGGCGGGCTGGGAACGGTCGAGCGTGGCCGTCATACGCTTCACTTCTTCCTACGCGGGCACACTCCTACCAAGGGCGCCCTAACCTACGATGCCGTAAGTTACGGTACAGGAGGTTCGGGCGGCTGGGGAGAGCCCGAAGTCACACCGCTGTCCGGACCCGGGTACCCCGCGCAGGTGCGCGTAACGCATCCCCCGCGCGGACGACACCCGATCGTCGCTATCCTGACCAGGATCGATCCGCCGTAGTGTAATCGGCAGCACTTCAGATTTTGGTTCTGACAGTTCAGGTTCGAATCCTGGCGGCGGAGCAGCAGAAGGACCGGAAACCCACGACACCGGGAGGTTGGCGCTGACCGACGAGGCGACCGACCCGGTGACGGCCAGGCGGCCCGCGCTGGCCGAGATGTCCGACGCTTGGATCGTCGGGCGTGCGCGGGAGCTGAACGCCGCGGTCCAGCGGCACGAGTACACCCAGCAGCTCGAGATCGTGGCGATGCTGGACGAGCTGCTCGACGAGACCCAGCGGCGCGGCGAGCCCCTGCTCGTGGCCCAGCTGCTGCGCTCGTCGGCGCTGGCCCGGCTGGCCACGAAGGGCCTGGCCGCGGAGGCCGAACCCCGGCTCGACGAGATGCTCGCGCACACCCGGCGGCACGGCATCGCGCTGCTGCGGGCCGACGCGCACGCCCTGCGCGGGCGCCGGCTGGTGATCGCCGCGCAGGAGGACGCCGCGCTCACCGAGATCGCCCGGGCGCTGGCCATCCTCGACGACTCGACCATCCCGGACCGCCAGGTCGGGCTGCGCAACTGGAACCGCCTGCTCTCCTCGACGCTGATCGACTGCTGGCTGGTGCTCAACCAGCTCGGCGTCTACGAAGCGGCCGAGGAGGTGATCGGCCGGGCCGCCGCGGCGATCCGCGAGAGCGCGAGCCCGCACGACATCGCCCTGCAGCTGATCAACCGCATCAAGATGCTGCTCGGCTGGGGCCTGCGGCTGGAGCGCATCGACGAGTACGACGAGAGCGCGGAGAAGTTCCGCACCGCGGCGTCGATGGGCGCGGCCGCCGAAGGTCCGTTCGCCGAGTCGCTGTTCCCGCGCAAGGCGAACGTCGACGCGATCGACCAGGTCGGCGTCCTGGCCGCGGCACCGGCGCTGAACCAGCCGGGCGCCGAGCACATCGACCGGCTGCACCACCTCTACACCGAGCGCGCGTTCGGGCACGACCGGGAGATCGTCGCGATCGCGCTGGCCCGCTGCCTGGACAAGGAGGGCCGCCGCGAGGAGGCTCTCGCCGTCCTGCGCGAGACCCGCCAGTCGATCTCGGACGACACGTCGCAGCCGTCGATGCGGCTGAACATCGCCCGCGAGCTGGCCCGCCTCGACACGAGCCCGGACTACGCCTCCGGCGCCAGCGAATCGCTGATCGACTACGCGCGGCGCCTGGAGTCGGAGATGTGGAGCCTGCGCGAATCGCAGATCGCCACGCTGAACGCCCGCCGCGAGCACGAACGGCTCTCCGCCGAGCACGGCGCGATCACCCAGCAGGCCCTGCAGGACCCGCTCACCGGCCTGCCCAACCGGCGCGCGCTGGACGAGAAGCTGCGCCAGCTGGCGTCGTCGGCCGACGCGCAGCCGCTGGCGGTCGCCCTGGTCGACCTCGACGGCTTCAAGGGCGTCAACGACAAGCAGTCGCACGCCGAAGGCGACAACGTGCTGCGGGTCGTGGCCAGCACCCTTCGTGACGCCTTGCGCGGTGACGACCTGGTGGCGCGCTACGGCGGCGACGAGTTCATCGTCCTGCTCCCGGGCACGCCGGCGTCCGCGGCGAAGATGGCGCTCGGCCGCGCGGTGAAGTCCGTCTCCAACCTGCCGCACCACCTGTCCCACGGTGTGACGCTGTCGATCGGCCTGGTCTCGCTGCGGCCGCAGGAACGCGGCGAGCAGGTCCTCGCCCGCGCGGACGCGGCCATGTACCAGGCCAAACGCGGCGGCGGCAACCAGGTAGCCTCGGCGAACTCGATGGCCGCCGACCCGGCCGCGGCATGGGCCAGCGAGGCCCCACCCACCGACCCGACGTGGGACCCGGAAGAGCACAGTTAGGATCGGTGCCCGACAGAAGCCATCTTTTGGTAACCGTTGGGAGCGCCGTTGACCGGCCCGCTGAGCACGTTGATCCTGGCCGCGGGTGAAGGCACCCGCATGCGTTCCTCGACGCCCAAGGTGCTGCACCCGATCGCCGGGCGGCCCCTGGTCGAGCACGCCGTCCGGGCCGCCGCCGGCCTGAACCCCGAGCACCTCGTGGTGGTCGTCGGGCACGGCCGCGAAGCCGTCGGCGAACGGCTGAGCGCGGTCGGGGAAGCCCTCGGCCGCCCGGTCGGCACCGCGGTGCAGGACCGGCAGCAGGGCACCGGCCACGCCGTCTCCTGCGCGCTCGCGACCCTGCCCGCCGACCTCACCGGCACGGTGCTCGTCAGCTACGGCGACGTCCCCCTGCTCGACACCGCCACCCTGGGCGCGCTGCTCGACGAGCACACCGAGGCGAAGAACGCCGTCACCGTGCTCACCTCGGTGGTCGCCGACCCGACCGGCTACGGCCGGATCGTGCGCGACGACGCGGGCAAGGTCACCGGGATCGTCGAGCACAAGGACGCGACCCCGGCGCAGGCGGAGATCACCGAGATCAACTCGGGCGTCTACGCCTTCGACGCGGCGGTGCTGCGCGACGGCCTCTCGCGCCTGTCGACGGACAACGCCCAGGGCGAGCTCTACCTCACCGACGTGCTCGGCATCGCGAACGGCGACGGGCTGCACGTCGGCGCGCTGGTCGTCGACGACCCGTGGCTGACCGAAGGCGTCAACGACCGCGTGCAGCTGTCGGTGCTCGGCGCCGAGCTCAACCGCCGGATCGTGCAGCGCTGGCAGCGCGAGGGCGTCACGATCGTCGACCCGGCCACGACCTGGATCGACGCCGGCGTCACCCTCGCGCGCGATGTCGTCCTCGAGCCCGGCGTCCAGCTCAAGGGCACGACGTCGGTCGGCGAGGGCAGCACCGTCGGGCCGGACAGCACGCTGACCAACGTGACGATCGGCGCCGGCGCGAGCGTCGTGCGGGTCCACGGCTCGGACTCGGAGCTCGGCGACGGCGTCAACGTCGGCCCGTTCACCTACCTGCGGCCGGGCACGAAGCTGGGCGTCAAGGCGAAGCTGGGCGCGTTCGTCGAGACGAAGGCCGCCGACATCGGCGCCGGCACGAAGGTGCCCCACCTGACCTACGTGGGTGACGCCACGATCGGCGAGCACAGCAACATCGGGTGCTCCAGCGTGTTCGTGAACTACGACGGCGTGAACAAGCACCGGACCGTTATCGGGTCGTATGTCCGGTTGGGTGCGGACAACACCTTCGTCGCCCCGGTGCACATCGGTGACGGCGCTTACAGTGGTGCGGGTGCCGTGATCCGCGAAGACGTCCCGCCAGGCACACTCGCGGTGTCGGCGCCGCCGCAGCGCAACATCGAAGGCTGGGCGATCCGGCGCCGGCCGGGTACGCCCGCGGCGGAGGCGGCCCAGGCCGCCCTCGACGCCGATTCAGCAGCAGGAACCGACGGGGAGTCGCCAGCATGAGCCAGAAGCAGGGCACGCCGAAGAAGAACCTCATGCTCTTCTCGGGCCGCGCACACCAGGAACTGGCCGAAGAGGTCGCTGTCCACCTCGGCGTGAGGATCACCCCGCAGACGGCGCACACGTTCGCCAACGGGGAGCTGTTCGTCCGGTTCGAGGAGTCCGTCCGCGGGACCGACGCCTTCGTCATCCAGGCGCACACCACGCCCATCAACGAGTTCGTGATGGAGCAGCTGATCATGGTGGACGCGCTCAAGCGGGCGAGCGCGAAGCGGATCACCGTGGTGATGCCGTTCTACCCGTACGCGCGCCAGGACAAGAAGCACAAGGGCCGCGAGCCGATCTCGGCGCGGCTGATCGCGGACCTGTTCAAGACCGCGGGCGCCGACCGGATCATGACCGTCGACCTGCACACCGCGCAGATCCAGGGCTTCTTCGACGGCCCGGTCGACCACCTGCTGGCGCAGAGCGTGCTGGCCGACCACATCAAGGCCACCTACGGCGACGCGGACATCACGGTGGTTTCGCCGGACTCCGGCCGCGTGCGGCTGGCCGAGAAGTGGGCCGCCCAGCTCGGTGACCGCCCGATCGCGTTCATCCACAAGACGCGCGACCCGGACAAGCCCAACCAGGCGGTGGCCAACCGCGTGGTCGGCAAGGTCGCGGGCAAGCTCTGCGTCCTGATCGACGACATGATCGACACGGGCGGCACGATCGTGAAGGCCACCGAGGCCCTGATGGACGAGGGCGCGGCCGACGTGGTCATCGCGACGACCCACGGCATCCTGTCCGACCCGGCCACCCAGCGGCTGTCGTCGTGCAAGGCGCGCGAGGTCATCGTGACGAACTCGCTGCCGATCCCGGAGGAGAAGCGGTTCCCGGGCCTGACGGTGCTGTCGATCGCCCCGATGCTGGCGGAGGCCATCCAGCAGGTCTTCGAGGACGGCTCGGTGACGTCGCTGTTCGACGGCAACGCCTGAGGTTTCCAGCGGAAAGCCCGCTCTCCCCGGTCGGGGAGGGCGGGCTTCCGCTGTCTGCAGACGTCAGTAGGCGACCGTGAAGCGCGCGCGGCGGTGCTTCGGCTGCTCGATCTCGTCGACGTAGGCGATCGCGAAGTCGTCGCCGCCGATGTGCGACTTGCCGTTCTCGTCGCTCACCAGGACGTCGCCGCCGATCCGGAACTCGCCCGTGCGCTCTCCCGGCGTCCACGCGCCGAACTCGGCGGCGGGGCTGACGTAGAACCAGTCGAGGCTTTCGGGCTGCTCACGCAGCAGGCCGAGGACCTCGGCGTGGCTGCCGGCCTCGTCCTTGTACTCGGCCGGGAAGGCCGGGGTGTCGAGCAGCCGCGGGCCGCCCTCGGCCACGTGCAGGCTCGCCGCGCCGCCGACGAACGAGAGGCGGGTGCCGGTCTCGCTCGCGATCCGCGCCAGGGCAGGCACCGCGTCGATGAGCTTCTTGCCGTCGATCTCCCGGGCCGGGGTGGCGACCACGATGACGTCGGCGTCCTTCGCGGCCTGCGCGACGAAGTCCTCGTCGTGCAGCGAACCCTGCCGCGCTTCGACGCCTTCGGGGACCGAACCCGGGTTGCGCGCCACCCCGACGACCTCGTGTCCGCGGCGCAGCGCCTCGGCGCCGATCCTGCCCCCGGCGTACCCGGTTCCCCCGAAAATGACCAGCTTGGCCATGGTTGCTACTCCGTTCGTCTCGGCTGTCCGCAGCCGATGCTAGGAACGGAACGTCACCTACTTCAACGGAAGCAACGCACCTGGGGGTAGGTGTCCAGGTCAGCCGCCGAGGCCGGCGAACTCCGCGGCCACCTTCTGCTTGACCGCGTCGACGTCCAGGCCCGCGCGCACCTCCGCCGTCGCGTTCGGCTTCGACAGCACCTGGTAGCTGGCCGTGCGGTTGGGCAGCTTGAACTTCACGTCGCAGGACAGCGAGATCGTCTTGTACGGCTCCGCGTCCCCGGCCGTCGTGCACGTCTGCGCCCCGAGCGACTCGGCGCTGACCTCGACCGAGAGGGTGATGTGGACGACGCTCTTCTCCCCCGACGCCGGCGTGCCCACGACGCTGTTGGAGACGTCGACCGTCGTCGTGCAGGAGCCGACGAAGTCCTTGCAGTCGAGCTTGTCGTTCGTGACGACGGCGCTCGCCTGCACCAGCCCTTCGAACGGCTGCCCCAGCCCGCCGACGGCGGCGTCGAGGTCGGTGTGGAACGTCTTCACCGCGTCGCCGGTGAGCGCGGCGACCTGGAATTCGGCGCCGTACTTCGGCCCGTTCTGCGGGTCGAGCAGCGCCGGGGCGAAGCTGGCGAGGCGGTGGGGCTTGGCCGTCGTGACGCGCAGGACGCTGGGCGCGGCGCCGAGCTGGTAGACCTCCGTGCCGTCCGGCAGCTTCGCCTTGACCGGTTCGCTCAGCCGGTCGAGCCCGGTCAACGCCTTGCGCAGCCCTTCGGCCAGGGCCGGCGGGGTGAACCGGGCCGCGGGGTCGAAGGGCAGTTCGGAACCGAGCGAACGCACCCAGCTCGTGCCGAACTGCGTGCCCTCGTCGATGGCGTGCGCCTTCCAGTAGTCGGCGTCGGCCTGCAGGTAGAACTGGCCGGCGGCGGCCGTCACCTGGACGAAGCGGCCGTCCAGCGGCAGCCCGCCGGCGGCGTAGCCACCACGGGTGATCCGGAACTGCTGCTCGGCGCCCTGCACCGTGGACTTCAGCGCGATCGCGGGCGCCTGGCTCAGCGCCGTGAGGGCCGCGTCCACCGCGGCACGCTGCTCGGCGCGCCGGTTGGCCATCGCCTGGTCGGCCGCGGAGACCCCGGCGGTGCCGGCGACAGCCACCTGGCAGCCGGCCAGCAACCCACCCAGCAGCAGCACCGCCGCCACCCTGCTCCACCGAGCACGCATCTTCCGCCCCCTGCTCTCCCGCTACCGAGCACACCTCGGCCGGCGTTGTCCCGCCACCGGATTTGTGTCGTCACGTACCGGGGTTCCAGGAGGGTTCTAGCCTGGGCCGGGCACCCGCCGCAACCCACCGTGATGAGGTTGGTTTACACTCTTGAGGTTGTCTCGGCGAGGCGGGGCCCTTCTGGGGTGCCCGGCGTGATCGACGCGGCGGCTCGAGTAGCCCCCGTCGTCGTGCACGCCCGGAAACTCGCCGCCGAAACTTCCTTGAACAGAACACACATCGGCTTCCCCCGCCGCAGCATGCTGTCTTTGATTTGAAGGAGTGCAACACCGTGTCCGAGGTACGTCTGTCCGTCGAGCCGCGCACCGAGTTCGGCAAGGGCGCCGCGCGCCGCACGCGTCGCGCCGGCAAGATCCCCGCCGTCCTCTACGGCCACGGGTCGGACCCGCGGCACTTCGCGCTGCCCGCGATCGAGTTCGCCCGCGTCGTCCGCGAGAACGGCTCGAACGCCGTCATCACGCTGGACCTGGAGGGCTCGGTCGAGCTGGCCCTGACCAAGACCATCGTGGTCCACCCGCTGAAGAACTACATCGAGCACGTCGACCTGCTGGTCGTCAAGCGCGGCGAGAAGATCGTCGTCGACGTCCCCGTCGTCGTCACCGGCACCCCCGGTCCGGGCGGCCTGGTCAACCAGGACGTCGACACCCTGCAGGTCGAGGTCGAGGCGCTGCACATCCCGGAGCAGGTCGAGGTCTCGATCGAGGGCCTCGAGGTCGGCACCCAGATCCTGGCCGGCCAGGTCCAGCTGCCGCAGGGCGCCACCCTGGTCACCGACCCGGAGTCGCTCGTCGTGGCCGTCAACGAGCCGCAGCGTGAAGAGACCGGCGACGAGGGCGAAGCTGGCGAAGAGTCGGCCGAAGCCGCCGAATAACATCACCGCATGACCGAAGATGTGCCCGGGGCCGGCGAGCTGATTCTGCTCGCCGGCCTCGGCAATCCCGGACCCCAGTACGCCGGAAACCGGCACAATGTCGGCTTCATGGTGCTGGACGAGCTCGCCGCCCGGATCGGCGGCAAGTTCAAGACGCACAAGACCGGTGGCGAGGTGCTCGAAGGCCGGCTGGCCGGCCGCCGCGTCGTGCTGGTGAAGCCGCGTTCCTACATGAACCTCTCCGGTGGGCCGGTGGTCGGCGCGGCACGGTTCTACAAGGTCGAGCCGTCCGGCATCGTCGTGGTGCACGACGAGCTCGACGTCGATTTCGGCGCGTTGAAGCTGAAGCTGGGTGGCGGCGACAACGGGCACAACGGACTCCGCTCGATCACGAAGTCACTGGGCACCCGGGACTACTACCGGGTGCGGTTCGGCATCGGCCGCCCGCCCGGCCGCCAGGACCCGGCAGACTTCGTGCTGAAGGACTTTTCGACGGTCGAGCGCAAGGAACTCCCGCTGGAGGTGGACCGGTGCGCGGACGCGACCGAAGCGCTGATCGGCACCGGCCTCGCGGCCGCGCAGAACGCCTTCCACGCGGGCTGACATGGGTGGCGAGGTGAAGCCGTGACTCCCGAAGACGCCCGGACGATCGCGTTCGGCAAGCCCCGGTTCGGCCGCCGCGGCTACAACGAAGACGAGGTCGACGCGTTCCTCGACCTCATCGCCGAGGCGCTGGCCGGCCGGAACATCCTCACGCCGGACGACATCCACTACGTCGAGTTCACGATCATGCCGGTCGGCATGCGCAGCTACGACCAGGCCCAGGTCGACCTGTTCCTCGACGAGGCCGAAGCGGCGCTTGTCGAACTGCGGAAGCCGCCGGCGGCGGTCGTCGACGAGGAGCCGCAGCGGCCGCAGGGCACCCGGAAGTGGTTCGGGCGCAGCTGACACCACTTCTTTCGGGGGTCCGGGTGGCGGAGCCCCCGGCTCGGGGCGAAGCCCCGGATGACACAGTGTGAAACCGGCCACACAGCGCTGGGTAGCGCAAACTCACCCGAAGCGGGCGCGGGGCCGCCCGTGGGGGTGAGGTTGGGGTTCGCCCCTTTCGGGCAGCCTGTTCACGGGTTAGGACGGTGTACGGGAGTTTCGCACCCGCCGACCCCGGAATCGGAGAGTTCCATGTCGTTCACCGCCGAAGACCTCGCCCAGGTCACCTTCGGTAACGCCCCGATCGGCCGCCGTGGTTACGCGAAGCACGAGGTCGACGCGTTCGTCCGGCGGATCGCCAAGACGCTCGCCGACGAGGACGACCTGACCGCCGCCGAAGTGCACCACGTCATGTTCGCGAAGCCGCTGATCGGCAAGCGCGGCTACGACGAGCGCGAAGTCGACGAATTCCTCGACGCGGTCGAGGACCAGCTCGCCGCCCGCACCGGCCAGGCCCCGGACCTCCCCGGCGCCCGCAGCTCCTCGGAAGCCACCACCGAGCGCGCCACCCCGCCGACGCTGCGAGCAGTCCGCGTCCAGCAGCGCTGACCGTCGCCTCAAGCGCCCCAAGGTGGCCTTCGGTGCGTTGAACGCACCGAAGGCCACCTTGGGGCGCTTCGGTCAGGCGTCGGCGTTCTTCTTGATGCGGTCCGCGAACTGCTGGGCCGTCGCCGCGCGCTTGACCTTGCCCGACGGCGTCTTCGGGAGACTGCCCGCCGGGAGCACCACCACCGCGTACGGCCGCATGTCGACCGCGTCGCGGACCCGGGCCGAGACCTGCTTCATCAGGTCCTTCTCGGCTTCGGCGTCGCCCGCCAGCTTCGACTCGACGACCACCGCGAACCGCTCGCGGCGGCTGCCCGCGTCGAGCCGGACCGCCACCGCGTTGCCCGCGCGCACCCCCTCGACCGAGGTCGCCGCGCGCTCGATGTCCGTCGGGTACAGGTTGCGGCCGCCCATGATGATGACGTCCTTGCGGCGGCCGCAGATGACGATCTGGCCGTCGACCAGGTACCCGAGGTCGCCGGTGTTGAGCCAGCCTGCCTCGTCCTGGGTCGCCAGCGGGCCGTCCATGGTCAGGTAGCCGGGCGTCACGGCCTCGCCGCGCAACCGGATCTCGCCGACCTCTCGCTCGCCCAGCGGCGAACCGGCGTCGTCGACGATCTCCGCTTCCAGCCCGTCGAGGGGCCGGCCGAGCAGCGCGAACGACCGGACGCTCTCGGTGCCGCGCCGCGGGTCGCCCTCGGGAACCGGCACCGCGCGGTTCTCCGCCTCCAGCGCGTCGGCCTCGACGACGTCGAGGGTGAGGCCGGTGAACAGCGGCGCGAACGACACCGCGAGCGTCGCTTCGGCCATGCCGTAGGCCGGGAAGACGCACTCCGCCGGCATCTTGAACCGGGCCCCGGCGTCCACGAAGGTCCGGACGGCGGCCTCGTCGACGGGCTCGGCGCCGTTCAGCGCGATGCGCAGCTTCGAAAGGTCGTAAGCGTCGTCCTCGTCGACGCGGGCCATCCGCCGCCCGACGATGGCGTACGCGAAGTTCGGCGCCGCCGTCGTGGTGCCCTGGTACTTCGTGATCAGCTGGGGCCAGATCAACGGCCCCGCGAGGAACTCGACCGGCGTGATCTTGACCAGCTCGACGCCGAACGTCATCGGCACGGTCAGGAAGCCGACCATCCCCATGTCGTGGAACGTCGGCAGCCAGGAGACCATCACGTCGACGTCGAAGTCGAACTCCGCGCGCTCGACCATGGCCTTGACGTTGGAGTACAGGTTCCCGTAGGTGATCCGCACGGCCTTGGGGTCGGCGGTCGAGCCGCTGGTGAGCTGCAGGAGCGCGGTGTCGCCCTCGTCGGTGGCGACGACGTCTGCCAAGGGCTCGGCGGCGGCCAGCTCGGTGACGAGCTTGAACCCGATGCCCTTTTGCTCCAGCACCGGCGCGAGCTGGTCGAAGGGCTCGCCCAGCAGCACGAGGTCGGAGCCGATCATCCCGAGCACCCGCACGGTGTCCTCGGCCCACTCGGCGAGATCGGTGCGCGGGGTCGGCTGGTGCAGCATGGTGACGCTGCCGCCGGCCAGCCACACGGCCTGCACGGTGGGCGCGATCAGCGCCGGCGCGGCGGCCAGCACCGCCACGGCACCCCCGCGCTCGAACCCGCCGGCCACCAGGCCGCCGGCGATCCGCCGCGCCTCGGCGTGCACTTCGGCCCAGGTCCGCCGGACCGGCTCCTTCGGCTCCCCGGTGACCATGCCGCGCTGCTGCCCCCGCTTCGTCGCGGTGGCGACGAGCGTGTCCACGAACCTGCTCATGGCGGGAACACTACTGTCTCGGCGTCAACGCCCGCCGTGCAAAGCGGAAACTCCCCGGGGCAAGGGGGCGACACCGTCATTCCAGCAGTTCGGACGTCTCCAGCCAGCGGCCCTCGACGTCCTCGATCTCGCCCTGGACGCCCTTCAGCTGCGCGTTCAGCTCCATCAGCTTCGCCGGGTCCGTCGCCGCCTCCAGGAGGGACGCGTGGAGCTTCTCCTCCTTCGCGTGCAGCTGGTCGAGCTTGCGCTCCAGCCGGCCGAGTTCCTTCTGGGCCGCGCGCAGGTCCGCCGCCGACTTCTTCGCCTCGGTCTTGGCCGCCGTCGGAGGTGCCGCGGCCGCCGGTTCCTTGGCGAGGGCGCGGCGGTTCAGGTACTCGTCGATGCCGTTCGGCAGGTGGGTGATGCGGCCGTCGCCGAACAGCGCGACGATCGTGTCGCACACGCGCTCCACCAGGTAGCGGTCGTGGGACACCACGACCATCGTGCCCGGCCAGCCGTCGAGGAGGTCCTCGAGCTGCTGGAGCGTGTCGATGTCCAGGTCGTTCGTGGGCTCGTCGAGCAGCAGCACGTTCGGCTCGGCCATCAGCAGGCGGCACAGCTGCAGGCGCCGGCGCTCGCCGCCGGAGAGGTCGCCGACCGGGGTCCACTGGCGGGCCTGCGGGAAGCCCAGCTTCTCGCCCAGCTGCGACGCCGTCATCTCCTGCTTGCCGAACACCACGCGCCCGGCCACCTGCTCGATCGCCTGCAGCACGCGCAGGTCGCCGGGCAGGTCGTCGAGCTCCTGGCGCAGGTGCGCGAGCGCGACCGTCTTGCCCTCGATCCGGCGGCCGGTCGAGCCCTCGACGTCGCCGCCGAGCAGCTTCAGCAGCGACGTCTTGCCCGAGCCGTTGACGCCGACCAGGCCGATCCGGTCTCCCGGCCCGATCCGCCAGGTGACGTGGTCGAGCAGCGTGCGCTCGCCCACCGCGTACGTCGTGTCTTCCAGCTCCAGCACGGTCTTCCCGAGACGCCGCTTCGCGAACGCCTGCAGCTCGACGGAGTCGCGCGGCGGCGGGACGTCGGCGATCAGCGCTTCGGCCGCCTCGATGCGGTAGCGCGGCTTCGAGGAACGGGCCTGCGGGCCGCGGCGCAGCCACGCCAGCTCCTTGCGGGCCAGGTTCTGCCGCTTCTCCTCGGCGGTCGCGGCGAGCCGCGCGCGCTCGGCGCGCGCGAAGATCCAGTCGGCGTAACCACCTTCGTACTGCTCGACGCGGCCGTTCGCGACCTCCCACGTCAGCGTCGCGACGGTGTCGAGGAACCACCGGTCGTGGGTGACGACCACGACCGCGATCCGACGGGTCAGCAGGTGGTCGGCGAGCCACTGGACACCTTCGACGTCCAGGTGGTTGGTCGGCTCGTCGAGCACGACGAGGTCGAGCTCGCCGGTCAGCGCGGCAGCCAGGGAAACCCGGCGCCGTTCCCCGCCGGAGAGGTTCGCGGTGGGCGTGTCGAGCCCGATCGCGGTAATACCCAGGCCGTCCACAATGGACCGGACGCGCGCGTCGGCGGCCCATTCGTGCTCGGCGCCGTAGCGTTCGAGCACGACCTCGCCGACCGTGCTGCCGTTCGGGAGCTCGGTCCGCTGGGTGACCACGGCCATCCGCAGGCCGCCGACGTGGCTCACCCGCCCGGAGTCCGGTTCGGACAGTCCGGAAAGGACTTCCAGCAGGGTGGTCTTGCCGCCGCCGTTGAGGCCGACGACGCCGATGCGCTGCCCGGCCGCGACGCCCAGCGACACGCCGTCCAAGAGCGGCTTCACCCCGTAGGACTTGCTCACCGCCTCCAGGTTGACCAGGTTGGCCATTCCGCTCAGCCGATCCTTTCCACAATGATGAACCGGGTCGCCACGACCGGAGTCGTGTCGTCCACGGTGAACTCCGGGTCCTCCATGGCCGCGCGCATTTCCGCGCTCTGCCAGAACTTCGTGTGCTCCGCGCGCCACTCGGCGACGCTCGTGAAGCCCTCGCCCTCGTCGAGCGCGTGCTGCAGGTCCACTTCGGACAATGGCAGGACGCGGACCTCGGTGGTCTCGAGGACCGCGACCCCTTCGCCCGCCGAGTCGATCATCAGCTCGCGCTCGCCGACGACGGGCAGCTCCTCGCCGTACTTCTCGTACTCGGCGACCAGGCCGGTGGTCGACGTCTTCTCCCCGCGCAGGATCGCCGCGACCAGCTTGTCGCGCAGCGGACCGGGAAACGCGAACTCCGCGTGCTTCACGCGTGCACCCGCGGCGGCGCCGGGCGCGGGGCGTCGTCCCCGCCGACGACCCGGGCGCCGGGGACCGGGCCGTGGGCCACGCGGACCGTCCGGCACACCCCGGCGCCGGACAGCTCGGCCGCGACCTCCACCGCCGACTGGGCGTCCTCGCAGAGGAACGCGCACGTCGGCCCGGAGCCGGAGACCGTGCCCGCGAGCGCGCCCGCGTTGACGCCCGCCCGGAGCGTGCGGCGCAGGTCGGGCCGCAGCGAGACCGCCGCCGCCTGGAGGTCGTTGCCCAGCAGGAGGGCCAGCTGACGCGGGTCACCGGAGGCCAGCGCCTCGACGACCGGCGTGTGCGAGCCGATCCGGGGCGGGTTGCCCGCCGCGCGCAGGCGGTCCAGTTCTCCGAACACCTTCGGCGTCGAAAGCCCTTCGGCGGCGAAGGCCAGCACCCAGTGGAACGTGTGCCGCGACAGCACCGGCACCAGCTGCTCGCCGCGGCCGGTGCCCAGCGCGGTGCCGCCGTAGAGCGCGAACGGGACGTCGCTGCCCAGGCCGGCGGCGATCTCGGCCAGCTCGTCGCGGGTGACGTCGAGGTTCCAGAGGCTCGCCAGCCCGACGAGCGTCGCCGCCGCGTCGGCGCTGCCGCCCGCCATGCCGCCGGCGACCGGGATGCCCTTGCGCAGCACCACCCGGACCTTCGGCTCGCCGGGGCGCCCGACGTGCGCGGCCAGCGCTTCGACGGCCCGCCAGGCCAGGTTTTCGGGACCGGTGGGGACCGAGCCCTCACCTTCGCCGTACACCTCGATGCCGGGTTCGTCGGTGGCCGCGACGGTCACCTCATCGGTCAGCGACAGCGCCTGGAACACGGTGACCAGCTCGTGGTAACCGTCTTCGCGCAGGTCGTCGACCGAAAGGTGCAGGTTGACCTTGGCCGGGACCCGGACGGTGACTGGGGGCGGAACTACGGCGAGCACCCGACCAGCCTACGTGCCCGCCCAAGCGCCCCAATGTGGCCTTGGTTGCGTCAGACGCACCCAAGGCGGCCTTCGGTGCGTTCAACGCACCGAAGGCCACCTTGGGGCGCTGGGGCCGGGGTGTGTCAGGCGGCCGCGACACCCTGCGGGCCGCGGGCGGTGTGCGTCACGTGGCCGCCGCGCTCGGCGACCCAGGCCAGTGCCGCGTCGGCCCGCTCGCCGCGGACACCCAGGCGGAACCGGCCCACCGGGGTGTCGCCGATGCGGGTCAGGCCGCCGCCGATGGTGGCGAACTCGACGTCGAAGCGGCCCGCGGCCTCCGGCAGGAGCGCGCCCACCGAGGCGAAGCCGACCAGCACGACGTCGGCCGAGCGGTCGTAGCGCGCCACCTGCGCGCGGGTCGTCTCGATCGCGGGCAGCAGCGCCTGCGCGGTGCGGCTGGCCGGGTCCGAGATCAGGTCGAGGACCGTGCCGCGCTCGACGACCGTGCCGTCTTCCAGCACCGCGACGTCGTCGCAGACCCGGCGGACCACGCCCGCGTCCGGCGTCGTGACGACGACGGTGACCCCCAGCTCGGACCGGGCCCGGTCGAGGACGGCGAGCACCGCGCCGGCCTCCTCCGGGTCCACCCCCGCGGTCGGGTCGTCGGCGAGCAGCACCGCCGGGGCCGCCGCCAGGGCCTTCGCGACCGCGACGCGGCGGAGCTGACCGGCGGACAGCTCGCCGGGGCGCTGCGCGGCGCGCGGGGTCAGGCCGACGAGGTCGAGCAGCGAGCCGACCCGGCTGCGGCGCTGCGGGCCGTCGACGCCGAGCTGCTCGAGCGGGGAGGCGATGTTGCCGGCGATGGTGCGCTCGGCGATCAGCTCCGGCTTCGTCGAGACGACGCCGAGCTGGCGGCGGATTTCGCGGAGGCGGCGGCCGTCGAGCGTGCCGGTGTTGAGGCCGTCGAGGCGGACGACGCCGCGGTCGGGACGCTCCTGCAGCGCGATGCACCGGGCGAGAACGGACTTGCCGGACCCGGCGGGACCGACCACGCCGAACAGCGAGCCCGCCTGGACGTCGACGCTCACGTCCCGCAGGGCGATGACCGAGTTTCCGTTGGCGGCAAAGGTTTTGGACAGGTTTTCGACGGTGATCACGAAGGCTCCAGAAAACGGGGTGCACGCAGCGCGCAGCACCCGGCCGCAAGCGAGTTCCGTCCTGTTCGGACGGTGCGTGAAGAAGAGGTGGACCGGCTCGGACTAGCTCAGCTGGAGCGTCGACATGCGGTCACGGAGCGGCGGCCTTCGTCGACGACGCGACGCCTGGTCAGGAGCAGGGGGCGAGCTACCCTCTTCATCGAAACGGCCTCCATCGGTCCTGGCGGTAGCACCTGCCCTGTGGAGGGTGGTTGCTGCGACTTCGGCGAGCCAGGTCTCTCAGTCGCTCGGGATGGACGTACTGAGTAAAACCGATCCCGAGGAGCGAACGCAAGCCTGTTGGCCCAGATCACACGAGTGGCGGTGTCCGAATGGCGGGATCACGGGCGGGAAGGGCGTGTTTTCACGCTTCCACTGTGGATTGCTAACGCGCGGCGGCGATCCGGGCGAAGTCGTGCACGTCGAGCTGTTCACCGCGGGTCTTCGGGTCGATCCCGGCGGCCGTGAGCAGCTCGCCGGCCCGCTCGGCCGAGCCCGCCCAGCCCGCGAGCGCGGCACGGAGCGTCTTCCTGCGTTGTGAGAAAGCGGCGTCCACCAGTCCGAAGAGCCGTTCCCGGTCTTCGGACGCCGTCGTGTCGCCGCGTTCGAACGCGACGAGCGCGGAATCGACGTTCGGCACGGGCCAGAACACCGAGCGCGGCACGGCGGCGACCTTGCGCGCGGTGCCGTACCAGGCGAGCTTGACGCTCGGCACGCCGTAGATCCGGCTGCCGGGGCCGGCGGCCATCCGGTCGGCGACCTCGGTCTGCACCATGACGAGCCCGGTCTTCAGCGAGGGCACCTCGGCCAGCAGGTGCAGCACGACGGGCACGGCGACGTTGTAGGGCAGGTTGGCGACGAGCGCGGTCGGCTCACCCAGTTGCTCCCGGGTGACGCGCATCGCGTCGGCCCCGACGACGGTGAGGTTGTCCGCGACCTCGGGCCCGCGTTCGGCGACGGTCTTGGGCAGCCGCTCGGCGAGCTTGGGATCGATCTCGACGGCGACGACCCGTGCCCCGGTGGCGAGCAGCCCGAGCGTCAGCGACCCGAGCCCGGGGCCGACCTCGAGGACGACGTCGTCCGGGGTGATCCCGGCGAGCTCGACAATCCGGCGGACGGTGTTGGGATCGTGCACGAAGTTCTGCCCGAGCTTCTTGGTCGGCCGCACGTCCAGCTCGGCCGCCAGCCCGCGGATCTCGGCAGGTCCCAACAGTTCAACCACCGGACGAGCCTACCCAGGGGGTCGATTCGCGTACCCGGACGGTCGGATCGCGTACCTGGAGGGTCGGTTCTTGCGCACGCGAAGCGGCCCCCGTCCGGGGTGGACGGGGGCCGGTTCGAAATCTGCTGTCAGGCGCGCTTGCCGCAGACGGGCCAGGCGCTGTAGCTGCCGCCGCGGCCGGCCTTGACCTTTTCCGCGATGGCGATCTGCTGCTCACGCGAGGCCTGGTTCGGCAGCGCGGCGTACTCGTCGCCGCCGTAGGCGTCCCAGGTGCGCTTGTCGAACTGGAGGCCGCCGTAGTAGCCGTTGCCGGTGTTGATGGACCAGTTGCCGCCCGACTCGCACGCCGCGATGCGGTCCCACGCGGAGCCGTCGCCGACGTCCGGGGTCGGGGCCTGCTTGGTGCCGACGTGGATGATCTTCGGCTTGGGCTGGGTGAGGACCTTTTCGGAGACGCTCTCGCGAGCGACCTCCTTGCCGTTCTTCTGCGTGACCTTGTAGGTCACTTCCTTCTCACCGGGCGTGCCGGGGTCTTCGACGGTGGTCTTGCCCTTGGCCAGGTCCGGGTCGTCGACGCGCTGCTCGGGCGGGTCGATGCTCTCCTTCTGGACGACCGTCGAGACGCCGGTGCGGCTGATGTGCACCTCGGCGCCGTCGGTCAGCTTGACGTCCAGGCCACCCTCGGCCTGGTCCTCGGGGCCCAGGGTGAGCTTGTACTCGCCCAGGAACTCCTTCGTCGTGACCGCGGTCGTCTTCACCTGCTTCGGCGCGTTCGCACCGTCGTACAGGGTGATGTTCTTCAGGGTCTTGATCTCGACGGTGGCGCCCTGGAGGGGCAGCTCGCCGTCCTTCGGCATCGACATCCACGTGCCGGCCTTGTCCAGCTCGGCCATGCCGAGCTGGCCCAGTGCGTCGCCGAGGTGGGTCGCGCGGACCCAGGAGGTGTGCTCCGCGCCGTCGACGATCATCTTCAGCTGGCGGCCGCGCTCGAGCTTGATGACGCCGCCGTCGCCGACCTCCGCCTGCGGGGACGGGGAGAGCGAGTCGTGCGCACCGACGGACAGGCCGGCGTCCTCGAGCACCTCGCCGACGGTGTCGCCGAAGGAGTGCACGGTCTGCTGGTGGCCGTCGACGTCGACGGTGATGCTCTTGTTCATCGCCAGCGCGGCCGCGCCGCCGCCGGCGACGCTGATCATGACGCTGAGGACGGCGCCCTTGAGGAACCGGCGCTTCCAGACCTTGGTCGTCTGGCGGAGGCCCTCGTCCAGGGCCGCGCGACGCGCTTCGGGGGAAGCGGTGCGGTCCTCCTCGAGGCCGTCCGGGATGACGATCGGCGGCAGGTACGTCGTCTCGGCGTTGATCAGCCGGATCAGCTCGTCGACGTCGACGTCGATCTCGGCCATCATCGCGTCGGCATCGGGGCCGAGCACGGCGAGGATGTCCTGCTGCGTGATGTTCGGGTCGTCGGAGAAGTCGAGCTGGCCGTACGCAGTGTCCTCGAAATGACGATCGAGGACGGCCGCGGAGCGCGCTCCAGCCTGTCTGCTACCTGTCACCGGGTCGTTCCCTTTCCCAAGACGCCGTTCGGGGCGGCGTCTTTACGTCTGGGCCCGCAGCCGGCGCCATCGTCACGGTTCCGGCTCGTACCCGCTCCGGTTCCGCTTCCCCGACGTGCACTGACGTGACTGTGGGCGTAACAGCCGGCAACTGCTGAGTGCAGTACCGACCGGCACGATCACGGGACAGTAACGGGTCGCGGCGGGTTGCGCAAACACCCCCCGGAGTGTCGTGATCTGGGTCACTCCATCAGGTGGACCAGCCGGGAACCCTGTTGTCGCAATGCGTTCAACCCGTTGTGACACTGGGGAGTCGGTAGACGCGCTCGGCGGTGGTCCGGACCGATTCGGCGACTTCGTGGACAGCTTCGCCCCTGAGCGCCGCGAGGTGACGGACGGTGTAGGCGGCGCCGAACGGCTCGTTCGGCCGCCCACGGAACGGGTGGGGGGTCAGAAACGGTGCGTCGGTCTCGACGAGGTACTGCCCCGCCGGGCAGAGCCGGGCCGCCTGGTGGAGGTCCTTCGCGTTCTTGAACGTCACCGTTCCCGCGAAGGAAAGGACAAAGCCCGCGTCGACGCACTTGCGGGCCATTTCCACGTCCCCGGAAAAACAATGGAAGATTACGGCATTCGGCGCACCCTCTTCGGCCAAGATGCGCAGCACGTCGTCGTGGGCCTCGCGGTCGTGGATCATCAGCGGCTTGCCCAGCCGCTTCGCGAGGTCGATGTGCCAGCGGAACGCCTCCTGCTGGGCGTCGTGCGGGGAGTAGTCCCAGTAGTAGTCGAGGCCGGTCTCGCCGACGGCGACCACGCGGTCGTGCGCGGCCAGGCGCTCCACCTCGGCCTTTTCGGCTTCGCCGAACTCCTTGGTCCGGGTCGGGTGGATCGCGACGGCGGCCCAGACCCGGCTGTCCCAGGTGGTGGCCTCGGCGGCCCAGCGGGCCGAGGCGAGGTCGTCGGCGACCGTGACGACGCGGGAGACGCCGGCGCGCTCGGCGCGGTCGACCATGGCCGTGACATCGGCCGCGGTGACCGCGCCGCACGCGTCGAGATGGGTGTGCGCGTCCACCACCGACACCGGGAGCCTGTCCGGGACCGGCGGCAGCTCGCGCTTCTGTTCACCCATGCGTACTTCTTACTCCTTGCTGATCGGCGCCCACTCCGGGCCGGTCTCGCCGAGCGCCGGGTCGAGCTTGGTGAACAGCGGCGACGGCTTCTCCAGGGGCTTGCCGACCTCGATCGGCGTCGATTCCCACTTGGCCTGCTCGGCCGCGTAGTCGCCGGTGAGGATCGGGTTGACCCGGCCGTCGATGTCGAGGTCGTCGACCTCCTTGAGCTCCGGCTGGGCGGCCCAGACGCCGGTGCCGCCGAGGGCCTCGTGCACCTTCTGCGCCGAGTGCGGCAGGAAGGGCGTCAGCAGCGTGTTGGCGTCGCTGACGACCTGCAGCGCGGTGTGCAGCACGGTGTCACGCCGCGCGGGGTCGTCCTTGAGCTTCCACGGCTCCTGCTCGGAGAGGTACTTGTTGGCCGCGGTGACGACCTTCATCGCCTCGCCGGCCGCCAGCTTGAACCGGGACCGGGCCAGGTGCGCGCCCGCGGTGTCGAAAGCCTTGCGCGACAACGCCTTCAGCTCTTCGTCGGCCGCCGTCGGGGCCTCCGGGCGCGGGATCGCGCCGACGTTCTTGTGCGCCATCGAGATGGACCGGTTGACCAGGTTGCCCCACTCGTTGGCCAGCTCGAAGTTGGTCCGGCGGACGAACTCGTCCCAGGTGAAGTCGGTGTCCTGGGTCTCCGGGCCGGCGACCGAGATGAAGTACCGCAGCGTGTCCGGGCCGAAGTCGCGCAGGAAGTCCTCGACGTAGATCACGCGCCCGCGCGAGGTCGAGAACTTCGAGCCGCTCATGGTGAGGAACTCGCTGGAGACGATCTCGTCCGGCAGGTGCAGCTTCCCGTACTTGCCGGGCTCGCCACCCTTGTCGCCCTCGCCGTTGTGGCCGAACAGCAGCGCCGGCCAGATCTGGGCGTGGAAGGTGATGTTGTCCTTGCCCATGAAGTAGTAGGACCGCGCGTCGGCGTTGTTCCACCACTCCTGCCACGCGTCCGGGTTCCCGGACCGGCGGGCCCACTCGACGCTGGCCGAGAAGTACCCGATCACCGCGTCGAACCAGACGTAGAACCGCTTCAGCGGCTGGTCGCGCCAGCCGTCGAGGGGGATCTTGACGCCCCAGTCGAGGTCGCGGGTGATCGGCCGGGGCCGCATGTCGTCGATCAGGTTCTTGGTGAAGTTGAGGACGTTCGGGCGCCAGTCGGTCTTGGTGCCCAGCCAGTCGCCGAGGGTCTTGGTGAACGCCGGCAGGTCGAGGAAGTAGTGCTCGGTCTCGACGAACTTCGGCGTCTCGCCGTTGATCCGCGACTTCGGGTTGATCAGCTCCGCGGCGTCGAGCTGGTTGCCGCAGTTGTCGCACTGGTCGCCGCGCGCGCCGTCGTACCCGCAGATCGGGCAGGTGCCCTCGACGTAGCGGTCGGGCAGCGTGCGGCCGGTGGACGGGCTGATCGCGCCCCGGGTCGTCTTCGGCACGACGTAGCCGTTGCGGTGCAGCGCCAGGAAGATCTGCTGCGTCACCTCGGCGTGGTTGCCGGTGGAGGTCCGCGTGAACAGGTCGTAGGACAGGCCGAGGCCCTGCAGGTCGGTACCGATCTGGCGGGTGTACTTGTCCGCCGTCTGCTGCGGGGTCGAGTTCTCGTTGTCCGCCTGGACCGTGATCGGGGTGCCGTGTTCGTCGGTGCCGGACACCATGAGCACCCGGTTGCCGGCCATTCGCTGGTAGCGGGAGAAGACGTCGGACGGGACGCCGAATCCGGACACGTGGCCGATGTGGCGGGGGCCGTTGGCATAGGGCCAGGCCACCGCGGTCAACACAGGGGTGCTCATACCTTATTAGCCTACGGAGGGCGTCACGCGCTTTGTCGAGAGGGAGGCCCGGTTGTCGGCGACACGGTTGCTCGTGCTCGGGGTGGTGCGCATGTACGGCCGCGCGCACGGCTACCAGGTGCGGCGCGAGCTGCTGACCTGGTCGGCGGACAAGTGGGCCAACGTCCAGCCCGGGTCGATCTACCACGCGCTGAAGAAGATGACCGCCGAGGAACTGCTGGAGCAGGTCGACGTCGAGCCGGGCGAAGGCGGCCCGGACCGCATCGCGTACCGGATCACCGAGGACGGCGACCGGGAGTTCCACCTGCTGCTGGGCACGGCCCTGTCCGATCCCGAGGTCGGCCACCCCGAGCTGTCCGCCGCGATCTCGCTGATGACCGCGCTGCCCCGCAAGCGGGTGATCGGCATGCTGAACCAGCGGCTGGTCCACCTCGAGGCCGAGGTGCGGCGGGCGGGCCTGCTCATCGACGAGGGCTCCGAGTGGGGGCAGCCCGCGCACATCGCCGAGCTGTTCGGGCTCTGGGCCCAGATCTCGGCGGCGAGCCTGGAGTGGCTCCGGAACCTGATCGCCCGGCTCGAGGCCGGCGAGTACGTGATGGCCGACGACCCCGGCCGGGCCTTCGGACAGCCGCCGGACGAAGCCACCGAGTAATCAAGTTTGACTAGCGCACCCTTCTGGGGCACAGTGTGCGCCTCAGCTAGTCAAGCTTGACTACCTTCGAGAGGGGATCTCATGATCACGGCACGCGGTCTCGAGCGGCGGTTCCGCCGCAAGGGCCGCACTGGGGGCGAAGTCCACGCGGTGAAGGGCGTCGACCTCGACGTCGAAGCGGGCGAGCTGGTCGGCTTCCTCGGGCCGAACGGCGCCGGGAAGACGACCACGCTGCGCATGCTGACCACGCTGCTGAAGCCGACCGCGGGCACCGCGACCGTCGGCGGCTGCGACCTGCTGTCCGACCCGCTGGGCGTGCGCAAGCGCATCGGGTACGTCGCCCAGGGCGGTGGCAGCGCGCCCGAAAGCAAGGTCGCCGACGAGCTGGAGCTGCAGGGCCGGCTCTACCGGATGAGCAAGGCCGACGCGATCGCGCGCGGCGCCGAGCTCGCCGAGCAGCTCGACCTGACCGGGCTGGACCAGCGGCTGACCAAGACGCTGTCGGGTGGCCAGCGGCGGCGGCTCGACATCGCCCTCGGGTTGATCCACTCGCCCGGCCTGGTGTTCCTCGACGAGCCGTCGACCGGCCTCGACCCGCAGAGCCGCGCCAACCTGTGGGACCACATCCGCCGGCTGCGCGCAGAGCAGGGCGTCACGGTCTTCCTGACCACGCACTACCTCGACGAGGCGGACGCGCTGTCGGACCGGCTGATCGTGATCGACGACGGCCGGATCGTCGCCGAGGGGACGCCGGACGCGCTCAAGGCGCGGGTCAACGGCGACCGCGTCGAGGTGGGCGTCGACGCCGAGCAGGCGACCGACGCCGCCGAAATCGCCGGGCGGCTCGCGGGTGCCCGGGAGCTGTCCGCCGACGGCGGGGAGATCCGGTTCCGGGTGCCGCGCGGCGACGTCGCGCTGCCGGAACTACTGCGCGCCCTGGACGCCAAGGGCATCGCGATGCTGTCGGTCCAGGTCCACCGGCCGACGCTCGACGACGTTTTCCTGACCCTGACCGGGCGATCGCTGCGGGAAGCGGAGGAGGCCGGCCGTGCTGCGTGACACCTGGCTGATCTTCCGCCGCGACATGACCGCGGCGCTGCGCAACCCGACCTGGGTGCTGATCGGGATCATGCAGCCGCTGCTGTACCTGTTCCTGTTCGGGCCGCTGATGGTGCAGGCCATGCAGGGCCAGGGCCTGACCGAGGTGCAGGGCTGGATGCTGCTGACCCCGGCGCTGATCGCGCAGCTGGCGCTGTTCGGCAGCTCGTTCGTCGGCTTCGGGCTGCTGGCCGAGTTCCGCTCCGGCGTCGTCGAGCGGTTCCGGGTGACGCCGGTCAGCCGGGTCGCGCTGCTGCTGGGCAAGGTACTGGCCAACGCGCTGCAGGCCGTGGTCCAGGCCGTGTTGATCATCGTGCTGGCCGCGCTGGTGTTCCCGCTCGACGCCCCCGTCGGCGGCGTGCTGCTGTGCCTGGTGATCGTGTTCCTGCTGGCGATGTCGCTGGCTTCGTGCTCCTACGCGCTGGCGTTGACGCTCAAGAGCGAGGAGACGTTCCCCGCCCTGCTCAACGCGGTGCTCATCCCGCTGTTGCTGCTCTCCGGGATCCTGCTGCCGATCATCGCCGGGAAGGCACCGGACTGGCTCTACACGGTTTCGCGGATCAACCCGTTCCGGCACGTCGTCGACGTCGAGCGGAACAGCTTCGGCGGCAACTTCACGATGGACGCCCTGGTCACGGGCAGTGTCGTGGTGCTGGTGATGACGGTGTTGTCCCTGTGGTGGGGAACCCGGACGTTCCAAAAGGAAAACGCCTGATCAACCAGCGGGTTGTCACTGCGGGTCCGTCTCCGGCGACGTATGGTGTGCTCTCCACCGACGCGCCGGGGGCGGACCGTGACAGAGCCGGAGAGTGAACTCGGCATCTCCCTGTCGCACCGCGAGCGCGTGGCGGACTGGCAGGCCGTGCGCGCCGCGCAGACCCGGTTCGTGTCGGTGACGATCAGCGAGAACGTCAACTGGAGCGACCCCGCCGCGGAACGCAACCTGGCCGGCGCGCAGGAAGCCGGGCTGCACGCCGGCGGACGGCACTACGCGCGGCCCGGCGCGGTCCACGACCAGGCGGAGTTCTTCGTGCGGACGGCGAGCCGGCTCGGCGCGTTCGCCACCGGGTCGCTCGCCCCGGCGCTGGAGGTGGCGGCGCCGAGCGTCGACGACCGGTTCGTCAAGGCGTGGATCAAGCACGTCCGGCACGCGGCCCGCATCGAGCGGGTGCTGGTCTACGCCGACTACGACTGCTGGCAGCACCGCCTGCACCCCGACCGCTGGGCCGACAGCGAGGTCGTGCTGTGGCTGGTCCGCCACAACGGCATCCCGGGACGGGCGGGCTGGTTCCACTCGCGGCTCGGGGTACACCAGCACGCGTACGCCCCGGACGTGCCCGGGATCGCCGCGCCGGTGGAGCAGAACGCCGTCGTGTACCCGTTCACATTGGGCGACCTGCTGCTCTGACGTGTGGTGGTATGTCGCCATGCGCGTGACGAGCAGGCCGATCCGGACGGACGTGACGCCGGCGCGCGCCTTTTCGGTGCTGGCCCAGCACGCGGCGGCCCGCGGGTTGCCGCCACCGGCGATGCTGTCCGGTGAGTGGTTTTCTTCCCGGGCCGTGATCGCGCCGTCGCTTGCGGTCTCCCCGGCCGCGCTGCCTTCCTTCGCTCCGGAGGTCGACGCCGAGCCGGGCGTGATCGGCGGCGGCTGGTTCGGGTACCTGTCGTACGACTCGGCGGACCCGTCGGGGCGGACCGGCGCGCTGCCCGCGTCCGCGTGGGGCTGGGCGGACCACGTGCTGCGGTGGTCGGCATCGGGGACGTGCTACCTGGAATCCCTGGACGGCGGCGGACCGTCGGTGTCCACAATGGAGGCGTTGCTGGCGTCTCCGGCACCTTCTTCGTCGTGGACGGCCGGGCCGCTGCGGCGTCCGCTGCCGTCGGAGCACCGGGACGCGGTGAAGGCTTGCGTGCACGCGATCGAGGCCGGGGAGCTGTTCCAGGCCAACATCTGCGCGCGGTTCACGGGTTCGTTCTCCGGTTCGCCCGCCGCGCTGTTCGCGGCCGGCGTCTCGTCGCTGGCGCCCCGCCGGGCGGCCTTCCTGTCCGGGGCGTGGGGGTCGGTGGTTTCGTTCTCGCCGGAGCTGTTCCTCGCGCGCCACGGGCGTTCGGTGCGGTCGACGCCGATCAAGGGGACGCTCCCCCGGCGCGGCCCGGCCGACGACGGGAACGCCGCGCTGCTGCGCCGGTCCACAAAGGACGTCGCGGAGAACGTGATGATCACCGACCTGGTGCGCAACGACCTCGGCCGGGTGTGCGAGGTGGGATCGGTGACGGTCCCGTCACTGCTGCAGGTCCGCCCGGCGCCGGGGGTGTGGCACCTGGACTCGACGGTGACCGGAGTGCTGCGGCCCTCGGTGTCGGACGCTTCGCTGCTTTCCGCGACGTTCCCGCCGGGGTCGGTGACGGGCGCGCCGAAGATCCGCGCGCTGGACCTGATCGCCGCGCTGGAGCCGTGCGGCCGGGGTGTCTACACGGGAGCGATCGGGCTGGTGTCACCGGCGGCCGGGCTGGAGCTGAACGTGGCGATCCGGACGTTCGAGATCGCCGGCGGCTCGATCGCCCTCGGCGTCGGCGGGGGCATCACGGCGGACTCGGATCCCGAGGCGGAGTGGCAGGAGTGCCTCCACAAGGCGGCACCCCTGGAGCACCTCCTACTTGGCGGGGTCGAGCAGTAGCTTGCCGACGGTCTTGCGGGAGCGCAGGGCCTCGTGCGCGCCACGGGCGTCCGAAAGGGCGTACTCGCCGCCCGGGATCGCCTTGAGCTTGCCTTCTTCGACGAGCGTGAACAGCTCGGTCAGGGCGGTCCCGAAGATGTTGCCGGGCACGCGGAAGATGTGCGGCAGCCACATGCCGCTGACGGTGGTGCTGTGGCCGAGGATGTTGCGCAGCTCGACGGGCTTCGGGTTCTCCCGCCCCGCCATCCCGTAGAAGGCCAGCCGCCCGAACGGCGCGAGGGCGGCGATGCTCTGGTCGGTGGTCGTCCCGCCGACCATGTCGAGCACGACGTCGACCCGGCGGCCGTTGTTCGCCTCGACCAGCGCGGCCGTCATGTCCTCCGCGCGCGAGTCGATGGCGACGTCGGCACCGAGTTCGAGGGCGAGCGAGCGCTTCTCGTCGCTGCTCGCGGTGGCGATGACCCGGCCGGCACCCCACGCCTTGGCGAGCTGGACGGCGACGGTCCCGACCCCACCGGCGGCCGCGTGCACGACGACCGATTCGCCCTTTTCGAGGTGCGCGTTCTTCTTGAGCAGGATCCAGGCGGTGGTGCCCTGGACCAGCATGGACAGCGCGGTGAGGTCGTCGACGCCGTCGGGCACGGGGAAGGTCATGACCTGGGGCGCGACGGCCTTCTGGGCGTACCCGCCCCCACCGTTGAGCAGGGCGACGACCCGCTTGCCGTCGTGGGTGCCCACGACTTCGCCGCCGGGGACGAGCGGCAGCTTGCTCGGCGCGAGGTAGCTGTTCTCGGCCTGGTGGGTGTCGGCGTAGTTCACCCCGATGCGCTCGACGTCGATGAGGACCTCGCCCGGGCCCGCGACGGGGTCGGGCAGCTCGACGGGGGTGAGCACCTCGGGCCCGCCGAACTCGGTCACCTGCACTGCGCGCATGTCGCTGTCCCTCTCGCCGTTCGCGGTTCGCTGCTCGATGTGAGACATTCTGACATATGTCTCACTCGGCTGCGTTCGACCTCGCCCGCGACTGGTTCCTGGCGGGCCGCCGGATCGACATGGGCGAACTGGCGGAGGCGCTGTCGATCAGCCGGGCGACGTTGCACCGGCGGGTCGGGTCACGCGACCTCCTGCTCGGGGAGATCCTGTGGTCGCTGTCGTCGGCTTCGATCGCGCGGCTGCTGCCGTCTTGCGCGGACCGCGGAGCCGCGGGGATCGCGGACTTCGTGAGCGGGTACGTCCGGATCGCGAACGACTCACCGCCGTTCCGGGACTTCTTGCGTCGCGAGCCGGAGCGGGCGTTGCGGCTGCTGACCACCCGCGCAAGCGTTTGCCAACGACGGACGACGGCGGAGCTTTCGAAACTGCTGGACGCGGAAGTGGCTGCGGGCAGGCTGGAGCCGCCGGTGCCGGTGCCGGACCTGGCTTACCTGCTGGTGCGGATCGGGGAGTCGTTCGTGTACACGGACGTGATCACCGGGGATGCGCCCGATGCGGAGAAGGCGCATGCCGCGGTTACCGCTCTGCTGACCTGAGGGCGACCGTTGAGGCCGGCCGCGGCCGTCACTTGGGCCACCAACCCCCACCACTGTCGTAGACCGGCGCCGTCTGCTCGAAGTGCGAGCAGAAGCGACCTTGATCGAACCTCCGCCCGGTGTTCCCCGGCACCTGACGGCCCGGATCGCTTCACCTCCCCAGGCCGGCGGGCGACCCACTCCTCGAGGTTCGTAACCATGCTTCGCAGCCGCGTTTCCAAAACCCTGTCACGCCTCGATGTCGAGATTCATCGATTCGCCGGCCAGGGCTCCGCACCTGGAACGAGGAAGATGCTGGAGCAGCTCAGCCATTCACCGAACGGATACCAGTTCCCGCCGAGCCGAAGTTCGACCCCGCCACATCGACGGGCTCGAGAGTTCCCCTTCCCAGGCGGACACGTCCACCGACCGGGGAACGGGTAACGCGACGCCCAATCGGCAATCTCCGCCACGTGGACGTCATGGCACAGTCCGTCAGACGCCGGTGACCGAAGGAAGATACTCGATCAGCGGCGGAATCGATGCGTGATCTGAGCTTTCCATCGTCACAACAACCCTCTTCCCGCAGACATCACCCAGCCATTCCACGAACTCGCATAGTGCCGCGAAATCGTCCGAACCCGAGACGTCCGCCGGGTCGAACGAGAACTCGATTTCACCAACGTCGAAGAAGTAGCAAGTGAACCAAATGTCCCCCACTGCGACAGCCAGGATCGGCGAGTAATCGTCTTCACCCCGGCTCAGCAAGGAGTTCGCCTCGATCACGGAAATGTCCAGGGAACAGCCGGGCTTACGCGGATCGAAGTCCACCTGCCAGCCGGTGGCTGCGAGCGAGGCGAGCACACGTTGCCAGTCCTCGAGCCGCGCATCGAGGACGACGACGTCACGCAGAGCTCCGTCAACCGTGAAGTCGGCTGCCCGATAGTGCACGTTCACTCATCCTCCACTCGCCGCTCGTCACAGGAATCCTTCAAAAGTCAAAGAGCCGCCGCGCATACTCCAGCGCGCGCCCCACCCGTTGGCCGTGATGTCGCGGACAACGCCACCATAGTGCGCGCTGGCCGACTTCACCACATCACTGACACCAGGAGAAGTGAGTAGTTCCTCGACGATTTCGTTGCCGACTTCGGTTCGCTCACTGTTCTTGAGCGGTCCGAAATTATACCGAGCGACATGCGCGGCCCCCCGCTTCGTGATGTTCCCCTGACTGGGGTCACCGTGCTTCTGCTGAGCGCGACCCGCCGGGCTGAGCCCCTTCTTCTCGGGGGTTGTAGCCGCGGCGTGGAGTTCATCCGGGCTTGCCCCGCCGCAGTTGTGCACCAAGGTCGACGTTCCGCCGGCGATGACGTAGAAGTCGTGCACCGCGTCGACCGTGAGGTCATACACCGGCGAGTCGTCCTGGAAGTGCCGGACCGACTCGACGACCGCGTCACCACCGTCGGCGGATCGCAGGTGGTCGCCGGCCGCGAGGTCACCAATCCCGACCCAGGCGCTCTCGTTCTCCACCCAGAAGGGGTGCCAGTCCGTCGCGGAAACCGTTCCGGCACCCGACCCTGACTCGACCGCGATCTCCGTCCGGTCGATCTCGTTGCCGTGGATATCGGTCCCGACCACGCGATGCGGCTCGGTCTTGCCGGTCTCGGGATCAGTCGTCTGGACGACGTCGCCGATCTTCACCTGCTCGATCGGCTTCGTCGAACCGTCGGCCAGGAGCACCCGCGTGCCCGCCGGGAAACTGCGCAGCGGACAAGAAGCCGCGCTTTCCGCACCCTTGGCTTCCTCGGCCCCATGGGCCACCTTCGAAACGGCCTGCTCGGCGTCCTTCGCTGCATCGGCGGCCTTCTCCGCGTCGACCAGGACCTTCTCCGTGTCGACGATGACCTTTTCGGCCTTCTCCACCTCCTTCCCGAAGGTGATCAGGGCCTTCGCGCCCTTCCAGAAGTCCGCGATGATCTCGCCGGCCTTGAGGATCTTGCCCCACGGGATGAAGTTGATGACCGTCCGGACGCACGCACCGATTGCACCCTGTGTGACGCAGTCCTTGATGTCGTCCCAGCCGATCAAGCCCTTGATCAGCTCGCCGGCCGCTTCGACGAAGACGTCCCACTTCGACTTCTTCACCACCGCCTGCGCGTCCCGGTACGCCGCCGTGTCGACGTGGTTCGCCGCCAGGTACGCGTCGCGCTTGTCCTTGCCGTTGTGGTGGTCGATCTCCTGCTGCGTGTGGTGGCCCACCACGCCGCAGTGGGGGTTCCACGAACACCCCTCGGCCTGCGGCGTTCCCGGGTTGCACAGCAGCCCGTCCGAGCCCATCGAGTGACAGGCAGACAAGCCCGACGGGTCCGACTCCGTCACCGGCGAGTTGTTCGCGTACGCGTACGCGTTCAACGTCTGCGGCAGGTCCGGCGTCAGCACCGGGTCCGTCTTGGTGAACCGGCCGGTCGTCGGGTCGTAGTCACGGGCTCCCAGGTGCGTCAGGCCCGTCGTGTCCTGGTAGCCGCCCACGAAACCGTGCTTGTCCGGCCACGTCGACGTCTGCGCGCGCACGTTGCCGAACGGGTCCGTGTAGCGCTGGTTCGGCTGCAGCGTGCCCTGCGTGATCGACAGGCCGTTCGTGCCGTGCAGGTCGCCCAGCATCCACCGCAGGCCCGACGTCCCCACCCGCTCGGCCACCTGGGTGCCGCCGTGCGCGTAGTAGCGGATCGCCGTCGACGCGTGCGTGCCCGCCGTCTGGAAGATCTCCAGGTCGCCGATGGACAGCGTGGCGCCCGTCGGGTCGTGGGCGATCAGGCGGTTGCCGTCGGCGTCGTACACGTACGAGCTGGAGCCGCCCTTGTCCGTCTCCGTGGCCGTGTGGCCTTCGGCGTCGTAGGTGTACGTCTGCGTGTCGCCGCCGACGTCGCGGGTCTTCACCGATCCCGCTTCGTCGTAGGTGTACCCCGTCGTCGACGTGCCGTTCGGGCCCGCCGCGTTCGTGCCCTGCAACGCGTGCGGGCGGACCGCCGTGGCCCCCGAAGCCGGGTACGCGTACGTCGTCGTGACGTCACCGGCCGCCTTGTGCTCCACCTGCGTCTTGCGGTTGCCGGTCTTGTCGAAGGTGTAGGACTTCCAGTACGGCGCCGCCCCGCCCAGCGCGGCCGCCGACTTCGCCGTCGCGCAGTCGGCCGACGACGGGGTCCACGCGTCCGTCATCCGCTGCAGGTAGTCGTAGTCGAAGCACTGGACGTCGGCCGTCGCGCCGGCCGGGGTGTCGGCGATCTTCCGGACGTTGCCGGCCGGGTCGTAGGTGTAGGTCCGCTTGGTCAGCTCGGGACCGACCTGCGTCTCCCGGCTGACCGTCGTGGTCTGCGGGCGCCGGGTGACCTGGTCGTAGGTCTGGGTCACGCCGACGTTCGCCACCGACGTCAGGCCGTCCAGCTGCAGCGTCGACATCTCGTTGAGACTCGTGTACCCGGTCGACGAGACCAGGTCCGTGCGGGCGCCGGTCGTCGCGTCGAGCGCGTACGTCGTCGACGGCAGGCCCAGGTCGGTGTAGTCGCGGATGATTTGTTCCTGGTGCAGGTTCCCCGCCGCCGGGCTCACCGTCTTCGCGACGGCGCCCGTCGCCGTGTACGCCGTCGAGAACTCGTACGTCCCCTTGAGCGCGTCCTCCTTGGCGGGGATGTCGACGGCCGTCTTGGTGGGGCGGCTGAACCCGTCGTAGGCCACCACGCGGTTCGTGTAGCCGTCCGTGCCGTCCCAGCGGGTCGACGACGCCGGCAGGCCGAGGCCGTGCAGCACCGTGTCGTACGTCCACGTCGCCAGCTGCGGTCCGGTGTCGGAATCCTTGTTCTCGCGGATCTTCCGGCCGAGCACGTCGTAGGTGTAGACCAGCGTCTGCTTCCGGGCGTCGGTGGTCGTCTTGACCTGCCCGGCCTGGTCGTAGGTGTACGTCGAGCGCCCGGCGTCCGGGTCGTTCTGCTCGATCCTGCGGCCCCGCAGGTCGTACTTGGTCGACCAGACGTTGCCCGACGAGTCCTGGACCGACGTCAGCGCGCCGCCGGCGTTGTAGGCGTAAGTCGTGACGTCGGCCGGGTTCGCGCCGCCCGGCGTGTAGCCGTTGGTGTACTGCAGCCGCTGGACCGTCTGCCCCTGCGCGTCGGTGACCACTGTGGACGGTGAGCCGCCCGCGGGCGGGATCGTCGTGGTCCGCTCGCCCTCGTACCGGGTGGTCGTCCGCCACTGCTCCACGGCCTTCGACATCAGGATCGACGCGGTCGGCCGGGCCCGGCGGTCGTACTCGGTGACGGTCTGCGCCGGCACGACGTTGTCCGCGGCGCCGACGAGCGTCTGGTTCGGCCCGGACGCGTCGTTGTAGAACGGCGCGTTCGTCTTGAACTGCAGTCCGCGCGAGTCGTACAGGGTGTCGGCGATGATCCGGCCGCCGCCCTGCGCCGGCACCTGGGTCTGCCGGATCCGGCCGAGCTTGTCGTAGATCGTGTACGAGTCGGTGTAGGAACCGGTGTCCTGCAACGTCATCGTGCGCACGTAGATCGGGTCGGCCTGGCTCATCCCGTACTCGAACTTGGCGCTCGCGGTCTGGCTCGCCTTGAGCCGGCCCGGGTTCCAGACCGCGACCTTCCGGCCGAGCGCGTCGTAGTCGATGTCCGTCTGGACGCTGTTGACGTCGGCCGACGTCGTCGGGTTGCCGCGGGCGGGTTCGAGGGTCGTGGTCGACGTCCAGCCGAGCGGGTTGGTCGTCTTGATCTGGGTGACCGGGCCACCGGAGGCCGGGGTGAACGCGGTCTTGGTCACGGTGTCGAAGACGTCCCGTGCCTCGGTTTCGCGGCCCAGGTCGTCGTAGACGTTCTTCGCCGTGGCGACGTAGTGCTTGCCGTCGGCGTCCCAGGTGTCGAGGGTGTCCTGCTCGGTGATGTCACCCTTGGTCGGCGGCTTCCCGGCGGCCTGGTAGTCGTAGGCCACCTTGACGTCGGTGATGCTGTTCGCCGCCGTCTGCGTCCCGGCGCAGTTCCCGCCGAACATCACGACCTCGCTCGACCGGTCGAACATCCCGGCGTCGTTCGCGAGGTAGGTCGTGTTGGTGCAGGTGTCGTCGCCGGGCGTCGAGGTGTCCCCCAGGTCCTCGACCTGAGTGGCCATCCCGGTGTCGTTGAACTTCTTGTTCACCTGCGTGCGGCGGTAGGTCTTGCCGTCCGACAGCAGCATGCGGCCGCGCACCGAAGCGGTGTCGATCATGTACGCCTTGAGGCGCCCGTCGGAACTGGTCGCCGTCGGGCCGCGCAGCCACGGGTCGTTGATCGACGCCGAGTCGACGGTCGTGCCGTTGTCCAGCTTCGACCGGGACTCGCGCACGAACCCCTGCAGCGGGTCGGCGTCGGTGATGGTCCCGCCGTCGGAGTCGGTGACCACCTCGCCGTCCATGCCCCGCAGGTAGAGCGACTCGGTGACGGTCTGCGTCGCGCCCGGCGCGCCGATGGACGTGGTCACCACGTTGTAGCCGCGCCACTGGTTCCAGGTGCGCCGGTCGTCCGCGGTGAACTGGCTGTCGTCGTAGTGCCAGGCCGCGCTGTCGGCGGGGTAGCTGTAGTGGGTCTCGACCGGGATCGCGTCCCCGGGTCCGTCGTCCTCGGTGACGTCGGTGACGACGTACTTGTGGAACCAGTCCAGCACCGGGTCCTTCGACTCGGGCGGGCTCCAGTAGGAGGCGAAGCAGCGGTACTTGTCCGTCTGCGGCGATGCGGGCATCTTCACGCCCGGGACGCAGTCCTGCGCCGAGTAGATCACGGAGATCTTGCTGCCGGTCTCGGTGCGGATCTCCTTGAGCCGGCTGCGGGTGATCGCCGCGTACTTGTCGCCGAGCGTGTCGACGCGGTTCGGGAAGATGTAGCGGTCGAACTGCGTCGGCGGCAGGGTGATCGGCGTGGCACCCGCCTTGCCGGTGTGGGTGACCGAGTTCAGCCACGGCGCGGGCGGGGCGTTGTCCCCCGAACCCGGGTAGGACTGGACGAGGTCCCACTGGTCGATGTCGTGCGGGGTGGTGCCGGTGAAGTACTGGGTGCGGACCGCCGTCAGGCGCTTGCGGGTGAAGAAGGCGGGGGCGCCGTAGTCGCAGGTCGCACCGTCGGCGCAGATCTGGTCGAACGGGACGTCGGGCCAGTGCGACGCGTTCGCGGCGGTCAGCTTCGCCGGGGCGCAGTCGAAGGAGGCGTCCGGGATGCACCGCTCGGCCGTGTCGAACAGGACCTGGTTCGTCGGGCCGCTGCCGTAGACGCTGCCGTTCACCAGGCGGAGGCCGTACTCGACGCGCAGCGGGTAGCCGCCCGCCACGTACGGCGTGCCGGCCGAGGTCACGTTGAGGTTCAGCCCGTAGGAGTTCTTCTCCGGCTGGTAGTAGAAGGTGCTGACGTTGCCGTGCGGGTCGACGGTGTAGTCGAGGTTCCAGCGCCACGCCTGCTGGCACCACGAGTGCGCGAAGTCGTTCGGCTTGTAGCAGTCCTCGCCGTCGTTGTTGCCGAACACCGGGACCGTCCACGCGGACTGCGTCTCCGGCTTGCCGCTGGTCCAGCCGGGCAGGTGGTTGAGGCCGAAGTAGTACTGGGTGCCGTCGCCGGTGGTGACGCGCCAGTGCTGACCGTGGGAGGCGCCGTTCGCCGCGCCGGTCAGGAGCTCCACCTTGGAGCCGTCGTCGCTCTTGGGCCGCCACAGCGTGTCGCTGACCTTGATCAGCTGCGTCGAGCGGCCGCCGAGCACGAGCGACGCGTTGTCGGGACCCCAGCACTGGTCACCGGTCTTCGTCTGGCCGTTGTTGCCGCCCAGGTCTTCGCTGCAGCCCTTGTAGTGGCGCTCGATGAAGCCGCCCGGCGTGAAGTCCCAGCCGTCGCCGATCCAGGACGCCTGGTTGTTGGTCGCCGAGGTCAGGCCGTCGATGCTGCCCGAGGAGTAGCTCAGCGCGAGGTTGGGCGCCGCGCCGTTCGGGGCCTTGGGCGCGGTGAACGGGTAGCTGTAGGAGAAGTCGCCGCCCGAGCCGCCGCCGGACCAGTCACCGGCCGCCGAAAGCGGCATCGCCGTCGTGGAGCCGGCCGAACCGGACGCGACGGCCGTGGCCGCGAGCACCTGCGTCTGCGCGCTCGGCGCGATCTCGGCGCTCACCTGCTTCGTCTTGGCGTCGTTGGCCGAACCGGCGATCGGGGTCCGCTTGCGGCACTCCGGCTTGTCCGGTGTGGACAGTGCGCACGCGGGCAGGGTGACCAGCCGGAGCCGGTCGCTCCAGCCACCGCCGAACGCGCTCGCGAACCTGCTGTAGTCCAGCCCGACCCGGACGGGACCGTCGGCGGCGGGGGTGACCGAGAGGACGACGCCCTCGAGCCCGAGCGCCTCGGCGGCCTTGTGGTCGGCGACCTTGACGTGCGCCTTGCCCGGCTTCGCGGCCACGGCGGCTCGCCCGACCCGCAGCGGGGAGTCCGCGACGCGCTGCGGCTGCGCGGCCGGCGCCAGGTCGACGTCGAAGTCCCCGGCGGACGGCCAGACCGGTGCCACGACCGGCGCCGTGGGGGTGGTGATGCCGGGCAGCTTCCCGGTCACCACCGGGTGCACCGGGATGCTCTTCTCCTTCGGCCCCGACGGCACCGACCAGCCGCCGCCGGGCGCCAGGGGCGCGGCGACGGCCGTCCCGCCGGAACCGAGCATGGCGATCGCGAGCACCGCCGCGGTGGCCCGGGAGAAGCGGACCCGCCGGGCCCGACTGGCACTTCTGCGCATGAGGAACCTGCCCAATTCTGCGAACGCGGGGGAAGCCGGCGGGCTTACGGGTGGTCGAGGACGGCGTCGGCGTTGATGTGCTGGGTGTCGAGCACCCCGCTGTAGACCCGGATGCCGCGCAGGTCGCCGTACCAGTAGTCGGAGTCCAAACCCTGGAACCGGCCGCGCCCGAGGAAGAGGTCCTCGAGGTCGCTGGCGCCGTTCCAGGCCGTCACGTTGCCGACGCACTTCCTGGTGTACCGGTAGACGTCGGTCATCGCGTCGAGGCAGGCCGTGCGCGTCACCGCGTCGTACGTGCCGGCGAGGTGCGTCCAGACGTCGGTCTGGGCGTCGCCGTCCGGTGCCACCAGCACCGACACCGGGTTGGCCGGCGTCGACTCCGCCATCCACAGCGCCCAGCTCCACCGGAGGTGCCAGGCACCCGTGGCGTCCTGCAGGCCGCGGGAGCCGAGCAGGTACGGCGAGTACTGCGCCGAGTTCGCCCCGAGCGCGGTGCGGCCGGGCTTGTCGACGCCGGCGGTGTTGGCCGGGTCCTGCTGCTTCGCCCCGGCGACGTCGGCCGCCGTCCAGGTGCGCTTCACCCAGGCCTCGACCGTGAAGCTCCCGTCGCTGCGGAAGTTCTGCGGCCGCGGCCCCTCGATCTGCCCGCCCACCTGGGCCGGGAAGCGGGCGACGTTCGCGCCGTTCTGGTCGGTGGTCAGCTGGACGTTGCCGGACGGCGTGGCCGTCACGCCGCTGACCGTGTCGGTCGTGCTGCCGTCGAGCGGGTAGTTCGCCCGGAGGACCGCGGTGTTGGCCAGCCCGGCGACCTCGGCGGCGGGCAGCGACCGGTCCCAGACCTGGACCTGGTCGATCGCGCCGTTGAAGGCACCGAGCGGCTGGGCGGCCACACCCCCGACGAGGAACCGGCCGGTCGAGCGCCAGGTGGAACCGGCCGCGATCACCGTCTCGGACTTCAGCAGCCCGTTGAGGTACAGCCGTTCCTTGCCCGCGACCGTGTCGTAGACGCCGGTCACGTGGGTCCACTTGCCGACGTAGGGCTGGATCGGCGTGCCCGCCCACCGCCAGCCGGCCGCGTCGGGCTGGCTGTCGGTGGCGCTCAGCCCGATCCCGAAGTTGTCGGGTGAGGTGCTGATCTGGAACGAGTTGGTGACCGCGCCCTCCTGCCCGGCCAGGGTGAAGTAGTTCGCCTCGTTGAGCTTCACCCACATCGACACGGTGAAGCTCTGCGTCGTGTCGATGACCGGCGCGGAGGTGGCGGCGTAGCCGGGACCCGCGTCCACCATGGCCTGGCCGGTGCCGTGCCCGATGGCGTCCTCGGTGGCCGACTGGGCGGCGGTGTCCGAGTAGCCGCCGCCGAACGAGACGTTGTGCAGCTGGAGGGTGTTCTCGGTGCCGGTGGCGTCCTGCGTACCACCGTCCAATGTGTACTCACGGGCCGCGCCGAGGCCGGCCGGGACGCCGGTGGCGCCGTACAGGGTGGTCACGTCGGCCGCGGACAGGGCCCGGCCGAACACCGCCGCCTCGTCGATCGCGCCCTTGGCCAGGTAGGCGCGGGCGCCGCCCGACTTCGCCCCGCCGAGCACGAGCGGGCCGATCACGTTCGCCGCCGTCGCGGACACCGACTGCTGGAGGGCGCCGTTGACGTAGAGCGCGGCGGTGTGGGCGGTGGCGTCGTAGACACCGGTCAGGTGGGTCCACGTCCCGGCCGCCGGAGCCGCCGCCGAGACCGCGGAGGTCACCGAGGGGCTCGCCACGTCCGCGCTGCTCAGGCTGAACGCCCACTTGCCGGTTTCCAGGTACTGCAGGGCGAACCCGCTGGTCTGGTCGCCGTCCTGGGACAGGATCGCGCGCCTGCTGCTCAGGTCGGCCGCGTTCACCCACGCCGACACCGAGAACGACTTCGTGGTGTCGACGATCCGGGCCGGTGTCGCGAAGTAGTCACCGGTCTGGCCGCTGAGCGCCGCGGCCTGGCCGAGCTTGCCCGCGGCGAAGTTGCCCGTGCCGGCACCCGCGTACCGCAGGCCGGTGACCTGTGACCGGCCGTCGCCCTCGAACTGCCAGGACGCGACGGGCGCCGCCGCGTCCTTCACCAGGAACGCGTAGTCGACCCGGTTCGACGGGGTCCTGGCCCGGTTGCACGACCACGCGCTGAGCACGTGCGGTCCCGAACCGGCCGGGGCGATGGCCGTGGTACCGGGCCCGTTGAGCGCCTTCGGCGTCACCGTGCCGGCCTCGGTGCCGTTGCAGCTCGGCGCGGCCGTGTTGTCCAGCCGCCAGACGTAGTGGTCGACCGGGGCCGCGGTGCCGGCCGGCGTGAACGTGAAGTCACCGGCGCGGCCGGGGCCGCCGCCGTAGGTGCCCGACGGGTAGGTCTGCGACGCCACCCCGGGGGCCGCGGGCGGGGTCAGCTCGATCTCGGCCTCGCACGGGACGGCCCAGGACGTGTCCTTGCCGTCCGTCGAGTGGACGTCCCACGAGTAGAAGCCGTCGGCGTTCATTTCGTCCGTGGGCAGGGTCGTGACCGCGTTGCGGTTCGCCTGGTTGCCGTCGCTCAGGATGTTGTCCGAGCCGAACTCCCGGCCGTCCCAGGTGTAGTTGCCGGGCCCCTTGCTGACGAGTCCCTTGTAGACGCGGAACCGGGCGTCGAGCGCGTTGCCGTCGGGGTCGGAGACGTTCGCGCGGGTCACGTAGCCGGTGCTCGTCGGGCCGAGGACCGGCCGCGCGGCACCCTGGACGCAGGGGTAGGACTGGGTGCCGTTGAAGACGGCGAGGTTGGTGGGCTGGTTCGGCGGGGAGTTGTAGGTCACCGAGAAGTAGATCTGCGTCGAATACCGCTTCCAGGTCCAGTCGTCGCCCTCGTTCGGCGAGACGAGGCCGAAGGTCCAGGTCGGCGAGTTCCCGTTGACCGCGGTCGTGATGACGTCGGTGATGTCGAAGCCGGCGTTCGCCGGGCAGCCCACGACGGTCCTGATGGTGCTCCACCACGACGGCCCGCTGTTGAACGCCATCCCCGCGGAGATGCCACCGGACCAGACGAGGTTGTTGTCCCGCTCGCAGTGGCCCGGGTTGGTCAGGCCGAGACTCAGCTGGGCACCGTAGATCTTCTTCCCGGCGAGGCCGCCCAGGTTCATCTCGACGAACGAGCGTGCGGTGATGAGGTGCGACCTGTTGCAGGTCGAGTTCGGGTCGTTCACGTACCCGGCGCGAAGGTTGTCGTCGCTGTCCCAGACCGCGTCGCCCGCCGACTTGTTCGAACCGCAGGCGTACTGGACGAGGTAGTGGTTGCGGCCGCAGTTCTGGCAGTAGATGTCGTGCCAGGTCGGGTCGACGTAGACCGGGTAGACGGTGTCGGGCGCGGTCAGCAGCTTCTGGTCCGGGGTGAGGGTGAGCTTCGTCGTGGCGAGGTCCACGCCGACCGCGGCCCGGTGGCCGCCGGGCGCCGGCCCGCGGGTGAAGTCACGACCGTCCGGGTCGATGCCGGACGAGTCCCACATCGTCGCGGGCGGGGCGGTGAACTTCTCGTCGCCGGCGGCGTTGCGGACGTGCAGCGAGCCGTCGGCGTCCTTCGAGACGGCGCCGTTCTGCACCGGCACGCCGAAGCCGAGCGTGGTGACGTTCTTGGCAGCCTCGGGCGTCTTGACGACGACGACCTCGTGCACGGTGTCGAGATCGACCTCGACGCGCAGGTCGACGCCGGGCAGGACCTCCGGGTAGGTGGCGGTGGAGCCGGTGACGACCGGCTCGGGCAGGGCGCCTGCCCAGTCGAACCCGGCCGTCGTGCCGTCGCGGGTCAGCCGCAGCAGCGGCTGCGCGCCCGCCGTCTTCACCGCGCGCGGCTTGCCCGCCGAGAGCGTGACGCCGGTGGTGGCGGCCTTCGCGGCGAGCACACCTCCCTGCGGCGCGAGCGTCGAGTCGGGCGTGACCCAGCCGCCGTCCCGCTTGACGCGCACCGGCCGCAGGTGGCGGGTGGTGGTGAAGGTGCCGTCCGGGTTGGCGAACGTCTCGGCGGTTTCATTGGTCTGGTCCAGCACCTGGACGCGCTTGCGCGCCTGCCCGGCGTAGCGGGCGGCGGTCGCCTGGTCCGGCGCGGTGTCGGGCGCCTGCGCGACGGTTTCGGCCGCGGCGGACGCCGGGCGCGAAAAGGCCGTGGCCGGGAGAACCCCGAAAGCCACGGCCAGCACGAGCAGAGCGGCACCGGATCTGGATCTCGGGCAGGACGAAGACACGCGAAGAACCCCCTCAAGGTGCGGCCCCGGACCTCCCCCGGACCGCGCCCCGAAACGATCTCCGATGAACGCTTCCCGCGCCAGCGGCCAGAAGGCTTAATCGGCAGAGAGCCACCATGCCCACAAAAAGGACATAAGTCCCCAACGGTGCGACCCAGAGTAGAGCGGCGTTATCCGGGCGAGATCACTACGCCTTCCGGGACGCCAGCACCGCGTCGTAAAGCTCCTTTTTGGACACCCCGGCCGCCTCGGCGACCTCCGCCGCCGCGGACTTGAGGCGTTCGCCGGAGGCCACCCGGTCCGACACCTCGGACACCAGGTCCGCCACCGAGACCGAGCGCGGTTCCGCCCCGGCGAGCACCACCGTGATCTCCCCGCGGACACCGTCGGCAGCCCACGCCGCGAGCGAGGAAAGCGTCCCCCGCTTCACCTCTTCGTAGGTCTTGGTCAGCTCGCGGCACACCGCCGCCTGGCGCGAACCGCCCAAAACCGACACCGCGTCCGTCAGCAACGACTCCAGCCGGTGCGGGGACTCGAAGAACACCGCCGTGCGCGGCTCGTCGCGCAACGACGAAAGCCACTTCGACCGCTCGCCGGGCTTACGCGGGGCGAAGCCCTCGAAGCAGAAGCGATCACACGGCAAACCGGACAAAGCGAGCGCCGTCGTCACCGCCGACGGGCCCGGCAGGCAGGTGACCGGGATGTCCTCCGCGACGCACGCCGACACCAGGCGGAAGCCCGGGTCGGAGACGCTGGGCATCCCGGCGTCCGTCACCAGCACCACCGACTCGCCCGCGTGCAGCGACTCGAGCAGGCCGGGCAGGCGGGCTGTCTCGACGTCTTCGTAGAAGCTCACCACCCGGCCGCGCGGGGTCACCTCCAGCGCGGAGGTCAGCGATCGCAGCCTGCGGGTGTCCTCCGCCGCGATGACGTCGGCACCGGCCAGCGCCTCCGCCAGTCGCGGCGAGGCGTCGCGGACGTCGCCGAGCGGAGTGGCGGCGAGGATGAGACGGCCCTGGGTCACCCGGCCAGCCTAGGCTGATCAGCGGATCCGGACGACGGACGCCCCGTGCCGCCCGTAGGATCGCCCCCGTGACCGCCGTGCTGACCCGTCCCGACGACGAAAGCGTCCGGCCGGACCCGGTCGAGGCGCTCCGGCCGCCCACCGACCGCGAGCTGACCCTGCTCGGCCGTGGCATGCCGGCGGACCGGCTGCGCGGCTGGGTCGTCACCATCGTGCTGACGGTGATCGGCGGCATCGTCCGCCTGCAGAACCTCGGCGTGCCCACCGACAAGGGCAGCCCCGTCTTCGACGAGAAGCACTATGTGCCGCAGGCGTGGCAGATGCTGCGCAACGGCGGCTACGAGGACAACTACGGCTACGAGCTGGTCGTCCACCCGCCGCTGGCCAAGCAGCTGATCGCGATCGGCGAATGGCTGTTCGGCTACAACGGCTGGGGCTGGCGCATCATGCCCGCGCTGGCCGGCACGCTGCTGGTGCTGCTGGTCATCCGCGTCGCCCGCCGCCTGACGCGCTCGACGCTGCTCGGCGGCATCGCCGGCATCCTGGTGATCAGCGACGGCGTCCTGCACCTGCAGTCGCGGATGGGCATGCTCGACATCTTCATCGCGCTGTTCGTGTTCGCCGCGTTCGCCTGCCTGCTCGTCGACCGCGACCAGGTGCGCGAGCGGCTCGCGACGGCGGTGCGCGAGGGCTGGGTCAACGAGTCCGTCTGGGGGCCCAAGCTCGGGTTCCGCTGGTGGCGGTTCGCGACCGGGCTGATGATCGGGCTCACCTTCGGCGTCAAGTGGTCGGCGCTGTACTACATCGTCGCGTTCGGGCTGCTCTGCGTGTTCTTCGACGTCGCGGCCCGGCGCGCGGCCGGCGTCGAGCGGCCCTGGCTGGGCACGATCCGCCGGGACGTGCTGCCGGCGCTGTGGGCGATCCTGCTCATCCCGTTCCTGATGTACTTCGCCGCGTACTGGGCCTGGTTCGCCAGCGAAACCGCCACCGACCGGCACTACACCGAGATCAAGGACATCGCGCCGGGCTTCTGGTCGTGGATGCCCCCGGCGCTGCGCTCGCTCGGCGACTACACGGCGAACGTCCTGCACTTCCACGAAACGCTGGTCACGCCCAAGGACAACCCGCACCCGTGGGAGTCGAAGCCGTGGACGTGGCCGATGGGCCTGCGCCCCATGCTGTACAGCTACAACGGCGAGGTCACCGGCTGCGGCGAGGCCCGCTGCATCAGCGCGACGATGCTGATCGGCACGCCGGCGATGTGGTGGCTGGCGATCCCGATGCTCGGCTGGGCGGCGTGGCGCTCGATCTTCCGCGCGGACTGGCGCTACGCGGCGGTGCTGGCCGGCTACCTGGGCGGGTACGTCTTCTGGTTCACCAACATCGACCGTCAGATGTACTTCTTCTACGCGACCCCGCTGGCGGCGTTCCTGGTGCTCGGGCTGACGTTGTGCCTGGGCCAGATCCTGGGCAGCGCGCGGCGAGGCTTCGAGAGACGCGGCACGGGCCTGCTGGTCGTGTCGCTGTACGTCGGGCTGGTGGTGGCGAACTTCACCTGGCTGTGGCCGATCCTGAACGGCATCGCGATCACCAACGGCCAGTGGGAAGCCGAGCGCTGGCTGCCCTCCTGGCGGTAGTCACCCGGCGAAGTAGGCACCCGGCGTGACCCCGACCGCCCGCCGGAACGCCGCGACGAACGCGCTCGCCGAGCTGTACCCGACGCGGTAGGCCACCGTCTCCAGCGGCGTGCCCTGGGCCAGCAGCGGCAGCGCCGCACGCAGCCGCACCTGCGTGCGCCAGGTCCCGAACGGCATCCGGCACTCGCGGACGAAGATCCGCGCCAGCGTGCGTTCCGCGGCGCCGACGTCCCGGCCGAACTCGGCGAGGGTGCGCGCGTCCGCCGGGTTCGCGAGCACCGCCCGCTCGACGTCGCGGGCCCGCGGGTCGGACGGCGACGGCGCCACGATCGGCACCACGTCCAGCGGCTCGAGCAGGTCGAAGGCCACGGCTTCGGCACGCAGCCGGGCCGCCGGGGAGATGCCGTCGCCGGTCAGGTACTCCAGCAGCTCCCGCAGCAGCGGCCGGACGGCGACCATCCGCGGCTGCGGCCACGACACCGGGGAGCGCGCGGGGTCGGCGTAGATGCCCCGCAGCGCCGCCCGCCCGACCGCACCGGTGCGGTGCCGGACGCCCGCGGGCATCCAGAGCGCCCGCGTCGGCGGCAGCACCCAGCCCGCGTCGCCCGCCTTGACCGCGACGACACCGCGGGCCGACCAGACCAGCTGGTGCACCGGGTGCTCGTGCCACGGGAACCAGGTGCCGGCGGGCAGGTCGAACGCGCCGAGCAGCATGGCTTGGCTGTTTTGCGACATCGGTTGGCAGCGTATCGGCTACCGGTCACCGACGGCCCGAAATAGCGTCGGGACCATGCCGATGAACCTCATCCACCGCAAGCTCTGCCGGTCCGCGTGGTGGGCGGACAAGGTCGAGCGGCTCATGACCCCGTGGCTGGCCCGCCACGACCTCGGCGACGACGTCCTCGAGCTCGGCCCCGGCTTCGGCGCGACGACGAAGGTGCTGCTCGACGTCGTGCCGAAGCTGACGGTCCTGGAGATCGACCCGGCCTCGACCGAGCTGCTGCGCGAGAAGTTCGGCGGCCGCGCCGACGTGCGCGAAGGCAGCGGCGCGGAGATGCCGTTCCCGGAGGGCCGCTTCTCCGCGGTCGTCTGCTTCACGATGCTGCACCACGTCCCGACGCCGGCGCTGCAGGACGCGATCTTCGCCGAAGCCGCGCGGGTGCTGCGCCCGGGCGGGACGTTCTGCGGCACCGACAGCCAGCTCCGCCTCCGCTTCCGGCTCCTGCACGTCGGCGACACGATGAACGTGCTCGACGCGTCGACGCTGCCGGAGCGGCTGGAGAAGGCCGGCTTCGAGCAGGTCGAGGTGAAGACCCGCCCGAAGGATACCGTGCTCTTCTCCGCGGTCAAGCCCGGCTAGCGGCGGGGCAGCTGGCTCCCCGGCTGGCGGGGCACGACCCGCGTCACCGGGCCGTCGGGCGACTTGCCCGCCCGCGACAGCCAGCCCTCGACCTCGCGCCGCACGGCGTTCAACGTCGGACGCCGGCGCGGCTCGGGGTCCAGCGAGGCCGCCAGCAACCGGGCGTGCGAGCTGCGCTGCGGCAACCGCGACACCGGCTCGGCCCGGGCCGCCGCCATCAGCGCCGCCATCGGCGTCTCCCGCGTCCCGCGCGGCGGCTGGCCGGACAGCGCGTAGCTGATCGTCGCCGCCAGCTGCCACGCGTCCGACGCCGGGGACGCCGTCGCCCCCATCGCCTGCTCCGGGGCGACGAAGTCCGGCGTGCCGATCATCATCCCGGTGGCCGTCATCTTCGAGTCGCCCTGGCTGCGGGCGATGCCGAAGTCGATCAGGTGGGCCAGGCCGCTCGGGTCGAGGACGATGTTCGACGGCTTGATGTCGCGGTGCAGGACGCCCTTCTCGTGCGCCGCCGCCAGCGCGCCCGCCATCGTCGCCCACAGGCGGCCCGCGGCGACGTCGTCCAGCGGGCCGTGGCCGTCGACCAGCTCGGCGAGCGGACGGCCTTCGAGGTACTCCATCACCAGCGCCAGGCCGTCCGGCTCCTCGGCCAGGTCGTACACCTTGACGCAGTTCGGGTGGCTGACCACGGCGAGCGCGCGGGCCTCGCGCTGCATGCGCTCGGCGGTGTCGCGGTCCGGCGCGTGCGCGATCTTCAGCGCGACCGTGCGGTTCAGCTGGGTGTCGACGGCCTGCCAGACCGTGCCGAAGCCACCCGCGCCGAGCTGCTTGACGCGGCGGTAGCGGCTGCCACCGGCGTTGCGGGAGCCCGGCGGCGGCGGGATCGGGCCCGGCGCCGCGGCCAGCGCGCCGAGCGGCGGGGACGGCGGCTCGGGCGCGGAGGCCAGCGCCGTCTTCGGGTACGGGCGGTTGACCGGGGCCGGCGGCGGAGGCGGCGGGGTCGGGCGCGGCTGGACCTGCGACGGCGGCGGCCCCTGCGGCTCCTGCCGGCGGGGCGGCGGCTCGTCCGACCGATCCGACCGGTTGATCACCGACCACGGCGGCGGGCCGACCATCGCGACCGGGATCAGGCCCAGCACGCTGAACGGCAGGAAGCCCAGCCAGAAGTGCAGCGCGGTGTTCGCCTCCATGCCGACGCTGAACACGAGCATCGCGGCGAACGGGATCCAGAAGAACCGCGACGGCCACTTCGGGCCGCGGCGGAAGGCCGTGCGGCCCTGGAGCATGACGAAGAACAGTGAGCCGGCCCCGAGCACCGCGAAGGCGATCAGGTAGACGATGAACGGCATGGACTTGCCGTTCTGCGAGGACAGCACGTCGAAGACGGTCTGGCCGCCGCCCAGGTACTCCCGCTGGTTGTCCACCCAGCAGCCACCGGCGTTGTTCAGCGAGGCGAGCTCGGTCGAGGACAGCCCGGTCGTCTTGTTGCCGTACGCCGCCTGGAAGACGCCCGAGACGCCGATGGCCAGCAGCCACGGCAGCACCAGGGTGCTGAAGAGGCCGATCACCCCGAAGACGCCCAGCGTCGTGGCGTCGTACCGGTTGCCCGTGCCCTTCCGGATGATCGACACGGCCACCGCGCCGATCGGCGGGAGCAGCGCGACGAGCGCGCCGGCCGCACTCGTGGCCCAAACCCATTCGCCGGGGCAGAAACCCGGGCCGAACAAGGAATGGGCTAGCGAGAGCAAGGCGCTCGCGAGTCCGTTCACCGCCGGGCTCCCCTCACTGTCCGTGTTCACCATGTGGCCGTCACGCGGCGTTTGCTCGCGGTCCAGCTTAGGACGCTCCCGGGCTCCGTGAGGTTGCCGGGTCTTTCCGCGGACGAATCCGGCGCGCCCGCCGCTCCCGCGCCATGATGGGGATCGGCGGAACGTCCGACGCGAAGGAGCGGAGCATGGGCGCGTACTCCGAAGCCTACCGGCGCAGCCTGGCCGAGCGGGACGCGTTCTGGCTGGCCGCGGCCGAGTCGATCAGCTGGACCAGAGCGCCGGAGCGGGCGCTGGACGACACGAACCCGCCCTTCTTCCGCTGGTTCCCGGACGCCGAGCTGAACACCTCGTACAACGCGCTGGACCGGCACGTCGAGGCCGGCCGCGGCAGCCAGGCCGCACTGATCTGGGACTCTCCCGTGACCGGACGGCAACGCACCTACACGTACGAGGAGCTGCGGGACACCGTCGCGCGGTTCGCCGGCGCGCTGCGCTCGCTCGGGGTCACGAAGGGTGACCGGGTGATCGTCTACCTCCCCATGGTGCCGGAGGCGGCGATCGCGATGCTGGCCTGCGCGCGGATCGGGGCGGTGCACTCGGTCGTCTTCGGCGGGTTCGCGCCCAAGGAGCTGGCCGCGCGGATCGAGGACGCCAAGCCCAAGGTCGTCCTGGCCGCGTCCTGCGGCATCGAGCCGACCCGGGTGGTCGAGTACCAGCCGATCATCGAAGCCGCCCTGGGCATGACCGGGCACCAGCCCGACCACGTCGTCATGCTGCAGCGCGAGCAGGCACCGGCCACGGCCGGGCGGCACTTCGACTGGCGGGAGCTGGCGGCGGCCGCCGACCCGGCCGAACCGGTGCCGGTCGCGGCCACCGACCCGATCTACATCCTCTACACGTCCGGGACGACCGGAAAACCGAAGGGCGTCGTGCGGGACACCGGCGGCCACGCCGTCGCGCTCGCCTACTCGATGGACGCCGTCTACGACGTCCACGCCGGCGACGTCTGGTGGACCGCGTCCGACGTCGGCTGGGTCGTCGGGCACTCCTACATCGTGTACGCGCCGCTGCTCGTCGGAGCGACCACGGTCATGTACGAGGGCAAGCCCGTCGGCACGCCCGACGCGGGCGCGTTCTGGCGGGTCATCGCCGAGCACGGCGTCCAGGCGCTGTTCACCGCGCCGACCGCGCTGCGAGCCGTCAAGAAGGTCGACCCGGACGCCCGCGAGCTGGAGAAGTACGAGCTGAAGCAGTTCCGGACGCTGTTCCTGGCCGGCGAGCGGCTCGACCCGGAGACCTACCACTGGGCGCACGAGAAGCTCGGCGTCCCGGTCGTCGACCACTGGTGGCAGACCGAGACCGGCTGGCCCATCGCCGCCAACCCCCGCGGCCTGGAGCCGATGGACGTCAAGGCCGGGTCCGCGACCAAGCCGGTCCCCGGCTGGGACGTCCGGATCCTCGACCAGGCCGGCGAGGAGCTCCCGGCCGGCCGCGAAGGCGCCATCACGGTGCGGCTGCCGCTGCCGCCGGGTTCGCTGCCGACGCTGTGGGGCGACGACGAGCGGTACCGCGAGGCCTACCTCTCGCGCTATGAGGGCCACTACCTGACCGGCGACTCCGGCTACTTCGACGAAGACGGCTACCTGTTCGTCATGGGCCGCACCGACGACGTCATCAACGTCGCCGGCCACCGGCTGTCCACCGGCTCGATGGAGGCGGTGCTGGCCTCGCACCCGGCGGTCGCCGAGTGCGCCGTGATCGGCGTGGCCGACCAGCTCAAGGGCCAGCTCCCACGCGGGTTCGTGGTGCTCAAGGCGGGCGCGGACGTCCCCGAGGAGCGGCTGCGCGACGAACTCGTGGCGCTGGTCCGCCGGGACATCGGCCCGGTCGCGGCGTTCCGTGACGTGTCCATTGTGGACGCCCTGCCGAAGACGCGGTCCGGGAAGATCCTCCGCAAGACCATGCGCGCGATCGCCGACGGCCGCGACGAGGCGGTGCCCTCCACGATCGAGGACCCGAGCGTCCTGGAGGCCATCCGGGCCGCCCTTCGTTAAGAACTGTTCCAAATGCCCCGGCTGGTCTGTACCTTTGCAGGGAGTCCCCGACCGGAGGTGCTTCGATGCGCTTGTCCAGAGCCGTCCTGACCGCGGCCGTCGTGAGTCTCACGGCCGCCGGCCTGCCCGCTTCCGCCACGGCCGCCCCGGCCGCTCCCGAACGCAGCGTGACCGACGTCGTGCCGGCGCCCGTCTCGGCGAAGGCCGACCCGCGCGGCGAATTCCGGCTCACGCCGGCCACCGTGATCACCGCCGACCGCGGGTCCGGCCAGGTCGCGGACTACCTGCGCGGCCTGCTCCGCCCGGCCACCGGCTACCCGCTGCCGGTCGTGCCGCGCGCCGCCGGCCTGCCCGCGATCGCGCTTAAGCTGGGGCACGACCCGCGGGTCGGCACCGAGGGTTACCAGCTGAAGGTCGCGCGCGACGGCGTCACCCTGACCGCCAACACCGCCGACGGGCTCTTCGAAGGGGTGCAGTCGCTGCGGCAGCTGCTGCCGTCGGCGATCGAGGCCCAGCGCGTGCAGCACCGGACGTGGACCGTCGCCGGCGGCACGATCCTCGACCACCCGCGCTTCGCCGAGCGCGGCGCGATGCTCGACGTCGCCCGGCACTTCTTCCGCCCCGACCAGGTCAAGCTGTACATCGACCAGATCGCCCAGTACAAGGTCAACACGCTGCACCTGCACCTGGCCGACGACCAGGGCTGGCGGATCGAGATCAAGAGCTGGCCGAAGCTGGCGACGGTCGGCGGCAGGACCGCCGTCGACGGCGACCCGGGCGGCTACTACACGCAGGCGCAGTACCGGGACATCGTCGCGTACGCGGCTTCGCGGCACATCACGGTGATCCCGGAGATCGACATGCCGGGCCACACGAACGCGGCGCAGTCGACGTACGCGGAGCTGAACTGCGACGGGAAGGCCGTCCCGCCGCGCACGGACACCGAGGTCGGCTACAGCTCGCTGTGCATCTCCTCGCCGATCACGTACAAGTTCGTCGAGGACGTCGTCCGCGAGCTGGCGGCACTCACCCCCGGCCCGTACCTGCACATCGGCGGCGACGAGGCCCACTCGACGCCGCCCGCCGACTACCTGGCCTTCGAGCGGAAGGTCCAGCCGATCGTCGCCAAGTACGGCAAGAAGGTCACCGGCTGGCACGAAATCGCGAAGTCGGTCCCGCCGGTGTCGGCGGTCCCGCAGTACTGGGACTTCGGCGGCGACAACCCGGACGTCGCGGCGGCCGCGGCGCGCGGCAACAAGATCCTCATGTCACCGGCCAACTACGCGTACCTCGACATGAAGTACAACCCGCAGACGCCGCTCGGGCAGGACTGGGCCGCGCTGGTCGAGGTGAAGGACGGTTACGGCTGGGATCCGGCGACGCTGGTCAACGGCGTCGGCGAGAGCCAGGTCGCGGGGGTCGAAGCGCCGCTGTGGACCGAGACGATCCGCACCAGCGACGACATCGAGTACATGGCGTTCCCGCGGCTGCCGGGGATCGCGGAGATCGGCTGGTCCCCTCGGAGCACCCACGATTGGGCCGCCTACCGGCTCCGGCTGGCGAAGCAGGCCCCGCGCTGGGTGGCGCAGGGCATCGACTTCTACCGCTCCCCGCAGGTCGACTGGAAGTGACGTCAACCGGCCAGGCGGGCGCCAATCGCCCGCCTGGCCAGTGCGTAGGCCCGGGTTCCGCCGTTCAGGACGGCGTCCGCGTTGGCCGCGCGACCCAGCGCGTGGAGTTCGAACGCCAGCACCTCGGCGTCCGCGTCGACGTGCCCGAGCGCGACCGCCTCCTCGGCGGTCTCCCGGAGGAAGGCGGCGAACGAGGCGCTCGCCGCCGCCACCGCGTCGTGCACCCGGCCCGGGCGCGCGTCGAACTCCGCGCCGACGTTGAAGAAGAAGCAGCCGCCCGGGAAGACCCGCCGCTCCGAGTACTCCAGCCACTTCCCGCACACCTCGCGCAGCCGCGGCAACCCGGGCGCCACGGCCAGCGCCGGTGCCACGACGTGCGAACGGAAGATTTCCCAGGCGGCGTCGATCGTCGCGAGCTGCAGCTCTTCCTTGGACCCGAACAGCGCGAACACGCCGCTCTTGCTCAGCTCCAGCTCGGTGGCCAGCCGGCCGAGGGACAGCCCGTCCAGGCCGTCGACCGAAGCGACGTCCACGGCCCGGCGCAGCACCACCCGCCGGGTCGCGTCGCCGCGGGCGACCCGGCCGTCACCCGGCACGCCGCGCCCGCCAGCGATCCACAGTGGACTGCACGCCCCCGCGGTAGGACGCCGAAAGCGCGGGGGTGGCCAGCACGCGGTCGGCGAGGTCCAGCGCCGCCTCGACCTTGTCCTCCGGCAGCTGCCCGTAGTTGGCGAAGGAGACCAGGTACACCTCGGTGATCGTCGGGCCGTCCGCGCGCTCGGCCAGCTCGATCGCCCCGGACGTCGGTACCGTGCCGGGCCGCAGGACACGCAGGTACCAGCCGCAGCGCCCGCTGTCGATCATCAGCGGCGTGACGTCCTTGCGGCCGGTCTTCATGGCCAGCTTGAAGCACGGCTGCCGGGGCTGCGAGACCTGCACCAGCGCGTCACCCCAGGCCCAGACGTCCCCGATCCGGACGTCGTCCTCGGTGGCGCCGGTCAGCGAGACGTTCTCGCCGAAGCCGCCCGGCTCGGCGTCGAGGCCGTCGGCCGCCCAGGCCGGGTAGTGCCCGGCCGGGTAGACGTAGACCGCTTTGTCGACCCCGCCGTGCACGGTGAGGTCGGCCTGCCGGTCGCCGTCGAGGTTCAGCTCGGTCAGCGTCAGCTCCGGCGCCGAGACCCGCGCCTTCGTGATCGCGCTCAGCACCGGCCGGTCCCGCCGGTGGCCCAGGACGCTCGGTTCCCCCACAAACACACCGTCGACGTTCATGGGCCGAAGGTAGCACGACCGTTCGTACAGTTCGTGGTCTTTAGGCTGGCGGTCATGGAACTGCTCGCCCGGGCCCGCGCCCACGTCGACTCCGGCGCCCTCTTCGCCGAGCTGGCGGGGATGGTCGCCTACCCCACGGTCAGCGACGCCCCCGAAGGCCGCGCCGCGATCCAGGCCTACTTCGACGAGGTCCTGACGCCGGCGATGGCCGCGCTCGGCTGCGACGTCACCCAGCACGCCAACCCCGACCCCGCGGGCGGCCCGTTCCTCGTCGGCGTCCGCGTCGAGTCGGCCGAGCTGCCGACCCTGCTCTGCTACGGCCACGCCGACGTCGTCGGGGAAGCCGGAACCTGGGGCGAAGGCCGGGACCCCTGGACGCTGACCGCGGACGGCGACCGCTGGTACGGCCGCGGCACCGCGGACAACAAGGGCCAGCACCTGATCAACCTGACGGCGTTGCGGCTGGTGCTGGCCGAACGCGGGCGGCTCGGCTTCAACCTCAAGCTCCTGTTCGAAACCGGCGAGGAGATCGGCTCGCCGGGGCTCGCGGAGTTCGCCGCGCAGGAGCGGGACCTGCTGCGCGCGGACGTCCTGATCGCCTCGGACGGCCCGCGCCTCGACGCGGCGACACCGACGCTGTTCCTCGGCGCGCGCGGCGGCGTCCGGATCGACCTGGACGTCGACCTGCGTCCCGGCGGCCACCACTCCGGCAACTGGGGCGGCATCCTGCGCAACCCGGCCACGACGCTGGCCGGCGCGATCGCGAGCCTGGTCGACGGCCACGGCCGCATCCAGGTGCCGGAACTGCTGCCGCCGGAGCTGCCGGAGTCCGTGCGCGCGGCGCTGGCGGACGTCGTCATCGACGCTGTCGAGGCTGCCGAGACTTCGGACGCCCGGTGGGGCGACCCGCGGCTGACGCCCGCCGAGCGGCTCTACGGCTGGAACACCCTGGAGGTCCTCGCCCTCGGCGCGGCGGACGCCGACCGCCCGGTCAACGCGATCCCCGGCCGCGCGCGGGCGGTGCTGCAGCTGCGGTACGTGGCGGGGACGGACGTCGACGGCGTTGCACCCGCCATCCGCGAACACCTTGCGAAGCAGGGGTTCTCCATGGTTTCGGTGCGCACCGACGCCAGTTTCCGCGCCAGCCGCACCCCGGTCGGCGACCCGTGGGTCACCTGGGCCCGGGCAACGCTGAACGCGGTGGCGGACCGCCCGGTGGCGTTGCTGCCGAACTTCGGCGGCGGCCTGCCGAACCACGTGTTCACCGACGTCCTCGGGCTGGCGACGCTGTGGCTGCCGCACTCGTACCCGGGCTGCCGGCAGCACGCGCCGGACGAGCACCTGCTCGCCCCGGTCGCCCGGGAGGGCCTGGTGCTCGCCACGGCGCTGTTCGACACGCTCGGTCCGGCGCCGCCCACAGCGTGAACCGTCACGGTTCGAGGTCGGTCACACCCCGCCCGCTCGTCATGTCGAACGGCACGGACGCCTGGTCGTGGACGATCACCCACTCGCCGCCGAGGTGCCGGAAGACGAAGGTGGCCCGGACCCACATGCCGGTCACGGCTTCCCCGGTCGGCAGCGTGCCGCTGACCCGGCCGAAGCCGTGCCCGACGGCCAGGCCGGCGCTCACGGTGACGGACAGGTCGCGCAGCTCGTAGTCCACCTTTTCGAAGATGGTGAACACCTTCACCCAGTTCTTCAGCTTCGCGTCGGTCCCGACGTGCTGCAGCGGCGGTTCGACGTCGAAGGACACGACGTCCGGCGCGTAGATCCCGCGCAGGGCACCGAGATCCTTGGCCCGCAACGCTTCGATGACCTCGTCGAGCCGGCTCCGGATGGCCGCTTCCGCCTCGCCGCCCCGCAGCGGCGCCAGCGCGGTGCTCCAGGCGACGACGTGGTCGAGCAGGGTGTCGAGCGCGGTGAGCTGGTGGTCGCCCGGCCTGAAGACCGAGCGGTTCTCGAACTCCGTCGCCAGTGGCAGCGTGACCTGCGGGGCCACGTCGGCCAGCTGCAGTGCCCCGCAGACCAGCCGCAGCTGCTCGACCGACCGGGCGCCGCCGACGCCGCCGTACGAGACGAACCCGGCCGCCTTGCTGTTCCATTCGACGTGGACGTAGTCCATGGCGTTCTTGAGCACCCCGGGCACGGAGTGGTTGTACTCCGGCGTGACGAAGACGAACCCGTCGCACGACGCGACGGCCGCGGCCCAGGCCCGAGTGCGCTCGTCCTGGTACTGCCCCGAGAAGCCCGGGGGCTCCTCGAGGTGGGGCAGCGGGTGGTCGCGCAGGTCGATCACCTCGAACCCGGCGTCCGTGCGCCGGGCCGCCCGCTCGTGGACCCAGCGGGCCACCTGGTCCCCCACGCGGCCCGGGCGGGTGCTGGCCAGGACGATTCCGATCTTGAGCATCGTTTCTCCCCTGTTCGGTCGGCTTCGGCCGGTACGACGAAGCAGCCCGCGGAACGTCAGGTCCTGACGTTCCGGCAGGCTGTGTCGTCGGAGGAGTCATGACAACGCCATCGGAACCGGTCATCGCGGAACGACGTCACCTGGTCAACCTCGCCTACCGGCTGCTGGGCTCGCTGACCGAAGCCGAGGACGCCGTCCAGGAGACCTACGCCCGCTGGTACGCCCTGTCGCCGGCGCAGCAGGACGCGATCTCCTCGCCGGGCGCCTGGCTGACGACGGTGGCCGGCCGCGTCTGCCTGGACGTCCTCGGCTCGGCACGGGTGCGGCGCGAGCGGTACGTGGGCGAGTGGCTGCCCGAACCGCTGCCCGACCAGCCGGACCCGGCCGACCGGATCACCCTGGACGAGTCCGTGAGCATGGCCTTCCTCGTCGCGCTCGAGGCGATGACCCCGGGCCAGCGCGTCGCCCTCGTCCTGCACGACGTCTTCGGGTACGCCTTCGCCGAGGTCGCCGAAATCACCGGCCGCACGCCGGCCGCGTGCCGGGAGCTGGCCTCCGCGGCCCGCCGACGGATCCGGGCCGGCCGGCCCGCGGTGCCGGTCGCCCGGCAGGCCGGCCTCATCCGGGAGTTCAAGGAGGCCTGGGCCGCCGGGGACATCGGCACGCTGGTCGGGCTGCTCGATCCGGAAGCGACCTTGACCGCGGACGGCGGCGGCCGGGTCCGCGCCGCGATCGCCCCGGTCGAAGGGGGTGAACTCGTCGCCCGGTACGTGGCCGAGCTGGCCGCCTTCGGCGCGCTGACGCTCGAGGAACGCACGGTCAACGGCCTGCCGGGCCTGGTCCTGCGCCGCGGCGAAGAACTCGCCGCCGTGTACGCGTTCGCCGTCGCGGACGACCGGATCACGCACATCTGGGCCGTCCGGAACCCCGACAAGCTCGGTCCCTGGCTCGGGTGAGCCCAAGTAGACACCGTCTACAAAAGTTTGATAGACAGTGTCCACAAGGTGAACCACGGGTTACGGAGATCGGGATGAGCTACCACCGTTTCGTCGTCGTCGGCGACAGCTGCGCGGAAGGCCTCGACGACCCGTACCCGGATCAGCGCCACTTCCGCGGCTGGGCCGACTTCGTCGCCGCGCGCCTGGCCGAAGGCGAGCCGGGCTTCCGCTACGCCAACCTGGCCGTCCGCGGGCGCCGGCTCGACCAGATCGTGCCCGAGCAGGTGCCGGCCGCGACCCGCCTCGAACCCGACCTGATCGCCCTCTTCGGCGGCGGCAACGACGTCATGAGCCGCGGCTGGGACGCGCGCACGGTGGCCCGCCGGGTCGACGCCGCCATCCGCGCCTGCACCGAAATCTCGCCGGTCGTCGTCACGTTCACGCTCAGCGACGTCTCCCGCCGGATGCCGCTGGGCAGCCGGATGCGGCCGCGGATCGTCGCGCTGAACGAGGCCATCCGCGAAGCCGCGGTCAGCTACGGGGCCCGGCTCATCGACCTGTGGCCGGACCAGGCCGTCACCGATTCCCGCTACTTCGGCGCCGACCGGCTGCACCTGTCCGCCCACGGGCACCGACGGCTCGCCGCGTACGTCCTCGCCCGGCTCGGCCTCGACCACGACCCGGCCTGGCTCGCGCCGCTGCCCGGCACCCCGGCGCCCGGCAGCCGGCGCGCCGACCTGCAGTGGCTGCTGCGGGAGGTGCTGCCGGTCGCCGTGACGCGCACGCGCAACCGGCTGATCGGCCGCCAGCCCGGGGACGGGTTCTTCCCGAAGCGCCCGGACCTGCTCCCGATGACCTTGGACGAGGCGTGGGCACCCGGCAACGCCTGATCGCGACGGCGTCGGAACTGCTCGCGGACGAAGGCGTCGCCGCGGTCACGCTGCGCGGGATCGCCAAGGCCGCCGGGGTTTCGCACGGCGCGCCGCTGCGGCACTTCTCGGGCCGCGCCGAGCTGCTGTCCGCCGTCGCGACCCGCGGGTACGCCGACCTGCTCGCCCGCCGGGAGACGCTGCCGGGCTCCTCCCCGCGGGAGCGGCTCACCGCGGCCTGCCACAGCTACCTCGACTTCGCGCTGACCAACCCGGCGATGTTCGAGCTGATGTTCCGCCGCGACCTGGTCGACCCGGACGACCCGGCGCTGTCGGCGGCGGCGAGCGCGGTGTTCGACACCTTCGCCGTGCTGGTGGCGGCGGTGCCGACGCCGGTCGCACGGTCCGGCGCCGACCTGCGGCTGGTCGCCGCGTCGCTGTGGGCGGCGCTGCACGGCCTCGCCCAGCTGTGGCTGTGGGGCGGCCTTGCCGGGGCAAGCTTCGCGCCGTCACCCGAAGCGGCGCTGGCCGTCACGCTCGACGCCTACCTCGGCTGACCGGCGACACGCCGACCCGGTCCGCGAACCCGAACACCTGGTCGAATACCCTCTTCGCATGACCGAGTCAGACCCGCAGCTCGAGCGCATCCGCAAGCTGCTGGCCAAGGCCGAAGACCCGGCGGTCACCGAGGCGGAAGCCGAGGCGTACAACCAGAAGGCCGCCGAACTCGTCGCGCGGTACGGCATCGACCAGGCGATGCTCGCCGCGTCCGGGGCCGGCACCGACGAGCTCGGCACGCTGAAGATCCCGATGAACGACCCGTACAGCCGCGACAAGGCGAGCCTGCTCACCTCGGTCGCGTACCCGCTGCGCTGCCGGACGCTGCTGCACCGCCTCGGCCAGAAGGTCGAGAGTGTCACGGTGTTCGGCTTCCGCTCCGACCTCGGCCGGGTGGAGCTGCTGTTCACCAGCCTCCTGCTGCAGGCGAGCACGCAGCTGAACCGCGTCCGGCCGGACGGGTTCTTCCCCGGCGAATCCCTGGCCGCGTACCGGCGCACGTGGCTGCACGGCTTCGCCCGCGCGGTCCACGAACGGCTTTCCCGCGCCGAGCAGGAAGCCGTCCGCACGGCGGCGCCGGGCGAGCGCTCGGCGGAGCTGGTGGTCCGCGACCGCGCGCAGATGGTCCAGCACGCGTTCGACTCCGAGTACGGCGACCTGCGCGCCGCCTCGCCCCGGCGCCTGTCCGGCAGCGGCTACCTCGACGGCCACGACGCCGGCACCAAGGCGAACCTCGACCCGGCCGCGCTGACGCGGCGCCGCAAAGCCCTGCGCTGAGCCACCCGGTTGCCGGTATCGCCGCCGGTGATCGTTCCGTTTGACTGGGCGCATGCGCGTCGTCGATCTTGCCGGCCGGCCCGACCTCCTCGACGCCGCACTGGCTCTCGGCGACGTCGGCGGCCAGTTCATCTACCAGGGCGCGAGCGGCCGGATGATCACCGGCGAGCGCTTTCTGCGCCACTGGGCGCGCTACTTCCTGATCGCGCTGGACGACGACGGCGCGCCGATGGCCCGCGCCCTGTCGGTCCCGCTGGCGTACCCGGCGCCGGACCGCACCGAGTTACCGGACCACGGCTGGGACCAGGCGATCGAGTGGGCGGCCCAGGACGTCATGGACGGTCGCAAGCCGAACGCGTTGTGCGCGCTCGAAGTCGTCATCGCCCCGCACCGGCGGGGCACCGGCCTGTCGGCTCCGATGCTCAAGGCGTTGAAGGCGCGTGCGGCGGAAACGGGCCTGGAGAAGCTGATCGTCTCGGTCCGCCCGATCGGCAAGGAGGCCGAGCCGGCGGTCCCGATGCCGGAGTACGCGGCCCGCCGCCGTCCCGACGGGCTCCTGGCCGACCGCTGGCTGCGCACCCACGAGCGCCTGGGCGCGCGGGTGGTGAAGGTGTGCCCGTTCGCAGTGACACTGGCGGGTTCCTTGGCGGACTGGCACGACTGGACGGGCGTGAAGCTCCAGGACGGCGAGAACTTCGTCCCGGGCGGCATCGCCCCGGTGTACGCGTCGACCGCGCACGACACGGCGACCTACGTCGAGCCGAACGTCTGGCTGGAACACCCGATGTGATCTCGGGGATCACCCCGATGGCTTCTCGGCGCATCACCTGCTAACTTTTGTTGGCATGTGGACGACGGGTGACGAGCTCCTGCGGCAGCTGGGCGCCCTCGGCAACCCGCACCGGCTGCGGATCGTCGCGGCCCTGCACGCCGAACGCACCTACGTCAGCAAGCTGGCCCGCGAGCTGCGGATCAGCCGCGCGCTGCTGCAGGTCCACCTGCGCAAGCTCGAAGCCGCCGGCCTGGTCACCGCGAGCTTCGAGGTCGGCGAGGACGGCAAGACGCTGCGGTTCTACGAGCTCACCGCGTTCTCCGTCGAGCTGACGCCGGAGGCGATCGCGGCCGCGGTGCCGACGCTGACCACACCGGAGTCCGTCCAGGGGGACGGCGAGGAGGGACGGACATGAACTGGCACCAGTGGCAGGAAATCATCGGCGTGACCGGGGTCTTCGCCCTGCTGTCGATCGCGGTCGTGCAGCTGGCGTCGACCTGGCGCGCCAAGGCGAAGCTGACGCGGGAGCAGGAATACCGGAACCTGGCCGAGAAAGCCGTCCGGACACAGGAAGAAACCGAGCGGCAGCTCAAGGACGTCCAGGACCGGCTGCGGTCCATCGAACGCGTGCTCAAGGAGGTCGACTGAAGTGAGGCCCTGGACCGCCGAGCGGCAACTCGGCGGCCCAGGAAGAAGAAGCACCCACTCGCCCGAGGGCGAGCTCTCATCGGATCACTCCTTCACGGAAGGACCTTAGTTCATGCTGCCTGCAGGCACCCCGGCTCACCGGCGGGGGCCGGTGGTCGAGCGCGTCACGAACTGGTCGCTGCGGCACCGCGCCGCCGCGATCCTCGGCTGGCTGGCGCTCGTCGCACTGGCCTGGGCCATCGGCACGTTCGCCCCCGGCACCGACGCACGCTCGAGCCCCGCCGGCGACGCCGGAACCGGCCAAGCCGTCCTCGACCGCCAGGCCACCCGCGAACCCTTCTGGGAGAACGTGCTCGTCCAGCCGCGGTCAGCGGCGGCCACGGCCGACCTCGTGACCACGTTGACGACGTCGGGCGCGGCCGCGGACATCCGCTCCCAGGTCTCCGCCGACGGCCGGTCGGAACTGGTCACCTTCCGGATCACCGGCACCGGAAGCGAAATCCGGACGCACCTCGCGACGGCGAGCGCAGCGGTCGAGACGGTCGCCGCCCGGCACGCGGACGTCCGGCTGGCCCAGGCCGGGGACCTCTCCGTCTCCGGCGCGGTCGACAAGAGCATCAAGGAGGACATCGGGCGGTCGGAAGCCCGCTCGCTGCCGATCACCGTGCTGATCCTGCTGGTCGTGTTCGGCTCGCTGGTCGCGGCCGCGGTCCCGGTGCTGCTCGCCGGCACCGCCGTGGTCGCCACCTTCGGCTTCCTGTCCGTTGTGGACAACTGGATCCCGGTCAACAGCGCCACTTCCGCGATCACGTTGCTGATCGGCATGGCGGTCGGTGTCGACTACTCGCTGTTCTTCCTGCGCCGGGTCCGGGAGGAACGCGCCCACGGCGTCGACGAGTCCATCCGGATCGCCGCGCGGACGTCGGGGCACGTGATCGTCGTGTCGGGACTGACCGTCGTGCTGTGCGTGACCGGCCTGCTGTTCACCGGCCTCGACAACCTCCAGGGCCTGACCGTCGGCACGATCCTCGTCGTCGGCCTGGCCGTCCTGGCCGCGGTGACGGTACTGCCCGCGACGCTCTCCCTGCTCGGCCCTCGCCTCGACCGCGGCCGGATCCCCTGGCTGGGCCGGCGCCGGACCCGGTCGGCGTTCTGGGCCGCAGTGGCGACCGTCGTCACCCGTCGGCCCGCGGTGTGGAGCGGCGTCGCGACCGCACTGCTCGTCCTGCTCACCTCGCCCGCGCTGGGGATGCGGCTGCAGGACCCGGCGCCGGCCGAGAGCCTGCCGCGCAGCATCCCGGTGATCGACGCGGCCGTGCGCGTGCAGGAAGCGTTTCCCGGCGTCACCATGCCGGCCCACGTCGTCCTCTGGAACACCCGCGGCGGCCCGGTCGACACGCCCGCGCTGCGCCGGGCGATCGGCGAGCTGACCGCGGCAGTCCCGCAGCCGGCCGTGGTCGTCCCGGTGGACCAGGCGCTCGTCGTCCGGGTCCCGCTCGGCGGCACCGGCAACGACGAAGTGGCGAGCCGCGCGCTCACGACGTTGCGGGAAACCCTGCTGCCGCAAACGGTCGGGCGGATCGACGGGGTCGGCTACGCGGTGGCGGGCCGCACTGCGGAAGCGCACGACTTCACCGAGCAGGCGATCGCCCGGGCGCCGTACACCGTCGGGTTCATCCTGCTGCTCGCGTTCGTGCTGCTGCTCGTGGTGTTCCGGTCGGTCGCGGTGCCGGTGGTGTCGATCCTGCTCAACCTGCTGTCGGCGGGCGCGGCCTACGGCGTGCTCACGCTGGTGTTCCAGGACGGCTTTCTCGCGCCCCTGCTGGGTTTCACGCCCTACGGCGGCGTGCTCGGGTGGCTGCCGATGTTCCTCTTCGTGCTGCTGTTCGGCTTGAGCACCGACTACCACGTGTTCATCCTCAGCCGGATCCGCGAACGACGGCGGCCGGGCGAACCGGCCCGGCAGGCGATCATCGAAGGCACCGCGAGCAGTTCCGGCGTGGTGACGAGCGCCGCGCTGATCATGACCGGGGTGTTCAGCGTCTTCCTCAGCCTGGCCGCGATCGAGTACAAGATGCTCGGCCTCGGCATGGCGTTCGCGATCCTGCTCGACGCGACGATCGTCCGGGGCGTGCTGCTGCCCGCCGCGCTCGCCCTGTTCGGCGACCGGCTCTGGCCCAGCGAGACTGTAGAAACCCTTAAAGCTCCGTCCAGAACTCTTCACTTGTCCTGACGGATCTTCTTCGGCACCGTTGATCGCATGAACGGTGGACGGGGCGCCTCGGCGCGCATAGCGGTCCTGGCCCTGCTGTGGGGCTCGGGTTTCCTCTGGATCAAGCTGGCCCTGACCGGGCTGAGCCCCGTCCACCTCACCCTCGTCCGGTGCGCTCTCGGCGCGCTGACGCTCCTGGGCATGGCGTTCGCGGCGCGGCAGCGACTGCCGCGCGACCCCAGGACCTGGGCCCGGCTGGTCGTCGCCGCGTTCTTCTGCAACGCGCTGCCGTTCGCCTTGTTCGGCATCGGGGAACGGACCGTCGACTCCGGGATCGCCGGCGTGATGAACGCCACCACCCCGCTGTGGTCCCTGCTGATCGGCGTCGCGCTCGGGACGGAACGGCGGCTCAACCCCGCCCGGCTGGCCGGGCTGGCCCTCGGCTTCGCCGGCATCGTGGTGATCTTCGCGCCGTGGCAGCAGGCGGGGCTGCTGAGCACGGGTGCGCTGGCCCTGCTCGGCGCCGGTCTCAGCTACGCGATCGCGTTCGCCTACATGGCAAGGAAACTCCCGCCGGACGGCGCACCGCTGGCGCTCTCGGCCGCCCAGCTGATGACCGCGACCGCGCTGACCGCGCTGGCGCTGCCGGTCTCGTCCACGGCGCCGCACCTGACGCTCACCGCCGTCGTCGCGGTGACGATCCTCGGCATCTTCGGGACGGGGATCACGTTCTACCTCAACTACCGGCTCATCGCCGACGAAGGACCCACCGCCGCGGCCACGGTCGGCTACCTGCTGCCCGTGGTGTCGGTCGGGCTCGGCGCGCTCTTCCTCGGCGAACCGCTGACGCCCCGGGTGCTCGGCGGCATGGCTGTCGTGCTCGTCGCCGTCGGCCTGACCCGGTGGCAGCCTCAGGTCCCGGCGAACTGCCCCACCAGCTCCGCCGGCGGCCTGGCCACCCCGAAGTAGTCACCCGTCGCCAGCTCCGCACCCGCCGAGCGCCACCAGTCCGCCTGTTCCTCGGTGTGGATGCCGTCGACGACGAGCGTCGCGCCGACCTGACGGACCAGCGGGACCAGGGCGCCGAGGAACGTCGAGTCCGACCACGCCTGCCACTCCGCGAGCCGCCGGTCGACGCGGACGATCTCCACCGGCAGGTCCTCGATCGCCCGCAGGTCGTCCGGACCCAGCCCGAACTCGTCGAGCATGACGTGCACGCCGAGGTCGGTCAGCGCGACGACGTTCTCCATGACGCCGGACACCGGGAGCGCCCCGGCCGGCACCCCGAGCAGCAGCTGCTCGGGCGGCAGGCCGGTGTCCGCCAGCAACCGCGTCACGCGTGTGCCGAGCGCGTCGTCCGACACCTGGTGCCCGGTCAGGCCGACGACCATGGAGCGGCCGAAGCCCGCGCGCTGCCGCCACCACTCGCCCTGACGGGCCGAGGCGCGCAGCAGCCAGTCGCCGAGCGGCAGCATCAGCCCGGTCGACTCGGCGAGCTCGACGCAGCACTCGTGCGAAAGGGCCGTGTCGTCCGGCCTGTTCCAGTGCAGCCGGGCTTCGATGCCGGCGACTTCGCCGTCCGCGAGCCGCGCCATAGGCCGGTACCGCACGCCGATCTCGCCGTGTTCCCAGGCACCGGCCATGCCGACGGCCACCGCCTGCGTCCGCCGGTCGTGGGCGTCGGCCTCGCGGTCGAACATCTTCCACTGGCCGCGCCGCCGCTCCTTGGCGTGCCGCAGCGTCTGGTCGGCCTGGCGCAGCAGCTCCGCCGGGTCGATGCCCGTCGCCGGCCGGTGGACCACCCCGGCGCTGGCCGACAGCGCGAGCCCGTGGCCGTCGACGAAGAACGGCTCGGCGAGCTCGTCGTTGATCGCGCGCACGATGGTGTCGATGTCCGGCGTCGACTCCGTGTTCTCGACCAGGATGCCGAACTCGTCGCTGTGGAACCGCGCGACCATGGCGTTCTCGCGGGCCATCACCGCCTTGAGCCGCTGCGCGAAGTGCACCAGCAGCTGCTCGCCGACCCGGCGGCCGAGGCTGTTGCAGACCATGCCGAAGGCGTCCAGGTCGACGTGGAACAGCGTGACCCCGTACTCCGGATCGGCTCGCCGCAGCGCCGTCTCCAGGTGGGTGCCGAAGTACTGGCGGTTCGGCAGCCCGGTGAGGACGTCGTGCAGGGCCTGGCGGCTCAGCTCGCCCTGCAGCAGCATCAGCTCGGTGCCGTCCTCGATCACGACGACGAAGTGGGAGGGGCGGTCTTCGGCGTCGCGCAGCAGCGACGCGGTGAGCGAAATGCGGACGACGTCGCCGTCCCGGCGCAGCAGCCGCTCCGACTGCCGGACCCGTTCCTTCGCGCCGTCCAGGAGCGCCATCATCGCGTCGCGGAGGACCTCGACGGACTCGGGGTGGACGACGTCGTACAGCACCGAGCCGGTCAGCTCGCCCGCCGGGTGCCCCAGCATCTCGGCGAGCGCGGCGTTCGCCCGCACGATCCGGCCGTCGAGCGCGACGACGGCGATGCCGCTCGCCGACGACGTCACCACTTCTTCGAAGCGGGCTTCGCTCTGCCGGAGATTCCATTGGGCGTCCCGCACCGCCTTGAGCAGCGACAGGTGCATGATCTCCTGCTGGTCGAGGACACTGCGCTCGTGAGCCAGCAAGAAGCCGCAGGACAGCGCGCCCAGCGCCGCCACGACCCGCTCGGGAGCTCCGTCCACCGCCTGGAATTCGGGCAGTGCGGGCAGGCCTTTCCCGAGGACTTCGAGTGTGCAGCGCAGCCCGGGTTCGCCGACGTAGCCGAGCGCGACCAGCCGCGCGCCGATCCGCTCGGCCGGGCCCAGGTCCGGGGATTCGCGGCGCAGGGAGTCGCAGAGCGTGCCCAGCAGGTCCCCGAGCTCGACGTCGAGCTCCTCCCGGCTCAGCGACACGACGGTCACGCCGCTGAGCAGGTACGCCCATTTCCGGGCGAGCAAGGTCCGCCCGCGGTCCGCATCGGCTGCGGTGGGCTGGTCCGGCTGGGGTCCGATCGTCGGCATGGAGGAAGCCCGCATCAGATCTTGCGGCCGTTTCCGGCGTCCGTCGCGTCACGGGCGGCCGATCCGCCTTCGACGTTATCGATTCCGGCGGAAAGCGCGGAAACCTCGGGGCGCGTTCGCAAGATCCCCCGAGCGGCACCGCACGCGGTGTTCGGCACGGAGATATCGATACCCGGTGGCGCCCATTCCGGTGATCGTGTCACGAACAACACCTTCTCAGTTCAGTCGGACCGGAAAGAGCTTAGCGATTCCCCCCGGTTCGGCTACTGGGCCATCCGCGTGAGCCCAGACCACCCGATCGGGCACTGTCCCGTTCGACCGGACGCGCCTACCGTGAGCCGTCTCCTTGGGAAATCCACACAATGGCGCAACGAGGAGTATGCATGAGCGTCCCGGTCGGCCCGGGCCGGTGGCCTTTTCTCGGCCACACTCCGGCACTTCTCCGGCAACGCTTCGCCTTCACCGACACATTGCCCGGCCACGGCGAGATCGTCAAACTCTATCTCGGTCCGACGCCCGTCTACTTCGTCGCGAGCCCGCGGTTGGCACACGAAGTGCTGGTCAACGAGGGCCCGAAGTTCCGCAAGGGCGCGATGTTCGACAAGTTCCGGCCGTTCGTCGGAAATGGCTTGGTGCTTTCGAACGGCGACTTCCACCTGCGGCAGCGCCGGCTGATGCAGCCGGCGTTCCACCGCGACCGGCTGGCCGCGTACGCGGAGATCATGCGGCGCGCGGCGGCGGAGATGAGCGGCTCGTGGCGCGCCGGCGAGGTGCGGCCGATCGACGACGACATGCAGAGCCTGGCGGTGACGATCGTCGGCGAAGCGCTGTTTTCCACCGAACTGGGAAAAGCGGCGATCGCCGAAGCCCGCCGGTCGATTTACGTGATCATCCAGCAGGGAATGATTCGCGCATTGTCGCCCAAGTTCGTCGAGAAGCTCCCGGTGCCCGGGAACCGGCGGTTCGACGAGGCGATCGCCCGGATGCAGGGCATCGTCATCGAGGTGATCCGCGACTGGCGGCGCGACGGCACCGACCACGGCGACCTGCTTTCGACGTTGCTGCTGGCCGGCATGACCGACGAGCAGGCACGCGACGAGGCCCTCACCCTGCTCACCGCGGGCATCGAGACGACGGCGCTGGCACTGGCCTGGACGTTCCACGAGCTCGGCCGGCACCCGGAGGTCGAGGCGCGGGTGCACGCCGAACTCGACGAGGTGCTGGGCGGCCGCCCGGTCACCGTCGAAGACCTCCCCCGGCTGACCTACGTCCGCCAGGTGGTCGACGAGGTGCTGCGGCAGTACCCGCTCTGGATGCTGATGCGCCGCACGCTCACCGAGGTCGACCTCGGCGGCGTCCGGCTGCCGGAGGGCTCGGAAGTGATCGTCAGCCCGCACGCGCTCCACCACGACCCGGCGTCGTTCCCCGACCCGGACCGCTTCGACCCGGACCGCTGGGCACCGGAACGGGCGGCCGCGGTGCCCAAGGGCGCGTTCGTGCCGTTCGGGGCGGGCACCCGGCAGTGCATCGGGAACCGCTTCGCCCAGAACGAAATCGTCATCACGCTGGCCACGGTGGCCGCGCGCTGGCGGCTGGTCCCGGTGGCGGGCAAGCCGGTCCGCGTCAAGTTCACCTCCGCCGCGTACCCGGAAAGCCTGCCGATGACGGCGGTGCCCCGCTAGCGGCAGGCCGGCTACCGGGCCGGCAACGCCGCCTCGAGCACCGCGAGATCCCGCACCGCGTAACGGTGGTGCTCGGCTTCCTCCTTCAGCACGACCGTCAGACACCGCCGCACGACGTACTCCTGGTCGGGGTACGGCTCGGCCGGCTTGCGACCGCACACCCGGTCGAGCTCGGCGACGGTGAGCCCGTCGACGACCCGCCGCATCGCGGCCATGCGGGCGAGCCGCGGCGCGAGCACCTCGTCGAGCGTCGGCGTCGCCTCCAGGGTGAGGCCGAGCTTCGCCGCCTCGGCCGGCGGCATGCCGCCGGCGGGAAAGCCCAGCGGGTGGTACGGCGCTTCCTCCTCGAGCACGGCGTTGCCGAGCCAGGCATCACACGCGAACAGCAGGTGCCGCTGGGTCTCGACGAACGACCACTCGCCGTCGACCCGCTCGTGCAGTTTCGCCTCGGGCAGCAGCCTCGCCCGGTCGAGCGTCGCGCTCCACAGGTTCTCGACGGCGGCCCAGGCAGCCCGGTAGTCCTCGGGCGAAGCGGCATCCCGCGCCAGTACCCGCGCGGGATGCCGCCGATCGAGCTCGGCCTCGACATAAGCCGTCACGTCGACGTCGTTGACGACGACGCGCTCGAAGTCACCACCGAGGTGGACGTCGCCGCCGTAGCAGTCGACGATCTTCAGGCCGCTCACTTCGCAGTCGCGGATCTCGAGGCCCGCGAGGTCGCACAGGTGGATGCGGGCACCGCGGAACCGGTCGCTCTGGGTGTGTTCGGAAACCATCGGAGCAGTCTCACCGACCCGTCCCCGGATCGCTACGCGGTTTCGACGGCCGTCAAGCCGCGTACAGGGCTCCGACCGCAGCCAGCACCGACGTCGAGTACGCCGGGTCGTAGGTGTGCTGCCCGGCGTTCACCGCACCGGTTCCGCGGCTGAACGTCCACCCGCCCGTCGTTTCGAAACCGGGGTCGGCCACGTGGCAACCGGTCAGCGAAACGTCGTCGAAGCGGGCCACGACCTCGTAGTCGGCCACCGCCTTGGCCTCGTACAGCCGCAGCGTCAACGTCGCCGAACCGCCGGTCAGCCGGGGGGTCAGGTCGATCGGCGCCGAGGTGTACCAGTCCGTGTCCTCGGTGGCGACATCGCGCTGCCAGACCTGCGTACCGCCGACCTGGGCCTGCTTGAAGTGGTACCCGGCCGGGCTGGTGGCCGCGCGGTCGTCGCTGTGCCACAGCACCATCCGGCACGAGGCCGAGCCTTCGTCCAGCCGGATGGTCGTGCTCGCCGCGGCGAAGTCGCCCGCCTTGGTGGCCGTCTTGGCTTGCACCGTGAAGACGAGGCCGCCGTTGCCGGTGTGCGCGAAGGATTCGTCGGACTTCTGCGGACGGCCGGGGGTGAGCGGCAGCGCGTACTGGATGACGCCGGCGATCTTGCCCGCGGCGGTGTACTGCATGCCGACGGCGGTCACCGCGCGCACATAAGCCACGTCCGGGGCGACCGTGGTGGCCGACAGGGTCGACGCGTAGACCATCAGGATCAGCTTGCGGTTCTTCGCGGCCAGCCGGGTGACGAGTGTGTCCAGCTGGGCGCCGATGCCGCCGGTCCACAGCGTGTTGCGGTGCGGGTCGTCCCGGAACGGCATGATCAGGCTGTCGATGACCCCGCCGTAAGTGTCCACAAAGGACGTGGTGAGCGCGTCCGAGTAGACCACCGGGTAGAACTCCAGGCCCGGCTGCACCGCGCGGCCGGCGTCGCGGATCTGCTTGGTGTAGGTCGCCGTGAAGAAGGGCAGGTTGTGGTTGAAGTCGTCGATCGCCCACGCCTTGAGCACCGGGTAGCGCAGGGACAGCGAGCCGATGGCCTTCGCCCAGGCGGCGTAGTCCTTCTTGTACGGCAGGTATTCCACGCAGGTCGGGCCCCCGGGGCACTCGGTCGGCGGCACGAGGTAGGTCCACACGGTCAGCCCGGCCGTCTGCGCCTCGGGCAGGAACGCCTCGAGGTCGTGCCAGTCGGTCTCGTTCTGGACGAGGAAGGCGTAGGTGTCGGCGTTCATCGTCCGCAGCCGGTCGATCGTGGCGGCGGCGTCGACGTGGCCGCCGGTCCGCACCGGGTTCGCGTAGCTCGCGCGCACCCCCGGCGCGGGCGCGGCGTCCGCCGTCGCCGGGAGCAGCGTCGCGCACAGGGCGGCGATCAGGGTGAGCAGGCCGGTTCTCAACATGCGGCGGATGATCCGGTGCCGGTGTACAGAGGACGTACAACCCGCGGGTCAGCCGAGCCGCCGCCGGAGGATGGCGAGCGCCGCGTCGAGTTCCGGTGAGGACTGTTCGAGCTCGAAGTCCGCGTCCAGCATCAGCAGGTTGAGGGCGAGCGCGCCCGGTGACTCGCCTGTCGCGTGCACGCGGCAGCGCTCGTCGTCCACCAGTTCGACGGGCACGGCCGGCGGCAGCTTGGCCGTGATCTGCGCGGCCGGTGCGTGGACCAGCACGACGGCGCGGTGGCGGGCGAAGACGGCGTCGATGCCGTGCACCACGTCGACCGCGGACGGCGCCTCGCGCGGGACGAACCTGGCTCCTTCCGGGCGCTGCACCGTCATCCGGTCCAGCCGGAACTGCCGCCAGCCGTCGCGGGCCGGGTCGAAGGCCACCAGGTACCACCGCCGTCCCACCTGGACGACGCGGTGCGGCTCCACCTCGCGACGGGACTCCGTGTCGTCCCGCGTCCGGTAGCCGAACCGGACCCGGCGGTGGTCGCGGCAGGCGCCGGCGAGGAAGATCAGCAGGTCGGGGTCGACGCCGCCGGGGACCTGCGCGGCCTCCGTGTACTGGCGCATGGCCGCGACCCGGCCCCGCAGCCGCCGCGGCAGCACCTGTTCGAGCTTCACCAGCGCGGTGCCGGCCGCTTCGCCCAGCTCGGCGCTGCCGGTGGCTGTCCGCAACGCGATGGCGATGGCCACGGCCTCGTCGTCCTCGAGCTGCAGCGGCGGCATGGACGTCCCGGCACGCAGCCGGTAGCCGCCGGCCACGCCGGGGATCGCCTCGACGGGATAGCCGAGGTCACGCAGCTTCTGGATGTCGTAGCGCACGGTCCGGGGGCTGACCTCCAGCCGCTCGACCAGTTCCGCGCCGGTCCACGACGGGCGGGTCTGCAGCAGGGTCAGCAACGCCAGCAGGCGGGACGTCGGATTCGGCATGGCTCCACACTGCGCTGAATCGAGGCAAGGATCTTGCCGCAATAGCCTGCACCATGAGTTTCATGACGACAAACACCAAGACCGTTCTCCTCACCGGCGCCACCGGGACCGTCGGCCGTCACCTCGTCGGCGAGCTGCTCGCCGGCGGGCACCGGGTGCGGGCGCTGACCCGCTCGCCCGAAGCGGCCGGCCTGCCCGCGGAGGTGGAGCTGGTCGCCGGTGACCTGGCCGCGGCGCCGCCGGAGGGCCTGTTCGACGGCGTCGACAGCGCCTTCGTCTTCCCGGCCGCGGAGGTGGCCGGCTTCGTCAAGGCCGCCGCGGCCGCGGGAGTGGCGCACCTGGTGCTGCTCTCCTCGCTCGCCGCCGCCCTCGAACACGAGCGTGACCACGGGTCGGCCAGCCAGGTGCACCACGCCGCGATCGAGGACGCCGTGCGCGACAGCGGGGCGGACTGGACGATCCTGCGGCCGGGCACCTTCGCGGGCAACCTGCTGCCCTGGGCCCAGCCCATCCGCTACACCGGCGGGGTCCGCGGGCCGTACCCGACGTCCGCGCAGGCGCCGATCCACGAGGCCGACATCGCCGCCGTCGCCGCGGTGGCGCTGACCGAGCCCGGCCACGCCGGCCGGCACTACGCGATGACCGGCCCGCAGGCGCTGACCCGGATCGAGCAGCTCGACGCGATCGGCGCGGCCATCGGCCGGGAGCTGCACTTCGCCGAGATCACGCCGGACGAGTTCAGCGCCGAAATGCGCTCCTACGGCGTCGGCGACGACATCGTCTCGATGCTCCTGCACTACTGGTCGGACACGGTCGAGACGCCCGACGTGGTCCGGCCGACGGTGCAGGAGCTGACCGGGCGCCCCGCCCGCACGCTGGCGGAATGGGCCCGTGACCACGCGGCCGACTTCGCGTGATCACCGCGTACGCGGATCCTGCGACGGATCCGCGTACATCGGCGGGCAACCGTGTTCGACGGCTTCGGGCCGCAGTTCGTAGTGCCACGGCTCGTTGCGGTAGATCTGGCACAGCCCGTACCGGGCGCCGTGTTCGGCCAGCCACTTCCGGGCGGCGGGCGGTCCGATGTCGACCGCCTGCCCCCGCACGTGCGCGGACTTGTCCGCGGTGGTCACCCAGCGGGCCGCGGCCGCCGCCGAGCCGTGCTTCGCGATCCCCTGACGCCGCAGCTGCTCCTGGTAGGCCCAGGAGCGCCAGCCGCCGTTGACGACGAAGGCCACCGGTGCGTCCGCAGCGGCCCGGCGGAGGGCGCCGAGCAGCTCGGGGTCGAGGTTGGCCACCGCCGGGGACTCGTCGTCGAAGACCGGCAGGCCGTCCGGGACGGCGCCGTGTCCCCGGCCGAGGGACGTGCGTTGACTGGAGGTCATGGGGGCAGTCAAGGTCGCGCGGTGTTGCCGTCGCGTACGCGCTTTCCGATATGCGGCCGATATGCACCCGCTCGTAGCATCGGCGGAGTGCGTGTCTTGATCGTCGAGGACGAGCCCTACCTGGCCGACGCCATCCGCGACGGCCTCCGGCTGGAGGCCATCGCGGCGGACACCGCAGGCGACGGCGACACCGCGCTGGAACTGCTGAGCGTCAACACCTACGACATCGCCGTCCTGGACCGCGACATCCCCGGCCCGTCCGGCGACGAGATCGCCCGGCACATCGTCGCCTCCGGCAGCGGGATGCCGATCCTGATGCTCACCGCCGCCGACCGGCTCGACGACAAGGCCACCGGCTTCGGGCTCGGCGCCGACGACTACCTGACGAAGCCGTTCGAGCTCCGGGAGCTCGTGCTCCGGCTCCGGGCCCTCGACCGGCGGCGCGCGCACAACCGGCCGCCGGTGCACGAACTCGCCGGGCTGCGCCTGGACCCGTTCCGCCGCGAGGTCTACCGCGACGGCCGGTACGTGGCCCTGACGCGCAAGCAGTTCGCCGTGCTCGAAGTCCTCGTCGCGGCCGGCGGCGGGGTGATCAGCGCCGAAGAGCTGCTGGAACGGGCGTGGGACGAGAACGCGGACCCGTTCACGAACGCCGTGCGCATCACGGTCTCGGTGCTGCGCAAGCGGCTCGGCGAACCCGGCATCATCGCGACCGTCCCCGGCGTCGGCTACCGCATCGACACCGGGGAAGCCGGGCGTGGCTAGGGCACCGGGGTTGAGCGCCCGCCTCAAGCTCACCCTCAGCTACGCCGGGTTCGTCATGCTCGCGGGCATCCTGCTGATGGGCGCCGTGTTGGCCTTCTACCTGTACTTCCTGCCCAGGGGCTGGATCATCACCGAGGGCAACTTCTGGATCAACCGCTCGGTCCTGGTCCGCGCCTTCGTCCCGTTCATGGCCGCCGTGATCGTCTTCCTGCTGGTGTTCGGACTGCTGGGCGGGTGGGTCCTGGCCGGCCGGATGCTCGCCCCGCTGACGCGCATCACCGACGCCACGCGCATCGCCGCGACCGGCTCGCTTTCCCACCGCATCGAGCTGCCCGGCCGCGCCGACGAGTTCCGCGAACTCGCCGACGCCTTCGACACCATGCTCTCCCGGCTCGAGACGCACGTCGCCGAGCAGCGCCGGTTCGCGGCCAACGCGTCCCACGAACTGCGCACGCCGCTGGCGATCACGCAGAGCCTGCTCGACGTCGCCCGCAACGATCCCGAGCGCACCACCGACGAACTCGACGAACGCCTGCGCGTCGTCAACACGCGGGCGATCGAGCTCACCGAAGCCCTGCTGCTGCTCAGCCGCGCCGAGCAGCGGGCCTTCAGCCGCGACCGCGTCGACCTGTCCCTGGTCGCGGAAGAAGCCGCCGAAACGCTCCTGCTCCTCGCCGAGAAGCGGGGTGTCACCGTCGAAACGTCCGGGGCGGCCGCGCCCGCTCTCGGCTCGCCACCGCTCCTGCTGCAGCTGACGACGAACCTGGTGCACAACGCGATCGTCCACAACCTGCCCGAGCGGGGCGCGGTGTGGGTCACCACCGGCGTCGAGCCCGGAACCGTGGTGCTCACCGTCGAGAACACCGGCGAACACCTCGCGCCGTCACTGGTCGCCACCCTCGCCGAGCCCTTCCAGCGCGGCACCGAGCGCATCCGCACCGACCAGGCCGGGGTCGGCCTGGGCCTGGCCATCGTCAAGAGCATCACCCAGGCCCACGACGGGACGCTCACCCTCGCACCGCGGCCGGCGGGCGGCCTCCGCGTGACCGTCCGGCTGCCGATCTCACTCGGCTACGCGACGGGGAAGTCGAAGTACGTGTCCGGGTAGGGCTCGTCCTTCAGGCCGTAGTGCCACCATTCCCGTTCGTACGCGGCGAAACCGCAGTCCTCCATGATCGACCGGAGGTAGCGGCGGTTCCCCGCTTCGAGGGGCGAGACGCCCCGGGCGCCGTGGTGCGAGACGGCGTCCATCAGGTCGTGGCCGCCGCCCATCGACGCGAGCTCACCGGTGCCCAGGTGGTAGAGCGTCAGGTCGACGGTGCTGCCCCGGGTGTGCCCCGACCTGGCCGCCACGTACCCCTTGGCGAACATCGCGGCCCGGTCCATGTTCGGGTAGTGCCACAGCTTGGTCCGGCCGTCCTCGGGCTGGTCGACCCAGCGCAGGAAGCAGTCGACCGCGCGCTGCGGGCGGTAGCCGTCCCAGAGCAGCAGGCCGAAGCCGAGGGACGCGGCCTTCTCCTGCGCTTCGCCCAGGGCGGCGCACAAGGTCGTCGTGCCGGCGATCCGGTTGACGAGGTAGCCGTCCACCGGCTTGCCGGTGAAGTTGTCCCAGGTGGCGTACTTGGCGTCCCAGCGGATGCCGGGCACCAGCTCGTCCACGAAGGCGAAGTCGCCGTTCATCGGGCGGTTCCGGCCACGATCCGGTCGATCAGTTCCGAGAGCGGCACCCCGGCGGCGGCCATCATCCGCGGGTAGCGGCTGTACGACGTCAGACCGGGCAACGTGTTGACCTCGTTGAGGACCACCGTGCCGTCGCCGGTGAGGAACATGTCCACCCGGGCCAGTCCCCCGCACCCCAGCGCGCGGTAGATGGCTTTCGCCGTCTCCTGGACGCGTGCGCGGGTTTCGGCCGGGATGTCGGCGGGCACGATGAACGTCGAGTTCTCGGAGCCGCTTTCGGGAGTGGCCTCCTGGTGGATCCGGAAGAAGCCGTGGGAAAGGGCGACCCGGTCCACCTCTCCGGCGAAGAGGTCCGAGCCGCTGCCCAAGATCGCGCACCCGACTTCGCTGCCGGCGACGGCCTCCTCGATCAGCACCTTCGAGTCGAACTGCGCAGCGGTCGCGATGGCCTCAGCCAGCTCTTCTTCGCTGGAGACTTTGCTGACTCCGAAGGACGAACCCGACCGCGCCGGCTTCACGAAGACGGGATAGGTGAGCCCGTCGACGTTCTCACCCGCCCGGACGGTCCGGAAGTTCGGCGTGGCGATACCCGCGCTCGCGGCGACGACGTAAGCCAGGGACTTGTCCATGCACAGGGCCGAACTCTGGACGTCGCACCCGGCGTAGGGGATGCCGGACAGCTCCAGCAGGCCCTGGATCGCCCCGTCCTCGCCGAGCTTTCCGTGCAGCACGGGCAGCACCACGTCCAGCTCGATGGTGTCGTACTTCCCGTCTTCGAGGACGAGCAGCCCGGGAACGCTCCGGTCCGGCGACAGCACGACCGCCCGGCCGTCTTCCCAGCCCGCTTCCGGTCCGTCGCAGAGTTTCCAGGCGCCGCTCTTCGTGATCCCGACCCAGAACGGCTCGTACTTCCCGGCGTCGAGGTGTTTCGCGACCTCTTGCGCGGACTTGACGGAGACCGGGTGCTCTTCGGAGCTGCCCCCGAAGACGATCCCGAGCTTAACCTTGGCCATGCTGTTCCCCGCTTCCGAATTTCAGGCAGTTGACGATGGAGTTCTCGACGGTGTCGCGCAGCGCGTGGTCGGTGTAGTAGGCGGTGTGCGGGCTGACGAGCACGTTCGGCAGTTTCTGCAGCCGCACCAGCAGTTCGCTTTCGACGGGCCGCCCCCGCCAGTCGGCGTAGAAGACGCCTTCTTCCCCTTCGAGGACATCCAGCGCGGCGCCGCCCAGCCTGCCGTCTTCCAGCGCCTCGACGAGCGCTTCGGTATCGAGGAGAGGCCCGCGGCCGGTGTTGACGACGAAAGCGCCGGCCTTCATGAGCTCAAGACGTCGCCGATCCAGGAGCCGGTGCGTCTCGGCGTTGAGCGGCGTGTGGAGGGTGACGATGTCGCTCAGCCGCAGCAGTTCCTCGAGCGGGACGTAGTCGACGTCGGCCTGAGGACGGCTGTCGTACGCGACAACCCGAGCCCCGAAGCCACGCAGCCTTTCCACGACCGCGGCGCCGATACGACCGGTCCCGACCACCCCGACGGTCAGGTCGCGTAGTTCTTTCCCCCGCACATCGTTCAGCCGGTAGTCGTGCTCATCGGCCCGGCGGACGACGGACTGCGCGTCCCGCAGGAGCATCAACATGAGCATGAGCGTGTAGTCGGCCACGCTGTCCGGCGAGTAGGCGACGTTCCCGACGGAAATGCCGACGCTGCGCGCGTAGCCGACGTCGATGTGGTCGTAGCCGACACTCCGCGTGGAGACATATGCGACACCGACCTGGCTGAGCGCAAGGAGAGTCGCGTTCGCCACGGGGGTCTTGTGCCCCACGCTGACGCACCGGTTCCCGGCGGCGAGTCCGACGTTGGCCTCGCACACCGGGGTGTCCGTGATGATCGGCGTCACGCCGAAGCGGGGCGCCAGCTCGTGGAACAGCGCAGCCTCGTCGGGTGCGCACCCGTAGACCGTCATCCCGAGTGCCGGTTCGCTCATGCCGTCCAGTCAAGGGAACACGGCGTTGCCGGCACGTATGCGGTTTTGAATACCCCGGCAATAAGTTACCGACAAGTAACATCAAGCGGCGGCCGGCCGCGGTCACGAGTACGTAGTGATCAGGCGCCACTCCGATGTGTCCACGACCGTACGGGCGATCGCCACCGCCCACGGCGCTGTGCAATCAGCCGCTGTCCACAAGCAAAGGCCACCCGCAATGCGGGTGGCCTTTGCTCGCCGACTTGTTCTGATAGGACTCCAGGGTGGAGCTGAGGGGCCTTACTCGAACAAGGCGACCCAACGCGGGGGTCCGGGGGCGTGCCCCCGGACCCCCGCGTTGGGTCGCCTTGTTCCTTTCCCTTTAAAACATTC
>JARAWT010000020.1:0-145185 GCA_033793495.1 Streptomyces sp. MN03-5084-2B | reverse complement strand
GGTCTGGACCTTGCCGCGGGCGAGGTCGGTTCCGCTGCCGCTGCCGGCGCCGGCGGGCGCGTTCGGCAGGACCAGCGCCGCGGCGCCGAGCTCGGCGGTGTTTCCTTGCGCGGTCGCCATCCAGGTGCCTGCCGCGGCGGAAAAAACGCCGAGCAGCACGCTGAGTGACACCATCACCACGTGAGCACGTTCACCAATGGGGGACACGGCGCAGGAACGTATCACGGAACAATTACAGCGAGAACCCTACGAACGCACTGGTCACATTTCCGGTCGCCGACAGGCACGGATTTCGAGGCAATCGGACGCTTCCGCGTTACTCCGTTCAGCTCATCCGGACCACGAACGACGCTTCGCCGGACCCACTCACCGGACGACGGGTCGGGTCTTGACCGGTGGCGGTTGCTTTGCCCGTGAAGCCAACTTTGCCCGCCGTCGTTGTGCAGACGTAAGAGATTTCGGCGTCGACGGCCAGCTCCCTTGCGGTTCGCGCACAGGACGGCGTGTGGTCGTCGACGACGCCGACGTCGGCAAGCGGGACGTCACCGAGGTTCTTGACCAGGATCGAAAACGTGACGGTGTCGCCTTCTCGGACTTCGTACGGCGTCGCGTCTTTCATCACCGCGATCACCGGATGGATGACATCGACTTTTGCGTCACCGGCTGATTGCACCGTGCGACCAGTCGGGTCAATTCCGGTGATCTCGACGGCTTGCGAGAAGTCGTCATCAGGCGCTTTGCGGGTGCAGGTGTAGGTCTTCGCCGTTCCGGGGGCCACGGTGTCGAACCGGTTCGCGCAGGTGGTTTGTTCGTCCACAACGGACACTGCGGTCAGCGGGACGTCACCGGTGTTGCGCGCGGTGACGGTGAAGGTGACTTCGTCTCCCGCGCGGACGGTGCCGGGTGCCGGGTCGATCCCGAGCTTCACGGCCGGGTGGATGACGTCGATCTTGTCCGTGTCCGTGGCGGTGACCGGCGGCCCGACCGGAGCTTCCGCCGTCGCCTTCGCGACGCTTTCCGCGTCGTCGGCCGGGGCGGTCGTGGCGCAGTCGAAGTGCTGTTTGTCTTGGGGTTTCAGCTCGGCGAAGGTCTTCGTGCAGGGCCCGCTCGTGACGTTGACGGCGGCCAGCGGGACGTCGCCGGTGTTGGTGACGGTGAGGGTAGCGGTGACGGGGTCGCCCGCGCGGAAGGGGCCGTCGTGGATGTCCTGGGTGAGCTGGAGGGCGGGGTGCAGCACGGTGTAGGCCGCGTCGTCGGTGGCGCTGACCTGGCGTTTCACCGGATCGGTGCCAGTTGCGGTGGCGGAGCTCACGAAACTGTCGGTGCCGGCGTCTACCTTGCAGAAGTGGCGCCGGCCGGCGCCGGGAAGGAGGGTGCCGATGGACTGAGCGCACGCCGGAGTCCGACTGTCCACAAGGGACACATCGGTCAGCGGGACATCACCGGTGTTCGCGACGACGAGGGTGAACGTGACGGTGTCGCCTTGGCGGACGCGCGTGGGTGAAGCGTCGTCGGTGACGGTGATCGCGGGGTGGATGACGTCGACCGCGGCTTCGGCCACGGCAGTCACCGGACGGTTCGTGGCGTCGGTACCGGTGGCTTTCGCGACAGCGGCGAAGTCGGCTTCACCGGCGGCTTGGGTGCAGCGGTAGGTGAGCTTCGCCTGCGGTTCGAGCCGGCCAAGGGACTTGGTGCAGTCCGGGGCTCGCTCATCGGCGACGACGACGTCCTGGAGCGGGCTGTCACCGGTGTTGGTGACGGTGATGGTCGACGTGACGGTGTCGTTGACGCGGACGACGGCGGGCTCGACGGTCCGCTCGACCGCGATCGCGGGGTGGATGACATCGACGGCAGCACCGGCGCCCGCGGTGACGTCCGGTCCGACCGGCGGCGTGGCGACGACCCGGACGGTGCTGGTGACGTCCTCGGCCGGAGCGGTGGTGGTGCAGGCGAAGTCGCGGGTGGCGCCGGGCTCGATGGTGCCGTCGATGACCTGGGTGCAGCCGGTGGCTGGAGCTTGGGTGGCTGCGCGCGCACCGGCGCCCGGTGGAGCGGCGCCCTGCGCACCGGCGCCCGGCAGAGCAGCGGCACGCAGGGCAGCGGTCTGCTGGTCGGCGGCCTGCGGCTCAGCACTCGGCGGGACGGCGCCCGGCGAGACGGCAGCCTGCGGCTCAGCGCCTCGCAGGGCAGCAGCCTCCTGGTCGGCGGCCTGCGGCTCAGCACTCGGCAGGGCAGCGGCTTGCGAGCCGGTGCCCGGCGCGGCAGCGGCCTGCGCACCGTCCGCCCGGACAGCCGAGCCCAGCGCATCGGCGCCCCGCTGCTCGGCAGCCCACCCGCTGGTGCCGGGCAGAGCGGCGGCCTGCGCGCCACCCGCCCGCGCGGCCGCGCCCTGCGCATCGGTAGCCCGCTGCTCGGCAGCCCGCCCACCAGCTCCCGGCGAGCCAGATCCTGGCGAGCCGGTGCCCGGCAGGGCAGCGGCTCGCGCGCCAGCCACTCGCGCGCCGTCGACTCGTGCGGCCGGAGCCTGCGCGTCCGTGACCCGGAGGCTGGTCAGCGGCACGTCACCGGTGTTGCGGACCGTGATCCGGAACGGCACCTTGTCGCCCTCGCGGAACGGGCCGCCCGTCACCTCGGCCGTGATCGCCACCGCCGGGTGCTGGACCGCGAACGCCCCCTCGGCGGCCGCCGTCACCGGTCGGGCGGTCGGGTCCGTGCCCGTCAGCGTCGGCTTGTTCGCGAAGCCCGCCGAGCCCGCGACCGTCGTGCACGTGTACTCCCGCTGCGCCCCCGGCTGGAGCGCACCGAGCGGCTTCGCGCACGACGGGACCTGAGCGTCCGCGACCGTGACCTCGGTCAGCGGCACGTCGCCCGTGTTGGCCGCGGTGATCGTCCAGGTCACCGTGTCGCCTTCGCGGACCTGGGCCGGTGTCGCGCGCACGGACAGCTTGGCCGCCGGGTGGATCACGTCCACCGCCGCGTCGTCGGTGACCTTCACCGCGCGGCCGAGCTGGTCCTTGCCGGTGGCCGTGGCCGTGGCGGCGAAGTCGTCCGCCGGGGCCGGGGCGGTGCACGTGTAGGTGACCGTCCCGCCCGGGGCCAGGGCGCCGATCGCCTTGGCGCACGCCGGGACGTCGTCGGCCACCGCGACTTCGGTCAACGGTGCGTCGCCGGCGTTGGCGACCGTCATCGTGAACGTGATCGGGTCGCCGGTGCGTGCGATGGCCGGTGTGGCGTCCTTCGTGAGCGTCAGGGCGGGGGTGATGACCGTGACCGTCGCCGACGCGGTGGCCGTCACGGTCCCGCCGCCCAGGTCGGTTCCGGTCGCCGTCACCTGGGACGTCGTGGTCCGGGACGGGTTCGCCGTGCACGTGTACGTCTGCGTCGTCCCCGCGGCCAGGCCGTCGAAGGTGCGCGCGCACGCCGCCGTCGTGTCGTCGGTGAGCTTCACCGGGGCGAGCGGGCTGTCGCCGGTGTTGTGCACCGCGACCGTCCAGGTGACGGCGTCCCCGGCGTGGATCACCGGCGGGTCCGCGGTCTTGGTGACCTCGACCGCCGGCGCGATCGTCGGCGCCGGCGCGTCGGCGGTGGCCGTGACCTGCTTGCCGAGCTCGTCGGTGCCCACCGCGCTCGCCGTGTTGACGCCGTCGGCGATCGGCGCCTTCGCGGTGCACGTCGTCGTGCGGTTTTCGCCCGGCGCGAGCGCCCCGGTGAGCGCGCACGACGGCGTCTTCGGGTCGGTGACCTGGAGGCCGGACAGCCCCGTGTCGCCGGTGTTCGTGACCTTGATCGTGAAGGTCACGACGTCCCCGGCGCGGTACGCGGGCCGGTCGGCCGCCTTGGCCATGCCCAGCGCCGGGTGCAGGACGTCGACGGGTGCCGTCGCGACGCCGTCGAGTGCGTCGCCGAGCGCGCTGGTGCCGGTCACCTTCACGGTGTTCGTGAAGTCGTCGGGTGGCGCGGCTCCGGTGCACGTGTAGCTGACGGTCTGGTGCGCGGCGAGCGCGCCGACCGGCTTGGCGCAGCCCGGGACCGCCTCGTCGGCGACCTCGACGCCGTCCGCCGGGACGTCGCCCGGGTTGGTCACGACGACCGCGAACGTCACCGGCTCACCGGCGTGCACCTTCGGCTGGGTCGCGCGCACGGCGATCTGCAGTTCGGGCACCGGCACCGAAAACGCCAGGTTCTGCGCCAGGATCGCGTCGCCGCTGGTGACGACGCCGAGCTTGGCGCTCGTGGCGCCGGCCGGGATGCGGTCGAGGTTGAACGCCTTCGCGTCGACGCTGAAGTTGTTCTTCAGACCCGGTGCCGCGGCGTTCTCGGCGTTGGAGATGAAGAAGTTGGACGTGCCGCCGGTCGCGGGCTCGGCGGCCGGGGTGCCGTCGACGAGGAACTGGTCGCCGGACTTGCCCCAGTCGCCGTCGTACGCGGTGACGCCGATGTGTGCGTCGGCAGCCGCGGCGCGGAAGCCGGTGATCGTCGTCTCCGCAGGTGGGACGCCTGCGGTCTGCCGGACGTGGCCGTCGTAGACGACCACCTTGCGCTTGCTCGGCGCGTAGTCCGCGTTGCGCTCCGGATAGGCGTAGACGAGCGCGATCGACCAGCCGCCGGCGCAGTCGAAACCCTGGGGCGCCCAGACGTTCCCGACCGTCACGTCGAACGCGGACGGCACTTTCGCGAAGAAGCTGGTCACGTCGGCGCGCGCCGAGTAGTGAGTCCCGTCTTCGACATACCCGGACGGCGCGATGTCCACGGAGTCCGCGCTGCCGACCGAAAGCCGGACGTTCTGCTTCGCGGGCGTCCCGGGCGGCGCGACCGCCGAGGGACCGCAGTTCGTGCTGCCGGCCCAGTTCAGCCGGGCGAAGGCAACGCGCGCTCCCGGCGGGACGCCCACCGATGCGCTCGCCGAATCGAACGTGCCGGGGTCGGCGTCGACGTCGGCCCACTGCATGAAGAAATCGTCGTTGGCCAGGGTGTCCTTGCGGTCGGCGGTGTTCGCGCACGCCGCCGGGGTGGCGACCGTCCCGCCGGCCGGTGCGCCGTCGGCGGCGACCGGGCAGCGCAGGACGCCGTTGCCCGCGTAGACGAAGTCGCCGTACACCACGCCGTCGTAGCCCACCTCGAACGGCGGGGCGGCGGCTGCGCCCGCCGACGGCACGAAGGCCGAGGCCAGGAAGACCAGTGCCAGCACGAGAATCGGGCGAAGCGGTCTTTCGGGCAACAGCACTCCTCGCCACCTCCGGGGCCGAGACGACCTTTGGGAGCGTGGCACGGGAGCCGGTTTTACGCCGTCAAACTCACTCGTTCGTGGACTCGGTCAGCTTCACCGTCGACTCGTGGGTGAGCGCGGTGGCAGCCCGGACGAACCCGATGACCGTGCGGAGCTCGTCGTCGGTGTAGCGGTCGCAGAGCTCGTACATGCCCTTGACGAGGTGGTCCCACAGGTGCACGGCGCTCGCAATGGACTGCAGGTCCAGGGCGATGAGGATCTTGCGCCGGTCGTCCGGGTGCGGCTCGCGGCCGACGATGCCCTTGCGCTCCAGCCGGTCGATCATCGCCGTCACCGACGCGGGCGCGAGCCCCGACAGCCGCGCGAGGTCCTTCGGCGTCTGCGGCCCGAAGCGCGCGAGGTAGTCCAGGACCTTGCTCTCGACCGCCGACAGCCCCCGGGTCTCGGAGATCGCGGTGTGGAACATGACCGTCTCCGTCGACAGCTCCCGCGACCTGAGCAGGACTTCTTCGACGAGTTCCGTTCGCTCGCTTGACACGGCGACCAGCCTAGCCCACTCTTTAGTTCGACAGAACGAATTAGTTTCTAAGACATTCGAGGGGTCGAACGACATGACACGGGCACTGATCATCGGGGGCGGCGTCGCGGGCACGATCACGGCCATCGCCCTGCACGAAGCCGGGCACGAGCCAGTGGTCTTCGAGGCTTACGACCGCGACTCCGAGGGCATCGGCGCCTTCCTCACGCTGGCCGTCAACGGCCTGGACGCGCTGCGCCCGCTGGGCCTGAAGGACGTCGTCCGCAGCGTGGGCTTCGACTCGCCGCGGATGTCCATCGGCCTCGGCGACGGCACGCAGCTGGCCGATTTCCCGCTGGGCGGTGCCCTCGCGGACGGCACGGTGAGCCAGACCGTCCTGCGCTCCGACCTCTACGTCGCGTTGCGCGACGAAGCCGTGCGACGCGGCATCCGCGTCGAGTACGGCAAGCGCCTGACCGGCGCGAGCCAGACGAACGCGCACGTCAGCGCGAACTTCGAAGACGGTTCCCACGCGGAAGGCGACCTCCTGATCGGCGCCGACGGCCTCCGCTCGCGGGTCCGCACGATCATCGACCCGGACGCGCCGTCACCGCGGTACGTCCCGCTGCTGAACACCGGCGGGTTCGCCGAGGGACTGGACCTGCCCGACGAGCCGGGCGTGCTGAACATGGTGTTCGGCAGGCGCGTGTTCTTCTGCCACGTCGTCAGCACGGACGGCCGCGTCTGGTGGTTCGCGAACCCGGCCCGCAAGACCGAACCGGCCGCGTCCGAGATGGCCGAGCTCGCCGGGGACAAGCTGCGCGCCGAGCTGCTGCACCTGGTGGCCCGCGACCGGACGCCGGCCACCGAGATCATCCGCGCGACGCGGGAGATCTACCCGGCCTGGGCGACGTACGACTTCCCGACCGTCCCGGTCTGGCACCGCGGCCGCATGGTGATCATCGGCGACGCGGCGCACGCGACGTCACCGGCGGCGGGCCAGGGCGCCTCGATGGCCATCGAGGACGCCGTCACGCTGGGCAAATGCCTCCGCGACGTGCCCGACATCGAACGCGCGCTGACCACGTACGAGAGCCTGCGGCGCGGGCGTGTCGAGGCGGTGGTCGCGGCCGGCAAGCGCAACGGCGACCAGAAGGTGATCGGCCCGGTCGGGCGAGTCGTCCGGGACTTCTTCATCAAGCGGGCGTTCGCGAAGCCGTTCGAGGAGGACCCGAACGCCTTCATGTGGAACCACCGGATCGACTGGGACGAGAAGATCGCGGCTTAGCGCCCGAGGCACTCTTCCCCGCCGAGGGCGAATTCACTACCGCCAGGTGTCCACGCGGTGGAAGTTCTTGTACGCCCGGCTCGGGGTCGGGCCGCGCTGCCCCTGGTAGCGGGACCCGGCCTCGCTGGAGCCGTACGGGTGCTCGGCCGAGCTGGAGAGCCGGAAGATGCACAGCTGGCCGATCTTCATGCCGGGCCAGAGCGTGATCGGCAGGTTGGCGACGTTCGACAGCTCCAGCGTGATGTGCCCGGAGAAACCGGGGTCGATGAACCCGGCGGTCGAGTGCGTGAGCAGCCCGAGGCGGCCGAGGGACGACTTGCCCTCGAGGCGGCCGGCCAGGTCGTCGGCCAGCGTGACGAGCTCGAACGTCGAGCCGAGCACGAACTCGCCGGGGTGCAGCACGAAGGGCTCGTCGCCCTCCTTCTCGACCAGGGAGGTCAGCTCGTCCTGCTGCAGCTGCGGGTCGATGTGGGTGTACTTGCTGTTGTCGAAGACGCGGAAGAACCGGTCGAGCCGGACGTCGATGCTCGACGGCTGGACCATGCCGGCATCGAAGGGGTCGATGCCGAGCCGGCCGGCGTCGAGCTCTTTGCGGAGGTCACGGTCACTGAGCAGCACGCCGGAAGCCTATCCGGTGGGTTCAGGCGGCCCGCATGTGCTGCGCGTACGTCGTGTCCGGCGCGAAGATCTTCTCGAGCCGCTTGACGTACCCGCGGCGCCCGGCCTGCCCGATCCGTTCCTGCAGCGCCGTGGCCCCGGGGATGAACCGCCGCACGGTCTCGGCGGCGAAGTTGACCCCCGCCACGGCGACGATCGCGGCCTGCGCGACGGGGTCGTTCGGCAGCCCGAGGAAGTCGGCGTTGGTCTTCCCGAGCACGAGCCGGCTGATCGACGAGTGCACGGCTACGGACACGTGCGAGAGCACCTTCCCGACGGCCCCGCGCCCCTCGCCGACGGCGGCGTTGGCCTCGATCAGCGCCTTGGCGAGCCGCTTCGAGTCGTCGTCCGGGATGAACTCGGTGGCGGCGAGGAGCCAAAGCAGCCGCCAAGCGTCCTCTTCGGAGGTGGGCAGCAGCTCGTCGTCGACGCCCATGAGCCAGCCGATGTAGCGCCACAGGTGCAGGATGTCGCCGCGCTCGCGCGCGGAGTAGCGGAGGCCGAGCAGCTGCGTGCCGAAGACGTAGACGAGCGAAAAGAGCAGGAGCGTTCCGGCGGTCTGCACCTGGTTGACGGGCCGGTCCCAGGCGGCGTAGTCCCAGTCGTCCCGCCGGTTCATGGCGGCGCGCACGTGGGCGTGCACGAGCCGGATCCGCAGCGCGGCGGCGTACCCCTGGGCGCCGTGCTCGAGGGCACCGGGCGTGGTGACGTCGATCCACCAGGCGGCGGTCTCGACGAGCCGCCGCGTGGCCTTGTGTTCGATCTCACCGGTCCCGACCAGCGACTTCGTGGCGCGCGAGGCGAGGTAACCGCCCATCAACGACATGTCCCCGAGCGGGAAGAGCCCCAGCAACCCGGCCCGCGTGATGGCTTTCGCGCCCCGCTCGAGCCGCTCGTCGTCGACCCAGTAGGGCTTGGCGTCGACCTGGTCGAAGAAGTCCTCGAGCGGCCCGGGCGCCTTGACCCCACCCTTGAGCGCGTCCTCGAAGAGCCGCCGCCCCTGCCCCTTGGGCAGCTGCGCCATCCAGGCGACGACGTCGTCCGCGAGCTTGTCCTGCACCTGCGCGAACTCCCGCAGGCGGGCGACCTGCCGCTCGTCACCCCGGATGTCACCCTCGATGAACAGCCGCTGGGCCAGCCGGAACCCGCCTTGCCGGAACAGCTCGGGCTCGTCCATGACACTCACCTCCGGAGTCGACAACAAGTGTTGTCACATGAAGGGCACGAGTCAAGGCAGAGGGCGCTGGACAAGGGGATCACGGTGCCGTGTATGCTGACGACGCACTGCGGATGTAGTTCAATGGTAGAACATCAGCTTCCCAAGCTGAATACGCGGGTTCGATTCCCGTCATCCGCTCTCAGAGCGAAGCCCCAGGTCACACGGTGTCTACCGTGGACCTGGGGCTTTGCCTTGCGGACAGTCATCGCTTCTCGCGTGCCATTAACGTGCCATTGGCCAACCTCTGTCACTGCGACGTCTTGGCCGTCACCGCTGAAGCAGGACGTTGCTTGAGGTACCCGTCGACTCACTGGACGCCGCCGCAGAGCCTCTTGGCCGCAGGCTATCCGCGACGGAACCCACCCTTTGCCTTATTGCATCGCGAATGAACCACCGCAACGTTTTCCTTCGTGTGGCCAGGATACTCCGGATGCGTCACTGGGACGACATGATCAAGCTCGCCAGCCATCGGATCCGGGAACGACAGCTCAGGATCGATCAGACAAGAACAGACGGCGCAAATCCAACTGTCACGATCGCCAATTTCTTTACGAGTAAACAATTCGACTGCCTCTGAGTACTTGCGCGATCGATAGCGCGAACCGCGCGCTCTATGCTTCTCCGGATTATCTTTGGCCCATTTTATTGCCTTCGCAGCAAGGTACTCACTATTCTGCTTTCGGTACGCAGTAAAGTATTCAGGATTTTCTTCTCGACGTTTAGCCGTCTGAATGCGAACGCGGGTCAACCTGTATCTATTACGACATTCTGGACACCGATCGGAAAGACGACCGGCGGTATGTACCTTCTCGTAGACTAGCCCACAATCAACACACTTCTTACTGACAATCTGCGGTGGTCGCTTGTTTCGCTCCCGCCAACGCTTGTTCGCTTCATTTTTTTGCTCCCGATTTGCCTTTCCATAAGCTCTGTCGGATGAAAGCTTTCGATCTACTCGGCAGTCAGAGCACCGAGAAGCCACCTTCGCGCGCAGATTCGCCTGAAATGTGATTCCGCAGCCCTGACACTTGACGTCGGCAGGTCGCCCGGTTTTCTGGTTGTGCAACACCGCCCTCCGCCGGGGACGACATGCAGAACAGATCGTCGGCAATCGGCCTATGGGACTGACGGGAACTAACGCACCGCAGTCTCGACAGCAAACATGGGACGGTCGCACTTGAGTCTGCGCGCGCAAGACCACCCTATACTCTCGGCGGCTGACAAGTCGACGCTCGTGAACGCACGAGACGCACCAAGTCGGAAAACTGCCAGTCGGCTTTACGCGCACCAAGGCTCCACAGTCGCGGCAGTTAACTTGCACCGGCCGACTCGCATGTTGGTCACGAGGGCCCACTCGACGCGTTCGACACTCCGCACACCTGGCCGGGAGACTCCCAGTGGGATGAACGGGGACTGAAACCCCGCATTCCTGGCACCTTACGTAGGCGGGTCTGCCAGACCGTTGAGCGTTCACAACAATCCTCCCATTCCTGACCAGAATCACTCAGAAATTTGTCGCATATTCAAATCTGACTCACGTGCAGGGAGAATACCGGCTCATACGTTAGGAAAGGTTGCGCAACACGCCCGGCAATAGATTCACCAAGAATGCGCAAACTGTGGCAGCTAGCCGGCCGGGACGGGTTGGCCGTCCTGATCTTCGTCGTCGTCCGGGGCGGTGCCCTTGCGGTGGCGGTCGACGAGCTTGGACAGCCGGTCCGCGATCTGCTTGTCGGCGTCGCTGGTCGCCCGCTGGTAGATCAGGGCCGCCCGCATGTCGTCGTGACCCATCCGCGCCATCAGGTCCTTGGTCGAGGTGCCCGCCTTCGACGCCCAGATGTTCCCGGCGTGCCGGAGGTCATGGAAGTGCAGGCCCTTGAGCCCCATCTTCTCGACGACCTCCGTCCACCGGGTCCGCTGGCTGAAGTTCGGCCGGCGGACCGCGTGCCCAGCTCGCTCGCCAGTGAAGAGCAGCGCGTCCTGCTCCGGCTTGACCCAGGTCTCCAGGTGCCGCAGCAAGTCACGGCGAACCGCCATCGGAATGATCAGCGTCCGGACACCAGCCCGCGACTTCGGCGGACCGACGACGAGCCCACGACCGGGAACCTCGACCATCGCCCGCGACACCCGCACCCACGACGCGTCCTCAGCCACGTCACACCGACGCAGCGCCGTCACCTCACCCCACCGCAGCGACCCGAACGCGGCGAGCAGGACCAGCGCCCGGAACCGCTCCGGCATCCGACTGGCCAGATCGAAGACCTGAGCCACGGTGATGACCGGCCGTTCGTCAGGGTTCTCCTTATCGGCACCACGGACCCGACAGGGGTTGCGCGGGAGGATCTTGTCCTCATCAACCGCCGTGTTCAGGATCGCCCGCAGCAGCCGGTACGACTTGGCCGTCACCGACTCCGAGACACCTGCCGTCAGCCGGTCGGCCCGCCACTGGCGAATGACCGCCGTAGACAGCTTGCCCAGCTCGACCCCGCCGAGGTCGGGCGCGATGTGCTTACGAAGCAACCACTTGTACAGCTCGACCGTGCGTGGGCGAAGTCCCGGACGCTGCGCAATCCACTGGTCCGCGTAGTCGCCGAGTTTGCGCTTCGCACGTTCCGGGTCGATCCACTCACCTTGCGTGATCTGCGTTTCCACGGCTGATAGCCACCGTTCCGCCGTCCGCTTGGTGCTGAACATGTTCGGCGCGTTCCGCATGAGCCCGTCCGGCCCGGGATAACGTGCCTGCCAGCGCCCGGACGGAAGTTGCCGAACATTCCCGAAACCGCGATGCCCTTGCTTGTTCGCCATGTCAGGCCGCCCTTCCCAGGTCCCGGCGGACCGACGCCCGCGTGATCGGCTCGACCCGGCCGGCCTGCATGAAGTTCTCCAGGTCTTCCAACGCGAACCGGACGTGCACCCCCGCCTTGTGGAACGCGATCCGTCGTTCGGCGATCAGCCGACGCACGAACCGAACCCCCGTGTTCAGGTAGACGGCCGCCTCATCAACCGTCAGGTACTTCGTTTCCATGCGATCCCCTCCCCAGGGTCTAAGCAGCCTGCTGAGTTGCCGAAGTTTCTGGTTCACTCCCAGGTGGTCCGGCGGCGGCGAGTAGGGCTCGGTCGTACTCGGCCTTCCACGTGATCCGTTCCGCGATCGCTCGCATGACCAGGTGTGGTCGGGGCGGGACTTGCGGGTCGCCGGGCTCGACCTTGCGCCACACGAGCCGGGCGGGGTCCGGTTGTGGTTTCTCGATCCCGATCGCGGCCAACGCCTGCTGCACGAAGGCTTTCCGGTCGGCTTTGTGGTCGTCGAGGGTCTTGCCCGACCACTTGCGCGACACCAGCACCCGCCGCCCCGGCAGCCCGAGAGTGGTCCGCCGGTGAGCGCGTCCCTTGCAGTGGCCGGGGGTGGTTTTGCTGCCCGCGCCCTTGGGCTGGACCCCGTACAACAGCCAGACCGCACAGCGAGGGGAGCACGGAGTGACCGACAGCTCGGCGTGGAGCCGGTCGTGGTGATCCCGCAGCCGTGCCGTGTCCGCCTCCACGACCTCACCGGTGGACTTGGTCAGATACTTCGTGAGGTAGCCGATGTGGCGGCCGGCCTCTTCGGTGCCACCGAGGATGCCCTTCGAGTGCACTTGCCGCCCGAACACGACGACGTGCGCCGGGTCCTCCACCTCTTCCACGGCGTCATCCCACGACGTCAGCGGTTGCCGGGTGTCCGGGTCGAGGAACGCCCGGGTGTCCGGGTCCCAGACCGGCAGCCGCTCGACGTAGACGATCTCGTCGTGTGACGGCCACCAGACCTGGTGATAGGTGGCTTCGGTGACCTGCCGGATGACGTCGTGCGGGATCGCTCCCCGGATCGCCGCGTGCAGATGGGGAGCCGTGCGCTTCTGCGGCTCCACCGTGGCGAAGTACTGCGCGTCCCAGCCGACCACGCGGCGCAGGTTCTGCCACCAGCGGTCCACCAGCGCCGAGAAGTGCACCGCGTCCCGAGCGGCCCGCCGGTAGTCATATCGACTTGGGTCGACCGGGGAGCCGTCGCCACGGACCGGGCCGTAGGTGTCGCACGTGAGCGTCACGAACATCGACGGCCGGAACTTCCCGGCGAACTCCCGGCCCACGGTGGTCTTGGCGACCTTCCTCCGAGGCAGGTTCGGCGCATCCTGCCGCCGCTTCGTCGACCTCTTCACCTGGCGCTTCGTCGGCACGTCGAGGGCGGGCAGCCGACCCCGCATCCCGAGTTGCCGAAGTTCCGCATCAACCCCGGCGACCTCCTCCCGCAGCTCCTCAGCCTCCGCTTGGTCGTGCTCGACCACCTCCCGATACGCCGCCACCAGATCCGCCCGGTAGGTCAACAGCTCCTTGTGATCCTCCGACGGCGGCTCAGCGGCAAGGACGGGTTCCTCCGTCATGTGCCAGCCCTCGCGACACTGGGCCTGCCGCAGCGCCTTCGCCTTCCGCGCACACGGCAGGCACACCGACTCGACAGTTGAGCCGCACGGGACCGGGACATAGCGGAGTTCGCCGGTGGTGGTGTCGCCGACCTCCATCGTGAACGGCCGGACGCAAACGCCGTGCTTCTCCGCCGTCGCCCGGATCACGTCCGCAGCGAGCGGGGCCCGCATCCGTTCAGCCCGCGTTCCGGCCGGCGGGGTCTGTTGCTGGTCGGTCATTAGGCGGCCACCTCCCCGGGGCGGGTCCATTGGCGGAGCTGGAACACGGGCATTTCCTGCCGCTGTCCGGCGGGCAGGTCCGGGAACACGGCCGGGTCGAAGTGGACGCCGCTGTAGACGTGCACGGGGATGCCACACGGAGTCCGGCCGTTGACCGACAGGTGCACCGAGTCGCCGTCCGAGGTGCGCCAGATCGAAGCCGACACGTCATCGAGAGTGCTGGCCCAGGTCAACAAGGCCCCGGCGACGTCGGGCAGCCGGTGGGCGCCGAGCTGGACCGTGAGCGGGTCCGACCACGTGCGCACGGTCAGCGTCGCCACCGGCGGGAATTGGTGCAGGTCGAGGTGATCGCGGATCGTGTCGAGGAAGACCATCAGCCGGTTCACGCCGCCACCCCCTCGCCACCCAGCACCGGACGAGCCACGCCGCCGTTGGTGACGTAGTGCTCCAGCGCCTTGACCGTCTCGTCCGACACCCAGCCCGCGCGGATACGCAGCGGTTCGCGGATACCCTCGCCCCACACGAACCCGACCCCGGCCTCCGAGTCGCCGATGCGGTTGGCCCACGCGCCCCGCTCATAGGCGCCGTCGCCTAGGACCATCGGCACGTGCGTCTTCGAGGTCACCCGCAGGCAGACCCGGCGGGTGAACAGCTCGCGCACGGGGACGGTGTCCTTCGTCGGCTCCTGCACATAGCCACGCACCGAGATGTTCAACGCCCGGCCTTGCGTGTTCAGCAGCGCCACGCGCTCGACGATCTGTTCGCGGGTCTTGCGGTCCGTGTACTTCGTCAGGGCTCCGATCTCGTCGAACTCCAGCAGCTCAAGCGGGTACTGCGTCGACAGCGGGATCGTGCGGACCCGCCCGGCGAACTCCCGCTTGCGGGACTCCATCTCCTCCACCAGACCGTCGAGCACCTCGAGCGCGTCCTTCCCGGACACCGCGTACCGGGAGAAGATGCCGCGCCCGTAGGCCAGCTCCATGCCCTTGGGATCGATCCCCGACATGCGCACCAGACCGGCCCGGATCGCCGGGGCCGCCGACACCAGTGGGCACCACATCACCGAGTTCTTCCCGGCACCCGACGCACCAGCGGTGAGGCAGTGCGCGCCCGAGCCAAGCAGCGGCACGCGCCAGTCATGTCCGTACTCGGTCCGCCCGGCCCACACGCGCCGGAGGTCTACGGTGGACTCCTGCACCGCAACCAGCTCCGGTACAACCGGGGAGTGCACGACGGCAGCCAGCTGGTCCCTGCGCTGGAAGTCGACCGACACCACGTTCGGTTCCAGCTCCCGCACCTGACACCGCGCGACCTTCCGCGCCGACGCCAACGCACGGGCCGCGTCGTCGAAGTCCTCGGGCTTCTGGCCAGGAACGAGCCGCACCCGGACCTCATCCCACGACGGGCCCGAGCGGACGCCGAGGACCTTCGGCACCTGCACCCCGGACTGCCGAGCCGTCGCCCGAGACGCCTTCCGACGACCCACCAGATTCACGGTCACCTCGACCGGCAGCGCAGCATCCCGCACGCTCAGGCCGCAGGCGTGCAGCCAACCCGGCAGCTTCAGGTGATAGACCGCCCAGCGCAGCCACCACGACCGCAACGGCCGGCCACACCACTGATCAAAGCTGGTGACGTCGAGCAGCCGCCACACTCCGAGGATCAGCGCCAGGCCGACGAGGTTGCCCACGAGCCATACCCAGCCGACCCACACGCACCACAGGTAGACCGCGATCACCGTCAACGAGGTCCGCCAGTGGATCACGACCTGCGAGAACAGCCAGAACACCACCTTGCACACCCACCACAAGGCCACGAACACCACAACCATGGCGGTTAGCAGCTCAGCCATGGACGCCAGCGCCCGCCCGATCTTGGCCAGCGCCCACACGAAGAGGCCGAGCCCGGCCAGGGCAATCACGAGCATTCCGGGAGAGGTCATCGCCGACCACCACCCAGCACCGCCGAGAGATCCAGCGGCAACGCGCCCAAGCACGGGGCGCACTTGGTCTCACCCGGAAGCAGCCGAGCGAACCGCTTGCATTCCGCGCAGCGCGAGCGGGTGACCCCCACTGGCGATGGTTGCTTGTCATCGTCTAGCGTTTGCATTGTTCACACCTCGCGGTTGTGGACAGCGCAGGAGCGGCATGGTTGGTAGCCGAGTTTCCGCTTCTGCGCCTTACGGTTCCGCGTCGCCGGAAGAGGACGCGTTTCATCGCCGCACGTCATAGCGCGCGTTTTTCGTTGCAGTATTTGACTGTGCGTGCGTCTACACGGGACTATTTAGACTTCGACTTGCTGCCCTGGATTTCCGCCGACACCTCCCCCGCCTTCCGCCGCTCGTAACCAGCCCAATACAGGGCCTCGTGGTGGTGCCCTCGGTCGACGTCGGCGACCTTCTCGTACATCCGTGCGTTCGCTTGCCGGAACGCCAACCACACCGAGGGGTTCGCGTCCGGTGCCGGGAGACGCTCCGTTGCGATCTCGTGCGCGGCCCGCAGGGTGCGCGGCTCAGTCGGCTTCGCCATCACGCGCCAGCCGATCCGTCGCGCGGGCTTCGAGAAGTGCCGCCATGTCCTCCGCGCTGTCGCGGAGTTGGCGAAGGAACCTCACGCAGGCCGGCCACATCGCCGGGTCGTCCGGCGGCCGCAGCATCACCACGCACGGCGCCCCCGCGAGCACCAGCATCGGGGGATGCGTCGGGTCCGAACCAGTCTCCTCGACCGCCAGTTCCGCCTCCGACCCGACGATCCACGTCACGCCGAACCCGTCCCACCCAGCTTCCGCCGCGTCCTGTTTCTCGTCGTGTGCCATGTCCCTGAACACTTTCCCCATGCCGAAGTTGGGTGTCCCACTTGTCGGCTTGAATCTCGAATGCCTCAGCGGCGGAGATGACGGCCGCGCGTGCCCAGGCCGGTAACGGCACTTCGGCCGCAAGGTCACGCCAAGCTGCGGCAACCGCCCGCGACACCTGAGGCAACTCCACGTCCGAGGCCCCCGCATATCGCGCGTAGGCGAGTTCCCAAGCCCGTATCCGCTCCCACCGGCTCATGTGATCTCCCCTGGTCGCTGGGCCGAATCAGCGCGGTCGAACTCCATGCGCGCCCGCCGCTCGAACTCCTCAGCCGCTACGGCCGACGCATGCCGCGCCCACAAAGGAGCAGCAAGATCGGCAGACAAGGCACGCCACGCCACCGCAACCGCGTGGTAGGCGTGAGCAAGACGCCGCACTGCCGCCAGATCGTCAGATGCCGATCTCATCGCGGCGAACAGTGCGGACGTCTGCTCCGCGTACGCCTCGTTCCACCGAGCGACCGCCTCACGCGACGGCCGCCCCGCCATCACGCGGCCTTCTGCTGACCACTCTGGCCGGCCGGGGTCTTCGCGGCAGCCTGCTTCGAGCCAGCACCACTACCCGGCTCCCGCATCCCGGTCGCCCGCAGCGCCCAGCCCTGGTACTTGAACTTCTCGCCCATGACCCGGGCCTCGACCGTCAGGCCTTCGAACACGACCGGCCGGAAGTCGAACCCCTGCATTGCAGCCGGGGGCGGGACGGGCTGCACCCGGTCGAGCAGGGTGACCGTGGCCGACTTGTCGCGGTCCTTCTCTGCCGACGGATCGGTCACGGTGACCTTCCACTGCGGAAGACCGGTCTGCTCGTCGATCTTCTGCTTGGGCTGCTTGCCCCGGGCCTTGTCCTCGTTGGAGACGTACTCCATGTCCGGCGTGACGGGGCCAACGATCGCCGCCCCGGCCGGGAACACGGCGTCGTGCTCGATCTCGAAGCGCGTTCCGCGCGGTACTGCCATGTCGGTTCTCCCTGGTCAGGCGCCTCACTCGGCGCTGCCTATCGTGGCTGACATGGTCAGGTTAGCCAGGTTGGCTAGCCAAATCAAGCAAGACGAAAACGGTCTAGGCCGCTAGGTCGCCTAGACAGGCTTGCCCTTGGTCGGGGAAACTTGACTCGTGGCCAGGCCACCAATCAAGGAAGGAACGTCATGGCACTCGACCCGGACGACCCGAGGCCGCCGTACGTGCAGGTGGCGAACGCACTGCGCGCGGCGATTCTCACCAGGAAGTTCACACCCGGCGACAAGCTGCCATCGCGAAACGAGCTGGCGAAGACGTACAACGTCGCGCCGATGACCGTGCAGAACGCCATCCGCGAACTCCGAGACGAGGGCCTGATCGTCTCGCGTCAGGGCAGCGGCGTCTTCGTCCGAGAGCGCACCGAGCGCCCGGTCGGACTCCGACCGCACATCGAGCGAGCCTTCGAGGCCCAAGACGTCACGATCGACTTCGCCGGGTTCTCCGGCGAGACCCTGCACGGCGTCATCGCCGAGCCGCTGGACAAGATCCGCATCGGCCGGCTCCGGCCAGAGTCGATCACCGTCCGTTTGCTGGTGCCGGACCCGACCCAGCCGTGGTCCCTTCCGGTCACCGTGGACGAGCACGCCGACAGCCCGCTGTTCCGAAAGAGAGCCGAAGAGATCATGCGGCGTCACACCCTGGCCATTGTTGACTCGGTGACCGAACTCGGCGAGCTCGGGCTGGTCAACAAGGCAACCGCGCAGGTCCGCGTGCACCCGGCACCGCCGATGTTCAAGCTCTACCTGATCAACAACGAAGAGACGTTCTTCGGCTTCTACCCGGTCCGCGAGCACGTCATCAACTTCGGCGGCGAGACCCAGGCCATCTACGACCTCATGGGCAAGGACGCCATCCTCTTCCACCACTCGATCAATGACGACGACACGTCAACCGGCTCACAGTACGTCGACCAGGCGAAGACGTGGTTCGACAGCTTGTGGAACAGCGTGGCCAAGGACTACCAACGATGAAGGCGGCAGACGTGCTGACACACGCACGCGCGCTGCTCCTCGACTTCGACGGCCCAGTCTGCTCTGTCTTCGCAGGCGTCCCGGCCTCCACCGTCGCCGAACAACTCCGCGACGTCCTTGCCGACAGCGGACAAGCGGACCTGCCCGAATCGGTCGCGAGCAGCGCCGACCCCTTCGACGTGTTGCAGTACGCCGCCACGCTTGGCGAAGATGAGGCCCGCCATGTCGAAGCCGCTTTCGCCGCCCATGAAGTGGAGGCAATCTCCAGTGCAATCCCCGCGAGCGGCGCGCACGAACTCATCGAAGCATGGCACGCATCCGGCCGGCCAATCGCCGTTGTCAGCAATAACGGCGCAGCGGCCATCGGCGCCTACCTCGACCTCTACGATCTCCGCGCTTCGATCAACTTCGTATCCGCTCGAACCAGCTCGAACACCGCGTTACTGAAGCCGAGCCCCTTCCTCTTGAACAAGGCCGTCAATGCGCTCGACGTCACACCCGGCGAAGCCGTGCTCCTCGGCGACTCGGCAAGCGACATCGAAGCCGCACAAGCCGCAGGCGTCCGTTCGATCGGCTACGCGAATAAGCCGGGCAAGGACTCGATGCTCACCGCCGCCGGGGCCGACGCAGTCACCGATGCCCTTACGGGCCTGACCACTGTCGTGTGAGGGCCCCCAGAACTCGCCGGTCCTGCCCGAGCACTGATCGCTTCGGTCATATGTGGAGCACAGCGACCTGCTCACCATCGAGCGCCCGATTCGGGGCCATCACGCCGCGACAGGTCGCAAGGTTGGCAGTCAGCGGGAGCGGAGCTGGAAGGTTGCAGCCTCATCACGACGCGATCGAGACACCGCCAAGGGGTGGCCATGACCACCTACAGGCATATTAGCTGGTCAGCGCGTTACAAGCAGCCACGTCTAGAAGCGCTGAGCCGTCGCGTCGATGATCACTATCGTTTGACGAGCCGAGTTGACGCGGTTAGATTAGCTAGTGAAGCCAGACCACTGCGGTGAGTCTGGAAGTGAGCCTCGGGAGTTCCTGCCGGATGACAGGGCCCGAGGCTTGCGTCCGTTTTGCGGACTATCAGGCTTCGATCACCTCGACTGTCACTCGACGTTCTATCGTCTTGAGGTACTGAGGCTGACCTACTCGGTCCTGTGAGACTGCTCCGCACAGCGCGTCGGCTATCCATAGAACTGGCTCTGCTGGCCCTACCTCATGCGACACATGGATGTGGTTTGGCAGCATCCGTCGACGTCGCATGTTGTCGAGGACAGCCCTGTCTCTCTGGTCGTCGACTCGACCCCGTGATTCAAGGACCAGCTCTACGCAGCCTAGCTCCGCCAGAGAAGCCAGAAGATGCTCCAAACACTTCCTGCGGCGTCTCTCGGACCGGTCAGAGTCTGGACCGCGTCTTACAACGACAAAGCCATCCACCGGAAGCCCGGCGATGACCTCTGCAATCTCACCCCGCCGGCGACTCGACTCATCGACCCAGTGAAGCTTAGAACCTGAGCTGCGCAGCTTGAGCCCTAGCATCGCTGTACGTAGAGCTTCAACGCTCGCCCTCTCGCCAATCGCAGCCGCCATCAGGTAGACACCCGGATCCAGGACAGCATGAGACCCTGACTCGTCACCCCAAGCCATGAAGTCCATGCTCTAGATTCACCTGCCTGTGTCTACCATGCTTGTGACACTGCCTACGAGTCGTCTGTGGCACCGCCGCGCCCTCGGTTACCGGTTGCTATAGCTCCCGGCTCCTTCAGGTCTATGCACAAGATGTTGTCCTTCAATACGGGCACCCAACGCTTGGATACAGTCGTGTCCAAGCCGTAGTACTGGGTGAACGCCGTAGCCGCCACGAGCAACGGCCCAGTCTCCTTGTTCTTTGACTGAGGCCGCACTGGGTAGGCATGAGGAACCGTCTCATCGACTGCACGAAGGCCAACGACCTTCTCGTCGCTATCGAAGAGCAGCTCGACGGCAGATGGCTCCCCCAGGAGCGCATACGCAGACCGGTTCATCGACATGAGCCCACGCTTCTGAATGGTCACGCTGGGCACCCTGGCTAGTGGGGCCATCTTCTGCGTGAAGACCTCGAACGGCATGGCTCACCTCCTTCTGGGTGCAGCCTAGCGCATCGTGGCGAACCTTCCAAACCTTTTAAGTCTTCCCATCGTCATGAGGTATCACGCCACCGGTAGTCATGGTCTAGACCCACCTCTCGCACCCGCTAAAGGGCCAACGGCGATCGCTGCATGTAGCAGGAGGACGACGGAGGGAACTCGGAGGGCAAGCGGTTGGTGTGTCGCACCCACGGCTTCGATAGATCTGAACGCGATCCGTCGAGACGACTCCCTGCCGAACATGGCTCTAGAGAATCAAGAGCGGCACGCAAGCGTGCCCCTGCTGAGGACCGTCCGGCCTCCGCTCCGCTCCGGCCGGCGGCCTCAGCGCGACGCGTTGTGGCCTGTCTCCGAACCTAGGTCGAGCCTCATCTTCTCGACAGCTGCGTCCAGCGCATCTACGAGGGCTTCGTCGCCGTCTGTTCGCCCATCTGCTCGTGCGTCCTGGTAGGGAGACAAGGCCTCAACCACCTGCTTAGCCGCCGCAACCACGTCACGCGGGGCTAGAAACCGAATCTGCCCGTACATCATCGCGGCCGAGTCACCAAGCTCGCGCACGTCGTCGGTCAACCGCGCAATCGTCTTCACTGGTCCAACCTGCCCGAACCTGGTCTTAGCTTTGCGATGCACGTTCGCCGCGTCGCCAAGTTCGTCGGCGGCCCTTCGGTAGGCGGCAACCACCCGGTAGAACTCAGCGTAGACACCCGAGCGACGCTCCCGAGCACGTTCGACGCGCGCCTCCTCCGACCGCTTGTTCTCACGCCACGTGCCAACGGCGACCGTCACCAGCACACCCAGTAGGCCAACGGCGGCTACAACCAAAGTCCCCCACCAGGGAGTAGGTGTCGTCAATCGAGCGCCCTCCTGCATCGGATGCCGCTCCAGAGCCTACGAGCGGCTGGGTTGGCGACTGCGGCGACGCGCCCGGTGAAGAAACAGAGGCCCCACGGCCAGCCTGTGATCGACCGCGCATGTCGAAGCCACAGTGCCGGGTAGGCGCGCTTCATCGCCCGGATAGCCGCTGATGGCGCACTTGCTGATCTCTAGCGTTGATCCTATGGACGCCACGCCGTATGAATGGACACCACACGGACTGCCCTGCTATCGGTCACAGGCCGCTCCAGCCTTCCTGTGCACGGAGACCCAGCTACGCGGGCTGGGGCTGGCGCCTGGAGGCGCGCCATGTGCGTACGTCGATTCACAGTACGGCCCGGCCGCCTTGTACCTGGTCACCGAAGCTCAGCTTGCGCAGCCCGAGAAGTGGCCGCCGAGCCACCCCGAAGCCGGATCATGACAACGGCCGGTAGCACCGCGTCAAGGCGGGAAAGCGTGCCTTGACCCGGCACCACCGGCCGCGTGCTGGCTTCGTATCGGGGTGACGGGAGAGGTCTGGGTGGGTGCTCAGGTCATGCCATTAGCGTGCCATTCAGGCCGGTCAACCAAGGTCAACAAGGGGTACCGCGAGACAGCCCCGTCCGCAGGTCAGGGCCACTTTCGAGCATGATCACCCTGGTTCCCAAGCTGAATACGCGGGTTCGATTCCCGTCATCCGCTCTCCTCGAAACCCCGGGCCTTCTGCCCGGGGTTTTCGCTTTCCATTCTCGCCCGCAAATGCGCCACATGCGCAGCAGGCAATCCCGTTTCCTCCGCACGCTCCACCGCGTAGAAAGCCGACGCGGAACCCAAGCGGTGCAACAACTCCGCCCGCGACGCGTGCCACCACGGGTAGTCGTCGAGTCCCGTCAAGGCGTCCACCAGTGCCAATGCCGCGGCAGGGCCGTCCCGTTCCGCCACCGCGGCCGCCCGGTTCAAGCGCACCACCGGGGTGTCCTGGACCGACAACAACACGTCGTACCAGGAAATCACCGCGTCCCAGTTCGTCTCGGCATAAGACGGCGCCAGGTCGTGGCACGCCGCGATCGCCGCCTGGACCACGTACGCGTTCGGCGTCGACGGTGTCCGGCGCAAGGCGCGGCCCACCAGCTCCACGCCTTCCTTGATCAGCGACGCGTCCCACGACGAACGGTCCTGCGCGGCGAGCAGCACCGGCTCGCCGGACGGGAGGAACCGTGCGGCACGGCGGGCGTCCTGCAGCAGCACCAACGCCAGCAGCCCCAACGCCGTCGGCTCGTCCGGCATCAGCGACACCAGCAGGCGCGCCAACCGCACGCCCTCCGCGAGCAACGAGACGCGGCCCGTGTAGCCCTCGTTGAAGATCAGGTACACCGTGGATGCGGCGCCGGCCAAGCGAGAAGGCAGCTCCTCCGCCGAAGGGACCCGATACGGGATACGCGCAGTGGCGATCTTCTGCTTCGCGCGCGTCAGCCGCTTCGCCATCGTCGCTTCGGGTACCAGCAGGCCGCGGGCGACCTCCGCGGTCGACAAACCGCCCAATGTCCGAAGCGCCAAAGCCACCTGCGTGTCCAGGGACAACGCCGGGTGGCAGCACGTGAAGACCAGCCGCAGCAGGTCGTCGCGGACCGATACCGGGTCCGGGTGCGGGTCTACAGCAGGCATCGCGACCGCCTCCTTCCCGAGCCGCTTGGCCTCGCGGCGGACGACGTCGACCGCGCGGTGCCGGGCGGCGACCAGCAGCCAGCCCCGGGGGTTGGCCGGGACGCCGTCGCGCGGCCACGTCTCGAGCGCGCGCACGACGGCGTCCTGCACCGCGTCCTCGGCCAGGTCGACGCTGCCGGTGACGCGGACCAGCGTGGCCAGTACCCGGGTCCCCTCGTCCCGGACCAGCCGCGCGACCGCGTCCCCGGCGCCGGTCACTGGCCGAAGTCGACGACCGGCCGGACCTCGATCGCGCCGTCCCAGGCGCCCGGGATCCGGGCCGCGACCTTGACCGCCTCGTCGAGGTCGGCGCATTCGAGCAGGTAGAAGCCGGTGAGGGCTTCCTTCGTCTCCGCGTACGGGCCGTCGCTGGTGACGACGTCGCCGCCCTTGCCGCCGGTGACGCGGACCGTCGTCGCGGTCGCCGTCGGGTACAGCGCCGCGCCGCCGCGGATCACCGCCGCCGCTCCCGCGCCGAACTCGTCGTAGTCCTTCATCATGTCCGTGGCTTCGGGTGTGGTCGGGTCGATGTCGGTGGCGTAGATGATCGCGGCGTACTTGGGCATGAGGTGCTCCTCGCGGGTCCTGACCGGCGCCGATCGCCGGTTCTCACTGTAGGGACGAACGGGCGAAGCCGCGCCGGGACACTTGTCGCGAAGAAAGTCCGGCGGGCAGGGTGAACGCATGGGAGAGCCCGCGCTGTTCGGTCCGGACTTCGATCGCGACCCCTCACCCGCCTACACCTGGCTGCGCGAACGGCCGCCGCACCGGCTCGACTTTCCCGCCGGCACCTGGGCCTGGCTGATCACGCGGTACGCCGACGCCGTGACCGCGCTCAACCACCCGGCGCTGGTCAAGAGCCCGTCCGCCGGCAACGAGGAGTGGCAGCGCTCGGGGATGGGCCTGCCGCTCGACCACCGGCCCTCGCTCGCCTCCAACATGATCAACACCGATCCGCCCGACCACACGCGGCTGCGGCGCGCCTGCGCCGGCGCGTTCGGCCCACGCCGGATGCAGGGCCTGCGCGAACGCGCCCAGCAGGTCACCGACGAGCTGGTCGACGCCGTCGAAGCGCGCGGGCACGGCGACCTCGTCACCGACCTCGCCTACCCGCTGCCGATCGCGATCATCTGCGACCTGCTCGGCGTGCCCGAGTCCTACCGCGATGACGTGCACGAATGGTCGCTCGTCATCGACTCCGCCGACGACACCGACGGCTCGAAGGTCCGCGAAGCCACCGACGTGCTGGAACGGCTGGTCACCGAGGTCGTCGAGGCCAAGCGGGCGACGCGGGGCACCGACCTGATCAGTGACCTCGTCGCGCAGGAGGCCACCGGCACGCTGTCGGCGGACGAGGTGACGTCGACGGCCTTCCTGATCCTGATCGGCGGCCACGAGACGACCGTCGGGCTGATCGCGACGGGCGCGCTCGCGCTGCTGACCCACCCCGGCGAAGCCGCAAGAGCCAGGACCGACCCCACGCACCGCGCCGCCGTCATCGAGGAGACGCTCCGGCTGCACGCGCCCCTGCAGAACGCGACCTGGCGGTTCCCGCTCGAGGACGTCGAGATCGGCGGCCGGCTCATGCGGCCCGGCGACCCGATCCTCGTGTCGGTCCTGGCGGCCAACCGCGACCCCGCGGCCTTCGAGGAACCGGACGCCTTCCGGCCGGGACAGCGGGCGGCGGACCGGCGGCACATCGCCTTCGGCGCCGGGCCGCACCTGTGCCTCGGCGCGGCACTGGCCCGGCTGCAGGCCGACGTCGCCTTCGAGACCCTGCTCAGGCGCTTGCCAACAGCCCGGCTCGCCGTCGCCGAGGAAGACCTGACCTGGTGGCCGAGCCCGATCACGCGCGGGCTCTTCCACCTGCCCGTCGAGGTTTAGCCTTCGACGAGCTCCCAGTCGGAGTCCGGCGTCTCTCGGTCGTACACCTGGCCCGGCGCGGCCTTGAGCACGCCGCGCACGTCCGGGTACAGGTTCGCCACGTGCTCCAGCTCCAGGCCCTCGACTTCGAAGTCCTCCGCCTCGGGCACCTCGAAGCCGACGAACAGCCAGGTGCCGTCCTGCTCGCGGACGACCTGGCGGACCGCGCGCACCGGCTGCTGCGGGCCGGTCGGGATCTCGGTCAGGCCGCTGCTGATCTGGGCTTCGTCGTCGGGCGAGCCCTCGTACTCCCAGGCCTCGCGGCGCTGGGCGAGCAGCCGGACGTCCTCGTCCTCGTCGTCGGAGCCGGTCACCGACGAGAGCAGCCACGTGCGGCGCTCCGGGTCCCAGTCGGCGGCCATCCCGGTCGGGAGGTCCGCCAGCGCGCCCAGCTGCGGCAGCAGTTCGACGGCTTCGCGCAGCGACATCTTGCCGAAGCTCTCGCGGTTGACCAGCACGTCGTCGGACAGCTCGGTGCCGTCGCTGATGAACCAGTCGTCCTCGTCGTCCAGCACGACGAAGCCCAGCGCGTCGGGGTCGTTCACCAGGGCCAGCGCGATGATGACCGGCCCTTCCGGGTCCTGGCGCAGCGGCCATTCGGTCGACATGCGTGACATCCCACCATCGGTGCGCCGCACGCGGGGAGCCGGGGTCACCCGATCGATTAATTCATCGACCGTTGATTTCTGCTCGACGCCGGATCATCATGAGCGCATGGTGCTCTCCAAACGAGTCGCCCGCTTCAACCGCGTCGCGACCAACCAGGTGCTCCGGCACGTCGCCGGGTGGGCGCCCGGCTTCGCCATGGTCGTCCACAAGGGACGGAAGTCCGGACGCGAGTTCCGCACGCCGATCAACGTCTTCCGCACGAAGGACGGTTTCGTCGTCGCGCTGACCTACGGGCCCGGCGCCGACTGGGTGAAGAACGTGCTGGCCGCCGGTGGCTGCACCCTGGTCACCCGGCGGAAAAATATCCAGGTGCGCGGCGCCGAGCTCGTACACGATGATGCGAGACGGGCCATGCCGGTCCCGATCCGGCAGCTGCTCGGCCTGTTGGACGTCAACGACTTTCTGCTGTTGAAACGGGAGTAGCGATGATCGAGGGGGAGCTCGTCCGGCTGCGCGCACTCGAGCTGGAGGACGCGGACCAGATCTACGACTGGGTGCACGACCCCGAGGTCGGCCGGTGGATGGTCAACGACTACCCGCGCTCGCGCGCACAGATCCGCAAGCGCTGTGAAGAGCGCCCCGTCAACAAGTACGAACTGGTCGTGCTCGGCATCGAGACGAAGGCCGACGGCAAGTTGATCGGGATCGTCGACCTGCGCGACGCCGTACCCGAAGTCGGCAACGCCGAGCTGGACATCTACATCGGTGACGCCGAGTACCGCGGCGGAGGCGGCTACGGCACCGACGCGATGCGGGTGATGTGCCGCTACGGCTTCGACTTCATGCGGTTGCACATGATCACGCTCTGGGTGGTCGCCGAGAACGAGCGCGCCCGGCACGTCTACCGCAAGGTCGGCTTCTCCGAAGACGGCCGGCATCGCGAGGCCTTCGTCGGCCAGGACGGGCGCCGCCACGACATGATCCTGATGAGCATGCTCAAGGGCGAACTCAAGTAAGCAGGCCGCGCCGCCGGAAACCCCGGCGACGCGGCCTTCTCGTCGTGCTACGGCAGGCGGGTGATCCGGTCCGCCGCGGGCGGGGCCAGGCTCGGGTGGGCACCCAGGTACGCGATCATCGCGTCGAGGTCCACCGGGCCGCCCGACAGGCTCGTCCACTTGGTGAACTCGGTGAAGCCGTCCCCGCCGCCGGCGAGGAAGTTGTTCACCGACACGCGGAACGTCGCAGCCGGGTCCACCGGCGTGCCGTTCACCGTGATGTTCGAAACCCGTGAGCCGAACGGCGCGCTCGCCGAGTACGAGTAGTGCAGCGAGCTCGAGATCTGCAGGATCTTCGTGCCGCTCGCGGTCCACTGCTGTTCCAGCACGTTCTTGAGGTTCGCGCCGGTCAGCGTGATCGTCTGCATGATGTTCGAGAACGGCTGGACGGTGAACGCCTCGCCGTAGGTCACCACGCCGTCGCCCTCGCCGTTCGGCGAGGACTTGTAGGTCAGGTCGGCGCGGATGCCGCCCGGGTTGGTGATCGCGACGACCGCGTTGTTCGACTGCGTGCCCGCGAGCTGGGCGTCGGCGATGACGTCGCCCAGCGGCGACTCACCGGCCGCGTTGCCCGCCGCCGGCAGGTCCGCGGTGATGGTGCCGACCTGCTCGTTCGCGATCGGCGCCGACTTGGTCTTCGCGTCGGCGACCAGCGCCGCGACGGCCGGGTCCGGCGTGACCGTGCGGGTGACGATCTCGTTGAACGCCTTGGTCTGCGACCGCACGACGTCCCGCGTCTTCAGGCTGATCTTCAGGTCCATCACGGACAGCAGCCGGCCGAACGACGAGCCCTGGATGACCGGCCGCGGCTGGCCGGCCGGGTCGTTGATCACGCAGTTGTACTGCTGGTGGCTGTGGCCGGTGAAGAAGGCGTCGACCTTCGGGGTCACCGCGGCGGCGATCGCGGCGGCCGGGCCGGGCCGCAGCTTGCAGTCGTTCGGGCCCTCGACCTCGGTGCCGTCGCCCTGGTGCATCAGCACGATCTGGGCCTTGACGCCGAAGTAGTCGAGCAGGTTCGCCGTGCGGTTGATCGCCTCGACCTCGTCGCCGAACTTCAGGCCCTTGATCGCCTCCGGCGTGACGACGGACGGGAGGTCCTTCAGCGTGGCGCCGATGACGCCGACCGGCACCCCGCCTTCGAACTTGACGGTGAACGGCAACAGCGCGGGCAGGCCGTTGGTGAAGTACACATTGGACCCGAGGAACGGGAAGTTCGCACCCTTGAAGGTCGGCTGGAACTGGCAGCCGTCCGTCGGGTGGCAGCCGCCGAACTGCATGCGCTGCAGTTCCTTGTACCCCTCGTCGAACTCGTGGTTCCCGACGACGGACGCGCTCACGCCGAGCATGTTCAGGAAGTCGATGGTCGGCTCGTCGTGGAACAGCGCCGAGGTCAGCGGCGACGCGCCGATGTTGTCACCGGCGGACACGACGAACGAGTTGCGCACCTGGGAACGCAGCTGCTTCACGTGCGTGGCCAGGTAGGCGGCACCGCCGGCGTCCACAGTGGTCCCGTCCGACTGCACCACGCGACCGCTGGAGCCGGACGGCGGCTCGAGGTTGCCGTGCAGGTCGTTGAACCCGATGATCCGGACGTCGGTGGTGGGATCCGGGCGCTGGCCCGCGGACGCGGGTGCGGTGGTCACCGCCGTCGTCGCCAGCGCGGCCGCGGCGAACACCGCTAGCCGGGTCGAAAGCCTCATGAGTGTTCCTCCGATTCGCACCCAGGGTCCCCGAACGGGCGCACGGCGGAGGATTCTGCCTCGCGAAGCAGTCACCTACCAGGGTCAAAAGACGGACGTAAAGCGAATGTCACCTAACGGCTTCCCTCGAGCAGCACGTTCGCCACGAGCTCCGGGTCGTCGTTCATCGGCACGTGCCCGCAGCCCGGCAGCAGCCGGAACACCCCGTCCGGCGCGACTTTCCGCAGGTCGGCGACGCGCGGCCGGGCGAGGATCCGGTCGTGCTCGGCCCAGGCGACGGTCACCGGGACGCCGGTCACCGGGCCGGTGAAGCGGAAGTCCCCACGGGACTGGGCGGCGGTGGGCTCGAAGCCCGGCGCGGTGGCGAGCGCGCGGGCGTCCTCGACGACGACGTCCGGCGTCTGCAGCTCGGGCCGTCCGACGATCATCCCGGTCAGCGCGCGGCGTCCGGAAGCGCTGGCGGCGATCCGGCGCACGACGTGCGGCGGCGTGCGCTGGGCCAGGGCGCGGTGGGCTTTGAGGGTGGCGATCGCGTACATCTTCTGGCGCCGGTTCCACAGCCCCGCGGGCGACAACGCCGTGACGCTGCGGACGAGACCGGCCTGCCCGAGCGCCAGCGACAGCAGGCCCCCGAGCGAGTTGCCGGCGACGTGCGGACGGCCGAGCCCGAGGTCGGTGAAGAGCTCCTTGAACATCACCAGCGCGGGCTCGATGCCGTACCCGCCGGCCGGCTCGGGCGACTCTCCGAAGCCGGGCAGGTCGACGGCGACGACGTCGCGATGGGCCGTGAGCAGCGGCAACACCGGCGCCCAAGCCTGACGGCGGTGGCCGATGCCGTGGATCAGCACCAGCGGCTCGCCCCGGCCCGCGCGGTCGTAGACAACGTCGTCCATGACCCGAGGGTAGCGGAAACCTACGACCAGCAGTAACAGTTACTCTGCGTCCGGTTGGACCCGGGTGCCGCTGTCGGCCGACCGCTGGACCGCGTCGAGCACCCGGTGCACCCCCACGGCGTGCGCGAAGTCCGGCAGGTCGCCCTTGAGGTGCCGGGCGTACGCGTGTGCCACGTTGTACGACGGCTCGGCGCTGCGCCCGGCCAGCTGCGGCAGCTCGTACCGCGCGGGCACGGTGAGCTTTTCCAGCGTGCCCGTCCGGCTGCCCCGCAGCGTCAGCTTCGCGATCCAGAACAGCGGGTCCGCGGCCTCGACGACCAGCGTGCCCTCGGTGCCGTTGATCTCCCAGTGGAAGTTCGTGGCCGGCGACGTCCCGCCGCGCAGGTGCAGGGACGCGACGGCACCCCCGGTCAGCACCCCGGTGACGGCGATCTGGTCCGGCGCGGTCATCTCGACGGAATCGCCGGTGACCTCGTCCCGCACCCGCGGCCGGACGGTCGCCATCGTCGCCGAGAGCTCGGCGAAGCCGCCGAGAACCATCGCCACCGTGTCGACGGTGTGCGCGAACGGGATGGTCAGCATCGTCGCCCCGCCCGCGGGATGCAGCTGGTAGTCGCGGCCGGCCCGCACCGAAGGGCCCCAGTTCGCGCCCGAAGCGATCAGCGACGTCGAAAGCACGCGGCCGACGTAGCCGTCCTTGATGAGGTCACGCAGGTAGCGCAACGCCGGCGCCGACCGCCCCTGCAGGCCGACCGCGGTCGTCTTCTCCCGCGCGGCCGCGGCCAGCGCCTCGGTCTCGGCCAGGCTGACGCCCAGCGGCCACTCGCTCAGCACCTGCTTGCCGGCGGCCAGCGCGGGCTCGATGAGCGCCCGGTGCTCGGGCACCTTCACGGCGACCACCACGAGGTCGACCTCGGGGTGCCGGGCGAGCTCACCGGCGTCGCCGAAGGTCAGCGGCACGCCGTACTTCTCGCCGGCCACGCGGGCCGACTCCGCGCTGCTGCCGCTGAGCGCGCGGAGCTCGTAGCCGTCCACCGCGGCCAGCGCGGGCACGTGCGCGGTCGCGGCCCAGCCGCCGTTCGCGCTGAGCCCGACGATGCCGACCCGGAGCGGTGCCATGAGCGTTCCTTTCGTTGCCTGCACAGAGCCCGACGTGCCGAGCGTCGTGCGCATTCCCGTATCGGCGCAAGCCGCATCCGGTTACGACGGCATGACGTCGATCACCCCCGGCCCGCCGATCGGCCGCCCGCGGGTCGGCCGAGTGGCCGATGGCCGTCCCGGACCGTCGGGCTCTTCGACCGAAGCGGCACCGGGGTCAAGATCCATAGCGTCGGTGGCATGACGAACGCACAGCTCACGGCCCTGCAGTACGGCTTCATCGCCTTCCTCGCGCTGTGGGCCGTGGTGCTGGTGCCGCAGCTGATCACCCAGCTGGCCCGGCACGGCGGCCTGCGGCTGCGCGGCCTCGCCACCACCGCGGCGGTGCTGCTCTACGGCTGCATGACGCTCGCGGTCGTCTTCCTGCCGCTGCCCGGCCCGGGCACGCGCCGGCTCGCCCAGACCGTGCAGCTGCACCCGTTCCAGTGGATCGCGGACATCCACACGGAGCTGCTCAAGCACGGCGGGGCCTGGTTCCTGACGCAGACGTTCCAGCAGGCGTGCCTGAACGTCCTGCTGTTCGTGCCGCTCGGGGTGTTCGCGCGGATCCTCTGGCGCCGCGGCCTGACCGGCACCGCGCTGATCGGCTTCACGGCCTCACTGCTCATCGAGGTCACCCAGCTCACGGCCAACTTCGGCACGGCGCCGTACGCCTACCGGATCTTCGACGTCGACGACCTCATGAACAACACGTTCGGCGCGGTCGTCGGCTGGGTGTTCGGGGCGCTGCTGCTGACGCTCCTGCGTTCAACGGTCCACGTGCAGCCGGCCCGGAGCGAGCGGGTCCACCTCGCCGAGACGCGCTAGCCGGGCCTTCCGCTGCAGCGCGGCCCGCTTGGCGGCCCGCCGGTCTTCCAGGACGACGACGAGCGCCGCCACGGCCAGGACCAGCGCGACCAGTCCGAGGACGATCGGAAGCTGCACGAATCCTCCTCGGTACGACGCTGTGCGGGAGATCACACAGGTTACGCAGGTCAGTACCGAATTCGCTACCCCACGCGACAGAGCAGCGGTCCGGGATTGACCGGAAACTGGACCGGTGAGCACCCGACCCACGAAGGACCAGCTGGCCGCGGCGCACAACGCCACCATCGCCGACGTCATCGCCCCCGGCCTCGACGTCCTGTTCTGCGGCATCAACCCCGGCCTCTACTCCGGCGCTCTTGGTCAGCACTTCGCCCGTCCCGGCAACCGCTTCTGGCCCGCGCTCCACCAGGGCGGCTTCACCCCGCGGCGCTACGCACCGAGCGAGCAGGACCAGCTGCTCGACCTCGGCATCGGCATCACGAACGTCGTCGCCCGGACCACCGCCCGCGCCGACGAGCTGACCGGCGACGAGCTGCGCGAAGGCGGGAAGGTGCTCGTGGCGAAGGTGCTCGAGTACCGGCCGCGGTGGCTGGCCGTCGTCGGGATCACCGCCTACCGGACCGCGTTCGGCTTCCCGAAGGCGCGCGTCGGGCCGCAGGAACACCGGATCGGCGAGACCCGCGTGTGGGTGTTGCCGAACCCGAGCGGGCTCAACGCGCACTGGACGCCGGCCGGGCTGGCGGCGGAGTTCGCCCGATTGCGGACCGCATCCGTTGACTGTCGAAATCGTTGAATGCCCAGCGGGCCACCCTCAGTAGCGCCGACTGCCCCAACGGGTCCTTTCCAGCTCAGCCGTGCCAGCTCTCCAAGATCGACTTCTACGGAAAGTTTGCTGTGACCGGCGGATTGGGCCATGAGGGGGATTTGGCGTCATGAGCTGCGCAATCGCGACTCGTACCAAGCAGGAGGAGTTGCTTCCGGCCGGTCCAAGCAGGGTGACCGGACGGTACCGGAGACGTCCGGTACCCCGGGAGCGACGCGCAGAGACGGAGGCCCGCGATGCACGGCATCGAGCCCACCCGCAGGCCCGCGGGGCCGACCGGACCCGGGGGGCGCAGTCTCGGCGTGGCGGTCGTCGACCCCGTCCCGATCTTCCGCGACGGCCTCGCCGCGCTCGTGCACCGCAGCCAGGGGCTGCACTGGGCCGGGCAGGCCGCCAGCCACCACGCGGCACTGCAGCTGTGCGAGCAGGTCAAGCCGGACGTCGTCGTCCTGGACTCGGCGCTGGACCCGAACTGCCACCTGACCAAGCTGCTCAACGCCGGCGACCCGGCGCTGATCCTGGTCACCCTCATCCGTGACGCGAATCGCACGCAGCAGTACCTGGCGGCCGCCATCGCCGCGGGCACGCACGCGATCGTGCCGCGGTCGATCGATTCACGACGGCTCGCCGAAGCGATCCGGCGAGCGCACAGCGAACGCCGTTACATCGACCCGGCGCTGGCCGCGCTGACCGCCCGGCCGAAGCGCGCCACCGCCCCGAAGGGCGACCCCGCCCCCGACGGCTCGGCAGCGCCGCGCGGCGCGATGCCGCTCTCCAGGCGCGAGTACCAGGTGCTCCAGCTGGTCGCCGAAGGGCTCGAGAACTCGGCGATCGCGAAACTGCTGTTCCTGTCCGTCGAGACCGTCCGGACCCACGTGAAGAGCATCCTGCGCAAGCTTTCGGCCCGAGACCGGACACACGCGGTGACGATCGCCTTCCGCGGCGGGATCCTCATCGCCCGTGCCGAAGAAGGGTACGTCCCCGTGACGGCGGACACAACGGCGATCCCGGGCCACCGCTGACACCGGTTCCCCAGGCAGAAGGCAACATTCGAGTGGATTTCCGATACTCGGAAGTGCGGATCTGCTTGCCCTGGTTACCCACAGGTAATATCCTGAAGTTACCGGCGAGTAAGGCGAACATGTGCCCGGCCGGGGAGCCGAACACATTGGAGTGACGACATGGGCCACTACAAGAGCAACGTCCGAGACCTGGAGTTCAACCTCTTCGAGGTACTCGGCGTGCAGGAGCGCCTGGGCAAGGGCGTACTCGCCGAATCCGACGAAGAGACCGCCCGCGGAGTGCTGTCCGAGCTGAACAAGCTCGCGACCGGCCCGCTCGCCGAGTCCTTCGCCGACGCCGACCGCAACCCGCCCGTCTACGACCCGAAGACGTTCAGCGTCAAGATCCCCGAGTCCTTCAAGAAGAGCTACAAGCAGCTCCTCGACGGCGAGTGGTGGCGCCTCGGCCTGACCAACGACCTCGGCGGCTTCGGTCTCCCCCCGACCGTGCAGTGGGCCGCGTCCGAGCTGATCCTCGGCGCCAACGCCCCGCTGTTCATGTACATGGCCGGCCCGAACTTCGCGATGATCGTCGACAAGAACGGCACCGAAGAGCAGAAGCACTGGGCCCAGCTCATGATCGACCGGCAGTGGGGCGCCACCATGGTGCTGACCGAGCCGGACGCCGGTTCCGACGTCGGCGCCGGCCGCACCAAGGCCACCCAGCAGGAAGACGGCTCCTGGCACATCGACGGCGTGAAGCGGTTCATCACGTCGGGTGAGCACGACATGAGCGAAAACATCATGCACCTGGTGCTCGCTCGCCCCGAGGGCCCCGGCATCGAGACCAAGCCGGGCACCAAGGGCCTGTCGCTGTTCCTCGTGCCGAAGTTCCACTTCGACACCAAGACCGGTGAGCTGGGCGAGCGCAACGGCGCCTTCGTCACCGGAGTCGAGCACAAGATGGGCATCAAGGCCTCGACGACGTGTGAGCTCACCTTCGGCCAGCACGGCACCCCGGCCAAGGGCTGGCTGCTCGGCGAGGTGCACGACGGCATCGCGCAGATGTTCCAGGTCATCGAGTACGCCCGGATGATGGTCGGCACGAAGGCCATCGCCACGTTGTCGACGGGTTACCTCAACGCGCTCGAGTACGCCAAGGAGCGCGTCCAGGGCGCCGACCTGCCGAACATGCTGAACAAGGCCGCCCCGCGCGTCACCATCACGCACCACCCGGACGTCCGCCGCTCGCTGATGCTCCAGAAGGCGTACGCCGAGGGCCTCCGCGCGGTGTACCTCTACACCGCGTCCTTCCAGGACCAGCTGTGGACCGGCGAGGGCGACCAGAAGCTCGCGCACGGCGTCAACGACCTGCTGCTGCCGATCGTCAAGGGCGTCGGCTCCGAGCGCGCCACCGAGCAGCTCGTGCAGTCGCTGCAGACGCTGGGCGGGTCCGGCTTCCTGCAGGACTACCCGATCGAGCAGTACATCCGCGACGCCAAGATCGACTCGCTGTACGAGGGCACCACGGCCATCCAGTCGCTGGACTTCTTCTTCCGGAAGATCGTCCGTGACAAGGGTCAGTCGCTCGCGTTCGTCGCCGGCGAGATCACCAAGTTCATCGAGTCCGAGGCGGGCAACGGCCGGCTCAAGAACGAGCGCGCGCTGCTCAAGCAGGCCCTCGAGGACACCCAGGGCATGCTCGGCTCGCTGATCGGCTACCTGACGGCGTCCCAGGAGGACCCGCAGAGCATCAACAAGGTCGGCCAGCACACGGTCCGCCTGCTGATGTCGGTCGGCGACCTGCTCATCGGCTGGCAGCTGCTCAAGCACGCCGAGGTCGCCATCGGCAAGCTCGACGCGGGCGCGTCCGCCAAGGACGTCCCGTTCTACGAGGGCAAGATCGCCGTGGCGTCGTTCTTCTCGAAGCAGGTGCTGCCGGAGCTGACCGCCCGCCGCGCCATCGTGGAGGCCGCCGACAACGCGCTCATGGAGATCGACGAAGCGGCGTTCTGATCAATGCGTTCCGCCGAAGGGCCCCTTCCCACCCCGGGAAGGGGCCCTTCCGCGTTTCGGGGCCGGAAAGCCGGGGAATTCCGTCTGCGAGTTCGCGGGACCGAGTGGCCGGACCCGCGATCACCGAGAGGAGAAAGTGATGACTGTCGCCGGCATCATCAGCGCCATCATCGTAGGGCTGATCATCGGTGTTCTGGGCCGGCTGCTCGCTCCCGGCAAGCAGAACATCCCGATCTGGCTGACCATCGTGATCGGTATCATCGCCGCCTTCATCGGCACGGCCATCGCGCGTGGGCTGGGCTACGCCGACACGAACGGCATCGACTGGCTGGAGATCCTCACCCAGGTCGTGCTGGCCGCGATCGGTGTCAGCATCGCCGCGGGCGCCTACGGCCGTCGTGGGGTAACCAGGTAACGCTTTCGGATCCTTCGGCCCGGCCGGTCCACCTTCGGGTGAACCGGCCGGGCTTTTCCGTGTCTACCGCCTGGTCGACGCGCGGGCGAGCGCGACGGCGAACCCGGCACCCACCAGTAGCAGCGCCGCGGCCCACGTCATCGTCGTGGTGACGGCGTGCGCGGACGAACCGGCGGCGAGGGTCAGGAAGAGGCTGCCGAAGGTCGCCACGCCGACGACCTGGCCCAGCTGCAACGTCGTCGTGAGCAGGCCGCTGGCGTCCGCCGCGCTTTCGAGCGGGACGTGGGTCAGCGCGTGCGCCATCAGGGACCCGAACGCCAGGCCCATGGAGAGGCCGAAGAGCAGGAGCGCGGCGAAGAACAGCGCGCCGCCGTGCCCACCGTCCTTCAGGCTCGACCCCAGCAGGGCGTACGCGATCGCCGACCCGGCGTAGCCGCACGGCGTCAGCGCCGCGTGGACGCGTTCGGGCAGCTTGTGCCAGAAGAACCCGCAGACACCGAAAACCACGCCGCCGGGTGCCATGGTGAGGCCGGCGGCCAGTGCCGTCTCCCCGAGGCCCGCCTGCAGGTGCAGGGCCACGCAGAACAGGAAACCGCCGTAGGACGCCACCCCGGTGGCCAGAGCGGCCAGTCCCGGTGCGACCCCGCGGATCTTGAGGACGTCCAGGTTGACCAGCGGGTCACGCACCCGGCGTTCCACGACCACGAACAGCACCGCGAGCAGCACGCCGGCCGCGAGCGAGCCGAACGTCCACACCGGCCAGCCGGTTTCGTGCCCGAGGACGAGCGGCAGCACGACGAGCACCACCGCGGGCACGGCGAGCGCGAGGCCGGCGAGGTCGAGACGGCGGCCCGCCTTCGCCGCGCCGCCGGGAACCAGCCGCAGGGCGAGCGCGGCCACGAGCACTCCGATCGGCACGTTCACCAGGAAGATCGGCCGCCAGCCTTCCCCGAAGAGGTCCGCGCCGACGAGCACGCCGCCGAGCACCTGGCCGGACACGAACGCGACCGAGATGACCGCGGTGTACGCGCTGAGCGCCCTGGCCCGCGCGGCGCCGCTGAACTGCGCCTGGATGACGCTGATGACCTGCGGCATCATCAGCGCGGCACCGGCGCCCTGGGCGATCCGCGCGACGATCAGGGTTGCCGCGTCCGGTGCGAACCCGCACAGCAGCGAGCAGCCGGTGAAGGCGACGACACCGGTGACGAACAGCCGTCGCCGCCCGAACAGCTCGCCGAGGCGGGCTCCGGTGATCAGCAACATCGCGTAGCCCACGGTGTAGCCGGAAACGACGAGCTGCAGCGCGGCACCGGAGGCGTGCAGGTCGGTGCGGATGTCGGTCATGGCGACGTTCACGACGGTGACGTCGAGCAGTGCCATGAACTGGCCGAGCAGCAGGACGGCCAGCATGAACCACGGCCGCGCGGCGCGGTTCGGAACAGCCGGGGCTTCGGTGGTCAGAGTCATGCCTCTGACCTTGGGATTATCTGGCTTGCTGCGGAGAGAGCCTGGCGATGCTGGTACTGACAGCACCTGCTTCTACGAAAATTGTCGTACCCCTCCGGCACTATGTCGGACATGACGTCGACGCAGGTCCACACCAGCCGCCGGGAGGAACTCGGCCAGTTCCTCAAGGCGTGCCGCGCGCGGATCGGCCCGGAGGAGGTCGGGCTGCCACCCGGCGTGCGCCGTCGCACGAGCGGGTTGCGGCGGGAGGAGGTCGCGCTGCTCGCCGGCGTCGGCGTCACCTGGTACACGTGGCTGGAACAGGGGCGGTCGATCAACGCGAGCGCGCAGGTGCTCGACGCGGTGGCGCGCACGCTGCGGATGGACCACCCGGAGCGGGAGCACCTGTACCGGCTGGCGGAGCTGACGCCGTCGAGGCTGCCGTCGTCGGCCGAGGTGGTGCCGGACGCGGTGCGCGAGGTGCTGCGCGCGCTCGATCCGCTGCCCGCCACGGTGGTCAACGGCCGGTTCGACATCCTCGAGTCGAACGCGGCGCAGGAGGAGCTGTTCTGGGAGTGGCACAGCCTGCCGTGCCTGCACAAGAACCTGCTGTGGTGCTGCGTGACCGAGCCGAACGCGCGGCGGATGCTGCTGAACTACGACGAGGAGGTCCCGCACATGGTCGCGCGGATGCGCGCCGAGTACGGCAGGCACATCGGTGACCCGTCGTGGGAGGAGGACATCCGGCGGCTGGCCGCGCTGAGCCCCGAGTTCGCCGGGCTGTGGGCACGGCACGAGGTGGCGGAGCCGCGGCCGCGGTTGCGGGAGTTCCAGCACCCGCGGGCGGGCCGGATGCGCCTGCGGCTGACCGAGCTGGCGGTCTCGGAGGCGCCGGGGCTGCGGATCCAGGTGTCCACTCCGGACGACGCGTCGACGTGGGCGTTGCTGCCCCTGACCCGGAGGTCGTCATGACGGCACTGGACCTGAGCGATCGGGGGCTGACGTCGGTGCCTTCGGTGCCGTCCGACGTCACGCAGCTGGATCTGTACAAGAACGCGATCTCGGAGGTGCCCGGGTCGCTGTGGTCGTCGACCGGGCTACGCGTGCTGAACCTTGCCGCGAACCGGATTTCCACGCTGCCGCCGGGTATCTCGGCGCTGACGTCGCTGCACACGCTCGACCTGGCGCACAACCGGTTCGACGTGCTGCCGGACGAGCTGGGCGAGCTGGCCGGGCTCACCGAGTACCTGTACCTCAGCGACAACCGGCTGACGAAGTTCCCGGATGCCTGGTGCCGGCTGGGAAAGCTGCGGTACCTGGGGTGCACGGACAACCGGCTCACTTCGCTGCCGCCGGACCTCTCCGGGTTCGCGGCGCTGCGCGAACTCCGGCTGTACCGCAACGAGCTGGCCGCCCTGCCCGAGTCGATCGGCGCGCTGGGTGCGTTGCGCGAGCTGCACCTGCGCGGCAACCGGCTCACCGCGCTCCCGGACTCGATCGGCTCGCTGAGCGAGCTGCGTCAGCTGGACCTGCGGGAGAACGCGTTGACGACGTTGCCGGCGTCGCTCGCTCGGCTGTCCAAATTGGACAAGCTGGATCTGCGGTGGAACAAGCAGCTGCGGGAGCCGGCGTGGCTGCGCGACTTCGAGGAGGCGGGGTGCATGGTCCTTCGCTGACAACTCAACAGAGGACGGTCGGACGCGGACCGTAGGTCGCCGTGTGCGACGTCCGCCGGAGCTCGGTGCCGCTCGCGAGGTCGTAGAGCACGCGCGTGTCGGTGACGCTGAAGCCCGACGTGCCGACCGACGGCCGGCACGCGGCCGCCCCACCGGAGCCGAACTGGACGGGCGGCGGGTCGCCGGGGGTCTGTGCGCCGGTCTGGCCCTCGACGCGGAAGTGCCGGGTGCCCCAGATCCGGACGGTCACCGAGCCGCCGGAGACGGTGGCCTGGACGGCGATGCCGGTCGTCGTGTCGTTGGTCAGCTTGAGCTCGGCGGGGCTGCCGTCGGCGTTGACGGCCTTGGCGTCGCGGCCGACGGGGTAGCGGTCGAGGTAGTGGTCGTGTTCCAGGTGGCCGGCGTCGGCCAGGCCGGCGAGGTAGGCGGCGTTGTACAACGTGGACGCCAGCTGGGAGACGCCACCGCCGGTCACGTCCGGGCCGGTGCCGTCCTCGTCGACCGGGGCGGGCAGGTAGCCGGCGTCCGCGGTGCGCGGGCCGGAGCGGCCGCTGAGGCTGAACGTCTCGCCGGGCTTGACGATCGTGCCGGAAACGCGGACGGCGAGCGTCCGGTTGTTGGTCTCGGCCGGGCCGGCCAGGCCGGCGGTGGTGAACTCGCCGACGACCTCCTTGATGCCGAGCGCGCTGGCGGCGTCGGTGGTCACGCTGGGCGTCGACGCGCTGTAGACGACGGGGAGATCCCGTCCGTCGGTCTTCTTGAGCACGTCGATGAGGGGAAGGAAGGTCTTCTCCCAGTCCACCTTGCGGGCGTCCTCGGAGGGCTCGACCGTCGGCTGGTCGCCGGTGAAGACGATCTGCGCGTCCTTGCCTTCGGTCTCGGTGCTCGCGAGCTGGTCCTTGAGGGCGGCCTGCAGCTTGCCCTGGTCGACGCGGACCTCGAGGGCCCCGCCTTCGACCGCGGCGAACTGGAACGAAGCCGCGATGGTGGCGGGCTTCAGCGGGACGTCCTTGCCTTCGCCGTGCACGACGACCGGCTTCGCGACGGCGGGCACGACGATCTGCCGGCAGGCGGCCTGCACCCCGGCGGCGGTCGCCCGCACGGGCGTGACCGCCATGGCCAGCTTGACCCCGCCGGGGTCGAGCCAGTGGTCGGTGACGGTGTGCACGGCGCCGGCGAGGTCGCTCAGCTGCTGGCCCTGCCGCGGGAGGACCGGGAAGGCGGTGACCCCGCCGTCGCTGCCCGCGATGGGCGTGAACCCGACCGAGCCTTCGGTGGCGGGGTGGTTCAGCTTGCCGTCGGCCAGCTCGCGCAGGGCGTCCGCGATCCGGTTCTGGTCGGTGCGCGTGGCCACCCCGACCTCGCGGCTGCTGAAGAAGGACATGATCCGCGTGATCGGGCTCAGCGGCTGGTGCCCGGCGAGCCCGAGGGTGTTCGGCCAGTCGAGCCCGAGCCCGGACCGGGCGGGCACGAGTTCGGCCTGCACGTCCCCGCCGTGGACGACCACGGGCCGGGTCAGCCGCGGCTCGAGCTCTTTCCGCAGCTTGGCCTCGGCGTCGGCGTGGCTGAGCCCGCCGACGTCGATGCCGGCGACGGTCACCCCGCGCGGCACGTCCCCCGCGCTGACCATGAGATCGATGGCGTAGAGGATGACGAACAGCCCGATGGCGAGCCCGACGGACATCATGGTCCGGGCGACGCCCCGCCGCAGCTTCCGGCCGGTCGTTTCCGGAGCCGGTGGTGGCGCGGGGTTTTCGAGCAGCTCGCCGAGCAGGTCATCGGAGAACAGATCGGTGGCGGCGGCAGTGCCGGGCGCAGGCTCAGCGACGACGGGCGGCCACTCGGGCACGACCTCGGTCACCGGCGCGGCGGCCACCGGTGGCTCGCCTTCGGTCCCGGCGGCGCGCACCGGCTCGGCCGGCGGCAGCTCCGGCTCGGCTTCGGGCCAGACCTCGGCAGCCGGTACCTCGACTGCCGTTGCCTCGGCTGTCGCTACCTCGGCTGCCGTTGCCTCGACCGTCGCTACCTCGGCAGCCGTTGCCTCGACCGTCCGCGGCTCGGCCGACGCGTGCGCGCGCTCGGCTTCGAGCGTCTCCGCGCCCTCGCGTACCTCTTCGTCTGCCACGCCCTGCCCTCCGCGGGACCGACCTACAGGTAAAGCCCCGTGCCGTGCTCGGTGCGCTCGGTCGCCACCGCGTGGATGTCGCGTTCGCGCATCACCAGGTGCCCCTCGCCCTGGATCTCGACCTCGAGCTGGTCTTCCGGGTTGAAGAGCACGCGGTCACCGGTCTTGACGTTCCGCACACTGTTGCCTACGCCCAGTACATCACCCCAGGCGAGGCGGCGCGCGACCTGCGCCGTTGCGGGGATCACGATGCCGCCGCTGCTGCGGCGCTCCCCTTCTTCCGGCGACAGCCGCACGAGCACCCGGTCGTGCAGCATCTGGATTTCGAGTTTCGGCCCGGCAGACACGGGCTGCATGTTACCCGCCGGTCCGCGGTTCACCGGCCATGACCAGGCTCAATTCGCGCACGCCGCCGTCCTCGATCCGCACCGGGACGCCCCAGTCCTGCCGGGTGATCCGGCACGCCGGGTGTTCGCTGCCGCTGTCGTCACTGTCGCAGCTCGCGGCCTGCGCGACGACCTGCAGCACGCCCTCGGTGACGCCCGGGGCGAGGCGGATCGTGCGGTTCAGGTCCGTGCCCGTCCCGCCGCCGTCAGCCAGCAGCGAAGGCGGCGACGCGCTGATCTCGAGCCGCGTCGACGGGCCGAAACGGTCGTCGAGCTTCTCGCCCGGCGGTGCCGAGAACACGACCGAAAAGTCGATCTCGCCCGGGGCGAGCACCGTCGGCGGGCGGCGCACCGCGTGCGCGTCGCCGGTGACGAGCGCCGGCTCGGACGACGAGTCGAGTGGGCTGAGCCGGTTGCCCGCGGACTCGACGACCAGCAGCTCGCCGTCGTGCAGCAGGAGGCCCTGCGGCTCGGCGAGCCCGGTGGCGATCGTGGTCACCTGGCGGGTGAAGACGTCGAAGCGGCGGACCGCGCCGTTGTAGGTGTCGGCGATCGCGATCTTGTCGCCGGGGAGCACGGCGAGGCCCAGCGGGTGCTGGAGCAGCGCCTGGTCGGCCGGGCCGTCGGTGTGGCCGAAGGAGAACAGGTCGACGCCGATCGCGGTGTGGACGGTGAAGGACTCGCCGTCGGGCTCGATCCAGCGCAGCGCCGACGTCTCCGCGTCGACGAGCCACAGCTTGTCGCCGTCCACGGCCAGGCCGGACGTCTGCGCGAAGAACGCTTCGCCGACGTCGCCGTCGCGAAGGCCTTCGACCGTCGTCCCGGCGAAGCGGCGGATCGTGCCGCCGACCGGGTCGAACACGCTCAGCGTGTGGTTGCCCGCCATGGCGACGACGACCCCGCCGGCCGGGCCCCACCAGGCGACGTCCCACGGGCTCGTGAGGTCGACTTCGGCGGCCTTGCCCGCGTCCGGCCCGGTGCGCCACTGCGCGCCGGTGCCGGCGACCGTCGTCACCTCGCCGGTGATCAGGTCGAGACCGCGCAGCCGGTGCCCGGCAGTGTCGGCGACGACGGCGTGGTAGCCGACGCGCTCGGCGATGTCGTACGGCAGGAGCGCGATGCCCGAGGGCTCGGTGAAGGTCGCGATGTCGAACGGGCCGTCCTGGCTGCCGCGGACCCCGCTGCCGAAGCGGCGGATGACGGTCTCGCCGTCCGAAGCGAACTCGACGATGGCGTGGTGCCCGGTGTCGGCGACCAGCACGCGTCCCTCGGCGGTGGCGACGGCCTTGCTCGGGAACCGCAGCTCGGCGGGCTGCTCCTCGACCGGCACGTACGGGCTGCCGCCGCGGCGCAGCGTCCCCTTCGCTTCGTGCTTGGTGACGAGGTCCGCGATGACGCGGCGAAGCGCTTCTTCGTGCCCTTCGCCCGCGGCGACGTGCACGACGTACCCCTCGGGGTCGACGACGACCAGCGTCGGCCAGGCGCGGACCGCGTACTGCGACCACAGCTCCATCTCGGGGTCGTTGACCACCGGGTGGTGCACGTCGTAGCGGCGGACCGCGGCTTCGATCGAGGCGCGCTCGCCCTCGTGCAGGAACTTCGGCGAGTGGACACCGATGGTGACCAGCACGTCCGCGAACTCGGCTTCCAGCGGCCGGAGCTCGTCGAGCACGTGGAGGCAGTTGATGCAGCCGCTGGTCCAGAAGTCCAGCAGCACGACGCGGCCGCGCAGCTCGGCGAGGGTGATCGGGCGGCCGCCGGTGTTCAGCCAGACGTCGCCGCGCAGCTCGGGGGCGCGCACGCGGCTCTGCGGTCGTGGAGAAGTCACGGCATGAGTGAACTACACGCGCTCACGCTCTGTTCCGCGGTCCGCCCTGATGAGAGAACAAACTCACCCGGTCGTGGGTCCCCAGGTCGGCACGAAAAAGGACGCGCGGGCGGGTGAGCCGCCGCTTAGGCTCGGGTCATGACCCCCGTCCAGCCGGCCGGCGCCCTCACTCCGGAGGAGGCGCGGCACCTGCAGGAGAACCTCCGGGAACCCGTGCGTCCCGGGCTGAGCGAAACCGAGCTCGACGACGTCGAGCGCCGGTTCGGCTTCCGCTTCGCCGCGGACCACCGGACGTTCCTGTCCGCCGGCGTCCCGATCGGCGACCGCTGGCCCGACTGGCGCTGCGGCAACGCCGAGCAGCTGCGCAAACGGCTGGCGTGGCCGGTCGACGGCGTCCTGTACGACGTCGAGCACAACGGCTGCTGGCTGCCGGACTGGGGCACGCGCCCGGTCGGCCCGGAGGACGCAGTCCGCGAGGCCCGCCGGCGCCTGGCCGACGTGCCGCAGCTGGTGCCGGTGTGCGGCCACCGGTACCTGCCCGGCCTGCCGGGCACGGTGGGTTACCCGGTGCTGTCGGTGTACCAGACGGACATCATCGTCTACGGCAGTGACCTGCGGGACTACCTGCACCGCGAGTTCGCGACGGGCGGGATCAGCACGGCCCCACCGGACGGCCCCCGGTACATACCGTTCTGGTCGCGCTTCATCGACTAGCTTCGGCGGCCCGCTTCAGCCGCGTGCTTCAGCTTGGCCAGGGTGGCGGCGATGTTGGCGGCGTTGGCCACTTCCCGGTCCCAGACGCCGGTGACGGGCGACGTCGCGACCTTGAACCACGCCGGCCGCCGTTCCCACATGCTCTCGACGACAACGCAGCCATCCCCAGCAGGCTCGAAGTCGTATTGCCAGCGAGACACGGGCAACCCGCCGACCGAGCTGACCTCGAACCCGAACCGGCGCCCGGGCTCGGCATCGGTGATGGTGGACAGGGTGCTCCACCGCCTCCAGCCGCGCTGGTTGCGCCCGCGGAACTTCGCACCGACGGCGGGCCCGGTGACCCCGCCGACCCACCGGTGGCCGGCGTACTCCTCGGCAACGTCGGCGAGCTTCCCGGGATCACTGACCAGGGCGTACACGGTTTCGGGAGCGGCCGCGATCTCGATCCGGCCGGTGGCGTTCGGTGCGTTCAAGAGGACCTCCACACTGAGTGACATACCGAGGGTATGTCAGATTCCCTCAGTTGTCCCGGCGCAGCATGCGGCTCACACCGGCCGCCACGGTGGTCGCCAGGATCCAGCCCGATGCCGTGAAGCCGGCCGCCACCCAGTTGTCCGGGCCGTGCATGTACCACCTCGACTTGTTGCCGAAGTCGACGATCGGGACCAGCAGGTCGGCGGTGTAGATCACCGGGTTCCACTGCAGTCCCGTGTCCTGCTGGTTCACCACGCACCGGTCGCCGTTCGCGATGATCTGGTGGGCGGGGTCCGCCGACTTCCACGTCACGCAGTCGTCGGTGCCGAAGCCGAACCACAGGCTGCCCAGCACCAGCAGCGCCAGCAGCCAGCCGAGCGCGCGGACCGGGCGGTAGCCGTAGCCGACCATCGAGCGCTGGAGCCAGCTCCACAGCCGCACCCCCGGGCCGAAGAACTTGAAGCCGCGCGCCAGCGCCTCGTAGCGGAACTGCTGCTTGCGCAGGGCCACCGTCGAGGCGTGCTCTTCGTTCCCGGCCGCGCGGAGCATGTGCGCCAGCTGGTCGTACGGCCCTGGCCGGTAGCCGCGCATCGCGCTGCGCAGGAGTTCGATGCGGGCGTCGAGGGCCTTGTCGTCGTCGAGGGGGATTCCCTTCTTCAACGCGTCGTAGCGGAAGTCCTCCAGTTCGATGCCCTCGGACGCCGCCCAGAACTGCTCGTTGTCGCTCAGCGTTCCGCAGTGGGCCCGCCGCAGCACGATGCGGCCCGTCGGCGGGCTGCTCGGGGTCAGGATGAACTCGTCCGAGGCGACGTCGCCCGCGTCGAGGGCCACGTTGAACGGCGGGAATGACCCGAGCTGGGAGCCGCGCAGATCCACGCGCCGGGCGACCTGGGCGCCGTCGAGGTTGACGCCGCCTTCGGCCACGAACGGGCGGCCGTTGTTGTCCCGCAGCGTCAGGTCGCGGCCGACCCGGCCGGTGCGGACGTCGAGCGAATAACTGCTGGTCGCGCGGCGGCCGGGGTCGGTCAACCGGGTGCCCGCGAGGTTGATCGAGCCGCCGACGTCCACACCCTGCAGCCGCAGGGTGCCGTGGATCGTGGCGTCGGTGAGCTGGAAGTTGCCCGCGATCTTCGACCGGCGGGCGGAGAACACGTCCCGGCCGGGGTGGCGGAACATCGAGTTCCAGGCCAGGAAGTTGCCGCCGACGATGACGTCGGCCAGGCGCAGCTGCCCGGCCGGCACGCGCAGGCTCGTCGCCTCGATGTCGCCGCCGATCTCGGTGCCGTCCAGGTGCAGCGCGCGGTCGTAGTACGGCACCGTCTTGCCGCGCTCGACCCGGATCTCCGCACCCGCCAGCCGCAGCGAGCCGCCGATCCGGGCGTTCACCATGCGCAGCGTGCCCAGGGCCTGCAGGCCGTCCGAGAGCTCGACGTTGCCGTCGACGCGCATCCGGTCGGCGACCAGCGCGGGCCGCGGGTCGATGTACGGGTCGTTGGACTTCCACGCGTCGACCGCGATCGGGCCGTGCTGGGACACCGTCAGCTTGGCCTCGCGCAGGGAGATGTCGCTGTCCACCGTGGCGCTCGGCAGGTACATGATCCCGGTGGCGGAGAACCGCTTGCGCTGGCTGGCCGGCCCGTAGTTGTCGACCTCGCACAGCAGGCTGCCGCCGATGTGCAGGCCGTTGCCGTTGAGCGCGAAGCCGTCCGGGTTGTTCAGCGTGGCGCCCGAAAAGTTGACGTTACCGCCGGTCCGCACGCCGGGGAGCCGGACTTCGCCGTTCGCGACCATCCGGTAGGCCAGCAACGCGCCGGTCAGCACGAGCCGGTCGGCCTGGATCGCCTTGCCGTGCGGGTGCGAAATCACCGTGCGGGTGAGGACCATCGAGCCCTCGATCACCGCGTCGGTCAGGTTGACCGCGGCGTTCGGCATGCCGCGCTCGCGGTCGTCGCCGCGCTGGACGGTCGTCTCTTCGATCTCCCGCCGGTCCCCGTCGACCTGCACGACGCTGCGGATCAGCCGGACGTCGTTGCGGCTGCGCATGTTGCGGGCCTTGAGCCCGGGCAGCCAGCACTTGCGGAACACGAGCCCGAGCAGGTTCGCCTCGCGCACGTCCGGCGGCTGCTCGAACCGGCACCGCTCGAACCGGAACAGGTACTTCAGGTCCGCGGCCCGCAGGTCCAGCGTCCCGGTGATGTAGGCGTCCTCGACGTAGACGATCGGGGCGTTCGTGGCCTGCCGCCGCCAGCGCATCAGGCCCGCGTTGCCGGGTTTCAGCAGTTCGGAGGCCTTGACCTCGTAGCGGCGGTCGGGGATGCCCGCGAACGGGTCGAGGGGTGGCAGCGCGCTTTCGGTCGTCATGGCGCCGCCTCCCCCTCCTCACCCACTTTCAAAGTAGCGAACGCGAACGGAATTCGCAGGCGTTTCCCTAGTCGTCGACGTGCGTCGGGTCGAGGACGCGACGCAGGAACGACTTCGTGCGCTCGTGCTGCGGGTCGCCGATCACCTGGCTCGGCGGCCCCTGCTCGACCACGACGCCGCCGTCCATGAACAGCACGCTGTCGGCCACCTCGCGGGCGAACTGCATCTCGTGCGTCACGACCAGCATCGTCATGCCCTCTTCGGCCAGCTGGCGCATGACCGCGAGCACGTCGCCGACCAGCTCCGGGTCCAGCGCGGACGTCGGCTCGTCGAACAGCATGACGTCCGGGTTCATCGACAGCGCCCGCGCGATCGCGACGCGCTGCTGCTGCCCGCCGGACAGCTGCCCGGGCAGCGAGGTCTCCTTCTCGCTCAAGCCGACCTTCGCGAGGTTCTCGCGCGCGATCCGCTCGGCTTCTTCCTTGCCGCGCTTGAGGACCTTCCGCTGCGCGACGGTCAGGTTGTCCAGGACCGTCAGGTGCGCGAAGAGGTTGAAGCCCTGGAAGACCATGCCGATCTTGCGCCGGGCGCCGTCGATGTCGACGTCCTCGTCGGTGATCTCGTTGCCGTTCACGACGACCTTGCCCTGCTGCGGCTCCTCCAGGAGGTTCACGCAGCGCAGCAGCGTCGACTTGCCCGACCCGGACGGCCCGATGATGCAGACGACCTGGCCGCGCTCGACCTGCAGGTCGATGCCCTTGAGCACCTCGAGCGGGCCGAACGCCTTGTGCAGGCCGGTAATTTCGACGATCACGTCGCTCACTTGGTACCCCCGGCCACTCCGGCCCCGTATTTCTTCTCCAGCCGCTGCTGCAGGATCGACAGCGGGATGGTGATGACCAGATAGCAGAGGCCCGCGACGACGATCGGGGTCAGGCCCTTCGCCTCCAGCAGTGCCTGGCGGCTGAACTGCGCGAGCTCCTGCTGCGCCGGCGTCGTCCCGAGCAGGAACGCCAGCGACGAGTCCTTCGTCAGCATGATCAGCTCGTTGGCCAGCGGCGGCAGCACGATCCGGAAGGCCTGCGGGATGACGATCGTGATCATCGACCGCGTCGGCGACATGCCGAGCGAGCGGGCGGCCTCGACCTGCCCGCGCGGGACAGCCTGGATGCCGGCCCGGATCGTCTCGGCCATGTAGGCCGAGGACACGATGCCGAGCGCGATCATGATCGAGATGTTGCGCGGTAGGTGGGTGTCCGGGAAGGCGATCGGGACACCGACGCCGACCGCCAGGAAGATCAGCAGCGCGGGCAGGCCGCGGAAGAACTCGATGTAGGCGCGCGCGAACCACCGGTACGGCCCCACCGAGGACAGCCGCATCAGGGCGAGCACCAGGCCGAGGCCCAGGCCCAGCGCGAAGCCGAGCGCGGTGAAGATGATGGTGTTCTTCAGCGCCACCGTGATGACGTCGGGGAACTGCTTCGCCGCGACGTCGAGGTCGAAGAACGCCCGGCCGATCTGGCCCCAGTTGGCCAGCAGGGCGAGCACGACGACGATCACGAGCAACAGGACGTACTGCGCACCCCGGAACGCCGATCGACGCTGGCGTCGGCTCAGTGCCATTTCACTCCTCGAGCAGGCCCGGAACGGGCAGTCAAACACTGGAAACACCGCTGTGGCCGGTGCCGAAGCACCGGCCACAGGCGGGGGTCTTACTGGGTCGGGCTACCCGGCAGCCAGGTCGGCGCCTTGCCGAACCACTTCTGGTAGATCTGCGCGTAGGTGCCGTCCGACACCGAGGCCTTCAGCGCGTCGTTGATCGTCTTGACCAGGGCGGAGTTCCCCTGCTTGACGCCGATGCCGTAGAACTCGTTGGTCTTGAACTCGGTCGCGACGGCGGTGTCCGGGTTCGTCTTCACGAAGTCGTAGAGGACGCCGTTGTCGTTGACGCCCGCGTCGACCGTGCCGTTCTTGACGGCCTGCTCCTCCAGGGCCAGGTCGTCGAACGTGACGATCTCGGCGCCCTTCGCGTGCTCCTTGGCGTAGTCGGCGCCGGTCGTGGCCGACTGGACGCCGATCTTCTTGCCCGCGACGTTGCTGAAGTCCTTGATCGGCGAACCCGCCTTGACCAGCAGCGCCTGGGTGGCCTCGAAGTAGGGGTCGGAGAAGTCGAACTTCTGCTTGCGCTTGTCCGTGATCGTCATGCCCGCCGCGGCCAGGTCGCACTGGCCGGAGTTCATGGCCTCGCCCGACTCGATGTTCTCGAACGCGATGTCGACGATGTTCTGCTGGACGTTCAGCTTCTTCGCGACCAGGTCCACGAGGTCGACGTCGAAGCCGACGATCTTGTCGCCCTGCTTCACCTGGAACGGCTGGTAGGGCAGGTGCGTGCAGGTCGTGAGCTTGCCCGCGGCGATCAACTGGACACCGCCGGCGGCGGTGCCGCCTTCATCGCCCCCGCACGCAGCCAGGGCACCGGCCGCCAGTGCGAGAGCCGGGATCAGGGCGAGCGCCTTGAGTTGGGGTACTCGGGCCACGTCGTCACTCCTCGTAGTTCTCAGGTTCTGAGAGCACGCATATTGCCACTCATCCATACCAAAGCACAGCACCGTGAAGTTACGGCGATGTTTAGACCGGCGCTCGTCGTACCGCCGGGTATCGCGTCCGGCCGGGGGAGTGAGTAAGGATGTCGACCATGAACGCCACCCCGCCGCGGCTGCCCCCGTCCGGTCGACGCGCGAGGAAGGCGGCGACCAGTCGGATCACCCGTCCGGGCGACCGGTTCGAGGGGTATCTCTCGCCGGAACGGCCGCACGCCGGCGCCTACGACGAGATGTTCGCCGCCGACGGCACGGTCCGCGGCCCGTACCGGGCGCTGTACGAGTCGATCGCGGCCCTCGACGCGCACGACCTGCAGTCCCGCTCCCAGGCGCTCGACCGGGCCATGGTCGACCAGGGCATCACCTTCTCGTTGTCCGGGCAGGAGCGGCCGTTCCCGCTGGACCTGGTGCCGCGGGTGATCCAGGCGGCCGAGTGGACGAAGCTCGAGCGCGGCGTCGCCCAGCGTGTCCGGGCGCTCGAGGCGTTCCTCGCCGACGTCTACGGCGACCGGCAGATCCTGCGCGACGGCGTGCTGCCGCGGCGGCTGATCACCTCGTGCGAGCACTTCCACCGGGAAGCGTTCGGCATCACCCCGCCGAACGGCGTGCGCATCCACGTGTCCGGTGTGGACCTGGTGCGCGACGAAGAGGGGACGTTCCGGGTGCTGGAGGACAACCTCCGCAACCCCTCCGGTGTGTCCTACGTCATGGAGAACCGGCGCACGATGGCCCGGGTCTTCCCGGACCTGTTCGCCCAGCACCGCGTGCGACCGGTCGGCGACTACGCGTCGCACCTGCTCCGGGCGCTGCGCGCGGCGGCCGCGGCGAACGTCGCCGACCCGACGGTCGTCGTGCTGACCCCCGGCGTGCACAACTCGGCGTACTTCGAGCACTCGCTGCTGGCCCGGCTGATGGGTGTCGAGCTCGTCGAAGGCCGCGACATGTTCTGCCGCGACAACGTCGTCTACCTGCGGACGACCGAGGGCGAACGCCAGGTCGACGTCATCTACCGGCGGATCGACGACGAGTTCCTCGATCCGGTGCACTACCGGCCGGACTCGGTGCTCGGCATCGCCGGCGTGCAGAACGCCGCCCGCGCGGGCAACGTCGTCGTCGCGAACGCGATCGGCAACGGTGTCGGCGACGACAAGCTCGTCTACACCTACGTGCCGGAGATGGTGAAGTACTACCTGAACGAGAAGCCGCTGCTGCCCAATGTGGACACCTTCCGCTGCTGGCTGCCGGACGAGTTCGACCACGTCATGGCCCACCTCGACGAGCTGGTCGTGAAGCCGGTCGAGGGCTCGGGCGGCTACGGGATCGTGTTCGGCCCGGAGGCGACCAAGAAGGAGCTGGACACGCTGCGGCGCAAGGTGCGCGCGCACCGCCGCGGCTGGATCGCGCAGCCGGTGGTCCAGCTCTCGACCGTGCCGGCCAAGGTGGACGACCGGCTCGCGCCGCGGCACGTCGACCTGCGGCCGTTCGCCGTCAACGACGGCAAGGAGATCTTCGTGCTGCCCGGCGGCCTGACGCGGGTGGCGCTGCCGGAGGGCAGCCTGGTCGTCAACTCGTCGCAGGGCGGTGGCTCGAAGGACACCTGGGTGCTGGCGTCCCGGGCCTCGACGGCCGAACGCGAGCTCGAGCGGCCCGCGCTCGGCGCGGTGTCCACTGTGGATGGCCTGGCCGCCGAACAGGGGCCCGAGCTGACGACGTCCCAGCAGCAACAGCAGCAGCAACAGAGCTAGGGAGGTTCGCATGCTCGCCCGCAATGCGGAGTCGCTGTACTGGATCGGCCGGTACGTCGAACGCGCCGACGACACCTCCCGCATCCTCAACGTCTCGGTCCACCAGCTGCTCGAAGACGCGACCGTCGACCCGGACCACGCGAGCCGCCAGCTCCTGGCCGTCCTGGGCATCGACCCGGCGGGCGCCGAGTCGCTGGACGTGTGGAAGCTGACCGAACTGGTGGCGTACGGGAAGGACAACCCCGCGTCGATCGTCGGCTCGATCAACTCGGCGCGCGAGAACACGCGCGGCGCCCGCGAAGTCGTCTCGACCGAGCTGTGGGAATGCCTGAACGCCACGTGGAACGCGGTGCCCGACCGGCAGCGCTACGCCCGGCGCGCCGGGCCGCACGCGTTCCTGTCCTTCGTGGAGGAACGCGCGGCCATGTTCGCCGGGCTCGCCGACTCGACGATGAGCCGCGACGACGGCTGGCTGTTCATGGTGCTGGGCCGCTCGATCGAACGCGCCGACATGGTCGTGCGGCTGCTGCTGTCGCGGGTCGCGGACCGCGCGTCGTCGCCGGGCTGGATCACGGTGCTGCGCTCGGCCGGCGCGCAGGACACCTACCTGCGGACCTACCGGGGCGCCCTGGACGCCGGCCGCGTCGTGCAGTTCCTGCTGCGGGACCGCCTGTTCCCGCGTTCGGTGTTCCACGCGCTGCTGCAGGCCGAGGAGTGCCTCCAGCGGCTCGACCCGGGCGGCGGCGCCCGCACCAACGAGAAGTCCGAGGCCCTGCGCGAGCTCGGCCGCGCGCGCAGCGAGCTGGAGTTCCTCCGCCCGTCGGAGTTGCTCACCGACCTGCCGCGGCGGCTGGCGGCGCTGCAGACGTCGATCAAGGACATCGGGGAAGCGGTTTCGATGCAGTACTTCAGCACGTCACCGTGGGTGGCGTGGAGCGGCGCGGAGGTTTCGCTGTGACGTGGCAGCTGCGGGTGGCGCACCGGACCGGGTACCGGTACGCGACACCGGCGACGCAGTCGTACAACGAGGCCCGGCTGACCCCGCGCTCCGACCGCCGCCAGACGACGGTGGCGACGCGCATCGAAACGGCCCCGGCGACCCGCGCCTACCGGTACACGGACTACTGGGGCACGGTCGTGACGTCCTTCGACCTCCACGCGCCGCACACCGAGTTCACCGTGCTGGCGACGTCGGTGGTCGAGACGGCGGACGAGGCGGAGCCGATCCACACGGCGTCGTGGAAGGACCTGCGTACCGAAACGGTCATCGACCACCGCACCGAATACCTGACCCCGACCGACTACACCCCGCGAGACGTCGACTTGGCGCGCGAGGCCCGTTCACTGCGGACGGGCCTCGACCCGGCGGACGCGGTGCTGGCGGTGTGCGAGTGGGTGAACAAGCAGCTCAAGTACCAGCCGGGCACGACGGGCGTCCACTCGACGGCGACGGACGCCTGGCAGGCGCGCGAAGGCGTGTGCCAGGACTTCGCGCACGTCACGCTGGTGATGCTGCGCGCGATCGGCGTCCCGGCGCGGTACGTGTCGGGCTACCTGCACACGAAACCGGACGCCAAGCTCGGCGAGGTCGTCGAAGGCGAGTCCCACGCGTGGGTCGACGTCTGGACCGGCGGCTGGTGGGCCTACGACCCGACGAACGCGATCCCGGTCGGGCCGCGGCACGTGTGGGTGGCGATGGGCCGGGACTACGCGGACGTCGCGCCGCTGAAGGGCATCTTCACCGGGGGCGGGCAGTCCACTTTGGACGTCTCGGTCCACCTCACCCGCCTGGCCTGACCCGAGGCGGCACTTTCACGTGAAAGTGCCGCCTCGGGGGGATCAGCCGCGGGCGTGGGCGTCCAGGATGTGGGCGACGGCCTCGGTGACCTGCTGCGCGTAGTCCAGGTGCAGCCACTCGTCCGGCACGTGGATGTTCGAGTCGGCGCCGCACGCGCCGGTGACCAGGAACTGCGCGTCCGGGTACTTGCGCGAGAGCAGGCCCATGAACGGGATCGAGCCGCCCATGCCGGTCGCGCGGTGGGGGCGGCCGAAGACCTCGTCGCCGACCGTGCGTAGGGCCGTCGTCAGCCACGGCGACTCGGCCGGCGCGTTCCAGCCGTTCTCCGCCTGCGGCGCGTCGAGGGTGACCTTCGCGCCATACGGGACGTCCGTGGTCAGGACGCGCTTCACGGCTTCGAGCGCCTTCTCGGCGTCGGCCGTCGGCGGCAGGCGGAAGCTCAGCGTCAACGTCGTGCTCTCGCGCAGGACGTTGCCGGCGTCGGCGGGCTTCGGGAAGCCGTCGGCGCCGATCACCGACAGGGTCGGGCGCCACGCGTTGTTGAGCATCAGCTCCAGCGCGTCCTCGGTGATCACCCGGCCGCCCTCGACCAGCGGGAACGCCTTCAGCAGCGCCTCCGGGAAGTCCTGCGAGACGGCCTTGAGCTCCGCCAGCCGGTCCGCCGGGACGTCGACCTTGAGCTCGTCCAGCAGCAGCTCGCCGGTCGCGCTGTCCTCGAGCCGCTCGATGAGGTGCCGCAGGATCCGGAACGAGCTCGCGACGACGCCGGACGCGACGCCGGAGTGCTGCGCCGAGCCGAGCAGCTGCACCGTGACGTCGAGGTGCAGCATCCCGCGCAGGCTCGTGACCAGCCACAACCGCTCGTAGTCGCTGCCGCCGGCGTCGAGGCAGACCACCAGCGAGACGTCGCCGATGCGGTCGGCCAGGTGCTCGACGTAGGCGGGCAGGTCGGGGCTGCCGGACTCCTCGCCGGTCTCCAGCAGCAGCACGATGCGGGCGTGCTCGCCGCCGGCCGCGTGCACGGCCTCGATCGCGGTGGTCGCCGCGTAGCCGGAGTAGCCGTCGTCGACGGACCCGCGGCCGTACAGCCGGCCGTCGCGGATCACCGGGGTCCACGGGCCGAGGCCTTCGGACCAGCCACCGACCGGGGGCTGCTTGTCGAGGTGGCCGTACATCAGGACGGTGCCCTTGTCCGCCGCACCCGGGGTCGCCGGGACGTCGACGAGCAGCACGGGGGTCCGGTCTTCGAGCTGCACGACGTCCAGGCTGGCGCCGGGCAGGTCACGCCCGGCGATCCACTCGCGGACGTGCTCGACGGCGGCGGCGAGGTGACCGGTCTTCGCCCACTCGGCGTCGAAGGCCGGGGACAGGGCGGGGATCGCCACCAGCCCGGACAGGCTCGGGATGACGTCGTTGGTCCACGACGTCACTACGGATTCACGAACGGATTTCTGCTCCACGCGGCCATCGTGCCACGGGGATCCGACAGTGCGGCACGTCACAACGTCACATCCGGCGCCGGTGATCACGCGATCACGCGAACGCGCCACGCCTGGTGAGCGCGCGGGTCGATTCCCTACTCTCGTAGGTCCGATGCTCGGGCTTCCTAACGTTTTCCCTGTTCAGGGGCCCTTTCTCAGCAACAAATCAGCATCCGTGACTCACCAAAGCGTGGACCTTCGTGCCAGGATGTCCGCGAGAACCGTCAACGCCGACGGTGACCGAGCGCTTCGGACCCGATGCGCTGGTCCCCGCCGGTGCAGTCGCTGTGGTCGCCACAAGCGGCCGCCAGAGGCACCGACACCAAGGAGTACAGCGCATGCCGTCCGAACAGTGGACGCACCCGGAGCCTGGAGACGGCCCCGCCGCGGTCGCGGCCCAGCCCTCCCCCGAACAGGTGATCGCCGGATTGCGAGCGACCAGCGAAGGTGGCGCTGAGCTCACTCAGCTGCTCACCCCCGAAGGCGAACGAGTCCCCTCGCCCCAGTTCGACAAGTACGTCGAGGACGTCGACGCCGAAGCACTCCGCGGCCTGTACCGCGACATGGTGCTGGTCCGGCGGGCCGACCGCGAGGCGAACGCCATGCAGCGCCAGGGCCAGCTCGGCATCTGGGTCCCGCTGCTCGGCCAGGAAGCCGCGCAGATCGGCTCCGGCCGCGCCCTCAAGGCGAACGACATGGCGTTCCCGAGCTACCGCGAACACGGCGTCGCGTACGCGCGCGGGGTCGACATGAAGGACCTGCTGGGCATCTTCCGGTGCACCGACCACAGTGGCTGGGACTACCAGGGCCACGGCTTCCACCCGTACACCATCGTGATCGGCAACCAGGTGCTCAACGCCGCCGGCTACGCGATGGGCCAGAAGTTCGAGGGCAAGGTCGGCGACGACGACGGCGAAGCCACGATCTGCTACTTCGGTGACGGCGCTACTTCGCAGGGTGACGTCCACGAAGGATTCGTCTGGGCCGCCGTCTACGACGCGCCGCTCGTCTTCTTCTGCCAGAACAACCAGTGGGCGATCTCCGAGCCGACCGAGCGCCAGTCGCGCCTGCCGCTGTACCAGCGCGCCCGCGGCTACGGCTTCCCCGGCATCCGCGTCGACGGCAACGACGTCCTGGCCTGCCTGGCGGTGTCCCGCTGGGCGCTCGACGAGTGCCGCCACGGCAACGGCCCGGTGCTGATCGAGGCGTTCACCTACCGGATGGACGCGCACACGACGACCGACGACCCCACCCGCTACCGGCTCTCCGACGAGCTGGAGGAGTGGAAGCTCAAGGACCCGATCGAGCGCGTCCGCGCGTACCTGGCCCGCAACGGCTACGCCGACCACGACTTCTTCGACAGCGTCCAGGCCGACGCCGACAGTTTCGCCGCCGACCTGCGCGAGTACACGTTCAACATGCCGGAGCCGCCGCCGGAGAGGATCTTCAGCAACGTCTACGCCGAGGGCAACCCGGTGCTGGACGCGCAGCGCGAAGAGTTCCTGTCCTACCTCGACGGCTTCGTATCGGCGGGTGAGCACTGATGAGCGACATCCAGAAACTCACCATCGGCAAGGCGCTCAACCTCGGCCTGCGCCGCGCGATGGAGGAAGACCCGAAGGTCCTGATCATGGGGGAGGACGTCGGCAAGCTCGGCGGCGTCTTCCGGATCACCGACGGCCTGCAGAAGGACTTCGGCGAGCAGCGCGTGCTGGACACGCCGCTCGCGGAGTCGGGCATCATCGGCACCGCGGTCGGGCTGGCCGTGCGCGGTTTCCGGCCGGTGTGCGAGATCCAGTTCGAGGGCTTCATCTTCCCCGGCTTCGACCAGATCTCCTCGCAGCTGGCCAAGCTGCACTACCGGACGCAGGGCAAGATCAAGATGCCCGTCGTGATCCGGGTGCCCTTCGGCGGCGGGATCGGCGCGGTCGAGCACCACTCGGAGTCGCCGGAGTCGCTGTTCGCGCACATCCCGGGCCTCAAGGTCGTGTCCATTTCGAACGCCGTCGACGCCTACTGGGGCATCCAGCAGGCGATCAAGTCGGACGACCCGGTGCTGTTCTTCGAGCCGAAGCGGCTGTACCACTCGGGCGCGCTGCGGGCCGAAATCGACGTCGCCGGGACGCCGGTCCCGTGCTTCTCGTCGCAGGTCGTGCGCGAAGGCACGACGGCGACCGTAGTCGCGTACGGCCCCTCGGTGAAGGTCGCGCTCGACGCGGCCGCCGCGGCCGAGGACGAAGGCAAGTCCCTGGAGGTCATCGACCTGCGCACGCTCTCGCCGCTGGACCTCGGCCCGGTGTTCGAGTCGGTGCGCAAGACCGGACGGCTGATCGCGCTGTCGGAGGCGCCCTCGGAGTCGTCGCTGACGTCGGAGATCGCCGCGCGCGTCCAGCAGGAGTGCTTCTACTCGCTGGAATCGCCCGTCCTCCGGGTGACCGGGTTCGACACGCCGTACCCGCCGGCCAAGCTCGAGGAGCACTACCTCCCCGACCTGGACCGGGTGCTGCACGCCGTCGACCGCTCGCTCGCCTGGTAAGGGGGATTTCCGCGCAATGCCCACGTACAAGCAATTCCCCCTGGCCGACACGGCGGAGGGGCTGACCGAAGCCGACATCCTGAACTGGCACGTCAAGCCGGGCGACACGGTGACGGTGAACCAGATCGTGGTCGAGATCGAGACCGCGAAGGCCGCCGTCGAGCTGCCGATCCCGTGGGCCGGGGTCGTCACGGAACTGCACGTCGAGCCGGGGCAGACGGTGGAGGTCGGCACGCCGATCCTCACCATCGACGTCGACCCGGGTGGCGCTGCCGCTCCGGCCGCGGCCCCTGCCCCGGCCGCCGCCGCTGCTCCGGTCGAAGAAGAAGAGATGAAGCCGCTGGTCGGCTACGGCTCCAAGGCCGTGGTCACGCAGCGGCGCGCCCGCAAGGGTGCAGAACCCGCTCCGGTGGCCGCGGTCGCCGCTCCTCCGGCGCCTGCTCCGGCCCCGGTCGCGGCGCCGCGCGGCGGGTACGTCCCGCTGGCGAAGCCGCCGGTGCGGAAGCTGGCCAAGGACCTCGGCGTCGACCTGCACGCGCTGACCGGCAGCGCTTCCGGTGGCGTGATCACCCGTGAGGACGTCGAGCGCGCCGCCAACGGAACCCCGGTCGTCGCGCCGGTGGTCGAGAGCGGAGCGCGCGAGCGGCGCGTCCCGATCAAGGGCGTGCGGAAGATGACCGCGGCCGCGATGGTGCAGAGCGCGTACACCGCTCCGCACGTCACGGAGTTCCTGACCATCGACGTCACGCCGATGATGGAGTTCCGCGAGAAGCTCAAGAAGTCGCGGGAGTTCGCCGGGGTCAAGGTCACTCCGCTGACATTCGCGGCGAAGGCCGTGTGCCTGGCGGCGAAGCGCACTCCGGACGTCAACGCGGTCTGGGACGAAGCAGCGCAGGAGATCGTTTACAAGGATTACGTGCACCTCGGGATCGCCGCGGCGACGCCGCGGGGCCTGATAGTGCCCAAGGTCCGTGACGCCGACTCGATGTCGCTGAAGGAGCTGGCGCAGGCGCTGACGGCGTTGACGGACACCGCCCGCGAGGGCAAGACGTCACCGGCCGACATGGCGAACGGCACGTTCACGATCACCAACGTGGGCGTGTTCGGCGTCGACACCGGAACGCCGATCATCAACCCGGGCGAATCCGCGATCCTGTGCCTCGGCGCGATCAAGGACCAGCCGTGGGTGGTGGACGGCGAGATCAAGGTCCGCAAGGTCCTCCAGCTGTCGCTGAGCTTCGACCACCGCGTGGTCGACGGCCAGCAGGGTTCGGAGTTCCTGGCCGACGTCGGCGCGCTGCTGGCCGACCCGGCGATGGCCATGACCTACTGAGTTTTCGCAGGCAGAGGGCCGTCCCGGGCACCGGGGCGGCCCTCGCCGTTTCGCCGTCGGCATATTCGTTTGACGGAGTGAGCACTCACTCCGCACACTGGTCGCATGACACCAGCACCCGAAACCCGGCGCAGAGCGCCGAGCATGAGCGCCGAAGACCGGCGCGCCATGATCGTGCACGCGGTGCTGCCGCTCCTGATCGAGCACGGCACCGCGGTCACGACCAGCCAGATCGCCCGCGCCGCCGGCATCGGCGAGGGCACCATCTTCCGCGCGTTCAAGGACAAGGACGAGCTGTTCGACGCCTGCACCGCCGAGGTGCTGCGCCCGGACCACGTCCTCGACGCGATCGCCGAGATCCCCATCGCGCAGCCCCTGGAGGACAGGCTCGTCGAGGCCGCCGAAGCGCTCGGCGCGCACTTCGAGCGGATGGGCGCGCTGATGGGCGCCCTGCACGCGTCCGGCCGCGTCAAGCACCGCGACCCCGAGCAGCGCCTGAAGAACCGCACGATGAAGGGCGGCCGCAGCGAGTCGATGGCCGCCATGCGCGGCGCGATCACCGAACTGTTCGAACCCGAAAAGGACCGGCTCCGGCTGGCCCCCGAGCAACTGGCCGCCTTGTTCCTCACCTTGCTGTTCGGCGGCCGGCGGATGGCGCCGGACGACCACGCCGCCACCACGCGTCAGGTGGTCGACGTCTTCCTGCACGGCGCCGTGGAGGCCCCGTGATCCCGGGCGGTGGGGGCGGCATGGAGTTCATGCTGGCTCGGCGGGGACGACGCCGGCACGCCGTGACGGTGCCGGAGAGCGGGCTCACCGGGCCGGTCGACATTCCCGAACCGAAGCCGGAGGACCAGCCGAAAGACCTGCGCTCCCGGCTGAGGCGCGCGAAAACGTCGGTGGCGGGCACGGTCCGCGGCCTGCCCAAGGTCGTGAGGCTGACCTGGCAGGCCAGCCCGGTCCTGACGATCATCCTGGCGCTGATCACCCTGCTGTCGGGGCTGCTGCCCACCGTGACCGCGTACGTCGCGAAGCTGCTGCTCGACGCCGTCGTCGCGGCCATCCAGGGCAAGGGGACCACGGGCGACATCGTGAACGTCGCACTGTTCCAGTTCGGCGTGCTCGCCGCGACCGCGATCAGCAGCGCGCTGACGTCGATCGCGCAGTCGCTGCTGCAGGAACGCATGACGCTGACCATCCGCCACCAGGTGATGGCGCACGCGAGCGAGCTGCACCTCGCGTACTTCGAGGGGTCGGCGTCCTACGACATGCTGCGCCAGGCCGCGCAGGAGGCGCCGACGCGGCCGCTGTCGATGATGAACTCCGCGCTGGGGCTCGTGCGGACGCTGATCACGTTCGGCAGCATGATCGCGCTGCTCGTCTCGATCAGCCCACTGCTGGCGCTGGTCGCGCTGGTGGCGCCGATCCCGGCGTTCATCTCGCAGTCCAAGTACGGCTCGCGCGCGTTCTGGCTGACGTTCCTGATGTCGCCGATCAAGCGGCGGATGGACTACCTGTCGTCGCTGGTCACGACGGACACGTACGCCAAGGAGACGAAGCTGTTCGGGCTCGGCCCGTACTTCGTCGACCGCTTCCGCCGGCTCGGCCTGGTGTCGTACGAGCGGCAGCGGAAGCTGACGATCAACCGCAACCTCAGCTCGACGTCCTGGGGACTGCTGAGCACGCTGGCGGGATCGGCGATCGCGTTGTACATCGCCCTGGAGGCGGTCGGCGGGCGGCTGACCCTGGGCGACCTGGCGTTGTACACGGCCGCGGCGACGTCCGTGCAGACGTCGGTGTCCGGACTGTTCACGGCGTTTTCGGGGATGTACGAGAACAACCTCTACCTCGACACGCTGTACCGCTTCCTGGACACGAAGCCGGAGATCACGGCACCTGCCGCACCGCGCCCGTTCCCTTCGGTGGTGGCCGGCCACATCGAGTTCGATTCGGTGACGTTCGCGTACCCGGGTTCGGAGGAGCCCGCGCTGGAGGACGTCAGCTTCGAAATCCACCCGGGCGAGACGGTGGCGGTGGTGGGCCGGAACGGCGCGGGCAAATCGACGCTGTTCAAGCTCCTCTGCCGGCTCTACGACCCGACGGACGGCCGCATCCTCCTGGACGGCGTCGACATCCGCGAGTACGACCCGGACGAGCTGCGCCGGCGGATCAGCGCGATGTTCCAGGACTACGTGACGTACCAGGGAACAGCGGCGGAGAACATCGGCCTCGGCGACCTTTCCCGGCTGGAGGATCGGCCGCACATCGAGGATTCGGCTCGCCGCGCGGGCGCGGACGAACGCATCGAGCGGCTGCCGTCCGGCTACGACAGCCCGCTGGGGCGCTGGTTCGACCAGGGCGTTTCGCTGTCCGGCGGGGAGTGGCAGAAGATCGCGCTGGCGCGGGCGTTCCAGCGGGAGGCACCGCTGCTGATCCTCGACGAGCCGACGTCCGCCCTGGACGCCCAGGCCGAGCACGACCTGTTCTCGCGGCTGCGTGAGCTGTCCGAGGGCCGGACGACGCTGTACATCTCGCACCGGTTCTCGACGGTGCGCCAGGCCGAGCGAATTCTGTTGCTGGACCACGGAAAGGTCGCGGAGTACGGCACGCACGAGGAGCTGATGGCGGCGAAGGCCGGGTACGCCGAGCTGTTCACGCTTCAGGCGCGGGCGTACCTGGACGAGGTGCCGAGCTAGCGGGGGCGCCGTGGCGCCGGACGAACCGGTCGGGGATTTCGGTGCCACCGCGCAGTTCAACCTTGCGGATGTTGAGCCACGGCTTCGCGTCTTCGTCCGCGGCGACCTCGACGGTCACTGTGTCGAGCACACAGGATTGGAGCCAGACCATCCGTTCGCGGTCCCGCCACAGCTCGCTCCACAGTTCGAGCCGAAGCCGGCAGCGCGTGAACCGCGAGTCGTCGAAGACCAGCCGGGGAAAATCCGACTCGTCGCCCCAGCCGTCGTCGAGGTTGGCAAAGTTAACATGGGCATCGACGAAATCAAGCCCCACGAAGCTGAGCTCCCCGCTTTGAATGCTCATGCGCCCGAAGTCGAGGCTCTCGCAACCGATCCGGCAGCGGTAGAAGGTCACCTTTGGCTTCATGATAGTGGCGCGAACCCAACTCAGTTCGTGGCCGGTGAACTCGGCACCGAGGAATTCGACGTCCGCACCTTCGAAAACGACGTCGTCGAAGTTGGTCCTAGCGGCGGTGAACCGAGTTCCCTGGCAGCTCAGCCGGCCCTTGAAAGAAGTTCGGGCGAAGGAAGTCTCGTCGCCGCCGAACTCGGCATTGTCAAAGATGACCGCTCCTTTGAAGCTCAGTCCGGCGAAGTCAGCATTGTCGAAGACGAGGCCAGTGAAATCGAAGTCGAGGCTCCGCCACGATGGTCTTGCGGTCTCGGCGACTCGCTCGCGGATGGTGCGCAACACGGCCTTCCGGACCTCGGCCTCACCCGGCTTGTCCGCGTCGCGGGATACCCGCAGGTAGCCGCACAGGACGTCAACACAGACCTGCCTTTTGTCGTCCCAGTCGTCCGCCAGCCCGGCCAGGGCATACACGCCGGTGAGACGGACCGCCGGGCTGTTGTGCGCGAGCTGCTCGGCCGCCGACGAAAGCCGTTCGTTGAACCGCTGCACGACCTCTCGTGCGGCTCGGTCGACGTCGAGATCGTGATCGTCCTCCGCGACACGCTGCTTCCGGTAGTTGACCGCAAGCAAGACGACCCCGCCGAACCCCGCGACCACCGAGAGCGCGATCTTGAAGAGGTCCAGCATCTGGGGCACATCGAAGGAGCCGGATTTCGGGAACCGCGGCCACCCTAGGAACCAGAGGAGCCCAGCTGCGGCGGTGGTGACGACCAAGATCGCCACGAGCAGCCAGCCGAGCACGGACGCGGCCATCCGCCGCCTGGTCACGGCAGCTTCTGCTGCCTCGGCCTCGCTGTCGCTGTCGTGGGTGGCGGCCGAGCCGAGCCCGGGGTAGCGGATGCGCCGCAAATGCCGCCCGTAGGACACGAGGACCACCGCGAAAAGCAGCAAGCCCGCGAGGGAGAGGTAGCGCTGCCAGTCCGACACGGTGGGTGACCTTAGTCGCGGACACCGAGTGGCCGGGAGCAAAACAGACAGGTCGTTCGTTGTCCGGGTATGGCTGTCGCGTTCCTGCTTTACGTCTTCGCCGAGATCGCCGCGATCTGGGCGGTGGGTTCAGCCGTCGGCGTGCTCGGCACGCTCGGCATCCTCCTGGCGGGAGCGATCCTGGGATCGTGGCTGGCCCGCCGCGAGGGCGGCAAGGCCATGAGGGCATTCACCGCCGCAGCCCGCTCGGGGCGTCCGGCGGAGAAGGAACTCACCGACGGGATGCTGGTCGGGCTGGGCGGGGTGCTGATCCTCGTGCCCGGGTTCGTCAGCGACGTACTCGGGTTGCTGCTGATCCTGCCACCTTCGCGGGCGGTGGCCCGCCGGCTGTGGTTGCGCCGGATGGAGAAGCGGGCAGTGCGGTTCGCCAACCAGCGGCGGGGGCCGGTGATGGTGGTTGACAGCGAGGTGGTTTCTTCGGAGGGACCACAGCACCGGGAGCAGCCGACGGTCATCGAAGGCCGGGTTGTGGAGAACTAGCCACGCTCGGCCCAGGCACTCGAACCTTGCCACAATGTGCGCGTGGAGCCTTTGAAGACCACGTCCGCCGTGCGCATCCGGATGAGCAAGCAGAAGTCCCGGAACACCGGGATCGAGATGGCGCTGCGCAAGGCCCTGCATCGCGCCGGCTTTCGCTACCGAGTGCACCGGCGACCGGTCAAAGGGGTGCGCCGCGAGGCGGACCTGGTCTTCGGTCCGGCTCGCGTCGCGGTGTTCGTCGACGGCTGTTTCTGGCACGGATGTCCTGAGCACGCGACGTGGCCGAAGAACAACGCGGAGTTCTGGCGCGAGAAGATCGAGACCAACCGCAAGCGAGACGCCGACACCGACGCCCGCCTCGACGAGGCGGGCTGGCTCGCCGTTCGGATCTGGGAACACGAGACCGTGGAAGTCGCCGTGGATCGGGTCATCACGGCAGTCGGGGAACGCCGCTGAACGTCAGGCGTCTTTCAGCAGTCCGTCGACCCCGTTGCGGGTGTCCTTCCAGCTTCGCTTGACGCACTGGTCCAGTTTCGCGACGTCGAGCTCCTTGCCCATCGCCGCGGCCAGGACGTGGGCTGCCAGTCGCGGCGGAATCGCATTGCCGATCTGTTGGGCGATCCCTCGCCCTGACCAGGGGTAATCCGGCGGGAACGTCTGCAACCTGCCTGCTTCTTGGTCGGTAAAGCGATCGGATCGACCTTTCGGTCGGTTGATCAGCCGGTTTCGGGAGACCTTGCCGGTGACCGTGAAGGCGGGCTCGGTCGACAGCCGCCGGCCACGCGCTTTCGGATCGCCGCCGGTGCCGTAGTTGGACACCACGGTGAACTGCTCCGACCAGCCGAGCGCTTCCCCCATCGTCTTCCACGGACGCAGGCGTGGATCGCCTTCGCCGCGGGCCGCTCCTTTGCGATAACGCCGGTGCGTCGGCTTCGGCAGCTTGGCTTCCCCGTCACGCCGGGCGATCAAGATCGCCCGGCGACGTGTCTGCGGAACTCCGAACTCTTCGGTGTGGAGGATTCCACAATCGACGTTGTACCCGCGTCCTTCCAGCACCCGGGCGTACGCCTGCCAGACGGGCAACACAGCCGGAACCTGTTCGAGAACGATCGCTTCATACGGAACGCCGGCGTCCACCGCCCACCGCAAGGGCTCGAGCACCAGGCCGGTGCGTTCGTCATCCAACTGCGCGAGATCGTCCTCGCTGACACCGTTACTGGTTTTGAAGGCTTCGACGAAGGAAAGCACCTGGTCAAGAGCTCGCCTTCCGGCCCCTTGCCCGGCGACGGTGTACGTCTGGCAGGGAGGCCCCCCGCTCAAGAACCGGGCCTTGGGGTAGTCGGCGGGCTTGGACAGCCGCACATCACCATGCTTCGTGTGCAGGTCGGCTTGCTCGCGAGTGACGCAAGCGTCGTCGTCCCATTCGATGCCGACCACGGACAGGCCCAACCAATGGGCGGCGACGTCGAGGCCACCCGGACCGGCGAAGAGGTCCACCATCTCGACCTGCGCCGGTATCGGCAAGGCCAACTGTCCGTCGGTCATGAGACGGGAGTCTATAAGCCGAGTACGAGACTCCGAACGAGCCATGAACCCGACACGCCGGCAACCGGTCCGTTCGGCGCGTGACGCGTTCGTGACCACATGGAGTAACGGACGCGGCCGTCCGTGCGACGTTTTCGATCACGGAGGGGGTTTCGTTGGGAGCCGGGTCAGGGGTCACCCGTTCGAGGCACCTGACGGTGAAGCCGTCAGCACCTACCGTGGGGCGGGTCGACGTAGCTCGTCCCGTCGATGTGTCCGGAGACGGAGTTGGAGGATCGGTGACCGACAAGTTCGACCAGCAGTACGCCGCGTTTCTCGACTTGGTGGACACTGGCACTCCGGAAACTGCCATCAAGAGGATGGAGCTCTTCGGCGCCGAGGACGAACTGCTACAACGAATCGCCGAGCGGCACGAGCGCGAAACCATCCGGATCCGAGAGCGCGAGGAACCTCGCAGCGTCATCCTCGACAACCGCTACACCTGGTACACCGGCCCACGGCCGCGCGACAAGTACTGGCCGGCGCTCGAAGAGCTGTTGCGGAAGTCGGGGTGGTCGCAAGAGAGCCTCGACGACCTCGACGGTGCATCGACCAAGGTCGTTTCCCTGCTGAGCCACCCGCGGGTGACCCAGTTTTCGACGAAGGGCCTAGTCGTCGGCTACGTCCAATCCGGAAAGACGACCAACTTCACGGCCGTGACGGCGAAAGCGGCCGATCGCGGTTACAAGCTCTTCATCGTCCTCGCCGGTATCCACAACGGCCTGCGCCGCCAGACCCAACTTCGTCTCGTCGACCAGCTGGTCAAACCGAACCCGTCGCGCTGGCTCCAGCTCACGGACCCCGACAAGGACTTCACGCCGCCCGCCAACGCGGCTGCCTACCTTTCCAAGAACAACAAGCAGCACGTCCTGTGCGTGATCAAGAAGAACCCTCGGGTGCTCGAGAAGTTCTCAGCGTGGCTCGAGACGGCTTCGGAGTACCTCGCGGATTGCCCGGCGTTGATCATCGACGACGAGGCCGACCAGGCGACTGTCGCCACGGAGACGATCAACCCGCTGATCATCGAGGTCCTCGGACGACTGCCGAAGTCGGCCTACGTGGGCTACACCGCAACCCCGTTCGCGAACCTGCTGATCGACCCTTCGGCCAAGGACCTGTACCCCGAGCACTTCATCGTCAACCTTCCCAAGCCGAAGGGACACTTCGGGACCGAGGTGTTGTTCGGCCGGGACGTGATGGACGGCGAAGACCCTGAAGACGTCTTCGACGGCTACGACATGATCCGGCAGGTCCCCGCATCCGAAGTGGACCTGGTACGTCCGAGCTCACGTGCCGACGCCGACGGCTTCCAACCCGTCCTGACGGACACACTCCGGGCGGCAGTCCGGTACTTCTGGCTCAGCACCGCAGCACGTCGGGTTCGCAAGACAGGCAATCCACACTCGACGATGTTGGTGCACACCAGCGTCAACACGGCAGTCCACAACAGTTTCAAGTCGCCCCTCACAAAGCTTCGCAACGAGAGCGCAGCTCTCCTACGAGCAGGGGACACCCGACTCTTGACCGAGCTCCGGGAGCTCTGGGAGCGCGAGACCGCGCGCGTGCCGGCGGATCTGTTCGGCGAACAAGTGGTGAAATTCGACGAACTGGTGCCGCTCCTTCCCGGCGTTCTGCAGGATTGCCGGATCATCATGGACAACTCCGGCAGCAAGGACCGCCTCGACTACGAGAACGGTCCGGTCGTCGCGATCGCGGTCGGTGGCAACACGCTGTCTCGCGGTCTGACGCTCGAAGGCCTGGCCGTGAGCTTCTTCGTGCGGTCGGTGTCCGCGTATGACACGTTGTTGCAGATGGGCCGGTGGTTCGGTTTCCGCAACGGCTACGCCGACCTGCCCCGCATCTGGATGACCGATGAGCTCCGCGACTGGTTCCGCCACATCGCGACGGTCGAGAGCGAGATGCGCCGCGACATCGACGTGTACATGGTCGAGGACAAGACGCCGATGACCTTCGCCGTCCGCCTGCGCACGCACCCGGCACTTCGCGTGACGGCGGCCGCGAAGATGACCAACGCCGTGCCGTCCGCGTCAGCCTACGGTGGCCAACGCGTGCAAACGCGATACTTCCGCACCGATCGTGACTGGCTCGTCGGCAACCAGGCCGCAGCTCGCAAGCTCGTCGAGCAGGCTGCGCTCGAGGGCAGTCCGGAACCGGCAGGGCAGAACGGCAACAAGCTCATTCGTGGCGTCCCGCACGAGCTCATCACGAAGTTCTTGCGCGAATACCAATTCCACGAGAAGTCGCAGGAGTGCGACTCCGAGCTGCTGACCGACTACATCGCCAGGCGCATCGCCAAATCCGGCGCACTGCGTGGCTGGAACGTCGCCATCATCGGTGGTTCCGCAGGCAAGGAGACTCCCAAGGAGTTCGCCTTCGCCGGAGATCTCACCGTTCGCATGGTCACTCGTTCTGCTCTCAACGGTGACAACGCCGACTTCGTCGATATCAAGACCTTGATGAGCCGCCGGGACGCGGCGATCGATCTGAACACTTCGTCGGTGCAGGGCGAGCTGACCGAAGAGAAGATCAAGGGGCTGCGACTGCAGCAAAGCCCGCATACCGCTCTCTTGGCGCTTTACGCGATCGACAAGGACTCGAAACCCGACCCGCCCCGAATCGAGCGTCGGCCCCTGAATGCCGCAGCAGACGTCATCGGCGTGGGTCTGGTCTTCCCGCCGCCATCGTCGGTCGATTCGACGGTCGAGTGGCAGTACGTGGCCACGAACCTGGCCAAGGTCCGTATCGAGGACGAAGATCTGAGTGCGCTCGACGCGGTGGACGACTGATGGCCGTGCCACTGCGCGAAGTCGTCGGTGATCATTGGGAGCGCCTCGAGGAAGAACACACGTCGGGACCGGAACATGTGCGAACGTCGGACCTCCCGGTGACGACCTCGCTCGGCCCAGTGCTCGCGGCCGTGGACCACGCCGGAAATCGCCACCTGCTGGTTCCGTTGAGCGCTCACCAGCACGTCCGCCCCGACCGCGGCGGCGCGGCGTTGACCGTCCGTGAGCGTCCGCTCGAGAATGACCACACCTACGAGCGGTACGCCGACCTCGGTTGCCTCCGCAGGGACCTCGACGAGGTCTTCACCGGACTCGTCGCCGATGTCCTGACCTCCGTCGAAGAAGCCCCCGACCGGCCGTTGAAGTCGCTGTATTCGGTTCTGGGCCGGTGGCGTGCGTTGTTCCAGCATTCACCGGCACCGCTCAGCACCGATCGGTTGGCGGGTCTGTTCGGCGAACTGGTGGTGCTGAACGAACTACTCGAGGACGAGACTACGGCCGTCGACTTCTGGTCGGGCCCCTCAGGACACCGTCACGACTTCACCGTCGGCACGCGAGGTATCGAGGTGAAGACCTCCACGGCGACGACCGGGCGGAAAGTCCGCGTCCACGGCGTCGAGCAGCTTCAGCCACCGCCGCACGGAACCCTCGACCTCGTTTGGGTTCGCGTGGAACGAGTGGCCGAACAGGGCAGCACGATCTCCGATCTCGTCGACCGTGCGCACCGAACCGGCGACGACGACACCAAGCTGCTCTTCAAGCTCGCCGAAGCCGGTTACCGACCGGTCGACGCGGACCTGTACCAAAACGTACGGTTCGCGGTTCGCGAGCAACGCTGGTACGAGGTGGATGACGGCTTTCCCCGCATCGACCCTTCATCGGTCGTCCCGGGCATCTCCGACCTCGACTACACCGTCGATCTGGACCGACAGCAACCGAAAGTCGCCGACGCCGAAGAAATCCGTGCTCGAATCGCCCGGATCATTCAGGAGAGCAAGTGACCACAGCGGCCTGGCACTCACAGATGTTCCCGCCCGAAGGGGCGAGTGCGGCCGAGGGCATCCGCAACCAGCTCGGTAGGCCCGAGCTGGACCTGCTGACGATCCTCGTCCGCGAGTCCGCCCAGAACAGCTGGGATGCGCGAATCGGCGAAACGGCGGTCGACTACCACCTCGATCTGAGAGTCGTCAGCCCGGCGCACGCGCCGGCGTGGCGGGAACTGCTCATCCGCAACATACCCGCCCACGAGCACCTGCCACTGCGGCAGTCGATCTCGGGCCCGGTCATCCGCGTCCTCACGGTTTCCGACCGTGGGACCACCGGTCTGGGCGGCCCCACTCGCGCGGACAACGCGGTGGTCGAAAACCACGATTTCGTGTCCTTCATCAGGAACATCGGCGAGCCGAGGGACACCGAGCTCGGTGGGGGCACCTACGGTTTCGGCAAAGGCATCTTCTACCTGTTGAGCAAGCCCGGGACTGTGCTCGTGCACACACGGTGTCGAGTCGCCGACGGGTTCGAGACCCGGCTGATGGGCTGCGCGCTCTGGAAGAGCTACGCCGAAGGTGAAGGTCTTTCCGGCCGCAGGTTCACCGGACGACACTGGTGGGGCACCCACTCCTCGGATGGCGTGGTCGAGCCGCTGATCGGCGACGAGGCCGATGCCACTGCGGAGCGCCTGGGCTTGCGCGGCTTCGGCCCGGAGGAGACCGGTACGACGGTCGTGGTCATCGATCCCGACCTCGGTGAGCGGGAGATCGAGAACGCCGGGAGCTACCTGGCGGAGACGATCGCGTGGAACCTCTGGCCCAAGATGCTGGCCGGTCCTGACGACGGCGCTCCACCGATTCGGTTCTCCGTACAGTGCGATGGGATCACAGTTCCCGTGCCGGACCCGCGTGAGACGACTCCCCTTGACATGTTCGTCACCGCGTACGAAGCGATGCGATCGGATGACGACGCTAAACAGCTTTGGTACAACGGGCACCCCCGTACGAAGCTCGGAAGGCTGGGGCTCGAGAAGCGCTTCCTCCCACCGTTCGCCGAGACCTCCGCGGCCGAGACGGCAGGCATCGGCAGCACCGTTCACCACGTCTGTCTCATGCGGACAGCGGAACTCGTGGTGACCTATCACGCCGGGCCCAAGCCGGCGGCCGAGTACGTGTCCTATGCCGGGGTCTTCCGCGCGGACATCGAGCTCGACGGAACATTCGCGTCGTCCGAGCCGCCCACGCACGACGCGTGGAACTGGCAATCGCTCGAAGGCCAGGAAAAGCGTTTCGTCCGGATGGCCTTCACTCGGATCAAGGATTCCATCGAAGGCCTGATCGAGATCGACGGCCGGGTTCGCACCAGCTCATCCGAGATATCCCTGGGCGCCGCGAGTCGCTCGTTCTCCGATCTCGTTGCAGGTGCCTGGGGTATCGGCGGAGCGTCCGACTACCGAAGGGCATTCAAACCGGTGAAGCCGACGCCGTCGGCCGGGACCGTACAACTTTCGGGCGACCTCTTCGACGCGGACAGCGGTGGCGCAGGCTCCTCGCCGGAGGGTGGAGCCGACCCGGAACCCGGCCGATCAGGCAGACGCCAACCGCGAGTCGAGTACCTGGACGCACCGTATTACGAGGTTCGCGACGACCAAATCCTGCTGATCCAGGCGTTCCGGATTTCAGCACTCGGCGTGCACCTTTGCAGCGCCGATCTCGGCGTCGCGTTGGCCGGAACGAGCAGCCGGGAAACAGATCCGCCGCGGGGAGCCGACGGCCCACGGCTCTTCGGATGGGAAGGCCCCGACGGCGCGCTCCGGACCGATCCGACGCAGGCCCTCGAAGGCGGCGAAGACGTCTGGCGCGTTCTGGTCCGTCCGGCACCCGACACGACGACCGAGATCGCGGTGCACGCCCAGCGTGAGGAGACCTCGCGATGAGCATGCAAGCGCCCCCGTACCGGACGGCTCCGACGGGAGCGGTGGTGGCCGGACCGTGGCAGTGGCTCATCGACGATGTCCCCGGTGAGCTGCCGGACGCCCTGAGCGACTGGGACTACCGGATGGATCTGTCGCTGCGGCAACCCGTGACCGTCGACGTCGATCTCGTTCGGCAGGCCACGGGACTGCCTCCGACCGCGAAGCTGACCCTCGCCGTGATCTGGACCGCGTCCGGCTCGGGGCTGAAGGCCGCGGGCGATCGGATCGTCCTGCCCGAGAAGGGGGTCGCGAACGTCGACCTGACCGCGGTATTGGCCGGAAACCAACTGGGTGGCATGTTGGGGTTGGAAACGACACTGGTGCTCGCCGAGTTCTGCCAAGACGGCGAATTGGCGTCGCCCCGACGCGCTGGTTCGATCCTGTGGACCAGCAAGTACGAGACCCGGCTCCAGGGCGACGCGCCGCTGTTCCCCATCGCCGTCGTCGACTTCGCCAAGACCCAATATCCGGAAGAGGCCGGCTGGCACGTGGAGATCGGTGGCGACCTGGAAACGGCCACCATGGGTGCGCTGCTCCTGGTGGTGAACGAGCGCAAGCGCGTACTGGTCGACGCCATGCGCAACGCGGCCAAGCCACGGCCCGTCGATCGTGTGGTGCTCTCCACCGTGCACGCAGACGTCGCTCGCACCTTGGTGGAGTACGCGCTGCGTGACCAGGACTTCAACCTCGAGTTCGACTACGGCGACGAAACCATCGGGAGCACGCTGCAGGCACTGGTCGGGAGATTCTTCCCCGGACAGAGCCTGGCCCACCTGCGCAGGCGGCAAGGGCAGTCGCCGACCGCGTTCGCCACCGAATTGCAGCACGCTGTTCGAATCTTCGAAGAGTCCTGATGAGCGTCTTGTTCCCACGGCTCCTGCCTCGACAAGCCCATAAGCTGTACGAGGAGTACAAGTCGCTGACCATCGAAGAGCTCGAACGGCGCACCGCGCTGCGCCACGACTCTGCCGTCTACGCTGCCACCGGCGGTGACCGCGTCCGGGAGAAGGACCTCGGGCAGCTGCGTCAGACGATTGTAGCCGTGGCTCGGGAGGCCGGCTTCCCGAACCGATCGACCGTCGCAGCCAACAACGACTTCGACCGAAAAGTCGCCAAGCTGCTCCACCGGACGACCGGGTTGGCTCCTGCGGAAGCAGCCGCTCGCGACATCTGGGTGTTCCTCGCCCTCGTCGTGCTGCCGGACGTCTCGTTCTGGCGATTCGAGAAGCGGACCGACGAGCGCTTTCTCGCCAAGGACCTGACCCGGCACGTGTTCGGTCGCCTGTGGTGGCGAGCCCATTTGGTGCACGACGTCGAAAACCCCGACCCCTATGCTGCGCTGAGTATCCTCGGCGAGGGTGCGTTCGACCAGATCTACGCGCGTCGACGAGCGCTGGGCGGCAGTCCCCAACTGGTCCGTTCGATCCTGCACGTCTGGCACGAAATCGACACCGGCGGACTGAACGAAACCGATCTGCTCAAGGACTTCCTGAAGCGCTTGTTGCGACTCGGTGCTTTTATGTCCTTCGAGACGCTCGACGACGAACAGCTCAACACCGAGGTGCGACGCGCAGCTCACGATTCACTGCAGGCGTTCCGTGCAGAGCGTCGACCCCGGCACGCGCTCGAGCGCGTCCGCGGCTGACGCAGCTAAGCTTTGCCCATCCGTCCTGCACCGCGTCGACGCGCCTTCAGTCCTCGGAGAAGGCGAGGGTTTTCCGCCGGTAGGGCTGCCGCAGCGTGGCGAGACGGCGCTCCGGCCAGATGTCGTCCCGCTCGTTCAAGGTCAACTCGCCGTGGCGGCGCATGAGCCAAATCGTTTCCATGCCGGACAGCACGGTATCGCCGATGACTCTGTCCAACAATCCGGTGGCCACGCGGACCAGGTCGTCCTGTTGTTCGGGTATGTGGTCGTGTTTGTAGAGGCTGAATCCGACGGCCACCGTCGGGGTGATTCCGAAGTCCGTGACCAGCGGCGACCACGGCGCAGTGTGGCGTTCGTAGACCCGCACCCACGTGCGGAGCGGGGTCACCGCTCCGTCGCAAGTCACCTGCTCAGCCGTGGCCGATCCCTCGAACAGTTGCAACGGGCTGCCGACTTCGAGCAGAGCGCGTGCGACTTGCTCCGGTGATGATGATGTCGCCATTTCGAGATCGTAAAAGATAGCCATTCGAGCGGGTCCTCGCGTGGTTGATCAGGGATAGAGGTGGAGTATATTGCCTTGTTTGTCGATCGCGATGGCTTCCTTGAGACCGCTGATCGGCCAATCGTGGAGTTGCGCGCGCATCGCGTTGAGGTCCACTGGGCTGTCGGCCAGGTTGAGGATGATCCGATCCGTCTGCTCCTTCGCGACCTTCTTCGCCATTTCGTCCTCGATGTTGCGCGCGCGGCCGGTCGACGGCGCGTAGTTGTCGAACACCTTGCCGTCGATGCGGTCGTCGGGATGAACCACGCCTTGGGTGATCGCAACCGCCCCACCCGCGGTGATGAGGATCGCCTCCGCGGTGGCGGCGACCTCGGCGATGGGAATCGCCAAGGTGGCGCCGGCTTCGACACCGAACAAGTCGAGCGCCTCGATCACTCCGACGATGAGCACGTCGAGCCCGCCGTCGGTGAGGACGCTGCCGATCACCAGGACCAAACCGACGATACTCAGACCGTCGATGATCTCCTTGATCTTGCCCTGGGTGTCATTGTTCCAAATCCAGAAGTTATCGTGAGCGTTTACCGACGGTGCGAATCCAGTGCAACTGATCTGGCAATCACGGGCGGAGGCGAACCACTCGGTGATCGCCTCGTGAAACGCGTCGTGACCGGATCCCGCCCTAGAAGTTGCCAGGTCAGCGACGATTCGCCCCAGTTCATCCAGGCTCTGGTCTGTGTTATCGATGTGGACGCCGATATCGTCCACCAAGGTTCGCAAACGGAAAATCGACCGTCAACTGCACCATGCACTCCTCCGTAAGCATTCACTTACAGCCCGGAGAGGATGGTCGAAGTTTTCGTGAACTGCGACTAGTCCACAGACGGCTTGGGGATGTCGAAGTAGCTGGAGAACCGCACCGCCGGCGCGTACTCGCCCTTCACCTTCACGCGACCCGTCACGAACATCGCCGCCACGGCTGCGTTGCCCGTTGCCATCCTGATGAAGTCATCCACTGACAACGTGATCGTGGTGTCCGGGGTCCGCGACAAGTCCGTCGAGGACACACAGACCCCGTCCTCGATCACCGTCTGGAAACGGTCGTAACCGTCCTCGCCCGACCCTTCCGAAAAGCGCCAGGAAACCACGAAGTCCACGTGCCGCGCCCGGTCCGGTGAGAAATGCTCCGACATTCGGCGGAAAATCTCGTCCAAAAACACTGACCGCAGCTCCGGATGAGAGGCGATCGCCTTCAGCTGGTCGCGGGATGCCTGGCGGACCACGTCCACCAGGACGTCCGTCGACAGCGAGCTCAGCTCGATGCCGGCACCCGCCGAACCCAGCATGTGCAGGGTTTCCAGGACCTGGGTGAACTGGGACGGTGTCAGGCGGCCGATGACCAGCTTCTCCGCGAACGCGTTCACCGCGTGGCCACCACGAGGGGTGTGGGAGCGACGCCATTTCGCGTTTCGGGGCACGGGCGGACTATACGGGGTGCGGTAAGTCGAAGAAACCGATCAGCCCGGCCGCGAAGGCCAGGTCACCTTTGACTTTGATTCTTCCCGTGACGAACAACACCGCCGGCGTCGCCTGGTGTGTGATGAGGCGGAAGAAGTCGACCGGGGCGATGGTGATGGTGACTCGCGGTGCGGCGCGCATCTCGCGGCTCACCGTGCAGGCGCCGTGCGAAATCGCCGTCTCGTAGCGGTCGAAGCCGCCTTCGCCCACGCCGCCCGACAGGCGCCAGTGGACCACCGCCTGCAGGTCGCGGGCTCGATCCGGCCTGATGTGCGCGCCCATGCGGGCGAAGATCTCGTCCAGGACGCGCTCGCGCAGCGCGCGGTCGGCTACGACGCTCTCCAGCTGCACGCGCGAGGCCGAGGCCACCAGGGACGCGAAGCGGGCCGGCTCGACCTTGCTCAGGTCGAACGCCGGGGCGCGCGAGGCCAGCGTGAGCAAGGCCTTCAAGAACCGGCTGAAGTCGTCCTTGCGGAGCTCGCCCGGGTCGAGGGCTTCGGCGACCGCGTTGACGTCGAGGGCGTGGGCCTCCGGGCCCAGCGGGTCGAGGCGCTCCAGCGCGTCGAGGAGCGCCGCGCCGCGGAGGTCCGCGATCCGATCGGCGCTGGTCATCCCGGCGTTTTCGGCCATGGTCGCCCCTCTCCAGTTACCCAAGAGTAATACTACCCACGAGTAGGTAGGCGGGCAAGCGTGCCGAAATCACCCTGACGGGTCCGCTCCCGGTACCGTCTCCGGGCAGCAACGAGGAGGTCCAGCGTGTCAGAGGAAGATCAGCGTCCGCCCGAACGGGCCAGGCGGCTGCCGCGTGCCGTGCGCGAGCGGCAGATCCTGGACGCGGCCGTCCAGGTCTTCTCGCGCCACGGCTACCACGCCGCTTCGATGGACGAGATCTCCGACGTCGCCGGGGTCTCGAAGCCGATGATCTACACCTACCTCGGCTCCAAAGAGGACCTCTTCGGCGCGTGCATCCGCCGCGAAGCGACGCGCCTGCTCGAGGCCATCCAGGCCGGCGTGCAGCCCGACCTGCCGCCGGACATGCAGCTCTGGCACGGCCTGCGGTCCTTCTACCGCTTCGTCGCCGAGTACCGCGAGTCCTGGACGGTCCTGCACCGCCAGGCCCTCACCGTCGGCGGCGCCTTCGCCGCGGAGATCACCGACATGCGGGCGCGCGCGATCCAGCTCGTCGCCGCGCTCGTGGTCTCCGCCGGCACCCGCAAGGGCGTCGGCGAGCAGGCCGAGTTCTCCGGCGAAGGGCTGGCCGCGTCGCTGGTCGGCGGGGCCGAGTCGCTGGCGGACTGGGCCCTCGACCACCCCGACATCTCCGACGGCGTGCTGGCGTCCTGGATGATGAACCTCGTCTGGCTCGGCTTCAACGACCTCATCGAGGGCGCCGTCTGGAAGCCGTCAGAGTGAGCTGATCGTCCCCTCCAGGTTCGGCTTCGACCCGCTCCACAGTTCGAACGCCCAGCCGTCGTCCACCGGCCACGACGTGAACGCGGCCTTGGCCGGCAGCAGCACCGGCTGCTTGAACCGGACGTCCACGGTGAACGCCTCCGGCAGCCGGCCTTCGAACGCGGCCAGCGCGTGGGCCTTCGTCCACATGCCGTGCGCGATCGCGCGCGGGAAGCCGAACAGGCGGGCCGTCAGCGGGTGCAGGTGGATCGGGTTGCGGTCGCCCGAGACCTCCGCGTAGCGCCGCCCGATGTCGGCCGGGACGCGCCAGATCGCGTCCGCGGTCGGCGGCACCAGCTGGTCCCGGCGAGCCGAGCCCGAGCCGGCGCCACGACGCAGGTACGTGCTGACGTCGGCCCAAACGAGGTGCTCGCCGGTCCACGCTTCGCTGACGACGTCGAACTGACGGCCCTTCTCGTGCGGCCGCAGGTTCTCCGCCCGCACGCGCACGGTCAGCGGCTCGCCCACCCGCAGCGCGCGGTGCTGGGTGATCCGGTTCGCCACGTGCACCATGCCGAGCAGCGGGAACGGGAACCCCGGCTCGGTCATCAGCGCCATCTGCAGCGGGAACGCCAGCATGTGCGGGTACGTCGCCGGCAGCTCGTCGTTCAGCCGGAAGCCGCACACCGTGTTGTACGCGGCCAGGTGGGCCGGATCGACGACGACGCCGGTGCGCACCAGCTCCGTGTCCGGCAGCTCACCATCGGACGCCTTGCGCAGGACGCCGCCGAGCAGCGCCTTCGGGTACAGCGTGGCCAGGCTCGGCGTGCTGTCGAGTTCGCGGATCGCCACGTCAGGCCCCCAGCAGAGCCTGGCCGCAGACGCGGACCACGTTGCCGTTCACCGCGGCCGACGCCGGGTTCGCGTACCAGGCGATCGTCTCGGCGACGTCGACCGGCAGGCCGCCCTGGCCGAGGCTGGACAGCCGCCGCCCGGCCTCGCGGATGAACAGCGGCACCGCGGCCGTCATCTTGGTCTCGATGAACCCGGGCGCGACGGCGTTGATCGTGCCGCCGTAGGCCGCGAGCTGCGGCGCCCCGACGTTCACCATGCCGATGACGCCCGCCTTCGACGTCGCGTAGTTCGTCTGGCCGACATTGCCGGCGATGCCCGCGATCGACGAGACGCCGATGATGCGGCCGTTCTCGTTCAAGACGCGATCGCCGAGGAGCTTGTCGTTCACCGCGAGCTGCGAAGCCAAGTTCACCGCGATCACCGAGTCCCACGCGCTTTCGCTCATGTTGCCCAGCGTCTTGTCGCGCGTGATGCCCGCGTTGTGCACCACGATGTCGACGCCGTCGTGACGCTCCTTCAGGTACTCAGCGAGCTTCGCGGGCGCGCTCGGCGAAGTGATGTCGAGCTGCAGCGACGACCCGCCGACCTTGTTCGCCACCTTCGACAGGTCGCCGCCCTGGGCGGGGATGTCGAGTGCGACGACGTGCGCGCCGTCGCGGGCCAGCACCTCGGCGATCGCCGCGCCGATACCGCGGGAGGCGCCGGTGACCAGCGCGACCTTGCCCTCGAGGGGCTTTTCCCAGTTCGCGGGCGGCGAAGCCGTCTTGTTCTCGGTGCCGATCCGGATCACCTGCGCGTCGACGAACGCCGACTTCGCCGAGAGCAGGAAGCGCAGCGTCGAGTCCGTGGCCTCTTCGGCGCCGTCGGCGACGTACACGAGCTGGGCGGTCGCACCGCGCTTCAGCTCCTTGCCCACCGAACGGATGAAGCCTTCGAGCGCACGCTGGGCGATCCGCTCGCGGCCCTCGACCTGCTCCGGCGGCGTACCCAGGACGACGACCCGGCCGGACGGCCCGACGCTGCGGATCACCGGGTGGAAGAAGTCGTAGACCTCGCGCAGGCGCGCGGGGTCGGTGACGCCGGTGGCGTCGAACACCAGCGCCGCGTGCCGGTCGGCCGCCGTGGTGATCACCTCGATACCCGCGTCGGCCAGCTGGTCGCGGAGGGTTTTCTCGAGCCGTCCGCCGGGCGCGGCGCCCAGGAGTGCGGGACCCTCGAGGGCGGGCTGCCCGGGCCGGTACCGGCGCAGCGTCGCGGGATTCGGCAGGCCGAGCTTCGGCACCACGAACTTCCCCAGCGGGGTTTTCGTGAACTGCTGGTACCTGTCAGCCATCGGTTGCCTCCCGTGCCGTCTGCGTCACGCCGCAGTCTAACCTACTCCTGAGTAGGTTACAGTGTGCAAGAGCCGACCAGAGAGGTGAAGTCCATGCCGCCGAAGAAGACACCCGCTGTACGCAAGGTCGCGATCATCGGGGGCAACCGGATCCCCTTCGCGCGGTCGAACGGTCCGTACGCGAAGGCGTCGAACCAGGACATGTTCACCGCCGCCCTCGACGGCCTGGTCAGCCGCTTCTCCCTGCAGGGCGAGGTGATCGGCGAGGTCGCGGCCGGCGCCGTGCTCAAGCACTCGAAGGACTTCAACCTGGCCCGCGAGAGCGTGCTGGGCAGCAGGCTTTCGCCCGCGACGCCCGCGTCCGACGTCCAGATGGCGTGCGGCACCGGCCTGCAGGCGATCGTCAACGTCGCCAACAAGATCGCGCTCGGCCAGCTCGACTCGGCGATCGCCGGCGGCGTCGACACCACCAGCGACGCGCCGCTCGCCGTCAACGAGGACCTGCGCCAGATCCTCATCCAGCTCAACGCCGCCAAGACGCTCGGCGACCGCCTCAAGCTCGTCGCGAAGATCCGGCCCGGGCACATCGTCCCGGCGATCCCGCGCAACGAGGAGCCGCGCACCGGCCTGTCGATGGGCGAGCACGCCGCGCTGACCGCGAAGGTCTGGGAGATCACCCGCGAGGCGCAGGACGAACTGGCCGCGAGCAGCCACCAGAAGCTCGCCGCCGCCTACGACCGCGGGTTCTTCGACGACCTCGTGACGCCGTTCCTCAAGCTCGCGCGCGACCAGAACCTCCGCCCGGACTCGACGGCGGAGAAGCTCGCCAAGCTCAAGCCGGCCTTCGGCGGCCCCGAGGGCACGATGACGGCGGGCAACTCGACGCCGCTGACCGACGGCGCGTCGACGGTCCTGCTCGCCACCGACGAGTGGGCGAAGGCGCACAAGCTGCCGGTGCTGGCCTACCTGACGTTCTCGCAGACCGCGGCCGTCGACTACGTCCACGGCGACGAGGGCTTGCTGATGGCCCCCGCCTACGCCGTGCCGCGGATGCTCGCGCGCGCCGGGCTTTCGCTGCAGGACTTCGACTTCTACGAGATCCACGAGGCGTTCGCGTCGCAGGTGCTGGCCACGCTCAAGGCGTGGGAGGACCCGGCGTTCGCCAAGGAGAAGCTGGACCTGGACGAGCCGCTCGGCGCGATCGACCGGGCGAAGCTGAACGTCAACGGCTCGTCGCTGGCGGCCGGGCACCCGTTCGCCGCGACCGGCGGCCGGATCGTCGCGACGCTGGCGAAGCTGCTGCACGAGAAGGGATCCGGCCGCGGCCTGATCTCGATCTGCGCGGCCGGTGGCCAGGGCGTCACCGCGATCCTGGAGAAGTAGCCAGGAGCTTGTACGCGTAAGTGCCACCCTCGGGTGGCACTTACGCGTACAAGCCTCAGTTGGGGAGCGCCTTCTGCGCGCGCTTCGCGAGCTTGTTCGCGCGCTTCTCGGCCTTGCGGCTCAGCTTCCCGGCCGCGGCGCCGACGTCCTTCGCGGCGTGCTTCGCACGCCAAGCCGCCGACGGCTTGCCGTGCGTGTCGGCGACCGCGAGCAGCAGGCCGCCGGCCAGGCTCGCGTTCTTGAAGAACTGGATCTGCTGCTGCTGGCGCTCGCCCGGGTCCTTGATGGCCCAGAAGCTGTGCGCCGAGAGCGTCGTCGGCACCAGGCTGCCGAGGAGCAGCCCCGCCGCAAGCCGCGGCGCCTTGCCGGAGGCGAGCGCGAGACCCGCGCCGATCTTCACCGCCGCGTCGATCCGCACGAGCGTCACCGGGTCCCGCGGGAGCTGCTCCGGGAGTTTGTCGCCGAACTTCTCGAGCGTGCTGTTGAGGAACGGTTCCGCCGCCTTGGCGTGGCCCTCGGCCTGCCTCAGCGCATTGATCCCGCCCGTCACGAAGATCGTGGCGAGCAGGGGACGTGCCACTCGACGGAGTATCACGGTCATAGCCTTCCTCGTACGGGCCGCTGCCTGGTCGAACCTACTCCGTGGATGCCCGCTCGGCCCGTGCTCGAATCCTCATCGGGCTTTCTGGGCGTTTATATCTGCAACCCTAGATAGCGGTATAGAGACTTAGCGGTTGACCTTGACGTTGCGTCAACTTTTATTGTCGACGGCATGGAGTGGTCGATCCAGGACATCGCCCGCTCGGCCGGGACCACGAGCCGGACGCTGCGCCACTACGGCGCGGTGGGCCTGCTCGAGCCCAGCCGGATCGGCGGCAACGGCTACCGCTACTACGACGAGCAGGCGCTCGTCCGGCTGCAGCGGATCCTGCTGCTGCGCGAGCTCGGCCTCGGGCTGCCGGCCATCGCCGAGGTGCTCGACGGGCAGCGCGACAGCGCCGCGGCGCTCGAAACCCACCTGGAGCTGCTCGAAGGGGAGCAGCGGCGGATCGGACGGCAGATCGAGTCGGTCCGCACGACCCTCCGGAAACTGAAGGGAGGTGAACGACTGATGGCAGAAGAAGTCTTCGACGGCTTCGACCACACGAAGTACGAGAAGGAAGTGACCGAGCGCTGGGGCGCCGACGCGTACCAGCGCGGGGACCGGTGGTGGTCGTCGCTGTCGGCCGAGGAGAAGCAGGCCCACCAGCAGGAGCAGCGGGACATCGCCGCCGAGTTCGGCACGGCCCACGCGGCCGGGCTCGCTCCGGACGCCGACGAGGTCCAGGCGCTCACGCGACGCCTGCACGCCTGGCTGCGACCGGCGGTTTCGTCGGTGTCGGCCGGCTATTTCGCGGGCCTGGGACAGCTGTACGTCGACGACTCGCGCTACGGGCTCGAAGGCGCGACAGCGGAATTCGTCCGGGACGCGATGAAGATCTACGCGGAACGGAACCTGACCGCCTAGTGGCGCGTCGTAAGGGGCGCACTGGGGGTAGAGACGAGCAGGGCTGCAGACCTGTTCGTCTCTATGTACGGCCGACCGGCCGAACCTCGGCGACACGCGCTAGCCGTCTATGGCGGAATATCGGGCTCGCACTAGAAACGCCGATAGCTTGGCAGAGTGGACCCCATCCGCAACCCCTTCGCGCCGGGTGCCGGGCAGCGGCCGCCCGAGCTGGCCGGGCGCGAGCGTGAGCTCAAGGCGTTCGAAGTGGTGCTGGAGCGGGTGGCGCGGGGGAGACCCGAACGCAGCCTCGTGCTCACCGGCCTCCGCGGCGTCGGGAAGACCGTGCTGCTCGGGGAGCTGCGGGCGATGGCCGTGCGGCACAAGTGGGGCGCCGGGAAGATCGAGGCGCGGCCGGACGCCGAGCTGCGGCGGCCGCTCTCCGCCGCGCTGCACCGGGCCATCCGGGACCTCGCCGTGCGGCACCGGGCGCCGGACCGGGTCGAAGAGGTGCTCGGCGTGCTGAAGGCGTTCGCGCTGCGGGCCAACAAGCCCGACGCCAAGCTGCGCGACCGGTGGCAGCCGGGGATCGACGTGCCCGCCGCCCAGGGCCGCGCCGACTCCGGGGACATCGAGATCGACCTCGTCGAGCTGTTCACCGACGTCGCCGAGCTGGCCGCGGACGTCGGCACCGGCGTCGCGCTGCTCATCGACGAGATCCAGGACCTGCAGCCGGACGACGTGTCGGCGCTGTGCGCGGCCTGCCACGAGCTGTCCCAGTCCGGCGCGCCGCTCGTCGTCGTCGGGGCCGGGCTGCCGCACGTGCCCGCCGTGCTCTCGGCGTCGAAGTCCTACTCCGAACGCCTCTTCCGGTACGCGCGCATCGACCGGCTCAGCCGCGAGGACGCCGACTTCGCCGTGATGGCGCCGATCGAGCGCGAGGACGCCGGTATCGAGCCGGAAGCCCTCGATGCGCTCTTCGACGCCTCCGGCGGTTACCCCTACTTCATCCAGGCCTACGGCAAGGCGGCCTGGGACGCGGCGCCGTCCGACCCGATCACCGTCAAGGACGTCCAGGTCGCGGCCCCCGAGGCGGAGTCGGAACTGGCGGTCGGCTTCTTCGGGTCGCGCTACGAACGCGCGACGCCCGCCGAGCGGGAGTACCTGCAGGCGATGGCCTCGCTGACCCAGGGCCGGGACGAGCCCGCCGGCACCGCCGACGTCGCCGTGTTCCTCGGGCGGAAGCCGTCGTCGCTGTCGCCCGCGCGGGACAGCCTGATGAAGAAGGGGCTCGTGTACTCCGCCGAGCGGGGACAGATCGCCTTCACCGTCCCGCACTTCGGCCACTACCTGCTCGGACGCGACTGACCTGGGCTTTTCCGGCTCTCTCGCGGTCTATGAGCCTCGCTAAGATAATCTAGCAAACTTGCTATACAGCTTTAGAGAGCTGCAGCGGGTTGCTTCGCCGTGACCACGACCACCCCACATCTTTCCGGCGCTTACCCAAGTTTGCCGTTGATTCATCGGCGAGTGCGCCACATCACCGGATATCCGTTGGCTTCCTTGTGAAAAAAGGCGCATACTAGACCTACAAGCCACCAAGACCCTCGAAGGGGATGCAGAAACCGATGAACAACATCGCCGCCAAGCTCCGTGCCCGTCGCGCCGAGGTTCGCACTCGCCGGGCGCTGAACCGGGCGATCGACACCGCCGCCACCGCGACGGTCCGTCAGGAACTCATCGCGATCGCGCAGGCTCGCTCGGGCTACATGCGCTGATCTCTCACCCCGTGGCCGGTCGCCCATTCGAGTGACGTAGGCCACATCGCGTTCATGGTGTAACGCCGCCCGGAGGGGCGTCGATACCCAGTACGACCCCGTGATGCTGGCGGACCCCCGACCTGGCAGCATCACGGGGTTTCCCATTTCCCCGGAAAGTCTCTTGCCCGGGCGGCCTTCCGCAGTAATCTTTGACTTCGTCAACGAACTTGTTGAGGTGGTCAATGAATGACGCTCAGCTCGCCGACCGGGTCGCCGCGGTCCGCACCTTCAACCGGCTCTACACCGCGGTCATCGGCGTGCTCGACGAAGGACCGGCGGACGCCGAGTACTCGCTGCCGGAAGCCCGGGTCCTCTTCGAACTCGCCCACCAGGACCCGCTTCCGGTGACGGACCTGCGGAAACGCCTCGACCTCGACGCCGGCTACGCCAGCAGGCTGCTCGCGCGGCTCGAGTCCCGCGGGCTGATCGTGCGCGAACGGTCCGGTGAGGACGCCCGCCGCCAGCTCGTGCGCCCGACCGCGGCGGGCCGGGCCGCCTTCGCGGTGCTGAACCGCCGCACCACCGACCAGATCGGCGGGCTGCTGCGCCGCTTCGCCGAGGAAGACCAGCAGCGCCTGCTGGCCGCGATGCGGACGATCGGCGACCTGGTCGGCGACCGCCGTCGCACCCCGGCTCTGGTCCTCCGTCCGCCACGACCGGGTGACCTCGGTTGGGTGATGGAACGGCACGGCGCGCTCTACGCCCGCGAGTACGGCTTCGACGCGCGGTTCGAGGCGCTCGTCGCCCGGATCGCCGCCGACTTCCTGGACGGCCGCGACGACCCGCGCCAGGCCTTCTGGATCGCCGAGCTCGACGGCGAACGGGTGGGCAGCATCGGCTGCGGCCGCGGGCCCGACGCGGACACCGCGAAAATCCGCCTGCTGCTGCTCGAACCGGCGGCGCGCGGTCACGGCGCCGGCAAGCGGCTGGTCACCGAGTGCGTCTCGTTCGCCAGAGCCCACGGCTACCGCGCGATGGAGCTGTCGACGGTCTCCGTCCTCGACGCCGCCCGTTCGATCTACCGCGCGGCCGGGTTCGAGCTCGTCGGCGAACAGGACTTCGACGGCTGGGGCCCGAAGCTGACCGACGAGACCTGGCGCCTGGAGCTCTAGTTGCCTTTGCGGGTAGCCCGGAAGTCTGGAACTCTCGCCTCCCGCATCCGGCTGATCCCGCAGCTCGAACACTTCGCCGAAACCCCTGCGCCCGCGGGGGCGCCCCCCGGGTCCAGCGTATCGCCGAGGGGCGACGAAAAGCGCGGTTCGCGGTGGTGGGCGGGCTGCTTGTCCACAACCGGCCGGGGGTGTGGACAACCGGCCTGCCGCGTCGCTCATACCCCGCACGCCAGTCGTGGTTGGCTGGTTGCGTGACGGACTACGTCGACGGGTACTGCGAACGCGTCGCGCCCGGGCTCTGGGGAGAGCCGTTCAACAGCCTGAGCAATCTCGCGTTCCTGGTCGCCGCCGTGCTCGTGTGGCGGCTGGCCAAGGGGGACCGGGCCGGGCGGCTGCTCGCCGGGCTGATCGGGCTCGTGTTCGTCGCGAGCACCGTCTTCCACCTGGTCGCGACCCGCTGGGCGGCCGTCGGGGATTCGGGCGCCCTGCTGCTTTTCGCGCTGGTGTACGGCGTGCTGTTCGGGCGTGAGTGCCGGAGCCCGCGGTGGGCGTGGGTTGCCGCCCCGGCGTTTCTCGCGCTCACCGTCGTCCCGGCGTTGCTGGGCGGCGGGCTCTACCTGGGCGTTCTCCTCGGCCTGGCCGTCTTCACCGCAGTACTCGTCTTCAAGCGCGACGCGTACTGGACGCACTACGCCATCGCGGGGGCGGTCTTCGCGCTCTCACTGAGCTTGCGCGGGCTCGACCGGGACGTGTGCGCTTACGTCCCGGTCGGCACGCACTTCCTCTGGCACCTGCTCAACGGCGTGGTGCTCTACCTCGTGTCACGGGCCCTGCTCCGTCCTTAGTGGACGCCGATCGGGCGCAGGTCCTTGTCGTGCTCGTCGGCGTGGTAGTCCTCGGCGTTGGTGTCGTCGGTGCCGTTGAAGACCTTCAGCTTCCGCGCGATCGCCGTGACGACCACCGTGACCACCAGGTTGGCGATCAGGGCGACGAAGCCGACGTAAATCTGGACCGCCGAACCCGCGAACGGGTGCCACCCGAAGATCGACAGGTTGCCCAGCGGCAGCGCCGAGCCGCCGAAGTGCTGTTTGCCGTTGGCCCCGGGAATCCCGTACAGCATGATCAGGCCCCAGCCGATGCCGACGACCCAGCCCGCGACCAGGCCCCACCGGTGGAACCAGCGGGTGTACAGCGCGAGCGCCACCGCCGGCAGCGTCTGCAGGATCAGCACGCCGCCGATGAGCTGGAGGTCGATGGCGTACTGCAGGTCGAGCAGGATGATCGCCGCGACCGCGCCGAGCTTCACGACCAGCGAAGCGAGCTTCGCCTGCTTCGCTTCCTGTTGCGGAGTGGCGTCCTTCCGGAGGTACTCCTTGTAGATGTTGCGCGTCCACAGGTTGGCCGCGGCGATCGACATGATCGCGGCCGGCACCAGGGCGCCGATGCCGATCGCGGCGAACGCGATGCCGGCGAACCAGGACGAGAACTGGCTGTCGAACAGCACCGGGACGATCGTGTTGTTGTCCGGCTTGCCGGTCGCCGCGTTCGTCAGCGGCTTGACGCCCGCCGTGATCGCGACGTAGCCGAGCAGCGCCAGCAGGCCGAGCACCAGCGAGTACGCCGGCAGCGCGACCATGTTCCGCTTGATGACGTTGCGGCCGCGCGAGGCCAGCACGCTGGTGAGCGAGTGCGGGTAGAGGAACAGCGCGAGCGCCGAGCCCAGTGCCAGCGTGGCGTACTGGAGCTGGTTGTTGGCCGTGAGCAGGATCGACCCGGACGGCTTGCCGGTGGCCGGGTTCGGCGTGCCGAGCTTCTTCGCCGCCGCGTCGAAGATGTGCGACCAGCCGCCGAGCTTCGAGGGCAGGTAGATGATCGCCACCAGGATCACGATGTAGATCAGGATGTCCTTGACGAACGCGATCAGCGCGGGCGCCCGCAGGCCGGACTGGTAGGTGTAGAACGCCAGGATGACGAAGGCGATCAGCAGCGGCAGGTGCCCGGTGAAGCCGGAGCCGTTGATGCCCATCGTCCGCAGCACGGCTTCGAGGCCGACCAGCTGCAGCGCGATGTACGGCATGGTCGCGACGATGCCGGTGATCGCCACCAGCAGCGCGAGGATCGGCGAGCCGAAGCGGCCGCGCACGAAGTCGGCCGGGGTGACGTAGCCGCGGACCCGCGAAACCGACCACATCCGCAGCGCCGGGAGCAACACGATCGGGTAGACGACGATCGTGTACGGCAGCGCGTACAGGCCGAGCGCGCCGGCGCTGAAGACCAGCGCGGGCACCGCCACGAACGTGTAAGCCGTGTAGAGGTCACCGCCGAGCAGGAACCAGGTGATCCACGAGCCGAACTTGCGGCCACCGAGACCCCATTCGTCCAGGTGGTCCAGCGTGCTGCCGCGCTGCCAGCGCGACGCCATGAACCCGAGCACGGTGACCAGGGCGAACAGGATCGTGAAGATGATCAGTTCGGGCCACTGCAGGTTGCTCATCGAGCGTCCCCCTCGTCCAGGTCCTCGACGCTCAGCTTGTCCGGCGCGTCAGCGGTCGGCTTGTTCCGCGTCATCAGGTAGACGATCCAGGTGCTCAGCACCCCGACGCCGACCATGAGGAACTGGAACCAGTAGAAGAACGGCATCCCGAACAACCGTGGACCGTCCATGTTGAACAATGGCGTGACCAGGACCAGCAGCGGGACGATCAGGAGCAGGTTCCACGGGCTGAACTGAAACCCGCGCACCTTTCCGTCGTGCTTCACAGTCGACATCGGACCTCACCTAACACTCCCGTAACCGACTGCCTGACCTTATGACCTCGGTGACGGCGCGTCACGTCTGTCCGATATCGATTTGATCGCCCCGCGCACAGCTCTCCGACGAACGTGGGTTGCCCCACCCGTACGGGCCCGATATCAATAGCCCGACTCCGCACGCGCAAAACCCAAAAGGGGCAACCGTATGACACGACTCCGCTACGCGGTGGTGATCCCGGCCATTGCCGGCACCCTGCTGGCCGGGTTCACTCCTGCGTTCGCAGGTCAGGAGGTCGCGGCCGGTAAGCAGCCGCTGAACTCCACGAACATCCCGGTGCAGTACGCGAACCAGAAGCTCGACTGGCACAAGTGCGCGGTCCCCTCCGAGCTGCCCACGGCCCCGCCCGCGGGCGCCGAGGACATGGAGTGCGCGACCTACAAGACCCCGCGCAACTGGTACCAGGCGAACGCCCAGATCGACCTGACCATCGCGGTCAGCCGGCTGAAGGCGACCAAGGACGCGACCGCCAGCGTCATCACCAACCCGGGCGGCCCGGGCGCGCCCGGCCGCAACTTCCCGGCCCGCCTGCGCAACCAGCCGAAGCTGCGCGAGCACCAGGAGATCGTCGGCTTCGACCCGCGCGGCACCGGCAAGAGCACCAACATCACCTGTGGCGGCGCCATCGGCACCGGTTCGGACCTGGACCCCCGTGACCGGGACCGCGGCAACCTGAACCTGATCCTGCAGGCGACGAAGTACGCGGCGCTGTCCTGCCAGCAGAAGTCCGGCGAGCTGGGCCCGCTGATCAACACCGACCAGACGGTCAAGGACATCGACCTGCTGCGCGTGCTGCTCGGTCGCGACAAGATCAACTGGGTCGGCTACTCGGCGGGCACCTGGATGGGCGCGCACTACGCGCAGGCCTACCCGACGCGCACCGGCCGGTTCGTGCTCGACTCGGCCACCGAGTTCACCACGACCTGGCAGAAGTCGTTCGACTGGCAGCCGCTCGGCTTCGAGCGCCGCTTCCGCCAGGACTTCCTCCCGTGGGTCGCGAAGTACGACAAGCTCTACCACTTCGGCACCACCGGCGAGGCCGCTCGCCAGACCTACGAGCAGGTCCGCTACGCCCTGACCCAGGGCGCGGTCACCCTGCCCGACGGGTCGACCGTCTCGGCCAACGGCCTGGACTCGTTCATCGCGTCGCAGATCTACTCGAAGCGCGCCTTCCCCGGCCTGGCCGACTACCTGGTCAGCGTCCGCACGCTGACCCAGGGCACCGCTTCGGCGGCGGCCAAGTCCTCGGCCGCGCAGAAGGCCAAGACCGCCGACAAGAGCACCGTCACCTACGGCGCGCAGCCGCTGATGGTGCCGGCCGACGGCGACTCCTACGACGCCAGCTTCTGGACCATCCCGTGCAACGAGGGTCCGTGGACCGGCTCGCCCAACAGCGCCATCCGGGACTCGCAGAAGCTGATCGACCAGCAGCTGCCGCTCCTGGGTGCCGGCTGGTTCATCCAGCCGTGCCTGTTCTGGAAGAAGCCGCCGTCCCCGCTGCCTGTGCTGGACGGCAAGGGTGTCCCGCCGGTGCTGATCGTCGAGTCGGAGCACGACCCGGCGACGCCGATCGAGGGCGCGCGCCGCGCGCACAAGGCGTTCGCGGGTTCGCGGATGCTGACGATCACCGGCGAGGGTGACCACGGCATCTACGCCGGCGGCAACGCGGGTGTGGACAAGGTCGTGGAGGCCTACCTCGTCGACGGCGTGGTGCCGAACGACCAGAGCCTGCCCGGCATGCCACTTCCGGTGCCCGCGGGCGCCTGAGGGCACTAGATGTGGTGGGGCCCCGTCGGAATCCGTTCCGGCGGGGCCCTTTCCACACCTGTGCACAGAGTTGTCCACCACCTGTGGACAACTCTGGTATTAGTATTGGCGCCATGGTGCGTGTACCCCTGACGGATGAAGAGCGCGAGCGAGGCGAACGCCTCGGCCAGGCACTGCGGGCGGCGCGGGCCGGCCGCAGCATGGTCGACGTCGCCGCCGAGGCCGGGATCTCCGTCGAGACGCTCCGGAAGATCGAGACCGGCCGCATCCCGACGCCGGCGTTCTTCACGGTCGCGGCCATCGCCGACGCCGTCGGCCTGCCGCTGGAAGAGCTGCGCGCGGCCGTCACACCCGCCGCGTCACCCCCGCTTTCCCAGGCGAGCTGACCGCCCGGACATGACCTGGCACCTCACCGGCGACATCGAGGACTTCCTCGCCGAGGCCGGGGACTTCCTGCGCTCACGGCCCGCGCTGCACACCTCGCTGCTGACCCGGCTCGAGCAGCTGCGGACGCACGGGGAGGAAGGCACGCTCTTCGCCCGGCTGGAGCAGGACGGCGAGGTCCGCGCGATCGGCTACCGCCGCCCGGCGGGGCGCCTGATCCTCACCACGGTCCCGGCCGGCCAGGCCGACGCCCTCGCCGCGCACCTGACCGAACTCGGCCACCCCTTGAGCGGGGTGACCGCGGAGGACGACTCCGCCGCCGCCTTCGCCGAGGCCTGGCGGCGGCACGCCGGCGCGGTGCCGGTGCTCGGGGTGCGGGTCCGGCTCCACCGGCTCGGCACGCTCACCCCGCCCGAGCCGATGCCCGAAGGCCGCGCTTCGGCCGCGCCGGACCGCGCCGAGGTCATCCGCTGGTGCAGCGAGTTCGCCACCGCGGTCGGGCAGGCACCGATCGCCGACGAGCGGTCCTGGGCCGCCTCGAACTTCGCCGGCAAGCAGTTCACGTTCTGGGAGGCCGACGAGCCGGTCGCCATGGCGGGCTCGACCCCGGTGCTGGCCGGCATGGTCCGGATCGACCCCGTCTACACCCCGGCCCGGTTCCGCGGCCGGGGCTACGCGGCCGCGGTGACGGTCGCGGCGAGCCGGGCCGCACTGGCCGCGGGCGCGACGGACGTGGTCCTCTACACCGATCCCGCCAACGTCACCAGCAACGCCCTGTACCGGCGCATCGGCTACGTCCCGATCGCCGCTTTCCGCGGGTACGACTTCCGCTAGATCGGCCGCAGCTGCTTGAGGATGTGCTGGCGGTCGTTGAGGAACGCGCACCCGGGCACCGGCAGGTCGTAGCTGTTGAGCAGCTTCTCGAAGTCCGAAAACTCGTCGGCCGAGAAGCCGAAGCCGACCCGGTACGCGTGCGCGGCCAGCACGTCGGCCAGCTCCTCCCACTCACCGGCCCACAGCAGCGTCCGGTAGTGCGTGTAGTCCTCCGGGGAGAGCCGGTTGCCGATCGTGGTGAGCACGCTGTCGGCGAAGAAGCTGATCCGGTTGCTCTTGAGGTCGGTGACCGTCGGGTTCGCCGGGTCGCGCGCGGTGTCGGGGTTGCGGACCACGCCCGGCCCGGCCACCGGGTAGGCGGTGTGCACGTGGCCGTCGTCCTCGACCAGCACGATCAGGTGAACGTTGAACCGCTCGCCGGCACAGCGCCAGCGGCCGTTGCGCTGCTGCCGCCGGGCCTCGCTGGGGTCGTTGGCGACGTCCTTGACCACGGAGATGATCTGCTCGTCGGTCCAGCCGACCGGGAACTCGCTGGTCGCCCTGCGCCCGACGCCCGGTGCGTGCCCGCCGCCCACTCGCTGCTCCCTTCGTCGCACCGAGGGTAGGTCAAACGGCGGCGGCGAGCAGCACGATGCCGACCACCTGGAGATCGAGGCCGCGGAAGAGCTGGCGGGTGAGGTTGGCGGGCATCGGGCCGATCGGCGTGTCGACGAACCCGGGATTCGCGTAGTCAACGGCGGTCCGGGTGACCGTGCGCAGGATCGAAAGCACCGACAACGGCACGGCGAGCCACGCCGTCGCGGCGAACGACGTCCCACCCGCGAGGGTGACCACGACGAGCACGGCCAGCCAGACCAGCCCCACCCCGGCGAGCACCAGGCCGTGGGCCAGCACGAGGGCGCGGTCCGCCGAGCCCAGCCACCGCCGCCGGCCCGGATTGCGCCAGAGCTCGCCGAGCCCGCCGCCGAACGGCATCAGCGCGACGTACGCGCCGATGCCGACCAGGACCGCGCCCGGCACCGTCGGCACCGCGAGGTGCGCGACGACGACCGCCGGCCCGACCAGCAGCGCCGCGCCCGCGTACCGCGCCCGGCCGAGCGTGCTCGCCCAGGCCAGCCGCAGCGGCGTGGGGCGGCGCAGCGAAACCCCGCCCACCGGCGCGGACGGCGGGAGCAGCATCATCGGGTCGAGGAAGGTGACGGCGACCGAGCGCAGCACCCGGCTGTCCCACCCGGCGAGCAGCGTCGCCCGGCCTGCGCGCGACACCGGTTCGCCGCCGAAGGCCAGTGGCAGCGCGGCGAGCAGCACCCCGGCCGCGACCAGCTGGACGGTTGCCGGGCCGAGGCCGAGCGCGGCGATCCCCAGGCCGAGGACCGCGAGCACCAGCGGACCCAGCGCGTCGAGGCGCAGCGACGTCCGCCGGGCCGAGGCGAAGGCCGCCACCCCGGTGGCGACGACCACCGCGACCGCCGCCTGCCACTGCTCCAGCCCGGCGCCGCCGACGGCGAGCAGCAGCGCGGCCAGGTAGCCGGTCACCGCGACCACGCCGGTCCAGGCGCCGAGCAGCCGCAGCGTGACGACGCGGCCGCGGTCCACCGGGGCGAAGTCGAGCCAGGTCAGCTCCGCCGGTTCGACCCATGCGAAGCCACGCCGGAGCAGGCCGCGCCAGGCCACCGCGCAGCAGAGCGTCAGCAGCCCGAGCACGGCCGGGAAGTCCACAATGGACGATCCGTAGAGCGCCGGCCGCCAGCCGTCGACGTGGAAGAACGCGGTGAACAGGAACCCGAAGCCGAACAGGAAGACGAAGGTGGCGGTGTCACCGCTGAAGATCCCGCCGAACCGCTTGCGTCCCGGGATCCGCATGCGGCGGGGAGCCAGGGTCACCACAGTTCGAGCACGCTGTCCGCGGCTTCGAGCAGCGGCGGGTGGTGGGTGGCCACCACGACCGCCGCGCCGGCCGCCGTCGACCGGGCGATCAGCTCGACCAGCCACTCCTTGCCCGCGGTGTCCAGCGCCCGTTCCGGCTCGTCCAGCAGGAGCACCCGGTGCGGCCGGGCGGTGACGCCGAGCAGGAGCAGCCGACGCCGCTGGCCCGCGGAGAAGTGCCCGGACGTCACGCGCATGCGTTCGCCCAGGCCTGCGTCCCGCAGCAGTTCTTCGTGGTCGCCGAGGTCGGCGCCGAACGAACCGGACAGCAGTTCGAGGTGCTGCAACGGGGTCAGCTCGGCGAAGAAGTCGGAGTCGTCGAAGAGCACCGCCACCTTGCGGCGGAACTCGACGTCCCGCTCGTCCGGCAGCTTGCCGTCGATCAGCACGCGGCCGCGCTGCGGCTTCTGCATGCCGTAGAAGCAGCGCATCAAAGTCGACTTGCCGACACCGTTGGGACCGACGATCGCGGCGCACTCGCCGGGGTCGACGGAGAAGTCCAGGTCGTCGAACAGCCACAGCTCGCCGGCCCGGACGCCGAGCGCCTTCGCGTCGATCATCGGAGGGCTTCCAGCACCGGAGCGAACTGGTCCATGTTGTGCTCCAGAACGGTGTAGTAGGTCAGGCCGAACCGCTCGCGGTGCGCGTGGAGCTGCTCGGCGACTTCGGTGGGCGAGCCGACCAGCGCGGTCGGGACTTCGGCGAGCTGATCGACGCTCAGCGCGCCCTGGGTCAGCTTGGCGAGCTCCTCGAGCGCCGCCGTGCGGTCGTCGGTGATGCTCACGAAGTGGCAGAGCAGGTTGAACTCGGCCTCGCGGTCACCGAGCTTCGACCGGACGAACTTGACGCGCTCCTCGATCTCCTCGGCGCTCGCCGGGGCCAGCGCGGCGCCGTCCGGAGTCTTCGTCGTGCCCGTGAAGCCGATGATGTCGGCGTGCTCGGCGGCCAGCGTCAGGATCCGGTCGCCGCGCCCGCCGAGCAGCAGCGGCGGTCCTTCCGGGCGAACCGGTGCGGGCTTGTGCTCGGGGTCCGCGTACAGCCGCTTCAGCTCGGTGATCGTCCGCTCGAGGTGGTCGACGCGTTCGCGGGCGGAGGGGAACGGCATCCCGGCGGCCTCGAACTCCGCCTTGACGTACCCGGCGCCGAGGCCGAGCTCCAGGCGCCCGCCGGTGAACTGGTCGGTGCCCGAGACGTCCCGGGCGAGCAGCACCGGGTTGTAGAACGGCGTGTTGAGCACGAAGGTGTTCAGCTTGACGCGCGAGGTGACCTCGCCGGCCAGCACGAGCGCCGGGAACGGCGGCGCCATCCCCAGGTGGTCGGCCGCCGACAGGACGTCGAAGCCGAGGTCTTCGGCCTTGCGGCACTTCTCCACCCAGGCGGCTCGGCTGTCCGGCACGACCATGTTGACACCGAAGCGGAAGTCCCCAGTCATGCCGACCAAGGTACTCAGCGAAGCCTGGCGATCACCGGGGCCAGCCGCTCGAGGTCGTCTTCGAGCACCGTGAAGTAACTGACACCGAGGGTCTCGCGGGTGCGCAGCAGCTGCTCGGCCACGGTTTCCACCGAGCCGACGAGGACTGTGGCCAGTGCGCCGAGCTCCTCGACGCCGAGGTGCGGCACGAGTTCGCGTGCCTCCTCCAGGGCGGCCCGCCGGTGGTCGGTGATCCGGACGAAGTGGACCATCAGGTTCAGCTCGGCGTCCCGGCCGTCGAGCACCCGCTTCACGAAGTCCGCGCGCTCGGCCAGCGCGTCGGGACCGGCCAGCGCCAGCCGTCCCTCGGCCGCACCGGGCGCGGTGCCGGTGAGGGCGATGGTGTCGGCGTGCGCGGCGGCGAAGGTCAGCATCCGGTCGCCGCGGCCGCCGAGCAGCAGCGGCGGCCGCGGGCGGTCGGCGAACGCGCGCTCGATCTCGGTGACCACGTCGACGACCCGCCCGAACCGCTGACCGGGCGTTCCCCAGTCGATCCCGGCGGCTTCGAACTCCTCGCGGACGTACCCGGCGCCGATCCCGATCTCCACCCGGCCCCCGGTGAACTCGTCGAGCGCGGCGAGGTCGCGGGCAAGGACCACCGGGTTGTGGAAGCTCGCGTTGAGGACGTAGGTGTTCAGCCGGATCCGCTCGGTCGCCTCGGCGGCGAGGAGCAGGGCGGGCACCGGCGCGACCCGGCCGAGGTGGTCGACCACGCCGACGACGTCGTAGCCGAGGTCCTCGGCCTGGCGGCACTTCGCCATCCACTCGGTTCGTGAACCCGGCACGTACAGCGCCACTCCGAAGCGGAACGATCTCATGGCGCGAAACTACCCAGAAATGCCGAAGGGGACGCCTCCCGGAGGCGTCCCCTTCGGCTCGAGACGACTACGCGAGGCGCTGGGCCAGGGCGTCGAGCTCGTCACGCAGCGAGGTCGGGACCTTGTCGCCGATCTTCTCGAACCACTCCTCGATCAGCGGCAGCTCCTCGCGCCACTCCTCGGGCTTGACGTCCAGGGCGGCCTGGATGTCCTCGATCGGCTCGGTCAGGCCCTCGGTGTCGAGGTCCTCCGCGCGCGGCACGAAGCCGACCGGCGTCTCGACAGCGTTGCCCTTGCCCTCGACGCGCTCGATGACCCACTTCAGGATCCGCGAGTTCTCGCCGAAGCCCGGCCACAGGAACCGGCCGTCGTCGCCGCGGCGGAACCAGTTGACGTAGAAGATCTTCGGCAGCTTGTTCGCGTCCGCGTTCTTGCCCAGGTTCAGCCAGTGCTTGAAGTAGTCACCGGCGTGGTAGCCGAGGAACGGCAGCATCGCCATCGGGTCGCGGCGCACGTTGCCGACCGCGCCGGCCGCGGCAGCGGTGGTCTCCGACGACATGGTGGCGCCCATGAAGACGCCGTGCTGCCAGTCGCGGGCCTCGTTCACCAGCGGGACCGTCGTCTTGCGGCGGCCGCCGAACAGGATCGCCGAGATCGGCACGCCCTTCGGGTCGTCCCACTCCGGCGCGAGGATCGGGCACTGCGACATCGGCGTGCAGTAGCGGGAGTTCGGGTGGGCGGCCTTCTCGTCCGAGTCGGGCGTCCAGTCCTGGTGCTTCCACGAAGTGGCGTGCTGGGGCTTGTTCTCCATGCCCTCCCACCAGATGTCGCCGTCGTCGGTCAGGGCGACGTTCGTGAAGACCGTGTTGCCCTTCTCGATGGTGCGCATGGCGTTCGGGTTGGTGTGCCAGTCGGTGCCCGGCGCCACGCCGAAGAAGCCGAACTCGGGGTTGACCGCGTACAGGCGGCCGTCCTCGCCGAAGCGCATCCAGGCGATGTCGTCGCCCAGGGTCTCGGCGCGCCAGCCCTGGATGGTCGGCTGCAGCATGGCGAGGTTGGTCTTGCCGCAGGCGCTCGGGAACGCGGCCGCGACGTAGTGGACCTTGTCCTCGGGCGAGATCAGCTTGAGGATCAGCATGTGCTCGGCGAGCCAGCCCTCGTCGCGGGCCATCACCGACGCGATGCGCAGCGAGTAGCACTTCTTGCCCAGCAAGGAGTTGCCGCCGTAACCCGAGCCGTAGCTCCAGATCGCGCGCTCCTCGGGGAAGTGCGAAATGTACTTCGTTTCGCTGCAGGGCCAGGAAACGTCCTTCTCGCCCGGTTCGAGCGGGTGGCCGACCGAGTGCAGCGCGGGCACGAATTCGCGCTCGCGGCCGTCCGGCGCGACGAACTTCTCCAGGGCCGCCTTGCCGGCGCGGGTCATCACGCGCATCGACGCGACAACGTAGGCGAAATCGGTGATTTCGATACCCAGCTTGGGATTCTCGTCGCCGAGCGGGCCCATGCAGAACGGGATGACGTACATCGTGCGGCCACGCATCGAGCCGCGGAACAGCTCGGTCATGGTGGCCTTCATCTCGGCCGGGTCCATCCAGTTGTTGGTCGGACCGGCGTCCTCGGGACGCTCCGAACAGATGAAGGTGCGGTCTTCGACGCGGGCGACGTCGTCGGGGTCGGAAGTGGCCCAGAAGGAGTTCGGCTTCGACTTGAGCTGCACGAACGTGCCCGCCTCGACCAGCTCCTGGTTGATCCGGGCGGCTTCTTCGTCAGACCCGTCGACCCACACCACGCGGTCCGGGTTGGTCAGCTCGGCGACCTCCCGGACGAAGGACAGCACGCCACTGTGCGTCGTCGGCGCGGTGTCCAGTCCGGGGATGGCGACTGCGGTCATCTCTACTCCTGACTTCCGACGACAAATGAGCCCGCCTCGGAACATCAGTGTTCCGACGCGGGCCTCGTTGCCGGCGACCGAATGGCTTCGCACACCGGCTGGCGAACCGGTGTGTGCGATTTGGGATTCCCCGAGAGTAGCCGCATGACCGGCAAGTAACCGAGAGCTGACGTGTAGGTTCTCTCACAAGAACGATAAGGGAATCGATTCAGATGTCACTTGATCGGTGCATTCGCTGAAAATCTTCCGGTGGCCCGGGACACAGCTGTGACCTGGTCGTTTTCATTGACGACATGAAGAAAGCCCGGGGCCGCAGCCCCGGGCTTTCAAACTATGACCTGGATCACTCAGTTCGGCGAAATCCACTGCCCGGTGCCGGAGTCGATGCGCGCGACGCCTTCGAGCGTCTGCGTGCCTGCCTCGCCCCAGGCCGCGTCCGCGGCGGGATCGCCCTCGTTCACCAGTCCACTGGAGACTTCGGTCCACTGACCCGGGCCGGAGTGCTCGAACGTCGTGGTCGTGCCGTCGGACTCGGTCTGCACCGCGATGTCCGCTTCGCCGTCGCCGTCCTTGTCGGTGAAGGCGATGGTGCCGCCGCTCTTCGTCTCGACGATGGCGGTGTCGTTGTGCCCGTCGTGGTCGGTGTCGATGGTCGCGATCCCCGCGTCCACCTCGCCCTCCGGCATGTCCGCGTGGATGTGGCCGCCGGAGCTGTCGTCCCGGCCGCCGGTGTCGGAGTCGTCGTGGCCGCCGCCGGAGCCGTCGTGGACCCACTGGCCGCTGGCCTCGTCGTAGACCGCCTGCTCGACGACCTTCCCGTTCTCGTCCAGCACGGCGTAGTGGTCGGCCTGGCCGTCGTGGTTCGTGTCGATGAAGGCCTGGGCCGAGCCGTCGTCGTGCTCGATGATCGCGGTGTCGTTCACCCCGTCTTCGTTCACGTCGTAGTTGACCTCGGCCTGGTACTCCTGGCCGTCGACGTGGACGGTCATCGCGTCCGGGCTGCTCGCGTCGGTGTCGCTGCCGCCGCTCTCGTCGACCCACATGGGACTTCCCCCTTCGAACCGGGTAACACGCTCCGACCTGCTGTCTGAGGGTATGACTCACCGTAGGCCCGTTCGGTTCCGCTCCACAACCGGACCGACGATCAGGCCGTTTTGTCCCGGAGCGCCCGGATCCGCGTCAGGAAGGCTTCGGCACGCTCACGGCCGTCACTGACTTCCTTCAGCCGCTTCGACACGATCGCGATCTTCTTGGCCCGCTCCTGCGCGCCCATCTTGATCGTCTTGTCGACTTCCTTCATTTCGGCCTCGATCGCGTCGATGCGCCGGCCCAGTGCCTCGTCGAGCGCCATCGACAGCTGCTGCTCGGCTTCGATGAGCTGCTCGGCGACGAGCTGGTCGAGCGTCGAGCGGGCGTCCGCGATGGCCTCGACCAGCCACTGCTTCATGTGCTGCTTGTCGGCGGCGTGCTTGCGGGTGCGGGCCATCCACCAGCCCGCGCCGAGGCCGATGATGATCGTCGCGGGCAGCACCACCGGGTTCAGGATCGCGACGCCGGCCAGCGGCAGCGCGGCCACCTTGCCGGCCCCGACACCGCCGGAGATGCCCATGAAGACGAGCAGCTTGTCCTCGGCGGTCGGCGGCTTCTTGTCCGGCGGGCGCAGCACCACCGGCGGGCCACCCGCCCGGGCGAACTGCGCGCGGATGACGTCGAGCTCTTCGGGCGAAAAGAGCTCCGACAGCGAGACGTTGGTGACCTGGTTCAGGCGCTGCGAAAGCAGCATCGAGATCCGCTGCGACGTCGTCTGCAACGCGATGTCGACCTGCTGGGGCAGCGCGGCCAGCTCGTCGCGCTTGGCCGCGTCGATCAGCTGGCGGAAGTGGGTCTGCGCGTCCCGCATCTGCCGGCTGCTCTCGTGCCCGACCTCGACGCGGGTGCGCTGCACCTCACCGCGCAGCTTCAGCTGCCAGCCGCGGGTCGAGCTGCGGCGTTCGGCCTGCAGCTGGTCACGGCGTTCGCGCAGCTGCTCGGCCTCGGCCTCGCCCGCGGACAGCGCCCGGCTCTCGGCCTGCAGCTTCGCCTTCAGCTCGCCCAGCGCACTGGACAGCGCGCGCAGCGTGTTCGCCTCGCCGAGCATCGCCGAGCGGCCGACGAGCAGCTCCTGCAACGCCGTCTGGATCGCCGCGACCCCGGACTTCTCCCGCAGCATCGCGGCCATCTGCTCGTTGGGCGCCTTCGCGGCGGTCTCGAACATCCGCGCCGACACCGGGTGGAACACTGCGTCGGCGAAGCGGGGCGCGTGTTCGCGCAGCAGCTGCTTGTCGGCCTCCATGACCTCGCGCCAGCCGCGGAACATGTCCACCTTGGTCAGCGCGAACACGACTGTCTCGACGCGCTCGCCGACGTCGCGCAGGAACTGCAGTTCGGTCGAGGTGAACGGCGCCGAGGCGTCGACGACGAACAGCAGCGCGGTCGCGCCCGCGGCAGCTTCCTTGGCCAGCTCGCCGTGCATCGAGTCGAGCCCGCCGACGCCCGGTGTGTCGACCAGCGAGAGCCGTTCCAGCAGCGGCACCGGCCCGGTGACCTCGACGTACCGCGGCGGGATCTGGCCGGGCGGCAGCTCGTGTGCGGCGGAGACCCAGTGGATCAGCTGGCCGAGGTCGATCGGCACCGGGGCGAGCTGACCGGGGTAGCAGGCGTGCGCGCCCCAGCTGTCCGCGTGGTCGAACACCAGGTAGGTCGCGGTGGCGACATCGGCGTCCACCGGGGACAGGCCAGGCCGCGCGATCAGGGCGTTGACCAGCGAACTCTTCCCACGGTTCGTCTCGCCGACGACCACGACGGCCGGTTTCTTCGGCCGGGCCTTCCGGATGTCCTCGACCCACTTGGCGGCGTCCGGGTCGGCGTCGCGGACGACGGTCAGCAGCTGGTCTCGGGTCGCGGCGACCTGCGTGGGCAGGCTCGGCGCGGTCGGTGCGCTCACGGGTTCTTCTTCGCGTAGACGGTGACGATCGGGGCGCGCAGCAGGCGGTCGTGGTCGGCGAAGCCGGTGACCTCGGTTTCCGCGACGATCCCGTCGAGCGCGGGGTCTTCGGTCGGGACCGCCCCGCCCGCTTCGTGGCGGGCCGGGTCGAAGCGCTCGCCGTCGGGCCGAAGGGCCTGGACGCCGATCGCGGCGAGCCCTTCCTCCAGGCGTTCGACGACGCCGCCACTGCGGGCGCGGTCCAGCGCGTACAGGCACATCTGGATCAACGCTTGGCGGTCGGCGAGAGCTCGCTCAAGATCACTCACCTGCTGCAAGGGGTGCACATCGGTGTCCGACGCGGCCGCGCCGCTGTCGGTTCCCTCCTTGCGAAACCACGCCATGGGTCCAGTCTGGCCGACTCAGCCGCCGTCCGTGGGCGAAACCGGGCGAAGGAACCGGATCAGGATCGTCCGGAGGATCGCCTGCTCGGCCGCCAGATCGAGGCCGGGGTCGATGCCGGCCCGCGAAATCATCGCGTCGACCAGGCCCGCGAGCCAGCCGGCGACCGCACGCGGGGCGACGCCGGGGTCGATCTGCCCGGCCGCGTCGGCGCGGGAGACCAGGACGACCAGGCCGTCCCGCATCGCCCGGTCGTTGCGCTGGATCAGTTCGGCGAACTCGTCGTCGCGGGCGGCCTGGGCCGCGGCCTCCAGCACCAGCCGGACGACCGCCGGGTGGGCGACCTGGCCCGCGAGCTCGGCGACGACGTCGAGCAGTGCCGCCAGCGGGTCGTCCGTCTTCGCCGCGGCTTCGAGGAGTGCGGCCGTCTCGGCGGCGTCGTCCGTGAAGATCGCCGTGAAGACCGCGCGCTTGTTGGGGAAGTAGTGGAAGAGGCTGCCCGAGCTGATGCCGGCGGCCCGGCAGATGTCCGCCGTGGTCGTCCGCTCGAAGCCCTTCTCGGCGAAGCAGCCGGCGGCGGCGTCGACGATCGCGCGGCGCTTGGCCGCGTGCTTGGCGGGGTCGACGGTCCTCATCGCTCGACCGGCGGCTCGTCCTGCCAGGGGTAGCCGTGCTCGGCGAAGGCCGGCGCCAGCTCGCGGCCCGTGAGATCGGTCTTCTCGCGGGCGATCTCACGGCCGTCCGTCGTGCGCAGGACCAGTTCCTTGCCGTCGAGGTAGACGGCTTCGAGGTCGGCCTCGATGCGGCGGGTCTTGTCGCCGCGGACCAGGGTGACCCGGGTCGGCGAGACCGTGACGACCAGCCGATCGTGCGCCCAGATCGCGGCGAACACCAGGCCCAGCACGAGTCCTCCGGCGACCGCGGCCAGCGTCGCCCACGGCTGCGGGAGCTTCGTGAGCACCTTGAACACGCCCTGGAACGGGAAGGCGGGCAGGTCGCTCACCCAGGCGGCGATGGCCCAGACGCCCACGCCGAGCGCACCACCGATGAGCGGGCAGCCGACCCAGGACCCGGTGCGCAGCCACGACGGCTCGTCGACGGTCGTCTCCATGCCGCCTATTACTAGACCGCGTACTCGGTTTATGAAAGGCGGCCCCTCAGACCAGGTCGTCGATCACTTCGCGGAGGACCGCTTCCAGGCCCGGGCCGTTTTCGGCGAGGCGGGAGGAGACGAGCAGCTGGTCTTCGGCCGTGCGCAGCCAGATCGAACCGGCGACCGAGATCTCGATGACGTTCAGGCGGAAGGGGTAGGCGCGGCGGCCCTGCTTCACCTCGGCCTCGCGCACCAGCTGGCCGAGCCGCTCGCCGGCCACGATCTGGCGGCGGTAGAAACCGGGGGCCCAGGGGGTGGTGCCCGGCGGCTCGTTCGTCCCGCGCAGGGCGGGGCCGCGGGCGTTGGCGAAGTGGCGGGCCGCGGCCGGCCCGAAGACCTCGAGCGCCTGCCGCGTCGCCGACCCCTGCGCGAACGCGGGCCTGCCGTAGCGGGAGCGCGGGTTGCGCGGGTCCGGGTCCTCGCGGTTGCGCAGGAAGGCCAGCAGGTCGACCCACCAGCCGGCCCACTGCGCCTGGACGGCCGCGCGGTCGAGCCCGGGTGGGACGTGCACCGGGACCTGCGGCTCCACCGGCGGCAGCACCTGTCCCTCGGAAACGGACAGTGCCAGGGCGTCACGGATGTACAGCGCGAGGTCGACCTCGGTCTCGCTGCTCCAGCCGGCTCGCCAGGATGTCGTGTTTTCTAGGCGCACGACTCAACAGTACGCGGAGGAACGGCCCTACCAGCGGAAGTTGGCAAGCAGAGACAAACTCACGCTTCGCGGACCTGTTGCCAGATCAAGAAGTAGGCCCGGTGGACGACGTGCGCGACGCGGCTCTGCGCCGGCGTCGCGCCGAAGGACGCGAAGGACCGCCACCAGCCCGCGCGCTCGAGAGCGTGCGCGGCCAGCTCCGGCCGGGGGGCGCCGGGCTTGCCGAGCTGGGCGCCGATGTCGGCGTTGCTGCCGACCCGCAGCACTTCTTCGGACAGGTCTTCCGGCATGTCGACCGCGCCGGAGGCGACCAGCGTCAGCGCTTCGAGCAGCCGCAGCTGGTGGGCCTCGGGCTTGGCGAGCAGCACCTCGATGGCGTCGTGGACGCGCTGGCGCTCGGCCGGGTCGGCCGACGCGTGGGCGAGCGCGGTCACCGAGGCCAGCGCGGCGGCCGCCTTGATGCCGTCGGCGCGGGCGGCGAACACCACCGCCAGCCGCTGCCGGACGGCTTCCAGGCCGGACGCGTCGAGCAGGGCTCGCCGCAACGCGCCGGCCGTGATCTCCGGCTCCTTGCGGACGGCCTCGACGGCGTGCGAGATGCCGAACAGGTCGAGCTTCTCCAGCAGCCGCAGCCGGGTGCCCGCCGGGACGTCGCACTCCCAGCTCGTGAAGATGTCGGCCGAGATCAGCATGGTCTGCAGGACGTCGTCGTCGAGGCCGGCGAGCTGCCGCAGGGCCTCGGCGTCGGCGGAGGTGAACCCGCCGGACTCGGCGGATTCGGCGATCAGCCCGATCACCGGCAGCACGTCGGCGACACGCGGCTTCAACGTCGACGCCTGCTTCTCCGCGAGCAGCGTCGCGGCCTTCCAGACGTCGCCACCGGAACCTTCGACGGATTCGGGCGCGATCGTGTCGGCCTTGTTGAGCACGGCGATCGCGTTGACCGGGCCCGCCTCGCGGCTCGCGGTGGCCGCGGTGAAGGCGGCGAGGGCCTGCTGGTCGTCCGCGCGGACGCCCTGCGTGACGACGTACAGGACGGCCTCCGCGCCGGCGACGGCGTTGCGCGAGGTGTCGTCGAGCTCGTCGGAGCCCTCTTCGTCGTCTTCTTCCTTGCGGTGCTTCGCCGCGCCCAGCAGCTGCTCGGTGCGGGACACCGAAGCGGCGTCGAGCGAACCGAGGCCGGGGGTGTCGATCACCGTCATGCCCTGGAGGACGGCGTTGGTCAGGTACGCCTCGATGTGCGACACCTGCTCGATGTCGACGCCCAGCTCGGCGGGGATCATGCCGTCGGCGGCGAACGGGAGCACCTGCTTGCGGCCGTCGGTGAAGACGATCTCGACGCGGTCCACCGTGCCGTACTGGAACCGGGTCACCAGCCGCGTGCACTCGCCGATGTCGGTCGGCGCGACCCGGCGCCCGATCAGCGCGTTGACCAGCGTCGACTTGCCCGACTTGATCCGGCCGGCGACGGCCACCTGCAAGGGCGCCCCGAGCCGGCGCAGCACCTCGGCGAACCCCGCGGCGGTGCGCGCGGAAACCTGCGGCTGGAGCCGGTGGCACAGGTTGGCCACCGACATCGACAGCGGACCCGCGAGCCGGCCCTGCTCCGGTGACGTCACGGCCCCCCTCCCCGTCATACGGACAACCCCTGAATCGTGCCATGTAGGTCATCCGCAGGTCGCACCGAAGGTGGTACCGGCGACCGACGCGCGGCCTTCGCGGCGCGACCTAGGGTTGTGTGGTGCGACGGCTGAGTCTCTGGATGCGTGCCCACCCCATGGCGGGTGACTCGGTGCTCGCCGTCCTGCTCGGCCTGTTCGACATCCTGCTGTTCGCCGCCTACGGCCTGGCCGAAGTCGCCGAGCTGCCGCCTTGGTACATCGCCGTGCCGCTGGACGTCGCCATGGTGCTGCCGCTGGTGTTCCGGCGGCGGTCGCCGCTGTGGTCGGCCTACGTCGTGCTGGTGTTCAGCATCGTGCACGCGACGCTGGAGCTGGGCATCTCGAGCATCGCCGGCCTCGCGATGAGCATCTATTCGGTCGTCGTCTACGCCGGGCGGCGGCAGGGGCTGGTGTACGTCGGCGCGGTCGTGGCCGGCTCGGCCCTGCTGCTGGCGCTGGTCCAGCAGGACGAGCTCATCATCTCGGCGCTGTTCCTGGCGTTCGGGATCGCCCTGTGCTGGACCCTCGGCGAGTTCGTCGGGGCTCGGCGCGCCTACGACGTGGAAGTGGAGGCCAGGTTGCACCTGCTCGAGACCGAACGGGACCAGGCCACCCGGATCGCGGTGGCCGAGGAGCGCGGGCGGATCGCGCGCGAGCTGCACGACGTCGTCGCGCACGCGGTGAGCGTCATGGTCGTGCAGGCCGATGGCGCGTCGTACGCGATCCGGAGCGACCCCGAGCTCGCGCAGCGGGCCCTGCAGACGATTTCGGAGACCGGCCGCGGCGCGCTGGGCGAACTGCGGCGCCTGCTGGACGTGCTCCGCAGCGACGACGCGGACGGCGAGCCCCGGGTGCCGCAGCCGGACGCGCACGCCCTCACCGAGCTGGCCGACCGGATGCGCACTTCCGGGGTGCCGGTGGACCTGGAGCTCGGCGAGCTCGGCGACCTGCCGGCCGGCGTCTCGCTGGGCATCTACCGGATCGTGCAGGAGTCGCTGACCAACACGCTCAAGCACGCCGGGCGCGGCGCGACCGCCTCGGTGCGGGTGCACCGCACCGGCGACCTGGTCGAGGTGCTGGTGTCCGACGACGGCGCCGGCCACGCCCGGCAGCTGGTGCCGGCCGCGCGGCGGGACACGCGGCTGCCGGGCGGCAACGGGTTGATCGGCATGCGCGAACGCGCGCACGTGTACGGCGGGACATTGGACGTGGGCCCGGCACCGGGCGGAGGGTGGCAGGTCCGCGCGGCCCTGCCGGTTAGGTTGGACAAGTGATCCGGGTGGTGGTCGTCGACGACCAGGAACTGATGCGCGTCGGGTTCCGGATGGTGCTGGGTGCGCAGGCCGACATCGACGTCGTCGGCGAGGCCGGTGACGGCGCGCAGGCCATCGAGCTGGCCGGGAAGCTGCGGCCCGACGTCGTGCTGATGGACGTCCGGATGCCCGTGCTCGACGGCGTCGAGGCGACGAAGCGGATCGTCGCCGACGGCACCGCGCGCGTACTGGTGATGACGACGTTCGACCTCGACGAGTACGTCTACGCGGCGCTGCAGGGCGGGGCGAGCGGGTTCCTGCTCAAGGACACCCAGCCCGACCACCTCGTGTCGGCGCTGCGCGCGGTGGCTTCGGGTGACGCGGTGGTTTCGCCGTCGGTGACCCGCCGGCTCCTGGACCGCTTCGTCGGCACCGGTGGGCCCCCGATGCGGGACACCGCCGAGCTGGACGTGCTCACCGACCGCGAGCGCGAGGTGCTCGTGCTGATCGCCAAGGGCATGTCGAACCTGGAGATCGCCGAGGCGCTGTTCCTGTCCGAGGCGACGGTGAAGACGCACGTCGGGCGGATCCTGGCGAAGCTGGAGCTGCGGGACCGGGTGCAGGCCGTGGTGCTGGCCTACGAAACCGGTCTCGCGCGCCCCGGCCTCGGTTAACGGAAGTCGTCCGGCGGGGTGGCTGCCTCGTCCTTGTCCGTGTTGCGGACTTCGGTGAGCCAGCGGCCGAAGTCCGGGCGGTCGCCGTCGATGTCCGTGTAGCCGTACTCCTTCATCAGCGTCCAGGACGCCAGCGTCCGCCCGGCGAAGCGGGCGACGTCGGGGTCTTGGGCGAGGGCCGCGACGCCGCGGGCCAGCAGGTACGGCGTCTCGCTGATCTTGAAGTCGACCGGGGCGAGCTTGCCGATCGCGTCGCGCCAGTTTTCCTCGGTGACCTCGAAGTGGTCGAGCATCGCCTCCGAGCGCAGGAACCCCGGTGTCACCGCGAGACCGACGCAGCCTTCCTTCTTCAGCTCCACGCCCAGCGCCCGGCCGAGCGCCCGGATGCCGCACTTGGCCAGGTAGTACGGGAGGCCCGCGCCGACGTAGTCGTCGTTGTCGCCGTCGGTCACCTCGAGGACCAGGCCGCGGCGGGCGACCACCAGCGGCAGGAGCTTGTGCAGCGCGATGAGGTGCGTGTCGAGCGCGTTGTGCGTCAGCTTGAGCGCGTCTTCCAACGGCGTCTCCCAGAAGGGCGCGTCGAAGAGGGCGTACATGTCGCCGCCCCAGACGTCGTCGATCAGGATGTCGATTCCGTCCACTTCGGACTCGATGCGGGCCTTCAGTGCGTCCACATCGGACTGTGACATGAAGTCGCAGCGGACGACGACCGCCTTGCCGCCCGCCGCCTCGACCAGTTCGCCCGTCTCTTCGATCGTCTCCGGGCGCTTCATCGGTGACGTCGTTTCGCGCGTGGTGCGGCCGGTGACGTACACCGTCGCGCCCGCGCGGCCCAGCTCCACCGCGATCGCCCGGCCACACCCCCGCGTCGCCCCGGTGACGACCGCGACCTTGCCTGTCAAGCTCATGAATCCTCCCGTCCCCGCCACGCGGTCAGCACCGCGTCGACGTCCTCCGCCAGCCGGTCGGCCAGCCGCCCGTGCGGCCGGATCGACCAGTCGAGCGACACCCCGTTGATGACCCCGAGCACCGCCCGCGCGGCCCGCGGCACGCTCGGTGCGTGCGGCAACGACGAAGCCGCCGCCCGCACGAGCCGCCGCAGTTCTTCCTCGACCGCCGTGAAGTGCTCGCCCAGCAGCGACCGCAGCACCGGGTCGCCGATGTCCACGCCGAGCTGGCCCAGGTGGTTCGCCGCCTCTTCAGCGTCACCGAGTACGGCGTAGACCGACACCGCGGCGGCACGCAGGCCGTCGAGCGGGTCGTCCGCCCGCTCGGCGCACTCGCGCATCTGCTCGACCGCCCGCCGCGTGGCCCGCCGACTCATCGCCTGCAGCAGGCCGCTCTTGGAGCCGAACCGCTGCGCGACCGTGCCGACCGAGACGTTCGCCTCCGAGGCGACCTGCGCGAGCGTGAAACCGGGACCACACCTGCCGATCACGGTCTCCGCCGCACCCAGCAGCCGTTCGTCGGTGATGCTCCTCGGCCGGGCCACGCATTATTGAACCATAGTTCATTAATGGTGTCGATTCAGGGTCGACTCAGGGTCATCACGGATCGCGCATCGGCCGAAGAGCCAGCAAGGTACTACTCAGGTAGGGGGCGTGGTTCGGCCTCCAGGGTGACGCGCAGACCATCCCCGACCCGCGACGATGAACGCGTCGTAAGCGAGGGGCGGAAGAGGAGCAGTCATGATCGAGGCAACCGGCCTCACCAAGCGGTACGGAAACACCCTGGCGGTGAACAACCTGTCGTTCTCCGTGGCCGCGGGCCAGGTCACCGGCTTCCTCGGCCCGAACGGGGCGGGCAAGTCCACGACCATGCGCATGATCCTCGGCCTGGACAACCCGACGAGCGGCCAGGTCACCATCGGGGGCAAGAAGTACCACGACCTGAAGGAGCCGCTGCGCACCGTCGGCGCGCTGCTCGACGCGAAGTGGGTGCACCCGAACCGCTCGGCGCGCGCCCACCTGCTGTGGATGGCGAAGTCCAACCGCATCCCGGCCACCCGCGTCGACGAGGTGCTCGACACGGTCGGGCTGACCAGCGTCGCGAACAAACGCGCCGGCGGGTTCTCGCTCGGCATGTCGCAGCGCCTCGGCATCGCGGCCGCCCTGCTCGGCGACCCCGAGGTGCTGCTGTTCGACGAGCCGGTGAACGGCCTCGACCCCGAGGGCATCCTCTGGATCCGGAAGTTCATGCACCGGCTGGCCGACGACGGCCGCACGGTCTTCGTGTCGAGCCACCTGCTTTCGGAGATGGCGCTGACCGCGAGCAACCTCGTGGTGATCGGCCGGGGACAGCTGATTTCGCAGTCGTCCACCGAAGACTTCGTCGCCCGCGCAGCCGAAAACACGGTGAAGGTGCGTTCTCCGCAGCTGGCCGAGCTCCGGGATGCCCTGCAGCGCGCCAGCGCGGGGGTCACCGAGGATGCGAACGCGCTCGTGGTGTCCGGGATGGACAGCGACAAGATCGGCGAGCTCGCCGCCGCCAACCGGATCGTGCTGCACGAGCTGAGCCCGCAGACCGGCTCGCTCGAGCAGGCCTTCATGCAGATCACCGGCGACTCCGTCGAGTACCACACCGGCCTCGACGCCGAGGCGCAGCACGTGCTCGAGTCCGCCAAGTAACCGGGGAAGCCAAGATCATGAACCTGCTCGCGGTCGAACGCATCAAACTGTTCAGCACCCGCTCGCCGTGGTGGTGCGCGCTCATCACGCTGGCCCTGGCCATCGGCTTCGCCGCCATCATCGCCAGTGCGACGACGTCCCCGCTCACGATCTCCGCCACGCTGTACGGCGGCACTCAGTTCGGCATCGCCGTCGTCATGGTGCTCGCCGCGCTCGCGGTGACCACCGAATACCGCTTCAACACCATCCGCACCACGTTCCAGGCGGTGCCGCACCGCTCGCCGGCGCTGGTCGCCAAGGCGCTCGTCGTCGCGCTCGTCGCGCTGGTCATCGGCGAGATCGCTGCCTTCGGCGCACTGGCCCTCGGCATGCTCATGCGGCCGAACGACGGCCTGGGCCTGCATACCGCCCAGGATTGGATGAACGTCGCCGGGCTCGGGCCGGTCTTCGCGATCAGCGCCGTGCTGGCGGTCGCGCTCGGCATCCTGATCCGGCACAGCGCGGGCGCCATCGCCCTGCTGCTCATCTACTACCTGGCCGTTGAAGACCTGGTGCGGATCATCCCGAAAGTCGGTGCCCACATCCACGAGTGGCTGCCGTTCAACGTGGCGAACAAGTTCCTGCGCGGCTCGGCGGTCGTCGACGGCCCGTCGCCGTCGGACTCGCCGCTGAGCCCCGGCTGGGCGCTGGCGTACTTCGCCGGCATCTCGATCGTGTTCCTGCTCGTCGCGCTCGGGGTCGCGAAGAAGCGGGACGCATAGGGAGAAAAGGGGAAACAGGGGAAACGGGAATCCGGGTCGCGCTGTCGGGGGGCGACCCGGATTCCCGTTTCGCAGTAGGCTCACCTCGACGGACGAGGGAGCCCATGATCGAAGCGACAGCACTGACCAAGCGGTACGGCGCCGCCACCGCGGTCAACGAACTGACGTTCACCGCGCGGTCGGGGCGCGTCACCGGTTTCCTCGGGCCGAACGGCGCCGGCAAGTCCACCACGATGCGGCTCATCCTCGGCCTCGACCGCCCCGACGCGGGCCACGTGCTCGTCGACGGCGTCCCGTACCGGGAGCTGAAAGATCCTCTGAGGACGGTCGGCGCGATGCTGGACGCCACCTGGCGCCACCCCGGCCGCAGCGGGCGCGACCACCTGCGCTGGCTGGCCGCGACCAACGGCATCCCCGACAAGCGCGTCGAAGAGGTGCTGGCGCTGGTCGGCCTGACGAGCGTCGGCCAGACGCGCGTCCTGCAGTACTCGCTCGGCATGCAGCAGCGCCTCGGGATCGCCGCCGCCCTGCTCGGCGACCCGCGCGTGCTGCTGTTCGACGAGCCGGTGAACGGCCTCGACCCCGAAGGCATGGCGTGGATCCGGCAGCTGCTGCACGCGCTGGCCGCCGAGGGCCGGACCGTGTTCGTGTCCAGCCACCTGCTGCCCGAGATGGCGCAGACCGCGCAGGACCTCGTCGTGATCGGCCGCGGCCGGCTGATCTACCAGGGCACCATGGACGACTTCATCGCACAGACGAGTGAACACGGCGTCCGCGTCCGCACCCCGCACACGGACCGGCTGCGCGCGGCGCTGACCGGGCAGGCCGAGTTCACCGAAGCCGACGGCACCTTCGTCGTGTCCGGGGTGGACAGTGACCGGATCGGGCAGCTCGCCTTCGACGCCGGCGCGACGCTGCACGAGCTGAGCCCGATCGCCGGCTCGCTCGAGCAGGCCTACCTCGACCTGACCCGCGACGCCGTCGAGTTCGCGGTGCCGTCTGTGTCGGCTCTGCCGGCTGTGCCGTCTTCGGAGGCCTCCCGATGATCACGAACCTCCTCCGCGCCGAGCGCATCAAGCTCTTCAGCACCCGGGCGCCGTGGTGGTGCCTGGCCCTCGCGGTCCTCGCGCCGATCGGCTTCATCGCGCTGGTCTTCGCGCTGGCCGGGCCGGAGATCCCGCCGACCGTCGGCAACACCCAGCTCGCGAGCGGCAACGGCCGGACCGTGCTGCTCGTCCTCGCGGTGCTCGCGACCGCGTCGGAGTTCAACTGGGGCACCATGCGGCTGACGTTCCAGGCGGTGCCGAGCCGGGTGCCCGCGCTGCTGGCCAAGGTCGTGGTCGTCGGCGCGCTCGCCGCCGTGCTCGGACTGGTCATCGGCTTCGGGTCCTGGGGCATGGCGTCACTGGTGCAGTCGGACGCGGACTTCGCGCTGCACTCGGGTGCCGACTGGCGCGCGGTGCTCGGCCAGAGCCTGGTCTTCCTGTTCACCGCGGTGGCCGGGGTCGGCGTCGCCCTCCTGCTGCGCAGTGTCGCGTTCGCGTTGACGGTGGTCATCGTGTGGACCCAGGTGTTCGAAGGCCTCTTCTTCTTCATCCCGGGCATCGGCAAGCACGTGTACCAGTGGATGCCGTTCAACGCCGCCGACCAGTTCGTGGGCGCGGGCGGCCTCACCAGGCAGGCCTTTCAGCTGCCTTCGCCGCCGCTGAGCCCGTGGGGGTACCTCGGTTACTTCGCCGCGATCACCGTTGCCCTGTTCGTGGCCGGTGTACTCGTGACGGTACGACGCGACGCCTGAGCGTGACCGCGGTCTCAATACCGCAAAAAACCTTGTTAACAAAAGGTGAAACAGCTGTGGCTTCTCTCACAGGCACCGGACATACTGCTACGACCAGGCAAGATTCATAAGTGAGAGCACCGGACCCGTCTGAACTCCCCCTGGAGGTGAATCTTGACGGTGGACACCGGGCAAGAATTGGGTGGCACGATTCCCCGAGCCCGCGTCGAAGGCGACGCTCCCCGGCTCGAACCCATGCTGGACCTCGAATGGTCGCGGGCGATCGAACTCCCGCAGGCCGCGATGACGGCGGCGACGCCGGCGGAACTCCGCCGCGCGTGGGTGCACCGCGCACCCGAAGACAGCGTCCTGGCCCTGTTCCGCGCTTCGGCCGGGATGGCCGGCCCGATCCCCGCGCCGTGGTGGCTGCGCGCGATGGCGGACGGCAAGCTCGATTCCCGCGAGCAGGGTTTCCGCGTCGAGGACCGGATCGCGCAACTGCTCGGCAGGCGCCCGGGGTGGGAATTCGTCCCGTGGGCCGCCGACGGCGAATCCGGCTACTGGGAGTTCATGCCGTCCGAACGCGGCAAATCGGGGCACGCGATTCCCACGACGGTGATGAACACCGACCGGCACCCGGGCTGGATCGACGTCCTCCCCGCGCACACCGGGCGGACGCCGGACCCGATCCAGATCGCCGGGCTGGCCGGACTGCGGTCGCGTCTCGGCGTGATCGAGGCCGTTCGTTAGCCCATCCCTGCCCCGCCACCACCCTCGACGGAGGTGCTTCGCACCCAGCTACATTCCACGGGTGGAGAACGAGGACCAGCCCCGGCTGCGCAGCGTCGTCAGCTACGTGAAGCGCGGCGGCCGGATGACCGTCGGGCAGCAACGCGCGTGGGACGATCTGTGGCCGAAGCTCGGCCGCACGGTCGGTGAGCTGCCGCCCGGAACGCTGGACTTCACCGAGTGGTTCGGCCGCGAAGCGCCGGTCATGCTGGAGATCGGCTCCGGCATGGGCGAGACGACGTCGCAGCTGGCCGCCGCGGCGCCGGAGCTGAACTACGTCGCGGCCGAGGTCTACGACCCGGGCCTCGGCCAGCTGATGCTGCGCGCCGAAAAGCTCGGCGTCGAAAACCTGCGGCTGCTGCACGGCGACGCCGTCATCCTGCTGACCGAGCACGTCGAGCCGGACTCGCTGCACGGCGTCCGGCTGTTCTTCCCCGACCCGTGGCCGAAGAAGAAGCACCACAAGCGGCGGATCGTGTCGCCGTCGTTCGCCGCGCTCGTGGCGTCGCGGCTCGCGCCCGGCGGCACCTTCCACATGGCGACCGACTGGGAGAACTACGCCGAGCAGATGCTCGAAGTGTGTTCGGCCGAGCCGGCGTTGAAGAACCGGTACTCCGACGAGCCGGGCGGCTGGGCGCCGCGGCCGGAGTGGCGGCCGGTGACGAAGTTCGAGCAGCGCGCCGAGGTCGAGGGCCGCGTCTCGCACGACCTGATCTTCGAGAGGCGCTGAAGGGGACTTCCGCCGGATCCCCTGCGGAGAAAGTCCCCTTCAGCTCACCACCCCCGGTGTTCACCCCTCCCCCGACAGAGGGGCGAACGCCTTATTCGTCGGCCAGCGGCTCGGCCTGGACCCGCTTGAGGGCGGGCGTGCAGACCGACGCGCCGAGCAGGGCCACCCCGACCCCGAGCACGACCGGCGCCAGCAGCCACGGGCTGAGCACGATGCCCCGCGCGTCGACCATGCTGTAGAGCCCAACGCCGACACCCACCCCGACGATTCCCGCGCCGATGGTGGCGACCAGTGCCGGCAGCGCGGCCTCCATCCGCAACGCCCTCGACAGCACCCGCACCGGCGTGCCCGCGGCCATCAGCGCACCGAACGTGCGGCGGCGGTCCATCACCGAGCCCGCGGTCGCGACCGCGGCGCTGCAGCCGGCCAGGATCCCGGCCGCGATCAGCCCGATCACGGTGACCCGGCGGAGGTCACCGAGCTCGGTCTGCTGGTTGTACAGGTACTGGTCGCGGCTGCCGACCTCCGCGCCGGCCGCCGGTCCGGCCAGCGCCGTCCGGACGACCTCGCGGTTCGCGTCGGTGGTCGGCGCGACCACGGTGTAGTCCTTCGGCGTGAAGCCGTCCGGCAACGCGGCCGGATCGACGATCAGTGTGTCCGACAGGTCCGCATCACGGGGGTGCACGGCTTCCGCCCGGGTTCCGGACTTCGCGGCCATCACCGGCCCCTCCCACGCCGCGGCGAACTTGTACTGCGCCAGGTCGACCGCCGAGTCGCCGAAGACGGCCGGCCCACCGGCGCAGTTCTCCGCCGTGAGCCCGTAGCGGGTCAGCTTGACGGCGTCGGCGCAGGTCATCACCAGCGCGCGGTGGCCGTACCGGTTGGGCGACTGGCCCTTCACGAGGTAGACCTCGCCGACCGCGACGGCCTTCTCGGTCTGGCCGTACTTCTGCAGGGACGCGTTGGCCTGCTCCACGATCGTGCCCGCGTGCTGGTCGTCGGTGTCGACGTAGAGCACGGAGTCGACGTAGGACCGCCCGCCGCCGGCCATCGACTCGAACGTCGGCAGCAGCGTCAGTGCCATCGACCCGGCGAACACCGCCAGCACGATCCCGGCGGACGCGCGGTAGGCGCCCTTCGGGTCGTCACGCAGGCGGCGGCCGGCGAGCAGCGCGGACGGGCGCCGCCAGATCCGGACGAACGTGCCGCCGACCGCCGAGGTCACCCACGGCCCGACGATCGCGGCCGAGCCGACCAGGAAGAACAGGCCCGCCATGACCAGCCCGATGCCGCCGTAGTCCTTCGCCGTCGTCACCGCGACGAGGAAGAACGCCCCGGCCGCGGGCAGCGCCAGCAGCCGCCACCAGTGCAGCGGCTTCTTCGCGTGGCCGCCGGTGGCGAACAGCGGGTTCTTGAGGACTCGGCGCAGGCCGAGCACGCCGGCCAGGACCACGAGCACCGGGATGGCCAGTGCGATGAACACCGTCAGGCCGATCGGCAGCGCGAAGTCGGAGGCCAGCCAGGTGCCGCCGGCCCACGGCACGAACGACGCGAGGCCGTGCAGCGCCGGGCTGATCAGCAGGCCGAGCACCGCACCGATGCCCGCGGACAACGTCGTCTCGGCGGCCACCATGTTCGTGACCTGCCCCGGCGTCGCACCGGCCAGCCGGATGGCGGCGAGCCGCCGTTCCCGCCGGGCCGCGGTCAGCCGGGCCGAGGACGCGACCAGGACCAGGCTGGGCACCAGCAGCACGATGATCCCGACCCAGGACAGCAGCATGAGCAGGGCGTCCGGACGTGCCTCCCCGCTCGGGAAGCCCGCCACCTGAGAGGATTTCCCCGACATCGCGTCGGGCGTGTGCCCGGTCAGCGCGACCAGCTGCTCCGGGAACCGGAGGCCGTCTTCGCCGAGCGCGCCGACGGGCTTGCCGAACCGGTCGCCGAGCTGCGCGGCCGGGTTGGCCTGCAGGAGCCGGCCGAGCGCGGGCGACACGACGGTCTCCCCGGGGCCGGGCAGCTGCGGCACGCCCGGCGGCAGCTGGATCTCGGCCGCGCTGGTCCCGGGTGTGAGCGCGACGTCGACACGGACGATCTGCTTGCCGTCGAAGTAGTCCCTTGACTGGTTGAACAGCATCTTGACCGGGCCGTCGGAGCCGCGGCTGTAGAACTGCTCGCCCTGCCAGAGGGCCCGCTGCTCGCGGTTCTGGGTGGCGAACGGCAGCGTCGCCAGCAGCAGTACCAGCCCGGTCGCGACGGCCACCCCGATCGCGGTGAGGATCGCCGACGTCCGGGTCCGCCGGTCCACCCGCAGCACCCGCAGGGCGATCTGGAGGGAGTTCACGCCGCCAGCCTCGTCGCGATCAGGCCGTCGCGGATGGCGACGGTCTTCGGCATCGACTCGGCCAGCTCGCGGTCGTGCGTCACCACGATCACCGCGGCCCCGGTCTCGTGGGCGGCGCCGAGGAGGGCGTCCATCGTCTCGCGGCCGGTGCGCGTGTCGAGCGCGCCGGTCGGCTCGTCGGCGAAGATGACCTTCGGCCGGTGGGTCAGCGCCCGCGCGATCGCGACGCGCTGGGCCTCGCCGCCGGACAGCTCACCGGGACGGCGCTTCTCCTTGCCGGCCAGGCCGAGGCGGGACAGCCAGACGCGGCCGGCGTCGATGGCCTCCTTGCGCCCGAGCCCCGCCAGCAGCGACGGCAGCGCGACGTTCTCTTCGGCCGACAGCTCGGCCACCAGCATCCCCGACTGGAAGACGAACCCGAACTCGGTGCGGCGCAGCTCGCTGCGCTTCTTCTCGCCGAGGTGGTCGATCCGCTGGCCACCCAGGAAGATCTGCCCGTCGTCGGCGCGGAGGATGCCGGCCAGGACGTGCAGCAGCGACGTCTTGCCCGAGCCGGACGGCCCGACGATGGCGACGGCGTCCCGCGGCTGGATGTCGATGTCGATGCCGGCCAGGGCGTACTGGGTGCCGTAGCGCTTCACCAGCCCGCGGCCGGAGAGCACCGCGCCGTTCGTCGCGTGTGGAGTGTTCGGGTCCACGAGGTTTCTCCCTGTCGGTCGGATCTTGATGCCGACGAGCCTCGCCGAGATCGGGGGTCGTCCACTTCGGGCAGACGGCCAGTCACGCCCCGGGCCGCCTCGGCCGATCGGCCGAGGGAGCGCGGGCCACTCGGCCAAGGTGCGGGTGCCGGGGAATCACGTAACGTCACGTTGTGCCCGCCGCGCCCCTGCCGAAAACGCTCTACACCCGCGCCGCCGCCCTGGTGCGGCGCATCGGCGTGCCCTCTGCCGTCCTGTACGCCGCGCTGCTGTTCGACGTCATCTACACGACGCAGGCGGCACTCGACGACGCCGGTCCGCGCTTCATCGACTTCGGGCTCCTGCCCGGCATCTTCGCGATGGCCGCGTGCGGGCTCTGGGCCCAGAAGCGGGCGGCGGTCGCCGGGGCGGCCGGCGGCGGGGTGCTGATCGTCTCCACCCTCTTCATCCACGCGGCCCGCATCCCGCCGTACTCCAGCGTGCTGCCGAAGGTGACCATCACCGAGGTCGTGGCCGGGGTGCTGATGGTCTACTTCGTGGCCCGCCGGGCGCGGGCGGGGGTGGCGTCCTGCGTGGTCGCCTTCCTGGTCTTCGCCGGCCTCGTCGCGGTCTTCGGCCGGTACGGGAGTGTCGCTTCCATCGACGGCGGCACCGGCACCCAGGCGCTGTTGTTCGGCCTGCTCCTGCTGGTCGGCCCGCTGGTACCCGCCATCGCGGCCCGGGACCGCAGCCCGCGGGGGGAGCCGCGCAGCCGCCTGCTGCGCCGGGTGAACGAGCTGGCGATGGGGCAGTGGCCGCTGATGGGGCTGCTCGCCTTCGCGCTGCTGTTCGAGTTCGGCTACACCTACTCCAACACCGCCCGCGGGTTCCCGATCCTGTTCTGCTCGATCGTCGCGGCCGTGATCGCGGTGCTGTCCCCGCGGCGGCCCGCGGACGCACTCCTCGGGCTCGCCGGGATCATGCTGCTGTCCGCCGTCAGCATGCCGTTCCTGCAGCTGCGGTCCTTCGACTACCCGGTGCCGGGTGGCATCCCGGCCACGCAGATCATCGCCGGCATGGGCGTGGTGGTGAACCTGACCAGGGCCCGGGGGCTGAGCCAGTCCTGGGCGCGGGTCGCCGTGCTCTCGAGCGTGGTCGCGCTCGGCGCGATCCTCAACTCCGACGCGCGCCGCGGCCTGCAGACCGACCCCCAGTCCCTGTCGCTCATCGCCTTCGCCGCCGCGCTGATGCTGGGCATCTCGATCGCCGTCGGCCTGATGCTGCGGTCGCGCGACTCCGAGCGCACCCAGGCCGTGCAGTCCGCGGTGAGCGACGCGCAGACCGCCGAGCGGATGGCGCTGGCCCGCGAGCTCCACGACGTCGTCGCGCACCACGTCACCGGGATCGTCGTGCAGGCGCAGGCCGCGCGGATGATGGCCGCGCAGAAGCCGGAGATCGCGGTCGAGGCGATGGCCCGGATCGAGAACGCCGGCGTCGAGGCGCTCGCGGCGATGCGGCGGCTGGTCCGCTCGATGCGTGGCGACGCGCCCGCGGGGATGAGTGAGTTCAGCGAGCAGGCGACCACCGACCTCGGCGCCGACCTGCGGAAACTGGTCGAAACCGCCAGTCACGGCGTGCCGACGTCGATGCACCTGGACGTCCCGCCGGACCTGCCGCACGAGGTCGGCCGCTCGGCGCTGCGCCTGGTGCAGGAGTCGCTGACGAACGTCGGCAAGCACGCCGCCGGCGCGACCGAAGCCTTCGTCGTCGCCGAGGTGCAGGGGGATCAGCTGCACCTGCGCGTGACGGACAACGGGCGCGCGACGGCGCACCGGCCGGCCGGCGGGTCGGGCGGCTACGGTCTGGTCGGCATGCGCGAACGCGTCGCGCTGCTCAAGGGCCGGTTGTCGGCCGGGCGGGGCCCGGACGGCGGCTGGCGCGTCGAAGCTTGGCTGCCGCTGGCGGCCGGAGAAGACACGGAAGGGGACGAGTGATCCGGGTACTGATCGCCGACGACCAGGAGATGGTGCGGATGGGCTTCCGCATGATCCTGGACGCGCAGGACGACATCGAGGTCGTCGCCGACGTCGCGGACGGCGTTTCGGCGGTCTCGAAGGCCCGTGAGCTGCGCCCGGACGTCTGCCTGCTCGACATCCGCATGCCGGGCCTCGACGGCCTGGAGGTCACCCGGCAGCTGGCCGGGCCGGACGTGACCGACCCGCTGAAGGTGGTCGTCGTCACGACGTTCGACCTCGACGAGTACGTGCACACAGCGTTGCGCAACGGCGCCTCCGGATTCCTGCTGAAGGACGCGGGCCCCGCGCTGCTGATCGAGGCGGTCCGCGCGGCCGACCGCGGCGACGCGCTGGTTTCGCCGCAGATCACCGTGCGGCTGCTCAAGCACTTCAACGGGTCCGGCTCGGCCAAGCGGCAGGTCGAGCCCCCGTCCGAGCCGCTGACCGCCCGCGAGCTGGACGTCGTCAAGGCGGCCGCGCGCGGGCTGACGAACACCGAAATCGGCGCGGAACTGTTCATGTCGCTGTCGACGGTGAAGACGCACCTGGCGTCCGTGCAGAGCAAGATCGGCGCCCGGAACCGGGTGGAGACCGCGGCGTGGGCGTGGCGGAGCGGAGTCGTTTCGTAATTCCGGGTGCGTAGTATCCAGAGATGCAACGCCGTTTCCACGCCCCAGCCGTTCTACCCGCCGACCCGTCCTGTTCGCTTCTCCGTGACGCGGTCGTCGATGTCGACGCCGATGGGCGCATTTCGTACTGCGGACCGGCGGCCACCGCCCCCGAATCCGCCGCACCGGTCACCACCCTGACCGGCATCCTGCTGCCCGGCCTGGTCAACACGCACGCGCACAGCCCGATGACGCTGCTGCGCGGAATGGGCGGCGACCTGCCGCTGCTGCCCTGGCTCAACGAGATCATCTGGCCGGCCGAGGCGAAGCTGCGCCCGGAGGACGTTCGCACGGGCATGCTGCTCGGCTCGGTGGAGATGCTCCGCCACGGCGTCACGACCAGCGCCGAGATGTACTTCGAAGGCGAGCAGCTGGTCGACGCGGTTCTCACGACGGGCGCCCGGGTGCTGGTCGCGCCGCCGGTGATGGAGCTGCCCGGGCTGGACTGGCGGGCCCAGCTGGCCGGCATCGAGCGCTGGATCGACACGGACGGCCTCCGCTTCGGCCACGGCGACCGCATCGAGCTGGGCTACGGCCCGCACTCGGCGTACATGCTGTCCGAGGAAGGGCTGCGGGCCACGGCGGAGTCGGCGCTTTCGCGGGGCGCCCTGGTGCAGATCCACGTCGCGGAGGCGGCCGCGGAGGACACTGCGGTCCGCGCCTCGCACGGTTCGGTGCCGGCGTTCCTCCGCGAGCTCGGCATGCTGGACGGCCGGGTGCTGGCGGCGCACTCGATCCACTTGTCGGACGACGACATCGCCCTGTTCGCGGCCCACGGCGTCGGGATGGCGCACTGCCCGGGTTCGAACGCGAAGCTCGCTTCGGGGATCGCGCGGATCAAGGACCTGCGCGAGGCGGGTGTCGCCGTCGGCCTCGGCACCGACGGCCCGGCGTCCAACGACGACCTCGACCTCTGGGAGGAGCTGCAGCTCGCGGCGATGTTCGCCCGCGTGGCCACCGGAGATTCGACCGTCCTGACGGCGGCGGACGTCTTCCTGCTGGCCACCCGCGGCGGGGCGGCGGCGCTGGGCCGGTCCGACATCGGCTCCCTGGAGCCGGGCCGGTGGGCCGATCTGGTGCACATCGATCTCGACGATCCGGCTTTCGCTTGCGGGCTGGACGTGCCGGACGCGCAGTTGCTGTCGAACCTGGTGTGGGCGGCGGGATCGCGGCGGGTGCGGGACGTGTGGGTCGCCGGTGAGCAGGTGGTGGCCGAGGGTGAGTCGGTGAAGGTGGACCGGGCGAAGGTGCAGGCCGGGGTGGCCGAGACGGCGGCCCGGCTGCGGGCCTGATCCAGCAACTTGCTGGGCTGCTCCACAAACCGGCTGGGGCTGATCCACCAACTTACTGGCCTGATCCAGCAACTTTCTGGGCTGATCCACAAGCCGGCTGAGGCTGATCCACCAACTTACTGGCCTGATCCGGCAAGTTTCTGGGCTGATCCACAAGCCGGCGGAGGGCTGATCCCCCAGCTCGCGGAGCTGTTCCACCGTTCCGCGGAGGGTCGATCCGCAATCCTGCGGAGGGTTGATCCACAGATGCGCGGGGTTGTGGACAACTCGAGGCCGGCGGGCTCGATCCGGCCGGTTTGTCGGGAGGCGGCGATAGACTGGAACCGGGGTCAGCCCCCCTGGGAGGGCGGGGAGTTTGGCGGCCCGGTGGCTTCCCCTCAGCGGGGGCGGAGGATGACCTCCGTCGGGTGGGCGTCCGGGGTGGCTGACACGGCCGTCACCACCGCGGTCGCCACCGAGTCCGCCTTCAGCAGGTGCGCCGTGTCGTACTCGCGGCCTTCGCCCGCGAAGATCTCCTGCTGCATCTCCGTGTCCGTGCGGCCCGGGTACACCGAGGTCACGCGGATGTCGCGCTCCTCCTCGCGGAGGGCGTCGGCGAAGGCGCGGACCGCGAACTTGCTCGCCGCGTACGGGGACCAGCCCGGGCGGGCGTTCAGGCCGGCTCCCGAATTGATCACCACCACGTGGCCGCGGGCCGCGCGCAGGGCGGGGAGCAGCAGGCGGGTCAGCTCGACCACCGCCAGCGTGTTGACCTCGAAGTTGTCGCGCCAGGCTTGAACACCGGCCTCCTCGATGCGGCCCAGGCGCGCGACGCCCGCCGAGTGGACCAGCACGTCCAGGGACGAGATGTCCGCGACCGCCGAAGCCAGCGAAGCCGGGTCCGTCAGCTCGACCGGCCACGGCTTCGCGCCCGGGAGCTCCTTCGCCAGCGCGGCCAGCGCGTCGGCGTCGCGGCCGCCGAGGAGCACGCGGTGCGTCGGGGCCAGCTGGTGGGCGACCGCCGCGCCGATTCCGCGGGATGCGCCGGTCACCAGGGCGAGGGGGAGTTCCGTCATGGCCCCACCGTAGCGGCGAAGCCGGCGTCCACCGTGCGGTCTTCGCGCTTGCCGGCGCCGAGGGTGCGCGGGTCCGTGCAGCCGGACGCCGGGTCCGCGTCGGAGTCGCGGGTGTCGTCGCCGGCGTCCTTGGCCGTCGGGTGGTGGCCGTCCGCGGTGAAGCACACCTGGTACGTGCCGTCCTCCAGGCCGTCGAACGCGTACACGCCGTCGGGACCGGTGACGACGCTCGCCACCTCCTCGCCTCCGGCGCCCTTCAGCACCGCCTTGACGCCGGCGAGGGCCGGTTCGCCCGCGTCCTGCAGGCCGTTGCCGTCCGTGTCGACCCAGGTGAAGCCGCCGATGCGGTTCGTCGGGGAGAGCAGCCCGAGGTCCACCGCGAAGTCCTGGTGGGACGGGCCGCCCACGGTGCGCGGTGCGGTGCAGCCGTCCGGGCCGGCGTCCGAATCGAGGTCGTCGCTGCCCGCGCCCCGGCGGGTCGCCGTGAAGTCCGCCGGAACGGCGAAGCAGACCTGGTAGGTGCCGTCCTTCAGCTTCTCGAAGCCGTACTTGCCCTTGTCGTCGGTCGTCGCGGTGCCGACCGTGCCGCCCGCGCCGTCCTTCAACGTCACCTTGACGCCCGCGACACCCGGCTCGTCCGGGTCCTGCAGGCCGTCGCGGTTGCGGTCCGCCCAGACGAAGTCGCCGATCTTCGCGATGGCCGGCGGCGGGAGGACGGTGATCGTCGCCGACGCCGTCTTGTCGCCGAGCGTGCCACCGGGGTGCTGCACGCCGGTCACCTTCGCCGTGTTGACGTGCCCGGTGTCGGCCAGCGCGAGGTCCGGGTGGTCGCAGGTGAGCTGCCGGTTCGCACCGGCGGCCAGCGCGAACGGCTCGAACGACCCCGGGCACCACGGATCGGTCACCGTGATCCCGGTGAGGTCCTCGGTGCCTTCGTTGGTCACCGTGATGCGGTAGTGCGCGGTTTCGCCCGCGGTGACCGTCGCGAACGACGCCCACGCGCCGGTCGCCGGGTTCTGCACTTCCTTCTTCACCGAGTACGCCGCGAGCTGGAGGTGGACGCAGTCCCAGTGCAGCCGGTCGAGGGTGGTCGTGGCGAAGAACTTCACCGCGGCCGCCTTCGTCGGCGCCGTCGCCGCCGGGAAGTCCTGCCGGGCGAGGGTGCCGTCGCCGGCGTAGTGGTCGGCGACGAGCTTGGTCTCCTGGATCTGCGTGCCGGTGGCGTCGTAGAACCGCAGGCCGGTGGCCGGTTCGTAGCGCGGCGCGCGCGAAGCGGTCCAGACGCTGAGGGTGTAGACGCCGCCGGGGACGAACCGCTCGGTCTGGTAGGCGGTGCTGGTCTTGCCGTCCGGTGTCTGGACGAACGCCGCCCGCTGCCCGTCGACGGCGTACTGCTGCTCGGTCAGCAGTTTCGGCACCTTCGCGGCCGGTGTCCCGGGCGGGACCGGGGCCGCCGGGGCGAACACGTACCCGTCCGGAGCGCCGTTGCGGGCCGCGAGCTCGACGCTCGGGTTCGCCGCGAGCCCGCCGCAGACCGGCGGCGCGTCCTCGGCGACGGACGCCGACGCGGGCACGACCGCCGCCGCGATCGCCACCACCGCCACCGCCAGCAGGCGTCCCGAGAAGATCACCTCTCGACTATGGCGCGCGGCGCGGGCCCGCACCGGCCGAGAACCGTCCACTTAAGGGTGAACCTTATTCTGGTTAGGCAGGCGCTACGGATCGCGAGCGGTGGCTCTGAGGCGACCTCTCGCGCCTGCCGACGGCTGAATAAGGTTCATTGAACCTCGGCCGGTGCGGGCCCTTCGCGTCAGCGTTCGCCGATGCGGCCGGGCAGCCCGAAACGGCCCTTCTTCCACACCGAGACGATGGCCGGCCGCGGCTGCGCGCTGCCGCCGTCCGGCCAGTGCGACGTCGGGTTCGCCGAGCTCGTCGCGTTCTCACCCGGGTGCTGGACCGCGACGAGCACCAGGTTGTCGGTCACGACCGGGCCGCACGTCTCGGCACCGACCGGCACCGAAAGGAACTGCTTGACGTGGCCGCGCTCCGGCCCGGTGACCGGCACCGAGAACAGGCCGTCGTTCGCGCCGAGGGCGTTGCCGTCGGTGGCAACCCACAGGTTCCCGTGCCGGTCGAACGCGACGTTGTCCGGGCACGAGATCGGGCTGACCTGGTCCTTCGGGAAGCCGCCGAAGTAGGTGTCCGCCGCCTTGGGGTCACCGCAGACCAGCAGCAGCCGCCAGGAGAACCGGGTCGAGGCCGCGTCGCCGCAGTCCTCCTCCCACTCCAGGACGTGGCCGTTCTTGTTGCCGTTGCGCGGGTTGACCTCGTCGACGCCGGCCTTGCCCGCCGCGCCGCGATCGCTGTTGTTGGTGAGCGCCGCGTAGATCCGGCCGTTGACCGGGTTCGGCTCGATGTCCTCCGGCCGGTCCATCTTCGTGGCGGCCACCTTGTCCGCGGCCTGGCGGGTGAAGACGTAGACCTCTTCGGCGGTGAATCCGTCCACAAAGGACCTGTCGCCGCTCACCAGCGGGATCCACTCGCCGGTGCCGTCGAACTCGCCGTCGGCGGGCAGCGTGCCCTTGCCGTCGATCTCCGCCGCGGGGCTGTCACCGGTGAAGCGGGCGACGTACAGCGTGCCCTCGTCGAGCAGTGCCATGTTGTGCCGCCGCGCGTGCGCGCTGTTGCCGGGCTTGTACTTGCCCTTCGAGACGAACTTGTAGATGTACTCGAAGCGGCTGTCGTCGCCGGAGTAGACGGCGACCCGGCCGTCGGCGGTGATCTTGATGTTCGCGGCCTCGTGCTTGAACCGGCCGAGCGCGGTGTGCTTGATCGGCGTCGAGTGGGGGTCGTTGGGGTCGATCTCGACGACCCAGCCGAACCGGTTCGGCTCGTTCGGCTCCTGCGAGACGTCCCAGCGCTTGTCGAACCGCTCCCACTTGCGGGTGCTCGTGCCGGTGCCGACCGAGTAGCGCTTGAGCCGGGCCGCCGCGACCGGGTCGGTGACCTTGTCGGAGTTCGCGAAGTACTGGTCGAAGTTCTCCTCGCCGGAGAGCACCGTGCCCCACGGCGTCACGCCGCCGGAGCAGTTGTTCTGCGTGCCGCGGACCTTGCGCCCGCTCGGGTCGGCCGACGTCTTGAGGAACTTCGAGCCGGCGGCCGGGCCGCGGACCTCGAAGATCGTGTCGAGGGTGATCCGGCGGCCGTACCGGCTCGGGACCACCTCCAGCCCGCCGTGGATCGGGTCGCGGCGGGCCTGCAGCACCGAAAGACCGTGCGCGGCCCAGGCGATCTTCGCCTGCTCCTCGGTCGGGTTGGCCGGGTCGTACTGGTCGGCCGGGAACATGTGGACCTCGGTCGTGTACTCGTGGTTGACCACGAGCAGGTTCGACAGCCCGAGCGGGTCCTGCGGGATCAGGCCGACGAAGTCGTTGTTGTAGCCGAACTGCTTGGCCTGCGCGGCCGCGGTCTGCTTGGTGAAGTCGAACTTCGGCGCGCCCGCGACGACCGGGTCGCCCCAGCGGACGACGACGCGCTGGGCGTAGCCGTCGGGGATGCTGACCGCGTCGAGCTTGTTCGGCGGGACCGGCGTGAAGTCGGTGCCGGGCACCGGGCGCGGGCGCGGCTTCTGCAGCGGCTCGGCGGCCGCGGTTCCCGTCGAGAGCGCGGCGAACCCGCCCGCGGCGGCGGCCATCACCGCACCGGCCTTGAACACCCGGCGGCGGGAGATGTCCTTGACGACGTCGCCGAAGTACTCGTTCCCGGAGTCGTTCGCCTCGGGGTGCGCGCACGCGTTGCCGCAGCGGTACTCGCAGGTGACGGGGGAACGGCCGCCCGGATGAGCGGGGAACAACGGGAGCAGGCGGTCGGGCACAGCGCCTCCATGGTGGGGATTCGGGAACGAACCGAACCTAAGCGGCGAAAACCAGCCTTTCCGGACTTCTGGGTGAACAACGGGTGTACAGCACGACAGCCCCGGGACATGCATCCCGGGGCTGTCACCGTGGGTACGGAGCTCAGAACTCTTCGCCGACGAGCACCGCTTCCTTCGGCACGGTGTGCGGGTCCGCCGTCTTCTCCCGCAGTGAGAGCAGCGCACCCGCGACGACGCACAGCACGGCCGAAGCGACGAACGGCGCCTGCGGCGAGCCGAACCACTCGGCGACGTGCCCGACGAGCGTCGCGGCGACCGCGCCGCCCAGCCAGCGGCAGAAGTTGTAGCCCGCGCTGGCGACCGGGCGCGGCGCGTCGCTGATCGCCATCGCGGTGCCGGTGAACAGCGTGTTCAGCAGGCCGGAGACGAGCCCGGACACGATGATCCCGGCGACCAGCACCGGCTTGCTCGGCACGGCGAGGACCAGCATCAGCACGGCGTACCCGAAGACGGCGGCCGCGGCGGCGTGCCGCTCGCCGAGCCGGGCGGCCAGCCGCGGCGCGAGGGCGACCCCGGCGACGGCGACGCACAGGCCCCAGCCGCAGAACACCAGGCCGACGGCGATCGCGCTCCAGCCGAGGACGAACGGCGACCAGGCGAGCACCGCGAAGAACGCGGCGGTGTACAGCGCCGAGGCGACGGAGGTCCGCAGCAGGCCGGTGTGTTTCAGCGCGCGCAGTGGGTCGAGCAGCTTGATCGGCTCGCGCCGCTCGTGCTTGTCGCTCTTGAGGAACACCGCGCACAGCACGAGCGCGCCGGCCATCAGGATCGCGGTGCCGAGGAACGGGCCGCGCCACGAGATGCTGCCGAGCAGCGCCCCCAGCAGCGGGCCGACCGACAGGCCGACGCCGAGGGCGGCCTCGTAGAGCAGGATCGCGCCGGACTGGCCGCCGGTCGCGGCGCCGACGATCACCGAAAGCGCCGTCGCGATGAAGAACGCGTTGCCGAGGCCCCAGACCGCACGCAGCCCGACGAGCTGCTCGATCGACCCGGCGGCCGCGCAGAGGGCGGTGGCCGCGACGATCAGCGTCAGCCCGACCAGGACGGTGCGCTTCGCGCCGAAGCGCGCGCTCGCCGCGCCGGTGACCAGCATGGCGACCACCTGGACGCCAAGGTAGGACGAGAAGAGCAGGGTGACCTGGGACGGCGTCGCGTCGAGGCCCTTGGCGATGGACAGCAGGATCGGGTCGACCAGGCCGATCCCCATGAAGGCGATGACCGCGGCGAACGCGGTGATCCACACCTGCCGGGGCTGGCCCTTGACCGCGTCCAGCAGGCTCGAGTGGTGTTCAGCGCTCATCGCTGATCAGTTCCTCCTTCTTGGTGTCGACGAGCAATTTGGCGAGGGCGGGCAGGGCGGCTTCGATCGCAGCGCGGTCGGTCTCGTCCATCGCGATGAGCCGCTCGCGGAGGAACTCCTCGCGAGCCGTCACCAGTTCGGCGTAAAAGCGCAGGCCCTCGTCGGTGACTTCGACCAGCACCGCACGGCCGTCGGCGGGGTCCGGACGGCGAGTCGCGAGCCCGAGCCGCTCGAGCCGGCCGACGACGTCGGTCATCGACGGCAGCTTGACCCGTTCGAACTCGGCCAGCGCGGACATCCGCCGCGGACCGCCGTTGACCAGCTCACTCAGCACCGAACCCTGGGTGAGGGTCAGCGTCAGCTGCGGGGTCTGCCGGCGGACCTGGTGGTAGAGCCGGAAGACCAGCGGCCGCAGCCGGTGGGCGAGATCGGTGATCGCGGAAGTCACTTAGCTAGGCTAACAAAAATTAGTAAGGGTGGCTAAGTAAGTCGGCTCACAGGCTAGGCTCGGGCCATGGACGCGGTGATCTTCGACCTCGACGGCGTACTGGTGGACTCCGAGCGGATCTGGGACGAGGTGCGGCGCGCGGTCGTCGCCGAGCACGGCGGCACGTGGCGCGAGGAAGCGACGCGCGCCTTGCAGGGGATGAGCACGCCCGAGTGGGCCCGCTACCTGGCGGAGGAGCTGGGCGCGCAGTTGTCGCCGCCGGAGATCGCGACGCTCGTGGTCAAGCGGATGGCGGCGCGGTACGCGGCGGAGCCGCCGCTGATCCCGGGCGCGGTCGAGGTCGTGCGGCAGGTCTCGGGGCGGTGGCCGGTGGCGATCGCGAGCTCGTCGCCGGTGATCCTGATCAAGGGCTTCCTGGACGTGACGGGCCTGCCGGTGGGGGCGGCGGTGTCGTCCGAGCAGGTCGGGGCCGGGAAACCGGCGCCGGACGTGTATCTGCGGGCGGCGGAGCTGCTGGGAGTGGCACCGTCGGATTGTGCGGCCGTGGAGGACACGACGAACGGGCTGCGGTCGGCGCTGGCGGCGGGGATGGCGGTGTACGCGGTGCCGAACCCGCACTTCCCGCCGGACGCCGAGGTGCTGAAGCAGGCCACGGCGGTGGCGGAGAAGATCACCGACCTGCCGGGGGCGCTGGGGCTCAGCTGACTTCGGCGCGCACGGGCGGTGAGCCGGGAACGACATCGGCCAGGAACACCTGGTACGAGGAGGCCGCCCGGCCGACCCACTTGCCTTGGCTCAGGTCACCCTTCGCATCGAAGAGCCGGAGCTGGTTCGAGGTCGATTCGAGCAGGTAGACCGCCTTGCCGGGCGGCAAGGGCCCACCGGCCTCGCCGACGTATCCGGCCAGGACGGTCTTCCCGCCATTCCGGAGGATGGGCACGCACTGCGGCGATGCCGTCCCGAATTGCGGAACCGCGTTGCCGAGTGATTCGCCCACTGGGACAGCCGCGACACAGAACAGGTCCTGGCCGGGGTCAGCCACCTGCACGGCGGCGAAGGCCCATGCCTGCCACCTGTCGGTCTGCCCCGCGAACTCCGTGAGTGCCGCCGGGCCACTGCGCGTGAGCAAGCCGACCATCGGCTGGTGCTGCGGCTTCGGCAGCGTGAACGGTTCGCCGGGGTTCGCCGGCGGTGCCGAAACCGACTGCAGCCGGGTTGCCAGGAGCACGCTGGTCAGCACCACCAGCACCGCGGCCAGCGGGGCGATCCACACCGCGGTCCGGCGGCGGCGCGCAGGCCTTCGCTGTCTCCGCTGCTGTTCCGCCCAGGCCGCGTCGAGGTTGGGCGTGACCTCCCCGGCCTGCTCCTGCAGCGTCTCGGCCAGCTTGCGTTCGAGGTCGGTCATCGCTCACCTCCCAGGTCGTCCCCCAGGTGTTTGCGCAGATTCTCCATCGCGTGGTGCGTCGTCGCCTTGACGGTGCCCGGTGAGATGCCCAGGGTTTCCGCGATGGCCGTCGTGCTCAGGTCCAGCCAGTAGCGCAGCACCAGCACCTCGCGCTGGCGCCGGGACAGCCGCACCAGCACCGCGCGCAGCCGCTGGTGCTCCCAGTTGGCCACCGCCCTGGCCTCGGCCGACAGCTCGTCCGGCGGCCGGTCCTGCGGGGTCCGCCGGACGACGCGCAGGTGCCGGGTCCGCGACCGCGACATGTTCACCACGGTCGTCCGCAGGTAGCCGGCGACGCGCGCGTGGTCGGTCAGGGAGTCCCAGCGCTGGTGGAGCTTGACGAACGCCTCCTGGGCCACGTTCTCCGCGTCGTCCGCGCCGAGCAGGTGGGCGAGCCGGGTCATCTGCCCGAAGTACTCGCGGAACAGGTCGTGGAAGGTCGGCGCGCCCAGGTCCCCCGGCGCGCTTTCGCCCACGCTCGCACTCACACCCCGCCAACGCCCACCCCGCCCCACCGGTTTAGTCCAACACGAGAAGAAGGCCGCCACCAGGGGTGACGGCCTTCTCCGAAGATCAGCTTCCTACCGCTCGATCTCGCCGCGGATGAACTTCTCGACGGCGTCGCGCGCGGTCGAGTCGTCGTACTGCTCCGGGGGCGACTTCATGAAGTAGGAGGACGCCGACAGGATCGGGCCGCCGATGCCGCGGTCGAGCGCGATCTTCGCGGCGCGGACGGCGTCGATGATGATGCCCGCCGAGTTGGGCGAGTCCCACACCTCGAGCTTGTACTCCAGGTTCAGCGGCACGTCGCCGAACGCGCGGCCCTCGAGCCGGACGTAGGCCCACTTGCGGTCGTCGAGCCACTGCACGTAGTCCGACGGTCCGATGTGGACGTTGCCCTTGCCGAGGTCGCGGTCGACCTGCGACGTCACCGACTGGGTCTTCGAAATCTTCTTCGACTCGAGCCGCTCCAGCTCCTTCATGTTCAGGAAGTCCATGTTCCCGCCCACGTTGAGCTGCATCGTCCGGTCGAGCTGGACGCCACGGTCCTCGAACAGCTTCGCCAGCACACGGTGGGTGATGGTGGCGCCGACCTGCGACTTGATGTCGTCGCCGACGATCGGGACACCGGCGTCTTCGAACTTCTTCGCCCACTCCGGGTCGGAGGCGATGAACACCGGCAGCGCGTTGACGAACGCCACACCGGCGTCGATCGCGGCCTGGGCGTAGAACTTGTCCGCCACCTCGGAACCCACCGGCAGGTACGACACGAGCACGTCGGCCTGCGCCTCGCGCAGCGCGGCGACGACGTCGACCGGGGTCTCGTCGGACTCCTCGATCGTCTCGCGGTAGAAGCGGCCGAGACCGTCATGGGTGTGCCCGCGCTGAACGGTGACACCGAGCGGCGGCACGTCGGCGATCTTGATGGTGTTGTTCTCGGAGGCGAAGATCGCCTCGGACAGGTCACGGCTGACCTTCTTGGCGTCCACGTCGAACGCGGCGACGAACTCGATGTCGCGGACGTGGTAGCCGCCGAAGTCGACGTGCATCAGACCCGGGACGCGGGTGGCCGGGTCCGCGTCGCGGTAGTACTGCACACCCTGGACCAGCGACGCCGCACAGTTGCCGACGCCCACGATGGCCACCCGTACGCGGCGGTTCTCGCCCATGGGGGTTTCTCCTTCAATCCGTGTCTGTTCAGTAGGTCTGGTGCCGCGACGCTGCGGCCCGCGCCGGGCGGCTCAGGTCTCCGGACCCTGCCGCTCGGCTTGTTCGTGCGCGATCAGCTCGTTGAGCCAGCGCACCTCCCGCTCGCTGGTCTCCAGCCCCAGCCGGTGCAGCTCGCGGGTGTAGCGGTCGATCTTCTCTTCGGCCCTGGCCAGCGCCGCCCGCATGCCTTCGCGGCGTTCTTCGACGCGGCGGCGGCGGCCCTCGAGGATCCGCAGCCGCACGTCGGCCGGGGTCCGCGAGAAGAAGGCCAGGTGGACGCCGAAACCTTCGTCGTCCCAGGTCTGCGGCCCGGCGTCGCCGAGCAGCTCACCGAAGCGCTCCTTGCCCTCCGCGGTGAGCTTGTAGACCCGCCGCCCGCGCCTCGACCACGCGCGATCGTCGGCCTCGTCCAGCTCCTCGACCAGGTACCCGGCCCGCAGCAGCTTCCGCAGGGTCGGGTACAGCGAGCCGTACGAGAACGTCCGGAACGTGCCGAGCGTCTCGTGCAGCCGCTTGCGCAGCACGTACCCGTGCATGGGCGCTTCGTGCAGAAGACCGAGGATCGCGAACTCCAGCACTGCGCACCCCCTTCCGGGAACAAACCGAGACGACCCGCGTTGCTCCGAACGAGCGCCTCGATCCAACCTACTCAGCCACTATATCGCGCCGATACATCGAAGTGGCGAAGCTAACCTCCACCCCCGGTGCATCTTGGGCGAAATTCACCGGAGAGTTATCGAACGTCCGGCGTGTCCGCCCCGGTCCCGGGCCTGCGGGCGCTAGGGGGCGTGGACGTCACAGAAAGAGCCCGTACTCTGTCCTCGTGATTAACCAGCGGCAGGTCGTGGACTTCGCTTTGCAGCGCCGTGCGCTGCTGGCCGAAGTCCGCTCCGGGCGCGTCGGCAGCTATGAAGCCTGCGACGCGAGCCCGTACCTGCTGCGGGCGGCGAAGTTCCACGGCCGGGACGGTGACCAGCCCTGCCCCATCTGCCGCCAGGAGCCGCTGACCCTGGTGTCCTGGGTCTACGGCGAAGAGCTCAAGCACGTCGCGGGCTCGGCCAGGACCCCCGAAGAGCTGGCCAGGATGGCCGGCTCGTTCGCCGAGTTCACCGTGTACGACGTCGAAGTGTGCCGGGCGTGCCACTGGAACCACTTGGTGCGGTCATACGTCCTGGGCACAGGGGAACCGGCGGGTCCGCGAAGGACCGCGGGCCGGTGAGCCACCGTACGACCATCGCAACACGCAGGTCAGTGCCCCTGCGGGTACTGATCCGGGAGGCCCATCCGTGACCGACGACAACCGCTCCTGGCCGAACCAGGAGCCAGACGCACCCCGCCGTGCCCAGTGGCCGGGTGAAGACGCGGGCCCCGCGTGGCCCGGTGAGTCGCCGCGGCGCGCCACCCCGCCTCGGGGTAACGCGCGGCCGTCCTGGCCCGCCGGCGACGACGGCGACCAGCAGTGGCCCGGTGAGCAGCCACGACGCCCGCAGGCGCCCAACGGCGGCGCCGGCCGCCGCCAGCCGCCACCGCCCGGTGGCCGCCGTCCCGGTGGGCCGCCCGGGTCGCCTCCGCAGGGCTTCCGGCAGCCGCCGGCCGGGGGTCGCCGTCCGGAGCCGGAACCGGAACGTGAGCCGGATCTCATCACGCACCACGCGCACAACGGGACCGAAGACAGCTACGACCCGTACGACGACGACCGGTTCGACGAGTTCGCCGACGACGTCGAGCCCCAGCAGGAGCTCGACGAGAAGGGCCGCAAGGTCCTCACCCCGGCGCAGCGGAAGAAGCGCCGCTGGAAGATCATCCGCCGGGTCGCCTACGCGTGCGTCGGCGTCTTCTTCGTCGTCCCGGCGATCGCGTTCGTGATCACCTACTTCATGGTCGATGTGCCGACGGCGGAGAGCGTCGCTGCGCTGCAGAGCCAGCCCATCACCTACTACTACGCCGACGGCAAGACGGTGATGGGGAAGGAAGTGCCCAAGAGCGGCAACCGCCAGCTGCTCAAGCCGGGTGAGATCCCCGACGTCGTCAAGCACGCCGTGTACTCGGCCGAGGACGCGACGTTCGAGACCAACTCCGGCTTCGACCTCACCGGCATCCTCCGCGCGGTGTTCGCCCAGGCCACCGGCGGGCAGGGCGGTGGGTCGACCATCTCCCAGCAGTACATCAAGAAGGCGACGGAGAACGACGCCCCGACGCTGACCCGCAAGTGGACCGAGCTGGCCAAGTCGTTCAAGATGAACAACCAGCAGTCCAAAGAAGAGATCATCACCGGCTACCTGAACATCATCTACTTCGGCCGGGGCGCGAGCGGCATCCAGGCCGCCGCGAAGTCCTTCTTCAACAAGGACGCCAAGGACCTCAGCGCGTCGGAAGCCGCCCTGTTGGCGGGCCTGATCCAGGGGCCGAGCAAGTCGGAGAACCAGGGCTACGCCCAGTTCCGGTGGAACTACGTGATGGACCAGATGGTGGCCAACAAGTGGCTGCGCGCCGACGAACGCGCGGCCGCGCAGTTCCCGACGCCGATCCCGAAGAACTCCAACAAGGAGGAGAATTCGGGCAAGATGACCTACCAGCTCCAGCAGCGGATCAAGGAAGAGCTGGGCGCGAAGGGCTACGACGAGACCAAGCTGTTCTCCACCGGCGCCAAGATCTACACGACGATCGACCCGGCGGCGCAGGACGCGGCGGACCAGGCCGTCCAGCAGGGCATGAAGGGCCAGACGGACGACAAGCTGCTCGCCGCGCTCGTCGCCGTGGACCCGAAGACCGGCGGGATCCTCGCCTACAACTACGGCCCGGAGACCGTCAAGGACAAGGACGGGAAGGACGCGATCGGCCAGGACCGGGCGAACCAGGCCCGCAACCCGGGCTCGTCGATGAAGCCGTTCGACCTGACCGGGTTCCTGAAGATGGGCGGCGGCCTCGGCGACATTTTCGACGGCTCGGACAAGCGCACGTTCCCCGGCGTCGCCAAGCCGGTCCGCAACGCGGGTGAGAACGAAAGCTGCGGTCCGCAGTGCACGGTCGCGAAGGCGATGGAGATTTCGGCGAACACCGTGTTCTACGACATGGTGTTCAACAAGGTGAAACCGTCGGGGGTCGTAACAGCGGCGAAGCAGGCCGGTATCCGCACGACCGACGAAGGTGGCACCGCCACGCTGTTCGCCGGGGACAACAACATCTCGCTCGGCGGTGGTAGGACTCAGGTGGCCCCGAGGGACATGGCTGCCGCGTACGCGTCGTTCGCCAGCGGCGGGGTCTACCACGAGCAGCACTTCGTCTCGAAGCTGACGAACGCCCAGGACGAGGTGGAGTTCGACGAGAACAACCTCAAGTCCAACCCGGCGTTCGACGACGACGCGGGGAAGAGCCAGCAGATCGCCGGCAACGTCACCGAATCGCTGAAGCCGGTCATCGATCACTCGAACCTGAAGTGCCCGCCCGGCCACGAGTGCGCCGGCAAGACCGGTACGCAGCAGTACTCGCCCAAGGACGGGGACCCCGCTTCGTACAACAACCTCAACGCCCAGACGTGGATGGTGGGCTACACCCCGTCGGTGTCGGCGGCGGTGTGGGTCGGCGGCGACGGCAACCAGCCGCTGCACGACGCGAGGAACAGGCCGATCTTCGGTTCCACGATCGCCGGCCCGACCTGGCAGAACTTCCTGAACCTCTACCTCAAGGGCAAGCCGCCGGAGAAGTTCGACAAGGTCGAGCCGCTCGGCAAGGACGTCAACGAGGTGACGACGACGCCGACGAGGCCTTCGGAAACGGAGACGCCGCCCTCCACGCCGCCCTCGACGCCGACCGAGACGTCGACGGAGACGCCGACCGAGAGCGAGAGCACGTCGTCCAGGACGCAGAGGCCGCGGCCGGGCCCGACCACCCCGTCGCTGCCCGGCGGCGGTGACGGGCTCGGCAGACCACCCGGCACGGAAAACCAATGACCGCGAGGCCCCGCACTTCTCGAGTGCGGGGCCTCCGCGTTTTCGGTGAACCACAGCCGCCCGTGGTCCGTGTGGAGTGTCGAGGGGCCTGCGCCCGCAGCCCACCGGCGTACCGGAGGACGGCCCGTGTACACCGACCGAAATCGCTCGAGGTCCGGCCGCAGGCCGGTTCCGCGTGGTCGCTACCAGCCACGCCGGCCTCTCCCGCGGCCGGCCGAACCGGACGACACCACGGCCGAGACCGCGGCCGACGCCGCTGCCGACGTCACCCCGGTTCCCCGCCCGAACCGGCGCAGACGGCGCTGGAAGACGGTGCGCCGGGTGCTGTACGTCCTGTCCGGGCTGTTCTTCCTCGTGCCCGCGGTCGCCTTCGTGATCACGTACTTCTCGGTCGACGTGCCTTCGCCGGACTCGGTCGCGCAGTCGCAGGGCCAGGCGGTCACCTACCTCTACGCCGACGGCACCGAGATGGGCAAGGACGTGCCCACCGGCGGCAACCGGCAGATCCTCACCCCGGCCCAGATCCCGGACGTCGTCAAGAAAGCCGTGATCGCCACCGAGGACGCGTCCTTCGAGACGAACTCCGGCTTCGACCTCGCCGGCATCGCGCGGGCGGCCTACAACCAGGCCACCGGCGGGTCCGGCGGTGGGTCGACGATCTCGCAGCAGTACATCAAGGTCTCTTCCGGCGACGACGCCCCGACGTTGACGCGCAAGTGGGTCGAGCTCGCGAAGTCGTTCAAGATGAACCAGACCTACGAGAAGGCGGACATCATCACCGCCTACCTCAACATCATCTACTTCGGCCGCGGCGCGTACGGCATCCAGGCGGCGGCGCAGGCGTACTTCGGCAAGGACGCCGCCCAGCTGGGTTACTCCGAGGCCGCGTTGCTCGCCGGGCTGATCCAGCAGCCGGGCCGGTCGGAGAACGCGACGGTCGCCCGCGACCGGTGGGGCACGGCCCTGGACCGCATGCAGCGCAACGGGTACCTCACGGCCGCCGACCGGAAGGCGGCGAAGTTCCCGACCCCGGTACCGCTCGTCGAGTCGCGGCAGGGGACCAAGCTCAACCCGTTCGTCAAGAAGCAGGTCAAGGCCGAGCTGGCCGCGGCGGGGATCCCCGAGGAGAAGTACTACTCGGGCGGGTTCCAGGTGTTCACGACGATCGACTCGAAGGCGCAGGGAGCCGCCGAGAAGGCCGTCGCCGAGGGCATGGCCGGGCAGACCGACGACCGCATCCTCGACGCGCTCGTCGCCGTCGACCCGAAGACCGGCGGCGTGCTCGCCTACTACGGCGGCGCGCCGATCGTGAAGGGCCCGAACGGCGAGGACCTGGCCGGGCGCGACTGGGCGGACGAAGCGCACAACCCGGGGTCGTCGATGAAGCCGTTCGACCTCACGGCGTTCCTCAAGGGCGGCCGCGGGCTGAACGCGGTCTTCGACGGCCGCTCGCCGCGGACGTTCCCCGACGTCCCGCTGCCGGTCCGCAACGCGGGCACCACCAGCAGCTGCTCCGAGCAGTGCACGGTGGCCGAGGCGATGCAGCGGTCCACCAACACCGTCTTCTACGACATGGTGCTCAACGTGACCAAGCCGGGCGGGGTGGCCGAAGCCGCGCAGGAAGCGGGCATCCGCACGAAGGACACCGGTGGCCGCAGCGTGCTGTTCACCGGAGACAACAACATCTCCATCGGCGGCGGGCAGACCGCGGTGACGCCGTCGGACATGGCCGCGGCGTATGCGACCTTCGCCGCCGGCGGTGTCCAGCACAGCCGCCACTTCGTGCAGAAGGTGACGAACTCCCAGGGCGAAACCGCCTACGAGGCCGACGCGCGCGCGACGGACGCGTTCGCGGACAACGACCGCGGCAAGAGCCGGCAGATCGCCGGGAACGTGACCGCCGCGCTGGCGCCGGTGATCCCGTTCTCGCGGCTGACCTGCCCGCCCGGCCACGAGTGCGCGGGCAAGACCGGCACCCAGCAGCACACGCCCGGCGACGACGAACCCGCGTCTGCGGCGAACACGAACTCGCAGACGTGGATGGTGGGCTACACGCCCTCGGTCTCCGCCGCGGTCTGGGTGGGCGGCGACGGCGACAAGGACCTGCGCGGCCCGACCGGCGCACCGCTGACGCCGTCGGTCGTGGCCGGCCCGGTGTGGCAGCGGTTCATGCAGCTCTACCTGGCCGGGAAGCCGGCCGAGCGGTTCGACCGGGTGCAGGCGATCACCTCACCGCAGGACGACCAGCTGCAACTGCAGCTCCAGTTCCAGCAGCAACAACAACAGCAACAGCTTCAGCAGGACCAGCAAGACCAGCGCTTCACCATCGGGCGCGGCGGCAACCAGGACCAGCAGCAGCAACAGCAGTTCCAGCAACAGCTTCAGCAGTTCCAGCAGCAGCAACAGCAACAACAGCAGCAGAACCGCGGGGGCCGGCGCGACGGCCGGCCTCCCCGAGCCGGGAACGGGAACGACACCGGCCAGGCGAACTTCGGCCCGTGAGCACCGCGGGCCGGACGGGGGAGGAGGCCGTGACCTCGGAGCTGGGGGCCACCGAGGTCACGGCCGGTCAGGGGGTCAGAGCTCGACCACGGCGCCTTCGACGCCGGAGCGGTGGGCCGCCTCGATGACGCGCAGGGCCTCGACCGACGACGCCGGGTCCACCGGGAACTCTCCTTCGCCGCGCAGGGCGTCACGCACCTCGGCGTAGAACTGCTCGTAGCGGCCGGTCTCGGTCGGCACCGTCTCGATCTCCGGGCCGACGCCGAGCCGTCCGGCGTCCGCCGCGGGCTCGGTGCCCCAGCCGGCGTCGCCGGGACGCAGGCCCGCCTTGATCTGGGGTTCCTGCACGTCGAGGCCGTACTTGGTGAACGTCGCCCGGTCGCCGAGCACCCGGAACCGCGGGTTCAGCGTGCCCGCCAGCGCGGTCGCCCACAGGTGCGAGCGGACGCCGTTCGCGTGGTGCAGCGCGACGAAGACGTCGTCGTCGACCTGGACCCCGGCCCGGCGGCGGTCGACCTCCGCGTAGACACGGGTGACCGGGCCGAACAGCTGCAGGGCCTGGTCGACGATGTGCGCGCCGAGGTCGTAGAGCAGGCCGCCGGCCTCGGCCGGGTCGCCGAACTCCCGCCAGTTGTCCTTGGGCTTCGGCACCCAGCGGTCGTAGCGGGACTCGAAGCGGAACACCTCGCCGAGGCGTCCCGAGCCGAGGACCTTCCGCACGGTGAGGAAGTCGGAGTCGAGGCGCCGGTTCTGGAAGACCGTCAGGCCGACACCCGCCGCCTTCGCCGCGTCGACGACCTTCTGGGCTTCGGCCGCGGTCGGAGCGAACGGCTTGTCGACGACCACCGGCAGGCCGGCTTCGATCGCCCGCAGGGCGAGGGGTACGTGCGTGCGGTTCGGCGTGCTGACCACGACGAGGTCGAGGTCACCGGCCCGCTCGAACAGCGCGTCGGCGTCCGGCACGATCTCCGCGCCCGGGTGGTCGGTGCGCGCTTGGGCGGCGTTGCCCGAGGTGGTGATCACCGCCGGGGTGAGCCCGGGCGTCGCCGCCACCAGGGGCGCGTGGAAGACACGGCCCCCGATGCCGTACCCGAGGATGCCCACGCGCAAGTCGTCCGCCATGCCGTCATTAAACCCCGTCGGCCCGTAATAAAACAACAGCGTTGCCTAACTGGCCGGTCGTGCGAAGATCTCGTCCATGGCGGAGACCGGCGTGAACCTGCGCGACGTGCGCGAGCACAACCGTGTCCTGCTGCTTTCGCACATCCTGCGGGCCGGCGGCCTCAGCCGCGTCGAGCTCGCCGAACGCACCGGGCTCACCCAGCAGGCCGTCTCCAAGATCGTCCCGGAACTGCTCGACACCGGCCTGCTGGACGAGGAGCGCCAGCCGTCCGCCGGTGTGGGCAAGCCCCGCACGGCCCTGCGCATCCGGGCGGGCGCCAAGCACGCACTCGGCGCGCGCCTCGACCGCGACGAGTACCGCGTGCTGCGCACCAACCTCGTCGGCGAGGTCGAGGAGACGGCGGGCGGACCGCTACCACCCGGCTTCACGCCCGCGCAGGCCGTCGACGCCATCGCGGCCACCGCGCTCGAACTCGCCGACGGCTTCGACGTCCTCGGCCTCGGCCTCGGCGCGGTCGGCCCGCTGGACCACCGCGCGGGCCTGGTCCGCGACGCGACGAACATGCCCGGCTGGCACGACGTCCCCCTGCGCGACCTGCTCGAGCGGCGCACCGGGCTACCGGTGACGCTCGACAAGAACACCAACGCCGCCGCGTTCGCCCAGCTGTGGCCGCACGGCGAGCCGACGGCGACCGCGGTGGTGCTCGTCGGCACCGGCATCGGCGTCGGCCTGCTGATCGAGGGGCGCCTCTACCGTGGCCCGCGGACGAACGCGGGTGAGTTCGGGCACACCACGATCGCCTTCGACGGGCCGCGCTGCGCCTGCGGGCGACGGGGCTGCGTCGAGATCATGGCCAAGCGCGCGCCGGACACCCGGGCGGCCGCCGGGTTCCTCGGCATCGGCCTGGCCGACCTGGTGCAGGTGCTCGACCTGGAGCGGATCGTACTGGCCGGGCGGGCGGTCCGCGACGAGCCGGACGTCCACCGCGAAGCCGTCTCGGAACGGCTCGAGGAACTGCTGCCGCTGCCGCACTGGCAGCGCATCGAGGTCGTCGAAGACGGCTCCGGCGAGGAGATCGTCACCCGCGGCGCGGCCGCGGAGGTGCTGGCCTCGTACTACGCGAATCCGGCATGATCACCGGCTTCACCACCGCGCTCCCCGATCACCGATACGATCCGCCTCGTGCCAGAGGAGACCACACGGGAGCCGGAACCCGGTCCGGTGACGCTGACCAGGGCGGACCGGGTCGTCCCCAGCTGGGACGAGCCCCTGGCCGCGGCGGTCACCAGACCCATCGGCGGCCCGCTCGGTGAGCACGCGGCGGTCGGCAGGCACTGGTTCTGGTCGCCCCAGCGCGTCGGGCTGCTGCTGGCCACGCTGGCGCTGATGCTGTGCTGGTTCGGCAAGGGTTCCTGCATCCAGCAGTACCAGGACTCCAGCGGCGCCACCCAGCTCGACTGGCGCGCGGGCCGCCCGTTCGTCGCCATGTGCTACTCCGACATCGTGCCGCTGTACGGCTCCGAGCGGCTCGACCGGGCGGGCACCTTCCCGTACTACACGTCGTGGAAGGAGAGCTCGCAGACCGCCGAGAACAACACCCGGTACATGGAGTACCCGGTGCTCACCGGCCTCTTCCAGTGGGTCAACGCGAAGCTCGCGGCGGGCTGGTACAACGTCGCCGAAACCGGCTGGCTGCCCGGCGCCCTGCCGGTGGCGATCTACTTCGACATCACCGCGTTCTTCCTCGCGCTCGCCTGGCTCGTCACCGTCTGGGCGACCGGCCGGACCGTGAAACGCCGGCCGTGGGACATGGTGCTGGTGGCGATCTCGCCGCTGGTGCTGGTGCACGCCTTCACCAACTTCGACGCCATCGCGACCGCGTTCACGGCGACCGGCCTGCTCGCCTGGGCACGCAGGCGTCCGCTGCTCGCCGGCGTGCTGCTCGGGCTGGGCGCGACGGCGAAGCTGTACCCGCTCTTCCTGCTCGGCGTGCTGTTCGCGCTGTGCCTGCGCGCGGGCAAGCTCACGCCGTTCTGGAAGACCGCGGCCGCCGCCGTGCTGACGTGGCTGGCGGTGAACGCGCCGTTCATCCTCACCGCGACCCGCGGCTGGTGGGAGTTCTTCCGGATGAGCACCCTGCGGCCGATGGACCCGGACTCGCTGTACAACGTCTTCTCGTACACCACCGGCTGGGCCGGGTTCGACGGCGTGCTGGAGAAGAACCAGACGCCGACGTACCTCAACATCACGGTGGCCGTGCTGTTCCTCACCTGCTGCGCCGGGATCGCCTACCTCGCCCTCGCCGCGCCACGACGGCCGCGCGTCGGCCAGCTCGCCTTCCTCGTCGTGGCCGCGTTCCTGCTGACGAACAAGGTGTGGAGCCCGCAGTACTCGCTGTGGCTGGTGCCGCTGGCGGTGCTCGCGATCCCGCGCTGGCGGCTGCTGCTCGGCTGGATGCTGATCGACGCCGTCGTCTGGGTGCCGCGGATGTTCTACTACCTCGGCGTCGACCACAAGGGGCTGCCCGAGGGCTGGTTCCTCGGCACGGTCGTGGTCCGCGACCTCGCCGTCGTCGGGCTGTGCGTGCTGGTGGTCCGGGAGATCTACCGGCCGGCCACCGACCTGGTGCGGATGGACGGCGACGACGACCCGGCCGGCGGCTTCCTCGACGGCGCCCGGGACGTGATCATCCCGAACGCCGTCCGGCGCCGCCGGAAGGCCGTCACCGTCTAACCGAGCTGTTCCCGCAGGTAGGCGATGTCGGCGGCCTGCCCGTCGGCCGGCGTCTCGACGACGACCGGGGCACCCGCCTCGCGGGCCACGGCGACCAGCGCCTCGGGGTCGATCGTGCCCTCGCCGTTGACGACGTTGGCGTGCCGGTCGCGGGTCGAGCCGAACTCGTCGCGGGAGTTGTTGAGGTGCACCAGGTCGATCCGGCCGGTGATGGCCTTGACCTTCTCGACGGCGGTCGCAAGGTCCCAGCCCGCGGCGAACGCGTGGCAGGTGTCCAGGCAGAACCCGGCGCCGAATTCGCCGACCTTGTCCCACAGCCGGGCGATCACGTCGAGGTCGCGGGTCATCGCGTTCTCGCCGCCGGCGGTGTTCTCGATCAGGATCGGGACCTTGAAGCCGCCCTTCTCCTGCTCGCGCTCGAACAGCTTCCGCCAGTTGTCCAGCCCGGCCTCGGCGTCGTCGTTCGCGCCGACGTGGCCGCCGTGCACGATCAGGCCCTTCGCGCCGATCGCGGCGGCGCCGTCCGCGTGCTGCGTGACGTTCTTCCGGGACGGGATCCGGATCCGGTTGTTCAGCGAAGCCACGTTGATGAGGTACGGCGAGTGGATGAACACCTCGACCGGGTCGGCCGCGATGGCTTCGCCGTGCGGGTGCGGCTTCGGGGCCTTCCAGCCCTGGGGGTCGGAGAGGAAGAACTGGACGACGTCGGCTTTGCGTTCGGCGACCGCGGTCAACGGGTCGTCGTCACGGACATGGGCGCCAATCAGCATGCCGAGCACGCTACTCCCGAGCCCGTTTCCGGCCGGTGGGCCCGGTTGGTGACGCTCGTGGAGTACCGTGAGCGCGTTCCGTGATCCAGATTGGTCCGACTGCCGGAGGGGCACGATGGGGAAGCACTTCGCCCGGATCACCGCACTGGGTTTCACGATCGCCGCCTCGAGTGCGCTCGCGATGCCGAGCCTGGCGAGCGCCGACACCAGCCCGACGCTCGGCGGGAGCTGCGAGGCCACGCTGCAGAACGGCGGTTCGCCCGGCCTGACCCTGGACGCCGGCGCCCCGCTGAACGCCCCGAACCAGCTCACCGTCGGCCTCGACTCGAGTTCGCGGAACACGAACGGCTCGGCGCCGCTGCTCACGTTGCCGCTCGGCGACACCGTGAAGGCACTCGGCATCGGCCAGGTACCGCTGGTCGGCGACGCCGCCGCGAAGGGCGTCTGCCCGGCCGCGCAGGGCACGGTCAACGCGGTCGGCGGCCTGACGCAGGGCGTTGCCGCCGACCTGCCGCCGCTGCCCCTGCCGCCGTCGCCGGGCCCGAAGCCGCCGCAGCCCGCTCCGCCCGGCCCGACGCCGCCGAACCCGGGGCCGCCGAACCCGGGGCCGAACCCGCCGGGCGGCAGCACCGGCCCGGTGGTCACCGGCCCGGGGAACGCGGGCCTGCCGGGCGACGCGATCTCGGGCATCTACACCAACGCCGCCCTGCTGCCGGGCACCCTCGTGCAGGCGCCGGTGATCGCGCAGATCATCCCCGGTCAGCAGGTCCCGCCGCCGACCGTCGACACCCAGAAGTCCGGCACGGCGGAGGCGCTGCCGGCGGTCACCCCGCCGGCGAAACTGCCGATGCTGCTCGCGGTGCTGGCGCTGGCGATCGTCGCGGCCGCGCTCGTCCGGGCCTGGATCCGCCGCAGCCCCGCCTGACGCACGGTGACCTCCGCTTCCACCCGTTTGCCGGACATTTCTGAGCGAGCGGGCGTCACCGGCCTGCCCTAGCGTCGTTGCACAGGTGAGAAGGCGACGACACAGGGGCGGCGAGCATGCAGGATCGGACACGGAGGGCTACGGCGGTCGGTGCGACGGCGGTCGTCCTCGCGGGTTCAGCCGTGCTCGGCCTGCCCGGCACGGCCTCGGCGGAGACGAAGACCGTGCCCTGCGGCAGCACCGTTTCGGCCGCACCGGGCGACCACATCCAGGGCTCGCTGCTCGGCCTGCCGCTCATCGACCTGGGCATCGTCACCCAGGCGACCACTGTGCTGACCACCACCGTGAGCGGACTGCTCAACACTGTCTGCAAGGTCACGGTGAACGTGGTGAACACCGTCGTCTCGCCGGTGCCGGTGGTCGGCGCGCCCGCGGCGAGCGCGATCAACCAGGGCGTCCAGGGCGTGACCAGCGGGGTCCAGCAGGGCCTGAGCGCGGCGACCGGCGGCAGCAAGCAGTCGTCGCCGCAGCCCGGCACCGGCGGTGACCAGCAACAGCAGCCACCGGCCCAGGGCGGCAGCGGAGGCGCGCCGCAGCAGGGCGGCACCCCGGCGGGCGCCACCCCGATCCCGGACGCGAACAGCCCGCTCCTGCCCGGCTTCGCGAGCACCCCGGTGTTCGGCGGCTTCCCGTTCACCCTCGGCACCGGCTATGCGCCGATGCGCGACTACAGCGGCATCCCGTTCGCGACGGCCGGGCTGTTCAGCCCCTCGCCGGCGATCCGGTACGGCAGCCAGATCCCGGGTTACGCCCCGCAGTACGGCCTCAGCGGTCCGGACGCCGCCCCGGACGGCAGTTCCGGCGTCCAGACCGCGGGCCAGGCCGAAGCACTGCCGTCCGCGTCGGACGGGTTCACGAACGGGTCGAACCTGCCGCTGCTGATCGCGGTTCTCGCACTCTCCGGAGCCAGCGCCGGACTGGTTCGCACCTGGGTACTCCGCCGAATGGCCGCTGCGAATTGAGCTGACTGCCGAGTATCTTTCGCGTATCCCCTTCGTTGATCCTGGTTGTTGTCCAGGACGACGCCCCGATACCCCACGGAGGACTGTGCTCGTGCGGAAGCTCTTGACCGTTGCCGCTCTTGCCGCCTTCGTCTCCGGAGGCGCGTTCCTGTCCACGGGCACGGCCTCCGCCGCGACGACGCTCGTCAGCAACAGCTGCACGGGCTCGGTCACCGGGCAGATGGGCGACCAGGTCGCGATCGACGGGGCTTCGGTGAAGACCCTGGTCACGAACGGCGCCAACAACGCCGGCACCCTCGCGGTCGGCAGCTGGGCGAGCGATTCCATCGCCAAGAACCACTCGATCCCGGTCGGCCAGGTGCCGAACGCCGCGGGCGGCGAGGCGACCGGTGCCGCGATCGGCAAGGCGGTGCGCACCGCGTTGGCCAACTCGGGCACGTGGGGGCTCGGGTTCGACTGGAACAAGACGCTGGACAGCGTCGAAAGCACGGTCGCCAAGGGCTGCGGCCTGACCCTGCTCGCCGGCAACTACGTGGCGCCGAGCACGGCCACCCCGGACGCCGGCAGCCCGCAGGCCCGCACCGACACCGCCCCCGGTGGCGCGTCGGGCAACCTCTCGAACCTGAACCCGGGCACCGCCGGCGGCACGGGCGGCAGCGCCCCGATGCGCGACTACAGCGGCATCCCCACGGCGACCGCCGGCACGGCCGTCGCCCCGGGCGTGCGCTACCCGGCCAACGGCACCCTCCCGGGTGACGTGTCGGCCCCGCAGACCGGCGACCAGAGCGGGCAGAGCGGCCAGGGCGCGGACATCCGCGACGCCGGCAACGCGCAGTCGCTGGCCTCGAACAGCGCGTCGAACGACGTGCAGCTGCCCATGCTGATCGCGGTGATCGTGCTCGCCGGGGTGACCGCCGGGCTCGTCCGCACCTGGGTCCTGCGCCGGGCCGCCTGACCCCGGCGAAGACCCCCTGAGAAGACCCCACTGTCCGGCCCCGCCGGTACCCCCAGGTAGCCTTACCTGGACAAACCCTCCTGCCACGGACAGTCCGTGGCCGCGAGCCCATAGGAGGTGAGTGGTTGTGTCACGCCATTACGAGGTAATGGTCATCCTGGACCCCACGCTCGACGAGCGCACGGTCGCCCCCACGCTGGACAACTTCCTCAACGTGATCCGCACTTCGGGCGGTTCCGTGGAGAAGGTCGACGTCTGGGGCCGTCGTCGCCTTTCGTACGAGATCAAGAAGCACGCCGAGGGCATCTACGCGCTCCTCGACCTGAACTCGTCTTCGGACGCGGTGAAGGAGCTGGACCGCCAGCTGTCGCTGCAGGAGACCGTGCTCCGCACCAAGGTCATGCGTCGCGAGGTCAAGCGCGCCGCGGCCAAGCCCGCCGCCGCCAAGGCCTGAGCCCGAGGGGAATCCCGATGGCTGGAGACACCGTCATCACGGTGATCGGCAACCTGACGTCCGACCCGGAGCTGCGCTTCACCCCGTCCGGTGCGGCGGTCGCGAACTTCACCGTCGCGTCCACGCCCCGCACGCTCGACAAGCAGTCGGGCGAGTGGAAGGACGGCGAGGCGCTGTTCCTGCGCTGCAACATCTGGCGGCAGGCGGCGGAGAACGTCGCCGAGTCCCTGACCCGCGGCGCCCGCGTCGTCGTGCAGGGCCGCCTGAAGCAGCGGTCGTTCGAGACGAAGGAAGGCGAGAAGCGCACCGTCGTCGAGCTCGAGGTCGACGAGATCGGGCCCTCGCTGCGCTACGCCACGGCCAAGGTCAACAAGGTCAGCCGCGGTGGCGGCGGTGACTTCGGCGGCGGCGGTGGCGGCGGTGGGAACCGCGGCGGCGGCGGTGGCGGAATGCCGGCCGACGACCCGTGGGGTTCCGCCCCGGCCGCGAGCGGCGGCGGTGGCGGCGGCTTCTCGGACGAGCCCCCCTTCTGATCTCGTACACATCCAAGATTTGAGTTACCAGGAGTAGACAGTGGCCAAGCCACCCATTCGCAAGCCCAAGAAGAAGGTCTGCGTGTTCTGCAAGGCCGAGAAGAAGGGCCGCCCGGAACTGATCGACTACAAGGACACGAACCTGCTGCGGAAGTACATCTCCGACCGCGGCAAGATCCGTGCCCGTCGCGTCACCGGCAACTGCAGCCAGCACCAGCGTGACATCGCCATCGCGGTCAAGAACTCCCGCGAGATGGCGCTGCTGCCCTACACCTCGACCGCGCGCTAAGGGAGGGCACTGAAATGGCGAAGATCATCCTCACCACGGACGTGGCCAACCTGGGCGGCCCCGGCGACATCGTCGAGGTCAAGGACGGCTACGCGCGCAACTACCTGCTCCCGCGGGGCTACGCGATCGTGGCCTCCAAGGGCGCGGAGAAGAACGTGCGCACCATCCAGCGCGCGCAGGAGAGCCGTCGCATCCGCGACCTCGACCACGCCAAGGAGATCAAGGCGACGCTGGAGGGCCTCGGCGCCATCCAGCTCACCGGCAAGGCGGCCGAGGGCTCCAAGAAGCTCTTCGGTTCGATCACCGCCGGCGAGATCGTCGACGCGATCAAGGCGGCCGGTGGCCCGCTGCTCGACAAGCGCGTCATCGAGCTCCGCGACCACATCAAGACCGTGGGCAAGCACTCGGTCGGCGCCCGGCTGCACCCGGACGTGAAGGTCGACGTGCGGCTCGAGGTCAAGGCCGTCGCGCAGTAACGCAGTACGTCGTGTGAAGGCGGGTCGCTCCCCTGGTGGGCGGCCCGCCTTCACGCTTTCCGGGGAACCTCGGACACCGTGGCGGCGTCGGAGGAGAATGGGCCAGGACGCGAAGGGGATGGGATCGCATGGCTAACGAGGTCAACATGTCCGCGCCGGCCGGCGGTGGCGGCGGGTTCACGTTCGACACCGACAAGATCGACGGCGTCATCAAGAAGTGGCAGGACCTGCAGGCCGACCTGAAGCGCGACTTCGACGACGCCCACCTGATGGCGAACGTGAAGGCGCCCGGCAAGGAGTTCGCGAGCGGCGACTGGGAGAAGCTCGCGAACCCGTCCGGCAAGGCGTTCCTCGAGCAGAACCAGAAGATGCAGGACTACGTCAAGAACTACATCGAGGCGCTCACCGCCGCGAAGCAGAAGATCACCACCAAGGAGTCGGACGCGCTCACCGACATTTCGAAGACGGGGAACCAGGCCACGTGAACCGACGACTCATCGCCGTTCCCGCACTGGCCTTGACCGTGCTCGCCGTCGCCGGCTGCTCGGCCAAGACCCGTGGCACCGCCAACCCGGCGCCGTCCACGGCCGAGTCGGGCAGCGAGACCACCCGGTCCACCGCCGACACCGCGCCGCATGTGCCGAGCCCGTTGAACACCGCATCGATCACCACGGACGCCTGCACGACGCTGACGCCGTCGGCGCGCTCCGACCTGGGGCTCGGCGAAGGCCAGCCGCGCACCACGGGCAACGGCCCGAGCTGCACGTTCCAAGAAGCCGCCGACCCGGGCAACCAGATCGACGTGACCACGGTGACGGCGAACAAGAACGGGCTGCAGGACGTCTACGACACCAAGGCGAACGACGCCTACTTCGGCGAGACCCAGGCCTACGGCTACCCGGGCGTCTACGCCGGCCCGGTGGACGCCCGCAAGAACGGCAAGTGCGGCCTGTTCGTCGCGGTGACCGACCAGCTCACGGTCAACATCCTGGTCCAGTACGACCACGGCCCCGGCGTATCGGACCCGTGCTCGGTGGCGATGAAGTTCGGCGAGTCGATGATCCGCGTCCTGGGAGGCTGAGATGCTGGAACTGGTGCTGCTGGGCGGCTTCGCCGCCTACAACATGGCGACCACGCACTCCGACGACCACACGTCGGTGCAGGGCGATCGCAAGATCGACTGCTACGACATCTGGGAGAAGATCACCACCGGTCCCGGAGCCGGTTCGATCGAAAACGGGCAGTCCGCGGCGAACCGGCTGAGGGGCGCCTACGCCGAACGCCTCAGCACCATCGACGCGCTCTCCAAGGAGATGGACGCGGCCTGGACCGGCGGCGGTGCCGAAGCGGCGCAGAAGGCAGGCGCCCACCCGCTGCGGGTGTGGATGGAGGACTCCGGCACCAAGCTCACCGACTCCGACCGGTACCTCGGCGAGCAGCACAACGCCTTCACCACGGTGCACGCGCAGGTGCAGCAGGTGCCGAAGGACCCGCCGAAGAACAACCTGCTCAACGCCATCAAGCCGTGGACGACCGACACCGACCGGGCGATCCGCGACTACAACGCCAAGGGCCAGGCCAACGTCGACGCCTTCAACACCTACTACAAGGCGAGCAACGACAACGGCCAGAAGATGCCGACGTACGCGGCGCTGCAGGGCCAGCAGGAGAACGTCAACGTCGACGGCGGCAAGGACGGCAAGAAGAAGCCGGGTGGCAAGGACGGCAACGGCTCGGGGGACAGCAACGGGAACCCCAACGGAACGGGCTCGGTCCCCGGCGTCACCATGCCGGCTCCGGGCAGCGTCCCGTCCTTCCCCGGCCAGCCGAACACCCCCGGTGGGAGCTTCGACCCGGGCAAGGTGCCGGGCTTCGACCCGTCGAAGCCGCCGAACTTCGATCCCTCGAAGATCCCGGGCGGGAACTACGACCCGGGCAAGGTCCCCGGTGCGGGCAACTACCTGCCCCCGAACTTCAGCGACGGCACGCACTCGTCGGGGTTCACCCCGCCGAAGATCCCCGGGGCCGGTGGCTTCGGGCCCGGGAGTCTTCGGCATGGTTGACCCCCCCCGATCGGTGCTGTCCGTCCTGTGCGTTGGCAGGTAGTTGCTCCCACTGGTGACCTCACCTGAAGCCAAGTACCCGCCCGGGATCAACCACGGCACAAGGCTCCGCACATGCGACTAGTCGTACGCTGCGACA
>JARAWT010000001.1:0-544887 GCA_033793495.1 Streptomyces sp. MN03-5084-2B | reverse complement strand
ACCCACCCCCGACGACCTCGACGAACTACTCACCCTCGTCTGGAAAGACCCCAGCTTCTTCCTCGCCCACCCCACCACCATCGCCGCCTTCGGCCGCGAATGCACCAAAGCCGGCCTCTACCCCACCAGCATCGACCTCGCCGGCCACCAAGTCCCCTCCTGGCGCGGCGTCCCCCTCCTCCCCTGCAACAAAATCCCCATCACCGACACCCGCACCAGCCCCATCCTCCTCATGCGCACCGGAGAGGCCGCCCAAGGCGTCGTCGGACTCCACCAAACCGGCCTCCCCGACGAACACCAACCCGGACTCAACGTCCGCTTCATGGGCATCAACGACCAAGCCGTCATCTCCTACCTCGTCTCCGCCTACTACTCCGCCGCCGTCCTCGTCCCCGACGCCCTCGCCGTGCTGGAAAGCGCCGAGATCGGCCGCTGAAAACCGGTCCGGGCGTGGCAGGATCGCCGCATGGAACGTGTGCTCGGCATCGGCGGCTACTTCATCCGCGCGAAAGACCCCGCGGCGCTGGGCGCCTGGTACCGCGACTGCCTCGGCCTGGACACCGACGAGCACGGCCTCTGGCAGCAGCAGCCCGGCCCGACCGTCTTCGCGCCGTTCGAGGCCGGGACCGGCTACTTCGGCTCCGAGACCCAGCAGACCATGCTCAACTTCCGGGTCCGCGACCTCGACGCCATGCTCGCCCAGCTGCGCGCCCGCGGCGCCGACGTGGCCGACGACGTCCAGGACATGGCCGGCGTCGGCCGCTTCGGCTGGGTCACCGACCCCGAAGGCCACCGCATCGAGCTCTGGCAGCCCGCCTAGAGCACGAACCCCGTCGGGAACGGGTCGTCCGGGTCGAGCAGGTAGGTCGCCGTGCCGGTGATCCACGCCCGGCCGGAGAACTCCGGCACCACCGCCGGCACGCCGCCCACCGTCGTCTCCGCCACCAGCTCGCCGGTGAACGTCGTGCCGATGAACGAACTGTTCTCGAACGGCGTGTGCAGCGGCAGCTCGCCGCGGGCGTGCAGCTGCGCCATCCGGGCGGACGTCCCGGTGCCGCACGGCGACCGGTCGAACCAGCCCGGGTGGATGGCCATCGCGTTCCGCGACGCCCGCGCGTCGGAACCCGGGGCCAGGAACTGGACGTGCTTGCAGCCGCCGATCAGCGGGTCCTCCGGGTGCTTCGGCGGCCGCTGCTCGTTGATCGCGCCCATGATCGCCAGCCCGGCGTCCAGGATCCGGTCCTTCTCCGCCCGGTCGAACGGAATATCCACAGAGGACAGTTCCAGGATCGCGTAGAAGTTGCCGCCGTAGGCGAGGTCGTAGCGCACCTCACCCAGGCCCGGCACGGAAACCACGGCGTCGCGCTCGGCGAGGAACGAGGCGACGTTGCGCAGCTTCACGCTCGAAGCACGCCCGTCGCGGACGGTGACCTCGGCGTGCACCAGCCCGGCCGGGGTGTCCAGGCGCACCACCGTCGTCGGCTCGGTCACCTCGACCATGCCCGTCTCCACGAGCACCGTGGCCACGCCGATCGTGCCGTGCCCGCACATCGGCAGGCAGCCGGACACCTCGATGTACACCACGCCCCAGTCGGCGTCCTCGCGGCAGGGCGGCTGCAGGATCGCGCCACTCATCGCGGAATGGCCGCGCGGTTCGTTCATCAGGAACTGCCGGAGGTGGTCCAGGTGCGCCATGAAGTAGCGCCGCCGCTCGGCCATCGTGGCGCCCGGGATCGGGGCCACGCCACCGGTCACCACCCGCGTCGGCATGCCCTCGGTGTGCGAGTCGACCGCCGTGATCGCGCGCGAAGCCCGCATCTACGCCACCCCCAGCGCCGCGAGCGCGCGGCCCATGTCGGCGCGGACCTGCTCGCGGTGGACGTCGGAGAGCGGGCCGCGCGGCGGGCGGCACGGCCCGCCGCGGCGGCCGACCATGTCCATGCCGAGCTTGATGGCCTGGACGAACTCGGTGCGCGAGTCCCAGCGGAACGCGGCCGCCAGCGGTTCGTAGAGTGCCCTGGCTTCCTCGAGCTTCCCGGCCGTGGCGAGCTCGAACAGGCGCGCCGACTCGGCCGGGAACACGTTGGGGAACCCGGCGAACCAGCCGGTCGCACCCATCAGCAGGCTTTCGAGGACGACGTCGTCGGCGCCGCCGATCACGGCCAGCTCCGGCGCCCGTTCGCGGATCTCCAGCACGCGGCGGACGTCGCCGGAGAACTCCTTGACGGCCACGACGTTGTCGATCTGCGCGATCTCGGCCAGCAGGTCCGGCGTGAGGTCGACCTTCGTGTCGAACGGGTTGTTGTAGACCATCACCGGCAGCCCCACCGAAGCCACCGCCTCGAAGTGGGCGAGCACCTCGCCGCGGTTGGCGCGGTAGAGCGTCGGCGGCAGGCAGAGCACGCCGTGCGCGCCGTCTTCGGCCGCCGCCTCGGCCCAGTACCGCGCCTGGTGCGCGCCGGGGCCGTGGACGCCGACGACGACGATCCCGTCCGTTCCGACGGCTTCGATCGCGGTGCGGGCGACGCGGCGGCGTTCGTCGTCGGTGAGCGAGGAGTACTCGCCGAGGGAGCCGTTCGGGCCGACGCCGCGACAGCCGTTCCCGACGAGCCACCGGCAGTGCTCGGCGTAGGCGTCGTAGTCGACGGCCAGCCCGGCCGGCGCGGACTCGTCGGCCCGGTAGGGCAACGCGGCGGCGACGACCACGCCCCCGAGGTCGCGGGTGCTCATGGGATCTCCTTCGGATCGGCGAGCTCGCCCAGGCGGATCGGCTGGGCGATCGGACGGTGGTGGCGCTCGGCGCCGCCGCAGAGGTCGGCCACGGCCGGGCCGCACATCCGGCCCTGGCAGGGGCCGAGGCCGGCGCGGGTGCCGAGCTTGAGCGCGTGCGGGCCGGGGGTGACCGGGTCCGCGGCGGCGCTCTTCAGGTCGCCGCAGGTGGTTTCCTCGCAGCGGCAGACGACGGTGTCCTCGCGCAGCCACCCGGGCCACGCCGCGCCGATCGGGTGGGCGGCGGCCAAGCGGCGAGCGAAGGCGCGGGCGTGGTCACGGCGCCGGATCAGCGCGCGGCTCGGCGTCCGCCCGGCGGCGGCCTGCCCGGCGACCGCGCCTTCCGCCGCGGCGGCGACCGAACCGCCGATCCCGGTGAGCTCCCCCGCGGCGAACACGCCGGCGACACTGGTGCACTGGTCGTCGCCGACCCGGACGAACCCGCCGTCGAGGAGGCAGCCGGCCGCGACGGCCAGTTCGGGTTGCGGCACGAACCCGTGCCCGACGCAGAGCGCGTCGACCTCGTAGGTGCGTTCGGTGCCGGGGACGACCGACCAGTCCGCGCGGACGCGAGCGGTGACGGCTTCGCGGACCCGGTCGTCGCCGCGGGCTTCGACGACGACGCGGCCCAGGAGGTACGGCACGCGGTGCCGGACCAGCGTGCCGGCGTACCGAACCAGTTCGTTCATCTTGCCGACGTGCGCGGCCGCGCGCCATGACCATCCACCGAGGACGGTGCGGGCCGGGTTCGCCTCCAGGACGGCGAGGACTTCGGCGCCGACGTCCACCAGGGACTCGGCGACCGGCAGCAGGAACGGCCCGGCCCCGGCGACCAGCACCCGCCGTCCGACGGCGACCCGCTCCCCCTTGGCCAGCGCCTGGGCGGCGCCCGCGGTGAAGACGCCGGGCAGCTGCCAGCCGGGGAACGGCAGGACGCGGTCGTGCGCGCCGGTGGCGAGGACGAGCGCGTCGGGTTCGAGGGTGCGGCGCTGCCGGTTCGTCCCGTCGGCCGGGCCGCGCAGGACGTGGACGCGCCGGCCTTCGAGCGCCCAGACGGTGGTTTCCGGCCACCACGTGCACCGGCTCAAGAGCGCCCCGAACCGGTGCGAGGCGCCGCGGTGGTACTGCCCGCCCGGCACGTCCGCCTGGTCCAGGACGGTGACGTCGGCGCCCGCGGCGAGTGCGTGCTCGGCGGCCGCGAGCCCGGCGGGCCCGGCACCCACGACGACGACGTGCGTCACGCGCGCTCCTCCCGGGACTGGGTCCGGATCTCGTCGCCGTCGGCGGCGCGGCGGCGGCAGGCGCGGACGTCGGCGACCCCGTTGACGGTGAGCAGGCAGTCGAAGCAGGCACCGATCCCGCAGAAGACACCCCGTGGCGCGCCCGACCGGGTGGTGCGCCAGGACAGCCACCCGGCGGCGAGCAGTACGCCCGCGACCGTCTGCCCGGCGACCCCGGTGACGGTCTCGCCGTCGACGGTGATCGCGATCGGCTCGCTCACGCCAGCACCGCCGGACGGTCCACAGTGAACTCCTCCACCGGCATCGACGGCGTCACGCCGGTCAGCAGTTCGCGCAGCAGCCGGCCCGTCCCCACGCTCAGCCCGATCCCCGCCCCTTCGTGTCCGGTCGCGTGCCACAGGCCGGCGAGCCGGGGGTCCTCGCCCAGCACCGGCAGGTGGTCGTCCACGTACGGCCGGAATCCGCCGTACGCGCGCATCACCGCGGCGTCGGCCAGTGCCGGGAACAGCCGGACCGCCTTGGCCGCGATCGCGCCCAGCACGTCCGGCCGGATCGTGTCGTCGAAGCCCACGCGGCGGCGGGACGAGCCGATCAGCACCGTGCCGCCCCAGGTCGACTCGACCACCGCCGAGGTCTGCAGCTCGCCGCTGCCCGTGCCGACCGCGCCGACGTAGTCCGCGTCGTACACCTTGTGCCGCACCACGCCCGGCATCGGCGTCGTCACCAGGACCTCGCCGCGGCGGGGCCGGACCGCGATCGGCGCGCCCAGCCGGGCCGACACGGGTCCCGACCACGGGCCCGCCGCGTTCACCACCACGTCCGCGTCGACCACTTCGCCGGCCACCCGGACCCCGGTGATCCGGCCGTCCCGGACCCGCGCGCCGGTGACCTCGGCTTCGGTGCGCAGCCGGGCGCCGTGGCGCAGCGCCGACCCCAGCAGGGCCAGCGCCGCGGCGGCCGGCTGCACCTGGGCGTCCTCGGGGTAGCGGACGGCGGCGGTCACCTCGCGGGTCAACGCGGGCTCGGCCGCGGCGACGTCCGCCGCGGAGAGCCGCTCGGTGCGCACGCCGGCCGCGGCCTGGGTCCCGGCGAACGCGAGGAGCGCGCCGGCACCGGCTTCGGTGGTGGCGACGACGATGCCGCCCTTCGGGTCGAACTCCGTCGCGGCGGCCGCCCGCGGGTCGTCTTCGGCGATTTCGGCCACCAGCCGCGGCCACAACCGGGCGGACAGCCGCGCCAGCGCGAGTTCGGCGCCCGGTCCCTTGTCGGAGACCAGCAGGTTGCCTTCGCCGTGCGAAGTCGTGCCGCCCGCGGGACGGCCGCGGTCGAGGACCAGGACGTCGAAACCCGCCAGGGCGAGTTCCCGCGCACACGCCGCGCCGACGATCCCGGCTCCGATCACCACCACCCGCGTTCGGTTCATCGACCCTCCAGCGTTCGGTATAGCGAACGATAGGTCTCGATCGTGAAGGCTGTCAATCCGGCAGGACGGGGTGCGGCCGGCCGTCGAGCCGTTCGCCGGTGCGGTACTGCAGCAGCAGCACCGACTGCACCGGACCGTCCGGCGCGGTGTAGCTGTGCGGCTCGCGGGCGTCGAACGCGACGTAGTCGCCGGGCCCGAGGTCGACGGTGTGGCCGGCGACCTCGACGCACAGCCGTCCGGCCTGCACGACGGTGTGCTCGACGCCGACGTGCCCCTCCGAGCGCTGCGGCGCGTCCCCGCGGACGACCTGGTCGTACACCTCGAAGACGCTGTTGTCGGCCTCGATCCGGCGCAGCGGCCGCAGGTCGACGCCCGCGCCGCGGAGCACTTCGACCTCGGCGGCGCGCACCACGGTCAGGCCGCCGCGCGGCCGGTGGTCGAGCAGGTCGGAGATCGCCACCTCCAGCACCCGGGAGAGGCTGAAGACGGTCTCGATGGTCGGGTTGCCGCTGCCGCCCTCCAGCTGCGAGAGCGTCGCCTTGCCGATGCCCGACCGCCGGGACAGCTCCGACAGCGACAGGCCCCGCGCCGCCCTCGCCGCGCGCAGGTTGACCGCCAGCATGTCGCGGATCGAGGCACCGTCGTTCGGTAAAGCGTCCATCAGCGGCGCCCTTCGTTCGGTTTGCCGATCGAACCAGGCGTCATGATGTCACGCCCTCGCTACTCTTGACCGGTGACGCAGTCGATCCTCGCGCTGGCCGATCTGGCCACCCCCATGGCCATCCGGGTAGCGGCCACCCTCGGCCTCGCGGAGCACGAAGGGGGGACGGCCGCCGAACTCGCCGCGGAAACCGGCACCCTTCCCTCGGCGCTCGCCTGTCTGCTCGATCACCTCGTCACGGCCGGGGTCTTCGCCTTCGACCCGGAGTCCGGCCGCTACCACCCGACGGAGCTGGGCGAGCAGCTGCGCTCGGACGACGCCAAACGGCTGCTCGACGCCCACACCGCCGGCGGCCGCGCCGAACTCGCCTTCACCGACCTGCTCGGGACGATCACCACCGGCGCCGCCGCCTACGAACACCGGTACGGCCGCGACTTCTGGGCCGACATCGACGCCGAACCGCGGCTGCGGCGCTCGTTCGACGCCCAGATGAACTGGCGGTTCCAGGTGCAGGCACCGCAGATCGCCGAGCGCTTCGACTGGAGCCGCTTCCCGCGGATCGTCGACGTCGGCGGCGGCGACGGCCTCGTGCTCGCGGAGATCCTGCGCGTTCACCCGGCGGTGCGCGGTGCGGCGCTGGACCTGGCGCCCTCGGCGGCCGCGGCGGCGGAGCGGTTCGCGACCGCCGGGCTCACCGGCCGGGCGGAAGCGGTGCCCGGCAGCTTCTTCGACCCGCTGCCGGCGGGAGCGGACGCGTACGTGCTGTCGGACATCCTCCACGACTGGGACGACGACCACGCCCGCCGCATCCTGGCCCGCTGCCGCGAAGCGGCGGGGGCGGACGGCACGGTGGTGGTGATCGAGCCGCTGCGTCACGGCACGTCCACGGCGATCAACCTGTTCATGCTGATGTGCTTCGGCGGCCGGGAACGCACGGCGGCGGAGCTGACGGAGCTGGCCGCGGGCTGCGGCCTGCTCCTGCGCGCGACGACCCCGGTCTCCGACGGCCGGACGGCCCTGGAGTTCGGCACGGCGCCGGAACCCGCCTGACCCACCGGCCTGCCCCCTACCGCACCCGGCCGAGGGCTACTTCGTGTACGTCAGGCAGTTCGCCGCGTGGCCGCCCTCGCCGGGGCCGACCCGGATGTTGTCCGCCGTGCACTCCAGTGACGAGTTGTGCCGGCAGTCCGCCCGGGAACACGCGCCGACCTGGGCCACGACCCGGTCCAAGCCACCCTTGGTGTTCAGCGGGACGAACGTGCCGCAGTCCGCGGACCCGTTGTCGCCGCCGACGGTGATCGCGAACGCGTGGCAGCCGTCGTGGTTGTAGGAACAGCCGCTGACCGTGCATTCGTGCACGGCCGGCATCTCCGTGGTGGTCATTTCCGCTCCTGGTTCCGTGGTGGGAGAACAGTCGGTTCCCCGACGCTCCCACCCGGAACCGGGCCTCGCAACGGAGGTGGCCACGGCCGGGTGACAAACGTCCCCGATCGGGCACCGCCCCTCAGGTCGTGAGCGTGTTCGGGTCGCTCGTGCTCGGCCGCCCGGTCTCGACGTGCCCCGCGAGGCGGCGCAGGAAGCGCGGATCGCGGTCCGAAACGACCGAGACGTCGTACCAGTTGCCGCTGCGCCGCGTGTCGATCACCTCGACCACCCGCGCGCCCGGCCGCAGGAGCCGCGACGTCGAGCGCCGGCCGTACGCGTCGGTCAGCGTGACCCGCACCGGGGTCGCTCCGCTGTTGGTCAGCACCAGCGCCAGGTTGCCGCTGCGCCCCTCCGGGCGCGCGCTCACCTCGAGCCCGGCGACACCGCCGCCGCGGAACTGCCGGACGAACCCGTTCGGCCCGTGCGCGGTGTAGTCGTAGCCCCCGGCCACGGGCAGGGAGGCGGCGAGCGAGCAGCCGGCCCCCGCGGTGTACGTCCGCGGCTCACCCCCGGGCGAAGCGACGTAGAACGTCGCGCCCGCCCGGCCCTGGTTGACGAAGCTCAGGTTCAGCGCCGAACCCACCTGGGCGTCGACGGCCAGGTCGTAGGGCAGCGCCCGCGCCGGCCGCACGCCGGGTTCCTGCTTGGGCAGCACGGCGTTCGCCGGGACGGCGGGCACGTAGTCCGGGTGCCGCTTGCGGTCCGGCGGCTCGTACCCCGCGGTGTCCGGCAGCGCGGGCACCCGCACGTCGGTCCGGGCAAAGTCGAACGCCGAGGTCAGGTCGCCGCACACCGAGCGGCGCCAGGCCGAGATGTTCGGCTCGTGCACGCCGAAGCGCCGTTCGACGAACCGGATGATCGAGGTGTGGTCGAACGTCTCCGAGCAGACGTAGCCGCCCTTGCTCCACGGCGACACCACGATCATCGGCACGCGCTGGCCGAGCCCGTACGGGCCGGCCGGGTTCGCCGCCGAGCCGGCGAAGATCTCCCCCTTCGTGTCCACAGTGGACTGGCCGGCGGTCGCGTAGGGCGGGACGACGTGGTCGAAGAAGCCGTCGTTCTCGTCGTAGGTGATGAACAGCGCGGTCTTGCTCCACACGTCCGGGTTCGCGGTGAGCGCGTCGAGGACCTGCGCGATGTACCAGGCGCCGTAGTTCACCGGCCAGTTCGGGTGCTCGCAGAACGCCTCCGGCGCGGTGATCCACGAAACCTGCGGCAGCTGCCCGGCCTTGACGTCCGCGCGCAGCCGGTCGAAGTAGCCTTCGCCCGCCTTGGCGTTCGTGCCGGTGCGGGCCTTCTCGTACAGGGCGTCGCCGGGTTTCGCGGTGCGGTAGGAGTTGAAGTAGAGCAGCGAGTTGTCGCCGTAGTTGCCGCGGTAGGCGTCTTCGATCCAGCCCCAGCCGCCCGCGGCGTCGAGGCCGTCGCCGACGTCCTGGTAGATCTTCCACGAGACGCCCGCCTGCTCCAGGCGCTCGGGGTAGGTCGTCCAGGAGTAGCCCTTTTCGTCGTTGCCGAGGACCGGCCCGCCGCCCTGGCCGTCGTTGCCCGTGTACCCGGTCCACATGTAGTAGCGGTTCGGGTCGGTGGAGCCCATGAACGAGCAGTGGTAGGCGTCGCAGATGGTGAACGAGTCGGCGAGGGCGTAGTGGAACGGGATGTCCTCACGGGTCAGGTACGCCATGGTGGTCGAGCCCTTCGCGGGCACCCACTTGTCGTACCTGCCGCCGTTCCACGCCGCGTGCGTGTCGTTCCAGCCGTGCGGGAGGTCCTGGATGAACTGCAGGCCCAGGTTGTCCGCTTCGGGGCGGAACGGCAGGATGTCGCGCTTGCCGTCCGACTGCGCCCAGACGGACTTGCCGCCGCCGAGGGTCACCGGCCGCGGGTCGCCGTAGCCGCGGACCCCGCGGAGCGTGCCGAAATAGTGGTCGAACGACCGGTTTTCCTGCATCAGCACCACGATGTGCTCGACGTCCCGCAGTGTCCCGGTCCGGTGGTACGCGGGGATCTCCGCGGCACGGGCGATGCTGGTGGACAGCGCGGAAAGGGCGGCGGTACCGCCGGCCAGCTGCAGAAAACGTCGTCGGTTGACGTCCGTCATGGGGACTCCGGGGGTGTCGTGGTGGCGAGCCGGGTCAGTATGGGCGGCGAAGAGCGAACCTGTCCCGGGACCGAGGCTAACGCCGGGCGAAACCCTGGTTAACGCCCGCGAGCGGACAGGCTGTTGACAGAGATACGGAAGCACGTACTAATGTAGTTCTTCACTATGAACGACGTACCCAACCTCGCGCGGGATCCGGACGACCGGCTCTACTCCCCCGACGTCCGCGCGGCACTGGCCGGGTTCACCCTCGGCGGGGACACCGGCGTCATGGAGGCCGCCGCCGCCGTCCGCACGGCCGCGCGGAGCCTCGACGCGCTGCGGTCGCGGGGCACCGACAGTCGCGGCCTCAGCCCCGGCGCCCTCGACCTCCTGATCCGGCTCGCCACCGGCGGCGCGAACATCAAGGACCTCGCCGCGTCCGCCGGCGTGAGCTCCCGGAACGTGACCGGCCTGGTCGACACCCTCGAACGCGCCGGGCTCGCCGAGCGCGTCCCCGACCCGCGCGACCGGCGGTCGGTGCAGGTCCTGATCACCCCGGACGGCCGGACGTGGCTCGAGGAGTTCCGCCGGCCGTCCCAGCTGGCCATGACCGCGCTCTTCCGGGGGTTCACCGCCACCGAGATCGCCCAGCTGCGGCACCTGTGCCTGCGCCTGACCGAGAACCAGCAGCACCTCGCCCGCCACCTGGAGGACCGATGACCGACCGGACCAGAGAAACCGTGCGGGCCTACCACCGCGCCCGCTTCGACGGCGACGTGACCGCCGCGGCGGCGCAGCTCGCCGGCGAGTTCACCTTCCGCAGCCCGCTGATCGCCTCCACCGACGCCCGCGGCCACCTCGACGGGCTGGCGGGGTTCGTCGGGATCGTCACCGGGGTGGACCTGATCAGCGAGCTCTACGGCGAGACGGAGGCCACGCTCGTCTACGACGTGCACACCGCGACCCCGGTCGGCGTCCAGCACACCGCCGAGCACTTCCGGTTGCGCGACGGGAAGATCGAGGCCATCACCCTGATCTTCGACGCCACCCGCTGGCACCCGCTGATGGCGGCGGTGACCCGCCCGGACACCCGGGCTGTGGAGACCACGGGCTGAGCTCGAACCCCGGACGGGCACCGCCGGGAGCGGTGTACCCGGGGCGCGGCCCGGCAAACGCGGTGCCCGGGTGCGGGATCCGGCGTCGCCGGGCAGAATCCCGGCATGATCGGATCGGCGTTGCACTGTGTCGAGGTGCGCTGACGTGGGCCGCGGGGACTACCTGCTCGTCCTCGGCGCGTGCGTGCTGGTGACGCTGCCGATCGAGCTGGCCGGCGCGCGGGTCTACCGCCGGCCGGGCCGGCTGGTCCGGGCCGTGCTGCCGGTGGCGCTGGTGTTCCTCGGCTGGGACGCCTTGGCCATCGCCGCCGGTGTCTGGCACTTCGATCCGGCGTTCGTCACCGGCCTGCGGGCGCCGTTCGGGATTCCTTTGGAGGAAGTCCTCTTCTTCGTCGTCATCCCGGTGTGCGGCGTGCTGACCTACGAAGGGGTCAAGCTGACCGGACGGCTGCTGCGGCGCCGATGAGGCCCGTCTCCGCTCAGCGGAGGTCCGAGGGGGGTCGACCTGCGAGCGGAGACGGGAGTTCAGGGTCGGTACGGGGGCCGCCTCGCGGCGGAAGGCACGACACGGCTCCAGCTTTCCGGTATTCCGTGAAGGCAAGGGGTGAGGCCCGGGGGCACCGCCGTACCGACACCCTGTACAACGTCGTGGCCGTGCTGGTGTTCCGGCGGCGAGGGTGACGTGCGTCGCTCAGCGGACGGCCGGCTCCCGCGTCCGGACCGCCCAGCGCGTCAACGCCGGGACCGGGGCGACGGCCGCGAGGAACACCACCGCGACCAGCACCCACCCGGGCCCGCCGAGGCCGCCGACCGCAAGGGTGAACACGCCCGGCCCCACCATCTGCACGGTGGCCGTGGCCGCTTCGGTCGCACCTTGGTAGGCGCCCTTGGCTTCCTCGCGCATCAGCCGCACCGACAGGCCCCAGTTGGCGGCCACGTACCCCAGCTCCCCGACGACGTGCAGCACCGCGGCGAGCCCCACCACCGCGACCGCGCCTGCCCCCGAGCCACCGGACGTCGTGGCGAGCAGCGCGCAACTGGCCGCCAGCACCACCCCGGACACCACCGCGGTTCTCGCGGCCTGGCCCGCGGTGCGCGCGAACCGGGCGAACGGCACCTGGAACACCGCGATGCCGGCCGAACTGATGACGACCACCACGCCACCCAGCCCGAGCGGCAGGTGCGTCCAGCGGGACAGCCACAGCGGCAGTCCGGCCGACAACATGGCCCAGCACAGGGAAAGCACGGCCGTGGCCGCGGTGAGGCACAGGTACGGCCGGTCCTTCAGCACGGCCCGGGTCGCCTGTTCCGGAGTCCGTTCCGCCGGGGGCGGCGCGGGCACCAGCAGGGTCGCGCCGGCGAGCACCAGGAAGCTGGCGGCGTTGCCGGCGATGGCCAGTGTGTAGGCCCACCGGGTGTCGGCGGTGAGCACCAGCGCGCCCAGCCCGGCCCCGGCGGCGTACCCGACGTGCTGGGCCACCCGCTGCCGCGCGAGCACGCGCACCCGCTCGGCCGGCTCGGTGACCAGTGCCGTGATCAGGGCCGTCCGCACCGCGGTCCCGCCGGTGGCCAGTGCGGTGAACGGCACGGTCACGGCGAGGAACGACCAGGTGCCGCCGACCGCGAGGTAGCCCGCCATCGCGACGGCTCGCACCAGGGTGAGCACGATCAGCACCGGCCGCGCGCCGACCCGGTCGGCGAAGGCGCCGAGCGGTACCGAGGCGGCCATGCCGACCGCGCTCGCCACGGCCAGTCCCGCGCCCACGGTGACCGGCGGCAGCCCGGCGATCCGGGTGAGGTACAGCGCCCAGATCGTGAACCAGAGGCCGTCGCCGAGCGCGGAAACCCCGCGCCCCCAAAGGAGGCTTCGCAGTCCGGTCATGCACCCACCCTTCACGAGGACGTGAAGGGTATTTCCCGTGCCGACCGTCCGCAAACATCATTCACGTACTCGTGAAGCGTGCTAGGCTCGCGCGCGACGGAAGGAACGGCGATGGGTGGGCTGATCGACGCGGGCAACCCCGTCCAGGACGCGATCGTCGAACTGACGCGCGAACTGGCCGACCCGGTGCGGCTCACGGCGCTGCAGGTGCTGGCGGCGGAAGGCCCGCACACGATGGTGCAGCTGGCCGACGCGCTCGGCGTCACCGCACCCCGGCTGGGCAACCACCTGGCCCGCCTGCGGGCCGCCGGGCTGGTGACGGTCGAACACACCGGGCGGCACGCGGTGTACCGCGTCGGCCGCGAGGACCTCCTGGACGTGCTCACCGCGCTCGCCCACTACGCGGGCAAAGACGGCATCACCCCGCCGGACCGCGCCGAGTCGGGCGCGGACCTCGCGCACACGTGTTACGACCACGCGGCGGGCCGGCTGGGGGTGGCGGTGTTCGCCCTGCTCGTCTCCCGCGGGGCACTGCGTCCGCCGGACGGCTCCACCCCGGACGTGGCCCTGGGCGCCGACCTGTCGGCGTTCCGGGACCTGGGCGTCTCGCCTTCGGAAGTGGACCCGGGCCGCCGCCGCCCGGCGACGGCGTGCCTGGACCGCACCCACCGCGTCCCCCACCTCGGCGGAGTGCTCGGGTATGAGGTCCTGGCCGCGTTCCTGGCCGACGGCCTGGTTCGCCGCGGCCCGGAGGACCGCGAGCTGCGGATCACCCCGCGCGGCCGCCGCCGGTTCGGGGAGCTGCTGCCGGGGTTCTGATCCGGTGCCCCGGCGGCTTCGGTTGCCCTGCCGCGGTTTCCGGTGTTCCGGGGGTCCGGACAGCGGCCTGGATCTTCTGCCCGATCGGTCACTGGCGCACCCGAGCATGGCTACGCGTCCGCGGCTACATCTCCCCCGCCCGCAAGAAGGGCCTCCGCCTCATCACCGCGCTCCGCGACGACATCACCGGAAACCCTTGGCTGCCAACAACTATCGAAATGACCCGAACAGCTACCCGATCGAGTGATGAACCCGTGTTCGATGATCTGTAGCTTGGAGGCATGACCGATGACGCGGGTTTCTCTTCCGAGGCGGTGGCTCTGGCCGACCGCATCGGTGAGTTGCTCGCGTGCATACGGTCCGCCGAAGCCGAACTCGGTGCCCTGCTGGTGGAAATCGAGCAGCGCGGAGTGATGGAACTGTTCGGCTACCGCTCCGCCGCCCGCCTCTACGAACACCTCGCCGATGTCTCCCGACAGGAGGCGGCACGGGTGGTGAAACGCGCCCGCATGATCAACCCTGGCCGCAACCTTGATGGCAGCCCGATCCCGGCCCTCGCGCCCGCCACCGGCGCCGCGGCTCTTGACGGGCGGCTGAGCACCCCGATGATCGACACCATCACCGGTGTCCTCACCGATGTGCCACCCGAGCATCGCGACAGCGCCGAAGCCAACCTGCTGACCTTCGCCGAAGAAGCCGGACACAAACAGGTCGCTGCGTTGGGTGCCCGCATCCTCGCCCACCTCAACCCCGACGGTGCCGCACCCGACGACACCGAACCGGTGGCTCCGGCCCGGGAGCTGATCCTGCGCCGGAAAAGAACCGGGATCTGGGAGCTGAGCGGGCGGTTCGATGACGAGACGGGGACCCGTGCCAGCGCGCTACTGGATGCCTTGGCCGAACGTCGCACCGGGGACGAGGGCCCGGACTTCCGGACCCTGCCGCAGCGCTTTGGGGATGCCTTCTCCGACGCGGTGGATCTCGCGTTGAACTCTCCGGACCTGCCGATGCAGGCCGGGGAACGGGCTCATGTGATGGTCGCGGTGTCGCTGCAGGACCTGAAGTCCGGGGTCGGGGCGGCCACGCTCGGCGACACCGGCACGATCTCGGCCGCTGAAGCCCGGGTGCATGCCTGCGACGCCATGGTCATCCCCGCCGTCCTCGGCGGCAAGAGCGAACCGCTCAACCTCGGCCGCCTCCGCCGCCTGATCTCCGCTGGCCTGCGCCGGGCCCTGTTCCTCCGGGACCGGGGCTGCGCCTTCCCCGGCTGCCATCGCCCACCACGCCACTGTCAAGGTCACCACATCCGACACTGGGCAGACGGCGGCCCCACCGAACTGAGCAACCTGGTGCTCATGTGCGCTCACCACCACCGGCTGCTGCACCGCTCGGGCTGGGAAGTCCGCATCGCCACCGACGGCCTACCCGAATTCCTCCCACCAACATTCATCGACCGCCGTCGAAAACCCAGGCGGAACAACCTGCACGAACCGCTGCCCTTCGCAGCCTGAACACGGGAACGGCCCGCAGCCCCACGGCTACGGGCCTACACCCACGAGCCCGTTCTCGCCCGGCCCCCCAGGCCACCCGGCGGCCGAACAAAAATCGCCTGCCCGTCCACGAGCCCCAAGACGAGTAATGCGTAAATGTGGCCGCCGGCCGCGGTTCCTGCCGGCCCGGATGCCCGGCGCGTTCCGCTACCTGCCCGGCCAGTCCGGCTACAACCGCCGACTGCGCGCCGCGTTACCACTGGTCGAACACGTGATGCGCTGGCTCGCAGCCGACTCCACCCCGGTGGGGTGCGGCCGGTCCCGCCCCACCGTGAAACGCTCGGACCTGACCGGCTGAACCAAATACGGCCTCTGCCGCTCACTCCCGCTGGTTCTGGGACTGCGACTGCACCCCGCCACGCTAACGCACCCCTGGCCACCACGACGGGCCGCAACCTATTCCAGGTCTCGGTCACCACCGCCGCCCGCTGGGCCGACCGCTACGCAACAACGGTGCGGCAGGCGCTCCAGATCGACCGGCCCGAGACGACTTCGATACAGGCCCTACCGGCGCCCGGAGCGGGTTGCGGCGAGGTACTCGCGGTTCAGCGTCGCGATGCTGGCGAACGGGATCCCCTTCGGGCACGACGCCACGCACTCGCCGGTGTTGGTGCAGCCGCCGAAGCCCTCGGCGTCCATCGCCTCGACCATGTCGAGGACCCGGGCCGCCCGCTCGGGGGCGCCCTGCGGTAGCAGGCTCAGGTGGGTCACCTTCGCCGCCGTGAACAGCGTTGCCGAGCCGTTCGGGCAGGCCGCCACGCAGGCGCCGCAGCCGATGCACGTCGCGTTGTCGAAGGCCAGGTCCGCGTCCGGCTTGGGGACCGGGGTCGCGTGGGCGTCCGGGGCGCTGCCCGTCGGTGCGCTGACGTACCCGCCGGCCTGGACGATCCGGTCGAGCGCCGAACGGTCGACGACCAGGTCCTTGACGATCGGGAAACCCGCCGCGCGCCACGGTTCCACGTCGATGACGTCGCCGTCGGCGAAGGAGCGCAGGTGCAGCTGGCAGGACGTCGTGCGCTCGGGACCGTGCGCCCGGCCGTTGATCACCACGCCGCACGAGCCGCAGATGCCCTCGCGGCAGTCGTGGTCGAACGCCACCGGCTCGTCGCCGGCCTCGATCAGCCGCTGGTTCAGCACGTCCAGCAGTTCCAGGAACGACATGTCGGGGCTGATGCCGTCGACCGGGTAGGCGACCAGCCGGCCTTCCGCGGCCGGTCCGGCCTGCCGCCAGACGCGGACGGTGAGGTTCATGCGTAGCTCCGCTGGGTCGGGTGGACGTGTTCGAAGACCAGTTCCTCGCGGTGGAGCACCGGCTCGGCGCCGTACTCCCACGCGGCGACGTACGCGAAGTTCTCGTCGTCCCGCAACGCCTCCCCCGACGACGTCTGGTGTTCCTCGCGGAAGTGCCCGCCGCAGGATTCCTCGCGGGCGAGTGCGTCGACGAGCATGAGCTCGGCCAGCTCCAGGAAGTCGGCCACGCGATGAGCCTTCTCCAGCTCCTGGTTGAATTCCGCGCCGCTGCCCGGGATCCGGACGTCACGCCAGAATTCGGCGCGCAGCTCCGGCACCCGGTCCAGGGCCTTGCGCAGGCCTTCGCGCGTGCGGGACATCCCGCAGTGGTCCCACATCAGCAGGCCCAGCTCGCGGTGGAACGAGTCGACCGACCGCGTTCCCCGCACCGCCAGGAGGCGGGAAATCCGTTCGCGCACCTCGGTTTCCGACCGAGCGACCACGGCACCGGGGACCTCGTCCAGCCGCGTGCTGCCGAGGTAGTCGTTCACCGTGGCCGGCAGCACGAAGTAGCCGTCGGCGAGCCCCTGCATCAGCGCCGACGCGCCGAGCCGGTTGGCGCCGTGGTCGGAGAAGTTGGCTTCGCCGATCACGAACAGCCCCGGGATCGTGCTCTGGAGGTCGTAGTCCACCCAGAGGCCGCCCATCGTGTAGTGGATGGCCGGGTAGATCCGCATCGGCACCGCGTACGGGTCCTCCGCGGTGATGCGCCGGTACATGTCGAAGAGGTTGCCGTAGCGGGCTTCGATCGCCGGGCGGCCGAGCCGCGCGAGGGCGTCGGCGAAGTCCAGGTAGACGCCGAGGCCGCCGGGACCGACGCCGAACCCGGCGTCGCACACGTTCTTCGCCGCCCGCGACGCGATGTCCCGCGGCACGAGGTTGCCGAAGCTCGGGTACAGCCGTTCCAGGTAGTAGTCGCGTTCCCCCTCGGGGATCTCCCCCGGCGGCCGCGGGTCGCCCTGGCGCTTCGGGACCCAGATGCGGCCGTCGTTGCGCAGCGACTCGCTCATCAGCGTCAGCTTCGACTGGTGCTCCCCCGACCGCGGGATGCACGTCGGGTGGATCTGGGTGAAGCACGGGTTCGCGAAGTAGGCGCCGCGCTTGTGCGCCCGCCAGATCGCGGTGGCGTTGGAGCCCTTGGCGTTGGTCGAGAGGTAGAAGACGTTGCCGTAGCCGCCGGTCGCGAGCACGACGGCGTCCGCGAGGTGCGTGGTGATCTCGCCGGTGACCAGGTCGCGCGCGACGATGCCGCGGGCCCGGCCGTCGGCGACGACGAGGTCGAGCATCTCCGTGCGTGCGTGCAGCTCGACGTTCCCGGCGTCGATCTGCCGGGACAGCGCCTGGTACGCGCCGATCAGCAGCTGCTGGCCGGTCTGGCCGCGGGCGTAGAACGTGCGCTGCACCTGCACGCCGCCGAAGGACCGGGTGTCGAGCAGGCCGCCGTACTCGCGGGCGAACGGCACGCCCTGGGCGACGGCCTGGTCGATGATCTGGGCCGACACCTGGGCCAGCCGGTACACATTGGACTCGCGGGCCCGGAAGTCGCCGCCCTTGACCGTGTCGTGGAAGAGCCGGTACACCGAATCGCCGTCGTTGCGGTAGTTCTTCGCCGCGTTGATGCCGCCCTGGGCGGCGACCGAGTGCGCGCGCCGCGGCGAGTCCTGGAAGCAGAACTGCACGACGCGGTAGCCCTGTTCGGCCAGCGTTGCCCCGGCCGAGCCGCCGGCCAGCCCGGTGCCCACCACGATCACCCGGTGCCGGCGCCGGTTGGCCGGGTTCACCAGCTTCGCGGCGAACTTCCGTTCGTCCCAGCGGTTTTCCAGGGGAACGGCGGGAGCTTGGGTGTCGGCGATCGGGTCGCCGACGCGGTAATCGGACATCAGTGCACCAGTCCTGTCATGATCGCGATCGGGACGAGCGCGTACCCGCCCGCGACCACGACCGCCGTCGTGCTGCCGAAGATCTTGATCGCCCGTTCCCGCCGCGGGCGGGTGACGCCCAGCGTGCGCGCGGCACTGGCGAAGCCGTGGTGGATGTGCAGGCCCAGCATGGCCAGGGCGGCCAGGTAGATCAGGTTGACCCACCAGACCTGGAAGTCCGCCACGAGGTTGTGGTACGGGTCGCCGGGGACGAAGTCCCGGTTCACCGTGCCGACGGTGAAGTCGAGGATGTGCCAGACGACGAACACCGCGAGCGTCGCGCCGCCCCAGCGCATGGTCCGCACCGCGAAGGTCGCCCGCGCCGGCGGCCGGTGGACATAGCGGACCGGCCGGGCGCGGCGGTCGCGCCGGGCCAGCTGCACCGCCGCGGTGACGTGCAGGACCAGCGCGGCGAGCAGGACCGCCCGCTGGAGCCAGAGGAACCACGCGCGGCCCAGCACCGGCTCGCCGATCGTGCGCAGCCAGCCGGCGTAGTGGTTGAGCTCGGCGGCGCCCAGGAACGTCTTGAGGTTGCCGACCATGTGCGCGCACACGAAGGCGAGCAGGAGCACGCCGCTCACCGCCATGACGGCTTTCTTGCCGATCGTCGAAGCCCAGAAGCGCCGGACGGCCGAACGTCGTCGGGTCGCGGGGGCCAGGTCAGTCACCACCCGGTCGACGTTAGGAGCACGTCGACCAGAGGTCAAAGACATGATGTCTCTGTTCTCGATAGGCTGTGGCTATGCAGTTCCACCAGCTGGCCTACTTCGTCGCCGTCGCCGAGCACCGGCACTTCACCCGCGCCGCCGAACAGGTCCACGTGGCCCAGCCGTCGCTGTCGCAGCAGATCCGCGCGCTCGAACACGACCTGGGCGCGCCGCTGTTCCACCGGATCCGCGGCAACGTCTCGCTCACCGAGGCCGGCGAGACGCTGCTGCCGATCGCGCGGCGGATCCTCGCCGACGCCGAGACCGCCCGGCTGGCCGTCCGGGAGCTGGCCGAGCTCGACCGCGGCCGCGTCCGGCTGGGAGCACCGCCGAGCCTGTGCACGGGCTTGCTCCCCGCGATGCTCGCGGCCTTCCGCCGCCGGTACCCGGGCATCCAGCTGGAGCTGCACGAAAGCGGGTCGGGCGACCTGCGGCAGCGGCTGGCCGAAGGCGCGCTGGACCTGGCGCTGCTGGCCGGCGCCCGGACGACGGCCGACGCCGGCCTGACGGCGACGCCGCTGTTGCTGGAGGAACTGGTCGTGATCTCCGCCCCGGACGCCCCGATCCCGGGTGACCGCCTGGGCATCGCCGGGCTCGCCGACGTCCCGCTGGTGATGTTCCGCCGCGGCTACGACGTCCGCGAAGCGACGGTCAACGCCTGCCGCGCGGCCGGGTTCGAGCCGTCGTTCGCGATCGAGGGCGGCGAGATGGACGCGGTGCTGGAGCTGGTCCGCGCGGGCGTCGGTGCGGCGGTGGTCCCGAGCACGGTGGCCGGCGACCGGTTCCGGATGACGCGGTTCACGCCCGACGCGGGGATGACGCGCGTGGTGCAGCTGGCCCACCGCGCTGACCTGGAACCCACGCGGGCGGTGCGCGCGCTGCGCTCGGCGATCGCGGGGTTCGTCGCCGACCCGGCCCGGCGGGCGAGCCTGCCGCCGGGCATCGAGTCCCTCGTGGACGACGTCAGCTGAGGCCGAACCGCTCGGCGAACGCCGCCATCGCGTCCCGCCGGGGGCCGGGTTCCGCCGAGCCCGGCGTCACGACCACCCGCGTCACCCCTTGCCGGGCCAGCTCCTCGACATCCTTTGTGGACATGTCGAGCGTCCCCCAGCGCGTGTACTGCACGCTCTCCGGGTCGCGCGCGGTGGCCCGGACGAGCTCGAACTGGCTGCGGCGCTCCTCCGCCGTGAGCGCTCCGCCGGGGAAGTAGCCGTCGCCGCGCCGGCCCGCCCGGCGCGCCGCGGCCGTGCTGGAACCACCGACGTGGATCGGCATCGCGCTACCACCGACCGGCTTCGGGAAGCTGCAGACATCCTCGAAGGAAAAGAATTCGCCGGCGTAGGAGGCTCCCTCCGCGCCGCTCGACCAGAGCAGCCGCAGGACGTCGATGGCCTCGTCCGCGCGGCGGCCGCGGGTGGCGAAGTCGACGCCGGCCGCCCGTGCCTCGCCGGGCAGCGCGCCGACGCCGACCGTGAGCAGCCGCATGCGCCCGCCGGAGAGCACGTCGACGGTCGCCAGCCGCTTGGCCAGCACCACCGGGTGGTGGTAGGGCAGCAGCAGGACCCCGGTGCCCAGCAGGATGCGGCTCGTCACGGCGGCCACGAAAGTCAGGCACTCCAACGGATCCGCGTACGGCAGCGACGGCGGCAGCTCCCTCGGCCCGATCTTCGCGCCCGGGTACAGGGCGACGTGCTCCGGCAGGTAGATCGACTCGAACCCGCAGTCCTCCGCGTCCCGGGCGAACCCCGCGAGCGTTTCCGGGTCGGTGCCGAAAAAGGGTGTGCTGTAACTGATCCCGAACTTCACGCTCGAAAGCTAAACGTTGACGCGGACGTCAAGGCAACCTCGTCAGGCGGGCGAGGGCGGCGAACCCGTCGTCGGTGCCGGGCCAGTGCGCGCGCACGGCGTCGAGCCCGGCGCGGCGCACGACCGAGCGCAGGACGGCGCTGACGATGATGGCGTCGTCGGCGTACCCGAGCACCGGGACGAAGTCCGGCACCAGGTCGATCGGCAGTGCGAGGTAGGCCAGCAGGAGCCCGAGCCGGATCCGGACCCCACGCGGCAGCGTCCTGTCCGCGGCCAGCCGGCGGACCAGCCGCAGCACGTCCGGCAGCAGCCGCAGCGCTTCCCGGAGCAGTCCCCCGCGAGGCCGGACGAGCACGAGTGCGACGACGAGGGCGCCCCAGGCCAGCACGAGGGCAGCGGCGACACCGAGCACGAGGTCCCACCAGAAGGAACCGGTCACGCCCGCCGAGGGTACGTGCGCCCGTGGTCGCAGTCCAGCACGGGCAGCCGCCGGGTGGGGCCCCACCGCTGACCTGGCATGATCGGCTTCCGTGCGGGTGCTGCTGGTGGAGGACGACCAGCCGATCGCCGACTCGCTGCGGCGCGGTCTGGTGCGGTACGGCTACGAAGTGACGTGGGTGCGCACGGGCACTGACGCCCTGGACGCCGGACCCGCGGACATGGTGCTGCTCGATCTGGGACTGCCCGACGTGGACGGTCTCGACGTCTGCCGCGAGCTCCGGGCCCGGGGCGACGTGCCGATCATCGTCATCAGCGCGCGGGCCGACGAGGTCGACCGGGTGGTCGGGCTCGAGATCGGCGCGGACGACTACGTCTCGAAGCCCTTCGGCGTCCGCGAAGTGATCGCGCGGATGCGGGCGGTGGCGCGCCGGGCGCGGCCGGCCGCCGACCCGCCGCCGGCTCCCGAATCGCTTGCCGGCGGGCGGCTGGTCATCGACCGCCGGGCGCGGCGGGTGCACGTCGACGGCGCCGAGGTGGCGCTGTCACCCAAGGAGTACGACCTGCTGGCCTTCCTCGCGGACGCGCCGGGCGCGGCGCTCACCCGCGAGCAGATCATGGAGGCCGTCTGGGACGCGCACTGGTTCGGCCCGACCAAGACCCTGGACGTCCACATCGGAGCGTTGCGCCGCAAGCTCGGCGACGCGGCCGTGGTCGAGACGGTCCGCGGGGTCGGGTTCCGGCTGGTGGTCGCCGGGTGAGCCGCCCGACCTCGCTCAACCGCCGGCTCGTCGTCAGCTACGTGCTGCTGGTGGCGATCGCGATCGGCGCGTTCACCGTGCCGGTCGCCTTCGTGCTCACCGCCCAGCTGCGCGGAGACGTCGAAACGTCGGTGCGGCGCGAAGCGGACACGGCCGCGCTCCTGCTGTCGGCCGGGGACCTGCCGTCCCGGCAGGCACTGGCACGACTGGCCGAGGCCTACGGCAAGGAGACGCCGGGGCGGCTCGACGCCGTCCTCGCCGACGGCACCACGCCAGGTCCGCTGCCGGTGCCGCCCGCCCCGGACGACCCGGCCTTCCGCGATGCGCTGGCCGGGCGGGGGTCGGTCCGCTGGACCCACGCGGCCGCCCTGGACGCCGACGGTCTCGTGCTGACCGTCCCGGCGCGGGACGCGACGGGACGCGTCACCGGCGCGATCCGGGTCAGCTACCCATCGGCGCCGATGGAAGCCCGGCAGCTGCAGATCTGGGGCTTCCGCGCGGTGCTCGCGGTCGCCGTGCTCGTCGTCGCCGCGTTCCTCGGTGCCTTCCTCGCGCGGCGCCTGACCCGGCCCTTCCGGGAACTCAACCAGATGGCCGGGCGGCTGCGCGACGGCGAGCTGACCGCGCGTGCCGAGGAATCCGGACCGGACGAGACCCGCACCCTGGCCCGCACCCTCAACAACGCCGCCGAAACCATCGACACGCTGGTGCGGGCGCAGCGGGCGTTCATCGCCGACGCGTCACACCAGCTGCGCACTCCGCTCACGGCGTTGCGGCTGTCCCTGGACAACATCGCCGACGGCGTCCACGACCCGGAGGTGCATGAGGACGTGGACCAGGCCACCGCCGAAGTGGTCCGGATGAGCAGGCTGGTGAACGGCCTGCTCACCCTGGCCAAGGCCGAAGCCGCGATCGCGGCGCCCGAACCGGTGCGGGTCGCCGACGCGGTCGCCGGACGGCTCGGCGTCTGGCGGTCGGTGGCCACCGACCGCGGTGTCGAGCTGCGCCAGGACGACGCCGACGCGGACCTGCTCGCGATGGTCAGCCCCGGGCACCTCGAGCAGGTGCTCGACAACGTGTTGTCGAACGCCCTGGAGGTGTCCCCCGACGGCGGCGCGGTCACCGTGTCGAGCGGCCGGCGGGCCGGCCACGCCGTGCTGGAGATCGCCGACGACGGACCCGGGATGTCCGAAGCCGAACGGAGCCGCGCGTTCGACCGCTTCTGGCGCGGGCAGGGCCGGACCGGCCCGTCGGGGTCCGGTCTCGGCCTGGCCATCGTGAAGCAGCTCGTCACCGACGACGGCGGCACCGTGTCCCTCGCCGACGCGGACGGCGGCGGGCTGTGCGTCCGGATCGAGCTACCCCTCGGGCATCGCTGACGAGTGGTGGTTGACGATCAGCCACTTGCCCTCGCGCAGCTCGTAGACGTAGGTGTAGCGCGCCCGCACCCGCTCGCTCTTGCCGTCCTTGGTCAGGGCGAACTCGTAGACGCCGGTGTTCACCGCGGTGTCGGCGTCGAGCACGTCGACGATCTCGTCCTCGATCACCCCCTGCGGCTTGCTCTGGAGGAACTTGGTGAAGTAGTCCACGATCTGCGCGCGGCTGCGACGGACCTCGTTGGACACCGTCGGCAGCAGGACCGCGTCCGGCGCGTAGAGGTCGGCCACCCGCTGCGGGTCGCCGGTCGCCAGCGCCGCGTTCCACTGCGGGAACAACGCCGCGATCTGCTGTTCGGTGGGCCGTGCCGGAGCGGCCGGGCCCCCGCCGGGGGTCGCCGCACTACCCGTGCCGCACCCCGCCACCACCGCCGTCGCCGCCGCGGCCGTCACCACGACCGCACCTGTCCGCATCTTGCGCATTTTCGCCTCCTGGCCGGGGATCCCTTACGAATCCACTGTGGAACGGCGACCGGAAGGGGATTTCCAGCGTGCGGACAGGACCGGGGAAAGGTTCGGCCAAGGTGGCCACGCCTGTTCGCTCCGCGAGCCACCCGGGCGAGTGCTATTTGATCCCTTATGAGTGAATCTCCGAACTACCCGCAGTCGTCCGCTCCGACCGGACCGTCGAACGCCTACTTCGCGACGGCCCAGGTCCGGCGCTGAGCAGGGTTGCGGGTCGCCCGCCGGCCCGCAAACCGACCCGACCCTCCAGGTACGCAAGCCGACCTTCCAAGCACGCAAGCCGACCGTCCGGGTGCGCGAGCACCGGCGGCCGACCGTCCGGTGTGGACGATCAGCTGTTCCACATCCGGGCGGTGAGGCGGAGGAACTCGCGGCCGTCGCCGGCGCGCAGCGCGGTGCCGCGGTCGGGGTAGACGTCCAGCACCCGGGCCGCCCCGGTCAGCCGCAGCGCGCGGCTCACCACCGCGTTGCCGCCGGTGACGACGCGGAGCCGGGCGTTCTGGGCGGCGGCGTGGTCGGTCACCACGCCGAGCACGCGGACTCCGGCGGCGCCGAGGAAGTGCAGGTGCGCGAGGTCCAGCACGATCACCCGCGGTTCCGGGATGCCGGCCAGCGCGGCGGCCACCGCGCCCACGACCACCGGCACCGTGCCGGCGTCGAGCTCCCCGGCCAGAGCCAGGAGCACGGGCTCGTCGCGCGAGCACGAGACCCGCAACCGCCCCGTCGGGGATCCGAAGGACGCCACGACAAAACACCCCATCCATGGAAGACGGCACGAACAGGTACTGCGGCTCCTGCACGACCCGCCCCGCAAACCAGGCTAGTGACCGTGTCCGACCGATCACAAGCCGTGACCGCGGGACTCCACTCGAACGTGTTTCGCCGGGGGAAGCAGGGGGAAGTCACGCGAGGCGATCTGCTCTCAAGGAGGTTGTCATGGCGGCAACACCCGATCCGGCGTCCACCGGGGTGCGCACGCTCATCCCGGCACGCATCGACCGGTTGCCCTGGTCCCCGTTCCACACCCGGATGGTGGTCGCCCTCGGGGTGGCCTGGATCCTCGACGGCCTGGAGATCACGGTGGCCAGCGCGGTCGCCGACACCCTCACCAAGCCCGAGACGCTGAACATGTCGTCGGCGGCCGTCGGGCTGCTGGCGACGATCTACCTCGCCGGGGAGGTGGTCGGGGCACTGTTCTTCGGCAGCCTCTCCGACAAGCTGGGCCGGCGGAACCTGTTCATGCTGACCCTGGCCGTCTACCTCGTGGGCAGCGGACTGACCGCGCTGACCCTCGGCAACGGCGCGGGCTGGGTCGTCTTCCTCTACGCCACCCGGTTCATCGCCGGCATGGGCATCGGGGGCGAGTACGCGGCCATCAACTCGGCGATCGACGAACTGATCCCGGCCCGCTACCGGGGCCGGGTGGACATCGCGGTCAACGGCACCTACTGGGCCGGGGCGGTGCTGGGGACGGTCGGGACGTACATCCTGCTCAACCGGATGGACCTCTCCCTGGGCTGGCGGCTGGGCTTCCTCATCGGGCCGGTGCTCGGGCTGGTGATCCTGCTGGTCCGGCGGCACCTGCCGGAGAGCCCGCGCTGGCAGATCATGCACGGCAAGGCCGACGCCGCCGAGGAGTCGATCAAGCAGATCGAGGACGAGGTCGAGCACGGCGGCCGCAGCCTGCCGCCGGTCGACGAGAAGAAGGCGATCGAGGTGACGCCGGCCGAGCGGATCGGGTACGTGGCCCTGGCCAGGGTGCTGTTCCGCGAGTACCCGTCCCGCGCGGTCCTGGGCGCGTCGCTGATGATCAGCCAGTCGTTCCTGTACAACGCGATCTTCTTCACCTACACGCTGGTGCTCGGCAAGTTCTACGGGGTGTCGTCGGAGGCGACGCCGATCTACCTGATCGCGTTCGCGGTGGGCAACCTGGTCGGCCCGTTCACCATCGGGCACCTGTTCGACACCCTGGGGCGGCGCAAGATGATCTCCGGGACGTACATCGTGTCCGGGGTCCTGCTCGCGATCACGGCGGTGCTGTTCTACGCGGGCGCGCTCAACGCGATCACGCAGACGATCGCGTGGTGCGTGATCTTCTTCTTCGCCTCCGCCGGCGCGAGCGCGGGCTACCTGACGGTGAGCGAGATCTTCCCCCTGGAGGTCCGGGCCAAGGCGATCGCGGTGTTCTTCGCCATCGCGCAGTGCTTCGGCGCGCTGGGCCCGGTGATCTACGGCGCCCTGATCGGCACCGGCGAGCACCCGGTCCGGCTGTTCATCGGCTACCTGCTGGGCGCGGCGGTGATGATCGCGGGCGGCCTGGTGGCCCGGTTCCTGGCGGTGGACGCGGAGGGCAAGTCCCTGGAGGACATCGCCCAGCCCCTCGCGGCCGCGGGCCGGCGCGGCCGGACGCGGGCCGAAGGGGCCTCCTCGCCCTTCTCGACCTGACCGAGCAAAGCGCCCCAAGGTGGCCTTCGGTGCGCTCAACGCACCCAAGGCGGCCTTCGGTGCGGTGAACGCAACCAAGGCCACATTGGGCGCTCGAACCGGCTCGGGCGGCCGAGCCGGTTTAAGGTCGGGAGGCCGCGGGTAGCCGGGCGTGACGCGAGCGGGAGGTGACATGGGACCACGGAAGTGGCTCGAGTCCTGGCCCGTCTACCGCCAGCTCACCGGCACCGACCCGCTCGGCCGGGGCAAGGCGGCCGAATCCCCGCGTTCCGAAGCCCTCGCGCCGCGCACCGCGAGCGCCGACCGGGTGGCCAAGTCGGTCTGCCCGTACTGCGCCGTCGGCTGCGGGCAGCAGGTGTTCGTGAAGGACGAAAAGGTCGTCCAGATCGAGGGCGACCCGCACAGCCCGATCTCCCGCGGCCGGCTCTGCCCCAAGGGCTCGGCGAGCAAGCAGCTGGTCACCGGCCCGCAGCGGGAACGGAAGGTCCGCTACCGCGCGCCCTACGCCACCGAGTGGACCGAACTGGACCTCGGCACGGCCATGGACATGGTCGCCGACCGGGTGCTCGACGCCCGCCGGAAGGGCTGGCAGGACACCGACGAGCACGGGCGGCCGCTGCGCCGCACCATGGGGCTGGCCAGCCTCGGCGGCGCCACCCTGGACAACGAAGAGAACTACCTGATCAAGAAGCTCTTCACGGCGCTGGGCGCGATCCAGATCGAGAACCAGGCCCGCATTTGACACTCCGCCACGGTTCCCGGTCTGGGGACCTCCTTCGGTCGCGGTGGCGCGACGGACTACCAGCAGGACCTGCAGAACGCCGACTGCGTCGTCATCATGGGCTCGAACATGGCCGAGGCGCACCCGGTGGGGTTCCAGTGGGTGATGGAGGCGAAGGCCCGCGGGGCCGAGGTGTTCCACATCGACCCGCGCTTCACCCGCACGAGCGCGCTGGCCGACGCCCACGTCCCGCTGCGGGCCGGCACGGACATCGCGTTCCTCGGCGGGGTGGTCAACCACATCCTGAGCAACGACCTGGACTTCCGCGAGTACGTCGTCGCCTACACCAACGCCTCCTTCCTGGTGTCCGAGGACTACCGGGACACCGAGGACCTCGACGGCCTGTTCAGCGGCTACGACGAGGCCAAAGCCGCCTACGACCCGAAGACCTGGCACTACGAGAGCGTCCGGCAGGCGGAAGACGGCGGTCACGGCAAGGAGACCTCGGCGTCGGACCAGCACGGCTCGGGCGGCCCGGTGCTCGAAGGCGGCAGCGAACAGATCGCCGCCGACCCGACGCTGCGGCACCCGCGCTGCGTGTTCCAGATCCTCAAGCGCCACTTCGCCCGCTACACCCCGGAAATGGTCGAGGCCACCTGCGGGACGCCGAAGGAGCTCTTCCGGCGGGTCTGTGACGCCTGGACGCGCAACTCGGGCCGCGAACGCACCGCCGCGCTCGTCTACAGCGTCGGCTGGACGCAGCACAGCGTCGGCGCCCAGTACATCCGGGCCGGCTCGATCATCCAGCTGCTGCTCGGCAACATCGGGCGGCCCGGCGGCGGGGTGTTCGCGCTGCGCGGGCACGCGAGCATCCAGGGCTCGACCGACATCCCGACGCTGTTCAACCTGCTGCCCGGCTACCTGCCGATGCCCACGCCCGAGCAGGCCACGCTGGCCGACTACCTGAAGAGCGTCCGCGGCGACAAGCAGAAGGGCTTCTGGCGCAACGCCGACGCCTACACCGTGTCGCTGCTCAAGGAGTACTGGGGCGAAAAAGCCACACCGGACAACGACTTCTGCTTCGGCCACCTGCCGCGGATCAACGGCGACCACGGCACCTACCGCACGGTCATGGACATGGTCGACGGCAAGGTGTCCGGCTACTTCCTGCTCGGGCAGAACCCCGCCGTCGGGTCGGCGCACGGCCGGCTGCAGCGGCTCGGCATGGCCAACCTCGACTGGCTGGTCGTCCGGGACCTGACGATGATCGAGAGCGCCACCTTCTGGAAGGACGCACCGGAGATCGAGACCGGCGAGATCGTGCCGGAGCAGTGCCGCACCGAGGTGTTCTTCTTCCCCGCCGCCTCGCACGTCGAGAAGGAAGGGACGTTCACCCAGACCCAGCGCATGCTTCAGTGGCGCGAAAAGGCCGTCGAACCGGCCGGGGACCAACGCTCGGAGCTGTGGTTCTTCCACCACCTCGGGCGGCTGGTCCGGGAGCGGCTGGCCGGCTCCACCGACGAGCGGGACCGGCCGGTGCTCGACCTCGCCTGGGACCACGAGGTCCACGGCGACGAACCCTCCGCCGAAGACGTGCTGCGGCGGATCAACGGCCAGGACCTGACCACCGGCAGGGAGGTCGGCGGCTACCTCGAGCTCAAGGCCGACGGCAGCACCTCCTGCGGCTGCTGGATCTACAGCGGCGTCTACGCCGACGGCGTCAACCAGGCCGCGCGCCGGAAGTCCCGCTTCGAGCAGGACTTCTACGCCCACGAGTGGGGCTGGGTGTGGCCGATGGACCGGCGGGTGCTCTACAACCGCGCGTCGGCCGACCCGCAGGGACGGCCGTGGAGCGAGCGCAAGGCCCTGATCTGGTGGGACGCCGAACGCGGCGAGTGGACCGGCCACGACGTCCCCGACTTCGAGAAGACCAAGCCACCGGACCACGTCCCGCCGCCGGACGCCGTCGGCCCGGCCGCGTTGCGCGGCGACGACCCGTTCATCATGCAGTCGGACGGCAAGGCCTGGCTGTTCGCGCCGTCGGGGCTGGCCGACGGGCCGCTGCCGACGCACTACGAGCCGCACGAATCGCCGTTCCGCAACCCCTTCTACGCCCAGCAGGGGAACCCGGCGCGGAAGGTCTACGGCCGCGCGGACAACCCGTCGCACCCGTCGCCGCCCGAGGACGGCGGCGAGGTGTTCCCGTTCGTGTTCACCGCCGCCCGGCTGACCGAGCACCACACCGCGGGCGGGATGAGCCGGACGCTGCCGTACCTGTCGGAGCTGCAGCCGGACCTGTTCGTCGAGGTCTCCCCCGAGCTCGCGCGGCTGCGCGGGCTCGCCCACCTGGACTGGGCGCACGTCGTCACGGCGCGGGCCGCGGTCGAGGCGCGGGTGTTCGTCACCGACCGGATGCGGCCGCTGCGGGTGCAGGACCGCGTCGTGCACCAGGTGTGGATGCCCTACCACTGGGGCGGCTCCGGGCCGGTGTCCCGGGACGTCGTGAACGACCTGTTCGGCGTGGTGCTCGACCCGAACGTCTTCATCCAGGAGAGCAAGGTCGCCACCTGCGACGTCCGGCCCGGCCGGCGGCCGCGCGGCGCCGAGTTGCTCGCCCTGCTCGAGGAGTACCGCACCCGGGCGGGCATCACGCCGGAAACGGGTACCCGGGTGGCGACCGTGCACGACACCGAGCACGTCGAACCCGGCCACACGACGGAGGAGCGAGGATGAGCACCGAGAACCGGCTCTCCGGGCCGCTGCCGGACGTCGCCGGCGAGGCCGGGCACACCGGGCACCCGCCGCGCGTCGGGTTCTTCACCGACACGTCGGTGTGCATCGGCTGCAAGGCCTGCGAAGTCGCCTGCAAGGAGTGGAACGGCGTCCCCGAAGACGGGCTCGACCTGCTCGGGATGTCGTTCGACAACACCGGCGCGCTCGGCGCGAACTCGTGGCGGCACGTGGCCTTCGTCGAGCAGCCCCGCGCGCCGGAAGACCTGGGCATGCCTTCGTTCGACCTGCCCGGGGCGAAGACCGGCACCGAGGGCCGCACGGACTTCCGCTGGCTGATGGCGTCGGACGTGTGCAAGCACTGCACCCACGCGGGCTGCCTCGACGTCTGCCCGACCGGCGCGCTGTTCCGCACCGAGTTCGGCTCGGTGGTGGTGCAGCAGGACATCTGCAACGGCTGCGGCTACTGCGTTTCGGGCTGCCCGTACGGCGTCATCGACCGCCGTCCGGACGACGGGCGGGCGCAGAAGTGCACGCTCTGCTACGACCGGCTCCACGACGGCCTCGAACCGGCGTGCGCCAAGGCCTGCCCGACCGACTCCATCCAGTTCGGCGAGCTCGACGAGCTGCGCGAGCGGGCGGCCCGCCGGGTCGAGGACCTGCACGAGCGGGGCGTGCCCGAGGCGCGGCTCTACGGCCACGACCCGGCCGACGGCGTCGGCGGCACCGGCGCGTTCTTCCTGCTGCTGGACGAACCCGAGGTCTACGGGCTGCCGCCGGACCCGGTGGTGCCGACCCGGGAGCTGCCGGCGATGTGGAAGTACGCCGGGATGGCGGCCTCGGCGCTGCTGGCCGCCGCGGTCGCGTCGTTCGGGAGGCGCCGGTGAGCGAGGACCCCGCCGACCGCCGGGCGCGCGGGCCGCGCGGCAAGCGCTCCGCGGAAGAGCCGATGGTGCCCGACGCCGAGTTCCGCTCCTACTACGGGCGGCCGGTGCTCAAGCCGCCGGTCTGGGAGTGGAAGGTGCCGGCGTACCTGTTCACCGGCGGGCTCGCGGCGGGCACGTCGCTGCTGGCCGCCGGAGCGGACCTGACCGGGCGGCCCGCGCTGCGCCGGGTGGGCCGCACGGGGTCGCTGGCGGCGCTGCTGGCCAGCGTCTACCTGCTCGTCGCCGACCTCGGGCGGCCGGAACGCTTCCACCACATGCTGCGCGTCGCGAAACCGACGTCGCCGATGAGCGTGGGCACCTGGATCCTCAGCGCCTTCGGGCCCGGGGTGGGGGCCGCCGCGGCGGCCGAGGTGCTGCCCGCGGGGCTGCGCCGCACCCGGGCCGGCCGGCTGCTGCGCGCGGTGGCCCGGCCCGCGGGGCTGTCGTCGGCGGTGCTCGCCCCAGCTGTCGCGTCCTACACGGCGGTGCTGCTGTCGCAGACCGCGGTGCCGGCGTGGCACGAGGCCCACGCGGAACTGCCGTTCGTGTTCACCGGCTCGGCGGCGGCGAGCTCGGGCGGCTTCGCGATGGTGCTGGTCCCGGTCGGGGAGGCGGGTCCGGCCCGGGCGCTGGCGGCGTTCGGCGCGGCGGCGGAGCTGGTCGCGTCGAAGGTGCTGGAGCGGCGGCTCGGCCTCACGGCGGAGGCGTACACGACGGGCAAGGCGCACCGGCTGCGCAAGTGGTCGGAACGGCTGACGGCGGCCGGGCTGCTGGGCGCGTTGTCCGGGCACCGCAGCCGCGCGGTCTCGGTGGCGGCCGGGGCGGCGCTGTTCGCCGGGAGTGCGCTGCAGCGCTTCGGGGTGTTCGAAGCGGGCGTCGAGTCCACAAAGGACCCCAAGTACGTCGTCGTGCCGCAGCGGCAGCGCGCGAACCGGTCCTGACGGCGGGTGGCGCCCCCACGACTTCGGCTTCGGCCGGGGTCAGGCCGAACCGCGCCCGCTCCCCCGCAACCGCGGCAGCACCGCCAGCCACTCCAAAGCCGCCGCCACGGTCCCGTGCACCGGCAGCGACCGCTCCAGGCCCAGCGCCCGGATCGGCCGCCGCACCGCTCGCCCCGCCGCCGCGATCGCGAACGGCACCCCGCTCACGTGCGCCTCCGAAGCCGCCACCAGCAGCTCCGTGATGCCTCCCGCGCCGCAGAACGACACCTGCGACAAATCGAGCACCAGCGCCCGCGGCGTGAGGTCGATTTCCTCGCCCAGCCGGTTCCGGAGGCGGTCCAGGACCGGCAGGTCGATCTCGCCGCGGACGGCGACGGTGGTCGCCTCCGCGGTCGCCGTCACGCTCATGGCCATCGCGGACGGAACGTCGACGCGGAACTGCGCCGCGGTGATCTGGTCGAGCACACAGGCCTCCTCGGAAGCGAGGGACGGCCGGGAGACAGCCCGGCCCACCCCGCGGACGGACGCTGGGGAGCTGGTGGCGGCTGCCGGTTGAACCGCGATGCCCACACCGTACGCCTCCGCGGCGGCGGCTTCCGCGCCACCACCGAATTCGTCGAATTCGGACTCGCCCGCGGCGAATTCCCGGAATGCGCCACCGGCGATCCGGATAACGGTTCGGAGATCCAGTGGGTCCCGAAGCCACACCGAACGCCCGTCTTCTGCTAAAAAGTGCATCGTTTCGTAGACCGACTCAGGGGTATGGGTGGCTTTCGAGGAACAGCTCGTCAACGGGCGGTACCGGCTCCTGGGGCACCTCGGCCGCGGCGCGATGAGCCTGGTGTGGCGGGCCAAGGACGAGCGGCTGGACCGGGTCGTGGCCGTCAAGCAGTTCCTGCACGAGCCGGGCACGGGCGGCGACGTCTGCGAACGAGCGCTCCGGGAGGCGCGGCTGGCCTCGCGGCTGCGGCACCCGCACGCCGTCGCGGTGTACGACGTGTTCGAGGACGCCGGCTCGATGTACCTGGTCATGGAGTACGTGCCCGCGCGGTCCCTGACCGAGCTGCTCGTCCGGCGCGGGCCGCTGCCCCGGTGCGACGTGCTGCGGCTCGGGCGGCAGATCGGCGCGGCGCTGGCCGCCGCGCACGGCGACTGGATCCTGCACCGGGACGTCACCCCCAACAACGTGCTCGTCACCGACGACGGCACCGCCCGGCTCACCGACTTCGGCGTGTCGCGGGCGCTCGGCGAGCACCCGGCCACCGACGACGGCGTCATCGTCGGCACCCTCCCCTACCTCGCCCCGGAAGTCGCCAGGGGCGGCGAAGCGGGCCTGCCCTCCGACGTCTATTCGCTCGGCGCCACGCTCTACACCGCCCTGGAGGGCACGCCGCCGTTCGGCACCAGCGACGACCCGATCACGCTGCTCCGGCGGATCACCGAGAACCAGCTCACCCCACCGGCCCACGGCGGCCCGCTGACCGCCGTGCTGATCCGGATGCTCGAACGCGATCCGGCCGCGCGCCCGTCGATGCAGGAGGCGGTGGACCTGCTGGCCGCCGTCGGCAAGCCGGCCCCGTCCGGCAGGCCCCGGCGGCCCCGGCTCCGCAGTGCCGCCGTGACCGGGATCGTCGCGTGCCTCACGTCGGTGAGCGTTGCCGCCGGCCTCGCCCTCGCCGACCGGCCCGGCACCACCACCGCGGCGCCCGTCGAGCACCCGCCGACGACGGTCACCGCCGACCACACCGTCAGCAGCACCACCACGGCACCCGCGCCGGCGCCGGCGTCGGCCCGCGTGTCCGACGGATCGGCGCGGCGCTCCACGCCGCCCGCACCCCCCGCACCGCTCGGCGACACCGCCGGGTGCACCGCGCGCTACGAGATCACGAACACCTGGCCGGGCGGGTCCCAGGCGCAGGTGACCGTGCACAACGACCGGCCGAGGCGGCTCACCGGCTGGACGGTGACCTGGGTGCAGCCCGGCGGAGCCGGCATCCGGGACCTCTGGAACGGCACGCTGAACCAGATCGGCTCGGCCGTGACGGTCACCGACGCGGGCTGGAACGCCCTCGTCGAGCCGGACGGTTCGGCTTCGTTCGGGCTCAACCAGGACGTCACGTCCGGCCACCCCGCCGTCCCGGTCCTCAACTGCCGGACGAACTGACACCGTTATCGTTCCGTCACAACCGGATCGCCATTTCTTCCGTAGCGGCCGGTTTCGTTTCCGGCATCCGGAACGAATACGTCGAACACATTTCGTACCCCCACCCAGGTGAGTGAATTGGGCCGACGAGCCGAACTGCGCACCGGAACCGGCCGTGTCCCCTGTTGACGGAGACGACAGAGGGGAGCGTGCCCGTGCACGAAGGAGCAGTGATCGCCGGCCGGTACCGCGTGCTCGGCCGGGCGGGTCACGGCGCGATGGGGACCGTGTGGCGGGCGAAGGACGAGCGCCTCGACCGCCTGGTCGCGATCAAGCAGCTCTTCCCCGACTCCCCCGCCGACCCGGACGCCGCGGAGCGCACGCGCGACCGGACGATCCGGGAGGCCCGGGTCACCGCCCGGCTGCGCCACCCGCACGCCGTCGTCGTGTACGACGTCGTCGAGCAGGGCACCGCGGCCTACATCACGATGGAGTACCTGGCGGCCCGCACCTTGACCGACCTGCTGGAGGAGCAGGGCCCGCTGGTGCCGGAGTACGTGGCCGAGCTGGGTACCCAGCTCGCCTCGGCGCTGGCCGCGGCCCACGCGGAAGGCGTGGTGCACCGCGACATCAGCCCCAACAACGTCCTGGTCACCACCGACGGCTCGGCGAAGATCACCGACTTCGGGGTGGCCCACGCGCGCGGCGAGGGCACCGCCACCGGCCGCGGGCTGGTGGTCGGCACACCGGCCTACCTCGCCCCCGAGGTCGCGGAGGGCGAAGAACCCGGCTTCCCGTCGGACGTCTACTCGCTCGGCGCGACGCTCTACACCGCGCTCGAAGGACGGCCGCCGTTCGGCACGGACGAGAACCAGCTGGCCCTGCTCAAGCGCGTCGGCGCCGGCGCCATCACCCCGCCCGCCACCAGCGGCCCGGTCACCGAAGCCGTCCTCCGGCTGCTCCACCGGGATCCGGCCGCCCGCCCCCCGATGGCGGGGGCCGCACGGCTGCTGACCCGGGCGACCGCACCCGGCGTGGGCCCGGTGGTGACCCCGGCGGTCAGCGCTCCCGCGCCGGGGCGCCGACGGCGTTCCCGGGTGGCTTTCGCCGGGACGGCGGTGGCGCTGACGGCGGTGGCCGTCGTGGCGGCGACGTCGCTCCCGCCCGGCCGGGAGCCCGCGAGCGCGGCGGCCCAGCTCGCGTCGGCGCCCTCCACGACGCCCTCGACGACCGCCGGGCCGGGCCCGCTCGCGTCCCGGACCACCGGCCCGCCCGGCTGCGCCGCGCGCTACCAGGTGGTGGAATCGTGGAACGGCGGTTTCAAAGGGCTGGTGACCGTCCGCAACAGCGGGCGGGCCGAAGTCACCGGGTGGACGGTCAGCTGGGCGACCCCGGCCGGGACGAACATCGACGACCTCTGGAACGGCAGGCTCGTGCGGACCGGGGCCACCTCGGCGATCGTGAACGCCGAGTGGAATGCGGTGCTGAAGCCGGGCGAATCGACCACCTTCGGCTTCATCGCCCTGGCCCGCGGCGGCAACCGCGCGATGCCGGTGACCGACTGCCGTCCCGGGGAATGAATCGTTGCGCGGCTGTTTCCCGGCCTCCGACGAAGGTGGCTTGACCAGCGGCATTGCCCGGCATTAAGGTCGACATCCACCCCTTCTTGTTAGCGCTAACTTCCGGCCGGACAACGGACCGGACAATGAGTCTCGAGAAAGTCCTCACGAAATGACGAATTTCCGCGACGTGGCGGACGAGCCGTCGGGCGGTGGCCGCGGCGCGGTGACGATCACCGACGTCGCGAACGCGGCCGGTGTCTCGGCGAGCACCGTGTCCTACGTGATCACCGGGAAGCGGACGATCTCGCCGGCCACCCGGCGCCGGGTCGAGGAAACCATCCGGACCCTCGGCTACCGGCGCCGCGGCGGCTCCCCGTCGCCCCGCGCCGGGGTGCTCGCGGTGGCCGTGCCGCCGCTGGGCGACCGGCAGCTGGGCATGGAGATGGAGTTCTTCTCCGCGGCCGCGGGCGCGGCCCGCGAACTCGGCTTCGACCTGCTGCTGGTCACCGACGACGAAGGCACCTCGGGCCTGCACCGGGTGACCTCGGCCGCCCTGGCCGACGCGGTGATCGTGCTGGACGCCGGCGACGACGACCCGCGCGTGCCCGTGCTGCTGGCCTCGGGCCGCCCCGCGGTGCTGGTCGGCGTGCCGGGGCAGCACCGCGGGCTGGCGTCGGTGACGCTCGACTTCGCCCCGGCCGGCCGGGCCTGCCTCACCCACCTCGCCGACCTCGGCCACCGTTCGGTCGCCCACCTGGCGCCGTCGGCCACGCCGCCCGCGCCCCGGCTGCGGTACCTGAAAAGCTTCGTGGAGAGCTTCGCCGCGGCCGCCGGAGAACGCGGGGTGAAAGCGATTTCCCGGCCGTGCCCGCCGACCGCCGAAGCCGTCGCCCGCACCCTGGACGAGCTGCTCGCCGACGGCGGCCCCACCGGCCTGGTCGTGCACGACGAAGCGGCCCTCCCGCTGGTCATGGGCACCCTCCGGAAACGCGGCCGGACGGTGCCCGGCGACGTCTCCGTCGTCGCGGTCTGCTCGGACACCGTGGCGGGGCAGCAGCGGATCCGGCCCACCGCGGTGGTGGTCCCGGCGGCCGAGCTGGGGGCCCTGTCCGTCCGCCGGGCGGTGCGCGAGCTCGACGGCGGACCGGCCGCCGAACCCGGCACCGTGGTCCCCGCGTTCGCCACCGGGGAAAGCACCGCAGCCGCCCCCGCCGTCCACGACGGGGTGACGTTGTCCGGCGGGTGAGAATTCCCGGACAATCGTCGCCGTCGACCGAACCCCGGGCGCATCGCGGACGTATTCCTTTCGAGGGTCCGTCGACGTCGACAGGGGATTACGGGTGGCAGCGAAAAAAGGCGCATTGGCCGGGCGATACCGTCTGCTCGAACCCACCGGCCACCATCCCGGCGCCACGGCGTGGCGGGCCAGGGACGAATTGCTGGACCGGTTCGTCGTCGTCGAACAGCTGCCACCGGGCTGCCCGTTCGACGCGGCCCATTCCGACCGCGTCCGGGCCAAGGCGATCCGCGACGCCCGCGTGGCGGTCCGGCTGCACCACCCGAACGTCGTCGTCGTGCACGACGTCTTCGAACACGACCTCACGCCGTACGCGGTGACGGAGGACCTGACGGCCGGCACCCTGGCCGAGCTGGTCGACCGGCGCGGCAGCTTCGCCCCGGACCGCGTCGCGGCCCTCGGCGCGCAGCTGGCTTCGGCGCTGGCGGCCGCGCACGCCCAAGGCATCCTCCACCGCGGGTTCGGCCCGGACAAGGTGCTGGTCACCGCGGACGGGACGGCCAAGATCGCCGGCTTCGGGCTGGGCGCCGGCGGCTTCCCCGCCCCGGAGGCGGCCGGGGGCGCCGGCCCGGGACGTCCCGCGGACGTCTATTCCCTGGGCGCCACCCTGTACTTCGCCCTGGAGGGACGGGTGCCCGGCACCGCCGTCCCGCCACGGACCCCCGGCCCGGTCCTCGACGCGCTGCTCGAGCTCGTCCGCCCGGAACCGGCGGCCCGGCCGTCGATGGCCGAGGCCGAGCGGACGCTCACCGGCCTCGCCGCGGCCCGCCCGCCGGCGGTGCTCCCGGCCCGGCGCACCCGGTCCCGCGCCCGGGTCCTGGTGACGGGCACGGTGCTCGTGGTCGCCCTCGGCACGGCGGTGACGACGCACGCGGCCCTCCGCCGCCTCACGGCTTCCTGAGGCCGTGTCGCCGCCACCTTGGGTGCGTTGAACGCACCGAAGGCCACCTTGGGGCGCTCGGGAACCTACTTCGGCGGCGCGGGATAGCTGCCGCCGGGAGCGTCGTAAGGCCGGTGAAGAGCCGGCGGGACAGCGGTTTCGGTGACCGTCCGCGTGCCCGCGAAGGTGATCGGGTCCGGTCCCGCCGGGGCGGGGACCGGCGCCGGATCCTCCGGTACCACGAACGAAACCAGCGCGAACGCACTCAGCGCGGTCACCACCGCCGCGCCCGCGACCAGCCACCTCGTGAGGCGGTCCGGCGTACCCGCCGGGGACGGCGGCCCGCCCGCCCGGACGCGTCGTTCCGCCGGCGGCGGGGAATTCTCCCTGCGCACCCGCTGAATCAATTCCTGAACCGAAATCTGCTGCCCGGCCGCAGGCGCCGTCGAGCGCGTCAAATGAGCCACCTCCGATTCCCCACATGCGGTAATCCGCATGTCCCGTCGCGGAGACTAGGAGGTGATCCACTTCTTGTAAATCGCACGATCGCGATCCGGTCGTTACCGCTTCGACACAACCGGATCCGCATTCCGGCCGTAGCGCCGGGGAAACGCCATTGAATTCGACGATTTCACGCGGGCCCGGTTTCCGCCGTGCTCCCGCAGGATTCGCGCACCACGAGCGTCGGCCAGAGCTGCAGCCGGTGCACGGGCCGCTCGGTCGTGTCGGCGAGCCGGGCCAGCGCGAGCTCGGCCGCCACCGCGCCGAGCCGGTGCTTCTGCGGGCACACCGCGGTCAGCGGCGGGTCGGACGCCGACGCGACCTCGTCGTCGTAGGACACCACCGCCAGCTCGCCGGGCACCGCGATCCCGCCGTCGCGGGCCCGCTCGATCAGGCCGATGGCCTCCCAGTCGGCGTGCACCAGCAGGGCGCGGACGCCGGCCCGGCGGCAGCGGTCCAGCAGGGCGTCGTACTCCGCCGCCCAGCCGTGGGAGCCGTAGACCGGGACGTCGAGGTCCAGTGCCGCGCCGGCGTCGAGGTCCAGCGACGCGACCGTCTCGCGCCAGCCGGCCCGCACGGCCGGGCTGTGCGGGCTGGAGCGCGACGTCACGAGCCCGACCCCGCGGTGCCCCAGGGAAACCAGGTGGCGGACGGCCAGCCCGGCGCCGAGCGCGTGCGCCGTCGTGGCCGCGTCGAGGGCCAGGGTGGGCAGCTCCGGCGGCGGCAGGCGTTCGACGAGGACCACCGGGACGCTCAGCGTGCCCAGCCACCGCAGCAGGTCCAGCGCACCGCGGCCGGTGGTGGCCGGCGCGGCCAGCAGCGTCTGCACCCCGCGCTCGAGCAGCTTGGTGATCTGCCGCCGGTCCTGCGCCGCGTCGTAGCTGGACGCGCGCAGGACCATCCGGCCGCCCGCCGCGGCCACGGTGGACTGCGCACCCTGGATCACGGTCGGCCAGTAGTACTCCACGGACGGCGCGACCATGCCGACGAGCGCGCCGGGCGCGGCCGGGCCGAACACCGACGCGGCGCGTCCCGGCTCGGGGTGGCCGCCGCGGGCACGGCTCAGCGTGACCCCGCCGTGCACCCGCGTCAGCAGCCCGCGGTCGGCGAGCTCGGTGACGTCCCGCCGCACGGTGACCGCGGTGACGCCCAGCCGCTCGACCAGCTCGGTGAGGCGGACCGCGCCGTGCTCGCGCACCATCGACAGGATCAGCTGGTGCCGTTCCGAGGCGAGCATCATCGGACCTGCTCCAGCCGGACCCGCGCCGGTCCCGCGTGCACGAGCAGGGTGAGCCGGCTGAGGTACGCACCCCAGGAGGCCAGCAGCAGCGGGTCGTCCAGCGGCCGCCGCTCGAGCTCCGGGGTGGTGTGCCGGGCGTCCCAGCTCAGCCGCAGCACCCGCCGGCCGTCCCGGGACACGAACGCTTCGCCGTCCCCCAGCTCGACCTCGCCGGCCAGGACGTGCCGGAGCCGGACCGGCCGGACGGAGTCGTCGTCCTCCACCACGACGTGGGCGTGCGGGGAACGGACCAGCCGCACGGACCGGACCCAGCGCGCCAGTCCCGGGTAGGCACCCGCCAGGTCCGCCGAAAACGTGACGGCCTCCGCCGTCGAGTTCACCCGGACGTGGTGGGCACCGAACGCTTCTCCCGGCTCCTGCGCCACCCCCGGCTCGGGTACGTTGTGCCATTCACCGCGCAGCGGCCAGGCCCGGTAGCGGTCCGGCCCGAAGCTGGCCGCGGTGTAGGTCGGCTGGCCGACGTCGGCCACCACGGGCACGCCGTCGGCCGCCACCCAGTAGGAGCCCACGTCGAGGTGGTTGTGCCGTTCCCCGTTGTGCCCCGCCTTCACCGCCACGGTCAGCCCGCGCGGGGTCCCGGCGGTTTCCCGGGCCACCAGCACCTGCACCCGCGGCAGCCACTCTTCCCGGGCCAGCCAGCTCGCCTCGGGCTCCTCCGTCATCGCCTTCCGCCAGGCCGGGTCGGCCAGGCCGGCCAGGGCGCGGCCCAGCCCGGCCGACGGCCAGACGAGCCGGCCGCCCGCGCGCGCCCGGCTCACCGCGTGCGCCCGGACGTCGTCGTCGCCGAGCCGCTCGCCCCACCGGTGCAGGACGTGCCACGGCTGAGCCGGCGAAAGGCGGGCCGGGGCGTCCCCGGCGTTGACGTAGAAGTCGCCGCCCAGGTGCATCCGGTGCGGGAAGCGGATCAGCTCGGGCAGCACGGGCAGCTCCTCCGAGCCGCCGAGCAGGTCCAGGCACTCCAGCAGGCGGCAGGCGCCGTGCCACCAGTAGGCGACGCCCTCGTCGATGCCGCCGTCGTCCGGCAGGACCGCGACGTAGTGCTCGAGCCCCTCGGCCACCAGCCGCACCAGCCGCGCGCGCCGCTCTTCGTCGTCGACGAGCAGGAGCGCGGCCGTGAGGACGCCGCTGTGGATCCACGGGTTCCAGTTGTGCGCGTCGCCGTCGAGGCCGAGCCAGTGCCAGTCGCGGACGCGCTCGAACGGCGTCAGGACGCGGACGTCGACCTCCCGGCGCAACCGTCTGCGCAGTCCCGGCGCCCGGAGGTCGAGGTGCGGGCCCAGCACGTGGTCGGCCCAGGCGAACAGGGACGCGACCTCGGCCGCGCCCAGGTCGAGGAACGGGTCGTCGGGGTCGGCCAGCACCTCGCCGCGCCCGGCCGCGTGCCGGTCGTGGGGTGCCCAGCACCACGTGGTCGCCTCGGCGAGCGCGACCAGGCCGTCGATCGCGCCGTCCAGGAACGGCACCGGGCCCGGCGGCGCCTCGCCGGTGAGCACCGCGGCGAGCACCAGCAGCGTCACGCGTTCACGCAGCTCGCGAGCGGCGTCTTCGTACTCCGTGCGCACGCCGTCGCGGAACGTCCGCGCCCACGCCGACGCCGTCAGGACCGGTGCCGGACGCGCGAGCACGGCCTCGGCTTCGGCGAGGATCGCGGCGCCGTCGGCGCCGTGATCGGCGTCCCAGAGCGTCCGGTCGTGCACGTCGGGGAGCCGCATCCCGGCCGACCTTTCGTTTCTGATCGTTTTCGATCGCTTATGACCTCAATTGTTGACTCGCACTATGACACACGCCGACAGTGACAGCCATCACTTCGACGGAGGAGCAATGACGCTTCGGGCATCGGCGGGACTGAACCGCCGGACGTTCCTTTCGGCCACGGCCGGGCTCGCGGCGGGCGGGCTGCTCGGCGGCTGCGCGTCGACGACCACCGCGTCCGGCGCCACCCGCGTGACCATCTGGTCCTGGCTCACCGGCATGGACAAGTACGTCGCCGCGTTCAACGCGGCGCACCCGGACATCTCGGTGGAGCTCAACGTGATCGCGTCCGGGCTGAAGGGCGGCTACGCCCAGCAGACCAACGCGCTGCGCGCCCACAACGCCCCGGACATCCTGCACGCCGAGTACCAGGGCCTGCCGCAGCTGCTCACCACGGGCGGGCTGCGAGACCTCACCGACGACCTCGCGGACCTGGAGCGCGGCTACTCCCCCGCGGCCTGGCAGGGCGTGCGGCCCGGCGGCCGCACCTGGGCGGTACCGATGGACCTCGCCCCGATGGTCCTCTACTACCGCAAGGACCTCTTCGACCGGCACGGCATCGCGGTGCCGCGGACGTGGGACGAGTTCCGCACCGCCGCGCAGGCCGTGAAGACGGCCGACCCGGCGGCGCGCGTGACGACGTTCCCGCTCAACGACGGCTCCTTCTTCGCCGGGATGTGCTGGCAGGCGGGCGATCCCTGGTGGCGCGTCGACGGCGGCTCGTGGCGGGTGGACATCAGCGGCGAAGGCACGCTCCGCACCGCCGGCTACTGGCAGGGCATGATCCGCGACGGCCTGGTCGCCACGGCCCCGACCGGCGACCAGGACTGGATCGGCGCGATGCACACCGGACGGCTGTGGGGCCTGCTCGGCGCGTCGTGGAGCGTCGGCACCCTCGGCAAGTCCATCCCGAAGGACAAGGACCGGTGGGCGGTCACCACGATGCCGACCTGGGACGGCGTCCCGGCCAACGGCGTCCAGGGCGGCAGCGCGTTCGCCGTCTCCGCCGAAAGCAAGGTGCCGGACGCGGCCGTGAAGTTCCTGCGCTGGCTGAGCACCGACCCGGCCGTCGCGAAGATCGGCACCACCTTCACCACGCCGTTCCCCGGCTACCTGCCGAGCCGGGACGTCGCCCGGAAGGAGTACAAGGGCGGGTACTTCCTCGGCGCCCCGGTGTACGACGTGCTCGACGAGGCCGCCCGGCGGGTCCCCGACTGGACGTGGGGTCCCAACGCCCTGCGGATCTTCTCCACCGTCGTCGACCGCATGAGCGGGGTGAAGACGGGCGGGACGACCCTGGACGCCGCCGCCCGGCAGACGCAGGTGGACGCCGTCACCGCGCTGCGCGAGCGGGGATTGACCGTGCTGGAAGGGAAAGCCTGATGACCGTGCTCACTCCCGAACGCGCCGCGAGCGTGCCGGCCCGGCCCCGCTCCGGGGCCGCGGCGGACCGCCGGCGCGGCCACAGCCGGGCCGGGCTCGTGCTGGCGGCGCCGTTCGCGCTCCTGCTGACGGCCACCGTGCTCGTCCCGATCGGGTACGCGCTCTACCTCAGCCTGTTCACCGATCGCCTGTCCGGCCTCGGTTTCTCCGGCCCGACGCAGGCGTTCGTGGCGCTCGGCAACTACGTCGACGTGCTCACCGACAGCGCGTTCCACGCCAGCCTCGGCAACGTGGCGCTGTTCGTCCTGGTGCACATCCCGATCATGCTCGGCCTGGCCCTGCTGCTGGCGCTGCTGATCGACTCCGCCGTGGTGCGGCTCAAGCGCGTGTGGTCCCTTGCCGTGTTCCTGCCCTACGCGGTGCCGACCGTGATCACCGGGCTCGTCTGGGCCTACCTCTACAGCCCGAACTCCGGGCTGACCGCGCTGCTGCCGTTCGACCCGCTGGGCAAGACCGGCATCCTGCCCTCGATCGTGAACATCGCGACCTGGCAGTGGGTCGGGTACAACATGATCATCTTCTACACCGCGCTGCAGGCCGTCCCGCGCGACGTGCTCGAGGCCGCGCGCGCCGACGGCGCCGGGGGCGTCCGGACGGCGTGGTCGGTCAAGGTCCCGATGATCCGGCCGACGATGTTCGTCGCCCTGGTGTTCACCGTGATCGGGTCCCTGCAGCTGTTCACCGAACCCCTGGTGCTGCGCGGGTTCACCGGTTCGGTGACGAGCACCTGGTCCCCGAGCCTCTACGTGTACGAGGCCGCGTTCATCGCCAACGACTACGGCCGCGCCGCCGCCGCGTCCGTGCTGCTGGCCCTGGTTTCCGCCCTGCTCTCGGCGCTGGTGATGCGCCTGTCCAACCGGAGGTCCCGGTGACCCTGTCCCCTACCGCCTCGCGGTGGACGTCCCGCACGGTCGTGCACGTCTTACTGGTGCTGGCCGCGCTGTACGCGGTCCTGCCGCTGGTCTGGCTGGTCACCTCGGCCACCAAGTCCGTCGGCGACTTCTCCACCACCGGCGCGTTCGAGTTCGGGCAGTTCAACCTCGGCGCCAACCTCAGTGCGCTGTTCACCCAGGAGAACGGCGTCTTCCTCGCCTGGATCCGCAACTCCCTGCTCTACGCCGGCCTCGGCGCGGTGCTCGGCTCGCTGATCTGCGCGGGCTGCGGGTACGCGATCGCGAAGCTCGACTTCCCGGGCCGCCGCGCGCTGTTCGCGGTGACGCTGGCCGGGGTCCTCGTGCCGACCACCGCGCTGGCCCTGCCGCTGTACCTGCTGGCCTCGCAGCTGCAGGTGGTCGGCACGTTCTGGGCGGTCTTCATCCCGTTGCTGACCAACCCCTTCGGCGTCTACCTCGCCCGGGTCTACGCCGAGGCCGCGGTGCCCGGCGAGGTGCTCGAAGCGGCCCGGACCGACGGGGCGGGCGAGCTGCGGACGTTCTTCACCATCGCGCTGCCGATGATGCGGCCCGGGCTGGTGACGATCTTCCTGTTCCAGTTCGTCGGGATCTGGAACAACTTCTTCCTGCCGTTGGTGATGCTCACCGACCCGAAGCTGTTCCCGATGAGCCTCGGCCTGTACCAGTGGAGCACGCGCGTGACCCAGTTCCCGCAGTACAACCCGCTCGTCATCACCGGCTCCCTGCTGGCGGTGCTGCCGCTGGTCGTGGCGTTCGTGCTGCTGCACCGGCAATGGCGGTCCGGGCTGGCGGCGGGAAGCGTCAAGTGACGCGCCGTCCCGAGGCCCTGCTGGTGATGGGGCACGACACGAGGGAACTGCAGTTCGGCGCCGCGGAACTGGCCCGGCTGGGCGCCACGGCCCGGCTGGGCGAGCCGCTGTGCACCGACGAGCTCGCCTCGGCGCCGGTGCGGGCGCGGCTGGCCGAGGTGGAGGTGCTGATCACGTCGTGGGGCTGTCCCCCGCTCGACGAAGACGTGCTGCGGGCCGCCCCGCACCTGCGAGCGGTGCTGCACGCGGCGGGCAGCGTCCGCGACCACGTCGGCGCGGCGGTGTTCGACCGCGGCCTGCTGGTCACCACCGCCGCCGACGCCAACGCCGAGCCGGTCGCCCAGTACACCCTCGGCGCGATCCTGTGGGCGTTCAAGAAGGTGCCGTTCCTGGCCGCCGACGCCCGGAAGTTCCGCGAGGACTGGAGCTACCGCGAGCAGCGGGGTGAACTGTCCGGCCGCGACCGGACGGTGGTGCTGGTCGGCTTCTCCCGCGTCGGGCGCCGGGTCGCCGCGCTGCTGCGGCTGCTGGACCTGGCCCGGGTGCTCGTCGTCGACCCGGTGGCCGACCCGCGGGAGATCCGGGCGGCGGGGGCCGAGCCCGCGTCCCTGGCGGACGCGCTGCCCCAGGCGGACGTGCTGAGCCTGCACGCACCGTCGCTGCCGGAGACGCGGCACATGATCGGCGCCGCCGAGCTGGCCGCCCTGCCGCCGGGCGCGGTGCTGGTCAACACCGCGCGCGGCGCTCTCGTCGACACCGCGGCGCTCGAACTCGCCTGCACTGCCGACGGCCTGCACGCCGTCCTCGACGTCACCGAGCCGGAGCCGCTGCCGGCCGGGTCCCCGCTCTACGACCTGCCGAACGTGGTGCTGACGCCGCACGTGGCGGGGTCGCTGGGTTCGGAGACGCGCCGGATGAGCGCCGAGGCGCTCGGCGAGCTGGAGCGGTACGCCGCGGGCCTGCCGCCGCGGGCGCCGGTGACCCGGCACTCCCTGGCGGTGCAGGCATGACGGTCACCCGAGCGGCACGTCATGAAAGAGTCGTTCATGACGTCTGACGCACTGAACGACTCTTTCATGACACCGGCGGCGACCCGGACGGTGCAGACGTGAGCGCCACCGAAGACCGGCGCCTTTCGCCGTACACCGGCTGGACTCGCGAGCACTACGCCACCTTCGCGGACCGGCTGCTCGCCGCGGCGGGGAAGTACCGCTCCCCGGCGGGCGCCCGGATCGACCTGCCCGGCCCGGCCAGCCGCAACGGCCGCGTCTCGGACGGCCTGGAGGGCTTCGCCCGGACGTTCCTCCTCGCCGGCTTCCGCGTCGCCGGCGAGGGTGGCGCGGATCCGGACGGCCTCCTCGAGCACTACGCGCGCGGGCTGGCCGCCGGCACCGATCCGGCGTCGCCCGAAGCGTGGCCGCGGCCCGACGAGCTCGGTCAGTCCAAAGTGGAGGCCGCGTCGATCGCGCTGGTCCTGCAGCTGACCCGGCCGTGGCTGTGGGACCGCCTGGACGACGGCGTGCGCGAGCGGGTCGTCGCCTGGCTCGCGACGGTGATCGGGCAGCCCTACCCGCCGATCAACTGGGTGTGGTTCCGGATCGTCGTGGAGTCGTTCCTGCGCGAGGTCGGCGGCCCGTGGTCGGCGGCGGACGTCGAGGAGGACCTCGCCGTGCACGCCTCGCTGCGGCGGCCGGGTGGCTGGCTCAGCGACGGCGACGAGCGCGCCTACGACCACTACACCGGCTGGGCACTGCACCTGTACCCGCTGCTGTGGACGCACTTCTTCGACGTCACCGGCAGCCTGTGCCCCGGTGAGCTGCGACACCGGTGGGCGGCGGACCTGCGGGAGTACCTCGACGACGCCGTCCGGCTGGTGGGCAGCGACGGTTCGCCGCTGCTGCAGGGCCGCAGCCTGGTCTACCGCTTCGCGGCCGCGGCGCCGTTCTGGGTGGGCGCGCTGACCGGGACTTCGCACCTGTCCCCCGGCCTGACGCGCCGGGCAGCGGGCGGGATGGTCCGGCACTTCGGCGCCTCCGGCGACCTGCTCAGCCTGGGCTGGCACCACGCCTGGCCCGCGATGCGCCAGGCGTACTCGGGGCCCGGTTCGCCGTACTGGGCGGCCAAGGGCCTGCTGGGTCTCGTCCTCCCCGCGCACCATCCCGTGTGGACGGACGTCGAAGAGCCGCTGCCGATCGAGACGGGGGACGTGGCCCGCGTGGTCGCCGCGCCCGGCTGGCTGGTTTCGGGACGGCGTCGCGACGGCATCACGCTGGTGGTCAACCACGGCACGGACCACGCCCGCCCCGGCGACCCGCGGTCCGACTCGCCGCTCTACGCCCGGCTCGGGTACTCCACGGCCACGGTGCCGCCGCTCGGATCCGCCGTCCCCGACAACACGGTGGTGGTGCTGGACGCGGACGGCCGGGCGAGCCACCGGGCGGGCTTCTCGACGTGCTACGCGCTCGAACTGCCGGGCGGGGTCATGGCGGCGGCGTCCCGGGGGCGGGTCCGCTGGGTGGACACGTCCGCCGACGACTCCCCCGACCACGGCTCCGGCCGGAGCGGGCCGGTGGTGCCGGGACCGGTGCTGACGGTGGCGTCCGTGGTGCGGCGGGGCGTCGAGGTGCGGCTCGCGCGCCTCGACGACGTCGGCGAGCCGGTCCGGTCGCTGCGGCTGAGCGGGTGGCCGGTGTCGGGCGAGACACCACCGGAAACCGGAGCGGCCTGCGCGCGGACCGCGGACCTGCGCTCGGAAGTGCGCCCGCTGCGCGGTTTCACCACCGCCGACGTGGCCGTCGAGTCCGGCACTTCGCCGCTGGGCGAGTGGACCGCGATCCCCTTCGTCGCGACCGAGGGGCCGCCGGAACCGGGAGCCGTGTACGCCGCCGTCGTCGTGCTGGACCGTGGCGGCCCGGACGATCCCGGCCCGTCCTTGGCGGTCACCGCGGACGGCGTCACGCTGAGCTGGCCCGACGGTGTCACGGCCCAGGTCGCCTTGCCGAAGTGACGCCTGGTTCCGCCCACGCACGCAGAAGCCGCACCGGGGACGGCCCCGGTGCGGCTTCCGTCTGCGTCCGTGCTCAGGCCAGGTCGCCCCGGACCGCGAGCAGCTGCTCGCTCGAGAGGTCCTCACCGCTCGCCGCGGAGAGGTTCCGGTCGGCCATCGCGAAACCACCGTGGTGGACGGCCACCCGCGCGAACTTGGCCGCGACCTGGTAGTCGACGGCCTTCGTCGCGTTGAACGCGGCCATGGCCGCGTGGAACGCGGCGTCCAGGGTGCAGCCGACCGGCTGCAGGACCGACGGCACCTCCAGCGCGGCGACCGGGCCCTGGGCGTTCGCGAATTCTTCGATTCGAGACAACTTCACTACATCCTTTTCGTTTGCGGAAAACCGGCCGGGAAATCCCGGACGATCAGCGGCCCGTCATCGCGTCGATCAGCTGCCGGGCGGACAGGTCGCCCGGCGAGGCGACCTCGACGGCCGGCACCCCGGGGTGGTAGCCGGTGCCGAAGGCCCGGCGGTACGCCTGGTCCGCCAGGTTCTGGGCCCGCGCGGTCTGGGTCGCTTCCTCGGCCGCGTGCAGGGCGCGCAGGAGGTTGATGCAGCAGGCCGTGGGGTCCTCCGAGGTGACGACCTCGAGCGGACCGGCCGGCAGCGTCGCGCCGGTCATGAACCGGGCGACCGCCGTTTCGGCAGAGGTGAAATCGTTCATGATTCCCACGCTAGAGCGACACCTCGTGCACGACATCCACCGGAACAATGAAATCGCCTCGGCGATCGCCGAAACTTTCCTCCGCATTCACTGAATGGGCACCGGGTCGATTTCGTCCGGTTTCGCCGACTTCGCCCGCACCTGCCGGGTGACGCCGACGGCCACCACGACCACGGTCAGCGCCAGGCTGGCCAGCAGCTGCGGGCGCCCGGACGGCGAGAAGAGCATCGCGATCAGCAACGCGGCCATCGCCACGATCGCCAGCCAGGTCAGGTACGGGAAGCCCCACATCCGCAGCGGCAGGCCGGCGGGGTGCGCGGCCGCCAGGCGCCGCCGCATCCGCAGCTGGGTGACCGAGATGGCGAGCCAGATGAACACCGCCAGCGCACCCGAGGTGTTGAGCAGGAAGCTGAACACCTGCTCCGGCACGAAGTAGTTCAGCACCACGGTCGCGAACCCGACGACCGTGGAGGCCAGGACCGCGGCCCGCGGCACGCCGCCGGCCGAGATGCGCTGCCACGCGCGGGGCGCGTCACCGCGGCCGGACAGCGAGAACGCCATCCGCGAGGCGGTGTACAGGCCCGAGTTCAGGCACGACAGGACGGCGGTCAGCACGATCACGTCCATCACGGTGCCCGCGGCCGGCAGGCCGATCAGGTCGAGCACGGCGACGTACGGGCTCTTGCCGACGCTCGCGTCGTCGTAGGGCAGCAGGGTCACCACGACCGCGATCGAGCCCAAGTAGAACACCAGGATGCGCCACATGATCGAGCGCACCGCCTTGCGCGCGGCCCCCACCGGGTCCGGCGATTCGGACGCCGCGATGGTGGCGATCTCGGCGCCGAAGAAGGAGAAGACCACCACGAAGATCGCGGAGAACACCGGTCCGAAGCCGTTCGGGGCGAACCCGCCGTGGCCGGTGAGGTTGCGCAGGCCCGGTGCCTCGATGCCGGGCAGCAGGCCCACGACCGCCGCGAGGCCGAGCAGGACGAACACGACGATCGCGGCGACCTTGATCGAGGCGAACCAGAACTCGAACTCGCCGTAGGACTTCACCGAGAACAGGTTGGTCAGCGTGAGCACCGCCATCAGCACGAGCACCCACGCCCACTGGGGCAGGAACGGCATCCAGCGGTGCACGATGGCCGCACCCGCCGTGGCCTCCACGCCGATCGTGGTCACCCAGAACCACCAGTACAGCCACCCGACCGAGAAGCCGGCCCAGCGGCCGATGCCCTCCTCGGCGTAGGCCGAGAAGGAGCCCGTCCGCGGGTCGGCGGTCGCCATCTCGCCCAGCATGCGCATGACGAGGATGACCAGCACGCCGGCGAGCGCGTAGGTGACCAGCACCGCGGGTCCGGCGTCGGCGATCGCCTGTCCGGAGCCGACGAACAACCCGGCACCGATCACGCCGCCGACGGCGATCATCGACAGGTGCCGGGACCCCAGTGTCCGGGACAGGCCCGGCCCGTCTTCCCTCGGTGGCGCCATCAGGATCCCCTGTTCTCGTAGGTGGGAATGGAGAGCGCCATCACGCTAGGGGCGCGACCGGGACCGGTTCACTGCGCGAACCCGGGAAGTTCTTCCGGAATCCGATGACGACACTCCTCCGCGGGCGGAAGCTTCGGAAAAAGCGGATACCGCTGCCGGTGCGCAGGCACACCGGCAGCGGTACCAGGTGAACATCAGGCGGCCGGCAGAGCGCCGATCCGGGTTCCGATCAAGGTCTCCACCGAACCGCCGTCGATCGGCGATCCGCCGTGGGCACCGTCGGGGGTGAAATGGTGGTGACCGCCGAAATGATGAGCGGCCGCGACGAGCGCCGCGCCGGTCGCGAAAGCCGCGACGACACCCGCCGCGACCGTGGCCGCCGCGGCGGCGTAGCAGGAAACCGGCGCGCCCGGCCGGTCGCCCAGGAATCCACCGTCGGCGCCGAATTCACATTCGGCGGCGGCGAGCAGAACGCGGGATTCTCCCGAATACATTTTTCCCTCTCCTGGAAACAGTGTGATCGACGTGAGCGGGCGGCTCAGCCGAGGCCTTCGATCCGGGCGTCGACCAGCTCGGCCAGCGAACCGCCCGCGGCCTCCACGCCACGGAGCGACTGCAGGTCTTCCTGGTCGTGGTGGTGCCATCGGCGGTGCCCGACGTTGTTCGCCCAGGCGTTCGCGACGTAGCCCGCGCAGGCCGTGACGGCGGCGCCGGCGCCGACCGCCGCGACGAGGATGGCGGTTTCGCACAACGTCGGCGCAACCGCGGGAGCGAGGTAGGTTCCAGTGGCGCCGAAAGCGGTGTCGTTGGCCAGGGTGACGACCCGGGACGGTGTGGCCACGGACATGGTTTCCCCTTCTGGAAAACAGTGGAATGAAACTCGGATTCGATTCTTCTTCGATTGCCGGTCATTGCGATTCGCCCGGCAACCGCCTTCGCCACGATGACATGTCCCGAGCAGCGCGGCCAAGCGAGTTCAAGAATTGTTCACCACGATCGGCGTGTGCCCTGTGTCACCCGGATTCACATTGCCGGACCACCGGAAAATCGCGGTGAGGGATCAGTAGAACGCGCAGGCGTTCCGCGCCTCGTGGGCTTTCCCCGTCATTCGGTGGATGTGCGGCCGCCGGGTGCTCACTAATCTTCGCCGCACAGCCCAAGCTGCAACCACTTGCGGAGGTATCATGAGCACGTCCACCATCGAATCCCGCGTCCCGTCGCTCGAGGAACTCGCCCCGCTGGAAATGGGCGGCCCGCAGCTCGACAAGGCGTGGTTCCACGCCATCGTCCACAAGGCCGTCGACGCGTGGGTCAACATCAACGGCTGCGGCGACAACGTGATCCACAAGCACGACACGCCCATCGACTTCGGCAAGACCGACGCCACCCGCCTCTCCCTGGAGAGCCTCCTCGAGACCCGCGAACAGCGCATCTCCTGAAAGGTCACGCCACGAACCGGGCCGGTCGCCACCGGCCCGGTTTTGGTGTTCACGGGTCCCCGGAGACGGTGAAAACGCGCTCCGCATTCCGCGGAATCCGCACTTCGTCCCCCGCCGCGTCCGCCACCGGGTACCGTGCCCCCGCAGGAGGTACGCATGCCCTCGATCCGCGACGTCGCCAAGCAGGCGCAGGTGTCCACGGCCACTGCTTCGCGCGCCCTGCGGGGGCTTCCCTCGGTCACCCCGGCGACCCGGGCCCGGGTCGAGCGCGCGGCCGCCGACCTGGACTACGTCATCCCGTTCAACGCCTCCAGCCTCGCTTCGGGCCGCACCAACTCGGTCGGGATCGTGGTGCCGTTCGTCTCCCGGTGGTTCTTCGGCACGGTGATCGCCGGCGCCGAGACCGTGCTGCGCGAAGCCGGTCTGGACCTCGTCGTGTACGGGGTGCCCGACGAGCCGAGCCGGGCGCGGTTCTTCGCCGAGATGCCGGTGCGGCGGCGGGTCGACGCGGTCCTGGTGCTGTGCCTGCCGCTGACCCTGCCGGAGGCCGACGCCCTGCGGGCACTGCGGGTGCCGGTGGTCCTCGTCGGCACCACCGCCGAAGGCCTCTCCTCCGTCGGCATCGACGACCTCGGCGCCGCGACCCGGGCGGTGCGGCACCTGGTGGAGCTGGGGCACCGCCGGATCGGGCTGCTCGGGGAGACCGACCCGCCGCCCCACGGGTTCACCACCCCCGGGCTGCGCCGCACCGGCTACCTCCGCGCGCTGGCGGAAGCGGGCATCGAGCCGGAGCCGGACCTGGAGGCAGCCGGCCGTTTCACCGCGGCCGACGGCGAAGCGGCGATGGAACGCCTGCTCGCCCGGCCGCACCCGCCGAGCGCCGTGTTCGCGATGTCGGACGAAATGGCGTTCGGTGCCCTGCGGAGCCTGCGCCGGGCCGGGGCCGGGGTGCCCGGCGGCGTCTCGGTCATCGGTTTCGACGACCACGAGCTGGCGGCCGCCCTCGACCTGTCGACCATCGCGCAGCCGGTGACCGACCAAGGGGAACGCGCGGCCGGGCTCCTGCTCGACCAGCTGCGGCGGCAGGCTCCGCCAGCGCAGGTCGTGCTCCCGACCGAACTGGTGCTCCGGGGCACCACCGGACCGGCGGCCACACCGAACTGAAATTCCGGCGGAACGCCGGAATCCGGCCGGGGTTTCCGCGGTTTTCGGAACCTTTCCGCAGTCGGTTCCGCCGGTCCCCGAATTCCGCGGAGGGCGGCCCTGCCGGAGTCGTGCAACGCTTACACTGCCCTGGACGACGGTGCTCGCCCACCACGAATGCGCACACCGTGACGCGAAGGGGACCCCACGCTCGATGTCCGCACTCCAGAGCAATCAGGTGCATGGCTTCCACGCCGAAATCCGGACCCGGCTGCTCGGCGACGTCGAGCGGGTGCTCCCCACCCAGCGCAAGAAGGCCCACGACCTGGTGGCCATGGCGATCGCGTTGCTGTGCGAAGACAGCGGAGCGGACGCCCACGGCGAGTGGGACGCGCGGGCGATCGCCGCGGCCCGCACCATGGGTCACAGCTGCGCCACCGACGGCTGGCCGCTGGACCAGGTGCTGGAGCTGCTGGGCCGGGCCGGGGAAGAGACGGTCGCCGTCCGCGCGGCGGCCCCCGGGACGACCACCACCCAGCTCAGGTCGCTCACCGAGACGTGCAACCGGTTCCTGCGAGAGCTGTTGCGGGGTTACCAGGAGACCGGGCACGCCGACACGTCGCCGCGGTCGGCGGCCCACGACGACGCCATGGCGCTGCTGAAGGGCGAGGCGCCGACCGACCAGGGACGGTTCGCGCAGGCCTACGCCGTGATGGCGTTCCGCACCGTTTCGGTGTCCCCGCTCGATCCCGCGGTCCTGGCCGCCGCGGGCAGCGGCGTGCTGAGCGTCCTGTGCGACCACGGCGGCTACGTCCTCGTCCCCGCCGGCGACGAGGAGACCGGCTTCGCCCGGTGCGCGCGCATCCAGGCCACCCTGCCGGCGGACACGTGGGCGGCCGTCTCGTGGCAGAAGGCGGCCCGGGTGCCCGCCGGCCGGGCCGAAGCGGTCGACGTCGTCGCCTCCGCACTGGCGGCCCGGCGCCCACCGGGCTGCTACCACCTCGGCGACGTGCTGGTGGAGTACGCGGTGCTGACCCACCCGTCGGTGGCCGGCCTGCTCGCCGGCAAGATCGAGCCCATCACGCGCAACGCGGTGCTGCTGGAGACCCTGCGCGCGCTGCTGGCCGCGGACGGCAACCGCTCGAAGGCGGCGACCGAGCTGATCATCCACCGCAGCACCCTCGACTACCGGCTGCAGCGGATCGAGCAGCTGACGGGCTACGACCCGACCTCCGTGCGGCAGCTGCACGTCCTCAGCACCGCGCTCACCGCGCACGCGGCGGCGACCGCACCGCAGCCGGCGCTGCCGCTGGAGGAAATCGCTTCCTGAAAGCGCCGATTCCGGGGTCTCGATTCCGCTCGATGCGGATGGTTTCCGGCCGCGGCTCACGCTGACAATGCATGCGCCGGTCAACGCGGATCGGGTCCTTTCCGCACTCTTCCCGGAAGCAGGCACGGATGGCGATCTACTTCGTCCGGCACGGCGAGTCGCTGGCCAACGAGCAGAACCTGTTCGCGGGCAGGCAGAACACGCCGCTGACCGAACTGGGTGTCCGGCAGGCCCGGCAGGCGGGCGCCCGCGTCGCCGCGCTGGGCCTTTCCTTCGACGAAGTCCACGTTTCCCCGCTGGATCGCGCGAAGAACACCGCGGAGATCATCGCGGAGGGCCTCGGCCACGAGGCCGCGTTCCTCGAATCGGACGCGCTCGTCGAGCGGGACTTCGGCGTGTTCACCGCCCAGAACAAGAGCCTGGTCAAGAAGAGCATCGGCTTCCGAGCCTACACCGAGTACTTCCACCGCAGCACCGGCTGCCCACCCGGCGGGGAGTCCTGGCACGCGCTGCACGAGCGGGTCCGGCGGTACCACGAAGAGGTGCTGCTGCCGCGGTCCCGGGCCGGGAAGACCATCCTCGTGGTCGCGCACAAGTACGTGGTCGAGATGTTCGCGGTCGTGGTGGCCGGCCTGGCGGCCGAGGACTACCACGACCTCAAGGTGCCCAACGCGCGCCCACTGTCCGAAAAGGACTTGCGGCGGATCGTGGGCAGCGCGGCGAAGACGTCCGCGGTGCACGACTTCGGCGAGATCGTCGAGATCCGGCTGCCGGTCCTGGTGGCGGCCGCCGCCGCCGTGGGCGCGGCGGCGCAGCTGGCGGTGCACGTCCCGGTCCCGGCGCCGGTGTTCACCACGGCGCTCGTCGCGCTGCTGGGGCTGAGCACGTTCTTCGGCATGCTCCGGCTCCACTCGGGAGTGCTGCGGGGGTTCGGGACGAGCATCCGCACCGCGCTGCCCCTGACGTGCCTGCGTGCCGGGGCCGGGCTGGCGCTGGCGTGGGTGTTCGCCGGTACCCCGGCGTCGGCCCTCGGCGTCTTCCTGCTCCTGCCCCCGGCCCTGCTGACCCCGGCGCTGTCCCTGCTGTGGGGCGGCGACTACTTCACCTCTGTCCGGCAGACCGTGACGGCCACGCTGGTCCTGCCGGTGGTGGTGCTGGCGGCCGTGTGGTTCCCGCACCGGCTGCCCGGCCTCGGTGCGGCGGTCGCGGGCTACTGCGCGGTGCTGGCCGGCGCCATGGCGCTGCCGGCGGTGGCCGCGCAGGTCCTCCGCCGCCGCAGTCCCATCCGGGCCGGGCAGCTCGGCACGAACTGGAACTGGGTCGGCGGCGCGGCCCTGGTCCCGCTGGCCGCGCTGGCCACCTTCGCGTTGACGCCCGCCGCGGGCGTGCCGGCGGGCGCCCTGCTCCCGGCGGCGGTCATCGTCGGGGCGACGCTGCTCGCGCTGCGCACGATCGCGGCGGTGTACCTGCGCAGGCGCGCCCTCCCGGCGGGCGAGGCCCGCGACCTGTTCATCACGCAGTGCACGCCCAACATCTTCCTGTGGTTCTCGTTCTCCGGCCTGCTGGGCGCCGGCGCCGCGGTGCTGGCACCGGTCGCCGCGTTCGGCTTCTTCGCGGCGATGCCGGTGGACGAATTCGTGTTCGTCCGGCGCTACCGGCGGCGCCTGCGCGAAGCCTGCGGCCGTTTCGGGGAAACTCTCGTTCATCCGGTTGATGCCCGGCGCTGAACTGCGTGTTTCACTTTCCCGAAAGCCCATCAGGAGGTAGCCGATGTCCACAGTGGAGAGTTTCTTCGCCGGTCCCCGTCCGACGGCCGAACCCGAGCCGCTGACCCTGGTGGACGCCGCCCCGGTGATCGCCTGCACGGTCGACGTGGCGGAAGGGGCCGCGCTGGGGTTCGCCTGGATCGCCCGCGCGGCGCAGCGCGCACACCAGGCCGGCCGCCAGGTCGCCACCGCCACCCGCGACATCGGTTTCCACCCGGCCTCGCCGGTGCCCGGCCCGCACGGCGCAGGCCCCGGCCTGACCGCTCACCAGCTGATCGGCATCCGGTCCGGACCGGCCTGAACTCACGACGACCGCGGCCGGCCACCCGCCCCCGGCAGCGCCGCCACCGGCCGCGGCTTCGGCGGACGCCGCCGGTCCTCGCGGGCGCGGCGGGCCGCGATCCGCCCGTCGGTGCGGGCCTGGCAGAGCGCGACCGCCAGCCGGGTCAGCACCACCAGGACGGCCACCGCCGCCACGACCACCTGCGCTCCGGTACCCATCCGCCACGCTCCTTCCCCGCTCGGCGTGATCCCCCATGACACCACCGCCGGCCCCGCCCGCGGGGCCGGTCAGGGAAATCCCTCACGACCCGCCCGCTGCCGTCCGCGTTCCGGGGAACCTGCTTCCGCGTCCCGCGCGTTTCCGCCTCCCGCCGGGGTGGTTCGCGGAAACTGGACGTCCGTGATCCCCGGCGACCGGGAGCAGAGATGAGCACCGCCATCGTGGTCGGCGGCGGCCCCAACGGGCTCGCCGCCGCCGTCGCACTGGCCCGCGCGGGCGTCGACGTCACCGTGCTCGAGGCCGCCGGGCGGATCGGCGGCGGCGCCCGCTCGACCGAGGCGATCCTGCCGGGCCTGCTGCACGACGACTGCTCGGCCTTCCACCCGATGGCCGTCGGCTCGGCGTTCCTGGCCGGGCTGGGACTCGACCGGTACGGGCTGTCCTGGGCGTGGCCGGAGATCGACTGCGCGCACCCGCTCGACGGCGGGGACGCCGCGCTGCTGCACCGGTCCGTCGTGGACACCGAGGCCGCGCTGGGCCCCGACGGGGCCCGCTGGCGGCGCGCGTTCGGCCGCCCGGCGGCGCGGTTCGACGCGCTGGCCGAGGACATCATGGGCCCGCTGCTGCGGTTCCCGAAGCACCCGCTGACGCTGGCCCGGTTCGGCCTGCCCGCCGCGCTGCCCGGTTCGGTGTTCGCGCGGCTGTTCGCCACCGAGCGGGCGCGGGCGCTGTTCGGCGGGATCGCCGCGCACGCGTTCCGGCCGCTGCACCACCCGATGACGTCGGCCATCGGCCTCGGCATCATCGCCGCCGGGCACCGGCACGGCTGGCCGGTCGCCGTCGGCGGGTCCGGCTCGATCACCACCGCCCTGGCGAAGCTGCTGGCCGACCTCGGCGGCCGGGTCGAGACGGGCGTGCGGGTCACCTCGGCCGCGCAGCTGCCGCCCGCCGACGTCACGCTGTTCGACCTCGCCCCCGGCGCGGTCGCCGACATCCTCGGCGACCGCCTGCCGCCCCGGATCGCCCGGGCCTACCGCCGCTACCGGCACGGACCCGGCGCGTTCAAGGTCGACTTCGCCGTGGCGGGTGGCGTGCCGTGGGCGAACCCCGGCGTCGGCCGGGCCGGGACAGTCCACTTGGGAGGGACGTACGCGGAGCTCGCCGCCACCGAACGCGAGATCCACGCCGGGCGGCTGCCGGAGCGGCCGTTCGTCCTGGTGGGACAGCAGTACCTGGCCGACCCCGGCCGGTCGGCGGGCGACGTCCACCCCGTGTGGACCTACGCGCACGTGCCGCACGCCTACCCGGGTGACGCCACCGAGGCGATCGTCGCCCAGATCGAACGGTTCGCGCCCGGCTTCCGGGACCGGATCGTCGGCACGGCGGTCCGGTCGGCCACGGAGATGGCGGTGTACAACCCCAACTACGTCGGCGGCGACGTCGTCACCGGCGCCACGACGGTCCGCCAGCTGGTGTTCGGGCCCCGCGTCACGCTGTCGCCGTACGACGTCGGGGTGCCCGGGATGTTCCTGTGCTCGGCGGCGACCCCGCCCGGTGCGGGTGCGCACGGCATGTGCGGGGCGAACGCCGCGGCCCGGGCCCTGCGGCACCTCGCCAAGCCACGCCGGAGCTGAAGGCGCTGAAGGCGTTCCGCGTTCCGCCCGGAGGGTTTTCCGGGAAACGCGGGTGGTTCGCGCGGTGGCGGGGCGCCTACGCTTTTCCCATGGCCGGGCCCGGTGCCGATTTCCCGGGCGGCCGGCCCCACCGCCGGGCCCGCGTGCCGTGCGCCCCCCAGAGTCGGCGCGCGGGCCCGGCATCCACGCGGGCTCTCCCCCTTCGGTGCCTCCCACCCGGACGCCGTGAATGACTCGTTCCCGGCGTCGCACGCCAGGAACGAGTCATTCACGGCAAGGGAACCGTCACACCCCCACCAGGCCCGACCGGTAGGCGCAGATCGCCGCCACCGTGCGGTTCGGCACGTTGAGCTTGCGCAGGATGCTCAGCACGTGGCTGCGCACCGTCGTCACCGAGATCCCGAGCTTGTCGGCGATCTCCTGGTTGGCGCTGCCCGCCGCGAGCAGGAGCAGCACGTCCAGCTCGCGCTCGGTGAGCAGCTCGCGCAGCTTCTGCGCGCGCGGTCCGCGGGGGTTGCGGACCACCGTCTCCGCCAGCGCGGCCAGGTACCGCGGCGGCGCGAACCAATGGCCCGAAGCCACTCCGCGGATCGCCGTGACGAGCTCTTCGGCGGGGCTGGAGGTGAGGGTGACCCCCATGACGCCCCGCGCGAAGAGCCCGACGACGTGGCCCTCGTCCGGATTCGCGGTCACCGCGAGGATGCCCCCCGCGGCGACCGAGCCGAACCGCTCGGCGAGCCCGGCCAGTTCCGGGGTCGCCGCGTCGACGATCCCCACGGCCCGGCCGGCGGCGCTCGCCCGCGTGCAGAGCTGGCCCGAGTCCAGCACCAGCTCCACGGAGGTGATCTCCGGGGCGTTGGCCCGCAGCCAGCGGATGTTGTCCGCCGAAACGCTGAACGAACCGGTCACGAAGACCGTGACGCCATCGCCGCCCGCCACGGTCAGGCCAGGGGGTGCGGGTTCGACAGGAAGAGCATCATCGGCTCCTCCGTCTCGTCGTACCCCGCCGACGTCGCGATCAGGAACTGCACGCGCTTGGCCTCCGGGTGGTGGGGCACCTGGTGGGTCGCGTAGTTCAGCAGGGTCAGGTACGGCACGGAGACCTGGACGTCCTCCTTGCGGTCCTTGAGGTCCGGCTGCATCTGGATCAGGCCCGACACGGCGTCGGTGACGACCTTCTCCGCCCGGCGGCCCGGGTACCAGAAGAAGTGCTGCCACCTGCGCTCCTCGACCTGGCAGTACTCCTTCCACGGCGTGACCTCGCCCTCGGGCAGCTCGTCCCGGATGAGCAGGTGGTAGTCGTGCATGCCGGGCCGGGGCGCGAAGAACCGCCAGTCCGGGATCAGCGAGCCGGTCGGGTCCAGCTTGCGGATCTTGTCGAACTTCCGGGTCGGGTCCTGGCTCAGGGTGGTGGCGACGAGCCAGCTGCCGAGCACGCCGTAGAGGGCGTACCGGGCGCCGAGGGCGGCGAGGGTGCGGGGTGAAGTGCTCACGGCTGGTCTCCCGGGGGTGCGAATTCGAGGGGTTTGACGGCCCGGCCCGTGCGGGCCGCGTCGAGGACTTCGAGCACGGCCGCGGTCACGCTCGCGGCGGACCCGGCCGAGCACAGCATCCCGAGGTGGTTGGCGCCCGGGACGGTCTGCTGCACCGACACCGACGACAGCGAGGCCAGCTCGCGCTGCAGCTCGCCGTGCACCGGGTCGGCCTTCTCGGTTTCCTCCGCCGTGACGACGAAGAGCGGGACGTCGGCGGGGAGGGTGGCCGCGCGGATCTCCTCGACGACGTGGGCGAGCCACGCGTCGATCTCGGCCTCCGACGCGGCCCAGTTGCGGACGGCCATCATCCGCGCGATGGTCGTCTTCAGCGCCACCTCGGGCAGGCCCTTGAGCTGGCTGTCGCCACTGACCGGACGCAGCCGGTTGCGGCCGAAGCGGGACCAGAACAGGCTGCTGCGCACGCTCGCCCGCATCAGCGGCAGGCCGAGGCGCTGCCGGGCCGAGCGTTCGAGCTGCTCGGGGTGGGCCGCGTCGACCAGCACGACGCCGGCGACCCGGTCCGGGTGCTCCTGGGCGAAGGCCCGCAGCAGCATGCCGCCGTAGGAGTGGCCGACCAGGACCAGCGGGCCGCGGACGTCGAGCACCTCCAAGAGCCGCTCCAGCTCGCCGCGGATCCGCTCGGCGGTGCGCGGCCGCTCACCGGCGTCGCTGCGCCCGATGCCGGCGCGGTCGTAGGAGATCGTCGGCGCGACCTCGGCCACCGCCTCCTGCACCCAGCTCCACATCTCCAGCGGCGAGGACAGCCCGCTCTCGAAGACCACGGTGGGGCCCTCCGCGGGCCCGCCCGTGCGGCGCACGTGCACGCGGCGGCCGTCGACGTCGACGAGCTCGCCGAGGCCGGGCAGCTCCCGGTTGTCGCGGCGGGTCAGCACGTTCTGGTAGACCGCGCCCGCCGCGAACGGCACGGCGGTCAGGACTCCTGCGGCCGCGCTGAGGCCGCACTTCAACGCAAGCCGGTTCACGAGTTCCTCCCTGCGGTGACGACGGTGGCTTCGGGCAACAGCTGCGTCGCCACCAGCCGCTGGTACAGGTCGTCGCCCGCGAGGAGCGACTGGTGGTCGCCGACCGCGCGGACCCGGCCCTCGTCGAGCACGACGATCCGGTCGGCTTCGACCACAGTGGACAGCCGGTGCGCGACGGCGATGACCGCGCGGTGGCGGGCCACCTCGGCGACCGCCCGGCGCAGCGCGAGCTCGGTTTCGGCGTCCAAATTGGACGTGGCTTCGTCGAGCAGCAGCACGTCGGGCTCCAGCAGCAGCATCCGCGCGATCGCGATCCGCTGCCGCTGGCCGCCGGAGATCGCCGCACCCGACTCGCCGACCTTGGTGTCCAGCCCGTCTTCGAGGCCGTCCACCCACTCGGCGAGGTGGGCCTGTTCGACCGCCCGGCCGATCTGCTCTTCGCTCGCGGAAGGGTTGGCGTAGAGCAGGTTCTCCCGGATCGTGCCGTCGAGGACCGGGGCGTCCTGTTCCACGTAGCCGATCCGGCCGCGCAGGGTCTGCAGGTCCACCGTCCCGAGGTCGACGCCGCCGAGCCGGATCCGGCCCTGCTGGGGCCGCCACAGCCCCGCGGCCAGGGAGAACAGCGTGGTCTTGCCCGTGCCCGACGGGCCGACGACCGCGGTCAGGCCGCGCTCGAGCGCGGCGAAGGACACGCCCTTGAGGACCGGCCGGTCCTCGGCGTACCCGAAGGACACGGCGTCGTATTCGAGGACCGACGAGGAGAAGTCGGGCTCGGCCACGGGCTGCTCCACCCGCTCGTCCGGGAGGTCGAGCAGGCCCTCCACCCGTTGCCCCGCCGCCACGCCCAGCTGGATCTGCGCGAAGCTGGTGAACAGCGTGATGAGCGGTGTCAGCATGTAGAACAGGTAGAGCAGGTAGGAGGCGAACCCGGCGGTGTCGAGCGCGCCACTGGCGATCCGGGCCGCGCCGAGGGTGAACACGACGGCGAACGAACCGTGGATGCCGAGGTTGACCAGCGGGGTCATCGCGGCCTGGAGCCGCACCGCGCGCATGTCGGCGCTGGTGGCGTCCGCGGCGTGCTGCAGGACCAGCTCCGCCTCCCGGTCCTCGGCGCGGCTGACCTTCACCGTGCCGATCGCGATCAGGGCCCGCTGCAGCGCCGCGCCGTAGCGGCCGGTGGCTTCGCGGTTCTGCGCCATCGCCTTGCGCACCTGGCGGGCGACGAACACGCTGCCCACCGCGGCCACCGTGAGGCAGGTGATCGTCACGGCGGTGAGCAGCGGGTCGATGAAGGTCATGAAGATGACGCCACCGATGACGAGCACCAGGCTCGCGGCGATGTTCATCAGGCCCATCATCAGCGACCCGTGCAGCAGGTCGGTGTCGGCGACCGCGCCGACGAACAGGTCACCGCGCTGGCGTTCCAGGTGGGACCTGAGCGGGGCGCGCAACAGCCGCTGCACGACCGAACGGCGGGTCTCGAGCACCATCATCGCGCCGCAGCGGCCGAGCAGGTACATCTCGATCACGCGCAGGACGATGTCGCCGACGAACAGCGAGATGAGCAGGATCAGCGTTCCGGACGCGAGGCTCCGGGTGGTGAGCGCCCCGACGACGTCGCCGACGACCATCGGCTGGACCAGCGACAGGATCGCGCTGGCCAGCCCGACGATCCCGGCGATGCCCAGCGGTCCCCGGTAGGGGGCCAGCAGGCGCAGGACGGTCCGGGTGCCGGACTTCTTCTTCTCTTCAGGCACGGCCATTCCCTACTGTCCCGCGATGAGGCGCTTGGACATGTGCTTCGAGTGGTGCACGACGCTGGGGTAGGTCGCGCTGAACGCCCACAGGAACCGGTTGAGGCCCATGAAGGCGGCGTTGCCGGCGTGGAAGGAGACCCCGGTGCCGAGCAGGCCCGCCGCGATCGGCTTCGGCGCGACCAGCGCGAGCGGGAAGAGCATTTCGCCCACCCACACGCCCCAGCCGCCCAGCCGGGCCAGCACCGGGTACTTCTTCAGCAGCTCGCCGACGTGCTTCTGGCCGTAGGTCTTGGTGCGGAAGATCCCCGCCATCGCGCTGCCGTCGCGCCAGTACGGCGAAACCGCCTTGGCGAGCCCGGCCGCGAAGTAGGAGACCACCGACTGCCCGGCGATGAAGGCGGTGCAGGCCTTGCGCGCCTTTTCGTCGTTGGGGAAGAACTTGCTGGCCGCCACCGCGGCGCACACGACGAGGTTGACGTGGTCGGACCCGTCCGCGCCGTAGTTGCTCCGCAGTTGCATGAGGACGTTCGTGACGGCGAGGAACGTCATCGCCGCCGCCTTGGTCTGCCGGTTGGTGCCGGGCAGGGCGACCAGCGTCGAGGCGGTCAGCCGCAGGGAGGTCAGCACCTGGATGCCCGGGCTGGTGAACACCTTGTCGAAGATCTCGCCGGTCTTGCCCTTGGCCATCCGCTTCGACCGGGTCCGCCCGATGCGCCAGCTGATCAGGCCGTCGTCCTCGACGTCCTGCGGCCGCACCAGCGATTCCAGCGAACTGAGGATGATTCCCGCCGAAATGAGGAGTTCGGTCTCGCGCAGCGCCTTGTCGACGCCGAGCATCCCGCCACCCGGGATGAGTTCCGCCTCTGCCATGCGTCGCTCCGTTTGTCGTTCGTACGCCCCGCCCGATGACCTTCACCGGCGGCGAGACCGTTTTCACACGCCGGAATCGGCATCGTCAATGCGGCGGATGCGCGGTTCCGGCAAACACGGAAGCCGCATCCGCCGAATTGATGACCTTCCGCCGGGAATCGACGGCGACGGCTAGCGTGGCGAGGGTCATGGACACGACCCTCCGCGCCGATCGGCGCTACCAGCTCACCCCGCACGTCCTGCCGAACGGGCTGCGGGTGCTCGTCGCGCCCGACCACGACGCCGAGGTCGTCGCCGCGACGGTCGTCTACGACGTCGGCAGCCGCTCGGAACCCCGGGGTTTCAGCGGGTTCGCGCACCTTTTCGAGCACCTGATGTTCCAGGGATCGGCGAACCTGCCCCGCGGGGCGCACGCGCACTACGTCCAAAGCTGCGGCGGCGTCTTCAACGGCACGACCCACCTGGACTACACCGAGTACTACCAGGTGCTGCCCTCGTCGGGCCTGGAGCACGCGGTGTTCCTCGAGGCCGACCGCATGCGGGCGCCGTCGCTGACCGCGTCGGGCCTGGCCAACCAGATCGACGTGGTCGCCGAGGAGATCACCGGCGCGATCGTGTCGCGCCCGTACGGTGGTTTCCCGTGGCTGCCGCTGGCCCCGCTGCTGTTCGACAGCTTCGAAAACTCGCACAACGGCTACGGCGCGATCGACGAGCTGCGGACGGCGACGACGGACCAGGCGCACGCGTTCTTCGAGCGCTACTACGCGCCGGGCAACGCGATCCTGTGTCTCGCGGGCGACGTGTCCGCCGACCGCGGGCTCGCCCTCGCCGAACGGTACTTCTCGGACATCCCCGCGCGGCCGGTGCCGGTCCGGCCCGTCGTCGCCGAGCCGGACCTCACCACCGGGCGCCGGGACTCCTACGTCGATCCGCTGGCCCCGCTGCCCGCGTTCGCTTCGGCGTGGCGCGTCCCCGACCCGGTGACCGATCTGCGCGGGCACCTCGCCTACCTCGTGCTGTGCCTGCTGCTGACCGACAGCGCACTGGGCAGGCTGACCCGCCGGCTGGCCCGCCGCGATCGCTCCGTGTCCTCGGTGGACTGCGGAATCGGGCTCACCGGCGAGGTCTTCGGCGTCCGCGATCCGACCTGCCTGGTGCTGACCGCGAGCCCGGTCCCGGGTGGGCCGGGCACCGACGCGATCCTCGAGGCCGTCGACGAGGAGATCGAGCGGCTCGCGGCCGAGGGGCCGGACCCGGCCGAGCTGACCGCGGCCACGCGGACGATCAGCGCGCAGCTGGTCCGCCTGCTCGACGGCCTCTCCGGCCGTGCCCGGCTCCTCGCGGTGTTCGCGCTGCAGCACGGCGATGCGCACGTCGTCAACGAACTCGGCCCGCTGAGCCGGGCCGTGACCGCCGCCGACGTCCGGGCCGCGGCGGCGATGCTGCGGCCGGAGCGGCGGGCGACCGTCGAACTGCACCCGGGAGCGGCGCGATGACCACCTTCGACCTGCTCGACGTCCCGGCGCCCGGCCCGCTGCGGGTCCCGGCCGTCGCCGAGCGGACGCTGCCCAACGGCCTGCGGGTGCTGGCCACCCGGCGGGCGAGCACCCCGCTCGCCGAGGTGTGCCTGAGCATCCCGTTCGCGCACGCCGACGCGGCGGCGGCCGTCCTGCTCGCCGGCGCGCTGTCCGACGCGTCCCGCACCCAGGACCGGGCCCGGACGATGGGCGGCGGGCTCGCGGCGGCGGTGGACGCCGACCGGCTGCGGATCGCGGGCGGCGTCCTCGCCGACCAGCTGCCGGCGTTCCTCGCGCTGCTGGGGGAAATCGTCACCGATCCGGGGTACCCGGCCGACGAGTTCGCGCTCACCGTCGACCACGCGGTCCAGGGCACGATCGCCCTCCTGGCGAGCCCGGCGCACCACGTCGCCGAAGCGCTCAACACCCGGATGTTCGGCGACCACCCCTACGGCAGGCCGGCACCGCGGCCCGACGACTTCCGGCGGACGGACCGCGAGGCGGTCCGCACCCTGCACGCCGATCGCGTCGTGCCCACCGGGGCGTGCCTGGTGCTCGCGGGCGACTTCGATCCGGGGCCGGCGCTGGACCTCGCCGAGCGCACGCTGGGCGGGTGGCGCCCGGGCCCGGGTGTCCCGATGCGGCGCCCCGGCCCGTGGGTGCCGGGGAAGTCCGTTGTGGACGAACCAGGCTTGTCGCAGTCGCTGCTGCGGATGGCGCTGCCGGCGCCGCGCTACGACGCCGCGGACTACCCGGCGCTGGCGCTGGCCGCGATGGTGTTCGGCGGGTACTTCTCGTCCCGGCTCGTGCAGAACATCCGCGAGGACAAGGGCTTCTCCTACTCGCCGCGCAGTTCGCTGCTGCACGTGGCGGAAGCCCACCTGGCCACGGTGTCCCTCGACGTCGTCACGGCGAACACGGCGGCGGCGGTCGAGGAGGTCCACGCCGAGCTGACCGGGCTGGCGGACCGCCCGGTGACGCGGGAGGAACTGGACCGCGCCCGCCGCTACTCGGTCGGCACGCTGCGGCTGCGGCTGGCCACGCTCACCGGGCTGGCCGCGACGTTGTGCGAACTGGACCTGCACGGCCTGCCGGTCTCCTGGCTCGGCGGGCACGACAGCCGGCTCGCCGCGGTGTGCCCCGACGAGGTGACCGCGGTCGCCCGCGAGTACCTGGACCCGGACAAGGCCGTCACCGTGCTGCTGTGCGACGAGAAGCGCGCCTACCCCGCCTGAAGTTCGTGCGTGAAGGCCACCTCGAGGAAGTTCAGGTTCCTCGAGGTGGCCTTCACGATCCTGGGCAGCCGGGCAGCTTGCGGACCCAGTCGTCGTCGTAGACCGAGTCCAGGTAGCCCTCGCCCAGGTCCGGGGCGATCGCCACGGCGACGACGTCCTCGCCCGGCCGGTGGCGGGTCAGCCAGCGGCGGGCGCCGGTGACGACCGTTCCGGTGGAGCCGCCGAAGACGAACCCGTGCGAGGCGAGTTCGCGGCACATCGACACCGTTTCCCGTTCCGCCACGATCACCACGTCGTCCACCAGGGACTCGTCGAGCTGCTCCGGCCGGATCCCGGTGCCGAGACCGGGGATCTTCCGCACCTTCGACGGCCCGCCGAAGGTCACCGAGCCGTCGACGTCGACCGCGACCACCTTGGCGGGGTGGCCCCGGTCGCGCAGGTAGCGGGCGCAGCCCATCAGGGTCCCGGTCGTCCCGGCGCCCACGAAGAGGATTTCGACGCCGGGAAAGGCGGCGAGGAGCTCCGGGCCGGTCCGCCGGTAATGCGCGCCGGAGTTGTCCGGGTTGGTGTACTGGTTCAGCCACACCGTGCCGGGCCGGGCCGCGCAGAGCTCCCGGACGTGCTCGATGCGCGCGGCGAGGAAGCCGCCGACGGCCTTGGGCTCGGCGATGACGTGCACCTGCGCGCCCAGCGCCTGCATCATGCGGCGGCTGGACACCGTGCAGTGCGCGTCGGTGACGCAGACGAACCGGTACCCCCGGCTCGCGGCGAGCATGCTCAGTGCCACGCCGAGGTTGCCGGAGGAGGATTCCACGATCGTCATCCCCGGCCGCAGCACGCCCCGCCGTTCGGCGCCTTCGACCATCTCGGTCGCCGCCTTCAGCTTGATCGACCGGGCGAAGTTGAATCCTTCGCACTTGAGGAACAGCGGAACCCCCACGCTGTCGCGAAGATCGACGTAGAGGTCGCCGCTGTTGAATTCCGCAGGAGAACGGATAACGGTCACCCCGGTAAAGTGTCACGTCACCGGCCTGCACGTAATCCGCAGGAGACCGAGGTGGTTTCCGAGGAACGAGGGACTTTTCCGGCCACGGCGCGCGAATGCTCCCCCGGGGTCTCCGGAGGAGCGTTCGCGGGATCACCGGCCCGCCTCAGGCGGTGAAGATCCCCATCAGGGCGCCGAAGGACAGCTCGTCGGTCGAGCCGTGCAGCGAGGCGGTGCCGGCCCGGTGCTGCGGGTTGTGCAGCACGCCCTGGTCGTGCCCGGCGAAGGCGCGCCGGCCCGGGGTCTCGATGATCGCGTGCCGGGTGGCGTTGGCGATCCGCGCGGCCACGCCCACGGCGGCGTCGGCGACGAACGCGGTGCACAGCACCGGGGTGCTCGCGGCGGTCGCGTCGAGCGGCTCGATGCCCAGCGCGGCACCGCGCGCCTGGGCCATGGCTTCGATACGGTTCACAAAATTCTCCTGTTCCGGGAAGGGATTGTCGAACCTGCCCAGGCTAGCCGCGGGTTTCACCCCACCGGACTCCGAAAACGGCGACCGTTCGGCTCACGACCCGCGCAGCCGCCCGGCACCGAGCCCCGCTTCGACAGCGGGTCAGCGGCGCGCCACCCGACGGGCCTGCCCGCGGGACCGCGCCGCCGCCAGCACGTCGTCCTCCGCAGCCGGTTCCGCCGGTCCCGGCGCGAGGTGCGCCGCGAGCTCGCGCAGGCTCGGGTGGGCGAAGAGGTCCAGCACGGTGATCGGCCGGTCCAGTTCGGCGGACAGCTCCCGGTGGGCTCGCACCAGGGTCAGTGACGTCGCGCCCAGCTCGAAGAACGTCCGCAGCGGGTCCAGTTCCGCGCCCGGCACGCCGAGCAGCCCGCCGAGCACCCGCGCGATCCGCTGCTCCAGCACCGGATCCGCGCTGCCGGTGCGCTGCTGCGGGACGCCCCGGTCCGCGACGACCGGCTCGCGGGCCAGGCCGCGCGCCGCCAGGCCGCTCGGATCGGCTTCGTCCCACGCGGTGGCCCCGGCCGCGGCGAGGAACGCGGCGAACAACGCGTCGAGGTAGCCGTCCGGGAACGCGGCCTCGACCGCGTCCCAGTTGATCCGCAGCGCTCCCTGCGCCTCGAACACCTGGCAGTCCAGCACCACGTGCGGGGTCTGGCTGATCGCGTACTCCGTGCGGCCGAACCGGGACAGCAGCCGCGAAGCGTCGGCGGACGCCCCGTCCGCGGTCCGCGTGCTGCCGAGCCCGCTGGAGAACACGACGGGGAGCAGCACCTGCCCGCCGCGCCGGGCGGCGAGCTCCCGCAGCACCTCGTTGCCGTGCACCTGGCCGTGGTCCAGGTCGGCCAGGAGCCGCCGCTGCAGCGACCGGGCGCGGTCGCCGTGGCTGCCCGCGGCGCGGTCGACGTCGAGCAGCACGGTCGAGGTGTAGTCGCCGATCACGCCCTCGTGCCCGGCGGGCCGGTCGAACGACGTCACGACGAGCGTGAACCGGTCCCCGCCGCCGCCCGCGTGCAGGGTGTCGGCGAGGGCCGAGAGCAGCAGCCCGGTGGGCGTGACGCCGTGGCGGCGGGCGTTGGCGCACCACGCCTGCCAGCGGTCCGCGCCGATTTCCGCGTGCCGCCGGGTGAACCGGACCCGCCCCGGGCCCGGGGCCCGGACCGGCAGGGCCGGGCCGTCGGCCATGACGGCGGCCGCGCGCCGCCAGTACGCCCGCGACCGTTCCGGGACCTCGCCGCGCCCGGTGACCCACCGGGCGAACGACGCGTGCGGCGGCGCGGGCAGGCGGTCGGAGTCGTGGTAGGCGGTGACCAGCTCGTCGGCCAGGACCACCGCGCTCTGCGCGTCGCAGAACAGCAGGTCGAGTCCGAAGTGGACGCGCCAGGTCCGGTCGTCGAGCCGGCTCGCGGCGACGTGCAGCAGCGGGCCGGCGGTGGGGTCGAGGACGCGGTGCGAACGCTCCTCCCGGATCCGGGCGGCGTCTTCCGGACGGCCGCGCAGGTCGAACACCTCGACGGCACACGGCGGCGGAGTGTCCGAAATGGACTGAAGCGTGTCGGGCGTGACGGTGGCGCGCAGCATCGGGTGCCGCGCGATCACCGTGCGCAGGGCCGCTTCGAGGCGCCCGGGGTCGAGGTCGAGCACGTCGACCTCGGTGTAGTAGTGCGGCGCGACGGCGTCGCCGAGCCAGGTGTCCACCCGGCCGACGAGGTAGGCGAGCTGCATTTCGGTGAGCGGGAACGGCCCGCCGGGCTCCCCGGCCCGCAGCCGGACCTCGACGAGGTCCCGCCCGCCGGGCAGGATCGACTCTTCGACGCGGTACCCGGAGTGGCCCGCCCAGTCGTGCAGGTCGCGCAGCCACCGGCCGGCGTCGACGAGCGCGTCGGCGAGGGTCCGGTCCTCCGGGCGTTCGAGCCGCATCGCCAGCACGAGACCGCCGGGGTCGGGCAGCCCGGCCGGGGTTTCCGCGGCGGGCGACGGAGTTCCGGCGTGCACGCGCAGGAGGTCTTCGATGGAGGGGTGGGCGACGAGGTCGGCGAAGGACGGCCGGGTCCCGGTGGCGTCCTCGATGGCGTTGGCCAGCCGGACCACGTCGAGCGAGCTGGCCCCGGCGGCGATCAGCCCTGCGGAGAAGTCGACATCGCCGAGGACGCCGCGGACGATCTCCCGCATCGAGGAGGGCACTTTCACGGGAAAGTGATCCGGAATCCGCTCCTCCGCGTCGCTTTCACGGGAAAGTGACGCCGGGGCCGGGTCGGGCGCGGCCGCCGGCGCCGCCCGGCGGAACGGGTTCGGCAGGGCCTTGTGGTCCACCTTCCCGTTGTCGGTCACCGGCATCGCGTCGAGCAGCACGAACCGCGTCGGCACCAGGTACTCCGGCACCGACTCCCCCAGCCGCGCCGCGAGCTCCCGCTCCGCGCACGGCTCGGCCAGGACCACGTACGCCACCAGCCGGGGTCGGCCGTCCGGGCCCGGGGCCGCGGCCGCCACCGCCTGGCGGACCTGGGGCAGCCGGTCGAGGGCGGACTCGATCTCGCCCAGCTCGATGCGGTGGCCGCGGATCTTCACCTGCCGGTCGGTGCGACCGAGGAACTGGATCGTCCCGTCGGTGCGCCAGCGCCCCAGATCACCCGTGCGGTACAGCCGCTCGCCGAGGACCGGGTGCACCGCGAACCGCTCCGCCGTCTGCGCCGGGTCGCCGACGTACCCGCGGGCCACCCCGGCGCCGGCGATGAACAGCTCGCCCGGTTCGCCCACCGGGCACGGCAGGCCGTCCTCGCCGAGGACGTGGAACCCCTGGTCGCGCAGCGGCCTGCCGTAGGGGATGCTCGGCCACGCCGGGTCGACCTCGCCGACGGGGTGGGTGATCGACCAGATCGACGCCTCGGTCGCGCCGCCCAGGCTCATCACCCGCGCGCCGGGCACCAGCGCGCGCAGGCGGTCCGGCAGGCTCACCGGGATCCAGTCGCCGGACAGCATCGCCAGCCGCAGCGTGCCGAGGCGGGCGGCCGCGACCGGATCCGACTCGGCGTACTCGACGACCATCTCGAGCAACGCGGGCGCGGTGTTCCACACCGTCACGCCGTGGGCGCCGATCAGCTCGCACCAGTGCTGCGGGTCCCGCTGGCGGGCTTGCTCGGGCAGGACCATCGCCCCGCCCGCGCCGAGGACGCCGAAGATGTCGTACACCGACAGGTCGAAGCTCAACGCCGACAGCGCGAGCACGCGGTCCGCGGCGGTGATGCCGAACCGGTCGGTGACGTCGTCGATCGTCGTGCGCGCCTGGCGGTGTTCGATCGCGACGCCCTTCGGCACGCCCGTCGAGCCCGAGGTGAAGATGACGTAGGCGAGGTCATCGGGCTCGGCGGCCGCCGCCGGGACGACGTCCCCGGCACCACTGACCACGGTGACCCCGTCCGGAAGCGGCACGTCACCGATGGCGTGGGCGATGCCCGCCCGCTCGCACACCGCCGCGATCCGCGCCGCGGGCCACGCCGGGTCGGCCGGGACGTAGCCCGCGCCGCACCGCAGCACGGCCAGCACCGCGACGATCTGCTCGGCGGACTTCGGCAGCGCGACCAGCACCAGGCCGCCCGCCGGCACCCCGGCCGCGGACAGCGCCCCCGCCAGCGCCGAAGCCCGGGCCTCGAGGGAGCCGTGCGAAAGGACTTCCCCGGCCGTGATCACCGCCGGGGCGTCCGGGGTGCGGTCCGCGGCGAGCCGCGCCGGCGCGTCCAGCAGCGGTCCGCAGTCGCCGAAGGGCGCGACGTCGAGGGGCTCGGGCGCGGCGAACGTCGGGTCCCAGCCCAGGTCCGCGGCGGTCCAGGCCGCGTCGTCCCCGGCGAGCCGGGTCAGCAGCGTGTGTTCGGCGGCGGCGAGGCCGTCGAGGTAGCCGTCCCCGAAGGCCGCCTCGACGGCGTCCCAGACCAGGCGGACGGCGCCGTCCTCCTCCCACACGAGGTGGTCGAGCAGCACCTGCGGCGTCTGCGAGACGCCGAACACCTCCTCCCCGAGCCAGCCCGCCGGGGCGGTGCCGTCGCCGATGCCGATCCCGGACGTGAACACCACCGGGTAGGTGTGGCCGGTCTCGCGCCGGACTTCGACGCCGGTGTACGAACAGTGGTCGAGCGCCTCCCACAGCGTCTCGTTCGCCTGTCGCGCGTAGTCCACGAAGGACGCCGGTGCCGGCATCGCGATCAGCGCGGTGGTGGTGAAGTCGCCGACCAGGTCGCGCGCCTCCTCGGGGCGGTCGAACAGGGTCGCGTTGAGCGCGAACGGCTCGGTCGCGCCCCACCGGTGCAGCACCAGCCCGAACGCGGCGAGCAGCACCGACGTCGGGCTCAGGCCGTGCCGGGCGGCCCGCTCGCGCAGCGCGGCCCACTGGCCGGCGTCGAGCCGGCACCGGCGACGGCGGAACCGCGGCTCGACGTCCGCCGCCACCGGCAGCCGGGGCCCGGCCGGGAGCGTGCGGCCGGCCCAGTACGCGCGGTCGCGCTCGCGCCGTGCCCGGTACGCGGGATCGGTCTCCCGGTGCCGGACGATGTCGAGGAACGCCGAGGAGGGCGCGGGGAGGGCGAGGCCGGGGTCGGCGACCAGCCGCCCCCACTGCGTCATCAGCAGCCGCCAGCTGGCGAAGTCGAGGACGAGCACGTCGAAGCCGACGAACACCCGCGCGCCGCCCCCGGGCAGCAGCGCCGCCCGCACGTCGAACAGCGGCCATTCGTGCGGGGCACGGACCTGGTGGGAAAGGCGCTGCCGCAGTTCCGCAAGCACCCCTTCGGCTTCTTCGCTGCGCATTCCGCGCAAATCCGTGCGCTCGATGCGGAACGGCGGCACTTCGGCGCACTCGCGCTGGAGCCCGTCGCGGCCGATCGTCGTCCGCAACATCGGGTGGTGGGCGACCAGGCGGGCGAACGCGGATTCCAGCGCGTCGACGTCCGCGGACGGCCGGTCGTATTCGTGGTACCAGAACGTGGCGACCCCGCCGAGCGCGAAGTCGTCACCCCGCCCCGCCCAGTAGGCGCCCTGAACCGGTGTCAGGGCCACGGGTTCTCCCGGTTCGACCGGGACCACGGGCGCGGCTTCGGGCACCGCCGCCGACTCCGCCCCGCTCAGGAATTCCAGTACGCGAAAGGCGGGTACATCTCCGAGAAACGCGGTCAGCGGCACCTCGGTTCCACATTTTTCCGCGAGCGCACGGCGCAGTTTCAGTGCTCCGAGGGATTCCACGCCCAGTTCGGCGAAACCGAGGGAGAGGTCGACTTCCCCGGGCGGCACCCCGATGAGGTCGGCAACACATTCACGCAGTACCGCCGCCGTGGGATCGTGTTTCACGGACGCTCCTCGCCTTTCACGGACACCACTCACCCGAGCGGCCGACTCCACCTTGTCGACAACGATAACCATTGTCAACTACGCTGAGCGAGAGTGACCAAGCCCATCGGAAGGACGGGACACCCGGAAGTGACACCCCTGCGCGCCCTGCTCGCTCCCGTCCGTGGCCGGCTCCTCGCCGGCCTGGGCTGCCAGGCCGGCGCCGCGATCGCCGGCGTGGCCCCGTTCGCCGCCGCGGCCGAGGTGTGCCGCCGCCTCCTCGCGGGGACGCCGATGGCCGCGTTGTGGCCGCTGGTGGCCGTCGCGCTCGTGGCCCTGCCGGTCCGCGCTCTGCTGCTCGTGTCGGCCTCGACGCTGACCCACCTGGCCGACAACGACCTGCAGCTGTCCCTGCGGCGGCGGCTGGCCCGGCACCTGACCCGGCTGCCGCTGGGCTGGTTCGCCGCGCACGACTCGGGCCGCGTCAAGCGCGCGGTGTCCGACGACGTCGGCGCGCTGCACCACCTCGTCGCGCACGCGCTGCTCGACCTGACCACGGCGGTGGTCGCGCCACTGGCCGCCGCGGCGTACCTGGCCACCCTCGACCCGTGGCTCCCGCTGGTCACCGTGGTGCCGATCGCCGTGGGGATGGCGTTGCACCGCAAGGCGATGCGGGACGTCGGCGCGCGCATGCGGGAGTACCAGGAGGCCACGGCCGCGCTCGACTCGGCGGCCGTGGAGTTCTTCGACGGCATCGCCGAGGTCAAGGCGTACGGGCAGACCGGCCGGGCGCACCGGCGGTTCACCGAGGCGGCCGCGCGCTACGGCGCGTTCGTCTCCGGCTGGGCCCGCTCGGTCACGCCCGCGATGGCCTGGAGCCAGTTCGCGATGTCCCCGCTGGTCACGCTGTTCACCCTGCTCCTGGCCGGTGTGTTGTTCTCCCCGGCCGACACGATCCCGTTCGTGATCGTCGGCGCCGGGCTGTCCGGGCCGTTGCTCGCCGTGGGCTACAGCATCCAGGACACCCGCGCCGGACAGGCGGCCGCCCAGGACATCGCCGCGCTGCTCGCCACCCCGGAACTGCCCGACACCGGGACCGCCACGGCCGGCGGCGCCCGGCTGGAGTTCGCGTCGGTGCGGTTCTCCTACGACGGCGAAACCGAGGTGCTGCACGGGATCGACCTGACGCTGGAACCCGGCACGGTGACCGCGCTGGTCGGGCCGTCCGGCTCCGGGAAGTCCACCGTGGCCGCGCTCGCCGCGCGCTTCCACGACGTCACCGGCGGCGCGATCCGGCTGGGCGGCGCCGACCTGCGCGACCTGCCGGTGTCGCGGCTGTACCGGCAGATCGGGTTCGTGCTGCAGGACGTGCGGATGCTGCGGACCAGCGTCGCGGCCAACATCCGGCTCGGGCGGCCGGAGGCGCCCCTCGAAGACGTCCATGCGGCGGCGCGCGCGGCCCGGATCCACGACCGGCTGCTCGCGCTCCCCCGCGGCTACGACACCGTCCTCGGCGAGGAGGTCACCCTGTCGACCGGCGAGGCGCAGCGCGTGTCGATCGCGCGGGCGCTGCTCGCCGACACCCCGGTGCTGATCCTCGACGAAGCCACGGCGTCGGTCGACCCGGAGTCCGAAGCCGCGATCCAGGAAGCGCTGTCCGCGCTGGTCGCCGGCCGGACGACGCTGGTGATCGCGCACCGGCTCACCACGATCACCGAGGTCGACCGGATCGTGGTGCTCGACCGGGGCCGGATCGCCGAGTGCGGCACGCACGAGGAGCTCGTGGCGGCCGGCGGCGGGTACGCGCGGATGTGGGAGCACGCGGCATGATCCGCCGCCTGACCGCGCTCCTCGGCCCCGAGCACTCGCGGCCGCTGCGCCGCGCCGCCGTCCTGCTGGCCGTCGCCGCCGCCCTCCAGGGTGCCGTGTTCGCCTGCCTGCTGCCGATCCTGCGCGCGCCGGAGGACGCCTGGCCGTGGGCGGCGGCGGTCGGCGTGGCCACCGCGGCGTGCGGGATCGTCTACCACCGCGGGGTGGTCACCGCCCGGCACGCCGGGTACACCCTGTCCGCCGGCCTGCACGGCCGGATCGGCGACCACGTCGTCACCCTGCCGCTGGGCTGGTTCACCCCGGCCAGGGTCGGTTCGCTCGGACGGCTGGCCACGCAGAACGTCATGAGCGTCATGGGTGTGCCCGCGCACCTGCTCGACCCGCTGATCGGCGCGGTGGTGACGCCCGCCGCCACGGCGCTCGCGCTGCTCGCCGTGGACTGGCGGGTGGGGCTCGCCGCGCTGGCCGCCGCACCCTTCGCCGTCGCGGCCTACCGGTGGTCGGGCCGGCTGGTCCGGCGCACCGACGCCGCCGCCGACACCGCCGCGGGCGAGGCCGCCGCCCGGGTCGTCGAATTCGCCCGCAACCAGCCGGTGCTGCGGGCGTTCGGGCTCGGCGGCCCCGGGCTCCGGCTGCTCGACGACGCCCTCGCCGCCCACCGGAACGCCGCGCGCCGGCTGCTGAAGACCGCACTGCCGGGGCTGGCCGTGTTCGTGGTGACGGTGCAGACCGCGTTCACCGCGCTGGTGCTCGTCGCGGTGTTCACGGCCCTCGGCGGGAAAGTCGACATACCGACGACGGTGGTCGCGCTCGTCCTGGCCGTCCGGTTCACCGAGCCGATGCTCGTCGCGGCCGAGCTCGGCGCCGCCGTGCGGATGGCGGACGGCGCGCTGGACCGCATCGAACGGGTGCTGGCCGAACCGCGGCTGCCCGAACCCGAGGTGTCGCAGCCCTTCGGCACGCCCTCGATCGAGTTCGAAGGCGTGCGGTTCGGCTACGGCGGCACGCCGGTGCTCGAGGACGTCGGCTTCGTCGTACCGGAACGGACGATGACGGCACTGGTCGGGACGTCGGGAGCGGGCAAGAGCACGATCCTGCGGCTGGTGCCGCGGTTCTTCGACGTCGACGGCGGCGCGGTCCGGGTCGGCGGGGCCGACGTGCGGGACCTGCGCGGCGAGGACCTGCTGCGGCGGATCGCCCTGGTCTCCCAGGACACGTACCTGTTCGCCGGAACGGTCGCCGACAACATCCGGTTCGGCAGGCCGGACGCCACCGACCGGGAGGTGCGCGCGGCCGCGGACCGCGCGGGCATCGGTGCCCTGGTGACCCGGATGCGCGTCGGCGAAGGCGGCACGCAGCTGTCCGGCGGGGAACGGCAACGGGTGTCGATCGCCCGCGCCCTGCTGAAGGACGCGCCGATCGTCCTGCTCGACGAGCCGACCGCGGCCCTGGACACCACCGCCGAGCGGGCCGTCACCCGGGCCCTCGACGAGCTGCGCGGCGAACGCACGCTGCTGGTCGTCACCCACCGGCCGGCCACCGCACGGGCCGCGGACCGGATCCTCGTGCTCGACGGCGGCCGGATCACCGAACGCGGGAGCCACGACGAGCTGCTGCGGCTCGGCGGCCGCTACGCCGGGTTCCACGCCCTGCGCGAGAACGCCCGAGGCTGGCGGATCCCCGCCGCCCGGACAACCGAAGGAGACTGAATGTTCGAGGTGCTGGTCGTCGGCGGCGGTCCCGCCGGCCTCAACGCGGCGCAGACGCTGGGGCGGCAGCGCCGCCGGGCCCTGCTGGTCGACAGCGGCCTGCCCCGCAACGCCCCCGCGTCCGAGATGCACATGTTCCTGTCCCGGGACGGTTTTCCGCCCGCGGCCCTGCGCCGGATCGGCCGTGCGGAGCTCACGGAATACCCGACGGTCGAAGTGCGCGACGGGCTGGTCGTCGACCTGCGCGGCACGATCGACGGCTTCACCGCGGAGTTCGCCGACGGCACCACCGCGGCGGCCCGCCGCGTGATCCTGGCGACCGGCCAGGTGGACGCGCTGCCGGAGATCGACGGCGTCACCGAGCTGTTCGGCAAAGGCCTCTACCACTGCCCGTTCTGCCACGGGTTCGAAGCGGCGGACCGGCCGCTGGCGGTGCTGGGCGGCGACTTCTCGCAGTCGATGCTGGCGCTCTACCTCGCCGACCGGTTCGCGAAGGACCTCGTCCTGTGCGCGAACGGGCCGCTGCAGGTCGGCCCGGAACTGCGCGGGGCACTGGATCGTGCCGGGATCGAAGTCCGCGAAGAACCGGTCACCCGGCTGGCGGGCGAGGACGGCGACGTCACCCTCGAGTTCGCCTCCGGCGCGCCGCTGACGCGGTCGGCGGTGTTCCACCGGCCCGCCCAGCGCCAGCACACGGACCTCGCCGCGGGGCTGGGCTGCGAGCTGCTGCCGGACGGCTGCGTGCGCGTCGACCCGATGCAGCAGACGACGGTCCCGGGCGTGTACGCGGCGGGCGACACGGCGCGGCAGGCCGACCTGCCGGGCCCGACGCCGTTCGTGATCACGGGTGCCGCGGACGGCGCGAAGGCGGCGATCTGGCTGGAGCAGGACCTGTTCCGGGCGGACGTCGACGTGCCGATTCCCAGCGCGGGCTGAGCGTCCTCCCGCACCGGGTCGGCATTCCGGTGGAGGTCCCTCCTCAGCGGGCGAACGAGGTTTCCGCACCCCGGGGAAAGCGGCGGCGCAACCGGATGAGGCAACATTTCACCGGTTACTTTCGAGGAGCAACAATCCCTCACCGAAAAGGAAGTGTGCCGTGCTGAGTGTCATCGAAACCGCTGCCGTGCAGCAGGTTCCCGCCGACGGCGGCGTGCTGGAGCCGCTGGGCATGGTCCGCAGCGTCTCGCCGACCAGCTGTGCGACCACCGTCGAGGGCGCGGAGCTGACCGCCCAGCTCGCCCGCATGGCGGGGGCGCACCGCGCCGCGGCCCACTGGGCCGAGCGTGCGGTCGACCTGGTCCGCGGCTTCGGCGGCAACGCGATCGCCGACAGCGGCGTGGCCTGCGCCCCGTCGGGCAGTGTGGCGGTCACCGACCTGATCGCGGCGCGCTCGGCGCACTGCTGAACCGCCAGGCCGGGAACGGCCGCCCGGTGGAGCTTCTCACCGGGCGGCCGTTCTCATTGCCTGCAGAGCAGAAGCCGAGCCGAGATCAGGCGAACGACGTGCGGAGCGCGATCAGGTCGGTGGTCGACAGCTCACCGAACGACACGGCACCCTGGGCGGGCAGGCCGTCGACGTTGTCGTAGCCGCCGAAGCCGTGCGCACGCATCAGCGCCGCGGCCGCGCGGTTGGCTTCGGCGTGGTTCGTCGCCGCTTCCGCGGCGCGGAGCGCCGCCCAGCCGACCCGGAAGACGTCGAACGTCGCGCAGCTCACTGGCGACTGGGCGTCGAGGACCTCGAGCGTCTGGACCGCGGGGCCCTCGGCGAACAGCTGGGCCGCGGCAGTCTCAACAAGATTCATTGTGCGTTCCTTCGTGATTGTCGGGAGTTCGACGAGAACAAAGGCTAGCGACCGCCGGATCACCGCGAATCCATCAAGTTAAGGGCGCGATCCCGGAAGGTTTTCTGCGGTTTTCGCCGGTGTCAGCGCCCCGGGATCTCCAGCACCACGCAGGTGAACGTGAACCCGCCACCGACGCCGATGAGCACGATCTTGTCGCCGGGGTCCACCGCCCCGGCGCGCAGCAGGTGATCGAGGGCGTACAGGTGGTCGCTGCCGCCCAGGTGGCCCAGCCGCAGGCCGAGGCCGAGCAGCGTGCGCTCGCGGTCCAGGCCGAGCGGGCGCTCGTAGCCGTGCTCGAACGCGTTGACCCCGACGAACGGCGACACGACCCAGCGCGCCTCGGCGACGGTCGTGCCGGCTTCCGCCACCGCCGTCGCCACCACCTCCCGCACCCCGGCCACGTGCGCCTGCACCACTGATGCCGGTGTGCGCGTGCCCGCGGCGAAGAACTGCCGGGTCCGCTTGCGCACCACCGCCGGGCCCTCGGCCGGGCGGTCCCGGAAGGGCTCGTCGCCGCGCTGAAGGCCTTCCAGGGACGGATCCGTCCGCGACACGCAGGACAGCACGCGCGCCTGCCCGCCCCCGCGGCCGAGGACCGCTGCCGCACCGGCGTCGCCGAGCGCGATCTCCGGGTCGACTTCGAAGCGGTCGACGGCGCTCTCGGGGAAGCGGTCGCCCACGGTGAGCAGGACGCGCGCGAAGTCGGGACGTCCGGTCAGCAGGCTCGCCGCGGTCTCGATCCCGGCCGCGGAAGTGTTGCACAGCGCCGAAAACTGCATCGACATCGCGGGCGGCTCGGTCAGCAGCCGGTCGGCGACCCAGCAGGACGCCGACCAGATGTCCAGCCCGGGGTAGGCCATCGCGCCGTGCAGGTGCGGCCCGGTGCCACCGGGGCCGGCGGTGTCCAGCGCCGCCCGCCCTGCTCGCATCGCCAGCTCGGGACCGGAAAGCCCGGACCACGCCACCGACACGATCCCGGCGTGCGCCGTCACGTGTGCCGGAGCCGGCCGCGGCTCCCCCGCGTACCCGCCCGTGCCCTGGACCCAGACGTCGTCGAACCTCACCGCAACTGCCCTTCTTCGAGTTCCAGTACCCGATCGGCCCGCACCGCGAGCCGCTCGTCGTGCGTCACCAGCAGGACCGCCAGGCCGTGCGCCCGGCGGCGGTCCACCGCGGCCAGGACAACGCCGGCGGCGGCCGCGTCCAGGGCCGAGGTCGGTTCGTCGGCCAGGAGCACCCGCGGCCGCGCGGCCAGTGCCCGGGCGAGGCCGGCACGCTGGCGCTGCCCACCCGAGCACTCGTCCGGCCGCCGCCCGGCGAACTCCGGGCCGAGCCCGGTTTCGGCGAGCAGCCGGACGGCCTCCGCACGCGGCCGCCTGATCCCGTGCAGCACCCGCAGCGGGCGGCCCACGGCGTCGGCCAGCGTGCGGGCCGGGTTCAGTGCGCCGTAAGCGTCCTGTCTCAGCAGTTCCACTTCGCCGGGCCGCGGGCGGACCCAGCCGTCGCCCCGGACCAGGCCGGTGCGCGCCAGGTTCCGCAGCAGGGTCGTCTTGCCCGCACCCGACTTCCCGAGCAGGACGACGAGTTCGCCCTCGCGCAGCACCAGCCCGCCACCGCGGAACACCGGCTCGCCCACGCGGACGACCGGGCGCTCGGCGGGCACCGTTTCCCGGCCGAGGTCGAGCACTTCGTCCGCGACCCGCGCCAGCCACGCCCGGTCGTGGCTGACCACGACCGCGGTGCGCCCGGCCAGCGCGGCGGTGACGCGTTCGAGGGTCTCGCCGTCGAGCGCGCTGGTCGGTTCGTCGAGCACCAGGAGTTCCGGATCCCCGGCGAGCGCCCGGGCCAGCGCGACCCGCTGCGCCTCGCCGCCGGAGATCTGGTGCGGGTACCGGCGGGCGAGGTCGCCGGGCAGGCCCATCCGGTCGAGCAGGTCGCGTCGCCGCAGCCCGTCGGCGACGCTGAAACCGATGCGCCGCAACGGGTCCAGCGCGGCGTCCTGGCCGAGGTAACCGACGTGCGCGCGCCGCCAGCGCCGGGCCCGCGCGGTGCCCGGGCGGATGGCCGTGCCGCGGTGGGCGAGCGAGCCGTGCCAGGACGCCGTGGCCGGGGGCAGGTCGCCGAGCAGCAGGCGCAGCAGGCTGGTCTTGCCCGCGCCGGAGGCGCCGGTCACGCCGAGCACCGTTCCTTCGGGCACCCGGATGTCCAGGTCCAGCACCCGATCTCCGCCGCACCAGGTACCTTCCAGCACCAGACAGTCTTGCTTGGACTGTCCTTTGTGGATGACGTCGGGTTTCCGGACGCGGCGGCGACCGGCGAGGTCGAGGGCGAGGGTCACGGCGACGGCGAGCGCGGCGAGGGCGGCGGCCGGGGCGAGCACCGACCACGGGTTGAGCTCGACGCCGGGCAGGTTCTCCCGCAGCATGGCGGCCCAGTCCGGCGCGGGCGGCGGCGGGCCGAACCCGAGCACGGTCACGGCCACGGCGAGTTGCAGCGCCGTGCCGATCCGCAGGCCCAGGTCGGCGAGCACGGTCCCGGCGACGGCGGGCAGCAGTTCCCGCACCGGGCTTTCCCCGTGGGCGACGGCGGCTTCGACGAACCCGGCGCGCCGCAGCGGCCGCGCGGTCGCGTGGATCACCCGTGCCGACATCGGCACGCCGAGCAGCAGCATGGCGGCCGGCACGGCGGCCCAGTGGGGCAGCACGACGGCGCCGACGAGCACGAGCAGCAGCGACGGCAGCATCAGCACCCCGCCGCTGACCCGGGCCAGCAGGCGTTCCCCCTTCGAGGTGGCCGCCAGCCCGGCGAAGGTCCCGAGGGCGGTGGTCAGCAGCCCGGACGGCAGGGCGAGCCCGAGCGCGGCGGCACCGCCGGCGAGGGTCCGGGCGAGCACGTCGCGGCCGAGGACGTCGGTGCCGAGCGGGTGCCCGGCACCGGGCGGGGCCCACGGCAGGCCGGTCGTCTCGGTGGCGCCGGGGACGAGCCCGCCGGCCAGCACCGCGGCCGCGAACACGCCGAGCCCCAGGAGAGGCCACCACCGCCTCACCGCGACCCCGCCCCGGCACGTCGCCTGGGCCCGCGGCTCGCGGCTCCCCTGCCCGGCAGCGTCCTGAAAGACCCGTTCACTTCACCGGATGTCATGAACGACCCGTTCATGACATCCGGACCGGCGCCCAGCCCCGGGTTCATCGGGCGCCGGCCTTGGCGATGCGGTCGGCGGCCAGGACCGCCGCCAGCACCACCAGCGCGTCCACCAGGGCCACCGCCTGGACCACCGGCACGTCCCGGCTCGCCACCGCGGTCGCCAGCAGCTGCCCCAGCCCCGGGTACGCCAGCAATGACTCGACCACCGTCGTCCCGGCCAGCAGGGAGCCCGCCAGGATCGCCGCGCCCTGGGCGACCGGCCCCGCCAGGTGCGGCAGGACGTGCCGCACCCGGATCCGGGCCGGGGACACCCCGCGCAGGTGGGCGTCCACCACGAACGGCCTCCCCAGGACGTCCTCGACCGGGCCGCGGACCGAGCGGGCCAGCCACGCCGCCGACGGCAGCGCCAGCCCCAGGACCGGCAGCACCAGGACCTCCGGTGCTCCCCACGCCGAGCCGCCCACCGGGAGCAGGGACACCGCGGGCAGCCAGCCCAGGCCGGTGGCGAACACGAGCACCAGCCCGCTCACCAGCACCACCTCCGGCAGCGACGAGACCGCCGCCACCGCCGCCGATCCCGCCGGGCGCCGGGCGACCAGGAGCGCCGCGAGCACGCCGAAGACCACCGCCAGCACCCACGCCGGGACCACGACCAGCGCGCTCGCCCCCAGCCGCTCCGCCAGCACCGGCCCGACCGGCCGTCCATCCACATAGGACTTCCCGAGATCGCCACGCAGGATACCGGCCAGCCACGCGAAGAACCGGGTCCACAGTGGCCGGTCCAGGCCCAGCTCCGAGCGCAGCACCGCCACCCGCGACGGGTCCGCCTGGCGCCCGGCCAGTACCTGGGCCGCGTCCTGCGGCAGCAGGGCCGTGAGCAGGAAGACGCCCGTCACCACCGCGGCCAGGGTGAGCGCCGCCCTGATCAGGGCTGCCACCACACGCCGTCCAGGAAGATGCGCGCGAACCCGCTCCCCGACGGCAGGCCGCGGACGGCGGGGGCCGCGACCGTGAGCGACGCCGCGCTGCCCCACACCACCCAGCCGCCCCCGGCCGCCATGCGGCGCTGGATGCCGCGCAGCAGCTCGGTGCGGCGGGCCGGGTCGGTCGTCGCCATCGCGGTCGCGAAGTCGCGGTCGGTCGCCGGGTCCTTCCAGCCGGTTTCGTTGTAGCTCGACGTGCTCAGCGCGGTCTGGCGCGCCCACACCGGGAACGGCAGGTCGGTCGTGTACCCGAGGCAGAACGGCTCCACCGTGTACACCTGCGTCCAGTACGTCTCCGCGGGGTGCTGGCGCACCTCGACCGCGATCCCCGCCTCGCGCAGCTGGCCGGCCACCGCGGTGGCCGTGGAGACCATCCCCGGGTACGCCGTGGTCGTGTTCAGCACGACGCTCAGCCCGCCGGCCAGCGACCGCGCCTTGGCGACGTCGCGCGCGGGCACCGCGAGGTCACGCGGGTACGACGGGTCGGCCGGGCCCGGTGCGTCGTTGCCGGGGGTGCCGTAGCCCAGCAGGACCGAGTCGAGCAGCGCCTGCCGGTCGACCGCCAGCTTCACCGCCTGCCGCACCTCCGGCCGGTCGAACGGCGCCTTGTCCAGCCGCATCAGCAGCGGGTAGGTCAGCGCGTCCGGCCGGGACGTGACGGTCAGCCGGCCGGTGCGCTCGGCGGTCCTGGCCGTCGCCGGGTTGACGTTCGCGGCGACGTCGATCAGGTTCGACACCACCGCGACCGACAGCGCCTGCGGGTCGGCGAACCCGCGGATCTCCAGCCCGTCGAGGTACGGCCGCCGCCCCCACCAGAGGTCGTTGCGGACCAGGGCGACGCCCTGCGCGTCGGCCCGGGCGAGCTTGAACGGGCCCGACCCGACCGGGTCGTCGAACGCCTCGGTGCCTTCGGGCACGACGAACGTCACCCCGGCCAGGGTCCGCGGCAGCTCGGCATCCGGTCGGCCCGTCACGAGTTCGAGGACGTTTCCGTCCGCTGTGGACTGTCCGATGTCGACGGTGCCGAGCCGCGCCCCGTTGGCCGCCGCCTTCGCGGCGATCCGGCGCAGCGAGTACAGCACGTCGCGGGCCCGGACCGGGCGGCCGTCGGTGAACACCGCGTCGGTGCGCAGCTCGAAGCGCCAGCGGGTGGCGTCCGGCGACGAGGTCCACGACATCGCCAGCCGCGGCAGCACCTCGCCGTTCTCCCCGGGCACGCACAGCACGTCGTAGAGCGCGGCCATCCGGACCCAGTCGGACTCGTTGAACAGCGCGCCGTGCGGGTCGGCGACCGACGTCGCTCCGCCCGCGGCGACCGTCCCGTAGCGCAGGGTGCCGCCGCTCGAGGGCGTCTCGGACGCCGAGCCGCCGGAGGTGCCGCACGCGGCCAGCGCGAGCCCGCCGCCCAGCAGCAGGGCGGCCCGGCGCGAAAGCTCCCGGCTCACGCGGCACCCCCGAACCCGGACCAGTCGCCGGCCAGCGACAGCTCGACCCGCTCCTGCCACGGTTCGTCGGCCAGCACCGGGTGGTCCGTCGCGACGCGGACGTCCGCGCAGCCCGACTCGAGCAGCCGCACGGAACCGCGCACCACGGTGTGGAAGCTCGCCGAAACCGTGCCACCGGTGTCCTTTCCGGACATCGTCAGCACGTCGAGCATGCTCAGCACCCGCAGGATGCCCGCCTGCGCCGTGAGCACGGCGGTGGCCGCGGCGCCGTCCGGGTTCGCGCGCACCGCGGTCGTGGCGATCCCGACCGCCGCCGAAGCGAGCAGCGCGGCCTGCACGAGGTAGGGCTGCGGGGCCGAGCGGGCCTCGCGGTGCTGCTCGGCCAGGTGCCCGGCGAACGCGATCGCGGTCTCCGGGCACACGGCGCCGAGGGCGGCCAGCGCGCGGCCGGTCTGCTCCCAGCCGCCGCCGCGCCGGAGCGCGCCGTCGAGCGGGCTGCCGAGCAGCCGGTCGAGCACCTCCGCGCGGGGCACCGCCGGGTTCGCCGCGTCCGCGACGACCCCGACCGGGAGGAGGTGCTGGGTGTAGAGCCAGTTGGGCAGCAAGTCAGAGTCCTGTCTTCTCGAGCGCGGCGGAGATCCGGGCCGCGACCGTCGCCACGGCGGGGTCGTGGAGGATCGTGTAGTGGTGGGCGTCGATTTCCTCGACCGTCAGCTCGCCCGCGACGTACGGGCGCCAGCCGAGCTCCGGTTCGTCGAAGGAGTCGTCGACGCCCATGCCGATCCGGCTGTTGCGCGGGGACACCACCCCCGCGCGCAGCAGCAGCACGGGCACGGTCTCGTCGAGCGGGCTCGCGTGGTGGTCGGCGAGGCCGCGCAGGTGGCGGGCGAAGACCTCGAACCGCGGCTCGTCGACGGTCAGGCCGTCGGCTTCGAGCCGCCGCCGCAGGTCCTCGGCCCCGAGCCCGCCGCCGTAGTCGAAGCCGAGGAACGACTCGACCGAACGCAGGTAGCGCAGCCGGGTCTCCTCCGCGCTTCCGGCCGTGTCGAGGCCTTCGAGCGCGACGATCCGCTCCGGGCTGTTGGCGTCGATCATCAGCAGCAGGGCGACCTCTTCGCCGGCGGCCCGCAGGGCGCAGGCGAGCTCGTGACCGACCGTGCCGCCCATCGACCACCCGCCGAGCAGGTAGGGCCCGTGCGGCTGCCGGCCGCGGACGACCCGCAGGTACCGCCGCACCATCTCCGGGATGCCCTCCGGGCCCGTGCCGTCGACCAGCCCGGGATCGGTCAGCGCCACGACCGGGTTGGGCACGTCGAGGCGGCGCGTCAGCTCGGTGTAGCAGAGGACGTCGCCGCCCGAGGGGTGCAGCAGGAACAGCGGCGTGCCGGTGCCCTGCTTGAGCGGGACGGCGACGGCGTCGTCGGCGTGCAGCACGCGGGCCAGCCCGGCCACGGTCGGGTCGGCGAGGAACTCCCGCGGCGGCACCGGCGGTCCGGGCAGCCGGCCGAGCATCCGGACCGCGAGCAGGGAATCCCCGCCCAGGGCGAAGAAGTCGGCCGATCGGTCCACTTCGGACACCCCCAGCAGGCCCGTCCAGAGCCGGGCGATCGCCTGCTCGGTCTCCCCCACCGGGGCGCCGGGCCCGGTGCCGCCGCGGGCTTCGACGGTGTCGACGGTGGCGACCGCGGCCGCGCCGGACAGGCCGACGTGCTCGTCCCAGCCGCGCCCGGCGGCCAGCTCGCGCGCCCGCGCCACGACACCGGCGAACACGCCGTCCACCAGTTCGGCGCCGAAGAGGTCCTCCACCACGGCGACGTCGAGCACCAGCTCGCCGACGAGCTCGAACACGCGCAGCTCGAAGAACACCTGCGGGGTGCGGATGTGCTGGGCGTAGTCGCCCACGTCGATCCGGCCCAGCGGCCCGGCGCTCTCCGGGCGCTCGCCGCCGACGGCATTCTCCAAACCGAGGGTGCTCTGGAAGACGAACGGCGCCACCGGCCGTGTGCTGCCGCGCCGCCGGGCGAGTTCCCGCGCCACCTCGACGCCGCTGACCAGGTTGTGCGCCAGCGTCTGTGTCAGCTCGCCCTGCACCCGGCGGGCCAGGTCGGTGAACGCGCCGCCGTCGCCGAGGTCGACGCCGAGCAGCGCGGTCGAGGAGAACGCGCCGATCATGCGGTCGACGTCCGGGTGCAGCGGCAGGCGCCCGGCCTGCAGGCTGGTCAGCAGGAACCGGCTCTGCCCGGCGGCCTCCGCCAGCGCGACGGCGTAGGCCGTGAGCAGGACGGCGGTCGGGGTCAGCTCGCGGCGTGCGCACTCGGCCCGCAGCGTCTCCCACTCCGGTGCCGGCAGCCGCGACCCGCGCGCGGCCATCAGCGTCGCCGACACGTTCCGAGGCTGGGTGCGCAGCGGGACGTCGGGTGCGGCGGGCAGCGTGTCCAGCCGCCGCCACCACCAGTCGCGGTCGGCGGCCCACTCCTCGCCTTCGCGGATCTCGGCCAGTGCCGCCGCGTAGTCGCCGAAGTCGACGAGCAGGGGCGGCAGCACCGTGTTCGGGTCGGCGGCGTAGGCCAGCAGCTCCCGCTCGAAGAGCGCGGCCGACCAGCCGTCCATCACCAGCAGGCTGAACGCGGTGAACAGCCGCCCCCGGCCGCCGGGCAGCAGGACGAGCCGCATTTCCAGGCCGGGTCCGGTCACCGGGTCGGGCCCGCGCGCACCCATCCGTTCGCGGATCGCGAGCACCTCGCTCTCGTCGCCGTCACGCAGGTCGACGACGTCGAGGCGGATCTCGGCGTCCGGCCGGATGCGCTGGGTGCCGTCGGGCAGGATCCGCGCGCGCAGCATCGGCTGGTGGGCCACCACCCGGCGCAACGCGTCGGCCAGCGCCGCGGGTGCGCGGTCGGCGTCCACTTCGGACAGAGCGACGTCGGTGCAGACGTGGACGGAGTCGTAGGACAGTTCCCAGCCGTCCTGCTGACCCACGAAGTAGGCCTGCTGCAGGGGAAGCAGCCCGAACGGCGCGTCGGTGTCGAGGCGCCGGGTGACGCGGGTCGCCAGCGCGCGCGGTGCCGGGCCGCCGGCCGAGCGGGCGTGGACGACGGCGGTCAGCTCGGCCAGCGTCGCCTCGGCCCGGATCTCGGCCGGCGCGAGGACGACGGTGAGGCGCTGCCGGATGAACGACGCCATCCGCACCGCGAGCAGCGAGTCCCCGCCCGCGCCGAGGAACGACGTGTCCGGCGCGATCGCGGCCGGGTCGAGGTCCAGCAGCTCGCCCCAGATCGCGGCGAGCGCGTCCCGCACCGGGTCACCCGCCTCGGGCTCGGCGGTGGCCCAGTCCGTGTCCGCCAGCTTCGCCAGCCAAGCGACGTAGGCGGCGAACGCGCGATCGGCTTCGGCGGCGTCCAGGGAGGTCTCGGCGACGTCCCACTGCAGGACCAGCTCGCCGTGGCGTTCGTAGGCCTGGTGGTCGAGCCACACCTGCGGGGTCTGGCTCACCCCGTGCACCACCGGGCCGAGCCACTCGGTGTCGTGCGGCTCGCCGCCGAGCGTGTCGAGGCCGAGCATGCCGGTGAAGACGACGGGGACGTTCCCCCGGCGGCCGGTGCGGCGCGCCTGCTCGGCGAGCACCTCCAGCCCGGAGAAGGCGCTGTGGTCGAGGTCGTCGAACAGCCGGGCCTGCGCGGCGGCGGCCCGCGCGGCGAACCCGGACAGCCCGCGCCGGTCGGCTTCGAACAGCAGCAGGCTCGAGAACTCGCCGACGACCCGGTCGACGTCGGCGTGGATCGCCGGGCGGTCGAAGACGGTGAGGGTCAGGCAGAAGTGGTCGCTGCCGGACCACTGGGCGAGCACGTCCGAGTAGGCGGCGAGCAGCACGGCGGTCGGCGTGACACTCGCGGCCGCGGCCCGCTCCCTGATCCGGGCCCACCGGTCCCGCTCGAGGACGGCGCGGCGGCGGCCGAACCGGGGACGCCCGGCCGGCTCGCGGACCGGCAGTGGCGGGGCGGCCGGGAGCTCGCGGGCCAGCCAGTATTCGGCCGCGCGGCGGTGCTCGGGGCCGCCCCGCCGCCGCTCCAGTGCGGCCACGCAGTCCGCGAACGTCGTGGACAACGGGGGCAGCTCGGCTTCGGGGTCGGCGTAGAGCGCGCGCAGCTCGCGGTCGACGACGAGGTAGCTCGCGGAGTCGCAGACCAGGACGTCGACCGAGAGCAGCACGCGGTGCTCGCCGGAGGGCAGCCGGGCGACGTGGGCCTCGATGAGCGGCCAGCGTTCGGGGGCGGCGACCCGGCGCGAGAGGCGTTCGCGGAGTTCTTCGAGGCCCTGCTCGGTGACGTCGTGGACCGGGAGGCGGTAGACCGGGATTTCCGGGAGGACCAGGTTCTCGCCGTCGGCGGTGATCACCGAGCGGAGCATCTCGTGCCGGGCGATCACGCGGTTCCACGCGCGTTCGTAGCGCTCGACGTCGAGGCCGGGAGCCTGGTGTTCGAGGTAGAAGTGGCAGGCGACCTCGCCGAGGCCGTAGCCCGCCGAGCGGCCGACCCGGTAGGCGTGCTGGACGCGGGTGAGCGGGAACGGCCCGCCGGGAGCCCGCACCGGCACTTCGGACGGCCGTTCCGGCTGAGCGACCGCCACCAGTTCCGCCAGCCCGGCCACCGTCGGCCGGGCCAGCAGGTCCCGCAGCCGCAGGGTGATCCCGTGCTCGTCGCGCAACCGCGCGAGCACCCGCGTCGCCAGCAGGGAGTGCCCGCCGAGGGCGAAGAAGTCGTCTTCGCGGCTCGTCACCTCCCGGCCGAGCGTCTCGCTCCACAGCTCGGCCACCAGCCGCTCGGTCCCGGTCACGACCGAGGGACCGCCGGCCGACGCCCGGACCGTCCGGGTCGCCAGCGCCCGCGAGCGGCTGTCGAGTTCCGCGGGCGACACGGCGACCTGCGCCGGTGGCCCCTCCGCCGCGGCGAGGCGCAGCAGGGCGGCGATCGCGTCGGGCGCGTCGAGGGCGTGGCGCATCGTGAGCTCGGCCGCGGACTCGCGCTCGGCCGCCGTCCCGAACCGCCAGCGGTCCCAGTCCACCGCCAGCCAGGTGGCCGCCGCACCGCGCATCGCGTGGGCGAAGCCGTCGGCGAACCGGCTCGCCGCGACGTAGGCACCCAGCCCGAAGCCGCCGATCGTCCCGGCGGCCGAGGACATCAGCAGCACCGTCCGCACGGGCAGCCCCTCGACGGCCGCCCGCAGCGCGACCACCCCGGCGACCTTGGGCGCCAGGGACCGCAGCACCGTCTCTTCGTCCACTTCGGACAGGGTGGCCAGCTCGACGACGACCGGGGCGTGCACGAGCAGGTCGATCCGGCCGTGCTCGTCGACCACCCGGCGCACCAACCCCGCCAGCGCGGACGCGTCGGTGACGTCCACGGCCTCGACCTGCACCCCGGGCACCGGGCGCGGGTTCCGCGACGCGAGCACGACGTGCGCTGGCCCGTCGGCCAGCAGCCGCCGGGCCAGCGCCTGGCCGACGTTGCCGAGTCCGCCCGTCACCACGACGACCGGTTCGGCCGGCAGCGACCCCGGCGGGCCGGGCCGCCACGACTCCCACTGCCGCAGCCACCGCTTCCCGCCGCGCAGCGCCAGCTCCTGGGCGCTCTCGCCGGCCAGGAGGTCCGCGGCTTCGGCGAGCACCGCCCGCGGGTCGGGCTCTTCGGGGACGTCGAGAGCGCGCCAGCGGACCCCGGTTTCCTGGCCGAGCACCCGCGGCAGGCCGCGCACGCCGGCCGCGACCGGGTCGACGTCCTCGGTGCCGATCACGGCCTCGCCGTGCACGGTCAGCTGCAGCACCGGCAGGTCGCCGAGACTCCGGTAGGCGAGGACGACGTCCGCCAGCCGCCGCGTTTCGTCACCGGAGCCACCCGGCGGGCACACGACCACGGCGACCGGGTCGCCGTCGCCCGAGGCAAGACGCAGTGCCTCCGCCCAGGGGCCGTCCCCGGCGACCCGCACGCTCGGCGCCGCGGCGGGCAACGGCGGCCGCTGCCGCCACACCGGCAGCTGCAGGGGTTCGCTCGGGCTCGCCTCGTCGATGACCCGCGCCGCCGGCTCGACCCAGTACCGCTCGCGCTGGAAGGCGTAGCCGGGCAGCGGAACACGGCGACGGCCCGGCCGGTGCAGAGCCGCGTGGTCGACGTCGGCGCCGAGGGTCCACAGGCGGCCGAGCGCCTCGAGCGCCGCGGCCCGCCCGTCGCCGCCCTCGTCCGGACGGGGGAACGTCGTCACCGACGGCCCGCGGCGGGCGGCCAGGGACGCGAGCATCCCGCCGGGGCCGGCCTGGACGAGGACGGCGTCCTCCGCCAGCGCGGTGGCCAGGGCGTCGGCGAACCGGACGGTGCCGCGCAGGTGCCGGACCCAGTGCCCGGGATCGGCCGGGTCACTGCCGGGCAACGTGCTGACCAGCGGGATCCGCGCCGGGCGCGGCGAAAGCCGGGCCGCGACCTCGCGCAACGCGGGCATGGCGGGTTCGACGAGCCGTGAGTGGGCGGCGACGTCGACGCCGACCCACCGGGCCCGGACGCCGTCGGCGGCGAGCTCGTCCCGCAGCGCTTCGACGTCGGCGCGGGTGCCGGACACCGCGCAGGCGTCCTCGGCGTTGACCGCGGCGAGGTCCAGCCCGGGGTGCCGGGCGAGCAGGCGGTGCACCTCGGCCTCGCTCAGCGGGACGGCCAGCATGCCGCCGCCGGCGAGCCCGGTCATCAGCCGCGAGCGTTCGGCGACCAGCCGGGCGGCGTCGGCCGCGGTCAGCACGTCCGCGACGACGGCCGCGGCGTACTCGCCGACGCTGTGCCCGAGCACGGCGTCCGGCCGCACGCCCCAGCTTTCCATGAGCCGTGCCGTCGCGACCGACGCGGTGAACAACGCGGGCAGGCCCACGCCGGGGTCGCGGGCCGCGCCGTGCTCCGGGTCGAGCAGCACGGCCCGGACCTCGGCGGGGAAGAACGCGGCCAGCTCGTCGACCGCCCGGGCGAACACCGGTTCGTCGCGGTAGAGGCCGGCGGCCATCCCCGCGTACTGCGCGCCGCCGCCGGGGAAGCCGAACACGATCCGCGGTGCGCGCGAGCCCGCGTCGGTCACCGGAGCGGCCCGCAGCGCCGCAGCGAGGTCTTCGCCCGGCGCGACCGCGACCGCGGCCCGGACCGGGAACTCCTTGCGTCCCAGGGCAAGCGTGTGCGCCACGTCGGCGGTGTCCGCCGAGGACGCACCGGCCAGGCGACCGGCCGTCGCGCGGCAGGCCTCGGCGGTCGCGGCCGACACGACGACCAGCTGCGCTCGATCATCCTTTGTGGACAACGAGGGCGGCGGGGCCTGCTCCAGGACCACGTGGCAGTTCGTCCCGCCGATGCCGAACGAGCTGACCCCGGCCCGGCGCGGGCCGTCCGCGCTCCACGGCTCGGTTTCGGAGACGATCCGGAACGGCGAGCCGTCCAGGCCCAGCTCGGGGTTCACCGGGCTGCCGTGCAGCGACGCCGGGATCGTCCGGTGCGCCAGGGCCAGGACCGTCTTGATGAACCCGGCGATGCCGGCCGCCGAGTCGGCGTGCCCGATGTTGCCCTTGACCGAGCCGAGCCCGCACCACGGCGCGCGCGCCGGGCCGAACACCCGCCGCAGCGCCTGGACCTCGATCGGGTCGCCGAGCACGGTGCCCGTGCCGTGTCCCTCCACATAGGACACTTCGGCGGGGTCGACACCGGCCACGGCCAGCGCTTCGGCGATCGTGCGGGCCTGGCCGTCGGCGGACGGCGCGGTGAACCCGGCGCGGCGCGCCCCGTCGTTGGCCACGGCGGAGCCGAGCACCACGGCGTGGACGTGGTCGCCGGCCTCCAGGGCGTCCGCCAGCCGCCGCAGCACGACCACGCCCGCACCCTGGGTGAACACCGTCCCCCGCGCGTCGGCGGAGTACGGGCGCGTGACGCCGTCGGCCGAGAACGGCCCGTCCGGCACGGAGAGGTAGCCGCGTCCCTGCGGCACCCGCAGCGACACGCCGCCCGCCAGCGCGGTGTCGCACTCCCCCGCCAGCAGCGACTGCGCGGCGACGTGCACGGCGACCAGCGAGGTCGCGCAGGTGGCGCCGACCGCGATCGCCGGCCCGGTGAGCCCGAAGCGGTGCGCGACGCGCAGCGGCAGGTAGTCCGCGACGTTGCCGGTGTGCAGCTGCAGGCTACCCGCCGGGTCGGCCCCGCCGAGCGGGTCGAACCGGTGCGCGAGGTTGGTCGCCAGGTAGGCCGAGAGCGCAGCGCCGGCGAAGGTGCCGACCACGCCCGCGTCGCGCCCGCCGGCGTGCCCGGCGTGCTCCAGCGCGTGCCAGGCCGTTTCGAGGAAGACGCGCTGCTGGGGGTCGAGCAGCTCCGCTTCGGGGCCGGACAGGCCGAACGGCGCCGGGTCGAACCGGTCCTGGTCCTCGACCAGGCCGCCGACCGGAACGTACGCCGGGTTGCGGCGCAACGGCTCCGGGACGCCGCGCGCCGCGAGTTCCGCGTCGCCGAACCGGGTCAGCGCTTCGCGGCCTTCGGCGAGCAGGCGCCAGAAACCGTCCGCGTCGGGTGCACCGGGGTACCGGCAGGCGAAACCGACGACGGCGAGGGGTTCAGTCATCAACCATTCCTTGGCAGCGAAGGGGGCGAACGTCAGACGCGTCCGACGAACAGGTACTGGCCGATCCGGCCGAGCGGGTGCCCGGCCGGCGGGAGACAGTCCGCGGCGAAACCCGCCGCCCGCAAGGAGTCCAGCCACTCCTCGCGGGTCGGGAAGATGCGGTCCGTGCCCCGGCGGAAGTCGGTGAAGTCCGCGTCCGGCTCGGTCGCCGGGGGCGACATCAGGAACTGCATGGAGGTCAGGAGCTGGTGGTGCTCGACCGTGGTGTCGACGAAGACCAGCGCGCCGCCGGGTGCGATCAGCTTCCGCAGCCCGGCGAGGACCTCCCCCGCGTGCCGGGCGTTGTGCAGGACGTTCGCCGCGAGCACCACGTCGAAGGACTCCGGCGCGTGCCCCTGGGCGGCGAAGTCGCCGTTGACGTCGAAGAGCCCGTAACGGACCCAGTCGTAGGCGGCGAAGCGTTCTTTGGCCGAGGACAGGAAGAACCGCGAGACGTCGGTGAAGAGGTAGTCCGGCCGGTGCCCGGCGAGCGCGGGCAGCACCACCGCGCTCGTACCCCCGACACCGGCCCCGATCTCCAGCACCCGCAGGCCCGGGCGCACCGGCTCCGCGACGACCGCGGCGGCGGCCGCGTTGGCGTACCGGCTGGCCACGTTGCGCTGGTAGACGTCGTCGGCGACGTCGAGGTCGCCGTCGGCGAAGAGCAGCGACTGCAGGGAGATCTCGTCGCGCAGCAGCTCGGGCAGGTAGGACACGGTGAGCTGGAAGAAGCGGGCGAGCCCCGGGCCGTGCTCGAGCCCGCGCGCGGCGGCGTCGAGCTCGGCGCGCGCGGCCTCGACCTCGGCGGCACCGACCGTCCGCAGCAGCCGGTACCGGCCCTCCTCGACGACCGCGAGCCGCTCCGCGACCAGCGCCCGCAGCCACCGCCGGACGATCCGCCGGTGCCGTGGCGCGACCTTCGTGGCCGCGTAGACCTCGTCGAGGTCGTGCGTCCCGGTCAGGCCGTGACGGCCCAGGGTGAACACGATCGCCAGCAGCGCCACGGCGTCGAGCCGGTCCACCAGTGCCGCCAGGCCGTCCAGATCGGCACCGGCGACGGCACGTTCGCCCGCGGAGTGCCCGCTTCCCGAGATCACCCGGTCACCCTAGATGATAATGATTTTCATTTCAATGTGCGGGGCGCGGAAGACCGCCGTCGTTCCGCTGAAGCACGGGCAGCCGGACGCGGATCCAGGTGCCGTGCTCGCTCGGCCGGACCTCGACCGACCCGCCGGAAGCCGTCACGACCGAGTGCACGACGCTCAGCCCCAGCCCGGCACTGCGCCGGTCCGGCGGCCGCTGCCGGGCCTCGTCGCAGCGGAAGAACCGCTCGAAGACGCGCCGGCGGTCCGCTTCGCCGATGCCCGGCCCGTCGTCGGTGACGTCGAGCACGGCGTCGGCGCCTTCGGTGCGCAGCACGACTTCCGCGCGCGTCCCGGCCGGCGTGTGCATGCCGACGTTGGCCAGCAGGCACGACACCGCCTCCCGCAGCCACGGCTCGTCACCGGACACCACGGGCGGTTCGCCCTCGCAGCGGTGGTTCACCGGGTGTTCCGGGTAGGCGACCCGGCTCGCCTCGGCCACCTCGCGGCACAGCAGGTCGAGGTCGATCGGCCCGGGACTGCCCGACGGGCCTTCGTCGATCCGCGCGAGCAGCAGCAGGTGGTCGGCCAGCGCCGTCAGCCGCCGCGCTTCGCGCTCGACCTCCAGCATGGCCTGGTCGCGGGAGTCGCGGTCGGCGAGCACGCCCAGCCGCAGCAGCTGGGCGTAGCCGATGATCACCGTGAGCGGGGTCCGCAGCTCGTGGCCGGCGTCGGAGACGAACCGCCGCAGCCGGTCGTCGGTCTCGGACAGCCGGGCGAAGGACGCTTCGAGCCGGCCGAGCATCCGGTTCATCGCGGTCCCCAGCTGGCGCACCTCGGCGGGCACCCCGGCCAGGTCGACCCGGCCGCCCGGTTCGCCCGCCGTGACCCGGGCCGCGGTCGCGGCGAACGACTCCAGCGGGCGCAGCGTCCGGCGGAAGAGCGAGGCCGCGACCACCATCGCCAGCGCGCACACCACCGCGTCCAGGCCGGCCATCGCGCCCGCCATCCGCGCCGCGACGGCGAGCTGGTCGCCCAGCGCCCGGGCCGTGATCACGAACCGGCCGCCGTCCACGCGGTCGACCACGCCGTAGAACCAGCCGAAGAACCGGTAGTCCCCGTCGGCCGCGGCCGCGCGCAGCTCGGCGGGGCGGGGCACCTCGAACCCGCCGGACCGAACGCCGATCCGTTCGGCCACCCCGCCGTCGGGGCGCAGCACCAGCACCACCCCGTCCGCGTCGGAGCTGCCCTGGCACGTCTGCGGCGCGGCGGCGTAGGCGACCCGCGCGACCTGGTACATGCGGTTCGCGTCGATCAGCCCGCGGTTGCGGATCTGCTGGTACACCACGAACCCGCCGACGGCCAGGATGTTCATCGCGAGCACCGTGACCAGCGCCACCAGGCCGCCGGTGAGCACCAGGCGGCGGCGCAGCGACCACGGGCCCCAGCTGCGCCGGGTCATGCCGGACCGGTCACCGCGCGCCCGCCACGGCCGCGAACCGCGCCCGGACCGCCGTCGCCCGCGACGCCGTCATCGCGATCGCCAGCACCTGCATGCCGGCCGGCTTCACCGGGTCGTAGCCGGTCAGCTGCGCGATCCGCTTCAGCCGGTAGTCGAGGGTGCTGCGGTGCACGATCAGTTCCGCGGCGGCCCGGGTGCGGTTGCCGTCGGCCCGCACGAACGCCCGCAGCGTCTCGGCGAGCCCGGGGCCGTCGAGCACCGGTTCGATCAGCCGCCGCATCTCCGCCTCGATCGAGGGATGCCGCAGCACGGCGTACTCGACCGCGAAGTCCTCCAGCCGGTGGACACCCGCCGGGACGCCCGAGCCCGCCGCCAGCGCGACGACGTCACCGGCGGTCGCCGCGGCCGCGGGGACGTCGGCCGCGCGCGCCCAGTGCGGCACCACCCGGGCGGCCGGGAGCGCGGCGCGCAGGTTCGCCGCCAGCTCCGGACCGCGGCCCGGGCCGGCTTCCGGCACGAGCAGGTAGCCCGCACAGCCCCGCGTGACGGACACGCCGCCCAGCGCGGGCAGGCGCTCGAGCGCGCCGTCGCCGCACCAGACCGCGAGCACCTGGTAGGAAGCCGCCGCGCCCGGGGCACGCCGTCCGGTCAGCAACGCCGCCGCGAGCTGTTCGCCGGCGAGCGGTACGGCCGCGCGCGACCGGGCGTGCCGGTGGAAGCCGCCGGCCAGGCCGCGCGTCACGGCGTGGCCGATGCGCACGACGTCCTTCAGCACACCCGAGCCGCCCGGCCGCCCGGCCGCGCGTTCGACGGCCCAGGCGGTGAGCCTGCCGATGAGGACCAGCAGCGGGTCCAGCAGCGCGCCCGACGCGGCCAGCGCGGTGCCGACCCGGGCGGTCTCCTCGGCCTCGCGCGCCGACGTCCACGCCCGGTGGTCCCCGGACGTGAGCGCGGCCACCGTGACGCCGAGGAGCCGCCGGACGACGGCTCGCGCCTCCCGGGGCTGCCCCTCGATCGCCGCCGCGACCTCCGCCCGCAGCTCGGCCGGGAGCCCGGCTTCCGCCGGGAAGGCCGTCCGCGCCCACGGGGTGCCTCCGTACGCGAAGGCCGCCTCGGCGCGGATCGAGGTGAGGGTCATCGCTGGGGCCTTTCTGCACGGGCAGCCTGGTCGAAATCCTCACCACGTTATCGATCCGTCATCGGTCGTTCATTGCGCGGACACCGGAACATTCTTCGACGAAACCCGAGGGTGTGAATTGGCGGACACCCGCTTGCCGCAACCGGGACGCCCGGGCGTGCGACATTCGCCGGACGGAGGTCCGCACAACGCGGACCATCTCGCCGACCTGCCCGAAATGTCCTTTTCGCCACCGAGCGACGCGCCGGGTCCATGCGGCCGCGTGGTCCAGACAATGGGTGGACAACTGTCGCCGATCCCCTGGACGAGGGCCTGCTGAAAATGATTCAATTGCACCACGGGGCGCCTCAGGTGAATTCGGGCACACTTGCTGCCCGAAAGCCCACGAACTTTCCCGCGAAGCGGGATCTGCGCGAATCGCTGAAACCTTTCCCGATGACTCTGATTACCGGCCGCGGCGCCTCCCGCTAGATTCGGCACACCCATCCGCGAATTCACAGGTCAGAACCGGGGGTCATGGCATGACCACAACGCTGCGCTCCGAGCCGGGCCTCGTCGCCACCGGCGAGCTCGCCGCCCGTCTCTGGGCGGACATCGCACCGATCCTGCGCGACGTGCCGGAACCGCTCGACGCCGCACTCCACGCGCTGCTCCGGGCCGTCATCCCGCTGATGGCCTCGGCCGCCCGCGGCGACGACCTCTGGTCCGACGAGACGACCACGCGAATCCGCGCGGGCGTCGCGGAGATCGCCGCGGCGACCGAAGACATCACCCCGATCGTCGGCGTGGTCAGCGAGCTGACCTCCCGGGTGCTGCAGGCCGTCATGCACGGCGGCACCGGGCACCCGGCCGGTTCGCCCCGGGCGGTGTCGGCGGTGGGCAGCAGGCTCGTCGCCGAGCTCCTCGCCGGCGCGCACCACACCAGCACCCGGAAGCAGCGCGGCACCCTCGCCAAGGGCCGGTCCCAGCGCACCCAGGACCTGCTCCGGGGCGTGCGCGCCGACGCGGGTGACGACTACTACGACCTCGCGCCCGCCTACGCGGTGGTGGCGGTCCACTGTGCCGAGCCGCTCGACACGGCCGCGATGATCGGCACCTTCGAGCAGGTGGCCGGCGACGGCGCGCTGACGGCGCTCAGCCCGGCAGGCGGCTTCGCCCTGCTGCCGGCCGGCGACGAAGCCCGCGCCGCGCAGCTGACCCGGCAGGCGCACGCCACGCTGCCGGGCCGCGTGTGGATGTCCACCTCGTGGCGGCCGCGCGGGGAGATCGCCTGGGGCAGGCAGGAAGCGGGCAAGGTGCTGTCCCTCGCACTGGCCGCCGACCACGATCCGGGCGTCTACCTGCTCGAGGACATGCTCGTCGAGTTCGCCGTGGCGCGGGAACCGACGGTGAGCGACAACCTGGTCCGGATCCTCGAGCCGCTGCTGCAGCACTCCGCCCTGCTGGAGACGCTCAAGGTCCTGGTCTCGACCGACGGCAACCGCAGCCAGGCCGCCGAGCGGCTGATCATCCACCGGAGCACGCTCGACTACCGCATCCAGCGCATCGAGCAGCTGACCGGCCTGCACCCCGGCAGCGTCCGCGGGATCAACGTGCTCAGCGCGGCGCTGACCGCGCACGCCGTGGCGGCGCAGTCCGCCCGGCCACGCCGGGCGGTTCACCCGGTCGAGTGAGAGACGCGCAGAATTCGTGAATCAACTTCACGTTATTGGAGAATGCGCTTTCTCGACACTTCCCGAAGTCCGGGAACGGCCACCGCGAACATTTGCCGAAGGAGTGATTCCCGTGCCGGCCTGGTCCGACGAACCGGTGAGACCCGAACCGCAACGCGGCCGGTTGCTGGTGGCCGACGACGAGGTGAGCATCGCCGCGATCCTGTTCACCACGTTCCAGTTCCTCGGCTACGACGTCGTCACCGCGGGCACCGGCCGGGAGGCGCTCCGGGCGGCGGCCGCCGCCGCACCGGACGTCGTGCTGCTCGACGTGATGCTGCCCGACTTCGACGGGTTCGAGGTCTACCGGCGGCTGCGCGCCGCGGACGTCACGGCGCCGGTCCTGTTCCTCAGCGCCCGCCAGTCCACCGACGACAAGGTGCACGGGCTGACCCTGGGCGGCGACGACTACGTCGCCAAGCCGTTCGACATCAAGGAGCTCGTCGCCCGGGTCGAGGTGGTGCTGCGCCGCGGCACCCAGCCCGCCCCGCCCGGCGCCCGGCTGCACCTGGGCCGGCTCGAACTCGACCGCGCGTCCCGCGAGGCGTGGAAGGACGGCGTGCCGGTGCGCCTGTCGGCCACGGAGTTCGACCTGCTCTGCCACCTCATGACCCACCCGGGCAAGCCGGTGTCCAAAGCGGAGCTCCTGTCCGCGGTGTGGGGCCACGACTTCCACGGCGACTTCGGGGTCGTCGAAACCTACGTCTACTACCTGCGGCGGAAGCTCGGGCCGGACCTGATCCGCACGGTGCGCAACTTCGGCTACCTGATCGCCGCCTGAACCCCGCCGGAACGCGGATGGGCCCGGCGGGGAGCCGGGCCCATCTCGTGCTTCGCGAGGCGCTCAGAGCGCGCGCAGCGCCACCAGCTCGTCGCCCGACAGGCGCGACACGTCGCCCGCGAACTCCGGAACCGTGTCGTCGGCGTAGCCGCCCTGGTGGTGGGCCTTGTAGTACTCGACGCCCTTCTGGACGGCCCAGTTGGCGATGAAGGCGGCACCGGCGCCGTTGAAAGCGGCCCAGAAGCAGGACACGGGGGCGGCCTCCGTGACCATCTCCAGCGGCGGGAGGGCGGCGCCCGCGTTGGCGAAGTTTTCGATCGAGTTCATTGCACTCTCCACTTTTCTTGACAGGGGATACCGGACGAGGCCTCTTCCCGGAACGGGAATCGGTCAGAACCGCGCGACGAGCACCTCGAGCAGTTCGTCGCTCGAAACCTGACCCGCCCAGCCGAAGCCTTCGCCCGCGGCGGCGTCGAAGTGGCCGCCGCCGTGGCGGGCGGCGTACCAGTCGACCGCCTTGTCGAAGGCGTAGTTGACGGTGAGGCCGACGAAGGCGCCGGCGAAGGCAGGCGTGCAGAGGACCACCGGCCCGCCCAGGGACGCCAGCTCCAGCGGCTCGGGGGAACCGCCGGAGTTGACGAAGGACTCGATCTGGTTCATTCGATTCACCTTTGTTCTGCCGAAAAAGGGGTTCGTTCCGGGAAGCAGCCGGGCGTTTCGCCGGCCCGACAGCGAGAAAGTACCGCCGGCCGGTGACGCACGACATCCACCGGAATGCCGATTCCCGCAGAACTCCGAACAACGGGTGACCGGGGTTCGCGGAACGAGGAGCCGCCGCTCGCTTTCGGTGGACCGCGGAAGCGCGTCCGCGGCATGCGGAAGAGTCTCACTCCAACGGGTGAACGTCTACACTGGACGCATTCACACCCGGGGACGGAAGGGCCTGCCGTGACGACTCCCGAGCAGCCGCCCCGGTCACTGCGCACCAAACTCGTGGTGGCCGTGCTGACCGCGGCGTCGATCGGCCTGGTCGCCGCGCTCGCGGTCACGATCGTCGGCGTCAATTCGTTCATGTACTCGCGGCTGACCACGCAGACGACGAACTACCTGCGGCTGCTGGCCGACGAGCTGACCGCCCACCCCGGCCCCGGGCGGAGGCCACCGCCCCTGGTCGCCCGCGGCGAGTGGGTGGCGATGGTCGTCACCCCGTCCGGCGAGCTGAAGCAGTACTGGGGCGGGAAACCGGCGAAGGTGCCGACCCCGCCGCTCGGCCTGCTGCGGACCATCACCGCGGACCAGTCGGTCGTCCGGCTGCCCGGCTCCTCCTTCCTCGGCTCGGCCACCACGCTGCCCGACGGCGACTACGTGGTCGGCGCGGTGTCCACGGAGGACTACGACCAGATCGCCCACCGGATCGTGGTGGCGGTGTCCCTGATCGTGGTGCTGGTGCTGACCGTGCTCGCGCTCGTACTGCTCCAGCTGTCCAAGCGGTGGCTGCGGCCGCTGGAATCCGTGGTCGGCACCGCGCGGTCCATCGCCGAGGGCGACCTGTCCCAGCGCGTCGAGGTCGCCGACTCCACCTACGAGGCCTACAGCCTCACCCGGTCGTTCAACACCATGGTCGCCCGGCTGCAGGACTCGTTCACCCGGCGGCAGCGGGCCGAGGACCGGTTGCGCCGCTTCGTCGCGTCGGCCGGGCACGAGCTGCGCACGCCGCTGGCGGCGATCTCCGGCTACGCCCAGCTGGCCCAGCTCGGCGCGCTCGACGAGCGGGAGCAGTTCCAGGCCGCGATGCGCCGGGTGAGCGGTGAGACGAAACGGATGGCCGCGCTCATCGACGAGCTGCTGCTGCTCGCCGAGCTCGACCGCGGACGGCCCTGCGAAGCCGAACCGGTCGACCTCGGGCCGCTGTGCATCGACGCGGTGCACGACGCCCAGGCGGCGGCCCCGGAGTGGCTGCTGCGCCACGACATCGACCCGCACCGGTCGTACCTGGTGACCGGGGACGCGTTCCGCCTGCGCCAGACGGTGACCAACCTGCTCGCCAACATCCGCGCCCACACCCCGGCGGGCACCAGGGCGGAGGTCTGGCTGTCCACGACGGGCACGGAACACCAGCTCGACATCATCGACGACGGCCCGGGCATCGACCCCGGCCTGCGCGAGCGCGTCTTCGAACGGTTCTTCCAGGCGGACCCGGACCGCTCGGCGGGCAGCGGGCTCGGCCTGAGCATCGTGGCCGAGCTGATCCAGCGACACGGCGGCACGATCGAGGTCATGCCGACCGACCGCGGCTGCTGGATCCGCGTCCGCCTCCCGGCGCTGAAGGTGCCCCCCGAAACCCCGGCGGAGTTCGCCAAGCCATCGGAAGCCGGATCGACGGCCGGGTAAGCGGTTTCCCGCCGGCCGGCGCTCCTACCCCCGTGCGCTGAAGGGCACCTTCCTCGCATCCTGCGGGAGGAAGGTGCCCTTCAGCGCACGTGGCGCTCACGAAGCCGAGCGGAGCTGGGTCAGCAGGTACGTGAGCTGCTCCCCCAGCCGCCGCGTCGCCGCGAAGTGGGCCGTCGCCAGCGGGTCCGGGAGCACGCGCCGCCCCGGAAGGCGGACGTCGGGGTGGTCGCCCAGCCGGCCGAGCAGGCCGAGGCCGCGCCACGCCAGGAGGGCCGCGCCCAGCGCGGGGGCCTCGCCCGTGCCCACCACCTCGAGGGGCACGTCGAGCGCCGCCGCCAGCAGCGAGCCCCACAACGGCGAACGCAGGGCCGGGCCGCTCGCGCGCACCAGCGAGATCGGCTCGGTTCCCAGCGCGTTGCGGACCGTCGCCAGCTCCCGGGCGACTCCTTCGGCCATCGCCCGGGTCATCGCCGCCCTGCCGTGCTCGACCCGCAGGCCGACCAGGGCCGCGTGGAAGTTCGGGTTGCCCCACGCGGTCGCGTCGGCCGCCGGCTGCGGGATGCCGATCAGCCCCTGCGCGCCGATCGGCACCCGCTCCGCCTCGGCCAGCAGGACATCGATGTCAACGCCGCCGAACGACTCCGCCGCCCAGCGGGCGACGGCGTCCCCGTTGCTGAACGTCCCGCGCGAGATCCACAGCCCGTCGGCGAACGCGTGGCACGACACGAGCTCCGACCGCGGCGCCACCGGCCGGTCCTCGAGCACGCACAGGTCCGCGGCCGCCCCCATCGACAGCGCCGCGCACCCGCGGGACATCGCCCCGACCCCGAGCTGGGCGGTGGCCGCCCCGGAGGCCCCGACGACCACCGGGGTGCCGGCCGGCAGGCCGAGCAGCTCGCCCGCCGCCGTCGTCAGGGGCAGCGCCGAGGTCGGGTCGACCAGGCCCGGCAGCTGGCCGGGGTGCACGCCGGCGACGTCGAGGACGGGCTGCGCCCAGTCCAAAGTGGCCGATTCCACCCACCCCGCCGCCGACGACGTCGACACGTCGGTCACCAGCTCCCCGGTGAGCTGGCACAGCAGGAAGCCCTTCAGCCCGGTCCAGCGGGCCGCCTGCCCGAAGAGGCCGGGGTCGTGCCCGGCGAGCCAGGCCAGCTTGGCCACCGGGGACGCCGGGGTCAGCGGCACCCCGGTCAGGCGGTGCAGGGCGGCACCCTGCTCGGCGACGATGCGGCGGGTCGTCTCGACCGAACGGGCGTCGGTGGCGTTGAGCACCGGGGTCAGCGGACGGTACTCGGCGTCCAGGGCCAGCAGGGTCGGCATCCCGGACACGAGCGTGAGCCCCCGCACCGGGTTGCCGAAGACGGCGCAGATCCCGGCCGCCTCGCGGACCGCCGAGGACAGCGTCTCCAGCACCAGCCACGGGTCCTGCACCGGGTCGACGGAGTGGGGCGTGGTCCGCGGCAGCGGCCACTCGACGACTTCGCGCAGGCTCAGGTCCGTCCCCGTGACGGCGACGGTGACCGCCTCCGCGCCGACGGCGACCCCCAGCACGACGTCCCCGTCTTCCGACCGCGTCATCCTGCACCGGCCCCGCTCAAGCGGCTTCGAGACAGCGCAGGTGCTCGTCGCCGAGGACCAGCTCGGTCGCGGCGAGGCAGTCGGTGAGCTGGGCTTCGGAGCTCACCCCGATCACCGGCTGGACCGGCGGTGTGGAGGCGAGCATCCAGGCAAGCACGACGTGGTTTTCCGACGCCCCGACGTCACCGGCCACCTTGCGCAGGGCGGCGAGCCGCGCCTCGGTGCCCGGGTGGTGGTAGTGCGGCCAGAGCTCGCGGTCGGGCCGGGTGTAGGCGCCCGACAGCAGCGGCGAATAGCCCTGCACGGTCAACCCCGGCGTCTCGCGCACGTAGGCGGCCATCTCCGGGGTCAGCACCTGCTGGAGGGCGAAGGACGCGCCCGGCATCGGCTGCAGGTAGCTGTGGCGCTGCTGCAGCCAGGTCACCCGGGTGCCCGCGCGCCGCAGGGAGGCGAGGTCCTGGTTGCTCAGCCCGATCTCGCGGACCTTGCCCGCGGCGACCAGCTCCTCGAACGCGCCGAGGGTGTCCTCCAGCGGGACGGCGGGGTCCATCAGGTGGGCGAAGCAGATGTCCACGTGGTCGGTGTCCAGCCGGCGCAGGCTGTCTTCGACCGCGGACCGGACCGTGTCGGGCGCCAGCCCCTCCCAGTCCATCAGGGTGCCGCCGGGCACCGGGCGGCCGCCGACCTTGGTGGCCAGCCGGATCCGGTCCCGGGCGCCCCGGGCGCGGTGCCAGGCCCCGATGGCGAGCTCGCTTTCGTCCCCGGTGCCGGTCCAGCTCGCGTAGCAGTTCGCCGTGTCGACGACCTGCCCGCCCCGCTCGGTGAAGACGTCCAGGATGCGGAACGCGTCGGCGCGATCGAGCGTCGTCCCGAAGTTCATGGTTCCCAGGCAGATCACGGCACCGTCCCCTTCAAGCGTTCGCGCCCGGCCCGAGTTTGACACGGGGATTCCGGGGGCGGCATCCGCGCGGTGCGGAAATCCGCGCAATGCGGAATCGGTTTCCGCGCCCGGGTTGACGAGGGAAAACCCGAATCTGAGGAAACTTTGAGCTACGGCCCCACCTGATCCGGTGAAGATGTCACCGGATCAGGACCGGTTGTGTCACTGGCTGAGAGGACAAGGGTGAGGCCGGATGAGTCCCATGAGCACCAGCAAGATGATTTCCCCGCTCGCTGTCGGCGCCGACGTGCAGACGCCGCGCAAGACGGTCGTGCGGCACGTGCTCCCGCTGTTCTCCGACGTGCTGTCGGACGGGTTCGTGCTCGACGTACTCTCGGCGCGGCGCGTCGGCCACGCGTGGGCCGAGTCCGGGCGCGGTCTCGAGCGGCTGCTGGACGCGGTGCAGAAGCTCACCGCCGATCTCGTGGACAAGGCGCTGAACCGGCCGGACCTGCGGGACGCCGGCACCCGCTGCCTCGCGGCCCAGCGGATCAGCGAGCTCGGCAACCGGATCCTGGTCGAGCTGACCCGGGGCTTCTCCGAAGCCGGGGCGGGTGCGCCGGAGCACGAGGAGCCGACCCGGCGCAGGCGGGCCGAGCTGCTGCTGAGCGGCGCGGCGGTCCCGGCGCCGGAGGAAACGTACGCCGTGGTCGCGCTGGCCACCGCCGACCTCGACCCGGCCGTGGTGGACGAGGCGTTCCGCACCCACGCCGGCCAGGAGACGCTGACGCTGCTGGTCGACGGCGGCGGGCACGTCCTGCTGCCCGCACGGGACAAGGCGGACGCCGTCACGCGCACCGAAAAGGTTCTCGACGTGCTCGGCAGTGCCGCGCGGGCGGCGCTGGTCTGGCCCGGCGCCCGAAGCCTGTCCGCCTGCCGGTCGGTGGCCGACGACATCCTCGCCGAGGCGACGTCGCTGGAGTTCGCTCCCGCGGTGCACGTCCTCGACGACGTGCTGCTCGAGTTCGCCGCCGCGCACGAGCCGGTCGTGTCCAACGCGCTGCTGAAGGTGATCCAGCCGCTGCTGGCCCAGCCGGTGCTGTGGGAGACGCTGCAGGTCCTGCTGGCCGAGGACGGCAACCGCGGCAAGGCCGCGGAGCGGCTGATCGTCCACCGCAGCACGGTGGACTACCGGCTCCAGCGCATCGGCCAGCTCACCGGGCACTCGCCGTGCACGGTCCGCGGGCTGCGGCTGCTGGCCACCGCCTCGGCCATGCACCGGCTGGCCGAGCTGCGTGGTTCGGCCGCCTGACCGCCGCTTCGTCCCCGTCCGGAAAGGACCGACCTTGTCAGGAACGCGCTCGATCCCCCCGTTCTCCGTCGTCACCGGCACCCAGGTGCGCCGGGTGCTGGCCGGGGACGAACGGGCCGTCACCGCCGTCGTCGAGCGGGCCTACCGCACGCACGGGGCCGGCGACACCGTGAACCCGCCGTCCTACTTCCTGCGGTTCCCGGACCGGCCGAGCGCCCGGATCATCGCGCTGCCCGCGTCGCTCGGCGATCAGTCCGATATGGACGGTGTGGACGGTGTGGACGGTCTGAAGTGGATCGGCAGTTTCCCCGACAACGTCGAGGCGGGCATCCCGCGCGCCTCCGCCGTGCTGATCCTCAACGACCGGCTCACCGGCTACCCGTTCGCCGTCATGGAGGCCTCGATCGTCAGCGCGTCCCGGACGGCGGCGTCCGCCGCGCTGGCGGCCGGGTGGCTGACCCGCGACCGCGGGCGGCCCCCGCGGATCGGGTTCTTCGGCACCGGGCTGATCGCGCGCTACATCCACACCTACCTGGCCGCGAACGGCTGGGACTTCGCCGAAATCGGCGTGCACGACCTGTCGGTGTCGTCCCTCGACGGCTTCTCGGGCTACCTCGCCCGGACCGGCACGGGCGCGGAGATCGTCCGCCACGACAGCGCCGAAGCGCTGATCAAGTCCTCGGACCTCGTCGTGTTCGCCACGGTGGCGGGCACGCCGCACGTCACGGACCTGTCGTGGTTCGCGCACAACCCCGTGGTGCTGCACATCTCCCTGCGCGACCTGGCCCCGGAGATCGTGCTCGCCTCGACCAACATCGTCGACGACGTCGAGCACTGCCTGAAGGCCGGCACGTCCGTGCACCTGGCCGAACAGCGGGCCGGGCACCGGGAGTTCGTGCACGGCACGCTGTTCGACGTCATGACGGGCACCGTGGACCTGCCCGCCGGCCGGCCGCTGGTGTTCTCGCCGTTCGGGCTGGGCGTCCTCGACCTGGCGGTGGGACGGCACGTCCACGACCGGCTCGCCGCCGAAGGGGCCTTGACGCCGATCCCGGGGTTCTTCGCCGACGTGACCCGCCACGGCTGAGGCCGCACCGCGGGGAAGCCGGTCCGCAAAACACGGAACTCGGGCGGAAAACCGGTGCGGAGCACGACAAATCGCCCGGGTCTGCGCTTGCATGGTGATCATGAGACGACTCGCCGTGCTCCGTCACGACCTGCCAGCCTCGTTGGTCGTTTTCCTCGTCGCCGTCCCCCTTTCGCTGGGGATCGCGCTCGCTTCGGGTGCCCCGGTGGTCGCCGGGCTGATCGCCGCCGTGGTCGGCGGCGTGGTCGCCGGTGCCCTCGGGGGCTCGGTGCTCCAGGTGTCCGGGCCCGCCGCCGGCCTGACCGTGGTGATGGCCGAGACCATCTCCACGTTCGGCTGGCCGGTGACCTGCGCCATCACCGTCGCCGCGGGTGCGGTGCAGATCCTGCTGGGTGCCTCGCGTGTCGCGCGGGCCGCGCTGGCCATCTCGCCGGCGATCGTGCACGGCATGCTGGCCGGCATCGGCGTGACGATCGTGCTCGGGCAGGTGCACGTCATCCTCGGCGGCAAGCCGCAGTCCTCGGCGCTGAAGAACATCGCCGAGCTGCCCGGTCAGATCGTCGCCCGGCACGACGCCGCCACCGCGATCGGCCTGCTGGCCATCGCCATCCTGCTGGTGTGGCCGCGGCTTCCGCAGCCGGTGCGGCGGATTCCCGGGCCGCTGGCCGCGATCGGCGTCGCCACCGGGGTGTCCGTGCTGGCCGGGATGACCCTCCCGCGCGTGGAGCTGCCCGCGGACCTGCTGAACATCCGCTTCACCCCGCAGCTGCCCCACGGCGGCTGGGGCGCGTTCGCGGTGGCCGTGCTGACCATCGCGGTGATCGCGTCGGTGGAAAGCCTGCTGTCGGCGGTCGCGGTGGACCGGCTGCAGACCGGGCCGCGCGCCGACCTCGACCGCGAGCTGATCGGGCAGGGTGCGGCCAACATGGTCTCCGGGGCGCTGGGCGGGCTGCCGGTCACCGGGGTCATCGTCCGCAGCTCGACCAACGTCGCCGCGGGCGCGAAGTCCCGGGCGTCGGCGGTGCTGCACGGCGTCTGGGTGCTGCTGTTCGTCGTCCTGCTCGCCGGGCTGATCCAGAGCATCCCGCTGGCCGCGCTGGCCGGCCTGCTGGTGCACGTCGGCGTCAAGCTGGTCAACCCCGGGCACATGAAGACCGCGCTCGCCCACGGCGACCTGCCGGTCTATTTGCTCACCCTCGGCGGGGTCGTCGTGTTCGACCTGCTGACCGGCGTGCTGGCGGGTATCGGGCTGGCGCTGGTGCTGATGCTGCGCCGGACGCTGTGGTCCGGTATCCACGTCGAACGGGAGGGCGACGTCTGGCACGTCGTCGTCGAGGGTGTGCTCACCTTCCTGTCCGTGCCCCGGTTGAGCCGGCTGCTCGCGACCGTCCCGGCCGGCGCGAGCGTGCGGCTCGACCTGGTCGTCGACTACCTCGACCACGCCGCCTTCGAAAGCCTGCACACCTGGCAGCACGCCCACGAGGCCGCGGGCGGCACCGTCGTGGTCGACGAGATCGGCCACCCCTGGTTCGCCAACGGCAAGCAGGGCCGCCCGACCCGCAGCCGCCGGGCCGGCGCCGGGTTCGTGCCGCGCTGGCTCGCCCCGTGGTCCGACTGGCAGGCGGGCGACGGCGCGGGCCGGCCCACGCACCGCGGCGCCGCGGAGTTCCAGCGCCGCGCCGCGCCGCTGCTGAAGGACACGCTGTCCGGCCTCGCCGACGGGCAGCGGCCGCGCACCCTGTTCATCACCTGCGGCGACTCCCGCATCGTGCCGAACCTGATCACCACCAGCGGCCCCGGTGACCTGTTCACCATCCGCAACATCGGCAACCTCGTCCCGCCCGGACAGGCCGACCCGTCGATGAACGCCGCCGTCGCCTACGCCGTGGGTGTCCTCGCGGTTTCCGAAATCGTGGTGTGCGGGCATTCGTCCTGCGGGGCCATGGCCGCGCTCGGCGACGGGCCGCCGCCCGGCCCGCTCACCGACTGGCTCGCCCACGCCGAGCCCAGCGCCCGGCGGCGGGACCGGGTCACCCTCGCCGGCGCGCGCCCGGCCCGCGACGGCGACCGGCTCGCCCTGCACAACGTGCTGCAGCAGCTGGAAAACCTCCGTGAATACCCGCTGGTGGCGGAGGCGGAACGGGCGGGAAGCCTGCACCTGACCGGAATGTACTTCGACGTCGGCAACGCCCAGGTCCACCTGGGCGACCCGGCCACCGGCGACTTCCACCCGGTCGGCGCGCCGGTGGCGGGCTGAGCACCCTGCCGCGGCTTGTCGTGAGTGGGAAACCGTGTTCTGACAAGGTTTCCCACTCACGACTCCCGGCCGGACGAGTACACCGCTCCGCACTTGACGCAAATCCCGTTCGACGGCCCCGATTGCCGCGAGATCCCGTTCACAATCCGGGAATGAAATCTCCAGCGAAGACCGGCGTGACCCCACCGGAGACCGGCTCCGAGGGCTACCACAAGACGCTCGGCAACCGGCAGATCCAGATGATCGGGATCGGCGGGGCGATCGGCGTCGGCCTGTTCCTCGGCGCGGGCGGCAAGCTCGCCTCGACCGGGCCCGCGCTGCTGTTGTCCTATCTGGTCTGCGGCATCATGGCCATGTTCGTCATGCGGGCGCTCGCGGAGCTCGTGCTGCACCGGCCGAGCGCGGGCAGCTTCGTCACCTACTCGCGGGAGTTCATCGGCCCGTGGGCCGGGTTCGTCACCGGCTGGATGTACTGGCTCAACTGGGCGATGGTCGCCGTCGCCGAGACCACCGCGATCGGGCACTACCTGCAGAAGTGGCTGCCCGGGCTGCCGGTCTGGGCGGGGGCGCTGCTGTCGCTGGCCGGGGTGCTGGCGGTCAACCTGGTCTCGGTGAAGCTGTTCGGGGAGCTGGAGTTCTGGTTCTCCACGATCAAGGTGGCGGCCATCATCGCCTTCCTGGTCATCGGGATCGGCCTGCTGGTCTTCGGGGCCCACCTGGGCTCGGCGCCCGCGTCGGTGTCGAACCTCGTCGACCACGGCGGCTTCTTCCCGCACGGGTTCGCCGTGCCGTTCCTGGCCTTCCAGGGCGTGGTCTTCGCCTACGCCGGCATCGAGCTGGTCGGCGTGGCCGCCGGCGAGGCCGCCGACCCGCGCAAGTCGATCCCGCGGTCGGTGAACAGCGTCATCTGGCGCATCGCGATCTTCTACGTCGGCTCGGTCCTCGTGCTGGCCATGCTCATGCCGTGGTCGGACTACCAGGCGGGGGTCAGCCCGTTCGTCGCGGTGTTCTCGCGCCTCGGCGCCCCCTGGATCGGCGACGTGATGAACCTCGTCGTGTTGACCGCGGCGTTGTCGTCGGCGAACTCGGGGATCTACTCCACCGGCCGCATGCTGCGGGCGCTCGCCGACCGCGGCGAGGCGCCCCGGCTCACGGCGTGGATGAGCAGGCGGCGGATCCCGGTCGGCGCCGTCGTCACGACGTGCGTCGTGTGCCTGCTCGGTGTCGTGCTGAACATCGTGGTCCCGGACGACGCGTTCGACGTCGCCACGGAGATCGCCTCGCTGGGCACGGTCACGACCTGGGCGATGATCATGATCGCCCAGGACCGGTTGCGCCGCCGGGCGGAGCGGGGCGAGCTGGAGCGGCCGTCCTTCCGCCTGCCCGGCGCCCCCTACACGACCTGGCTCACCCTCGGGTTCCTCGCGCTGGTCGTGGTCCTGATGGGATTCTCCGGGGGCAGCAGCATGATCGCCGTGTGCCTGATCCCGGTGCTGGCGGTCGTGCTGGGCGCGGGCTGGCGGATCGTCTCGCGCCGCCGGGCCTCCTGACCCGGCCGGCCCGCGATGGCTCAGGAACCGGCGACCGCGTGCACGACCATCGCCGCCGCCAGGACGTGGGCGCCGCGGCCGGTGAGCGGGTTGTGGCCGGTGATCTCCTCGATGCGCCGGATCCGGTAGTCCAAAGTGGAGCGGTGGATGAACAGCTCGCGGGCGGCGACGGTCCGGTTGAAGTCGGTGCGGATCAGCGTCGCGAGCGTGCCGTGCAGGACTTCGTTGCCGGCCAGGGGGCTGATCACCGCCAGCAGCCGCGCCGAGGACACCGGGTCGCGCACCACCGCGTACTCGAGCACGACGTCGTCGAGGCAGTACCGCCCGCCCGGCCGGCCCGCCGCCGCGACGAGCGACAGGACGTCCTCCGCCTCCTTGCAGGCGGCGGCGAGCCCGGCGCGGGGGCCGGGCACGGTCGTGGTCCAGGGCTGCGGGCCGAACGCGCCGGCGAGCACGCCGAGCAGCGGGTCGATCCGCCGCTCGAGGCGGCGCGGCACGAGCACGAAGACGCCGGTGCCGACCGGCGCGCCGAGCATGCCGTCGTCGTGGTGCTCGTCGAGCAGCGCGGCCAGCCGTTCGTGCGGGACCGGCTCCGGGAACCGCGCCGCGAGCACGACGTAGGAGTCTTCGAGACCGGCGAGGTCTTCCGGCGCGAGCTGGTCCCCGCGGACGAGGCGCCGGACGAGGGCGCACCGCGCGGTCCGCGACGGCGCGGCGGGTGCCGGACGGCAGGCCCCCGCGAGCAGGTCCCGGACCAGCAGGTGCGCCACCTGGACGACCGCGGGCACGTGGTGCGGCGCGACGGTGCCGACGACCTGGGCGGCGAACCGGCCGAGCAGGTCGGCCGCCGTGTCGGGCGTGCCGCCCGCTTCGGCGAAGGCCTGCCCGGCGATCCGGATGCGGGTGCGCTGGGCGGGCGTGGGCGCGGCGTCCCCGCCGAGGGTCCGGCGGTAGGCGTCGGCGGCCTCGGCCAGCAGCGACGTCGCCGCCGGCCGGGCGCTGTCCGGCGTGACGGCGGCGAGCAGTTCGGCCGTGGGAACCGTGCGAAAATCGGTTCCCGGTCGTGTCCGGCGATTCAGCCGGTCGTCCAGCACAGTCATGCGCATTCCCACCCGTCTCGACGCTTTCGACGACCCCGGTGGGAATGGCGTGCCCAGGGCCGCAGGCCATTCCGCGTTCGGCGAAGTTCGTTCCGAGGCCGTTACGCACGGTGAGCGTATCGACGGTGATCACCCGACAGCAACGCTTGCAGGGGAATCCCTCAACAACCGCCGGCAAACCGGACATATCGGCAATCGCGCAGGTCGGGATCGCTTTTTTCGACTCGGCACCCCTCCCGGGCGGCCACTCAAGGTGAACATCCTTCAGGTTTGCCCGGCTCCCCGCCTCCGGATCCCCCGAAGGAGAATTCAGCGGAATGCGCAGGTGGAATCCCCTTGCCGACTTTCCCGGCGTCGGACACACTCTGCGCCGGAAGAATCCGCCTGACCCATTCGAGGAATCATGACCGACGTGATCGAGCGCACTCCGTCTCGGGAGCCGGTCCTGCGCGTCCAGGGGCTGGAAATGAACCTGCGGACGCGCCAGGTGAGCCATCGGGGCGAGCGCGTCCACCTGACGCCGACGGAGTTCCGGCTGCTGCGGATGCTCATGCTCAACCCGAACCGGGTCAGCCCGAACTGGCTGCTCGAACGGGCCCTCGGCGGCGAGGGCCACGGCGGCCGGAAGGTGCAGTTCTACGTGGGCCGGTTGCGCCGGAAGCTCGGGGACCGCCACCGGGTCCTGATCCGGACGGCGCACGGGTCGGGCTACCGGCTGTCGGGCCGGACGGCTCCCTCGGTGTGATCCCGGCTTTCCTTGGCAGCACAGCTTTCCGCGGCAGCACAGCTTTCCTTGGCAGCACAGCTTTCCTTGGCAGCACTGAGAAAATCATGATCGGCTCTTCGGGTTTTCGCGGATACACCCGGCCCGGCGAACTCCCTAATCTTCGCAGCACGAGCGAAACCGCTCACCAACCGAACGACCGAAAGGCCGCGTGGGAAATGAACATGCGCACTCTGACGAAGATCACGACCGGTGTCGCCGCGACCGCGCTGGTCTGCGCCGGGCTGCTGGGTGCCGCCGGCACCGCGGGCGCCGCCACGCAGACCGCGTCCGGCGGGATCACCGTGCCCGGTGTCGGCAGCGTGACCCTGACCGGCAAGGTCGTGTCCGTCGACGGCAAGTACGTCACCATCGTCCTCGACCGCAGCAACCGCAAGGTCGTCGTCAGCTGGGACACGCTGACCAAGGTCGTCGGCGACCTCAAGAAGGACGCGAAGGTCCAGGTCGTCACCTCGGCCCTGAACTCGCTGCTCGGCCTGATCAAGGCGGACGCGATCACCGTCCTCGGCTGAGAACCGCTGCCGGAAGAAGGGCCCGCGGAGCTTCTCCGCGGGCCCTTCTTTTTCTGCGTTCCGCGGAACGCCTCCTCGGGGTGCGGATTCCCGTTCTCCATCCGCGCATGGTGACGAGCGCCACGGCGTTCTACCTTTTCCTGATCATTCCGCCACCATTCCGCCGAGCAGACCGGGAACGACCATGGACCACGATCCCCGCCCGGAGGGCGTCGCGCTCACCCGCCGGGCCGTGAACATGCTCAAGGCCGTCCACGACGGCCGCGCCCAGCTGAGCCTCAGCTGCGAACCCGATCTCTACGTCGACGGAATCCCCTGCTGCGACCAGGTCACGGCGCGCCTGCTCGGCCGGCTGGGCCTGATCTCGCCGGCCCGGCCCGGGTACACGGGCGAACTGGTCCCCGCCGTGGCGACCGAAGCGGGCCGGGCGGTGCTCGACGCCCCGGAGTTCCGGATCGCGGGCTGATGGTCCCCGACCCCGGACAGCGCAGGGCGGGCGCACACAGTCCGTGCGCCCGCCCTGGTGTTCTCGGATCAGCGGCGCGTGAGCTCGTTCGCCCGCACCGACAGCAGGTCCTGAGCGGACAGCAGCTCCTGCCGCGCGGCCCCGCCGTCGAGCGGCCCTTCCGTCTCCTCGAAGTGTCCCTTGTGGTAGAACGCCTTGGCTGCGAAGTACCCGAAACCGGCCGCGGCCAGCCCGACCGCCGCGAGGTCGACCGCGGCGGGCGTGCAGGCCACGCTCAGTTCACGGCCGCCGAATTCCAGCGGCTCGAGCGATTCGGCGAAGCCGTACTGCGCGATGGTGCTCATGACATCCTCCTGGTGGGGGTTCGGCGTGCGGGATTCGGTTCAGCTTCGGCGGGATGCGGCCTCGTGCCGCATGCCCAGCAGTTCGCCGACCGGGAGACCCGACGGCCCGCTCGGCACCTCGAGGTCGTCCGCTTCCCGGACGCAACCGTGGTGGTGGCAGTTGACCCACCCGACGGCCGCACCCGCACCGAGCCCGGCCGCGGCGATCGCGGCGATCGCCCAGGTGCACGCCGTGGGGTTCACCGCGGGCGTCCCGAAGGAAAGCGGTTCCAGACCTCTGGACGCCGGGTCCGGCAGGGCCTCGATCAGTTCCATTTCTGCTCCTCTGCTCCTGGGCCGCGACCAGCGACTTTGCGTGGTCTTGCGTGGCCACAGTCACGATAAGCGGCCCGTTCCGGACCGGTCATCCACCGATTGACGGAGAATTCGCCGCCCCGACCGATCGACGGGGTTGACATGGCCCGCGGTCCGGCGGTTTCGACAATTTTCTCCGCAGATCGCCGATTCGGTGGCCCCGGTCGCGCTCAGGCTCATCATGGCGTTACCCCGTCCGAAACGGCCGGGGAATTCATCGGCGTCCTGTCGAGCGAACGAGAACGGAAAACTCCCATGACTGTTGTCGAAGCCGCCGCTTCCGCGCACTTTTCCCGCGAGAGCGGCGCGTTGAAGCCGCTGGAAGTCCCCGAGGCCGTCCTGCCGCTGGCCTGCGCCGCGGAGTTCGACACCGTCTACGTCGGCGTCATCGGGTTCACCTACGTCTACAAGGCCGTCCGGCACGCCGTCCGGGGCGGGTTCGACGAGAACGGCGTGCCCGCCGAAAGCCCGGCCACGCCGGAGCGCATGTCGGCGGTCCAGCTGCTCGACGCGCGCAGCGCCGTGTTCCGCGCGCTGTGACACCGCGGTGGGTCCGGCGCGACCGCCGGACCCACCCCGCGATGTGCGGAAAAGCTCGAGCGAGCAGCGGCCTGCCCCGCGTGCGAAGATCGGATCGTGGCTCGAACCCCTCCCCGCCCGCGCTCGTTCTGGGATGACGCGGTGGTGTACCAGCTCTACGTCCGTTCGTTCGCCGACAGCGACGGCGACGGCGTCGGTGACCTCGGCGGGGTGATCCGGCGGCTCGGCCACATCGCCGGGCTCGGCGCCGACGCGGTCTGGCTCAACCCCTGCTACCCCTCGCCGCAGGCGGACCACGGCTACGACATCGCCGACTACCGCGCGATCGACCCGGCGTACGGCAGCCTCGAGACGTTCGACCGGCTGGTCGCCGAGGCGCACGCCCGGGGCCTGCGGATCCTCATGGACCTGGTGCCCAACCACTGCTCCGACCGGCACCCCTGGTTCACCGCGGCACTGGCCGCCGGCCCCGGCTCTCCCGAGCGCGCCCGGTTCGTCTTCCGCGACGGCCGGGGCGAGGAGCCGCCGAACAACTGGCAGTCCGTCTTCGGCGGTCCCGCCTGGACCCGCGTCACCGAAGCCGACGGCACCCCCGGGCAGTGGTACCTGCACCTGTTCACCCGCGAACAGCCCGACTTCGACTGGCGCCACCCGGAAGTCCTGGCGCACTTCGACGACGTCCTGCGGTTCTGGTTCGACCGCGGGGTGGACGGCTTCCGCATCGACGTCTGCCACGGCCTGATCAAGGACGAGGCCCTGCGCGACTGGAACCCGGCCGACGGCGGCTACAACGCCCACAGCTGGAACCGGCCGGAGGTGCACGAAATCTTCCGCCGCTGGCACGCGCTCGCCGCCGGCTACGGCCCGGAGCGCGACCTGCTGCTGGTCGGCGAGGTCTGGGTCCCCGACCCGGCCGACCTCGACCGCTACCTGCGCCCGGACGAGCTGCACCAGGCGTTCTCCTTCGACCTGCTCGTCCAGCCGTGGGAGGCCCGCACCCTGCGCGCGGCCGTCGAGCGCGCCACGGCCCGCACGCGGGTCAGCGGCGCCCCGGCGGCGTGGACGCTGGCCAACCACGACGTCCACCGGACGGTCACCCGCTACGGCATCGTCCGCCCCGAGCCCGCGCCGCCGAGCAACGACGCCTTCGCCGCCCTGATGCGCCCCCGCGGCGAAGTCGACGCCGAGCTCGGCAACCGCCGGGCCCGGGCGGCGCTGCTCCTGCTGCTCGCCCTGCCGGGCTCGGTGTTCCTCTACCAGGGCGAGGAACTCGGCTTGCCGGAGGTCCAGGACCTGCCCGACGAGGCGCGCCAGGACCCGGTGTTCCACCGCACGGGCGGCCTCGAGAAGGGCCGCGACGGCTGCCGCGTCCCGCTGCCGTGGGCCGCGGACGCACCGGCTTTCGGGTTCGGCACGGGGACGCCGTGGCTCCCGCAGCCGTCCTGGTTCGCCCGCTATGCGGTCGACGTGCAGGAGAAGGACGAAGCGTCGACGCTGCACTTCTCCCGCCGCGCCATCCAGGCGCGGCGGCACCTGGGGCTCGGCGAGCCGGGCCCGGTGGAGTGGCTCGACACGGGCGACGACGCGGTTCTGGCGTTCCGGCGCGGGAAGCTGGTGTGCGCGGTCAACACCGGGAGCACGCCGTTCCCGGTACCGGCCAGCTGGGGTGCGGCCGTGCTCGGCGGCGCCGGGCCCGGCGGTGTGGCGGGCGATTCGGCGGCCTGGTTCCTGCCGCCCCCGGACCGCAAGTAGTCCCGGCCGGCCCCTTCACCTGCCGGCCCTCAGGAACCGACGGCCCGGCGGGTTCCGTCCAGCAGCCGCGGGTCCACGCGAGGCGGCCAGGCGTCCGCGGTGTACATCCCCGCCGCGTGAGCCTTGGCCACCAGCGCCGTGCGGTTGGCGACGCCGTACCGGCGGACCAGCGCGCCGACGTGGTACTCGACGCCCTGGCGGCTCAGGTGCGCGCGCTGTGCCAGCTCCGTCGTCGGGACGCCCGCGGCCAGCCCCTCCAGGACCAAGGCCTCCAGCGGCGTCAGGAGCGGCTGCCGGCCCCGGGGCGCCTGCGCCGCGTCCGGCCGGAGGGCCACCACGATCCGCCGCGAACCCGCCAGCGCGAGCGCGGCCAGCTCCGCGGACACCGCCGTGCCGCCGGGGCCGGCGAGCACCACCCGCGCGGTCGCTTCGAGACGGTCGCCGGTCGCGAGCGCCGCCAGTGCGCGCCGCGGTTCTTCGGCGGAAGAAGCCCGGAAGTAGTCGAGAACCGCGCGGTGCCGCAGCTCGAACGCGGAGGCTCCGAACAGCTCGAAGAACCCGTCTTCGGCGGTCACCACCCGGAATTGCCCGTCGACGCACGCGACGTGCCAGGTTGCCGGTTCGTCCATGTCACCCACCCCGTAGTGCTCGGCTGAGAAGAATTCAACAATCCGGGCATCCGGGGCGGTACCCGCGATTCGCGGGAGCCGGGACGGCCCGGTGCGGAGGGCCTCCGGCCGAGCCGCTCGCTCAGTCTTCGCGCGCGTGCCGGGCCACGCGCGGCGGCCACTGCGACGGACACAGCACACCGCACGCGTACGCCTTCGACACCAGCGCGGCCCGGCTCGGGGCTTCGAGCCGGCGCAGCATGGCGCCGATGCGGTAGTCCACGGCCTGACGGCTCAGGTACAGCCGCATCGCGATCCGCACCGTCGGCTCCCCCGCCGCCAGCCCTTCGAGGATCTTCGCGTCGAGCTCGGCCAGGCGCACCGGCGCCGCGTCCACCGGGAACTCGACCGGGCGGGCCAGCAGCACCAGGCAGACTTCGCCGTCGCCACCGGTGATCGCGCGCCCGGTCACGTCGGCGAAGAACGGGCCGGCGGGGCCGAGCCCGGCGAGCCGCTCGTCGAAGCCGTCCGCCTCGCCGGAGACCAGCGCTCGCAGCTCGCGCCGCAGGCTCTCGCGGACCGCGGGCAGGAACCAGCCGGGGAACGGCGTGCCGATGAGGTCGTCCGGCGTCGTGCCGAAAAGCTGCGCGAAGGCGCCGTTCACCCGGCGGGCGACGAGGTCGCGGTCGAGCTCGGCCAGCCCGGCCCCCGGCTCCACGACCTCCGGTAGCGGTCTTCCCCGGCGCAGGGCCGCTTCGCTCATCCCGATCACCGTCCCTTCGCCCGTGGCTCCACCGATGTGCGGAGCCGCCTCGCTCACGTTAGGCACGGGCAGCGGGAAACGCGGCGGCGGCGAAGGCAATTCAGCTCCGGGCGGAGCCGTGGTCCGCCGATGGCGGAACGGCTCCGGCTCCCGGGTCACCGGATGAGCCCGCCGTCGACGTGCAGCACCGAACCGGTGACGTACCGGGCCTGCTCGGAGGCCAGGAACCCGGCCAGGTCCGCGACCTCGCCGGGCGTGCCGAACCGCCGCAGCGGGATGTCGGCCAGCGCGCGCTCGCGGGTCCGCTCGTCGAGCACGGCGACCATGTCGGTGTCGATGAACCCCGGCGCCACCACGTTGACGCGCACGCCGTAGCGCCCGACCTCCTTCGCCAGTGCCTTGCAGAAGCCGATCGTGCCCGCCTTCGAGGCGCTGTAGTTGGTCTGCCCGGCGGCGCCGTGCACGCCGGCGATCGAGCTGATCGCGATCACCGTGCCCGCCTTGCGCTTCATCATCCCGAACACGACCGAGCGGCACACGTGGTAGACACCGTCCAGGTTGGTCTCCAGCACGGCTTTCCAGTCCTCGTCCGGCATCCGGACCAGCGGCCGGTCGCGGGTGATACCCGCGGACGTCACCGCGGCGGTGACCGGGCCGAGCTCGCCTTCGGTGCGCGCGACCCACGCCCGGACGGCTTCGGCGTCGGCGACGTCGACCCGTTCGGCCAGGACCCGCACCCCCAGCTCGGTCAGTTCCTTCTCGACCTCGCGCGCGGCGTCCTCGTCGGAGCGGTAGCAGAAGGCGATGTCGAAGCCGTCCCGGGCCAGGCGCACCGCGACCGCCCGGCCGATCCCCCGCGAGCCGCCGCTGACCAGCGCCACCCCGCTCATCGCGGGCCGCCCGGCCGCAGCACCGCGCACACCACCGCGCCGTCGCGGTCGGCCGAGCCGACGACGGCGACCGCGCCGGGTTCCCCGGTCGCCAGCACCGCGGCGACCTGGAACATCGCCGTCGCCGCGCCGGTGTCGCCGATCAGCCCGGCCACCGGGTCGGCGCGGCCCGGCACGCCGGACCAGAGCTCGATCGCGACGTCGGCCGCGGCCACGCCCGCCGCGGCCAGCGCATCGTCCACACAGGACGCAAGCGCGCCCTCGACGTCGCCGGAAAGGGCCACCCGCGACCGCACGGCGAGCACCTCCGCCAGCGCCGGGTGCTCCCCGGCCGGCTCGACGCGCAGCATCACGCAGCCCTCGCCGAGCACACCGCCGACACCACTGTGGGACTCGATCCAGGACCGCGTGTCCGAGTACTCCTCGACGGCGCCGACGAGCACGTTCGAGGCCCGGCCGGCCCGCAGCAGGCGGAGGGCGCAGGCCAGCGCCGAGAGACCGGCCGGGCGGCCACCCGCCAGCGTCACGTTCGGCCCGGTCAGGCTGTGCCGGATCGCGCACTGCCCCGCGGCGGAGTTCATGATCGAGTTCGGCATCCGGGCCGCGTCGACGAAGTACGGCTTGGCCTCGGCGAAGGAGGAGCGGCTGAAGTCCATCGTGCTCTGCAGGCTGCCCATGGTGCCGAGCACGAGCCCGCAGCGGTCCCCGCGTTCGGCGGGCCGGTCGCCGGTCAGGTGGCCGACCGCCCACACGGAGAGCCCGATGAGCCGGTCCATCGACCGGGTGCCCTTCCGGCCCAGCAGCTCCCGCACGTCGAAGCCGGGTACCAGGGCCGCCTGGTGGACGGCGCCGTCGGACACGGGCGCCGCCCGGCCGCCGCGCAGACCGTCCACGAAGGACTCGCGGTCGATGCCGTAGGGCGAGACCGCCGTCCACGCCGTGATGACCGGGTTCACCGCGCCACCTCCTCGTCGAACCGGCCCAGGACGACCACGGCGTTGTTGCCGCCGAAGGCCAGGCCGTTGTTCTGCACGATCTTCAGGTCGGCCTCGACCGCGTGGTTGGGCACGCAGTCGACGGCGCACTCCGGGTCGGTTTCGCGGTGGTTGATGGTCGGCGGGATGAACCCGTGGGTGATGCCCAGCCCGCAGGCGATCGCCGCCAGCGCGCTCGCGGCGCCCATCGCGTGGCCGAGCATCGCCTTGAACGACACGGTCGGCGGCGGCTTCTCCCCGTACACGTCCCGGATCGCCCCCGTTTCGGTCACGTCGTTCGCGGGCGTGCCGGTGCCGTGCGCGGAGATCAGGTCCACGTCGCCGGGAGAGACACCCGCGTCCCGCAGGGCCAGCTCGATGCACTCCGCGATGCTCGCCCGGTCGGGCGCGACGGGGTGCAGGGCGTCGCAGTTGAGCGCGTACCCGAGCACTTCGGCGTAGATCGGGGCCCCGCGGCGCAGCGCGGACTCCGCGGTCTCCAGCACGATCACCCCGGCGCCCTCGCCGGTGAGGATGCCCTTGCGCCCGGAGTCGAACGGGCGGCAGCAGTCCGGGGCCACCGTCCCGAGCCGGTAGAACCCGGCGAACGTCTTGCGGCACATGGCATCCGCGCCACCGCACAGGGCGAAGTCCGCCTCCCCCGCGCGGACGGCGTCGAACCCGGTGCCGATGGCGTAGTTCCCGGCCGAGCAGGCGGTGGCCACCGTGACCGCTTCGACGTCGGACAGGGCCAGGTCGTGGGCGATCGCGGCGGACAGCCGGGTGGCCGTCGAGCGCCGCGCCAGCACCGGGTCCATCGCCGCCGGGCCGTGGGCGACGTCCACCTCCGCCAGCCGGTCCAGGTCGTGGGCCTCGCCGTCGGTGGTGCCGACGCAGATCATGCCGCGCCGCGCGCGCAGCTCGTCCTCGGTGAACCCGGCGTCCTCGACGGCCATCCGCGAGGCCGCGACGGCGAACCGGCTCGCCCGGCCGAGCTCGTCCGGGGCGATCCGGTGGATCCAGGGCAGCGGATCGAAGCCCGCCACCTCGCACCCCATCGTGTGCTCGAACCCTTCGGTGTCGAAGACGCTGATCGGCCGGGCACCGCTGCGGCCCGCCCGCAGCGCGGCCGCGAACTCGGCCCGGCCGATGCCGATGCTCGACACGACCCCGAGCCCGCTCACCACCACCCGGCGGCTCATCAGATCGCTTCCGCCTCGGTGACGACGCGGTAGACGCCGTCGAGGGTGAGCATCGTCTTGAGCTGCGACTCGGCGATCTGGATGCGGTAGCGCTTCTCGCACTGGGAAACCAGCTCGATGAGCGACAGCGAGTCGACGCCGTGGTCGTCGACGAACGAGGTGGTGCCGGTGACCTCGCCGGGCTCGAGCTCGAGCACGTCGCACACCAGGTCGCGGAGCTCGTCGTAGAGCTCGACCTGCACTTCGGTCATGGCGGGACTCCTATTCACCCATGGCGCGGACGAGGCTCGCCGGCCGCATGTCGGTCCAGTTCTCTTCGACGTGGGCCAGCGCGGCTTCGCGGGTCGCGTCGCGCAGGACCACCGTCCAGCCCGCGGGCACTTCGGCGAAGGCGGGCCACAGGGAATGCTGCTGCTCGTCGTTGACCAGCACGTGGAAGGTGCCGTCGGCGTCGTCGAACGGGTTGCTCATCGCTGCTCCTCTCGGGGGTCGTGGGCACAGTCAAGCAGTGCGGTGTCGAGAATTTCGCCAATGTGCCGCAGCGGCCCGGGCTTGGTCAGGTCGGCGTGCACGGCGTCGACCGCGCGGACGTCGACGGCGTCGACGTGCGGCGCCCAGGCACCGGCCGGGTCGTCCGGCGCGTCCGTGGCGGCGAAGTGCAGCAGCCGCCCGCCGTAGTGGCCGGGCACGAACTTCTGCGCCAGCTCGTCGTTGTTGCGCCACACCGCCACCAGCCGCCGCAGGTGGTCTTCGCCGAAGTCCGGCGTGAAGCCGGAGCCGGCCACCGCGTCCAGGACGCTCGCGCGGATTTCCCGCTCCTCCACCGGATCCTCGGTGTCGGCGAGGGGGCGGCTGTCCAGGCTGACCAGGATCGCGACCTCCTCGCCCTGCTCCTGCAGCAGCACCGCGACGTGGTGGGCGACCAGCCCGCCGAACGACCAGCCCAGCAGGTGGTACGGCCCGGACGGCTGGATCTCGCGGATCCGGCCGAGGTAGTCCGCCGCCATCTCCTCGACCGACGCCGGCAGCGGCTCGGCCCCGGCCAGGCCGCGGGCCTGCAGGCCGTAGACCGGCCGGCGCGGGTCGAGGTGCGGCACCAGCCCGAGGTAGGACCAGCTCAGCGCGCCCACCGGGTGCACGCAGAACAACGGCGGCAGGTCCCCGCCGGCCCGCAGCGGGAGCACCGGGTCGAAAGCGCTTTCGGTGGCCTCCGCGCGGCCGAGACGCTCGGCCAGCCCGGCGACCGTCGGCCGTTCGAACAGCGCGCGGACACCCAGTTCGACGCCCAGCGCGGCGCGGATCCGGCTGACCAGACGGGTCGCGGTGAGCGAGTGCCCGCCCAGGTGGAAGAAGTCGTCGTCCACCCCGACCGCGGGCACCTCCAGGATTTCCGCGAACAGCGCGCACAACGCGCGTTCGCGTTCGGTGCGTGGCTCTCGGCCCCGGCCGGACACCTGCGGCGCGGGCAGGGCGGCCCGGTCCAGCTTCCCGCTGGTGGTCACCGGGAACGCCTCGAGCGCGACGAACGCCGCGGGCACCATGTACTGCGGCAGCCGTTCGGCGGCGTGCGCCCGCAGATCGTCCGCATCGGCATCCCCGATGACGTAGGCGACGAGCTGGTGGTCACCCCCGGGGAGCAGGCGCGGCAGCACGACCACGTCCGAGACGCCGTCGTGGCCGCGCAGCACGGTCTCGATCTCCGCGGGCTCGACGCGCACGCCGCGCACCTTGACCTGGTGGTCGACCCGGCCGAGGTACTCGACTTCGCCGTCGTGGTTCCAGCGGGCGCGGTCGCCGCTGCGGTACATCCGGGCCCCGGGCGCCCCGAACGGGTTCGCGACGAACCGCCCGGCGGACAGCCCGGGCTTGCCCTGGTACCCGCGGGCCAGCTGCGTGCCGGCCAGGTACAGCTCGCCGGCCACCCCCGGCGGCACCGGCCGCAGCCAGTGGTCCAGCACGTACGCCTGGGTGTTCCACAGTGGACGTCCGATGGGGACGGTGCCGGCCGGTCCCGGTGGCGAGGTCCACGCGGTGACCTCGATCGTGGTTTCGGTCGGGCCGTAGAGGTTGTGCAGCTCGACGTCCAGGGTCGCGTGGAGCCGGTCGCGCAGGGCCGGGGTCAGGGCCTCGCCGCTGCAGAACACGCGGCGCAGCCCGGGCAGATCGGTGGCTTCGGGCAGGAACTCCCGCAGCATGGACGGGACGAAGTGGACGTCGGTGACGCCGTGGCGCCGGATCGCGTCGGCGAGGTAGGCCGGGTCGCGGTGGCCGTCGGGCCGGGCGAGGACCAGCGTCCCGCCGGAGATCAGCGGCCAGAAGAACTCCCACAGCGCCACGTCGAACCCGCACGAGGTCTTCTGCAGCACCCGGCCCGGCCGCCCGAACGTCTCGCGCATCCACAGCAGCCGGTTGGCCAGCGCCGCGTGCGAGACGACGACGCCCTTCGGCTTGCCGGTCGAGCCCGACGTGTACATCACGTACGCGGCGCCGTCTCCGGAGAGCGGGCCCGGGAAACTCGCGTCACCGCCGAGGCGCACGTCGTCGAGGACGAACACGGGCCGGGCGTCCTCGAGGAGGTGGGCGACGCGCTCGGCCGGGTGGTCCGGGTCGATCGGCAGGAACGCCGCGCCGGTGCGCAGGACGGCCAGCAGCGCGACGACCAGGTCCACCGACCGCGGCAGCGCGACGGCCACGATGCCCTCCGGCCCGGCGCCGCGGCTCGCCAGTGCCTTCGCGAGCCGCTCCACCCGGACGTCGAGCTCCCGGTAGGTGATTTGCTCGTCTTCGTCGACCGCGGCGATCGCCCCGGGTGTCGCGGCGACCTGCGCGCGGACCAGTTCCGGCACGGTCACGGCCGGGATCGGGTGCGCGGTGGCGTTCCAGCCGGTCACCACCCGCTCGCGTTCGGCGGCATCGGTCAGCTCCAGTGCGCCGACCAGGCGGGCCGGGTCGGCGACGGCGGCCCGCAGGACCCGGGTCAGCCAGGCGGTGATCCGCTCGGCGGTGCCGCGGTCGAACAGGTCGGTGCTGTACTCCAGCGATCCGGCGAGCCCGGCCGGGGCACCGCCCTCGTGCCGCTCGGCGTAGTCGACGAGCAGGTCGAACTTCGCGGTGTCGGTGTCGACGGTGCCGACGACCGCGTGCAGCCCGGCGGGCTCCTCGCCCGCGTCCGGCACGTTCCGGGCCACGAGCATGACCTGAAACAGCGGGTTGCGCGCCAGGGACCGGGCGGGGTCGAGCGCGTCGACGACCAGCTCGAACGGCACGTCCTGGTGGCCGAACGCGGCCAGGTCGGTCTCGCGGACGCGGGCCAGCAGCTGTTCGAACGACACCTCGCCCGAGACGTCGGTGCGCAGGACCAGGGTGTTGACGAAGAAGCCGACGAGGTCCTCCAGGGCCCGGTCGGTGCGGCCGGCGACCGCGGTGCCGATCGGGATGTCCGTACCGGCGCCGAGTTTCGCCAGGGTGACCGCCAGCGCGGCCTGCACGGCCATGAAGACCGTCGTCCCGGTGCGGCGGGCCAGCTCGGCCAGGCCCCGGTGGGTGCCGGCGTCCACGTCCAGGGGGACGCGGTCGCCGCGCAGGGACAGTGTGGCCGGGCGCGGGCGGTCGAACGGCAGGGCCAGCTCGTCCGGGGCGTCGTCGAGGGCGTGGCGCCAGAAGGCGAGCTGGGTGCTCACCGCACTGTCCGGATCGGCCTCGTCGCCGAGGCTTTCCCGCTGCCACACGGCGAAGTCGGCGTACTGCACGGGCAGTTCCGGCCATCCGGGTGCCGATCCGGCGGTCCGGGCGCGGTAGGCCGCGGTGAAGTCGGCGGTGAGCGGCCCGAACGACCACGCGTCCCCGGCGATGTGGTGCAGCACCAGGGCCAGCACGCATTCATCACCACCCGGGGCGAAGAGGCGGACGCGCAGCGGCAGGTCGGTGGCGAGGTCGAACTCCTCCTCGACGAACGCCGCCACCGCGCTGTCCCCGGCGGCCTCGTCGGTGACCTCTTCGATGACGTCGAAGCGCAGGCGGGCCAAGGCTTCTCCGGGGTCGAGGACGTGCTGGTACGGGGAGCCGTCGTGCTCCGGGAAGACCGTGCGCAGGCTCTCGTGGCGGACGACGACGTCGCCGAGCGCGGCCCGGACGGCCTCGGCGTCGACCGCGCCGGTCAGCCGCACCACCGTCGGGATGTGGTAGGCCGGGCCGCCGTCGCCGAGCTGGTCGAGGAACCACAGCCGCCGCTGCGCGAACGACAGCGGGACCCGCTCGGGCCGCTCCCCCGCCCGCAGCGCGGGGCGGGCCGGGGCGGCCGCGGCCTCGATCGCGCGGGCGAGCCCGGCGACGGTCGGGGCCTCGAACACCGCCGAGACCGGCAGTTCGGCGCCGAAGACCGCCCGGACGCGGCCGACCAGGCGGGTGGCCAGCAGTGAGTGCCCGCCCAGGTCGAAGAAGCTGTCGCCGGTCCCGATCCCGGGCCGGCCCAGGACGTCCGCGAAGAGCCCGCGGAGGATCTCCTCCCGCGGCGTCTTCGGCTCGCCGCCGGTCCCGGCGGCCACCGGCCACGCCGGTTCGGGCAGGGCGCGCCGGGCGATCTTGCCGTTGCCGTCGACCGGCAGCTCGGGCAGCGGGACCAGCACCGCGGGCACCAGCGCCACCGGGAGCTTGCCCGCCAGGGCCGTGCGCGCCGCCGCGACGTCGAAGTCGACGGCGGAGACGGCGGTGACGACGTAGCCGACGAGGGCCGGCTGGCCCGCGGGGTCGGGCCGGACCGCGGCGGCGGCGTCGCGGACGCCGTCGAGCGCGTGCAGCGCGGCCTCGACCTCGCCCAGCTCGATGCGCACGCCACGGACCTTGACCTGGTCGTCGGCGCGGCCGAAGTACTCCAGTTCCCCGTCGCGGTTCCACCGGACGCGGTCGCCGGTGCGGTACATCCGCGAACCGGGCGGGCCGAACGGGTTCGCGAGGAACCGCTCGGCGGTGCCGCCCGCGCGGCCGGCGTAACCCCGCGCGACACCCGTGCCGCCGACGTACAGTTCGCCGACCACCCCCGGCGGGACGGGCCGCAGTTCCGGGCCCAGGACGTGCAGCTGCGTGTTGCGCACCGGCCGCCCGATCGGGACGACGGCGCCGGGGCCGAGGAAGGCGTGCGTGACGTCGTCCGAGCACTCGGTGGGCCCGTAGGCGTTGACCAGTCCGACGGCCGGGAACCGGGCGAGCCAGCGGTCGCGCAGGTCGGCCGGGAACGCCTCGCCGGTGACCACCAGCAGGCGCAGGGCGGACAGGTCCACGCGCGGGTCCCACTCGTCGAGGGCGGTGCGCAGCAGCGACGGCACCACCTCGGCCACGGACACCCCGTCGGCGTCGACGACGTCGAACAGCCGCCGCGGGTCGGCCCGCAGGTCGGCGCCCACGATCCGGACGGCGCCGCCGGTCAGCAGCGCGGCGAACATCTGCCACACCGAGATGTCGAACGTCAGCGGGGCGTTCTGCAGCACGGTGTCGGCGGCGGTCAGGCCGAGGTCCTCGACCTTGGCGAGCAGGTGGTTCACCATGCCGTCGTCGCAGACGACGACGCCCTTGGGCCGGCCGGTGGAGCCGGAGGTGAACAGCACGTAGGCGGCGTCGCCGGCGCGCCGCGGCACCGGCGTGAAGTCCTCTGTGGACACTCGCGGGGTGAGCACGCGCAGGCCGGGCACGGCCGCGGCGATCTCCTCCGCCCGCGGCCGGGACTCCTCGGCGGCCAGCAGCAGCTCCGCGCCCGCGTCGGCGAGCATCCCGGCGATCCGCTCGACGGGAGCCGCCGGGTCCACCGGCACGTACGCGCCACCCGCGGCCCAGACCCCGAGCACCGAGCCGAGGAACGCGCGGCCGGGATCACCGAGGATCCCCACCACCGGTTCCCCGCCGGGCAGCGTTCCGGCGACGCCCGAGGCGAACGCCCACAGCTCGCGGTAGGTCCACGCGCCGTCGTCGTCGGCGACCGCCTCCGCGCCGGGCGTCGTCCGCGCGAACTCCCGCACCCGGGTGGGCACGGCCACGAACTCCTCGGCGCGCGCGGTGTCGTTCCACGCGGTCAGCACCAGGTCGCGCTCGGCCGGGTCCAGCACGGTGAACGCGCTGATCGGCCGGTCCGGGGCCGCGACCAGGTCGCCGAGCAACCGGACCAGCCGGCGGGCGACGGCCCGGGCGGTGTCCGGGTCGAACAGGTCGAGGGCGGCTTCCAGGAAGGCCCGGATGCCCGCGGGCGCGCCCTCGCCGGTGTGCTGCTCCCGCATGATGAACATGAGGTCGTAGTCCATGGCTTCGAGAGCCTGGTGCTCGAAGCGGGCGTCCAGGCCGGCGAACTCGAACCGCACCTCGTCGAGGTTCTCGAACTCGAGCATCACCTGGAACAGCGGGTGCCGGGCGGCCGAGCGCACCGGGTTGAGCGCGTCGACGACCCGCTGGAACGGCACGTCCTGGTGGCTGAACGCGGCCAGGTCGGTGCGCCGGACCCGGGTCAGCAGCTCGCGGAACGTCGGGTCGCCGCCGAGGTCGGTGCGCAGCACGAGGACGTTGACGAAGTTGCCGATGAGCTCGTCCAGCGCTTCGTCGGTGCGCCCGGCCACGGCGGTGCCGAGCGGGATGTCCGTGCCCGCGCCGAGCTTGCCCAGCAGCACCGCGAGCGCGGCCTGCACCACCATGAACGCCGTGGTGCCGGTCTGGCGGCAGACGTCGGTGAGCGTGCGGTGGACCGCCGCGTCGATCTCGAAGTCCACGCCGTGACCCCGGTAGGACGGCGTCGCCGGGCGGGGCCGGTCGGCGGGCAGCGTCAGCTCCTCCGGCAGGCCCGCCAAGGTGGACTGCCAGTACGCGAGCTGGCGGGAGATGCCGCTGTCCGGATCGGACTCCTCGCCGAGGATCTCGCGCTGCCACAGCGCGTAGTCCGCGTACTGTACCTTCAGCGGTGTCCACTGTGGAGCTTGCCCGGCGAGGCGGGCGCGGTAGGCGTCGGCGAAGTCGCGGGCCAGCGGCACCAGCGACCAGCCGTCGACGGCGATCTGGTGCAGGATCAGGACGAACAGGTGCTCGTCGGCGGCTTCGCGGAAGAGCACGGTCCGCACCGGCAGTTCGGTGGCCGTGTCGAACCGCCGGTTCACCGACGCGATCTCGCCGGGGCCGCGGACGTCGAGGCGGGCCAGCTCCCGCGCGTGCGCGGCGGCCAGGATCCGCTGCCGCGGTTCGCCGCCGACGACCGGGTAGAGCGTGCGCAGGGACTCGTGCCGCTCGACGACGTCGCCCAGCGCGGCGGAAAACGCCTCGACGTCGAGCTCGCCGTGCAGCCGGACCGCCAGCGGCGGCATCTCCAGCGAGCCGTCCCGCCCGGCGATCTCGTCGATGAACCAGAAGCGTTCCTGGACGTGGGACAGCGGCAGGTCCGGCCCCGGCCGCGGCACCGCCGTCAGCGCGGGGCGCGTCGCGGACCCGCCGGCGAGCCGGCCCGCCAGCTCGGCGACGGTCGGGGCCTCGAAGATCGTCCGGACGCCCAGGTCGGTGCCCAGGACCGTGCGGATCCGCCCGGCCAGCCGGGTGGCGAGCACCGAATGCCCGCCGAGGTGGAAGAAGTTGTCCCCGGCGCCGACCGACGGCACCTTGAGCACCTCGGCGAACAGCACGCAGAGGATCTGCTCCAGCGAGGTCCGCGCGCGGCGGTCCCGCACGCCGGAGAAGTCCGGCGCGGGCAGCGCACGGCGGTCCACCTTGTCGTGCGGGGTCAGCGGAAACGCGTCCAGGACCACGAAGGCCGACGGCACGCAGTGCTCGGGCAGCCGGGCGGCCACCCGCGTGCGCAGCTCGTCCGGGTCGGCCGTGCCGGTCACGTAGGCGACCAGGCGGCGGTCGCCGTCGTCGTCGCGGGCGAGCACGACCACACCGGTGACGCCCTCGACGGCGGCGAGCACCGCCTCGATCTCGCCGGGCTCGATGCGGAAGCCGCGGATCTTGACCTGGTCGTCGGCGCGGCCGCGGAACTCCAGCTCGCCGTCGTTCCAGCGGACGCGGTCGCCGGTGCGGTACATCCGCGTCCCGGCGGGGCCGAAGGGGTCGGCGACGAACCGCTCCGCGGTGCGCCCGGGACGCCGCAGGTAACCGCGGGCGACCTGGACGCCCGCGAGGTACAGCTCGCCGGTGACGCCGGGCGGCACCGGCCGCAGCGCGGCGTCGAGCACGTAGGCGTCGGTGTTCGCGACCGGCCGGCCGATCGGCGGCGCGTTCCCGGCGTGGCGGGGAAGCACGAAGCCGGTCGCGTTGATCGTGGTTTCGGTGGGGCCGTAGAAGTTGACGACCCCGCGCGTCGCCGCGCGCAGCCGGTGCGCCAGCTCGGCCCCGACCGCCTCACCGCCGACGATGGCCCGCAGCCCGGCGAGCGCAGCGGCGTCCTCTTCCAGGACGTAGTGCCACAGCGCGGGTCCGGCGTCCATCAGCGTGATCCGGGCGTCGCGGATCAGGCGGGTCAGCGCGACCGGGTCGCGGACGGTGTCGCGGTCGGCCACGACCAGCGTGGCCCCGGCGACCAGGGGCGCGAACAGCTCTTCGAGGGCGATGTCGAACGTCGGCGCCGCGACGGCCAGCACGCGGTCCCCCGGCGCGTGCCCGCAGGTGCGCACGACGTCGGCGATCGCGTTGGCCAGCGCCCCCACCGGCACCACGACGCCCTTGGGACGTCCGGTCGAGCCGGACGTGGTGATCACGTAGGCGGGGTGCTCCGGCCGCACGGCCCGCGGCGGGTCGGTGTCCGGCCACCCCGCCGCTTCGGCGTCGCGCAGCACGACGACCGGTTCGGCGTCGGCGATCAGCCTGGCGATGCGCTCGGCCGGGTACTCCGGATCGACCGGGAAGTAGGCCGCGCCGGCCTTGGCGACCGCGAGCGCGGCGACGACCAGGTCCGCCGAGCGCGGCAGCACGACGGCCACCACCTGTTCCGGCCCGGCCCCGGCAGCCCGCAGCCGGTGCGCCAGCCGGTTGGCCCGCGCGTTCAGCTCCCGGTAGGTCAGGCGGACGCCGTCGTGTTCGACGGCCACGGCGTCCGGCGTGCGGGCGGCCTGGGCCTCGGCCAGGTCGGCGACCGGCAGGCCGGGCTCGTGCCGCGGCCCGCGCCCGGCGGCCAGCACGCCGTCCCGCTCGGCCGCGGTGAGCAGGGAAACCCGGCCCAGGGGGCGATCCGGCTCGGTGACCACGGTGCGCAGGAGGTCGAGGACGCGCTCGGCGGTGCGGCGGGCGGTGGCGGCGTCGAGGACGTCGTCGCGGTACTCCAGCCGCAGGCTCAGGCGCTGGTTCGGCACCACGGTGAGGCTCAGCGCGTAGTGCGTGGCATCCCGGGCTTCCGCGGCGCTCGCGCGCAGCCCGGCGATCTCGCCGTCGAAGCCTTCGGCGGCGAGCGGGTAGCTCTCGAAGACGAACGCCGTGTCGAACAGCTCGCCGAGCCCGGCCTCCCGCTGGACCTCCCAGAGCGCGAGGTGCTGGTGCGGCAGGAGACCGAACTGCTCGCGCTGCAGGCGTGCGAGGGTGCCGGCCAGCGTCGCGGCCGGGTCGAGCCGGACGCGGACGGGCAGGGTGTTGATGAACAGCCCCACCATGTCCGCGATGCCGGCGACCTCCGGCGGCCGTCCCGCGGTGACCGCGCCGAACACGACGTCCGAGCGGCCGGTGAGCCCGCCGAGCACGATCGCCCAGCAGCCCTGCAGGACGGTGTTGAGCGTCAGCCCTTCGGCGCGCGCCCAGGCCGTCACGTCCGCGCTCAGCCGCTCCGGCACGTCGACGACCAGCGCCTCGGGCAGCTTCGGCTCGCGCTGCTGCCCGGACGCGGCCACGAGCGTCGGCTCGGCGAGGCCGTCGAGCGCTTCGCGCCAGGCCCGCTCGGCAGCGGGCCGGTCCTGGCCGCGCAGCCACTTCGGGTACTCGCGGTGGTCCGGCACCGGCGGCACCGGCTGCCCGGCGTAGAGCGCGAAGAGGTCCCGCAGGATCAGCGGCATCGACCAGCCGTCGGTGAGGACGTGGTGGTTGGTCGAGACGACCCGGTGGCGCTTCTCGGCCAGCCGGATCAGCAGGAACCGCAGCAGCGGCGGGTTTTCGACGTCGAACGGGCGGGCCCGCTCCTCGTCGACGGCCGCGTCCGCTTCGCTTTCGGGACGGCCGCGCAGGTCGACCTCGCGCCACGGCAGCCGGGCACGGGCCGGGACGACCTGCACCGGCTCACCGGAGCGGCGGCGCCGGAAGCACGCGCGCAGCGGCGCGTGCCGGTCCAGCAGGGCCTGCCCGGCCGCGCGCAGCGCTTCGGCGTCGAGGTCGCCTTCGAGGTCGACGACGAGCTGGACGTGGTAGACGTCGGTGCCGTGGTCGCTCAGCGCGGCGTGGTAGAGCAGCCCTTCCTGCAGCGGCGTCAGCGGGAGGACGTCCTGCAGTCCGTGAGTCGTCACAACACTCCCTCCCGGGCGAAGTCAGCGAGGAACGCCACGAACGCCGCCGCATGCGCGGCCACTTCGTCCGGGCGGTACAGCGCGGGGTTGGCGATGACGGTGAGGGGCAGGCCACCGTCAGGGGTTTCGCCGATGACGAATTCGAGGTCGTCGACCTGGCCGGTGGACAGGTCGTGCACGCTCGCGCGGCAGCCGCCGAAGGACCGTTCCTGGCCGACGCGCAGGATGTTCACGGTCGGGCCGAACGGGCGGGGATCGCCGAGGAGTCCCAGGTGCTCCCGCACCCGCCGTCCGCGGTAGCGCTGGTGCCGCACGGTCTGCTTGATTTCCGCAACCGTTTGCGCGACGAGCTCGCCGTGGGCCGTCCCGGAGCGGACCGGCACCGGCAGCGCGTTCGCCACCATGCCCGGCACCGACCGCAGCCGCGAGTCCGTGCGGGCGGTGGTCAGCAGGTTCAGCAGGATGTCGGCCGTGCCGGTCACCCGCTGGACGTACGCCGCCGTCGCGGCGATCAGCAGCCCGGGCAGGGCCGCCCGGATGTCCCACGCGGCCGCCCTGAGCTGCCGCGAGACTTCCCCGGGCACCATCGTGGACTCCCGGACGAAGTCGGCCGCGGGCACGAACGGGCGGCTCGACAGCGTCGTCGGCTCGCGCCCGACGGGAAAGCGGCTCGCCCACATCGCCCGGTCCTCGGCCTGCCGGACGGGATCGGCGTGGTACGCGACGTCGTCCTCGACCAGGAGCCGCAGGGGCGGCGGTGCGCCCTTCCCGGCCGCCGGTCCGGCCTCGTAGATCTCGAGGATCCGCCGGAACAGCAGGAGCTGGCTGAAGCCGTCGGACACGACGTGGTGGACGCACACGTAACCCAGGTGGTGCTCGGGGGCGAGGCGGATCAGCGCGAACCGGGGCAGCATCGGCGCGGTCAGGTCGAACGGCGTGCGCAGGTCCGCGCGCATCCATTCGTCGGCCGCTTCACGGGTCAGCTCCAGCAGCGCGACCTCCGGTTCGACGTCCACGATCGCCTGCCGCGTCTCGGCGTCTTCGAGCACGAACCGCACGCGCAGGGTCTCGGCTTCCCGGACGGCTTCCCGGACCGCGGCCGTCCAGCGGGCGGGGTCCAGGGGGCCGTGGATGTCGTAGAGGCCGCCGAGGTTGTAGACCGCGTTGCCCGGCTCGCGGACGCAGCGCTGCCACAGCTCCGACTGGGCGGCGGTCAGCGGTAGCGCGGTTTCGGGCATCGGGGCGCTCCTCTCCTGGGGCGGTGGGCGGCCAGTATCGGCACCGCGGAACTGGCAAACCGCAAAAGCGACGTTGGCGCCATGCCAGTGCGGCCGCGGGCAGGATCGGCGGGCAAGCCAGGAAAGGGGTCCGAAGTGGACGCGGTCGTCGAGACCCACCAGCTGCGCAAGCGTTATCCCGGCCACGAGGCCCTGCGCGGTGTCGATCTGCACGTGCCGTCCGGGACGGTGCTGGGCCTGCTCGGCCACAACGGGGCCGGCAAGACCACCACCGTCCGGATCCTGGCGACCCTGCTGACGCCGGACGGCGGGTCCGCGCGCGTCGCCGGGTTCGACGTCGCCCGGGATCCGCAGGAGGTCCGGCGCCGGATCGCGCTCGCCGGCCAGTACGCCGCGGTCGACGCGCAGCTCACCGGGCGCGAAAACCTGGTCCTGCTGGGCAGGTTGCTGCGGCTGGGCGCCCGGGGTGCCCGCGTCCGGGCGGACGAGCTGCTGGAGCGGTTCGGCCTCACCGCCGCCGCGGACCGCCGGGCGGGCACCTACTCGGGCGGGATGCGCCGGCGGCTCGACCTGGCGTGCTGCCTGGTGACCCGGCCCGCGGTGCTGTTCCTCGACGAGCCGAGCGCCGGGCTGGACCCGGCGAGCCGCCGGCTGCTGTGGACGGAGGTCCGCGAGCAGGTCGGCAGCGGGATCACCGTCGTGCTCACCACGCAGTACCTCGAGGAAGCCGACCAGCTCGCCGACCGGATCGTCGTCCTCGGCGCCGGGTCGGTCGTCGCGGAGGGCAGCCCGGAGGAGCTGAAGCGGAAGGTGGGTGGCGAATGGCTGGGCATCGTCCTGGCGGACCCGGCCGACGTCCCGGCCGCGGTGGCCGCCCTCGGCCCGGCGGCGGCGGAGGTCGATCGCGCGGCGGGACGGCTCTCCCTGCCGCTGGACGACGGCATGGCGACCGTCGCCGCCGCGGCGGCCGCCCTCGACCGGGCCGGCCTGGCCGTGGCCGACTTCGCGGTCCGCCGCCCGTCCCTCGACGACGTCTTCCTCGCGTTCACCGGAAAGGAGCGAGCCGCATGATCCTCACCGAGACCGCCGCCCTCACCGGACGGCGGCTGCTGCGGCTGCGCCGGACGCCGAGCGAGCTGTTCGCCGTCACGATCACCCCGGTGACGATGGTGGTCGTCATGGGCTACCTGCTGAACAAGTCCATCGCGATGCCGGACGGCACGGGATACCTCGACTTCACGATGGCCGGCGTCGGTGCCCAGGTCGCGCTGGCGGGCTTCGGCACCAGCGCGATCGCGATGGCGGACGACCTGCGCAACGGGCTCGTCGACCGGTTCCGCTCGCTGCCGATCGGCCGGCTCCCGGTGCTGCTCGCGCAGTCGCTGTGCGACCTGCTGCTGATCGCGGCCGGGATGGCCATCGCGTCGGCGGCGGGCTGGCTGCTGGGCTGGCGGATCCACACCGGGATCGTGGCCGGCCTGGCGGGCTTCGGCCTGCTGCTGGCGCTGGCGTTCCTGTTGTCGTGGACGGGGATCCTGGCCGGGCTGTGGATCCGCAGCACCCCGGCGGTGAACTCGCTGTCCGGTCTGGTCCTGGTGGTGGGCTCGTTCGTTTCGACGGCCTTCGTCCCCCCGGACGGCCTGCCGGGCTGGCTGCACGCGGTCGCGTCGTGGAGCCCGGTGAGCACGGTGTCGACGGCCTGCCGCCTGCTGTGGGGCAACCCGGTGGCGGACAGCGGCGACAGCGGCGCCGTCGTGCACGCCATCCCGGTGGCGTGCGTGACGATCACGATCCTGCTGGCCGTCGTCGTGACGGCGGCTTCGCGGGCCTTCCGGTCGGTTTCGGAGAAAACACCTTGAGGAGCAGCATGAACAGCGTCGAGTCCATGGTGAACACCACGGCCGTCCCGGATCCACTGGCGCTCGGCCGCCCGGAACAGCCGGTCGCGGCGATCTGCGACCAGTTCTTCGCCCACCACGGCGGTGCCGTCGCGGGCCGGGCGGTGCCGGCCGTCCCGGGCGGCCGGGCGCCGCTGTCGGTCGGCGAGCTGCTCGGGTTCGTCCAGGACAGCTGAGCCCGCGTAGGTGCCGCCTTCGAACGTCGTGAACGACTCTTTCAGTGCGTCGGACGCACTGAAAGAGTCGTTCACGACATCGGGGGCGCTCCGTCAGGCCGTTCCGCTGCGGTCCAGGCCGGACACCGTCAGGCGGCCTTCGATGCTCGCGGTGGCCAGGTCGAGCCGTGACCGGCAGCCCGTTTTCGCGAACAGCCGGGTCAGGTGGCTCTCCACCGTCTTCTCGCCGATCCGCAGCGCGCCGGCGATCTGGCGGTTGGTCAGCCCCTGCCGGATCAGCGCGATGATGCGCAGTTCGGCCGCCGACAGGTCGTCCGAGGCGAAGTGACGGCGAGGCGGGGTCACGCCGCGCTCGCGCATCCGGGCCTTGATCGTCATGCGCAGCAGGTCGCCGCCGAGCCGTCGCGCGATGTCGTAGGCCTCGTGCAGCCACGGCCGTGGCTCGTCGGCGCTGTGCGAGGCGATCAGGCACGCCCGCATCAGTTCGCTCTGGTTGTCGTGGCTGCGCACCACCTCGACCGCGGCGCGGGCGCTCGCGAAGTCGCGCTCGGCCAGGCCGGTGACCATCAGGTCGGCCATCTGCAGCCGGCGCCCGCCGTAGCGGCGGTACCACTTCCGGGCCAGCGTCCGCAGCTCCGGCAGCCGGCCGCCCCCACCGGCCTCGGTCTCCAGCATCGCCAGCCGCACGAGCAGCCAGTGCATCCCGATGGGGTTGCCCCGCTCGGCCGCCTCCGCGGCCTTGGCGTAGCCGCGCCAGCCCGCCTCGACCGCTTCGGGCAGCCGTCCGCCGCGCCACAGCAGCCCGGTTTCGGCCCAGGTCGCCATCGCCGGGAACAGGCTCTCGCCCGCCTCGGCCAGCCATTCGGCGGCGAGCTCGAACTCGCCTTCGCAGGAGTGGATCTCCGCGGCGAGCAGCCGGGCCGCGCAGTGCACGGGCGTGGTCGGCTGCCCGCTCAGCTCGAGCACCCGGGTCGCGGACAGCACCTCGGCCCACTCCCCGCGGTGGTAGCCGGTGATGACCCGGTGGTACAGCGCGAGCGGCCCGCCTTCCGGCGCACCGTATTCGTCGCCGAGCAGGAAGCCGAACAGGGCGACCAGGTCGTGCCGGCCGGCCCAGATCTCGAGCTGGTCGCGCGTCCGCGCGTAGTCCGGCGCGGCGCCGAGCCGGAAGGCGCCGAACGCGGCCACGAACCCGTCGAGGCTCATCGCCTCGCGGCCGTCGAACCACTGCCCGGCGAACTCGAGCGGCAGGCGGCTCGCCGGATCGGCGGCCAGCTCCACCGCCACGGCGAACGGGACGGGGACGCCGGTGTGCACCGCCCCCAGTGCGGCCGCCACCGCCAGCTCGTACTCCTGCCCTTCCGGCACCCCGGCGGCCACCACCTCGGCGACGACCTCGCGCAGCCAGTCGTAGTGGCCGATCCGCACCAGCAGCCGCAGCAGTGACCGCGTCAGGTCCGGCACGCCGCCGGGGTCGTGGGTGGCGCGGTGCGCCAGCGCGGTGCGGTACCACCGGCCGGCCAACGCCGGAGCGGACGGGCGGATCCGGGCGGCTTCGCGGCACCACCGCGAGATCACCTCCGGGCCGGCCGGTCCCCCGGCGCCCGCCGTCCCCTGGAGCAGGTACTCGGCGACCATCGGGTGGACGGTGCGCATCCGCTCCTCGCCCAGCGCGGCCGACACGGCCGAGACCAGGGCCGGGCAGGGCACGACCAGCTCTCCCCGCTCGTCGCAGCCCAGCACCCCGGCGGCGACGAGCCGGTCGGCGGCCCGGCCGCAGGCGGCGGGATCCCAGCCGGCGGCCTCGGCCAGGCGCAGCAGGTCGTCCACCGGGAAGGTCCCGGCGGTACCGATGAGCGCGACCAGTGCCGGGGCGGGTTCGGGCAGCCGCGTCACCCGCTCCACGAGCTCGTGGCCGGGTGGCAGCGCGATCGGTGCGGTGGGATCGGCCAGGCACCGCACGCCCCGCACCGGGACGAGCCGGCCGGCCCGCTCGAGCGCGTCCCAGACCGCCAGCACGGCACCCGGGTTGCCGCGCAGGGATCCGAGCGCGGCCCGCACGGCCGGGGCGACGGCGGGGTCCACCGGCCCGCGGGCGGCGATCAGCTCGTCGACCGCGCAGTCGGGCAGCGGCCGCAGGTCGACGACCTGGTCGGCGAGCGCGCTCAGCGAGGTGGGCTCGCCGGCTTCTTCCTCGCGGCAGGCCGCGAGGACGGTGCACCCGGCGTAGCGCGCGGCGGCGATCGTGAAGCCGGGGTCGGGCACGGCGTGGAGGTCGTCGAAGACCACGGCCGTGGGACCGCTCTGCCGGAGCGCCCCGAACAACCGGGTCAGCTCGGTGAACAAAGCAGAAACAGAAGGTGAACATTCGGGGTCACCGGAGGGCCGATACCGGTTTACCGCAGAAAGCCTGGCGTCACATCGGGTGCCGTATTCCTCGCGAAAAGCGGCCGACACGGCCGGAATGCCGAATTCGTCCGGAACACCGGCGGAAAAGCAGACATGAACGATTTTCATTCCCCGCTCACGCCACTTCTGCGCCACCGCGCCGAGCAACGCCGTCTTGCCCACGCCGGCCACGCCCCTGACCACGACGAGAACGGGCCGCCCCGCAACCTTTTCGAGCGTGGCGACCTCGTCGACCCGCCCCGGCAAGGCACCGCAGTCCCGGATCACCGACCGCCTCCCTCCCGTCCACCGGCCGACAGGTCCGCGGCCGCCGTTCTCCTCGGGTGACGAGGGCGGGTATCGCTCATTACGCCGTCCGGCCGAATGCTGCATGAGATGTACCCCATTCGGGGGCGCACCTCAAGTAGCCGATCACGCATATGGGCGCGCCCACCGCCCGCATCACCCGGCCGAGCGCCCGACCGGCACTCCGGAGTGATACCGGCCACCCGCGGCGCGCCGGTCACGCCGACGGTCGGCACCACGGCCCGGCCGAAAAATCGTGCGGAGCAAGCGAAGACCGGCGAACCTCGAGAAAGCGCTTACCCGACGGGCCCGTTCCGGCCGCGGACTGCCACGCTCCGTAGGCACGAACGCGCCTCGCCCCCACCGCACCGGCCCGGCCCTGGCCCGCCGAACGTCACCCGGACGAGTGATCTTCGGCCGGTGGGAACCGCCCGGATCCCGGGACGGCACAACGCAACCGGCCCGGCGGCGTTGGCGTGCTCCGGAGAGCTGCGGTTAATCTGACCTGCCCCGCCCCGGCCGGGGTACCCGGACCAGCAGAGCGAGAAGCGTGCAGCCTGATCGATTCGTCCCGCCGTCCGAGCGGGTCGCCCTCGAAATCGCCGAGGCGCTCCGCTCGCCCGGCCGTCCGGTGCTGACCGTCCTCAGCGGACCGGTCGGCGCCGACCTCGCCGCGGTCGAGGCCGCCCTCTGCCGTCACCTCACCGAGAACCCGCCGGGCTTCGCCCAGGTGCGGGTGATCGACCTCGCGTTCGCCGGCTCCGCCTCCGGAGCGGCCCTGCTGGAGCGGATCCCGGCGGCGGCGGTGCTGCGCGCCGCCGCCGGCACGCTGCTGCTCCTCAAGGACGTCCACCTGATGCCGGCCGGCGACAGCTGCTCGCTGGACACCCTCGTCCGGCAGCTGGCCGCGGCGAAGTCCGCCTGCGTGTGCACCGTCGCCCTGCCCCTGCCCGCCGCGACCCGCGCGGCCTTCCACGAGAGCGCCGCGCGGCTGCACCGGGAGGGCCTGCTCCACCACGTCACCCTGCGCCCGCTGCCCCGCTCCGAGCTGCCGGCGCTCGCCACGGCCCTGCTCGGCGCGGTCCCGGAGCGCCGGCTGGTCGACCGCGCGTGGCTGGCCACCCGCGGCTGGCCCGCCCTGGTCGAGGCCGGCCTGCGGATCGGCCAGGCGCACGAGGTCCTGCGCGTGGTGGACCGGCACGCCTACCTGACCGGGACGCAGACGCCGTCGCGGATGTCCGAGCCCCACGAACTGCTCACGGCGATCCGGCGGCTGGGGCCGACCGCGTGGGCGGCGGCCAAGGCGATCGCGGTGCTCGGCGTGCTCGGCCCGGCCGCCGCCCCGCTGGTCGCCGAAGCACTCGGCACCTCCGAAGCCCAGGCCCGCCACGAGCTGGACCTGCTGGCCCAGGCCGGGGTGCTGCGCCGTGCCCGGTCCCGGGACACCTGGACGTTCCGCCAGCCCCTGGTCGCGGTCGCGCTGACCTGGGTGCTGGGTCCCTACGAGCGGCGCCGGCTCGCCCAGACGGCCGTCCAGGCGCTGTGGTCCGGTGCCGCCCGCAGCACCGCGCGCCACTGCCTGCCCGACCAGCTCGTCAACGCGGGCGGCCTCGTCGATCCCGGCCGGGCGGCCGCGGACCTGCTCGCCCACGCCCGTGCCGTGGCGCCGGGGGACGCGAAGCGGGCGCTGCCGTGGCTGCGGGCGGCGGCCGGGCTCACCGCCGACCCGGCCCGGCGCACCGAGATCCTGCTGCTGCACGCCCGCACCAGCGCCGCCAACGACGACCCCGGGCAGGCGCTGGAGTCCACCGGGACGGTGTTGCGCGCGCACGCGGCGGAAATCCCGGACGGCGAGCTGCTGGACGTCTGCTTCGTCCACCTCGGGGCACTGTCCGAGTCCGGCCGCCGGGACGAGCTGGCGGAGATCGCCGACGGCGGCACCTCGCTCGCGAAGTCCCGTGCCACCCCGCTCGAAGACCTCGTCGTGCGGGCGTACGCGCTGACCCGGCTCGGCCGCTGGCGCGAAGCGCACGAGCTGCTGCACCGGATCCGTGCGGACCCCGGCGTCACGCGGGTCGCGGCGGCCGTCCGGCTGTTCGGTCCCGTCGTGGACCTGTGGCTGGGCGACCGGACGGCGTTCGACCACGACGTCGCCGAGCTGCGGCACCGGATCGAGGCCGGCGAACGGCCGTCCGGGGAAGCCGCCTGCCTGGCCGGCGCACTCGTGGCACTGAGCGAGCTGCGGCAGGCGGAGCAGCTGCTCGACGTCACCCGGAACGTGCCCGTCCGGCTGAGCACGCCGAGCCGGATGATCCTCACGGTGGGCGAAGGCCGCTTCGACGACGCCATGGAGCTGGCCCGCAAGCACATCGCCGCCGGAGGCCCCGGCGGCTGCGACCCGGCGCAAACCGTCATGTTCCAGCTCGTCTCGAGCATCCAGCTGTGCCGCGGCAGGCTTTCGCGGGCCCGCGAGCTGATCGCCACGGCACGGTCCCGCGGCCCGGCCATGCCACACCTGCTGGCCATCCCGGAGGCGCTGTACGAACGCGCGCACGGCGAATACGCGCGGACGGAGTCGATCCTGCGGACGGCGGTGTGCCAGGCCGAAGAGGACGGCGTCCTGGCGCAGACCGACCTGCTGTGGATCGCGCTGGCCGACATCGGTGTCCGCACACACCGGACCGAGCGGCTGCCGGAGTACCTGCGCAAGCTCGAGAAGGTGGCGGCGTGCCTGGGCACCGAGCGCGCCGAGTTCAACCGCCTCACCCTGCACGCGCTGGTGCACGACGACCCGGCCGCGGCCGGCGAGGCGATGCGCCTGCTGCGCCTGCGCGACCAGCCGCTGGAGCAGGCCGTCGCCCTGGAACGGTTCGTGCGGTACGGGCTGGGCGAGCCGCCGGCCCTGCTTTCGGAGTCCTACGCCATCTTCGGCGCCATGGACGCGCTGATGAGCCGGTCCTGGTCGCGGACGCTGATGCGCCACCACGGGGTCCAGGTGCCGGGCCGGCAGACGACGCTGGCCGAGAACGAGCGCCTGCTCGCGGTGCTCGTGGCCGAGGGGCTGGGGAACAAGCAGATCGCCACCCTCCTGCAGACGGGCGAGAAGAGCGTCGAAGGGCGGCTGTCCCGGCTCTTCCAGCGCAGCGGCTACCGGTCCCGGGTGGAACTGGCGGCCGCGATCCTCTCCGGCCAGTACGCGCAGGGCTGAGCCGGCGGGCTTCTTTGCGGATTGCCAGTCATCCCCTGCCGATACTGGCTTCCCACCGCCGAAGAGGAGCCGTCCGCATGGCCAGCCGCGTCGCCTTGCCACTGACCGCCGCGCAGACCGAGCTGTGGTACCGCTGGGAAGAAGCGCGCGACCGGGCGATCTTCAACGTCGCCGGCTACTACGACATCCGGGGGCCGTTCGACCCCGAGCTGTGGACCGCGGCCGTGCGGCAGGTCGTGCGCGAGGCGGAAACGCTGCGCGTCCGCTTCGAGGTGGTGGCCGACGAACCCCGGCAGGTGATCGAGCCCGCCGGGGTGGACGTCCCGGTGCTGGACCTGGCCGCGGAGCCGGATCCGGGTGCGGCGGCCGAAGAGCTGATGTGGGCCGGTGTGCGGACCCCGTTCGACCCGTCGGTGCCGCTCGTGCCCCGCTGCGTGCTCTACCGGCTCGGTCCGGGGCACTGGCGCTTCTTCATGTGCCTGAGCCACCTGGCCGGCGACGGCTTCAGCCAAGGGCTGCTGCTCAAGCGGATGACCGGCATCTACGACGCGCTCGTGTCGGGCCGGCCTGCGGACCGGGACGTACTGCCTCCGCTGGAAGTCCTCGTCGAGGACGACCGCGCCTACCACGGCGGCTCGGCCGAGTTCGACCGTGACCGTGCACTGTGGACGGAGCGCTTCCCCGGCCCGCCCGAGCTGACCAGCCTCTCCACCCGCCCTCCCGTGCTCGCGACCGACGTCGTCCGGCGGTCGGCGTGGCTGCCGCGCGCCGATGCCGAGCGGCTGACCGGCCTCGCGTGGCAGGCGCGGGTGGCGCTGCCCGAACTGGTCGTCGCGGCCACCGCGGCCTTCGTGCAGCGGATGACCGGGTCCCGGGACGTGCTCCTGACCCTGCTGACGACCGGCCGCCGCGGTGCGGCCACGCGGAACGTGCCCGGCGTGGCGGCGAACCCCCTGCCGCTGCCGCTGACCGTCCGGCCGGACCTGACCCGCGACGAGCTGCTCGCCCACACCGCGGCGGAGGTCCGGCGCACGGTGCGCCACCAGCGGTACCGCGGCCGCCTGGTGCGGGGCCACCTGGGGCTGCCGGGTGACGTCCGCCCGTTCGGCCCGGCCGTCAACGTCCTCGGGCTGGGCGAAGTGCGCTCGTTCGGCGGCTGCGTCGCGACGGGACGCGTGCTGTCCACCGGGCCGGTGGACGACCTGGAGTTCATCGTCGGCGAGACCGGCGGCGACGGGCTCTTCCTCGACGTCAACGCCAATCCGGCGCGGTACACCGGCGACGAGCTGGCCGAGCTGCTGCGGCTGTTCGTGGCGTTCCTCGCGGCGTTCGCGAACTTCGACGGCGACCGGCCGCTGGCCCGGCTCGACGCCGGCCCGTCCCGGCCTCGGTGGGGCGACGGCGAGCCGTGCCCCACCGAAGACCTCGGCGAGCTGCTGCGCGCCGTCGCGGCCACCGCGCCGGACACCGAAGCCGTGCTGGCCGACGACGGCACCTGGTCGTACGGACGGCTCCTGGGCCTCGCCCGCAAGGTCGGCGCCGGTCTGGCGGCCGCCGGGGCGGGGCCCGAGTCCGTCGTCGGCGTCGTGGCCGAGCCCGGTGGCGGGTTCGCGGGCGTGGTGCTGGGCGTGTGGGCGGCCGGCGGGGCGTACGTGCCGGTGGACCCGGCGGAGCCGGCCGATCTCGCGGACCGCGGCGCCGGGTTCCTGGTGACCGGACGGCGGTGGCGTGCGACGGCGGAGGAGGTCGCCGCCCGGGTTCCCGGCCTGCGGGTGCTCGTCGTCGAAGACCTCCCCGAAGCCCCGGACTTCGCTTTCGTGCCCCGGCACGAAAGCGGTGCCGCCTTCGTCGGCGGCCCGGTGATCTGCGACGCCGGGCTGATGAACCAGCTCCGCGCCCGGATCGACGCACTGGGGCTCACCGCGGCCGACACCGTGCCGCAGAACGCGCCGCTGACGTCCGGCCGCTCGGTGTGGCAGCTGTTCGCCGCGCTGGCGGTGGGCGGCCGGATCCGCATCGCCGGGGACGTTGCCGGGAAAGCGCTTACCACCGCGTACGGCCTCACCGAGTGCTCCGGCGCCGTCCACATCGGACGGACGGTGCGCAACACCCGGATCGCCGTGCTGGGGCCGGACCTCCGTCCGGTGCCGGAGGGCGTCACGGGCGAGGTGTACGTCGGCGGTGCCGGGGTGGCGCGGGGCTTCGCGGGTGACCCCGCGGCCACCGCGGCCCGGTTCGTCGCCGACCCGGCGGGCCCGCCGGGTTCGCGGATGGTCCGGACCGGCGACCGAGCCCGCTGGACCGCCACCGGCGACCTGGCGTACGTCGACGCCGCGAGCGTCCGCGGGGTGCGCCTGGACCTCGGTGCGCTCGGCGAGGCGCTGCGCGGCCTGGACGGCGTGCGCGACGCCGTCGCGGTGGTGCGGCCGGGCCCGTCGGAAGAGCCGTTCCTCGTCGGGTACGTCGAGGGCGAACCGGACGAGGCCGCCGCGCGGGCGGTGCTGACCGCCGGGCTCCCGGCCGCCGTGAAGCCGATGGTCCTGGTGACGACCGTCGACCGGATCCCGGTGGACCGCAAGGGGAAGGTCGATCGCGGGCGGCTGCCGGAACCGGCGTGGCCCGTCGCGCCCGGGGACAAACCGCGCGACGAGCGCGAAGAAGCTCTCGCGCAGCTGTTCGCGGAAGTGCTGGGGCACCCCGTCACCGGGGACGACTTCTTCGCCCTCGGCGGGCATTCCCTGCTCGCCATCCGGCTGGTCCGGCGGATCCGCGAGGTGTTCGGGACGGACCTGCCGGTTTCGGCCGTCTTCGAGGCGCCGACCGTGGCGGCACTGGCCGGGACGATCGCGGCGCGCGGCGGTACGGCCCGCCCGGCCCTGCGGACGGCCCCGCGGCCGGACCGGGTCCCGCTGTCCTACGCGCAACAGCGGCTGTGGTTCCTCGAAGAGTTCGGCGACGCGGGCTCGGCCTACCACGTCCCCGTGCTCGTGCGCCTGTCCGGCCCGGTGGACACGGCGGCGCTGCGCCTGGCCCTCGGCGACGTGCTCACCCGGCACGAAAGCCTCCGCACGGTGTTCCCGGCGCACGAGCAGGTGCCGTACCAGCACGTCCTCGACCCGGACACGGCACTGCGGCGCCTGACGTTCGACACGGTGCCGATCGCCGAGTCCGGCCTCGACGCCGCGGTGGCGGTCGCCGTGCAGCGGCCGTTCGCCCTGGCGGCGGACCTGCCGCTGCGGGCCCGGCTGTTCCGCCTCGCGCCGGAGAACCACGTCCTACTGCTGGTGATGCACCACATCACCGGCGACGCGATGTCCTGGGCGCCGGTGTGGCGCGACTTCACCGCCGCCTACGAGACGCGGGCCAAGGGCGAGATCCCGGCGCGTGCGGAACTGCCCGCGCAGTACGCGGACTTCGCGGTGTGGCAACGGGAGATGCTGGGCTCGCAGTCCGATCCGGACAGTGTCGTCCGCCGTCAGCTGGACTTCTGGCGGACCGCTCTGGCCGGGGCGCCGGACGAGCTGCCGCTCCCCGCCGACCGCCCGCGGGCGGCGGCTTCGTCACCGGCGGGCGGCCGGGTGCCGTTCGCGGTGGACGCCGGGACGCACGCCCGGCTCGGCGACCTCGCCCACCGCGGCGGGGCGACGGTGTTCATGGTGGTCCAGGCGGCGTTCGCGTTGCTGCTGGCGAAACTGGGCGCCGGGACCGACATCCCGATCGGCACGGCGTGCGCCGGCCGGGCGGATCAGGCCCTGGACGACCTGGTGGGTTTCTTCGTCAACACGGTCGTCCTGCGCACCGACGTTTCGGGCGACCCGTCGTTCGACGAGCTGCTGGCGCGTGTCCGGAAGACCGACCTGGCCGCGTTCGCCCACCAGGATGTGCCGTTCGAGCTCGTGGTGGACGCGCTCAACCCGGCTCGCTCGCTCACCCGCAACCCGCTGTTCCAGGTGATGGTCGTCGCCCGGGCGCAGGCGGACCGGCACGGCGACCTGGCCGGCGTCCGGGCCACGGTCGAGGAGCTGCACACCCCCACCGCGAAGTTCGACCTGCTGCTCGACTACGCGGAGTCCTTCGACGAAGGCACGCCCGCCGGGCTCGCCGGCGCGCTGGAGTACCGCGCGGACCTGTTCGACGCCGGGACCGCCGAGCGGCTGTCCGGCCGGCTGACCCGGGTGCTCGAAGCCGTCGCGGCCGCGCCCGGCCGGGCGATCTCGGACATCGACGTCCTGGACGACGGCGAGCGGCACCAGGTCGTGACCGCGTGGAACGACACCGCGCACCCGGTTCCGCCGGGGACGATGCCGGAGCTGGTCGCCGCCCAGGCGGCGGCGACCCCGGACGCGCCCGCCGTCGTGTTCGAAGGCGAAACCGTCACCTACGCGGACTTCGCGGCCCGGGTCGGCCGGCTGGCCGGGGTGCTGGTGGCGGCCGGGGCGGGACCGGAGCGGGTGGTGGCCGTCGTGCTGCCGCGCTCGGTGGAGCTCATCGTGGCCCTGCACGCGATCGCGCGGTCGGGCGCGGCGTTCCTGCCGGTCGACCCGGACTACCCCGCCCAGCGGATCGGGCACCTGCTCGGCGACGCCGCCCCGGTGCTGGTGGTCACCGACGCCGCCGCGGCCGCGCTGCTTCCGGCCACTGTGGACACACCGGTGCTGCGGATCGACGATCTCCCGCCGTCGCCGCCCCTCCCGGAAGTCCGGCTCCACGGGGACAGTGCCGCCTACGTCCTCTACACCTCGGGCTCGACCGGACGGCCGAAGGGGGTCGTGGTGTCCCACGCGGCGCTGGCGAACCGCGTGCGCTGGATGCAGGGCACCTACGGCCTGTCCGCCGGCGACCGCGTGCTGCAGAAGACCTCCTGCGGGTTCGACGTCTCGGTGTGGGAGTTCTTCTGGCCGCTGGTCACCGGGGCCGCGCTGGTCGTGGCCCGCCCGGACGGGCACCGCGACCCGTGGTACCTGGCCGAGGTGATCGGCCGCGAGGGCGTGACCGACCTGCACTTCGTGCCCTCGATGCTGCGCGAGTTCCTGTGGGCCGCCGACGCGTCCGCGTGCGCGAGCCTGCGGCGCGTCTACTGCAGCGGGGAAGCGCTGTCCCCGGCCTTGCGCGAGGAGTTCCACGCGAAGCTCGGCGCCGAGCTGCACAACCTCTACGGCCCGACCGAGGCCGCCATCGACGTCACGGCGTGGGCGTCGCCGCCCGGGCGGGACCTGCCGGTGGTGCCGATCGGGCGGCCGGTGTGGAACACCCGGCTGTACGTGCTGGACGACCGGCTGCGGCCGGTGCCGCCCGGCGCGCCCGGGGAGCTGTACCTCGCCGGCGTCCAGCTCGCCCGCGGGTACCGGGGCCGGCCGGGGCTGACCGCGGACCGGTTCGTGGCGAGCCCGTTCGGCGACGGCGAGCGGATGTACCGGACCGGGGACCGGGCCCGCTGGAACCACCACGGCGAGGTCGAGTACCTGGGCCGCGCCGACCACCAGGTCAAGATCCGCGGGGTGCGGATCGAACCGGGCGAGATCGAGGCCGTCCTGCGCGAACACGACAGCGTCGCCGAGGCCGTCGTGCTGGCCCTGCCCGACGCCGCGGGCGACCAGGAGCTGGTGGCCTACGTCGTCGCGGCACCCGGGTCCGCCGTCGACCCCGAGCCGCTCCGTGCCCACGCGGCGGGACGGCTGCCCGCCGTGATGGTGCCCGCCGCGATCGTGCCCGTGGCCGCGTTCCCGGTGACCCCGCACGGCAAGCTCGACCGCGCCGCGCTGCCCCGGCCGGAGCGGGCCCGGCACCCGGCTGAGCCCGCCGACCTTCCCGGCCGGTGGCCGGTCGACCTGCCCGCCGGCGCCCGGGAGCGGCTGGCCGGCCTTGCGGCGGAGATCGGCGTGTCCGCCGACACCGCGGCGCGGGCGGTGTGGACGATCCTGGTCGCCAAGCTGGGGCTCGGCGAAGACGTGCCGCCGTTGCCGGGCACGGTGACGGCCCGCGAACTGATCCGGCACGGCGCGGACTCAGGCGAACCGGCTCACGAAGCCGGGCTGTTCGGCCCGGCCGGTCCGGCCGAGCTGAGCGCCTGCTTCGAGGCGGCCGTCGAGAGCGTCCTGGCGAACCCGGACGTCCCGGCCATCGCGCTGGACTGGGGCACCGAACCCGCCCGGCCGCCCGCCCGCGAAGAGGCCGCGACGACCCTGGTGGACCTCTGGCAGGCGCAGGTGGCGACCTCGGCGGACCGCATCGCCGTCACCTGCGGCGACGAGCGGGTGAGCTACCGGGAGCTCGACGCGCGGGCCAACCGGCTGGCGCACGCGCTGCTCGCCCGCGGCATCGGCCCCGACCGGCTGGTCGCGCTGCTGCTGCCCCGCTCGGTGGACCTCGTCGTCGCCGTCCTGGCGGTGCTCAAGGCCGGGGGTGCCTACCTGCCGCTGGACCCCGAGTGCGCGCCGGGCCACCTCGGCCACGTCCTCGGCGACGCCCGGCCGGCGCTGGTGATCAGCCCCCGGGCGGCCGAGACCGGCGTCCCCTGCCTGGCGCTCGACGACCCCGGGCTCGCCACGCAGCCGCAGACCGCGCCGCACCGGGAAATCCTGCCGGGCCAGCTCGCCTACGTCATCTACACCTCCGGCTCGACCGGCCGGGCCAAGGGCGTGCTCGTCTCGCACGCCAACGTCACCCGCCTCTTCGCCTCGGCCGCCCACCGGTTCCGGTTCGGGCCGGACCAGGTCTGGACCCTGTACCACTCCTACGCGTTCGACTTCTCGGTGTGGGAGCTCTGGGGCGCCCTGCTGCACGGCGGCCGCCTGGTCGTGGTGCCCCTCGACACCGCGCGGACGCCACGGGACTTCCGGCGGCTGCTCGCCGACGAGCGGGTCACGACGGTGTGCCAGACGCCGTCGGCCTTCCTCCACCTCATCGCCGACGAGGCCGGGGCCGCGCACTCCCCCGCCCTGCGCACCGTGATCTTCGGGGGCGAAGCGCTGGAACCACGCCGGCTGGCGGACTGGTACGGCCGGCGCTCCGGCGCAGGCCCGCTGCTGGTCAACATGTACGGGATCACCGAGACGACCGTGCACGTGACCTACCGGGAGCTCGGCGAGGACGCCGTGACGCACGACGGCAGCCCGATCGGGGTGCCGCTGCCCGACCTGCGGGTGTTCGTGCTCGACCGGGGCCTGCGGCCGGTCCCCGCCGGGGTGCCCGGCGAGCTGTACGTCGCCGGGCCCGGGCTCGCCCGGGGCTACCTCGGCCGCGCCGGGCTGACCGCCGGCCGGTTCGTGGCCTGCCCGTCCGGCGACGGCGAGCGGATGTACCGGACCGGGGACGTGGCCCGGTGGAGCCACGCCGGCGAGCTCGAGTTCGTCGGCCGGGCCGACAGCCAGCTCAAGGTCTCCGGCTTCCGGATCGAGCCGGGCGAGGTCGAGTCCGTGCTGGCCGGGCACCCCGCGGTCGGCGAGGTCGCGGCCGGGGCGGCCCGGGACCAGCGCGGCGGGACGCAGCTGACGGCCTACGTCGTCCCGGCGGCGGGTGCCGCGCTCGACGTCGACGAGCTCCGCGCGTGGGCCCGGACGCAGCTGCCCGCGTACCTGGTGCCGTCGGCGTTCCTGGTGCTGCGGGACCTCCCGCTGACCCCCAACGGCAAGCTCGACCGGCGGGCGCTGCCCGGCCCGGTCTTCTCGGGCGGGCGGGGACGGCGGCCCGGGACCACGGCCGAAGCGAAGCTGTGCGCCTTGTTCGCCGACGTGCTGGGCGTCGAGCGGGTTTCGCCGGACGACGGGTTCTTCGCGCTGGGCGGGCATTCCCTGCTGGCCGCGCGGCTGGTCGGGCGGATCCACGCGGACTTCGGGGTGGCTCTGAGCGTGCGGGCGGTGTTCGAAGAGCCGACGGTGGCGAAGCTGCTGGCGGCGATCGAGCGGGAAGCCGCGGCGGCCGCGCCCCCGCCCGGCGCGGCACGGCCGCCGCGTCCGGACCGCCTGCCGCTTTCGCCCGCCCAGGAACGGATCTGGGTCGAGCAGCGGCTTTCCGGGCCGTCTCCCCTCTACAACATTCCCGCTGCGGCCCGGCTTTCCGGCCCGCTCGACCGCGAAGCCCTGCGCGCGGCGCTGGCGGACGTCGTCGCCCGCCACGAAAGCCTGCGAACGGTGGTCGCCGACACCGGCGGCGTGGCTCACCAGGTGATCCGCGACCGGGTTGCGCCGGAGCTGCCGGTCACCGAAATCTCCGCCGAAGCGCTCGACGCCGCGGTCGCGGCCCACGCGCGGGAGCCGTTCGACCTCGCCGAGGACGTCCCGCTCCGCGCGCACCTGTTCGTCCTCGGCCCGGACGAGCACGTGCTTTCCGTTGTCGTGCACCACATCGCCGCCGACGGCTGGTCCCTGGACCCGCTGGCCCGTGACCTCTCGCGAGCCTATGCGGCCCGGGTGCGGGGACAGGCGCCGGACTGGGCCCCGCTGCCCCTGCAGTACGCGGACCACGTGCTGGCGCGGCGGGAGCGGCCGGACGACGAGCAGGTCGGGTTCTGGCGGCAGGCCCTCGACGGCCTGCCCGAGGAGCCGCCGCTGCCCACCGCCCGGCCGCGGCCGGCCACGCCGTCCCACCGCGGCGACGTCGTCGAGTTCCGGGTCGGCGCCGACCTGCACCGCGGGATCTCGGAGCTCGCGGCCGCGGCCGGGGCGACCGAGTTCATGGTGGTGCACGCGGCCCTCGCCGCCCTGCTCGCCAGGCTGGGCGCGGGCTCGGACATCGCGATCGGCACGCCCGTGGCCGGCCGCGGCGACCCCGCGCTCGACGACCTGGTCGGCCTGTTCGTCAACACCCTGGTGCTGCGGGTGGACCTGTGCGGGCGGCCGACGTTCCGCGAGCTGCTCGGCCGGGTGCGCGAGACCGACGTCGCGGCGCTGGCCCACCAGGACGTCCCGTTCGCGCGGGTGACGAACGGGCGGCGGCCGTTCGGGGTGCTGCTGGCGTTCCAGACCACGGCCCAGCCGCGGCTGGACCTGCCCGGCCTGACCACGGAGATCGTCCCGGTGGGCACCGGGACGGCGAAGTTCGACCTGTCGTTCGCCCTCGTCCCCCGCCGCGGCGAGGGCATGCGGGGGTACCTCGAATTCGCCACCGACCTCTTCGACCGGGCCGGCGCGGAGGCCCTGGCCGCCCGGCTCGTCCGGGTCCTCGCCGCCGCGGTGGCCGCCCCGGACACGGCGGTGAGCGGGCTGGACGTGCTCGCCCCCGCCGAACGCGACCTCGTCCGCGCCGCGTCCCACGGCCGCGTCCGGCCGCTTCCGGCGGTCACGGTGCCCGAGTGGTTCGCGGCCACGGCGGCCGAGCGCGGCGACGACACCGCCGTGCTCTTCGACGGCGCCGAAATCTCCTACCGTGAGCTCGACGAGCGCGCGAACCGGCTGGCCCACGCCCTGATCGGGAAGGGCGCCGGCCCGGAACGGATCGTCGCGCTGCAGATGCCGCCGTCGATCGAGCTGGTCGTGGCGCTGCTGGCCGTGCTGAAGTCCGGGGCCGCCTACCTCACCGTCGACCCCGCGTACCCGGCCGAGCGGATCGCCCACCTGCTGGACAGCGCCCGGCCCACGGTGGTGCTCACCCCCGGCGACCTCGGGGGCGACGGACCCGCGACCGCACCGGAAGTGCCGCTGCGGCCGGACCACGCGGCCTACGTCATCTTCACGTCGGGTTCGACCGGGACACCCAAGGGCGTCGTCGTCGAGCACCGCAACGTCGTGGCGCTGGTGTCCGACCACATCGGACGGTTCGGCATCGGCGACGGCACCCGCGTCCTGCAGTTCGCGCCGCTCGGGTTCGACGCCGCCTCGGGCGAGATCCTGGTGGCCCTGCTCGCGGGCGCGGTGCTCGTGCCGGTACCGGCGGAGCAGCGCGTCCCCGGCGAGCCGCTGGCGCGGCTGGTGGCCGAGACGGGGGCGAACTTCGTCGCCCTGCCCCCCACGGTGCTGGCGACCCTGCCGCCCGGCGGGCTGCCCGGCGGGATCACGCTGATGACCGCCGGGGAGGAGTGCCCGCCCCGGCTGGCCGAACGCTGGGCACCGGGCCGCCGGATGGTCAACGCCTACGGGCCGACCGAAACCACCGTCACGGTCACGGTCACCGAGCCGCTGGGAACCGGCCGCCCGCTCACCATCGGGCGGCCGCTGGACAACACGACGGCCCACGTGCTCGACGAGTCGCTGCGGCCGGTCCCGCCCGGCGTCCCCGGTGAGCTCTACCTCGGTGGCGCCCAGGTGTCCCGCGGCTACCTGGGACGTCCCGGCCTGACCGCGTCCCGGTTCGTCGCCGCCCCGGACGGCACCCGGCTCTACCGCAGCGGCGACCTCGCCGCGTGGACGGCCGAGGGCACGCTCGCCTACCTCGGCCGCGCCGACGACCAGGTGAAGATCCGCGGCTTCCGGGTCGAGCCCGGCGAGGTCGAGGCGGTCCTCGCCGGCCACCCCGCGGTCCGGCAGGCCACGGTGCTGCCGCGCGAAGACCGGCCCGGACACCGGCAGCTGGTGGCCTACTACGTCGGCGACGCAGCGGGCCAAGCTCCGCTGCGCGCGTACCTGCGTGAGCGCCTGCCGGAGCACCTGGTGCCCGCCGCGGTGATCCGGCTGGCGGAGTTTCCCCGGACACCCCACGGGAAACTCGACCGGGACGCCCTGCCCGCGCCGCGGTTCGAGAGCGGCGCCGCCGAGCCCCGCACGGAGGCGGAGCGGGTGTTCTGCGCCGTGCTGGCCGAGGTGCTGGGGCTGGCGTCGGTGGGCGTCGAGGACAGCTTCTTCGACCTCGGCGGTGACAGCATCGTCGCCCTGCAGGTGGTGAGCCGGGCCCGCTCGGCGGGGTGGGCGCTGCACCCGCGTGACGTCCTGCTCGGCGCGACCGCGGCGAAGATGGCCGAGGCCGCCGAGCCGGTGACCGGGGTGTCCCTCCCGCAGGTCGACCCCGTGGGGCCCGTCGAGGACACCCCGATGGTGGCCTGGCTGCGCGGCAACGGCGGGTCCACGGCCGGGTTCAACCAGTCGATGCTCGTGCAGACCCCCGCCGGGATCGGGCTGCCGGAGCTGACCACCGTGCTGGCCGCGCTCGTCGACCACCACGACGCGCTGCGGCTCGTCGCCACCGGCGACGGCCTGGTGGTCCGTCCACCCGGGACGGTGGCCGTGCGGGTGTCCGATGTGGACGTCACCGGGCTGGGGCCGTCGGCCCGGCAGGCCGAGACGGCCCGGCACGGCGCCGCCGCCCAGGCGGAGCTGGACCCGGCGGCGGGCGAGTTGCTCCGGGCGGTCCGGTTCGACGCGGGCCCCGCCGAGCGCGGCCGGCTGCTGCTGGTGGTGCACCACCTCGCCGTGGACGGCGTCTCGTGGCGGATCCTGCTGGCGGACCTGGCCACTGCGTGGGCGGCCGTGCGCACGGGCCGCGTCCCGGCCCTCGAGCCGGTGGGCACGTCCGTGCGGCAGTGGGCCCGGCTCCTGACCGCGCGGCTGCCGGAGGTGACGGCCGACGCCGAGCGCTGGGCCGGGGTGACCCGGGACGTCCGGCCGTGGCTCGGGCGGCCCCTCGACCCGGCCCGCGACACGGCCGCGACCCTGCGCCGGCTGCGGCTGGACCTGCCCGCTCCGGCGTTCGCGACCGGGGCACCGGAAATCCTGGACGGCCTGCTCGCGGCGCTCGCGCTGGCGGCCGCGGGGTTCCGGCGGCGCCGGGGTGACCAGGCCGGCGCGCTGGCGGTGACGCTCGAGGGGCACGGGCGCGACGACTTCGACCTCGCCCGCACGGTCGGCTGGTTCACGAGCGTCCACCCCGTCCGGCTCGATCCCGGACCGGCGGGCGGCACCCGGCCGTGGACCGACCCGGACGCCGTGCACGACGTGCTGCACCGGACGCGGGAGCAGCTGCGGGCCGGGCCGGCCGACCGGCTGGGCTACGGCCTGCTGCGCTTCCTGCGCCCGGAGACGCTCGGCGACGTCCCGGAGCCCGAGATCGCCTTCAACTACCTCGGCCGTTACGCGACCGGGACGCCCGCGGACTGGGCGGTGGCACCGGAACCGTCACCGGTGCCCGAAACCGGCCCGGGCATGGTGGCACCGGCCGTGCTCACGGTGAACGCCGCCCTCGAGGACGGCCCGAGCGGGCTCCGGCTCGTCGCCCACTGGATCTGGGCGGGGAACTGCCTCACCGACGCGGAAGCGCACGAGCTCGCCGACGGCTGGGCGGCCGCGGTGGCGGCGCTGGCCACGGCCGGCTCGGACACCTCCGGACCGACTCTGTCCGGGCTCGACCGGGACGAGCTCGCCGAACTCGCCGAAGGCCTCGACCTGCCGTGATCACGGGGGTGCCGCAGGGTGTCCACTATGGACGTCGGGATCGGCCGGTTTTCACGCCGGGGACACGGGATCGAGGCCGAGGGCGGCCACCAGGTCGGCCACCCGGTGGTGCGCCTCGAGCGGGTGACGCAGCCGGCCTTCCGGGTGAACCTTGTAGTGGTTGCGCCGGCCGACGCGCTCGCGTTCCAGGTAGCCCTCGGCGATCAGGTCGGCGAGGATGAGCTGCACGCCGCGCTCGGTGATCCCGACGCGCTCGGCGATGTCGTGCAGTGTCCGGTCGGGATCCGCGGCCACGCACAGCAGGACGTGCGCGTGGTTGCTGAGGAACGTCCACGAAGCCATACCGGCCACAGTAGCCCGGGACGACTTGAGCCGTGCGGGCTTGAGCCGTCCGAACTTGACAGACGAAGTGGAGTTCGTCATTCTGGTGACAACGCAGTTATCGGAGGGGAGTACCCGCCCGGTCCGGCATCGTCAATCCGGCTGCCCGCGTGCAGCCCGGTGCCGGCGTCACCTTCGGGTGACCGGGGAGACCTCCGGTTCGTCACCGAACCGGAGGAGTGTCTCGTGACCGTCCCGATCTGGGCCTGGGCCGCCGTGCTCGGCGTCATCCTGGCCATGCTCGCGATCGACCTGGCCGCCCACCGCAAGTCGCCGGTCGTCGGCGTCCGGTCGGCGCTGACCTGGTCCGGCGTGTGGGTGGTGCTCGGGCTCGCCTTCGGTGCCGTGGTCTGGTGGGTCTGGGGCGCGGAGTTCGCGGGCCAGTACTTCGCCGGCTACGTCATCGAGAAGTCCCTGGCCGTCGACAACGTCTTCGTGTTCGCCATCATCTTCGGCTACTTCGCGGTGCCCCGCGAGTACCAGCACCGCATCCTGTTCTACGGCGTGGTCGGCGCCCTGGTGTTCCGGGCGGTGTTCATCGCCGCGGGCTCGGTGCTGATCGCGAGCTTCGCCTGGATCCTCTACGTGTTCGGCGCGTTCCTCGTCATCACCGGCGTGCGGATGGCGCTGCACCGCGACGAAACGGTCGACTACGAGCAGAACCGGGTGCTGCGGCTGTTCCGCAGGGTCGTCCCGTCCACCGACGGCGACCACGGCGGCAAGTTCCTGGTCCGGCAGGCCGGCCGCTGGGTGGCCACGCCGCTGCTCGCGGTCCTGGTGCTGATCGAGGTCACCGACGTCGTCTTCGCGGTCGACTCGATCCCGGCGATCTTCGCGGTCACCCAGGAACCGTTCCTGGTGTTCACGTCGAACGCGTTCGCGGTCCTCGGCCTGCGGGCGATGTACTTCCTGCTCGCCGACGTGATGCACCGGTTCGTGTACCTGAAGGTCGGCTTGGCGCTGGTGCTGGTCTGGGTCGGCGTGAAGATGCTGCTGCTGGAGGTCTGGAAGATCCCGACCGTGCTTTCGCTGGGCGTGGTCGCCGCGATCCTCGCGACCGCGGTCACCGCCAGCCTGCTCAAGACCCGCTCTTCGGCTGTCTCTCGGAAGGAATGACGATGCGCCTGATCACGACGGTCCTCGCCGGAGGCCTCCTGCTGACCTTGACGGGCTGCGGCGTGGCGGCGGAAACGGCGGGCCAGGTGAGCAACGCGGCCTCGACGGCCGCGGTCTGCGCGGACGCCGTCCGGATCGCCACGGCGAACCCGGACCTGACCAACCCCCAGGCGGCGGCCGACCGGGCCCACACGGCCGCGGACGAGCTGACCGGCCTGGCCGCGAAGGCGTCGAACACGACGGCGGCCGAAGCGATCGACAGCCTGGCGAAGACCATGCGCGAGACCACGGTCGACGACCTGGTGAAGACGCCGACGGCCTGGGTGCAGAAGAAGGCGGACCAGGTGGCGGCACTGACCAAGGCCTGCGCCGGCTGAGCCCGCCCGCCCCGGTCTCGTGAGTGGTGAGGCGGGTTCCACCCCGCCTCACCACGCACGACAGACCACACCACGGAACCGGCCCCGCCAGCACCCCAGGAGTCCCCATGACCGCAGCCCCCACCGCACCCGCCGCCGGTGGGGAGCTGACCGGGGTGGCCGGGTGGGCCGTCGGGCTGATGGAGTCGCTCGGAGGTCCGGGCGCCGCCCTCGTCGTCGGGCTGGACAACCTCTTCCCGCCGCTGCCCAGCGAACTCGTCCTGCCACTCGCCGGGTTCGCCGCCGGGCGGGGCACGTTCACCCTCGGGGGCGCCCTCTTCTGGACCACCCTCGGGTCCGTGGCCGGGGCCGTCGTCGTCTACCTGCTCGGGCTGCGGCTCGGGCACGACCGCACGCGACGGCTCGTCGGCAAGATCCCGCTCGTCAAGACCGCCGATTTCGACCGGACCGCCGCGTGGTTCGCCAAGCACGGCGGCAAGGCCGTCTTCTTCGGCCGGATGATCCCCGTCTTCCGGAGCCTCGTCTCCCTGCCCGCCGGCGTCGAACGCATGCCGTTCGGACGGTTCCTGCTCTACACCACGGCCGGCAGTCTCCTGTGGAACACCGGGTTCGTCGTCGCCGGCTACCTGCTCGGCGAGCACTGGCCGCTCGTCGAGCGGTACGCGTCGATCTTCCAGTACGTCGTGCTCGCCGCGATCGCCGTCGCCGCCGGGGTGTTCGTGGTCCGCCGGGCCCGCGGACGCAAGCCCGTTTAAGGTTCGGGCATGAACGCACCTGCGGCACCCGTGTCCGCCCTGCGGGAACGCGTGTACGCGACGCTGGTCGGCCTGTCGACCGTGCTGCTCCTGCTGAACTACGCCGCCGGCACGTCCGCCGGCGAAGCCGTCGCCGACATCGGCGCCGCGATGGGCGCCCTCTGCCTGGCCGGCGGGTTCGCCGACGTGAGCGCACACCGCATCACGCACGGAAGCTTCCCGCGCGGCGACGACCTCCGCCACATCCTCACGGCGGCCCGCCACGTCCTGGAGACCGCGCTGCTGCCCGTCCTCAGCGTCGGCGCCGCGGCACTCGGCTGGCTGCCGCTGAACACCGCGCTGTGGATCGCCGCCCTGTCGCTGGTTCTCACCATCGCCACGCTGGCCCTGGTCGCAACGCGGCGCACCAGCGTCCGGTGGCCGGTCAAGCTGCTGCTGTTCGTCGTCGAGCTGGCGATCGCCCTCACCGTCGTGGGCGTGAAGCTGCTCGCCCACTAGGAGCTGCACCAACGCCGACGCTTCGGTTGCCCTGCCGTACTTTTTGCCCGATCGAGTGATGAACTCACGTTCGATGATCGGTAGCTTGGAGGCATGACCGACGACGCGGGTTTCTCCTCCGAGGCGGTAGCTCTGGCCGACCGTCTCGGTGAGTTGCTTGCGTGTGTGCGGTCAGCTGAGGCTGAAATCGGTGCCCTGCTGGTGGGGATCGAGCAGCGCGGAGTGATGGAGCTGTTCGGCTACCGCTCCGCCGCCCGGCTCTACGAACACCTCGCCGACGTCTCCCGACAGGAGGCGGCGCGGGTGGTGAAACGCGCCCGCATGATCAACCCGGGCCGCAACCTTGATGGCAGCCCGATTCCCGCCCTCGCGCCCGCGACCGGCGCCGCGGCTCTTACCGGACAGCTGAGCACCCCGATGATCGATGTGATCACCGGTGTGGTCGCGGATGTTCCTGTCGAGCACCGGGAGAGCGCCGAAGCGAACCTGCTGACTTTCGCCGAGGAGGCCGGGCACAAGCAGGTCGCTGCGTTGGGTGCCCGCATCCTCGCCCACCTCAACCCCGACGGCCCCGCTCCCGACGACACCGAACTCACCACCCCCGCCCGGGAGCTGTTCCTGCGTCGGAAAAGAACCGGGGTGTGGGAGCTGAGCGGGCGGTTCGATGACGAGCCGGGGACCCGTGCCAGTGCGCTGTTGGATGCCTTGGCGGAACGTCGTACCGGGGATGAGGGCCCGGACTTCCGGACCTTGCCGCAGCGCTTTGGGGATGCGTTCTCCGATGCGGTGGATCTTGCGTTGAACTCTCCGGATCTGCCGATGCAGGCCGGGGAACGGGCTCATGTGATGGTCGCGGTGTCGCTGGAGGACCTGAAGTCCGGGGTCGGGGCGGCCACGCTCGGCGATACCGGCACGATCTCGGCCGCCGAGGCTCGGGTGCATGCCTGCGACGCCATGGTCATTCCTGCGGTGCTGGGCGGGAAGAGCGAACCGCTCAACCTCGGGCGCCTCCGCCGCCTCATCTCCGCCGGGCTGCGCCGGGCGCTGTTCCTGCGCGACCGGGGCTGCGCCTTCCCCGGCTGTCATCGCCCACCACGGCACTGTCAAGGTCACCACATCCGACACTGGGCAGAGGGCGGGCCCACCGACCTGAGCAACCTGGTGCTGATGTGCGCTCACCACCACCGGTTGCTGCACCGCTCCGGGTGGGAAGTCCGCATCGCCACCGACGGACTTCCCGAATTCCTCCCACCAACATTCATCGACCGACGCCGAAGACCCAGGCGCAACAACCTGCACGAACCGCTGCCCTTCGCAGCCTGAACACGGAAAGGCCCGCAGCCCCACAGCTACGGGCCCACACCCACGAGCCCGTTCTCGCCCGGTCCCCCAGGCCACCCGGCGGCCGGACAAAACCGCCTGCTCGTCCACAAGCCCTAGGCGTACTGCCCGGGAGGTTGCGATCGTGGCGCCACGTGATCGGATGACCTTGGCGTTAAAGAGGGCCTCCGGGTTCGGTGTGGATTGCGACATCTGCACCAGCGACCTGGAGGCCCTCGTGACCCACGCCAACGCTCCCTGACCCCGACCGGCACACTGCGTCCGGCCCGTTTGTGTCGTCGAGGACGGCAGGCCGCTACGACCGGCCGCAGACCGGTTCCAGGTATCGGCCTCCGCCGCCGCCTGCTGGCCGACCGCTACCGCAACCAGGGCGAAGCCTGGTATGACCGACCGGTCCAGCCGTCCCCGCACCAGCCTCAACCAGACTCTCACCAGGACCGAGTGGCGGGTGATCAAGGTCCGCGTCCTGCGCCGGTGGGGCCGGCAGGCATACACCGAGATCCTCTCCGATGAGACCGGGGAACCGCGGTCGCGTTCTGGAACCGCGCCCAGGCCTTCGCCGGCTACGGCGTCACCGTCACCCCGGTCCTGACCGACAACGGCTCCTGTCACCGCTCCCGCCTCTGGCGTGACAAGCTGCGCGAGGCAGGCATCACCCCGAAACGCACCCGGCCTTACCGGCCACAGACCAATGGGCAAGGTGGAGCGGTTCAACCGCACCCTGCTCGACGAACGGGCCTTCGCCCAGCCCTGCCGCACCGGCACCGGAACGCCGAACAGCGATCACCACTGCGGACACACCACGCCCGGAGGCCACCCACCCACCAGCCGCGTCCCCAACCTCACGAGTCATCACACCTCAAGCCGGTCGGGCAGCCCGGCCGCCGCGACGAGACGCGGGTCGTGGAACTTGACCGCCCGGGAGAACCGGCCGCCGGACACCGTGAACACCCACAGCCCGTCGGCGCGCCCGCGCCGGTAGCTGGCCGCGGCGGGCTGGCCGTTGGCGCGGGTGGGCAGCAGCCGGGCGGCCCCGCCCGGTGCGGCGAAGGCGCGTTCCAGGAACGGCAGGCACACGTCGACGCCCCGGAACCAGACCGGGTACGGCACGGCTTCGAGGCTGAAGTCGTCCTGGACGACCGCCCGCAGCGCGGCGGTGTCCTCGGCCTCGAAGGCGGCGATGTAGCGGTCGAGCAGCGCTCGCTCGTCCGGCTCCGGGCCGGGGCGTCCGGGTCCAGTTCGTCGAGCCGGACGCGGGCCCGCTGCAGGAGGCTCTTCACCGCCGGCACGCTGATGCCGAGGACGTCCGCGATCGTCATCCGGTAGCAGTGCGCGACCAGCGCCGGGCGCAGCGAGCCGAACTCGTCCCGCAGCCGCTCCTCGGAAGACACCACACGCTCCTCGTTCGTCGTGGACATCGTCGATCATCCCGGCCGAGGGCGGCGAGCAGCCGGACGCCGGGAGGGCGGCCGGCGGCAGGGCGACGGGGTCGGCGAACAGGCCGCGGCGGATGCCGTGGCCGAGCACCGAGGGGAGTTCGGGGAGCAGCAGGCCGGCGAGGTCGTCGGGGATCGGCCGGGCGGGCCGGGCATCCCAGCCGTGGACGGCGGCCTCGATGGCGCCGACGACGATCAGCTGGTGGCACGGCAGCGGAAGGCCGTCGACGGCGACCGCGCGCCGGCCGCGGAGGTCCGCCGCGGCCCCGAGCGCGGCGGCGGCCCGGCCGAGGTCGCGCCGGAGGGACCGGGCGGTCACCGGTCCCGTCCACGGCGACGCGACCGGCGGCACGGCACCGCGGGCGAGTGCGGTGGCCACGCAGTGCAGGGACCGGGTGAGGTGGGCCAGCGCGTCGGCGACGGTCCAGCCGTCGCAGGCCGAGAGCCGGCCGAGATCGGCCGAGGGCCGACCGAGATCGGCCGCCCCGGACCGCGGCCGCCGATGCGACGGCGTGCTCCAAGGCGTGCTTCGGGGTTCCGGCGCCTGCGCCGCTTCCGAAGACACGGACACCGCCGAGGCGCGGAAGGAATCGGTCTCCCTCGGCTCAGTCGACCGCCTCGCCCAGCCGCGCCGCCAGCGCCCGGACGTGCTCGACGAGCTCCGGTGGCTCGTGCACGCGGAAGCCGAACCCCTTGCCGGCCACGTAGATCGCCAGCTCGTCGAGCGAGTCGGAGCCGGCGCGCAGCGTGCAGCTGTGCTCGTCGATCGGCTCCAAAGCCCCGGTCGTGGGGGCGATGCGCTCGGCCGCCGTCTCGGCGCTGACGTGCAGCGTGAACCGGCCCTGGTAGCGGTAGGCCGAGGTCGAGATCGCCCGGGAGGTGTAGCCGCCGAGGTCCGGGTCGGGCGGGGTGCGCGGGGTGAACCGCGGGCCGGTCGGCGTCCGGGGCTCGAGGCGGTCGACGCGGTAGGTGCGCCAGTCTCCGCGGTCGACGTCCCAGCCGAGCAGGTACCAGCGCCGTCCGGTGTGCACCAGCCGGTGCGGTTCGGTCGTGCGGACGCTCTCGGTGCCGTCGTGGGCGCGGTAGGAGAAGCGCAGCCGCACCGAGTCGCGGACGGCGGCGGCGATCGCGGTGAGGGTGTCCGGATCGGCGGTGGGGCCGGTGTTGGCCAGCGGGACCGTCGCCGACCGCAGGGCGTTGATCCGGTGCCGCAGCCGCGACGGCAGCACCTGCTCGAGCTTGGCCAGCGCGCGCACCGACGTCTCCTCGATGCCGGTGATCGAGCCGCCCGCCGCGGTGCGCAGGCCCATCGCGACGGCGACGGCCTCGTCGTCGTCGAGCAGCAGCGGTGGCAGGTCCGCGCCGGCACCCAGCCGGTAGCCGGCGGTGCCCGGGCTGGCCAGCACCGGGTAGCCGAGCGCGCGCAGCCGTTCGACGTCGCGGCGGACGGTCCGCGGGGTGATGTCGAGGCGCTCGGCCAGCTCCGCTCCGGACCAGTCGCGCCGGGTCTGCAGGAGCGAGAGCAGACGCAGCAGCCGCGCCGAGGTTTCCCACATGCCTTCCATTCTGCCCTTCGCTTAGGACCGAACCTGACCTAACCGGCTTCTAGGGTCGAAGACATGGAAAACACCGAGATCCGGCCCTTCACCATCGACGTCCCCCAGGCCGACCTGGACGACCTGCGCGACCGGCTCGCCCGCACCCGCTGGGCCGCGGACCTGCCCGGCGTGGGCTGGAGCCGCGGGGTGCCGGTGAGCTACCTCAAGGAGCTGGCCGGGTACTGGCGCGACGGCTACGACTGGCGCGAGCACGAGCGGAAGCTGAACGGGTTCCCGCAGTTCATCACCGAGATCGACGGGCAGGACATCCACTTCCTGCACGTCCGCTCCCCCCGGCCGGACGCCCTGCCGCTGATGCTGATCCACGGCTGGCCCGGGTCGGTCGTGGAGTTCCTGAACGTGATCGGCCCGCTGAGCGAGTCGTTCCACCTCGTGATCCCCTCGATCCCCGGCACGGCCTTCTCCGGGCCGACCCGCGAGGCGGGCTGGGACACCGGCCGGATCACCCGGGCGTTCGCCGAGCTGATGGACCGGCTCGGCTACGACCGCTACGGCGTCCAGGGCGGTGACACCGGCGCGGTCGTCGGACCGGGACTCGGCCGGCTCAACCCGGACAAGGTCGTCGGCGTGCACGCGAACGGGCTCTACGCGTTCGGCGGGCCGGAGGAGGGTGTCGAGCTGACCGAAGCCGAAAAGGCGCGGCTGCAGCACTTCGCCTACCTGAGGACCGAGGGGGCCGGGTACGTGGCGATGCAGACGACGCGGCCGCAGACGCTGGCGCACGGGCTGCACGACTCCCCGGTGGCCCAGCTGGCCTGGATCGTCGAGAAGTTCAAGGAGTGGACCGACCCGGCGGCCGAGCTCCCGGAGGACGCGGTGGACCGGGACCTGCTGCTCACCAACGTGATGCTCTACTGGCTGACCGGCACGGGTGGTTCGTCGGCCAACTGCTACTACGAGACCGCGCACGCGGGCGCGTGGGGCGCGAGCTCGCGGTCCCCGGTTCCGACGGGGGTCGCGGTGTTCCCGCTGGACCTGTCGATCCGCAGCGCACTCGAGCGCGAGCACACGATCGTGCACTGGTCGGAGTTCGCGCGTGGCGGCCACTTCGCGGCGATGGAGGCGCCGGACCTGCTGGTGGCCGACGTGCGGGAGTTCTTCGCCGAGCTGCGGTGAGAGCACGGGCGACGGTGCCCCCGCTTTCCCCCGCACCGGGTGAAGCCGGAACCTCCGGACCGCGCCACCGTGGGACGGCCACCGCCCGTCTCCGGAGGGATTCACATGGTGCGTGTCACGCTCACCGATGTCCCGGCTCGCCGGTTCCGCAAGCCCCGGCGGGATCGACCCGCGAGCCGCCCGTTCCGGGGATTCGCCGACCGGTTCGGCCGCGGTGCGCACCCGCCGCCGGTTCCGTGGCCTCCCGAGACCGGGCCCGGGACCGGCGGCCCGGCGCTCCCCCGCGCGCTCGTCGTGCTGCTGGGGGCCGCCGCCGCGGTGGTCGTGCTCGCCGGCGTTCAGGCCGTCGCCTGGTTCGCCGGACCGGTCTTCCTCGCCCTGGTCGTCGTGATCACCCTCGACCCGGTGCGAACGTGGCTGCGGCGCAGGGGGTTACCGCGCTGGCTGACCGTCGGCGTGCTGGTCGTCACCGTCTACGCGATCCTGGTCGGCTTCTTCCTCGTCTTCGTGGTCTCGGTCGCGCAGTTGTCGGCCTTGATCCCCCGCTACACCGGCCGCGTCGACGAACTGCTCCACGACGGCCTGACCGTGCTCGGCCGGTTCGGGGTCGGGGAACCCGAACTACGGGCCATGCTGTCGTCCCTCGACACCGGGAAGCTCGTCGGCCTGGCGGGATCCCTGCTCGCCGGCGTCGGCGGCCTGGTCACGAACCTGGCCTTCCTGTTCGCCCTCTTGCTGTTCCTCAGCGCCGAAACGGCCTGGGCCGGGCAACGCCTCGGCCGGATCGCGCGGGACCGGCCGTGGATTTCCGCGGCACTGCGCGGCTTCGCGTCGGGGACCCGGCGCTACCTGGTCGTGACGACGGTCTTCGGCGGCCTCGTGGCGGCCCTCGACACGACCGCGCTCGCCCTGCTCGGCGTCCCGGGTGCCCTGCTGTGGGGGCTGCTCGCCTTCGTCACCAACTACATCCCGAACGTGGGCTTCGTGATCGGTGTCGCCCCGCCCGCGGTCATCGCGCTCCTCGACGGTGGCTGGCAGAGCCTGCTCGTGGTGCTCGTCGTGTACGCGGCGCTGAACTTCGTGGTGCAGTCGCTCGTGCAGCCCCGGTTCGTGGCCGGCTCGGTCGGTCTGTCCACTTTGGTCACTGTGCTGGCGCTGGTGTTCTGGACCTGGCTGCTCGGCCCGCTCGGCGCCGTCCTCGCCGTGCCGGCGACCCTGCTCGCCAAGGCACTCCTGGTGGACGTCGACCCGCGCGCCCGCTGGGCCGAAGCACTCCTGTCCGCCCCACGCCGCGAAACCGGGTGACATCAGGTCAAGCCGTGCTGGCGGGCCACCACGACGGCCGACCGGCGGTTGTTCACCCCGAGCTTGCCGTAGATCGCCCGCACGTGCGTCTTCACCGTGTTCACCGAGACCGTCAGGTCCGACGCGATCTCGTCCAGGGACCGCTGCGACGGCAACCGCTGCAGCACCACCTGTTCGCGGTCGGTCAGGCTGCTGGGCGGGGCGTGCGGGACGAGCCGGCCGCGGACCGCCTGGGCGAACCGGTCCAGTCCGCCGAACCCGCCGGAGTGGTCGATCAGCAGGTGCGCGACCTGCGGCTCGGCGAGGGCGAACGGCCGCACCAGCCCGTTCGGCCGGGCCAGGGCGAGCGCGCGGTCCAAGGCGTGGAGCGCCTTGGTCCGGCGGCCCGAACGCAACGCCAGCGCGGTTTCCGCCAGGCACCGGTCGACCGGGGTGGCGGGCAGCAACGCCGTCGCCGCGGCGGTGTCGCGCAGGACCGCTTCCGCCGCCGCCGGTTCGTCGGCGGCCAGGTGGGCGCGGACCCGCAGGAGGGCCAGCTCGCCGCTGCCGGGCAGCCGCTCGTGCATCCACGCGAGCACCTCGGCCGCGTGCACGCCCTCGGCGAGCGCGAGGGCCGCGTGGTACTCGGCGACGCCGCACACGCCGACGAGCACGGGCGGCAGCTCGAGGCCGGCGAGGCGGTGCCGGGCCGCGCGCATCGCCTGGGAGCCCGCCGTCCGGTCGCCGTCGTCGAAGCGCACCATGCCTTCGAAGAACCCGCGCAGCGGAACCGGCAGCGGCGCACCGCCGGGCACTTCCGCGGCGGCCGCCTGGGCCAGCTCGCGGGCCGCGGCGACCGGCTCGGCGCGCATGAGGTCGTCGTAGGCCAGCATCAGGTGGCACTCGGCCACCCCCGGCGACCGGCGCCAGCCGTGCCGTCGCGCGACGGCGAGCGCGCCCGTGCAGGCCCGCCGCATCGCCGGGTGGTCCCCGCCGACGGCGGTGGCGACGGCCAGCACCAGCCGGCTGTGGAGCACGAGGTGGTCGAGCCGGCCCCCTTGCGCCAGGCGCAGGCTTTCCTGCCCCTGGGTGACGGCGTGCCGCCGGGCGCCGCGGCGCAGCGACTGCCACGCGCGGTCGAGGGTGCACCAGGCGTCGAACCCGGGCGGCCGGGCTTCCGCCATCCCGGCCTCCGGTGGCCGTTCCCCGGCGACCAGAGCCCGGTGGCGGGCGGTGAGGGGCCACAGCGGGTGGTCCGCCGGGCCGAGGTCGGCCGCGGCTTCGGCGGGCAGCCCGCGCTGGATGTTCTCCAGCACCGAGGCCAGCCGCAGTGGCGGGTTCGCGGCGACCGTCGCGGCGCCGAGGTAGGTGAGCGCGATCCGCACCGGCTCGCCGTCGCCGGCCAGCACCTGGCGCATGCCGTGGTCCCGGGCCAGGACGAGGACGCGCCGGCGGTCGCGGCCCGCGACCGCGTGCCGGAGCGCGTCCCCGAACCGGCCTTCGCCGGCGTACCAGCGGGCGGCGACCCCGTGCAGCTGCAGCACCCGCCCCGGGTCCTGCCGGGCCAGCTCGGCCCGCAGGAACCCGCGGAGCAGCGGCGGCAGCCGGTAGGTGTCGGCGGGCGTGCGCGTGACGAGCCCCATCGCGCGCTCGAGCTCGTCCAGCCGGGCCCCGGCGTCCGCGTGTCCCGACAGCCGCACGGCGAGCGTCGCCCCCACGGCATCGCACACGCTGAGACACAGCAGGAGATCCGACGTCGCCCGGGGCAGCCGCGCCAGGACTTCGTCGGCGAAGAACCGCGCCACGGCCCGCTCGTCGCCGGTCACGGAGGCGACGAGCCCGTCGGCGTCGTCGGCTTCGCGCACCGAAACCGCGGCCCAGCCCAGCGCCGCGGCCCAGCCCCCGGTGCGTTCGGTCAGCTCCCGGACGCGGTCGTCGGCCACCACGCTTCCGGTGGCCTGCAGCAGGTTCGCCGTTTCCCGCGCGGTGAACCGGAGTTCGGCCGCCTCCACCCGGGACAGGACGCCTTCGACGTGCAGCCGGGCCAGCCGCAGCCGCGGCTCGACCCGGGTGACGAGGACCAGCCGCAGCGCGGCGGGCAGGTGGCGGGCCAGGGCCGCGAGCGCCTCCAGGGGTTCCGCGCCGGAGATCTCCTGCAGGTCGTCGAGCACCAGCCGCACCGGGCGGCCGGGCCCGGCGAGCGCGTCGTCCAGATCGGCCAGGAAGGCCCGCCGCCGCCCGGGTGACGGCGGGCCGAGCCGGTCCAGACCACGGTCGCCGGGCATCGCGGGACAGCGGCGCAGCGCGCCCAGGATCGCCGCCCACAGCCGGGGCTCGTCGTTGTCGTCCTCGTCCAGGGAAACCCAGGCGACGTCGTGGCCGTCGCCGGCCCAGCCGGCCAGCGCGGTGGTCTTGCCGGCTCCGGCCGGTGCGCGGACCACCGTGACGGGCCGGGTGGTGGCGCGGTCCAGCACCGCCGCCAGCCGCGGGCGGGGGACGAAGATGCCCGGCAGCCGCGGCACCGCGACCTTCACCCCGGGGACCGGCCGGAACTCCAGCGTCGTTCGATCGGGCACGTGAACCTCTCGGCTGTCGGGAGAATGCGCCCCGGATCCGCGGTCGACGCCGGGCGGAGGCCACGACTGTACTGATCACCGGCGTCCGGCCGGGACGGGAGGGGTCACCAGATTTCGTAGGTGGATTCGTCGCCGTGCACGATGACGGCCCAGATCACGAGGACGTCGAGGGCGATCACGATGACGCCCCAGAACGGGTACGCGGACAGGAAAGCCAGCTGTGCCAGTGCGTTGAACCCGGCGAGCGCGACCGTGACGACCCGCGCCCACTGCGCGCCGGTGAACAGGGCGATACCCGTCAGCACGACGAGAATGCCGACGATCAGGTGCAGCCAGCCCCAGCCGGCCAGGGAGAAGACGAGCAGCCCGGACGGGCCGATCACGTAGTAGTCCCGGTCGAACAGCGCGACCACGCCTTCGACCACGTTGAACAGTCCGGCCAGGACGGTGATCGCCCCGGCGAACCAGATCCAGCCGACCCGCCGCGACCGTGCGACGGCCCGGTCCGGCGGGAGCGGGGCCCGGGCACCGGTCGCGCCGGTCCGGGGCTGCATGGGTTCGGTCATGATCCTCTTCCTCGTTCCTCGGGTGGGCTGCGGACCCGGGCGATCATGGTCGGTCGCCGGTCCGCCGGTCCTCGCCCGCCCCAGGTGAGATCAGCCGCTTCCGCGGCGGGCTCACACGGCGTGGGCGATGCCGCGCGGCCGCCCCCGGGAAACAGTTCGGCACGACCACCGATCTCCGCAGAGCGAGGAGGACCTCATGTCCACGTTGACCGTGTGGCGGTTCCCGACCGTCGAAGGTGCCGAAAACGCCCTGGATCTGCTCCGGCAGCTGCAGAAGCAGCAGTTGATTTCGATCGCCGACGCGGCTTACGTCAGCTGGCCCGAAGGCCGGAAGAAGCCGAAGACCAAGGACCTCGGCAACCTGACCGGCGCCGGCGCGCTGGGCGGGGGCTTCTGGGGCCTGCTGTTCGGCCTGATCTTCCTGGTGCCGCTGCTGGGCATGGCCGTGGGCGCGGCGATCGGCGCGCTCACCGGGTCACTGAGCCACGTCGGGATCGACACGGAGTTCATCGACACCGTCCGGTCCCAGGTCACGCCGGGGACGTCCGCGTTGTTCGTGATGTCCGGGGACACCGTGCTGGACCGGGTCGTCGAGCCGTTCAAGGAAACCGGCGCGACGTTGCTGAGCACGAACCTGTCCGACGTCGAGGAAGCCCGGCTGCGCGAGGCCTTCGACGAGGCCCCGCAGCCGGAACCGCGGTAGCCACGGGCAGGACCGCGGCGACGCCCCCGAGCGCCGCCGCGGTCCCCGTGGGAGGTTCGCCCGCCCCGCGCGCTCCCCCGAGAGCGCCGCCGGGGCCGGCCGGACGGGAAGGCGAAGCGGGACGCCGGGCCGGGTCCGGCGGGGAGATCCCCTCGCCACCCGCCGGAGTGCCGGTACATCCGGCAACCGCTTCGTCATCACCGCACCTCCACGGCTCACCCTGGGGCCCGTGCGGCCGCGGGTCGTCACCCGTGGTGGATGACTCCGCTTCACCCCCGGCGGGCGACGCCCCGCCCGGCGCCGCGGCCGACGATCCGTCCCATGACTCTCACCGAAAACGAGACCGCGGCCCCCGACGTGCGGATCGCCCGGGCCCGCGCCGCGCGCTCCGCCGTCCCGGCGGACGGTCACGCCGAGTTCCCGAGCCCGGTCCGGCGGGCCGATCCCCTGACGCTGCTGGCCCGCCAGGACCGCGACCGCGTCCCGGAGCTGCGGCCGCTGCGCTACGGCCGGATGGCCGCCTCGCCGCTGGCCTACTTCCGCGGCGCCGCGCTCCCCGCGGCGGCCGACCTCGCGTGCACGCCGCGGACCGGGTTCGGCGTCCAGGCGTGCGGAGACGCCCAGCTCGCCAACTTCGGCCTGTTCACCGCCCAGGGCCGCCGGATGGTGTTCGACTTCGCGGACTTCGGGGAAACCCTGCCCGCGCCCTGGGAATGGGACGTCAAGCGGCTGGCGGCGAGCTTCGAGGTCACCAGCCGGGAGAACGGCCACGCGACGGCCGTGCGCCGGCGCACCGTGCTCGCCGCGGTCGAGGCCTACCGGCTGGCGATGCACGACTTCGCGCGCCGCACGGCGCTCGACATCTTCTTCGCCCCCGCCGACGCCCGGACGCTGCGGGTGGTCGCGGCCCACCGGCTGGGCTCGGGGCAGCGCCGCGGCCCCGGCCTCCGGCGGTTCACCGAAATCCGCGACGGGCACCTGCGGCTGGCCGCGCGCCCGCCGTCCGTCGTCCCGGCGGGCCGCCTGGCCGGGGACGGCGATCCGGCGACGTTGCCCGACCGGCTCGACGCGGTGCTCACGCAGTACCGGCGCACGCTCGGCCCCGCACGGCGGGCACTGCTGGACCGCTACCGGCTCGCCGACGCGGCCCGCGCGGTGACCGGGCCGGGTGACGCCGGCACGCGGTCCTGGGTGGCGCTGCTCGTCCGCACGGGCACCGGGGATCCGCTCTTCCTGCAGCTGAAGGAAGCGCGGCCGTCGGTGCTGCAGGCGTACGCCGGCACCACCGCGGCGGGCAGCCCCGGCCGGCGGGTGGTCGCCGGCCAGCGGCTGATCCAGGCCACCGGCGACGTCTTCCTCGGCTGGGCCCGCGCGGAGTTCGACGGCCGGACCGTCGACTTCCACGTGCGGCGGCTGCGCACCGAGCATGCCGCCGACGACGTCACCACGATGTCCCCGGACGTCCTGCGCGCGCACGCGCGGCTGTGCGGGTGGACGCTGGCCCGGGCGCACGCGCGCACCGGGGACGCGCTGGCGATCGCCGCCTACCTCGGTTCCGGCCCGGCGTTCGCCGAAGCCGTCCGGCAGTTCGCGGTGGCCTGCGCCGACCAGAACGAACGCGACCACGCGGCCCTGCGGCAGGCGATCCGGGCCGGGCACGTCACGGCGGCCGCCGCGTTGTGACGTCAGCCCGGGCGGTGCACCACGACGGGCAGTTCCCGGACCCGGTGCACGGATTGCACGTGCATCCCGAGTGCTTCGAGCCGGCGCAGGATCAGCGGAAGGCTTCCGGGATCGGCGACGGTTCCGAAAACTATCGTGTCGGGCGGCGCGGGCACGACGAGCACACCGCGAAAATCCTCGACGCCTTCGGCGGCCCGTTCCGGAATGGCACCGCCGCCCCGGAAGACGTAATTCGCACCCGCGGCGAGACCGAGGACGCCCGCCCGGCTCACCGGGCACCCCGGTCGCGCCGGGCCCGGCCCGCCGAGAACCACGCGCGGGCGACGAGGCCTGCGTCGAGCAGCACCAGCAGCGCCGAGGGGCCCCGGACCGGCAGGAAGATCAGCCGGGCGACCAGGTCGGCACCGGCGCGGACGCCGGTCCGCAGCTCGGGCACCGGGGTCAGGGCGGACAGCGCGACGACCAGCCCGAGCAGCACCGAACCGGCGCTGATCCGGCCGGTCCGCACCACGTCGAGGACCACGACCTCACCGGGTCCGAGCCAGCAGAACTGGGAAACGGCGAATCGCCGCGGTCGTTTCCCGGAAGTGTCTTCACGATTTTTCACCCGGCACACGATTGTGCCGGCCGCCGTTGTTCTCTTCGCCCGCAGCGGGTGAGCCGGGCCAATTGCGTGGCAGGATCCGCCGGGATTGTCTTTCGAACCGATCGCAAAGGAGCAACGGACATGCGGCAGTGCCACGATGTCCCGACCCGAAGACGGGTACCGAGAACCAAGATCACCGTGCCCGCGCCGCCGGCGGACTTCGTTCCGCGGCCGCGGCTGCTGGCCGTCCTCGACGGCGCGAGCGAGGCCGCCATGGTCTTCGTCGGCGCGCCGGCCGGGTTCGGCAAGACCGTCCTGCTGGCCGAATGGGCGCGCCGCCGGGACAGCGGAGCGGTCGCCTGGCTGTCGGCCGACGCCGACGACAACGACGACCGGCTCTTCTGGTCCGCCGTCCTCGAAGCCCTCGGCCGCTGCGGCCGGGTCCCGGACGACAACCCGGTGCGGCGGCTGCCCGTTCCCGAGGTGCCGAGCACCGATCTCGCTTTCCTGGCCCAGGTCGCCGACGCGCTGGACGCGTTGCCCGAGCCCGTCGTGCTCGTCCTCGACAGCGCTCAAGAAATCACCGCCCCCGGACCGTGGCACGGCCTGCGGACGCTGGTCCGCCACCAGCCGGCGGGCCTGTGCCTGGCGGTCGCGAGCCGGCGGGAACCGCCGCTGCCCCTGGGCCGGGCCCGGCTCGCGGACCGGCTGGTCGAGCTCGGCACCGCCCGGCTGCGGTTCACCGCCGACGAGGCGGCCGCCCTGCTGACCGCGGCCGCCGGCCCGGCGATCCCGCCGGACCAGGTCGCCGGGCTGGTCTCCCGGACCGGGGGCTGGCCCGCCGGGTTGCGGCTCGCCACGGCGTCGGCGACCCGGCACGGCAGCCTGCGGGACTTCGCGACCGGCCGGGACGGCGCGGTGCTGGCCTACCTGACCGACGAGGTGCTCGCGCCCCTGACCCCGGCGCAGCGGGAACTGCTCCGGACCATCAGCATCTGCGACGAGGTGCCGGCCGGGCTGGCGCCGGAGCTGTCCGGCCGGGTGGACGCCGAGGCGATGCTCCGCGAGCTCGGCGAGCCGGCCAACCAGGTGGTCGATTCCGCGGGCACCCCGGTGTACCACCGCGTGCTGCCGCTGCTGCGCACCTACCTGCGCACGGAACAGCAGCGCCGGGCACCGGACCGGACGCGGGCCCTGCACGCGAAGGCGGCCCGGTGGTTCGCCGAGCACGACCGGCCCGCGCCGGCGCTGCTCCACAGCGTCCGTTCGGGCCATCCCGGCCGCGTCGGCGAGCTGGTGCGCGAGCACGCCGTGACGCTGTTCCTCGCGGGCGAGCACCACGTCCTGCGGCTGGCGCTGACCCTGCTGGAGGACCGCCGGATCGCGGCCGACCCGCCGGCCGCGTTGATCTCGGCCGGGCTGTGCCTGGAGGCGGCCGAGACCTCCGCGGCCGGCCGGCAGCTGGCGCGGGCGGAGGCGTCGTGGCCGGAGCACCCGACGCCGGAGCTGACCGTCCTGCGGCAGCTGACCTACTCCTGGCTCGCCCAGCTCGACCACACCCCGGTCCAGGCCGCCCGCGTGGCCGCGCAGGTCGACGAGGAGCTGGCCGCCGGCGCCGGGCTGGGCGGGGTCGCGACCCTGCACCGGGCCGGGGTCCTGATCGCCCGCGACGAGCGCGAGGCCGCCCGGGAAGCCCTGCTGCGCGTCCTCGGCACCGCCGAGCAGGGCCACCAGGACTTCACGGTCGCCCAGTGCCTCACCCTGCTGGCCGAGCTGGCCTGCCACGACGGCGACTACCGGGCGATGACGACACTGGCCCGCCGGGCCGAAGCCCGCTTGCCGCGTCAGGATCCCCCGCGGTCGTTGCAGGGGGCCCGGGCCGGGGCGCTGCTGGCGTACGGGGCCTTGCTGTGCGGCGAACCGGCGGACTGCCTCAGGCACGCGAAACGGGTCGGGCAGCTCCTCGGCGACGCGCCCGCGCGGGCGGCCAGGGAGCTGCGGCTGTTCGCCGAAACCCTCCGCGGCGCCGCGGAGTTCGAGCTCGGCGCCTGGCACGCGGGCCTGCGGCGGATGCGCCGGGCGCGGACCCGGCTCGGCACCGGGCGGACCTGCCCGGCCGGGCACGCGGCGTTGTGCGCCGTGCTGGAACAGCGGGCCGCGCTGCGGCTGGGCGCGGCGGGCCAGGCACGGGAGACGGTCCGCTGGGCACTGCCGATCCTCGCCGGCTCGGGCGAGCTGCTGCTGATGCGCGCCCGGACCCAGCTGCGCCTCGGCCGGCACCACGCGGCGGGCACGGTGCTGCGTTCGCTGTCCGACGACGAGGTACCCATGGAGCTGGCGTGGGCCGCGATCGAGGCGTCGCTGATCGGGGTGCAGGCCGCGCTGGCGGCCGGGGCACGCGACCGGGCCGCCCGGTTGCTGGACGACGCCCTGCGCGACGCGGAACCGGCCGGGATCCGCTTCCCCTTCGTCTTCGCCCCGCCCGAGCTGATCGGGTTCCTCACCAGCCGGCTGGGCGGGCTCGGCGCGGGCGAGCGGTTCGCGGGCGACATCCTCGCCGTCCGGCGCCGGCTGCACACCCCGCCCATGCCGGCGCCGCTGACCGAACGCGAGCGCAGCGTCCTGCGCCTGCTGCCCACGCAGCGGTCGATCGACGAGATCGCCGAGGACCTGACCGTCTCGCCGAACACGGTCAAGACCCACGTCCGCGGCATCTACGCGAAACTCGACGTCCGCAGCCGGCGCGAGGCCGTGGCGATCGCGCAGGAACGCGGGCTGCTCGACACCGAAGCCGTCGACTTCCCGGTCTGAGCGGCGGTTCCCGGCCGGCCGCGGGTGCGCCCGCCCCACCCGCGGCGGGTGAGGCGGGCGCACCCGGGATCCGGTCGAGTGAGCCTGCCCCCCGATCCCGGACGAGGAGAAGCCATGACCTTGGCAAGTGCGGAGTACCCGTTCCTGAATCTCATGTGGACGATGCTGGTGTTCTTCTGCTGGATCGCCTGGTTCTGGCTGCTGTTCGTGGCCTTCGGCGACCTGTACCGCCGCGCCGACGTCTCCGGCTGGGCCAAGGCCGGCTGGACGGTGCTGTTCGTCCTCCTCCCCTTCTTCGGCATCCTGCTCTACTTCGTGACCCAGGGCCGGCACGTCCTCGACCGGCAGCGCGCCCGCGAGGCCGCGTCGCGACGGCAGTTCGACGACTACGTGCGTTCGGTGTCCACATCGGACAAGACCGGCGCGGCGCAGATCGCCGAAGCCCGGCGGCTGCTCGAGGAGGGTGTCATCGACGACGCGGAATACCAGGCGCTCAAGCGGAAGGCGCTCGCCCGTTGAGCCGCCGGTGGCGGTTCGTCCACCTCGCGGTGCTCCGGCCGCTGCTCACGGCCACCGCGCTGGTCTGCCTCTACTACCTGCTGCCGGTCGACCAGGCCCTGCGCCCGTGGACGGCGGTCGTCTTCACCGCCGGGCTCGCCGCCGTGGTGCTGCTGGTCGTCGGCGAGGTGCGGATGATCCTGCGCTCGCCCTTCCCGGCCTGGCAGGGCGTCCAGGCGCTGGCCCTCATCCTCCCGCTCTTCCTCCTGCTGTTCGCCGACGGCTACTACGTGCTCGCCCGGGACAGCGCGGGCTCGTTCGGCACGGCGCTGACGCGGACCGACGCGGTGTACTTCACGGTCACCGTCTTCACGACCGTCGGCTTCGGCGACATCGCCCCGGTCTCCACCGGCGCCCGGGTGCTGGTGACCCTGCAGATGGTCGCGGACCTCGTGGTGCTGGGCGTGGTCCTGCGGGTGATCGTCGCCGCGGTGCAGCGTTCGTCCACGAAGGAGCGTTCACTCGGGCGCCGGCAGCAGCAGCGCGGCGACCAGCCCGGCCACCGCGGCGACGCCCAGGGTCGTGAGGGCCAGCGCGAAGGAGCGCCCGCCGAGGTGGGGCGTGCCGGCCAGGACGGACCCGGCCAGCGCCGTCCCCACCGACGAGCCGAGGTTCGACACGCTGCGCGACACTCCCGAAATGTCGCCCTGCGCGGCGTCCGGGAAGCGGGACTGCACCAGGTTCACCGAGGCCGTCAGCATGATCCCGACCCCGGCGCCGAGCAGGAACAGGCCGGGCACCGCGCTCGCCACCCCGGACTCGGCGCGGACCAGCAGGAGCACGAGGACCAGGCCGGCGACGGTGAGGAGGAAGCCGGCGCGGACGAGGCCGCGCTGGGTGTGCCGGCGCGCCATCCGGCCCGCGGCCGCCGAGGCACCCAGGATGCCGATCGTCGCGGGCGTCAGCATCAGCCCGGTTTCGATGGCGTCGTAGCCGCGTACCTGCTGGAGGAAGACCGCGATCACGAAGAACGCCCCCTGCAGGACGAGCCACTGCACGTGCTGGGTCAGCAGGCCGAGGCCGGTGCCGCGGTCGCGGAAGAGCCCGGACGGCACGAGCGGCTCCCGGCCCTTCCGCTCCCGCGCGCGGACGTGCACGAAGAACACGACCAGAAAGGCGGCGCCGATCCCGGCGAACAGCCACACCGGTGACGACAGCCAGCCGTAGGTGCCCGCCTGCAGGACACCGAAGACGACGAAGAACAGCCCGGCCGCCGAAAGCACCGCGCCGGTGACGTCGAACCGCCGTTCGCGCGGCGCGGACGGCGGTTCGACGATCCGCAGGGCGAGCACGACGATCACGCCGACCAGCAGCACCTGCAGCAGGAAGGACGCGCGCCAGCCGAACCAGGTGGTGACCAGGCCGCCGACGAGCGGCCCGGCCGCGGCGCCCAGCGCGCCCGCGCCGCTGACCACGCCGAAGGCCCGCGCACGGGCGGTGAGGTCGCGGCTGGTCACGGTGACCAGGATGTAGATCGGCGGGATCATCAGCGCCGACCCGATCCCCTCGAGCAGTGAGTACCCGAAGATCAGCAGCCCCGGCCCCGGCGCGGCCGAGGCCAGCAGGGCGCCGGTGCCGTACACGGCCAGCCCGGCGAGGAAGCAGCGCTTGCGGCCCAGCAGGTCGCTCAGCTTGCTGCCGGGCACCATGAGCGAGGCCATGGTCAGGGTGAACACGGTGATCGCCGTCTGCACGCCGATCACCGTGGTGCCGAGATCGGCGGCGATCGCGCTGACGGCCACCGTCATGGTGGTGGCCGCGTAACTCGCGACGAACTGGGCAAGGGCCAGGGGCGGCACGATCATCGGCGGGCCTTCCTGCTCGGGTGACGCACACAGTGGAGTGCGCCGGCCCCGGGCCACCTCACCCCGCGGGGATGAGGCAGCGCGGCCCGGCCCCCGAGACGGTGCATCGAAGAGATCCCCGGTGCCCCGATGGAGGAACGATGACCGAGACCACGATCGCCGAGCACGGGCTGATCGGTGACCTGCAGACCGCCGCGCTGGTCACGACGGACGGGTCGATCGACTGGTTCTGCGCCCCGCGCTTCGACTCGCCGTCGGTCTTCGGCGCCCTGCTCGACGACGAGCGCGGCGGCCGGTTCCGGATCCGCCCGGCCGGCGCGTGCGCGAGCTCGCAGATGTACCACCCGGACACCGCGGTGCTGATCACCCGGTTCGCCGGTCCGGACGGCATCGGCGAGGTGGTCGACTTCATGCCGCCGTCGGGCGGCACCGCCACCACCCGGCACCGGATCGCCCGGCTCGTGCGCTGCGTCCGCGGCCGGATGACGTTCGACGTCGTGGTCGCGCCCCGGTTCGACTACGGACGCCGGCCGCACCAGGCGATGCTCGTCGCGAACGGCGCCGTGTTCGTCGCGCGCGAGACTTCCCTGACGCTGCAGGCGGTCCGCGAGCCGGGCGACGCGCACCTGGCCGAGGTGCGCGTCGAAGGCGGGGACGTCCACCTGAGTCTCACGCTGACGGCGGGCCAGGTCCGCGGGGTCGTGCTGGAGACCGACGCCGCCGGGCCGCCGCGGGAGATGCGCGTCGCCGAGTTCGAGGCCCTGTTCCAGTCCACTGTGGACTGGTGGCGCACGTGGCTGTCCGGCTCCACCTACCGCGGCCGCTGGCGGGAGATCGTGGCCCGCTCGGCGATCACCCTCAAGCTGCTGACCTACGCTCCGACCGGTGGCCTGGTCGCCGCGCCCACCCTCGGGCTGCCCGAGGAGCTCGGCGGCGAGCGCAACTGGGACTACCGCTACACCTGGGTCCGGGACGCGTCGTTCTCGGTGTCGGCGTTGCTGTCGCTCGGGTTCGCGGAGGAGGCGGCCCGGTTCGGGAGCTGGCTCGGCGACCGCATCCGCGAAGGCGGCGGCGGGCCGAGCGGGCCGCTCGCCGTGCTGTACCGGGTGGACGGCACGACGGACCTGCGGGAGGAGAACCTCGCGCACTGGTCCGGGTACCGCGGGTCGAGCCCGGTCCGGATCGGCAACGACGCGGCCGGGCAGCTGCAACTCGACATCTACGGCGAAGCCCTCGACAGCGTCTTCGCCGCCGACGGCGCCGGTTTCGAGCTCCCCCACCAGGGCTGGACGGCGCTGCGCGCGGCCCTCGACTGGCTCGGCGAACACTGGGACCAGCCCGAGGAAGGCATCTGGGAAACCCGGGGCGGCCGCAAGCGCTTCACCTACGGCCGCCTGATGAGCTGGGTCGCCTTCGACCGCGGCATCCGCCTGGCCGCCGCGCACGGCCGGCCCGCCCCGGTCGAGGACTGGATGTGGCAGCGCGACAGCATCCACGGCCAGATCCTGGCCCGCGGCTGGCACCGGACGCGCAACGCCTTCGTCCAGCACGACACGGGCGAGGAGCTGGACGCGTCCCTCCTCCGCATGCCCCGCACCGGGTTCCTCCCGGCCGACGACCCGCTGTGGCTTTCGACGCTCGACGCGATCCGGGACGGCCTGGTGACCGACAGCCTCGTCTACCGCTACGACCCGGCCTCGTCCCCGGACGGCCTCGCCGGCGGCGAAGGCACTTTTTCGTTGTGCAGCTTCACCTACGTCGACGCGCTGGCCCGCGCCGGGCGGCTGGAGGAGGCCCGCACGGCGTTCGAGAAGATGCTGACCTACGCCAACCACGTCGGCCTGTACGCGGAGGAAATCGCGCCGACCGGCGAGCAGCTGGGCAACTTCCCCCAGGCGTTCACCCACCTGGCGCTCATCGACGCGGCGGTCACGCTCGACGCCGCCCTCGGGTGACGAGCCGGTCTCGCCCGTCGCGGGTGACCCGGCCGGCGTCCACCCGGAACACGATGAGGCACCCGTCGAGGCGAGCCCTGGAGGCCCACTGCCATGACCACCACCAACCGACCGAGCAGATCCCCGGAGCCCGCGGGGCCACCTCCCGCCGGCGGGAGCCGGCACGCCCGGCCACCCGCCGCCGCGTGGATCTCCTGGGTCGCCCTCGCGCTCATGACCACCGGGTCCGTCGCGAGCCTGCGCCCCTCGCCGACGATGGCCGTGTACGGCCTGGCGGCCGTCTTCCTCTACGCCGTCCCGGCGATCGTGTTCCTGCTGCCGACGTCGCTGGTCTCGGCCGAGCTGGCCTCCGGCTGGTCCGGCGGGGTCTACAACTGGGTGGCGCTCGGGATCTCCAAGCCGGCGGGCTTCCTGGCCGTCTGGTGCCAGTTCGCGATGACGATCTTCTACTACCCGAGCCTGCTCGGGTACGTCGCCGGCACGCTCGCGTACGTGTTCGACCCGGACCTGGCGACCAGCGGGTGGTGGACGGCCGGGGTGATCGTCGTCGCGTACTGGTCGGGCGTCTGGATCTCCTCGCGCGGCACGAAAGGCGTGGCCGGTCTCGCCGGGGGCGGGCTCGTCATCGGGACGCTGCTGCCCGGCGCGCTGCTGGTGGTCCTCGGCATCGTGTTCCTCGGGCAGGGCCACCCGTCCGCGGCGCCGATGTCGGCGGGCAACCTGCTTCCCGCGTGGGCCGGGCTGGCCAGCCTGGTGCTGATCGTGAACAACTTCCTGTCGTACTCGGGCATGGAGATGAACGCGGTCCACGTGTCCTCGCTGCGGAAACCCGGCCGGGAGTTCCCGCGCGCGATGTTCCTCGCGATGGGGCTCGTGCTGCTGATCTTCATCCTGCCCGCGCTGGCGATCAGCTGGGTCGTCCCGGCCGACCAGCTTTCCCTCACGGCCGGCGTGATGCAGGCCTTCGACGCCGTCTTCGCCGGCTTCGGCATCCAGTGGCTGACCCCGCTGATCGGCGTCCTGCTCGTGCTGGCCTCCCTCGGCGGGATGCTGACGTGGCTGGCGGGCCCGTCGAAGGGGCTGCTGCTGATCGCCCGGCAGGAGGGGTACCTGCCGCCGTTCCTCCAGCGGCTCAACGGCCGGGGCGTGCAGCAGAACATCCTCGTCACGCAAGGCGCGGTCACCACGCTGATCGCGCTGTGCTACGCGTTCATCCCGGACGTCTCGAGCGCGTACTGGATCTTCTCGGTGATCACCACCCAGGTGTACCTGATCATGTACCTGCTGATGTTCGTCGCGGCGGTGCGGCTGCGGCGCAGGTTCCCCGACCACCCGCGCGGGTTCCGCGCGCCGATGCTGCTCGGCCTGTGCGGCATCGGGTTCTGCGCGTCGCTGGCCGCGCTGCTCGTGGGGTTCGTCCCGCCTTCGCAGTTCGGGTCGGGCAGCCCGTGGGCGTACCTCGGGATCGTCGCGGGCGGGGCGCTGGGCCTCGGCCTGCTGGTGCCGTTCCTGTTCTACCGCCTGCGCAAACCGTCGTGGCGGCAACCGGAGGTGAACCCCTCGTGACCACTGTGGACGAACGGTCGACCCGCTCGCAGCGGGGTTCGCTCTACGTCGTCGTGGGCGTCGTGTCCGTCGGCCTGCTCGTGGCCGGGTACCTGCTCTTCCGTCCCGCGCGGCCGGACGCCGGCGCGGTCTGCGCCGACCCGCAGGCCGCGCTCGTCCGGGCGGCCACCGTCAGCGCCGGCGGCCCCGGGATGGTTCCGTCCGAGGCCGTGCGCCACGCGCAGGTGCGCGTGCTGCGGGCCTACTGCCCCGAAAAGGCCGGGTGAACGCGATGGATCTCCGGAAGCGGGTCGAGGAGCTGATGCCGCGGGTCCGCGGCGAACTCGCGGACCTCGTCGCGATGCGGTCGGTCGCGGACCCGCGGCAGTTCCCGCCCGAGGAGTGCCACCGCGCCGCGGTCTGGGTGGCCGACGCGTTCGCCGGGACCGGGTTCGACACCCACCTGGCCGACACCCCGGACGGCAGCCAGGCCGTGCTCGGGTCCCGGCCGTGTCCCCGGGAGGACGCCCCGACCGTGCTGCTGTACGCCCACTACGACGTCCAGCCGCCGCTGGCGGACGACGAGTGGCGGACCCCGCCGTTCCGGCTGACCGAAGCGGACGGTCGCTGGTACGGGCGCGGCGCGGCCGACTGCAAGGGCAACATCCTGATGCACCTCACCGCGCTGCGGGCGCTCGGCGACGACGTCCCGGTGCACCTCAAGGTGGTCGTCGAGGGTTCCGAGGAGCAGGGCACCGGCGGGCTGGAGGCGTTCGTCCCCGCGCACGCCGAGCTGCTGCGCGCCGACGCGATCGTGGTGGCCGACACGGGGAACGCCGCCGTCGGGTACCCCGCCGTGACCGTCAGCCTGCGCGGCCTGGTCAACGTCGTCGTCCAGGTCGACGCCCTGCCGGCCGAACTGCACTCCGGCATGTTCGGCGGCCCCGCGCCGGACGCGCTGGCCGCGCTGGTGACGGTGCTGGGCACCCTGCGCGACGAGGCGGGCGACACCACGATCCACGGCGTGCCCGGCGACGGCCGCTGGTCCGGCGCCCCGTACCCGGCGGCGCGGTTCCGGGAGGACGCGGGCCTGTCCCCCGGCGCCGTCCTGCTCGGCAGCGGCGACGTCGCGGACACGCTGTGGGCGCGGCCGGCGCTGACGGTGCTCGGCATCGACTGCCCGCCGGTCGTCGGCTCCACCGCGGCGCTGGCCCCGCGCGCCCGGGCCCGGCTGAACCTGCGTGTCCCGCCGGGCATCGACCCGTACCAGGCGGCGGCCGCGCTGAGCGAGCACCTGATGGCGGCCGCGCCGTGGGGCGTGGACGTCTCGGTGGAGGTGGAGGCGATCGGCGAGCCGTTCCACGCGGCGACGGGCGGGCCCGCCCACCAGGCGATGGAGGAGGCCATGGAGACCGCCTACGGCCGCCCGGTGAGCCGGCTCGGCCAGGGCGGTTCCATTCCGCTGTGCACCGTCCTCGCCGAGACCTACCCCGACGCCGAGATCCTGCTCGTCGGCGTCGAGGAACCGCAGGCCCGCATCCACGCGCCGAACGAAAGCGTGGCACCGCAGGAGATCGCGCGCATGGCGCTGGCCGAGGCGCTGTTCCTGCGGGACTACGGTGCGCGCCCCGGCCGGTCCCCGGTCAGGGCGGCACCTCCACCTCCATGCCCATGATCCGCGTGGTGCGGCGCCGCCGGAGCCAGCCGCGGGACGCCGTTGTGTCCGGCACCTCCGCCAGGAACGCCTTGCGCTGCGCCGAGGTCGCCGAGCGCCAGCGCATCGCCAGCACCGGGCGGACCGGCGCGATGTACGCCCGCACCCGTTCGTGCGCGCCGGCCACGCGGGTCTCGTACTCGCGGTCCGGGCGGTAGGCCAGTTCGAGGTCGATCAGCGGCGCCGCGCCGCCCGCGTGGTGGTGGCAGCGCGACAGCATCCGCGCGAGCTCGTCCATCGCGCCCCGCACGCGGCAGGGCATCTGGTCCTGCCAGCGGCCGAGCCGCGGGACGGACGCCGGTGCCGCGGTCACCTCGTCGGCGAGCACGACCAGGGCCCGGATCGCCGAACCCGCCAGTTCGACGCGGATCCGCCGCCCGTTCGCGTCGACGAAGAACCGCGGCACCCGGCCGGCCACGACGGTGCCCGATCGCCGCCGGACCCACTCCTCGACGGCGTCGGGTGACGGGCAGGACGACACGAACGTGAACGCCAGCTCCTCACCGGCGAGGTTCATCGTCACCGGGAACAGGGAACCGATGTCGTGCACGAACGCCGAGCCGATGACGAGTGCGGCGCGGGAGCCGCCTCCGGTCATCCCCGGCTACACCTGCAGATCCGCTTCGATGCGCTTGAGGTAGTGCCGGGCCAGCGCCAGGTTCGCCCGGTCGCGGTCCAGCACCAGGTACAGGAACAGCGAATTGCGGGTGCTCACCGAGTTCAGCAGCCGGATCAGGTGGTACTGGCGGTGCAGCGTGATCAGGATGTCCTCGATGGAGTCGTTGAGCGCCAGCGAGGACATCACCCGCAGTTTCGACCGCACGACCTCGGTGTTCCCGGCCGCCGCGACCTCCAGGTCCAGCCAGTCGCCGCCTCCGCTGGTGCCGAGCGACATGCCGCTTTCGTAGTCGACCAGCGCGACGCCGACGGCGCCGCTGATGGACATGGCTTCCTTGAGTGCCGTGTCGATGTTCATCATTGCTGCTTCCTCTCCGTGAACGGGTGGTCGGACGGCGTGCTACGCGGCCAGGATCGAGCCGATCCGCTCGATGACGGGCCGGGATTCGAACAGCAGGCGCCCGACGTTCAGGCCCTTGTCCCCCAGCACGACCATCAGCGCGAGCCGCCCGATGGCGTAGACGGCCATGTACCCTTCGCTGCCGAACACCACGGTCTGGTTCAGCGTGCCCTTGCCGGTGATTTCGGCGGCCTGCCGCGCGATCCCGAGATCGGCCGCGGCGAGCGCGGAGATCTTCGCCGGATCGATGTCGTCGGCGGCGTCGGCGATGATCGGGATGCCGTCGACCGCGGCCAGCACCGTGTCGGTCACCCCGGCGACGGTCTCCCGCAGGTTCCGCAGCTCGCCGGCCAGTGCTTCGAAATCCAAGACTCTTTCTTTCTGCTCCGGAATTGCGGAAGGCGAGTGGCGGGGGAATCAACCATTCGGGTTGCTCTCCACGGCCGAACCCTACCGCCACCATTACTTTTCGCCAACAAGCACCGGCACTCGACTTTTCACGCCACACGATCGAGTGAAACAGATTATGGGTCGTAACAGAAATCGGTGACCATGTCCATTGATCACGAACCAGCGCAATTCGATGTTCGACGTTTCCCGGCGAGCGGCGGGAAAGGCCACGACGCGACCGGCCCGGGCGAAGGCGCACCACCGGCACACCTCGCCGAGGGCGGGAGGCGCCCGCGAACCGCCCGCCCCCGGCCACGCTGAGCGACACCAGCCACACCCGGCCATCCCCTGTTCGGCGGCTTGCGCAGCCGGCGGCCCACCGGACACCCCGCCCGCCGGCGGGCACCTCGTGGTTCGGCGACGCGGCTGGGCCTCCCCAACGCGCCACCCGGACCAAGGCCCCTGGCCCCCTTCCCGGATCCACGGTGAATCCTTTCGGAGCCCCCTCCCCTCTTATGGGGTGTGGTCACCTCGACAGGAAGAGAACCGATGGGTTGGGTCAGCGAGCAGCTCGTCGAAGCAGCGCAGGGCGGCGACCTCGAATCGCTCACGGCGGTCGTCCACGGGGCACACCCCCACGTGCGCCGCTTCGCCGGCCACCTCTGCGCCTCCCCGCAGGACGCCGAAGACGCGGCGCAGGAGGCCCTGCTCGTCCTCTACCGCAAGATCGGGTCCCTCCGGGCGTCCGCGGCGCTGGCTTCGTGGATGTTCCGGATCGTCCGCAACGAGTGCCTGCGCCGCGCCCGGCGCCTCCTCGAAGACCCCACCGCCACCACCGACGCCGCCGCCCCCGGGCTCGCCGCGTCGGCCGAAGAGGAGGTCCTCGGACGGCTCGAAGCCGAGCGCGTCGCCGAGGCCATCCGGGCCCTGCCCGACATCCAGCGCCGCGTGCTCGTCCTGCGCGACGTCCTCGGGCACCCGGGCCGCGCGGTCGCCGACGCGCTCGGGCTGAGCACCGCGGCGATGAAGTCCCACCTGCACCGGGCCCGGGCCGCCGTCCGGGCCCGGCTGCACACCACCTGATCCCCGAAAGGAACAACCGTGCTCGAAACCGGATCACCCGCCCCGCCGCTGGCCCTGGAAGACACCGACGGGCAGCCCGTCGGCCTGGGCGGGCACGCCGTCCTGCTCTACTTCGTGCGGTCGACGACGTGCCCGGTCTGCCGCCGGCACGTCCGTGCCCTCGCGGAGGACACCGCGCTGGAAGCGGCCGGCGTCCGGGTCCTGATCGCCGTCCCCGAGGACCGGGAGACGGCGGCCGCGTGGCGGGCGAAGCACGCGGTCCCGTTCCCGGTCGTCACCGGCCGCGGCGGCACGCCCCACGAGCTGGTCGGGCTGGGCCGGGCCGTCTTCGGCGCGCTGCAGCGCTCCGGCAGCGTTCTCGTCGACGCCCAGGGGGTGGTCCGCCACGCCCACAGCGCCGCCCTGCCGACCGGCAGCTACGACCGGGCGGGCATCGCCGCGGCCGTCGCCGCGCTGGGCGCGCCGGCCTGATCCCCCGGGTCAGCGCAGCGGCTCGAGCGCCTTCGCCAGCGGCTCCAGCACGGCCGGGGTGTGCGGCGGCGGGAGGTACACGATCGCCAGGTCGAGGCCGGCTTCGCCGAGGGCCTCGGCTTCGGCGGCGACCTTCGCGTAGTCGCCGTCCGGCCCGAGCCGGACGTGCGAGGACAGCGTGATCTCGGCCGGGTCGCGGCCGATGTCCGCGCAGTGGCGGTGCAGGACGTCCCGCTTGCGGGCGAACTCCTCGGGCGGGCCGCCCACGAAGTTCCAGTGCTGGGCGAACTTCGCGGTCGTGCGCAGGGTGCGCTTCTCGCCGCTGCCGCCGATGCAGATCGGCGGGTGCGGCCGCTGGACGCCCTTGGGTTCGCAGCGGGCGTCGGTCAGCTGGTAGTGCTGCCCGCGGAACGTGGTGGTCTCCTGGGTCAGCAGCCCGACGAGGACCTCGCACGCTTCCTCGAACCGGTCGCTGCGTTCCTTGATCGTGCCCAGTTCCATGCCGTACGCGCCGGACTCCTCTTCGTTCCAGCCGGCGCCGACACCGATCTCCAGCCGCCCGCCGGAGACGATGTCGAGCGTCGCGGCCATGTTCGCCAGCAGCGCGGGGTGGCGGTAGTGGATGCCGCTCACCAGCGTGCCCAGCCGCAGCCGCCGGGTGGCCTGGGCGAGCGCCGTCAGCGTCACCCACCCTTCCAGGCAGGGGCCGGTCGGATCGGAGAAGATGGGGTAGAAGTGGTCGAAGGTCCAGCCGGACTCGAACAGCTCGATTTCGTCCGCGGCCTGCCAGACGGCGAGCATGTCCGCCCATTCGGTGTTCTGGGGCGAGGTCTTGAAGGCGAATCGCATGATCTTGATCGTAACCCTGGAGTTCTTCCAGGCACGCGGTTTTTGTCGGGGGTGCCCGGTAACGTCGTCGGCGTGAACGCTCAGGAACGCATCCAGGAACTCGCCGACCGCATCACGGTGCTGCGCGACGCCTACTACCGGGGCTCGCCGCTGGTGGCCGACGCGGAGTACGACGCGGTCGAGGACGAGCTGCGGAGCCTGATCGAGGCGCACCCGGAGCACACGCCGGACCCGAACCCCCTCGACCAGGTCGGCGCGCCCGCGGTGCTGCACGCGCCGATCCGGCACTCGCGCCCGATGCTGTCGCTGGAGAAGGCGACCAAGCCCGAGCAGGTCGAGGCGTTCTTCGACCGCTTCCCCGGCCAGCCGGTGGTCGTCATGCCGAAGCTCGACGGCCTGTCGCTGGCCGTCGTCTACGAAAACGGGCGCCTGGCCCGGGCGGTCACCCGCGGCGACGGCACGACCGGCGACGACGTCACGATGCTCGTGCGGGCCCTGACCGACGGGATCCCGGAGCAGGTCGAGGCACCCGGCCGCGTCGAGGTCCGCGGCGAGGCCGTCATGCTGCGCTCCACCTTCGCCGCCTACAACACCGCCCACCCGGACAAGCCGCTGATCAACCCGCGCAACGCGGCCGCGGGCACCCTGCGGGCGAAGGACCCCGCCACCGTCGCCGAGCGGCGGCTGCGGTTCTTCGCCTTCGACCTGCACACCGAGCCCGACAGCGCGGAGACCGACCTCGGCAGCGCGCTGCACACGCTCGGCTTCACCGCGGCCGACATGCGGCGCTGCGCCGACGCCGCCGCGGCGCAGGAAGTGATCGGCGAGATCGAGCGGCAGCGCAACGACCTGGACTACGACCTCGACGGCGCCGTGCTGCGGCTGGCGAGCCGGGACGCCTACGCGGCGGCCGGCACCCGGTCGAGCTCGCCGCGCGGGGCGCTGGCGTTCAAGTTCGCCGCCGAGGAGAAGACCACCGTGCTGTCCGATGTGGTCTGGGACGTCGGCAAGACCGGGAAGATCGCCCCGGTCGCCTGGCTGGAACCGGTGTTCGTGGGCGGCACCACGGTCACCCGCGCGACCCTGGCCAACCAGGAGGTGATCCGCGCCCGCGGCATCAAGATCGGCGACACCGTGCTGGTGCGCCGCGCCGGTGACGTGATCCCGTTCGTCGCCGGCGTGCTCGACGCCTCGAAGCGCACGGGCGCCGAGCGGGAGATCGTCCCGCCGAGCGAGTGCCCGTCGTGCGGGCAGCCGCTGACCGAGCAGGGCAACAGCCGGGAACTGTTCTGCACCAACGTGTCCTGCCCGGCGCAGACCGTGCGGCGGCTGATCCACTGGGCGTCGCGGGCGGCCGCGGACATCGACGCCATCGGCGGCGTGTGGATCGAACGGCTGGCCGAGGCGGGGATCCTGGAGCACCCTTCGGACTTCTACGGGCTGACGAAGGAGAGGCTGCTCGAGTTCGACCGCATCGGCGAGGTCTCGGCCACGCGGATGATCGAGTCGATCGACGCGAGCCGGGCGGTCGGCCTGCGCCGGGCGCTGATCGGGCTGGCGATCCCGATGGCCTCCGAGGGCACGGCCACCCGCCTGTGCCGGGCCGGGTTCGGCTCACTGGAAGACGTCGCGGCGGCGGGCGAAGACGGGCTCGTGGCCGTGGAGGACATCGGGCCGAAGGTCGCCGCGTCGCTGATCGAGCACCTCACCCGGCTGCGCCCCGAGCTGGAACGCCTGCGGAAGGCGGGCGTTTCGCTGGACGTGCGCGAGGAGGACCTCCCGCCGGTGGTCGCGGCGGGCGCGCCACTGGCGGGCAAGACGGTGGTCGTCACCGGCGCGATCAACGACCCCCGGTCCGGCGAGAAGGTCCCCCGCCCGACGTTCCAGCGGCTCTGCGAGCGAGCGGGCGCGACCACGGCGACGTCGGTTTCGGCGAGCACGGACCTGCTCATCACCGGCGCGGACGTCGGGGCGAGCAAGCTGACGAAGGCCGAGAAGCACGGCGTCGAGGTCGTCGACCAGGGCGAGATCTGGCAGCAGCTGATCTCGGCGGGCATCGTGTAGCCGGCGCGGTGTCTCGCTTCCCGGACGCGGGTCACCCAGTCGTGGAAACCGGGGAGGCGCGACACTGAGCGTGAGTACTCGACTTCGTCCGAAGGGACCGCGATGACCACGTCCGACCTCATGGTCGCCCGCCAGCTCGGGGTGCACGAGTTCCTCACCGCACGGGGCTGGCTCCTCGAGGGCGACAGCGATCCCGCGCGGGTGTGGTTCGCCAACGACGTGCACGCCGGCTGGCTCTACCCCGGCACCTACGGCGGCCTGCACATCAACGACGTGGCCGACACCACCCCGGTGCCGTTGCAGAGCTACTTCACGTTCGGCAACGAGGGCGACGAGGTGTTCGCCATCCTCCCGGCGGGCAACCTCCGCGGCAGCGGCTGTCCCGACCACGACACCCAGGAGCGGTTCTTCCCGTTGACCGCGGCCGGCGGCGTGGACCTGGCCGAGATCGCCACCCTGCTGGACACCCTCGAGCCGCGCGCGCGGTCCCTCGATCCGCGGGCGCTGATCGAGTGCCGGTACTTCGGGCCCTGCGAGCGGTGAACCGGCGCCGCACGGAGTCGGGATCGGCTATTGTCGGGCGACGGGCTCGGACGAGGGGACACGCACGATGAGCTCCTTCGAAATCACCCTGGCGGATGATCCGGACGGGCTTCCCCTGCTGGCGGATTGGCTGCGCGACGACCCGGGCAGCGGGGTGCGGTCGGCGCGCATCCGGCCTGCGGTCCCGGTTCCCGGGCAAATGGGCGCGCTCGCCGACACGCTCCAGGTGATCGTCGACGCGAAACCGGACATCGGGGCCGTCGCCGCGTCCATGGCCATCTGGCTGCGCAGCCGACGGCGCAACCTGGTTCTCGAGTTCGGCGGGTCGAAGGGGAAGCGCAAGGTCAAGGTCACGGCGGCGGGGCTGCGCTCCGACGACGCCCTGGTCGAAGCGTTGCGCGCCGCCCTCGAGTCGGCAGCCGGCTGACGCGGGTCCGGAACGCGTGGAACTGAATTCGCCGCGGACCCGGATCGTGCTCACCGGCGTCAGCGCCTTCGACCACCTGCCGGCGTTGCCTTCGGTGGCCGCGAACCTCGTCGACCTCGAAGGGGCCCTGCGAGCGCCGCACGGTGCGGACTTCGCGGCCGGGATCGACGTCGTCGCGAATGCCGACCGGCCCGGACGGTTGAGCAAGCTCCTGCAATCGGCCGCGAACGCGGACCTCGACGTCCTGGTCTTCTACTACAGCGGCCACGGGCTTCTCGACGACCACCAGCAGTTGCACCTGGCCGTGACGGAAAGCGATCCGGAAGCGGTGCCCGAAACCGCCTTCGCCTTTTCCCGCGTGCGGCAGATACTGAGCCAGGCGACGGCGCGGGTGAAGGTCGTCATCCTCGACTGCTGCTTTTCCGGACGTGCCCTCGAATCGGGCATGGCGGACATCGGCTCCCTGGTCGACGGCCAGCTGGAGCTGCGCGGCGCGTACACGCTGGCCTCCAGCGCCGCGGATCTGCCGAGCCTCGCGCCGGCCGGGCTGCGGAACACCGCGTTCACCGAAGCGCTCCTGCTCGCCTTGCGGGAAGGCGTCGCCGACGGGGCCGAACCGCTGCTGCTGGGCGAGGTGGGCGCGGCGGTGCACCGTCACCTCGCCCGCGCGGGACGGCCGACGCCCCGGTTCCGGGCCGACGGCAACGCGGCCCGGCTGGTACTGGCGGCGAACCCGGCGTTCGGCCGCGGCACCACCTCCCCGGCCGCGTTGCCGGTGCCCGCCGAAGGGGGCAAGCCGGCCGCCGTGGCCTGGCTGGCCGAGGTCGAGGCGGCCCTCACCGCGGCACTGGCCGGGATGCCCGGGTGGTCGGTGGATCACGTGAGCCTGGATTCGTTTCCCCGGCACCCCGACCGGGTCTGGGAGGCCTCCTTGTGCCCGGGGAGAAGCCACACGGGGGTCGGCCGGTGCCCGCACGGCATCCCGGTGCGGGCGGTCCACTTCACCGACCCGGCGGGCTGGCGGATGCACCGCGGCCATTCGACGCTCCTCGCGCCACAACAGGCGGGTCTCACGATCGTGAACCAGGCTTCCCCGCTCGAGGCCCTCAGCGGCACCGGCTCCGGGCGTGACGTCCCCGTCCGGCGAGGCTGGGAGGCGTTCATGGGTGGAATGTCCCACGCACAGGCCAAGGGGGACACGGGGAGCTGGGTCGTCTACTGGCCCGGCAAGGAAGCCGCCGACGAAGCATCGCAGCGCGCGCTGCGCACCACAGTCCGCGAACTCGTCGAGGGAGCGGCGCGGCAGCGCCGCTGGTGGCGACGCCTGGTCGCGGATCTGTAGGTCCGCGCGCACGGTCGGCCGACCACCGGCCGGCGTGTGACGTTGGCCACCGGCGTTCCCGCCCGGCCCCGGCTTCCTCGGCAAACCGGGCGGGACCGGGCACCGGCGCGGAAATCTGCGTACGTTGGCACCGGAATACGGGCCTCGACCCGTATCGTCTGTGACCAACCGCTTAGTAGGCTCGCGGGCACGAACCCGCTTCTCAACGACGAGGAGGTCCCCCGTGACCGATTCCCCTTCCCGTGTCGCCGTGGTCACCGGTGCCGGCCGCGGCATCGGTGCCGCCGTCGCGGCGCGGCTGGCCGATGACGGCTTCGCCGTCGGGCTGCTGGACCTGGACGAGGCCGGTGTCAAGCAGGGCGCCGAGGCCATCGTCGCCAAGGGTGGCAAGGCCGTCGGGGTCGCCCTCGACGTCAGCGACGCCGAGCAGGTCGAATCCGCCGTCGCGCGCGTCGCCGACGAGCTCGGCCCGCCGGTCGTGCTGGTCAACAACGCCGGCATCACCCGCGACAACCTGATCTTCAAGATGACCGAGCAGGAGTGGGACTCCGTGCTCGACGTCCACCTCAAGGGCTCGTTCCTGATGACCCGCGCGGTGCAGAAGCACATGACGCAGGAGAAGTACGGCCGGATCGTCAACCTGTCGAGCACCTCGGCGCTGGGCAACCGCGGCCAGGTCAACTACGCCGCCGCCAAGGCCGGCATGCAGGGCTTCACCAAGACCCTCGCCATCGAGCTGGGCAAGTTCAACGTCACCGCCAACGCGATCGCGCCCGGGTTCATCGCCACCGACATGACCGCGGCGACCGCCGAGCGGCTCGGCATGGGCTTCGAAGACTTCAAGGCCGCGGCCGCGTCGCAGATCCCGGTGCAGCGCGTCGGCACGCCCGAAGACATCGCGCACCTGACGTCGTACCTGGTCAGCGAGGGTGCCGGGTTCGTCTCGGGGCAGGTCATCTACGTCGCCGGCGGACCGAAGGACTGAGGCGGATGCGGGAGTTCCAGAACCTCGACGAGTTCGCCGCCGCGGCCGGGGAGCACCTCGGGTACAGCGAGTGGCTGACGATCACCCAGGAGCGCGTCAACCAGTTCGCCGACGCCACCGACGACCACCAGTGGATCCACGTCGACGAGCCGATGGCGGCCGCGGGCCCGTTCGGCGGCACCATCGCCCACGGCTTCCTGACACTGTCGCTGCTGTCGGCGTTCGGCCCGAAGATCTACCGGGTCCACGGGATCAAGATGGGCATCAACTACGGCCTCAACAAGGTCCGCTTCCCGCAGCCGGTGAAGGTCGGCTCGAAGGTGCGCGCCGGGGCCGAGCTGGTCGAGATCACCGATATCCCGAACGGCAAGCAGGCGGTGTCGCGGTGGACGATCGAGATCGACGGCGAGGCGAAGCCCGCCTGCGTCGCCGAGTGGGTCACCCGGTTCCTGGCGTGATCCCCGCGGGAAGCGCCGCTTTCACGGGAAAGTGACGCTTCCCGCGGACGCCTGTACGTCATACCGACCAGTCGGTATGCTCCCTCGTGACGAAGAGGAGGCTGGATGAACCCGCCAGGACTCGACCTGGGCCGCCTGCGCGCCCACCTGGACGCGCAGCGACCCGGCCTGGTCGCCGGGGAGCTGACCGCGGCCGTCGTGGAGGGCGGCCGGTCGAACCTCACCTACGTGGTGGGCGACGGCCGGTCGCGCTGGGTGGTGCGCCGCCCGCCGCTCGGGCACGTGCTGCCCACCGCGCACGACATGAGCCGCGAGTTCCGGGTGATCTCCGGCCTGCGCGACACCGCCGTGCCGGTGCCCGAAGCCATCCTGCTGTGCGAGGACCCCGACGTCGTCGGCGCGCCCTGCTACGTGATGAGCTTCGTCGAGGGCACGCCGTACCGGACCGCGGACCAGCTGGGCGAGCTCGGCCCGGTCCGCACCCGGGCGATGGCCGACGCGCTGGTCGGCACGCTCGTCGACCTGCACGCGGTCGACCCGGCGGCCGTCGGGCTGGGCGACTTCGGGCGCCCCGAAGGCTTCCTGGAGCGGCAGCTGCGGCGCTGGAAGAAGCAGCTGGACGCCTCCCGCAGCCGGGACCTCCCCGGCGTCGACGAGCTGCACGACCGGCTCGCGGCGGCGGTCCCGGTGTCCGGCGAGCCATCGATCGTCCACGGCGACTACCGCCTGGACAACGTGCTGGTCGACGGGAACGACCGGATCTCGGCGGTGCTCGACTGGGAGATGTCGACCCTCGGCGACCCGCTGACCGACCTCGCGCTGCTGGTCGCCTACGCCGAGCGCGACAAGGTGTCGCTGCCGTTCGTGTCCAACGCCAGTTCGGCGCCGGGATACCCGGGCACCGACGAGGTCGTCGCCCGCTACGCCGAGCTGTCCGGGCGGGACGTCTCGCAGCTGAACTGGTACGTCAGCTTCGCCTTCTTCAAGCTGGCCGTCATCCTGGAAGGCATCTACTACCGCTTCAGCAAGGGCCAGACGGTCGGGGCGGGCTTCGAAGGCGTCGGCGCCGGGGTCGCGCCGCTCATCGCGCACGGCAACGAGATTCTCAAAGAGGAGAAGTAATGGACTTCGCGTTCGACGAGAAGACCGAGGAGCTGCGCGGGAAGCTCCTCGAGTTCATGGACTCGCACATCTACCCCGCCGAAGCCGTGTTCGAACAGCAGCTCGCCGAACGCGACGACCCGTGGGCCATCCCGCCGGTCGTCGAGGAGCTCAAGGCCGAGGCGCGCAAGCGCGGCCTGTGGAACTTCTTCCTCCCCGGCGACCACGGCGCGGGCCTGACCAACCTGCAGTACGCGCCGCTCGCCGAGATCACCGGGCGCAGCATCCGGATCGCGCCGAGCGCGGTCAACTGCGCGGCCCCGGACACCGGGAACATGGAAGTGCTCTCGATGTTCGGCACCGAGCAGCAGCAGAAGCAGTGGCTGGAACCGTTGCTGAACGGCGAGATCCGCTCGGCATTCGCGATGACCGAGCCGGACGTCGCCTCCTCCGACGCCCGCAACATCGAGACGGCCATCCGGCGGGACGGCGACGAGTACGTCGTCACCGGCCGCAAGTGGTACATCTCCGGCGCGATGAACCCCGCGTGCAAGATCTTCATCGTGATGGGCAAGACCGACCCGGACGCCGCGCCGCACAAGCAGCAGAGCATGATCCTGGTCCCCCGCGACACCCCGGGCGTCACGGTGAAGCGCGGCATGCACGTCTTCGGCTACGACGACAGCGACCACGGCGGCCACGCCGAGGTGCTCTTCGAGGACGTCCGCGTGCCGGTCGAGAACCTCATCGCCGGCGAGGGCGACGGCTTCGCGATCGCCCAGGCCCGGCTCGGCCCGGGCCGCATCCACCACTGCATGCGCGCCATCGGCATGGCCGAGCGCGCGCTGGAGCTCATGTGCCGCCGCGCGATCTCCCGCGAGGCGTTCGGCAAGCCGATCGCCCAGCAGGGCGTCGTGCAGGACTGGATCGCCGAGTCGCGCGTCAAGATCGAGCAGCAGCGGCTGCTCGTGCTCAAGACCGCGTGGCTGATGGACACCGTCGGCAACCAGGGCGCGCACACCGAGATCCAGGCGATCAAGATCTCCACCCCGATCACCGTGGAGTGGATCCTCGACAAGGCCGTGCAGGTGCACGGCGCGGGCGGCGTCAGCCAGGACTTCCCGCTGGCCGCCATGTGGGCCGGGAACCGCACGCTGCGCCTGGCCGACGGGCCGGACGAGGTCCACAAGCGCTCGCTGGCCCGGCGCGAACTGAAGAAGTACCTCTCGGAGGGCGCGAAGTGACTGTCACCGCCGAAGACCTGACCCGCCAGGCGACCGAGTTCCTCGCCTCGCACGACCCCGCGTCCACGGACCGGCTGGAGTTCCTGCGGGCCCGGTTCGACGCCGGCCTCGCCTGGATCCACTTCCCCGCCGGGCTCGGCGGCCAGAACGCGCCGCGCGCGCTGCAGTCCGTTGTGGACACCGTGTTCACCGACGCGGGCGCGCCGGACAACAACCCGCGCCGGATCGGCATCGGCCTCGGCATGGCCGCGCCGACCATCCTCGCCTTCGGCACGCCGGAGCAGCGCGAACGCTTCCTGCGTCCACTGTGGACCGGCGAGGAGGTGTGGTGCCAGCTGTTCTCCGAGCCCGGCGCCGGCTCCGACCTCGCCGCGCTCGGCTGCCGAGCGGTGCGTGATGGCGACGACTGGATCGTCACCGGCCAGAAGGTGTGGACGTCCGGCGCGCACGAGTCGCAGTGGGCGATCCTGGTGACGCGCACCGACCCGGACGTGCCGAAGCACCAGGGCATGACGTACTTCCTGTGCGACATGACCGCGCCCGGCGTCGAGGTGCGGCCGCTGCGCCAGATCACCGGCGAGGCCGAGTTCAACGAGGTCTTCCTGACCGACGTCCGCATCCCGGACACCCAGCGCCTCGGCGCGGTCGGCGAGGGCTGGAAGGTCGCGCAGACCACGCTGATGAACGAGCGCGTCGCCATCGGCGGGCACGTCCAGCCGCGTGAAGGCGGCCTGATCGGGATCGTCGCGAAGACCTGGCGCGAGCGCCCCGAGCTGCGCACGCCGGAGCTGCGCGACCGCCTGGTGAAGCACTGGGTCGAGGCGGAGACGCTGCGGCTGGCCGGCACCCGGCTGCGCCAGCAGCTGACCGCGGGCGCGCCCGGGCCGGAGGGCTCGGCCATGAAGGTCGCCTTCTCCGAGCTCAACCAGGCCCTGACCGGCCTGGAGGTCGAGCTGCTGGGCGAAGAGGGCCTGGCCTACGACGACTGGACGTTCCGGCGCCCGGCGATCGTCGACTTCACCGGCCGCGAAGCCGGTTACCGCTACCTGCGCGCGAAGGGCAACTCCATCGAGGGCGGCACCTCGGAGGTCCTGCGCAACATCATCGCCGAGCGCGTGCTGGGGCTGCCCTCGGAACCGCGCGTCGACAAGGACGTCGCCTGGAAGGACCTCCCCCGATGACCGATCTGCTGTATTCCGAGGTCGAAGAGGACCTGCGGGCTTCGGTCCGCGATCTGCTCAAGGCCAAGGCCGGCGCCGAAGCCCTGCTGGCGCGCGTCGAGACGGCGGAGGGCTACGACCTGAAGCTCTGGCGCACGCTGGCCGACGAGGTGGGCGTCGCCGGGCTGGCGGTGCCGGAGGAGCTGGGCGGCCACGGCGCCTCGGCCCGCGAAGTCGCCGTGGTGGCCGAAGAACTGGGGCGCAGTGTCGCGCCCGTGCCGTTCCTCGGCAGCGTCGTGCTGGCGACGACGGCGCTGGTGCACGTCGGAGCGCGTGACTTCGTCGGCCGGCTCGCGGCGGGCCAGGCGATCGGCGCGCTGGCCGTGCCGCTGTCGACGGCGCCCGGCGCGGGCTTCCCGTCTTCGGTGACCGCGTCTCCGGACGGCACCTTGAGCGGCCGGGTGGGCACGGTCGCCGACGCGTCCGTGGCGGACCTGCTGGTCGTCCCGGCCGCCGGCCCGGACGGCCCCGCGCTGTACGTCGTCGAGGCCTCGGCCGCGACGGTGTCGGAGCTGGTGTCGTTCGACCTCACGCGGCGGGTCGCCGACGTGGCGCTGGACAACGCCCCGGCCACGCTGGTCGCCTCGGGCCCGGAGGCCGCCGCGGCGCTGGAGCAGGCGCTGCTGTTCGGCGCGGGCATCCTCGCGTCCGAGCAGACGGGCGTCGCCGAGTGGGCGCTCACCGAGACGGTGACCTACCTCAAGGGCCGGTACCAGTTCGGCCGCCCGGTCGGCGGGTTCCAGTCGCTCAAGCACCGGCTGGCGAACCTGTACACGGACCTGGTCCTGGCTCGCGCGGCGGCCCGCAACGCCGCGGACGCGCTGGCCACCGGCACCGACGTGCCGATCGCGGTGGCGGTCGCCCAGGCCCGCAACGCGCCGATCGCCGTCCGCGCGACGGAGGAGGCGGTCCAGCTGCACGGCGGCATCGGGATGACCTGGGAGCACCCGGCCCACCTGTACCTGAAGCGGGCGAAGGCGGACGAGCTCGCCCTCGGCACCCCGGGACGGCACCGGGCCCGGCTGGCGGACCTGGTGGACCTGCCCGCCTGAGTTCCGGAACGCGCTGAAGGGCACCTTGCTCGCATCCGGCGGGAGGAAGGTGCCCTTCAGCACACCAGATGAGCCGAAGGTGCCCTTCAGCCCGCGGTGGCCACCACCGTTCGCGCGGAGACCCGTCGACCTCCCCTTCCGCTTTTCGTGAAGAAAATTCAGTTTCCTTCGGAATTTCGCTCACCTGAGCGAAAATTTTGTGAGCCAGGCCACTTCACGGGTAAAAGGGTGACAAAAATGCCCTTCTTCCCATGGTTCTCGTCGACTCACGGATCTAACCTGTGCGCCATGGAAACAGCCGTCGCGCCGGCCGGAGCCGGCGCGCTGGAGAAAGTGACCGTCACCGTCGGCGGTCACCACCACAGCGCGCTCGCGGCCGGGCCCGCCTCGGGTGAGCTGGTCCTGCTGCTGCACGGCTGGCCCGAGTTCGCCGACGCCTGGACCGAGCAGCTGCACGCCCTCGGCGAGGCCGGGTACCGGGCACTGGCGGTCGACCAGCGCGGTTACGCGGCGGGCGCGCGCCCCGACGGCGTCGAGCACTACACGCTCGATCACCTGGTCGGCGACGCCCTGGCGTTCGCCGACAGCCAGGGAGCGGCCCGCTTCCACCTGGTCGCCCGCGACTGGGGCGGCATGGTGGCCTGGGCGCTGGCGGCGGGCCACCCGGACCGCCTGCGGTCCCTGTCGGTGCTCTCGACGCCCCACCCGGCGGCGCTGCAGCGCGCGGTGGCCACCGACGACGGCCAGTCCCACGACCTGGGTTACATCCGGTTCTTCCGCCGCGAGGCCGGCAAGGCCGAGAAATATCTCTTACACGACGAAGCCGCCCAATTACGGGCTGTTTACAACCGCCGCATTCCGAAAGCAATCGTCGAGGGCACGGTGACCCGCCTTTCGGAACCGGGCGCCCTGACGGCGACGTTGAATTGGTACCGCGGCGCCACGAACGACGAGTTCGACATCCCAGCGGGCCGCATCAAGGTCCCGACGCTCTACCTGTGGGGCCGCGAGGACCCGTACCTCGGCCAGAGCGCGGCGGAGCAGACGGTCCACCACATCGACGCGGAGTACCGCTTCCAGATCATCGAGGGCGCCAGCCAGTGGATGGCGATGGAGGCCCCGGACGAGGTGAGCGCGCTGCTGCTGGACCACGTCCAGCGGCACTAGGCCCCGCGGCGAAGCCGGGCCGCCCCGATCAGTCCTTTGTGGACCAACCGGGTGACCTTTCCCCGCTCGCGATCCGTTGCGAGCGCGTAAGTTTCATCGGACATTGACGTTCCCGGCCGGACAAACCTATCTTGGCCTGGCCCGTTCGGCGATCGGACGGCTTCGCAGCGCGCACCCCCGCGCGCTCCTTGCACTCCTGAAGAGGAGTACCCGTGACAACGCTGTCCCGTACTCTGCGCGCGGCCACCCTGCTCGCCGTGTTGCTCCTGGCGGTCGCGACGCCCGTGTCCGCCGCGCCCGCGGCGGCTTTCAAGATCCTGGTGTTCTCCAAGACCACGGCCTTCCGGCACGACTCCATCCCGGCCGGGATCGCGGCGATCCGGCAACTGGGCCAGCAGAACGACTTCGCGGTCGACGCCACCGAGGACGACGCGGTGTTCACCGATACCGGCCTGGCCCCGTACGCCGCCGTGGTCTTCCTGTCCACGACCGGCGACCCGGTCGGCACGCAGGCCGGGAAGGACGCGTTCCGGCGGTACATCGAACGCGGCGGCGGGTTCGCCGGCGTCCACGCGGCCTCGGACAGCGGGTACGACTGGGCCTGGTACGGCCAGCTGGTCGGCGCCTACTTCAAGCAGCACCCCGCGCAGCAGAACGCCCTCGTGAAGGTCGAGGACCCGGACCACCCGTCCACCCAAGGGCTGCCGGCGCAGTTCACCCGGTACGACGAGTGGTACGACTTCCGGACGAACCCGCGTTCGTCCGTGCACGTCCTGACCACTGTGGACGAATCCACCTACTCGGGTGCCACGATGGGCGCGGACCACCCCACCACGTGGTGCCACGACTTCGACGGCGGCCGCGCCTGGTACACCGGCATGGGCCACACCATCGCGAGCTTCAGCGAGCCGAACTTCCTGCGCATCCTGCTGGGCGGCATCCGGACCGCCGCCGGGGCCGTCCCGGCGAACTGCGCGGTCACCACCACTCCCCCGCCGTCGGGCAAGCAGATCGTGGGCGCGCAGTCGGGCCGGTGCGTGGAGGTGCCGAACGCCTCGACGGCGAACGGCACGCAGGTGCAGCTGCGGGACTGCGTTGCCGGGCAGGCGAACCAGACCTGGACCTACACCGCGGGCAAGCAGCTGACGGTGTACGGGAACAAGTGCCTGGACGCCTCCGGCCGCGGCACGGCCAACGGCACGCCGGTGATCATCTGGGACTGCACCGGGCAGCCCAACCAGCAGTGGAACGTCACCGCGAACACGATCACCGGTGTCCAGTCGAACCTGTGCCTCGACGCCTCCGGCCGCGGCACGGCCAACGGCACGAAGATCATCCTCTGGTCCTGCGGCGGGCAGGCCAACCAGCAGTGGACCCTGCGCTGAACCGTTCTCGCCACCCCTTCGGCCCGAGGAGAGCCATGTCCGGATTTTCGGCGCTGCGCCGCGGCGCACTGGCGGTGGCCGCGGTGCTGGCCGCCGCGGCGGTACCGGTGTTCACGGCATCGGTGAGCCCGGTCGCCGCGGCGGCCCTGCCGCCGGACTCGAAGTTCCAGAAGGTCACGCTGCACACCGAGACGTCCAACCCGATGGCGCTGGACGTGGCGCCGGACGGGCGGGTGTTCTACATCGACCGGCTCGGTGACGTGAAGGTCGTCAAACCCAACGGGACGACGGTGCTCTCGACGCACCTGAACGTCTTCACGGCCAACGAATCCGGCGGCCTCAACATCGCGCTGGACCCCGGGTTCGCCACCAACCAGTGGGTGTACGTCTACTGGTCGCCGAACAACGCCGGCAACGTCGACCGCCTGAGCCGGTTCACGGTCAGCGGCGACACCATCGACCAGTCGACCGAGAAGGTCGTGCTGGACGTGCCGGTGCAGCGCGCCGAGTGCTGCCACCACGGCGCGGGCCTGGTCATCGACAAGAAGAACGGGAACCTGTGGCTGGCGCTGGGTGACAACACCAACCCCTTCGCCTCGGACGGCTACAGCCCGCTCGACCAGCGCTCCGGGCGCGCGTACTGGGACTCCGAACGCACCGCGGGCAACACCAACAGCCTGTCCGGGAAGCTGCTGCGGATCCACCCGGAGACCAACGGGACCTACACGATCCCGTCGGGCAACCTGTTCGCGCCCGGCACGGCCGGGACGCGCCCGGAGATCTACTCGATGGGTCAGCGCAACCCGTTCCGGATCGGCCTCGACCCGAAGACCGGCTACCCCCTGGTCGCCAACTACGGCCCGGACGCCGGGTCGGCCAACCCGAACCGCGGGCCCCAGAACACCGTGGAATGGGATGTCGTCGACAAGCCGGGCAACGCCGGGTGGCCGTTCTGCATCGGCCCGAACCTGCCCTACAACCAGTACAACTTCGCCACCGGCGCGTCCGGCGCGAAGTTCGACTGCGCCGGCGGCCCGACCAACAGCTCGCCCAACAACACCGGGCTGACGAAGCTGCCGCCGGCCGTCCCGGCCCAGGTCTACTACCACTACCAGGCCGACCCGGCGCACTTCCCGCAGCTGTCCGGCGGGGCGCCGATGGCCGGGCCGGTCTACCGGTTCGACCCCGGTCTCGCCTCGACGCGCAAGTGGCCGGTGGACTTCGACGGCCGCGCGGTCTTCGCCGAGTGGAACACCAGCGCGATGTACACCTTCCAGCTCGACAGCGGCGGCAAGAACGTCACCTCGATCGACCCGCTGCTGCCGTCGGTGAAGTTCAACCGGCCGATGGACTTCGAGTTCGGCCCGGACGGCGCGCTCTACGTCATCGAGTGGGGCACCGGGTACGGCGGCGGCAACAGCGACGCGGCCATCGTCCGGGTCGACTACCTCGGCGGCGGCTCGGCCGCGCCGGTCGCGAAGGCCGCCGCGGACCGCACCAGCGGGCCCGCGCCGCTCACCGTGAACTTCTCCAGCGCCGGCTCGGCCGACCCGGGCGGGTCCGCGTTGCAGTACAGCTGGAACTTCGGGGACGGCACCACCTCCACCGCGGCGAACCCCAGCCACACCTACGCGGCCGGCAACTACACCGCGGTGCTGACCGTGACCAACTCGGCCGGCGCCACCGGCACGGCGAGCGTGGCGGTCACCTCGGGCAACACCGCACCGACGATCACCATCACGACCCCGCCGACCGGGGGACTGTTCGAGTGGGGCGACAAGGTGAACTTCGCCGTCACGGTCAGTGACCCGGAGGACGGGACGATCGACTGCGCGCAGGTGACCGTCCAGGCCTACCTCGGCCACGACGAGCACGGCCACCCGCTCGACCAGTACCCCGGGTGCACCGGCCAGGTGCAGACCACCCTTTCCTCGGGGCACAGCGAGAACGACAACCTCTTCTACGTCCTCGAAGCGTCCTACACCGACAAGGGCGGCGCCGGGGGCGCCGGCCCGGTCACCGGGCGCGCCCAGGCGATCCTGCAGCCCAAGATGAAGCAGGCCGAGTTCTTCGGCGCCACCGGCCGCACCGCGGACGGCAAGGGCACCGACACCGCGGGTGTCACCGTGGAAGCCGCGACGGACCCGATGGGCGGGGGCAACAGCGTCGCGTTCGTCCAGGACGGGGACTGGTGGTCCGTCGACCCGCTGGCGCTCGACAACATCACCGGCCTGCACGTCCGGGCGTCCTCGGGCGGCTCCGGCGGCACCCTGGAAGTGCGCCGCAACGCGCCGGACGGCGCCCTGGTCACCTCGGTGCCGATCACCGGCACCGGCGGCTGGCAGAACTGGCAGGACTTCACGGTCACCTTGTCGAACCCGCCCACCGGCACCGGGAAGCTCTACTTCGTGGCCCGCAACCCCGCAGGCCAGAGCGGTGCCGCCTACCTGTTCAACGTCAACTGGCTCCACTTCGACGGCGCCGGCGTCGGCCAGCCCGGTACCCCGCCCCCCTCGGGCAAGCAGATCGTGGGGAAGCCGTCCAACCGGTGCGTGGAGGTGCCGAACTCGTCGACCACCAACGGGACCCAGGTGCAGCTGCGGGACTGCACCACTGCAGCGGCGAACCAGCAGTGGACCTACACCAGCGGCAAGCAGCTGATGGTCTACGGGAACAAGTGCCTGGACGCGTCCGGGCAGGGCACCGCCAACGGCACGCAGGTGATCATCTGGGACTGCCACAACCAGGTGAACCAGCAGTGGAACGTCAACGCCAACGGCACCATCACCGGCGTCCAGTCGGGGTTGTGCGTCGACGCGAACGCCCAGGGCACGGCCAACGGAACGAAGATCATCCTCTGGTCGTGCAGTGGCCAGGCCAACCAGCAGTGGAGCCTGCGGTGAACCTAGCCCGGCGGCGGCCGCAACGCGTCCAGCAGCAGGTCCGCGTAGTGGTCGCCGATCTGGCGGGCCGTCAATGACCCGCTGCGCCGGTACCAGGACCCGAGGTGGTGCACCGCCCCGAAGAAGAAGTCCACCACGACGTCGGCCGGCTTGTCGGTCCGGAACTCGCCCGACCGCTGGCCCTCTTCGACCAGCCCGCGGAACCGCTCGTGGTACTTGCGCCGCTCCGCGCGGACCGCCTTCTGCTTGTCCGGGGACAGCTGGTGCATCGACTGCAGGAAGATCGTGTTGTCGTCGAGGTTGTCGATGCTCGACACCACCACGTCGGACGCCGCCGCCGACAGCCGCTCGCGCAGCGGCGCGTCCGACGAAGCCACGCTCTCCAGCTGCCGGGTCTGCTCGCGCAGGACGCGCGCGTAGATCTCGTACAGCAGGTCGTCCTTGGACCCGAAGTAGTGGTACATCGCGCCCTTGGTGACGCCCGCCGCCTCGACGATCTCCTGGACCGACGTGCGGTCGAAGCCCTTCTTGGCGAACAGCTTCGTGGCGTGCTCCAGCAGCCGCCGGGGCACGGCGGCCTGGTCGTCGCCGGTGGCCTCGCCCGGCTTACGGGTGCTTGCTCGGGTCACCGCGGTACCCCCTCTCAGGACGCATCAGGATAACGCCACGCCAGGAAGCGCCGCGGATTGTCCACCAGCATGGTCGTGATGTCCGGTTCGGACACACCGCGTTCCCGCAGCGCCGGCAGCACGTCCCGGGTGATGTGCAGGTAGTGCCAGTTCGGCGCGATCGCGGGCAGCTGCGCGGCCGGGAGCCAGTCGATGTAGCAGGACGCGTCGTGCGAGAGCACCATGCTGCCCGCGTAGCCGCGTTCGCACAGCGCCGCGACCGTGTTCACCCGCTCTTCGAAGGGCAGCAGCAGGTCCAGGCCGAACCGGTCCATCCCGAGCAGCGAGCCGCGGTCGGCCAGTTCCGTCAGGTAGCCCAGGTCCGCCGAGTCGCCCGAGTGCCCGATGAGCACCCGGGTCAGGTCGACGCCTTCGGCCGCGAAGATCTCCTGCTGCTCCAGCCCGCGCCGCGTGCCCGCGTGCGTGTGGGTCATGATCGGCGCGCCCGTCTCGGCGTGCGCCTGCGCCACCGCGCGCAGCACGCGCTCGACGCCCGGCGTCACCCCCGGCTCGTCGGTGGCGCACTTGAGCAGCCCGGCCTTCACGCCGGTGCCGTGGATGCCGTCCCGGATGTCCCCGACGAACATCCCGACCAGCGGGTCCTCGCCCTGCAGCAGCGTGCCGGGTCCGCGGAAGTGCAGGTAGTGCGGCACGTCGTTGTACGTGTACAGGCCGGTCGCGACGACGATGTTGACGTCGACCTCGGCCGCGACCCGCTGCACGCGCGGGATGTAGCGGCCCAGGCCGATCACCGTCGGGTCGACGATCGTGTCGATCCCGGCTTCCTTGAGCTCCTTCAGCCGCCGGATCGCTTCGGGGACCTGCTCCTCCTCACGGAACCCCTCGTGCTCCGGGTAGTTGTCGGCGAACTCGGGACTCAGCACGAAGAGGTGCTCGTGCATGAGCACCCGGCCCAGCGCTTCCGGCGCGATGGCGCCACGCACCGTTTCGATCACCGCCTCACCCCCGGGCCCGCAGCTCGCGGCGCAGGATCTTGCCGCTCGTGGTCTTCGGCAGCTCGTCGAGGACTTCGATGGTGCGCGGGTACTTGTAGGCGGCGAGCCGCTCCTTGCACCAGGCGACCAGCTCGGCGGGGTCCGGGGCCGCCCCGGGGGCCGGGCTGACGTACGCCTTGACCGTCTCGCCGCGGTATTCGTCCGCGATCCCGACGACCGCGGCCTCGCGGACGCCCGGGTGCGTGTACAGCACGTCTTCGACCTCGCGCGGCCAGACCTTGAAGCCGGACGCGTTGATCATGTCCTTCTTGCGGTCGACGACGTAGACCCAGCCGCGCTCGTCCATGAACCCGATGTCGCCGGTGAGCAGCCGCCCGCCGGGCAGGGCCTCGGCGGTGGCGTCCGGGCGGTTCCAGTAGCCGGAAACGACCATCGGGCCTTCGACGGCGATCTCGCCCGCCTGGCCGGGCGGCAGTTCTTCGCCGTCCTCGCCGAGGATCCGGACGATCGTGTCCGGCACCGGCAGGCCGATCGAGATGGTGCCGGACGCCGGGTCGATCGGCGCTTCGAGGGTGCCGGGCACGACGACGCAGCCGGCCGTGGTCTCGGTGAGGCCGTAGCCGTTGTGGATGTAGTGCCCGGTCTTCGCCCGGAAGGCCTCGACCACGGCGGGCGGCAGCGCGGCGCCACCGGAGTACAGCAGCGCGAACGAGTCGAAGTGCGCCCGGCTGAACGACGGGTGCGCCATCAGCGCCATGTAGGCCGTGGACGGCCCGACCGTGTACGACGGCCGGTGCTCGAGGAACGCGTCGAGCACGACGCCCGGTTCGAAGCGGTAGGCCAGGGCGAGGGTGCCCCCGATGTCGATCGCGGAGCCGAGCTCGCAGACCATGCCGGTGATGTGGAACAGCGGTGCGAGCCCGAAGAGCGTCGATCCCGCGGGCAGGCCGCTGAAGGAGCCGAGGCCCGCGGCGTTGATCCCGATGTTGCCGTGGGTGTTGGTGGCGCCCTTCGGCGTGCCGCTGGTGCCGGAGGTGTAGCTGATCAGGGCGGTGTCGTCGAGGGCGAAGGCGGCCTCCGGCGGCTTCGGACCCGGCGTGACCGCGGCGTCGAGGAGCTCGGCCGCACCCGGCGTCTCCTCCCTCTCGACCTTGGCCAGGACGCGCTCGTCGTCGCGGGTCTGGAACTCGAGTTCGCTGGTGGTGAGCGCGATGCCGACGCCGTTCGCGGCCGCGGTCTCGCCGATGTAGGCGTTCCAGCCGCGCTGCGAGCAGACCACGGCCTTGACACCGGCGTCGGTGAACACGTGCGTGAGCTCGCGCTCGCGGTACATCGGGTTGACCGGCACCACGATCCCGCCGGCCTTCCACGCGCCGAGGAGGGCGATGACGAACTGCGGGATGTTCTGCAGCACCAGGGCGAGCCGGTCGCCGCGGGCGAAGCCACGGGCCGCCAGGTAGCGCGCGACGCCGTCGGAGAGCTCGTCGACCTCGCGGTAGCTCAGCCGCGCGTCGAAGTAGGCGATCGCGGCCCGGTCCGGGACGTGGTCCACGGCCCGGCGGAACGACTCGGGCAGCGTCGTCGGCTTCGCCGGTTCCGCGTCCCGCACCCGTTCTTCGTAGCTCGCGAGCCAGGGCTTCGCGTCGTACCAGCTCATCCAGTGACCTCCCTTGGACACCGACCGGTCGGTATGTCGAAGCTAGGAGGACACGGCGGCCCGCGTCAAGCCCGGCCGGGCACGCCGAAATTGCGCAGGACCATTCCCGCACACCGAAACCGTGCCAAAACAATGCGGCCAGATACCGCCGTCACAGAGGTACACGTACGCCGGTTCGAAATGGTTCATATCTTCTTTTTCGCACCGATCACACTGGACAAACCCCTGCTCGAGAGGCCACCATGGTCGTCGGCAGCCAGATTGGGCCGCCCCATCAGAGAACCCCGCCGTATCCCCCGAACACGGCGGAGTACCCATATGTTCACGCTAACTCACGCACGAAAACGGAGTCATTCATGCCTGCTTCCGGTGGACGACACCGCCTGTCCAAGCGAACGAAGATCGCGACCGGGGCCTTCGCCCTCGCGATCGCGGGCGGGGCACTGGCGGTCGCCACGACCTTCGGCGACCCCGGCGCCGCCAACGCCGCCTCGGGCGGTCAGGCGGCGGTCGGCCAGATCAGCTGTCCCGACGTGGCGAGCAAGCTCCCGGCCATCCCCGCGCAGGCCCAGGCCGAGGTCACCCGCAACCTGGACCTGCTGAACACCCAGATCAACGAAGCCAACAACCGCCTGCGCACGAGCGTCGGCCAGGGCGGCCCCAACTTCGTCCAGAACGCCATCCTCGGCCCGCTGGCGGACAAGCGGAAGTCCACGATCGACCGCATCGCCATCTCGATCGGACGCCGGGCCGAAAAGCCACAAGGCCTCGACAGCCTGGCCACCTGCTCCGTCGGCGGCGCGGGTGCCGCCGCTCCGGCACCTGCCCAGGGCACCGGCAACGGCGGCCAGAACGGCAACAACGGGAACAACGGCCAGAACGGGAACAAGGGCAACAGCGGCAACACCGGGAACGCCGCGGTCGGCAAGATCTCCTGCCCCGACGTGGCGAGCAAGCTCCCGGCCATCCCCGCCCAGGCCCAGGCGGAGGTCACCCGCAACCTCGAGCTGCTGAACACCCAGATCAACGAAGCCAACAACCGCCTGCAGACGACCGTCGGCCAGGGCGGCCCCAACTTCGTCCAGAACGCCATCCTCGGCCCGCTGGAAGACAAGCGCGTGGCGACGATCAACCGGATCGCCACCGCCATCGGCCGCAACGCGGCCAAGCCGCAGGGACTCGACGCGCTCGCGCCCTGTAGCCGGTGACCACCGGGGTCCGGCGGGGGGTGCGCCCCGCCGGACCCGCGCCTCACCGGGCCAGCAGCGCGCTGATCCGCAGGAAGCCCTTCGCGGTCATCGTCACCCGCACCTCCGTGGTGACGACCGGATCGAATGCGAACGACGTCGGGTCGTTCGAACCGGTCCCCCACGTGATCCGCAGGTTCCGCACCGGCTCGAAGCCCCGGGCCGTGCGGCAGGTGACTTCGACGGCGACCGGCAGCGCCAGCTTCGCGTCCACCACGAAGTTCGCCGTGACCGCGCTGATCCGCTGGGCCGACGGCCAGGCCAGCGACACCCAGTCCTCGGCCCGCGGCCTGCTCACCGCGGCCAGTGTCGAAGTCGCCTGCTTGACGTACGAGTTCGACCAGCCGGTGGCCGGGTTCCCGTCCAGCATCGCGGCCGGCAGCGTGTCCGGAGCGCCCGAGTAACTCGCGTCCGCGGTCGAGACGGCCGGAACCACGGGAGACTCGACCGCGCGCGCTCCCGGGCCGTTGCGCTGCCCGAGGGACGCGCCGGGCAAGGTGAGCTTCCCCGGCTTCAGCCCCGGGGCGCTCGCCGTGACGGTGATCTGCCCCCGGCCGCCGGTCGCCGCGACGACGGCGACGGCCAGGCCCTTGTAGGCCGGAATCGTCGGCTGCTGGTAGCTCTGGGCGAGTTCCTGGCGTCCGTTGTCGACGCCGGCGACCCGGCCGGGCCCGGCGACGGTGAACCGCAGCACCGGCTCGCCGCCGGGCACGACGACCCCGCGGGCGTCCACGACCGACGCCGTCACGAACGTCATCGTGCCGGCCACCACTCCCCCACCGGGCGCGTCGACGCTCAGCTTCACCGCGCGCGGTGGCCCGGCCGTGACGAGCTCGTCGCGCGCCACCTCGCGGCCGCCGGACCGGGCGATCGCGGTCAGGGTGCCGGGTTCGAAGGGCACGGTCCAGGTCAGGTGCAGCTTGCCGGTGCTGCCGTTCGGGCTGGTGTAGCTGCCGGACGGGTCGTTCTTGTCGTCACCGGCCGGCTCGCTCGTCTCCAGGTACGGCCGTCCGTCCACCGTGGTCTTGCGGTCGAACTTCCTGGTACCGAGCGACTTCCCGTTCAGCACCAGCTCGACGGTGTCCACAGTGGAATAAACCCAGACGGCGACGGGTTCGCCGGGCCGGTGGTTCGTCCAGTCCATCGGCGTCAGGTGCACCATCGGCGCGGTGGTCCACTGGCTGCGGAACAGGTGGAAGGCGTCCTTGGGCAGGCCGGCGCTGTCGATCGCGCCGAAGAACGACGTCTTGACCGGGAAGACGTCGTACGGCGTCGGCTCGCCGAGGTAGTCCTGCCCGGCCCAGAGGAACTGGCCCTGGCAGAACTTCCGGTCGCGGTCCTTCTTCAGCGAGTACTCGCCGCTGAACGTCCACGAGGCCAGGTTGTTGTCGTACGAGGACGTCGCCCGCTTGCCGGGTGTGTGGTTCTCGCCGGTGTTGAGCAGGTCGGGGTCCTGGTAGACACCGCGCGTCGAGGTCTCCGACGACGATTCCGACTCGAAGAAGAACTTGTCCGGGTAGGCCTTGTGCAGCCCGTCGATGGACTGGGCGGTGTTGTAGTTGACGCCGAGGCCGTCGAGTTGCTTCAGGATGAGGTCCTGCGGCGAGCCCGGCGCGGGCACGCCGCGGTAGCGGTCCGTGCCCATCACGATCGGCCGGGTGCCGTCGATCGCGCGGACCGCGGCGATCAGCCCCGCGGCGATCTCCGGGCCACCCGCCATCGACGCGTCCGGCACCTCGTTGCCGATCGACCACAGCACGACCGCGGGCGAGTTCTTGGCCGCGTGCACCATTTCCGCGATGTCGCGCCCGCTCCACTCGTCGAAGTCGCGGTGGTAGTCGTACTCGAGCTTGCCGGTCCGCCAGCAGTCGAACGCCTCGACCATCATCACGATGCCGAGCCGCTCGCAGACCGTCACCAGCTGCGGGTCGGGCGGGTTGTGCGCGGTCCGCAGCGCGTTGACGCCCATCGCGAGCATCAGCCGCATCTGGTGCTCCAGCGCGGCCGGGTCGATCACCGCGCCCAGCGCACCCTGGCTGGCGTGCAGGTTGACCCCGCGCAGCTTCGTCGGCTTGCCGTTGAGCGAGAACCCGTTGTCCGGGTGGAATTCGGTGTAGCGGAAGCCGAAGTCCACGGTGGTCGTGTCCAGCACGCGCCCGGCGACGACGACCTCGGTGCGCAGCCGGTACAGCACGGGCGTTTCGGTCGACCACAGCCGGGGCTTCTCGACCCGCAGGGCGGTCACCGCCGTCGCCTGCTGCCCGCCGGGGATCGCCACGGACGTCGAGCCGGTGGCGACCACGCGGCCCGCCGGGTCGGTGACCGTCGTGCGCACCTGCGCGGTGACCGCGGCGCCCGCGTTCGCGACGTCGGTGGCCACCCGCACGGTGCCCCGGCCGGCGGCGATGTCCGGGGTGGTGACGAACGTGCCGTGCCGGGCCACGTGCACCGGCTCGGTGACGACCAGGCGGACGCGGCGGTAGATGCCGCTCCCGGAGTACCAGCGGCTGCTGGGCAGCGGGTTCGTCGCGCGCAGGGCGAGGACGTTCGGCGTGCGCCCGTCGGTGTGCAGCCGTCCGGTGAGGTCGAAGGCGAACCCGGTGTAGGCGTACGGGTGGTTGCCGAGCAGTTCGCCGTTCAGGTACACGTGGGCGTCCGAATAGACGCCGTCGAACTCCACCGACACGCGCTTGCCGGCCAGCGACGGCGGCAGCGTGAACGTCCTGCGGTACCAGCCGAGGCCGCCGCGGAAGAAACCCGAACCGCTGCTGGTGCCCTTATCCGTCGGCGGGAGCTCGATGCTCCAGTCGTGCGGGACGTCGACGACCTGCCACGCCGAGTCGTCGAAGCCCGGCTTCGGGGCGTCGGCGAAGCGGCCACCGGGATCGGTGATGCCGTCGGGATTGGCGAGGGCGAACCGCCAGCCGGTGCCGAGGTCGGTTTCCCGCGCCTGCCCGGGCTGCACGAGCGCCTCGGCGGCCCGGGCCACCGGCGCGACGGCCGCCGTGGCGACGGCGGCGCCGGCCCCGCCCAGCACGACCCGTCTGCGGAGGCCACTCGGTTCTTCTTCCGGCATCGGGTGAGCCCCTTCCAGCGCGGCGACGTTGCGGGCGGAAAGGACTATGGCACAGAGGTTTCCGGACAATCAAAGGGTTCGATAATTTCGAACTCGACGATCGTTTGACCGTTCCGCGCGTGACTTCTCCCCAAGCGACCGCTTAGCATGTGACTCGACCCCCGAGGAGGCGGTAGTGTCCACTGTGGATGGCGTGCGGTACGAGACGGACGGCGCGGTCGCGACGTGCACGTTCGACAAGCCGGACCGCAGCAACGCGATGGACGTCCCGATGCAGGCCCGCTACGGCGCCGTGCTGCGGCAGGCCGACGCCGACCCGGACGTCCGCGCGGTCGTCGTCACGGGGGCGGGCCGGGCCTTCTGCCCCGGCGCCGACCTGGGCCTGCTGGACACGATCGCCACCCGGCCGCCGGCCGAAGGCAACTTCCGGGACGTGCTGGCGGCGTCGTCGGCGAGCGTCCCGGTGGTCGCGGCGATCAACGGCGGCTGCGCCGGCCTGGGGTTCGTCATCGCCTGCTCGGCGGACGTCCGGTTCGCGGCCGCGGGCGCGAAGTTCACCACCGCGTTCGCCCGCCGTGGCCTGATCGCCGAGTACGGCATCGCGAAGCTGCTCCCGGAGCTGGTCGGCCAGGGCCGGGCCCGCGACCTGCTGCTGTCCGGCCGGACGTTCACCGCGGACCAGGCCCTGGAGTACGGCCTGGTCCAGGAGGTCGTCCCGGCCGGCGAGCTGGCCGGGCGCGCGCACGCGTACGCGACCGAACTGGCGACCTACAGCGCGCCGCGGTCGATGGCGGTGATGAAGTCGCAGTTCGCGCGGGAGGCGTTGCTGCCGCTTCCGGAGGCGGCCCGCTCGGCCACGGAGCTGATGCTGGAGTCGTTCGGCCGCCCCGAGCTGGCGGAGGGGCTGGCGAGCTGGAACGAGCGCCGTCCCCCGCGGTTCCCGCCAGTTTCCCCCGGCCGATGAGTTTTCACCGTCCCGGCCGTCAGTACCGGTATGGCCAAGTTGCTCTACGCGTTCAGCTGCTCGATCGACGGTTTCATCGCCGGCCCGGGCGGAGACATGTCCTGGTTGACGCCCTTCCTGGGCCCGCCCCCGGAAGGCCTCCTCCCCCGCATCGGAGCCCTGCTGGTGGGCCGCCGCACCTACGACGGCGACGACCCACACCGCGGTGGCCCGGGCGAAGGCCAGGCCTTCGGCGGCGGCTGGGACGGGCCGCAGTTCGTGCTCACCCACCGTCCGGCTCCGCCGGTGTCCGGCGTGACTTTCGTCGGTGACCTGGCTTCGGCCGTTTCCGCCGCGGCCGCTGCCGCAGGGGACGGGTACGTCAACGTGCTCGGTGCCGATGTCGCGCGGCAGTGTCTCGAGGCCGGGGTGCTCGACGAGATCCTCGCCCTGCCGGTTCCGGTGCTCCTCGGCGACGGGGTCCGGGTGTTCGACCGTCCCGGCGGGGGCACGATCGAGCTGGAACACCTGCGCCCGAACTGGTACCGGGTGAGCCGCTAGCAGGAGGCACTCGGGCTCACAGCTCTCCGACCGCCTCCTCGACCTTGCGCTGCAGCTTGTTCATCCCGCCGAGCCAGCGGTCGGTCTCGGTGGCTCGCGCCGCGTAGTAGCCCGCGACCTCCGGGTGCGGGAGCACCAGGAACCGCTTCTCTTCCATCGCCGTGAACAGCGCGTCCGCCACCTGCTCCGGCTCGATCGCCGAGGCGCCCATCAGCAGCTGGCCCGCCGTGCCGGTGCTCTCCAGCATGGCCGTGCGCACACCCTGCGGGCAGATCGCCTGCACCGTGATGCCGCGGTGGCGGTAGGTCGCCGACAGCCACTCGGCGAAGGCCAGCGCGCCGTGCTTGGTCACCGAGTACGGCGCCGAGCCGAGGCTGGTCAGCAGCCCGGCCGCGGACACCGTCGCGACGAAGTGCCCCCGGCCGCGCTCGAGCCACGCCGGCAGCAGGAGGTTCGCCGCGCGGACGTGGGACATCACGTTCACGTCCCAGGTGCGGGCCCACGCCTCCTCGCCGCTCTCCGCTCCCCCGAAGGGCGCGATGCCCGCGTTCGCGCAGAACACGTCGATCTCGCCGAGCGTCGAACGCGCGCTCTCGATCAGCTTCGTGACGCCGTCCAGGCTCGCGACGTCGCCCGCGAACGCCGTCCCGCCGACTTCGGCGGCCACCTCCGCGGCCTTGTCCCCGTCGAGGTCGGCCACCACGACGTCGGCACCGTCGGCGGCGAAGCGACGGGCCAGCGCGGCGCCGATGCCGCCGCCGCCCCCGGTGACGACGACGCCGGTCACAGGCCACCGCCGAGGGTCACGCCGCCGTCGAGGACCACCGTCTGGCCGGTGATCCAGCCCGCGTCGTCGGACAGCAGGAACGCCACCGCGCCCGCGATGTCGGACGGCACGCCGAGCCGCTTCATCGGGTACGCCGAGGCGACCTCTTCCTCGCGGCCCTCGTACAGCGCGGTCGCGAACTTCGTCTTCACCACGGCCGGCGCGACGGCGTTGACGCGGATCTTCGGCCCCAGCTCGGCGCCGAGCTCGACGGTCAGCCGGATCAGCGCGGCCTTGCTGACGCCGTACATGCCGATGCCCGGCGAAGCGCCGAGGCCGGCGACGGAGGCGACGTTGACGACGGCGCCGCCGTGCTCCCCCATCCACGCGTCGCGGGCGCGCTTGGTCCAGGCCAGCGGCGCGAGCACGTTGACGGCGAGGATCTTCGCGGCGGCGGCCGGGTCGATGTCGAGGGCGGGGCCGTAAGCGGGGTTGATGCCGGTGTTGTTGACCAGGTAGTCGAGCCGGCCGAAGGTCTCGATCGTCTTGGCGACCGTCTCGTCCTGGTGGTCGGTGTCGTCGGACTTGCCGGCCACGAACATGGCCACGTCCGGGCCGCCCAGCGAGCTGACGGCCTCTTCCAGGGCCTCCGGCTTGCGCGCGGTGAGGCAGACCTTCGCACCGCGCTCGACGAGCGTCTTCGCGATCCCGAGGCCGATGCCCCGGCTGGCCCCGGTGACGATCGCGACGCGGTCCTTGAACGAGTTCACGGCAGAGGGTCTCCTTCGGCTGTGGTGCCCGGCACATACCAAGCAGTCGGTCAGTGGCCATTATGCGCGATGCGGCCGAGGTCTCAAGACGGGCACACGTCACATCACCGCACCCGGAGCACGAGCTTGCCGGTGGTCGCACCGGATTCGATGCGGCGGTGCGCGGTCACCGCGTCCGCCAGCGACAGGGACTCGACGTCGACGCGCAGGGTGCCGTCCGCGACGGCCGCCACCGCGCGGCGCACTGCCCGCCCGACGGTTTCCGGGGCCACCGCGGAAAACGCGGCGAGGTTGAACCCCGACACGGTCTTGGTGGTGAACCACAGCTCGTTGGCCGGGATGCCGACGTCCTCGGCGCCCGAGGCGTTGCCCATGACCACCAGGCGGCCCATCGGGGCCAGCCGGTCCAGGCTCGCGCGGCGCGACGGCCCGCCGACCATGTCGACCACGACGTCGAACTCGCCGGTGCCCGCCACCTCGTCGCGCAGGACGACCTCGTCGTAGCCGAACGCCTCGGCCACGGCGATCTTCGCTCGGCTCCCGACCGTGCCGGTCACCCGGCCCGCGCCGAGCAGGCGGGCGACCTGGCCCAGCTGGCTGCCGACGCCGCCGGCCGCGGCGTGCACGAGCACGCGCTCGCCGGGCGCGAGCCGGGCCACCCGCTCCAGCACGAGGAACGCCGTCGTGCTGTTGGACGGCACCGCGGCGGCCACCTCGAGCCCGAGCTCGGGCAGGGGCGCGACGAGGTCCGCGGAGGTGGTGACGACCTCGGCGTAGCCCCCGCTCGCGACGATCGTCAGCGCGGCGACGGGCTGCCCCACGGCCAGGCCGGTGACCCCGGCGCCCAGCGCGCGGACCCGGCCGGAGACCTCGATGCCGGGGACGAACGGCAGCGGGACGTCGACGACGCCCTGCCGGTAGAGCACCTCCGCGAAGTTGGCGCCGGCGTAGGCGACGTCGATCGAGACCTCGCCCGGCCCCGGCTCCGGGACCGCCACCGCGTCGAGCCGCAGGACCTCGGCCGGGCCGAACTCGGGGATGGTGACCGCCTTCATCGTGTTCGTCATACTGGCGATCCTGCGGCGGCCGGGAGCACCGGACCAGGCCCGGCCCGGCCTGGGTCCACCAGGACCAGGTTCAGCGCGGAACCAGGGACAGCACCGCCGCGACCAGCTCCGGGCCGTCGAGCAGCGCCGGGTCGTTGTGGCCGGCCCCCGGGACCTCCACCAGCCGGGCCGACAGCGCGGCCGCCACCTCGCGGCTCTGGGACGGCGGGACGAGCGAATCCCGGCCGCCCACGACGACGACCGCCGGGACGCGCAGGCGCGCGGCCCGCTCCTCGACCGGGAAGCGGTCGCGCAGCAGCAGGCGCACCGGCAGGTACGGGTAGCTCTCCGCGCCGACGGCCGCCAGGTCGGTGAACGGGGACCGCAGCAGCAGCCCCGCCGGCGGGTGTTCGAGGGCCAGCTCCGTCACGACCGCGCTGCCGAGGCTTTCGCCGAAGTAGAGGAGGCGCCCGGGCGGCACCCGCCGGTCCTCGGTGAGGAAGCGGTGGGCCGCGCGGACGTCGAGGGCCAGGCCCTCCTCGCTCGGGTCGCCCGGATTGCCGCCGTACCCGCGGTAGTCGAGCAGCAGCACGGCCAGTCCCGCCTGAGCGAGCTTCGCCCCCAGCGGCGCCCGGCCCGCGCGGTTGCCGCCGTTGCCGCCCGCGACCAGCACCGTCGCCGCCGGGTCCCGGCCGGCCGGGCGCAGGTACCAGGCGCCGAGGTCGAGGCCGTCGGCGGTGTGGAGGCGGATGTCCTCGGCAATCGTTTCGGGGGTGTGGGTGGCGGAGCCCCCGCTCCGGGGCGAAGCCCCGGTTGTCACAGCGCCGGGCAGCACGTCGGCGGCCGCGGGTACCGGTCGCGGGTCCGGCAGGTAGATCAGCCGCCGCTGGATCGCCCAGAAGGCGGCCAGCAGCAGCACGAGGACCACGACGACCACCACCAGCACCCGCACCAGCACGGTTCTGGTCACCGTGACCTCCAGCCGAGGGGGAAACAACAACGGTCCGGCCACGTTGTACCCCGTGATGACACCACCACTCCGATTCTCCGTCCTCGGCGACTCCCTGGCGGCCGGCGTCGGCAGCAGCCGCGAGGACGACACGCTCGGCCGGCGGCTCGCCCGCCGGCTGCAGGACGCCGGCCACGTCGTGCGCCTGCGGAACTCCGGCGTCCCCGGGGCCCGCTCGGACGATCTCGAACGCCAGGTCGGCGTCGCCCTCGGCGAGGGCGTGGACCTGGCCCTGATCGTGATCGGCGCGAACGACCTCGCCGGGTTCGTCGCCCCCGCGGTCGGCGCGCGGCAGCTGCACGACGCCGTGGCGCGGCTGGTCCGCGCCGGTGCCCGCGTCATCGTGGTGCCGGCACCCGACCTGGGGATCGTGGCGCGGGTGCCCGGGCCCTACCGGCAGCTGGTCTCGGCGGCCAGCGGCCACTACGCCCAGGCACAGGCCGAAGCCGCCGTCCGGGCCGGCGGTGCCGTGGCCACCGCCGGGCCCGAGCTCGCCGCCCGCTTCGCCGACGAACCCGCCCTGTTCTCCGCCGACCGGTTCCACCCGTCCTCGGCCGGCTACGCCGTGATCGCCGACGGCCTGGCCCCGCACGTGCTGGCCGCGGCCGCGCACCGGGCGGCCTGAGCCGGTACGCCGGTTTTGCCCGGCTTTAACCGGCGCCCGGCAAGATCGGTTCCGCCAGGCGGTCGGGGCGAGGGGCTGGGATCCCGAGCTCACCGGACGGGGGGACTTGCCGGTGGACGGGGCACCGGTCGCCTGGCAGCCAGGGGGGGTACTGGGGGAGTTCTTTCCCGCGTCGCTCGTGACGCGCGCTGCAGGCTGGGGGCCTGCAGCGCCCGCCCCTTCCGCTCAAGGGAGAGAGGGCATACATGTACCGATCAACCCAACGCGCCGTCGTCGTGGGCGCCATCGCGGCCAGTGCCATCGCGCTCGCCGCACCGTCCGCACTGGCCACCGTCCAGGGCGGCCGGTCGGTGACCTGCACCACCATCAACACCTGCCAGATCGAGCCACCGGTCTGGTTCCCGGGCGGCACCCTCTCGGTCGACGCCGATGTGCACGGCAGCGGCCCGGCCACGTGGACCGTCCGTAGGGACAACGGCGGCACCATCTGCCAGTCCGGGTTCGCCGCCGAAGACCCGCCGCGGTCCTGGATCTGCCCCAACGTGTCCGCCCAGTGGCTGTACGGCATCGTCTCCGGCGGCTCTCCGAGCGTGAACATCGGCGTCCGCTGGTAACACCCACCGGGAGAAGGAGAACCACCACGAAGACGCTTCGCTTCTTCACCCGGTCCGTCGCGCGCAGCCTGCGCACTCGTGAGCTGGGCGCCGCCTGGCGCTTCTACCACGAGATCTCCTGATCACCACCGCGGCCGGGGTCACCGAACCCCGGCCGCGGCGCTTTCCCGGGAGACCTCCGTGCGCCGAGCCCGGCACCTTCCTGACCGATCCGCTCGCCGCCCTCGAGGGGTGGGCCGGCGACGGGATCGCGATCCGCCGGTTCGAACCGGGCCGGTACCTCGTGTCCGGCGACGAGCTCATCCGCACCGCGCCGGCGGAGACCACCACGCCGTTCGAGGCGAAGGCGGCGACCTTCGGCGCCGTCGCCGGCTGGGTGCCCGGCTCCGACCGCAGCCGCCCGGTCAACGCCGCGCCGGCGCGGGAGCTGGACCGGGCCTGGCAGGCCGTGCCGGCCGAGCGGATCACCGCCGAGCTCCGGCGGTCCGCCGAAGCCGGCGAGGCGTGGCCGGGCGCGCTCTCGGCCGGTTACCTGCGGCTCTTCGGCGAACAGCTCTTCCCCGGTCTGCCACCGCGGGCGCGGCGGACGCTGCAGGACGCCCTCGCCGCGTCCGGCGGCCTCGACCGCACGAGCACGACACTGCGACGGCGCAAGGGCCGGTTCGCGCACAGCCGGGCCGACGCCGCGCTGCACCGCTGGGCCACCGGCCGCGCCGAGCCCCTCCCCGACGCGCTGCGGACCGCGCTCCGCTCGGCGGACGACGTGGCGCTGGCCCTGCACGGCCTGGTCGACGCGGTCTGCCGGGCTTCGGCGATGGTGTTCGCCTGGACCGTGCTGCTCGACCGCGGCCGGCGGCCCGGCACTCCGGCGGGCACCACCCTGCGGCCGGCCCCGGTCGTCGAGCCCGCCGCGCACCGCGTCCGCGAAGCACTGCGGCTGTGGCCGGTCGCCTGGCTGCTGTCGCGCAAGGTCACCGCGGCCACCGAGCTGGGCGGCGTCCCCCTGGTCCCGGGCGACCGGCTGTACCTGTGCACCTACCTGCTGCACCGCAACCCGGACGTCTGGGCCGGCCCCGGTGAGTACCGCCCGGGCCGCTGGACCGCCCCGCCCGAAGGGCACAAGGCCCGCTACCTGCCGTACGGCTTCGGCAGCGCCGCCTGCGTCGGCCCCGGTTCGTCACCCAGGCGACGGCGAAGGTGCTCGAGTGCGCCGACGTCCTCGACCGCTTCGAACTGCGGATCATCGAACCCGAGCCGGTGTTCGGCTCGCTGCTCTCCCCGCCGGTGGTGCAGCCCACGCCACCGGACTGATCAATTCCCGCTACCCTCACCGATCAGCGGGGGGTGCGGAAAAAGTTGCTCAGCTTCGGGGTGCTGGGACCGTTGCAGGTCCAGCGGGACGGCGTGCCCGTGCCGGTCACCGGGCCCAAGGTGCGGGCCCTGCTGGCGGCGTTGCTGATGCGGGCGAACACGACGGTGTCACTCGAGCGGCTGACCGAGCTGCTGTGGGGCGACGACCCGCCGGAGACCGCGCGCAAGAGCCTCCAGGTGCACGCGGTCCGGCTGCGGCGGGCCCTCGGCGACGGCGTCGTCGAGACCCAGCCGAACGGCTACCTGTTGCGCGTGCCGCCGGACCGGCACGACCTGCTGCGGTTCCGCGACCTCGCCGCCGCCGCGCGGGCCGAGCCGGACCCGGAGGCCGAACGCGAGCTGCTCGCCGCCGCGCTCGCCTGCTGGCGCGGCCCGGTGCTCGCCGATGTCCCGCCCGAGGTGCTGAGCCGCGAAGACGTCGACCAGCCCGTCGAAGAGCGGCTGCGGGTCCAGGAGCGCTGGTTCGAGGTCAGCCTCGAACTGGGCCGGCCCGGAGAGATCACCGACGAGCTGGCGCGGGTGACGCGCGAGCACCCGTGGCGGGAAACGTCGTGGGCGTTGTACCTGGAGGCCCTGCACCGTTCGGGCCGCCGCGCCGACGCCCTCGAGACCTACCGCGAGGTGCACCGGATGTTCACCGGTGAGCTGGGGGTCGGTCCCGGCGAGGTGCTGCGGCGCGCCCACCGGGCCGTCCTCGCCGACGAGGTACCCGAGGAACCGCCCGCCCTCGCGCGGCCGGAGTTCCGGCCGCGGCAGCTGCCCCCGGCCGTCGGCACGCTCGTCGGCCGCGCCCACCTGATGTCCACTTTGGACGAACTGGTGGGCCGGGCGCCCGGCCCGCACCCGCCGATCGCGCTGCTCGTCGGGCCGGCCGGCGTGGGCAAGACGACCGCCGCCGTGCACTGGGCGCACCGGGCCGCGCGGCACTTCCCGGACGGCCAGCTCTTCGCCGATCTCCAGGGCTACTCGGCGGTCCCGGCACTCGCCCAGCTCGAGGTGCTGACCCGGTTTTCCCACGCGCTCGGCGTCCGGCCCGGCCAGGTGCCGACCGAGCTCGCCGACGCCGCCGCGCTCTACCGCTCGGTGCTCGCCGACCGGCGGGTGCTGATCGTGCTGGACAACGTGGCCGGGCCGGACCAGGTCCGCGCCCTGCTGCCCGGGAGCCCGGGCTGCGCGGTGCTGATCACCAGCCGCGACCGGCTCTGCGGCCTGGCCGCCACCGTGGACACCCGGCTGGTGGAACTGGCCGAGCTGCCGCCGGACGATTCGCTCGCGTTGCTCGCCTCGGTCGTCGGCGAAGAGCGCGTCGCCGCCGAGGACGCGGCCGCCCGCGAACTGGTGCGGCTGTGTGCCGGGCTGCCGCTGGCCCTGCGGATCGTCGCGGCGAACCTCGCGCTGTGGCCGGACCGGTCACTGCACGGCTACCTCGCCGAGCTGGCCGGCCCGGACCTCGAGCAGCTCGGCGTCCGGCGGGCCTTCGACCTGTCCTTCGACGCCGTTTCCGCGGCGGCGGCCCGGTTCTTCCGCCTGCTGGGGCTGGTGCCCGGCGCCGACGTCGGCGTCGCGGGCGCGGCGGCGCTGGCCGGGGTGGCCGAGCCCGACGCCCGCCGGCTGCTGTGGGACCTGGCCGCGAGCCACCTGGTGCAACCCCGCGGCGGCGACCGGTTCGGCCTGCACGACCTGCTCCGCGCGTACGCCGCCGGGCGGGCGCGGGACGAGCTCCCGGCGGCCGAGCGGACCGCCGCCCTCGACCGGCTCCTCGGGTACTACCTGCGGGCGGCGGCCGGCGCGGCGACCGCGCTCTACCCGGACCTGCAACGGCTGCCCGACGCGCCCGAAGGCGGCGAAGACGTCGAACCGGCCGAAGCGCGCCGATGGCTGCTGGCCGAGCACGGCAACGTCCTGTCCGCGATCCGGTGGACCGCCGGCGGGGACCAGGGACCGTTCGCCTGGCGGGCGGCCGACCTGCTGCGCGGCTTCTTCCACTCGCACCGGCTCGACGCCGAATGGCAGGCGGCGGCGACCGCCGGGCTGGCCGCCGCGCGGCGCGCCGGCGACGAGCGGGCGACCGGGGCGATGCGGCACAGCCTCGGCGCGCTGGCCTGGAGCCGGGGCGACTACGAGACGGCGCTCGCCGAACTCGACGCCGCCCAGGCGTCCTACCGCGCCGCCGGGGCCCGCGAAGGCGCGGACTCGGTCCTGCACGCACTCGGCGTCGTGCACCTGGACCTCGGCCGGCTCGACCGCGCGATCGAGCACTTCACCGCCGCGCTGGCCGGGACGTTGCGCAGCGGCGCGTCGATCCGGGCGGCGAACGGGCTGATCAACCTGGGTGCGGTGCTGATCGAACACGGCAGGCTCGCCGAAGGCATCGGGCACAACGAGCGCGCCCTCGAGCTCTGCCGCCGGCTCGGCTCCCCGCACGCGGCGGCGATCGCGCGCTGCAACCTCGGGTACGGCTACCGCGTGTCCGGCGACCTCGGCCGCGCCGGGGCCGTGCTCACCGAGGCGCTGGAAGCGTTGCGGGAGCTGGGTTCCCGGGACGACGAGGCGGACGCGCTGGTCCGGATCGCCGCGGTGCACCGGGTGACCGGCGACCTCGATGCGGCGTGGCCCGCGGCCCGGCTGGCGGTGACGGTGGCGCGCGAGGCGGGCAACCAGCGGTTCGAGGTGGACGCGCTCGGCACGCTCGGCGACCTGCACCGCCAGGCGGGCGACCCGGCCGCCGCGCTGGCGGAGTACACCGAAGCCCACCGGCTGGCCGGGAAGATCGGCTATTCGCGCGGCCGGATCGCCACCCTGATCGGTCTGTCCACAGTGGATACCGCCGACGCGGCCACGCACGCCGGAACGGCGTTGCGCGAGGCCGAGGAGGGCGGCTTCCGGCTGCTGGCCGAGCAGGCCAGGACCAGCCTGGCGTGGGCGTCCTTCAACGCGGGTTCGCCTGCGGCCGCGGAAAGCCTGGCCCTCCAGGCGATCGCCGGGTTCCGGGCGACCGGGCACCGGCTGGGGCAGGCGTACGCGTTCGTGGTGCTCGGCCAGGCGCGCCTGGCCCTGACCGGCCCCGACGCGGCCCGGGAGTGCTGGCGCACGGCCGAGGAGATCCTGGTCGCGGCCGGCGAACGTCCGGTGCTGGCGAAGGTCCGGGACCTGCTGGTCAGGTGACCTCTTTCCGCCCCTATCAAGATCTGCCACATCAGCGTGACACTTAAAATGCCCCACCGATGAGACAGATATCCCTAGGGTGGAAGAGTGGGGACACGCAAGCTCGAACTGCTGCGGCCGATCTCGAGTGGCAAGGCGGGTCAGAACCCGCCTTGCCACTCCGGGTGGACTCGTCAGCGGCGCGTGGACAACTCCGCCGGATGCAGTTCGTAGAGCGCGTACGCCTTGCGGATCACCGGCTGCGCCACGTTCCGCACCCGCACCCCGCCGGGGGTCACGCCCTGCTCGCACCCGAAGTGCGCGTGCCCGTGCAGCGCCAGGTCCGCGCCCACCTCGTCGATCGGCTCGCACAGCAGGTAGGACCCCAGGAACGGGTGGATCTCGGGTGGCTCGCCGTGCAGCGTCCCCGGGATCGGCGCGTAGTGCGTCAGCGCCACGACGACGTCCGTGTCGAGGGTTTGCAACGCTTTGCGCAACGAATCCGCCGACATCATCGTGTGCTCGACGAAGTCCTTCATCTCCCGCTCGCCGAACCGGCTGGCGCACTTGCCGGCGAACCCGCCGCCGAAGCCCTTGACGCCCGCGACCCCCAGCGAGCCGTCCGGCAGGTCGAACCGGACCGCGTCGCCTTCCAGCACCTCGACCCCGGTCTCCCGGAGCAGGTTCGAGATCATTTCGCCGGAGTCGCTGTGGTGGTCGTGGTTGCCGAGGACCGCGGCGATCGGCACGCCGAGCCCGGCGAGCTCGTCGGCCACCACGCGGGCTTCCTCGACGGTGCCGTGCCGGGTGAGGTCCCCGGCCAGCAGCAGGACGTCGGCGGTGCCCGCCAGGTGTTCCAGGGCCGGCCGGAGCAGGCCGCGGGAGTCCTCGCCCAGGTGCACGTCCCCGACCGCGGCGATCCTCATCGGCCGATCTCCTCCGCGCTCGCCGGTTCCCGGACGTCGGCGACCCGGATGTCGTTGTGCACCAGCTCCCCGGTCAGGTACTCGCCGACGACGGTGTCCACCTCCGCCTTGCGGGCCGGGCAGGTGACCTCACCGCTCAGGTGGACGTGTTCGCCCCGCACGGTCACGTGCACGCCGAGCTCGGCGGTGCGCGAGTCTTCGGCCAGTGCCCGGCTGAGCCGGGCGACGAGGTACTGCGGTGGTTCGGGCACGAGGGCCTCCTTCGGGTCGATCACGGCCAGGTCGCCGAGCAGCGCCAGGAACGCCCGGGCGTAGGGGGACGCCGACACCTGCACGGCGACGTCGGTCCAGTCGACCTGCTCGCGCAGGTCGCGGGCGATCCGCAGCAGTGGCGCGAAGTCGCACCGGTGCGCGCTCAGCACGAGCAGCTTGTCCACCAGCAGGTCGGTGCCGGAGACGACCGGCGCTGCGGTGGACCCGATCCGCATCAGCGCCGCGCGGTCGAGCAGCTCGTCGGTCACCGGCCGGTGGTTGGGGCCGTGGATGAGGTCAACGAGGATGTCGCCGTCGTAGACCTTCGTCAGCCAGTCCTCCGGCGGGTGCACGCGGCGCAGCCCGGCGGCGGTGAGCACCTCCGCGGCCCGCTCCGCGTCGCCAGGTTTGAGGAACAGGTCGACGTCGTGGTCCGACGGCGGCCCGCCGCGGGCGTATACGGCAAGGCCACCGGCGACGGCGAACCGGATACCGGTGCCGTCGAGCGTGCTCACGACGCGGGTCAGGCTCTGCAGCAGCGCCTCCGCTTCCATGGCGGAGGGTTACCCGCAGCGGGGCGGCCCCTAACCGCCGTTCCGCTCCGGGCGGCCGGGCCGCTGCCGGAGCCACGCGCGGGCGCCGTCGACCGTCGGGTGCAGCGCGAGTGCGCCGTCGAGGCGGGTGACCTGCAGGGAACGCAGCACCGGGCGCCCGTCGGCGACGACCGCGAACGGCAGGTCCGCGGCCGAGGTCTCCGCGGCCAGCTCGGCGATGACCTGCAGCCCCGCCGAGCCGCAGAAGGTGACCGCGCCCAGGTCCACGATGAGCGCGCCCGGCCGGGCGTCGAGCGCCGCACCGGCCCGGGCCCGCAGTTCCGGCGCGGTACCGAGGTCCAGGTCGCCAGCCGCCGCGACGACGACGGCCTCGGGCACAGTGCGGACGCGCACCGTCAGTGCGGGCTTCCGGTCGTCGGTCACGGGGGCTCCTTTCCGTCGTTGCTGCCCGACCCTAGAACGGTTGCATCGTTTTGTCATCGATTTGCCGGGTAACCGGAGAGCGGACCAGCCCGACCAGGAGGAGAGACCGCGATGAGCACCGTCACCGAATCCGTCGACGTCGAGACCGACGTCAGCACCGCCTACAACCAGTGGACGCAGTTCGAGTCCTTCCCGCACTTCATGGAGGGCGTCGACGAGATCCGGCAGCTCGACGCCACCCACACCCACTGGAAGATCAGCGTCGGCGGGCAGACCCGCGAGTTCGACGCGACGATCACCGAGCAGCACCCGGACGAGCGCGTCGCCTGGAAGTCCGACTCCGGCCCCCACCACGCGGGGGTCGTGACGTTCCACCGCCTCGACGACCGGCACACCCGGGTCACCGCCCAGCTCGACATCGACCCGGACGGCTTCATCGAGAACGTCGCCGACAAGCTCGGCATCCTGGACCGCCGGGTGAAGGGCGACCTCGGCCGGTTCAAGACCTTCATCGAGGAGCGCGGTGGCCGCGAGACCGGCGCCTGGCGCGGAGACGTCGCCCGCCCCGGGAACTGAGCCCGCCGGTGGACCGGCCCGCGACCGCCCCCGCCGTCACCTGGACGGCGGGGGCGGTCGCGCGCATGGTGGGCCTGCCGGCGTCCACGCTGCGGGCGTGGCACCGGCGGTACGACCTCCCGCTGTCCGCGCCGCAGACCGGCCGCCACCGCCACTACGGGCGAGCGGACGTCGAGGCGCTGCTGCGGATGAAGCACCTGATCGGGCAGGGGCTCAGCGCGGAGACCGCGGCCGCGCGGGCGTTCGCCGCACGGGCGACCGAAGTCGGCACGCTGCTGGCCGCCGTCCGGGAGCTGAAGCTCGGCACCGCCGCCGCGCTGCTCGACGCGCACCTGGCCGCGCGCGGTGTCCCGGACACCTGGGACGAGCTGTGCCGTCCGGCGCTGAACGCCCTCTGCGGGCCGGACGCCGACCGCTGCGTCGACCTGGTGCACGGGCTGTCCTGGGCCGTCGCCGCCGCCCTGCACCGGATTCCCCCGCCCACCGGCGCCGCCCCGGCCGTGCTGCTGGCCTGTGTGGACGGTGAACGCCACACGCTGCCGCTGGAAGCCCTGCGCGCGGCGCTGGCCGAACACGGCCGCGAGGCACTCTTCCTGGGCGCTTCGGTGCCGGAAACCGCCCTGCGGCAGGCGATCGATCGCGTGCGCCCGGACGCGGTCGTGCTGTGGAGCACCCGCCCGGCACCGCCTCCGCGCGGGCTCCCGGTGCCGCGGCTCGTCCCGGCCGGCCCCGGCCGCCCGCCGGCCACCCTCCGCGACGCCGTGGCCCTGCTGGCCGGCGGCGGCGACGGCGCCCGGTTTATCCCCCGGCCCCCCGGGTAGCCAGCCGCCCTACCAGGCCGATGGTCGCCATCGGCACCCACGAAGGCGCGGAAGTGCCTCTCCCGCAGGAGGTCGAGATGACTCAGGGACCCGGCGGTCAGTCACCGCCGCACCAGCAGCCGGGCAACGGCTCGCCGTCGATGCCGGAAACCGCCAAGGACGAAGCCCGCGAGGTGGCCACGACCGCCGCCGACCGGGGCGGCGAAGTCGCGCAAACGGCCGCGGACCAAGCGAAACACGTGGCCGAGCACGCCCGGCACGAAGCCCGCGACCTGGTCCGCGAAGGCCGGGAACAGCTGCAGTCGCAGGCCAGGGACGGCCAGCGGAAGGCGGCCGAGAGCCTCCACCAGCTGGCCGGTCAGCTGGAGCGGATGGCCCAGCAGACGGACTCCCCCGGTCTCGCCGGCGACGTCGCGCGCCAGGTGTCGGACCGGACGCGGTCGGTCGCCGACTGGCTCGAGCACCGCGAACCCGGTGACCTCCTGGACGAGGTCCGGCGCTTCGCCCGCCGCCGTCCCGGCACGTTCCTGGTGGGCGCGGCCGTCGCCGGCGCCCTCGTCGGGCGGCTCACCCGGGGCGTCGTCGCGCAGCAGAAGGAGGAAACCGCCTCGGACGGCCGTGCGGCCGCCCCGCAGCCGCCCGCCGGACCCGCCGCGACGCCGCCGGTGCCGGTCGGCCAGACGCCGCCGGTGCCGGTCGGCCAGCCGGGGCTCCCCCAGCCCGGATACGCGGCCCCGGGCGGCTACACCGCGCCGCAGCCCGGCGAAGGTCTGCCGCAGCCGAGCCGTCCGGGCGCCGCTCCCGGCGGGTACACCGCACCCCAGCCGCCGGACGCGCTGCCGCAGCCGAGCCCCCGGTTCTCCGCGCCGGGGCAGGTGCCGTGATGACGCAGGCACCCGGGCCCGCACCGCGCGCCGGTGAACCCGTCGACGTCGCCGACGCCTCGGTCGGCGAGCTGATGTCCAACGTCATGAAGGACCTCTCCACCCTGGTGCGGCAGGAGGTGGAGCTGGCGAAGGCCGAAGTGAAGGCCGAGGCGGGCAAGGCCGCGAAGGGCGCGGGCATGCTCGGCGGGGCCGGGTTCGCCGGCTACATGGTCGCGCTGTTCCTCTCCATCGCCCTGTGGCAGGCCCTGGAGAACGTGATGGACGGGGGCTGGGCGGCGCTGATCGTCGCGGTCGTGTGGGTGATCGCCGGTGCCGTGCTCTACACGACGGGACGGCGCGAAGTCCGCCGGATCAACCCGAAACCCGAACGCACCGTCGAGACCCTGCAGCAGGTCCCCGACGCACTGAAAGGCGAACGACCATGACCGAACCGGAGCGGATCCGCCGCGAAATCGAAGGCACGCAACGCAGTCTCAGCACGGACGTGAACGCCCTCACCGAAAAGGTGACGCCGGGCCGGATCGTCGAACGCCGCATCGGCCGGATGCGCACGGCGGTGGGCACCGCGCGGGACCGTGTCATGGGGACCGCGTCCGGCCACGCGTCGACCGCGGGCGACAAGGTCGGCTCGGTCGCTTCGGCGGCTCAGGACAAGGTGAGCTCCGCCGCCGACGCGGTCGGCGAAGCACCGGAGTCGATCAAGCGCGGCACGCAGGGCAACCCGCTGGCCGCCGGCCTGATCGCCTTCGGCGCCGGCTGGCTCGTGTCGTCCTTGCTGCCCGCGAGCGAGCCGGAGCGCCGGCTCGCCGGCCAGGCGACCGACCTCGCCCGCGAGCACGTGGCGCCGGTGGCCCAGCACGCGGCCGAGGAGCTGAAGGAGAACCTGCGCGAGCCCGTGCAGCAGGCGGCCGAGTCGGTGAAGTCCGAAGCCGCCGACGCGGCGTCCACCGTCAAGGACGAGGCGCGGTCGGCGACCGGCGACGTCACCGATCGCGCCCAGGAAGCCCGGGAGAACGTGCGGTCCCAGAGCTGAACCGCGGGGCGCGGCCGCCCGGCCGCGCCCCACCCCGGGAAAGGACTGCGATGGCCCCGTTCGATCCGCCCGGCGGCGACTCCCTGATGTTCGTCGGGACGGCGACCACGGTGCTCCGGCTGGGCCCGTTCACCCTGCTCACCGATCCGAACTTCCTGCACCGCGGCCAGTGGTCGTACTTCGGGCAGGGCCTGTTTTCCCGGCGGCGCACCGAACCCGCGCTGCAGCCGGCGGACCTGCCGCCGCTGACCGCGGTGCTCCTGTCCCACCTGCACGGCGACCACTTCGACCGGATCGCCTCGCGGGAGCTCCCCCGCGACACCCCGATCCTCACCACCGAGCACGCGGCCACCCGGCTGCTGCGGCGGGGCTTCCACGCGCCGCTCCCGCTGCCGACGTGGACGACGGAGACCTTCTCCGACGGCGACGCGCGGCTGGCGGTGACGGCCGTGCCCGCGCGGCACGCTCCCGGCCCGCTGCGACGGCTGCTGCCGCCGGTCATGGGCAGCGTCCTGGAGTACCGCGCAACGCCGGAGGCCGAGCCGCTGCGGATCTACCTCAGCGGCGACACCGTGCTGCACGACGAACTCCGGACCATCCGGGACCGCTTCCCCGGCCTCGACCTCGCCGTGGTGCACCTCGGCGGCACGCGCGCGTTCGGCGTGCTGGTCACGCTCGACCACCGCGGCGGGGTGGACCTGCTGAACCTGCTGGAGCCCCGGCGGGCGGTCCCGGTGCACTTCGACGACTACGGCCTGTTCCACTCGCCGGTGTCGAACTTCCTGGAAGAGGTCCGCCGGCGCCGCCCGCCGACGCGCGTGCAGCTGCTGCAGCGCGGTGAATTCCTGTCGTTGTGAACCCGGCGCGGTCCCGGTGCCGCGGTCGGCACCGGGACCTCCGGAGGAACCTGCGTGTCGAAACCGTTGTCCGTGGCGAACTCGACGGCTCCCGGCACGCCGGCGTCGCTGCCGCGGGATGCGCCTGGAGGCGCGGTGGCCGGGCCTGCCGAGGTCTACCGGCCGCTGTCGGGGCAGGCAGCGCACGCCGGCGCCGAGGGAAACCGGGCGCCGTCACGGCATCATCCCCTTTCCTCGGTCCGTTCGCTTCGCTGTCCGTTCGCTTCGCTGTCCGTTCGCTTCGGTGTCCGTCGCTTCGCCGTCCGGAGCCGCGGAGGAGCGCGCTCCCGCCGCGGGCACTTGGCGGCGAGCAGGCGGACACCCGGACGTCGCCGCGGCACCCCGAGAACCACGGGCGGCCGCGGCCCTTCGCGACGGCGGCGGGCGGCGGGAACCGGCGGTGGCGGGGGGCCGAAGTTCGCGGCCACGATCGCGTCGAACTCCGCCCGGACCCACGCGGGGTCGGCCAGCACCAGCTCGGCGAACCCGTCGGCCGCACGGGTGATCCTGTCCGGCATCGTCGTTCACTCCCCGGATCGTCTCGCGATGTCACCAGGTCCTGCTCTCCCTTATTTCTATAGCACCGGCCGGAGATCGCTTCAAGTCCTCAAAGGACCTGAAGCGCGCGCTCCGGAAAACCGCTGGGGCGACCCGGTCTTCGACGGACGGGGTCGGCGCCGCCGCGTCCCGCCGCCCTCCGGTGACAATTTTTCCGGATGCACCCGAGCGGAGCAATCGGCCGGTCCCCCGTTCACCGGGTGTCCTCCGGCGCGGGACCGATCGGGCGGTCCGGCGTTCGCCGGCTTCCGCCGTTCAGTGACCGTTCAGTTCGCCTCCGTGCCGGAAAGCGCTGTCTCGCAACGGTTTTCGGAGATCACGTGCTGGCCGGGCGCGGGGTGGGCACGTATGGTCGTCCGGCACGGGGTGGGAGCGCTCCCGAATCCGGCACCGACGAAGGAGGACAGCGTGGTTCCCCGACGCAAAACCTTGCTCTCCCTGGTGGTCACGGTCGTGACCACCGTGCTGCTGGGCGGCGTGCTCACCGGCGTCGCCGACGCGCACGGGTCCGCCACCGACCCGCCGTCGCGCAACTACGGCTGCTGGAACCGCTGGGGCAGCGACTTCCAGAACCCCACGATGGCGACCAAGGACCCGATGTGCTGGCAGGCCTGGAAGGCCGACCCGAACGCGATGTGGAACTGGAACGGGCTCTACCGCGAAGGCGTGAAGGGCAACCACCAGGGCGCGATCCCCGACGGCACGCTGTGCAGCGGCGGCCGCACGCAAGCACCCCGGTACAACGCCCTCGACACCGTCGGCGCGTGGCAGATGGCGAACAAGGACAACCGGTTCACCCTCACCATCACCGACCAGGCCCGGCACGGCGCCGACTACCTGCTGGTGTACATCACCAAGCAGGGCTTCAACCCCGCCACGCAACCGCTGGGCTGGGGCAACCTCGAACTGGTCGCCCAGACCGGCCGGTACGCGCAGGCCGGGCAGTACCAGGTCGCGGTGAACGCGGGCACCCGGACGGGGCGGCACATCGTCTACACCATCTGGCAGGCGAGCCACCTCGACCAGTCGTACTACTTCTGCAGTGACGTGAACTTCTCCGGACGCTGACCGGCCCGGGCCGCGGGACACCCCGCGGCCCGGTTTCCGGCGTAAGTTACGTTACAATCCCTGATCGTAACTGAAGGCGTAAGCTCCGGGTATGGAACTCACCCTCCCCGGCGGCCCGGATTGCGGGCACGCCCTCGAAGTGGCGACGGCCTGCTCGTCGCCGTCCCTGCTCAACCATTCGCTGCGGGTGCACGCCTGGGCGGTCGCGCTCGCCGACGTCCACCACGTCGAGTTCGATCCCGAGCTGCTGTTCGTCGCGGCGATGCTGCACGACGTCGGGCTCGCCGCGGAGTTCGACAGCCACACCCGGCCGTTCGAGGTGGCCGGCGGGCACGTGGCGTGGGTGTTCGCCGCCGGTGCCGGCTGGCCGCCCGAGCGGCGCGCGCGCCTGGCGGAGGTGATCGTCCGGCACATGCAGGCGGAGGTCGACCCGGCCGAGGACCCCGAAGGCTTCCTGCTGTCGAGGGCCGCGGCGGCCGACATCGCCGGGCGCGACGTCGCGGACCTGCCCGCGCAGCTCCGTGCCGAGGTGCTCGAGCGCCACCCCCGGCTGGACCTCGTCGAGGAGTTCCTCCGCTGCTTCGAAGACCAGGCGGCCCGCAAGCCGGAGAGCCTGGCCGCGGCCGCGATGCGCAACGACCTCGCCACCCGCATGGCCCGCAACCCCCTGGAAGGGAACTGACGTGCAAGCCATCACCGTCGCCGGCCGCGATGCCGAACCGGCGCTGACCGAACTGTCCTACCCGCACGCCGCCGAGAACGACGTCGTCGTGCGCGTGCACGCGGCCGGGTTCACCCCCGGCGAGCTGACCTGGCCGGCCACCTGGACCGACCGCGCGGGCCGGGACCGGACGCCGAGCGTCCCGGGCCACGAACTGTCGGGCGTCGTCGCGGAGCTCGGCTACGGGACGACGGGCCTGACCGTCGGCCAGCGGGTCTTCGGCATGGCCGACTGGGCCCGGAACGGCTCGCTGGCCGAGTACACCGCGGTGGAAGCGCGCAACCTCGCCCCGCTGCCGGCCGACGTCGACCACGTCACGGCCGCGGCCCTGCCGATCTCCGGGCTGACGGCGTGGCAGGCGCTGTTCGACCACGGCCGGCTCACGGCGGGGCAGACCGTCCTGGTCCACGGGGCCGCCGGCAGCGTCGGCTCGCTCGCGGTGCAGCTGGCGCGCGAGGCGGGCGCCCGCGTGCTCGGCACCGGGCGGGCGGCGGACCGGGACACCGTGCTCGGCCTCGGCGCGGAAGCCTTCTTCGACCCGCTCTCACCGGACATCGGCCCGGTGGACGTGGTGCTCGACGTGCTCGGCGGCGAGGTCCTGGACCGCTCGGCGGCCCTGGTGCGCGACGGCGGCACGCTCGTCACCATCGCCGAGCCGCCACGCGTCCGGCCCGGGACCTTCTTCGTCGTCGAACCGGACCGGGCGCGCCTCGCGGACCTGGCCCGACGGGTTCGCGAGGGCCGGCTGCGCCCGCGGGTCGACACCGTGCGCCCGCTCGCCGAAGCCCCGGCGGCGTTCGGCACGCGGGGCCGGACCATCATCCGGGTGGCGTGACGTACCGGGCGAACCAGGCCGCGGCCGCGCGCAGCGGGACGTCGACCGGCGCGAGGCCGGGGTACCAGGCCTTTTCCCACTCCAGCGACACCCAGCCGGACCACGAACGCAGGAGTTCCCCGCACTCGCCGAGCGGGACGGCACCCTCGCCCGGCGGCACGGGCGTCGGCTCCTCGCGGCCGGCGACGTCCTTGACCTGGAAGTAGGCGAGGTAGGGACCGAGCACGTCCACGGTGGTCGCCGGTTCCTCGCCGGCGCGCCACGGGTGGACGGCGTCCCACAGCACCGCGGCCAGGTCCGGTTCGCCGAACCCCGCGACCAGGCTCCGCGCGGCGGCGCCGGTGGGGTGCGAGTCGTGGGTCTCGACGAGCAGCCGCACCCCGGCGTCCCGGAGGTCGTCGAGGACGGCGGCGATGCGGGGGCGGGCGTCCCCGTCCCCGCCGGGGAAGACGCGGACGTCCGCCGCGCCGATGCGGTGGGCGAGGGCGATCAGGGCCTTGAGCTCGTCCACCACGGGCTGGTCGGCGCCGGGGGCGGCGACTTTCGCGTACCCGGCGAGGCAGGAGATGGCCAGGCCCTCGCCGTCCAGGAGCGACCGGACGGCGTCGGTGGCGGGGCCGGGCAGTCCTAAATGGACTTCTTCGTCGGGGTGCACGCGCAGTTCGAGGCCGGCGCAGCCGTGGGCCCGTGCGGTGCGCGCGGCTTCCCGCACCGGGATGCCGGGCATGCCCAGTGTGCTCACCGCGAACCGCCACCCCATCGACGACCTCCCCGCTCGTGCCCGCTGAGTGTAAGCGCTTTCAGCGGCGGCCGGGCGCGGGCGCGCCGGTACCCGCGCCCGTGATCACCTCGGGCGCGGGTACCGGCCCGGCTCAGTGGCCCTTGGTCTGCCCGCGGCCCGCGGGCGCCCGGCCGTTCGCGCCGTCGGCGGCCTTGGCCGCCTGCTGCGCGGGCTTCTCGGCCGGCTTGGCTGCCGCGGGAGCCGGCTTGGTCGCGGCCGCCGGCTTGTCCGCCGGGGTCGCCGCCGCGGGGGTCGCCGGGGTCGCCGTCGCCGGGGTGGCCGGCTTGTCCTCCGGCTTCATCGACGCGTTCTTCTCCGCTTCGGCCAGCGGGTTCGGCCGGCGGACCTGGACGACCGCCACGATCGCGGCGGCCACCGCACCCAGCGCGACCAGCCACGGCCAGCGCGAGCGCTTCGTGCGCTCCCCGCGGGCCACGCTCTTGGCCTCCTGGAGCGCCACCGCCAGGTCACGCTTCGCCGTGGCCACGGCCTTCCGGCGCTTGCGGCCGGACTCGCCAGCCGAGCTCACCACCGTCGCCACCGCCTGGGCCGCCTTGCGGCCCGGGTCGCGCATCTTCGTCGCCCGGGCCAGGACCTCGTCGCGGGCGGCGCCGGAGTGCGTCAGCACGTCACGGCGCGACGACCGCGTGCTCTTGTCGAGGTCCTTGGTCGCCGCCCGGCCGACCTTCGTGAGTTCGTCCTTGCCTTCGGCCAGCTTCCGGTCGGTGATTTCGACCGCCCGCGCGGCCGCGGCCGCCCCCACCCGCGCGGCCTCCGCGGCGAGATCCCGTACGCCGGCCGCCGCCGTCTTCACCGATCGCCCGACCGGGGCGTCGCCCTGGCTCATGTGATCACCTCTCACTCGTCGCAGCAGGTATCGCCTGCACAGCTCACTCCAGTGGGCTACCCAGTGAAGGCGCATCCGGAACCTCGACCACCCGACGGCGTTGCCGGTGACCGCCCGACTTGGTTCCAGCGCGCTGGTCGGGACGCTGCCGGCGGCGCTCGAACCGGGCGCGCCACCGGTGGTGGCGGTGCGTTTCGGCACCGAGCTCCACGGCACGGCCGCGGCAAGACCGTCGCCTGTCGCGCGGGAACCTCCTCGGGCGGCCCTGGTGACGGTGTGGCCGTTGCGCGGCGAACCGGAAGTACCGGCGACCGGGCTCTTCGCGGCGCGGGCCCAGGTGTCAGTCGGCGCGGGCGCGGCGAGCGCCCTGGGCGACCCCGTCCTGCTGCTCGGCGCGGGCGCGACCACCGGGCCGGCGGGTGGTCGCGGCCTGGCCGTTCAGGCTCGTTCCACGTCCAGGGGCAGGTGCCGGACGCTGACGATCACCGACGGGTTCTGGAACACCACCGGCGCGTCCGTCGCGACCGCCATGTCCCGGAAGCGCTCGAACAGCACCTCGAACGCGATCCGGCCCTCCAGCCGGGCCAGCGGGGCCCCGAAGCAGAAGTGGATGCCGTGCCCGAAGGTCAGGTGCGGGTTCGGGCTCCGCCCCGGCTCGAACGCGTCCGGCCGGTCGAAGAACGCCGGGTCGCGGTTGGCCGCCGCCAGGTCGGCCATCACGATCGCGTTCTCCGGGATGCGGTGGCCGCCCAGCTCGAGCTCACCGGTCGTGCGGCGGCCGAGCTCCGGGAACGGCGGCAGCAGCCGGAGCACCTCCTCCAGCGCCGGCGGCAGGCCGCCGGGCGCGGACCGCAGCGCGGCCGCCGCGGCCGGGTTGCGGTCGAACGTCACCACCGCGTTGCCCAGCAACGCCGTCGTCGTGATGTGCCCCGCGATCAGCAGCAGCGCCACGAACCCGACGATCTCCTGGTCCTCGAGGCGCTCGCCGTTGAACTCCGCCTCCACCAGCCTGCTCGTCAGGCCCGGGCCGGGGTGGGCGCGGTGGTGGCGGATGTGGTCGAGGATGTAGGCGTTCATCTCGCGGATCGTCGGGGCGATCGCGTCCAGCGCGCGCTGGATGTCCGCCATGTCGGCCGACTCGCCCAGCTGGTCGCCGCTGAACAGCACCTGGGCCCAGCGGGTGAACAGCGGGCGGTCCGCCACCGGGACGCCGAGCAGCTCCGCGATCACGATGATCGGCAGCGGGTACGCCAGCGCGTCGACGACGTCGAAGCGGGACGCCCCGGCGACCTCGTCGAGCAGCTCCCCGGCGATGGTGCGGATGCGCGGCTCGAGACCGGCCACCACCCGCGGGGTGAACGCCTGGCTGACCAGGGTGCGCAGCTTGCGGTGGTCCGGCGGGTCCATCCCGACGAAGTTGCCCTTGCGGAACGTCTCGAAGTCCTCCTGGACCGGCGTGAGCCCGCTGAAGTCCGACGAGAACGCCGCCGGGTCGGACAGCACCCGCGAGACGCCCGGGTGGTCGAGCACCCGCCACAGCCCCCGCTCTTCGTCGTGGTGCACCGGGCCGCGCTCGCGCAGTGCCGCCGAACGCGCCAGCAGTTCTTCGAACGCGAACGAGACGCCGGATTCCTGGGTGGTCATGAGGTTTTCTCCTCGGTCGTCGGCTGGGGTTCGGGGACGAGGCTGTCGGCGCGGGGGAACCGGCGCAGGGTGGGGCTGACCGTGACGACCAAGGTCACCAGGGCGATCCCGGCAGCGCACAGCAGCACGGCGTTCGTGCCGGGGAACGCCTGCACCACCAGGCCGCCGAAGGCGGGCCCGGTCGCCGCGGACACCCCGCCGATCACGCCCATCACGCTGGTCAGCCGACCGCGCAGCCGGTCGGGGGTGAGCAGCAGCTGGTAGGTCCCGATCGTCGTGTTGGCGGTCGGCGGGAGCAGGGCCATCGCGACGAACAGGGCGCCCAGCAGGTAGCCGTCGTGGATGACGGCCGCGAGCGGGGTCAGCAGGGTCAGCACCCAGAACACGCTCATGATCGACACGTACGGGCTGAGCCGCCGCTGCAGGGAGGGCGCGATCAGCGACCCCACCACGCCGCCGACGCCGAGCATCGCGGCCATCACGCCGATTTCGCCCGAGGTGACGCCGCGTTCCTTGGCCAGCACGATGATGACGATGTAGTAGGCGCTGAAGAAGAAGTTCAGGCTCACCGCGCACGCCACCGTGACGCGCACGTGCCGTTCGCTCCACACCCAGCGCAGCCCCTCGGCCATCTCCTTGCCGAGGTGCCCGCCTTCGACCGGCGCGGCTTCGCGGCGGGGCGCCCGGACGAAGGTCAGCGCCACCAGGGAGACCAGGTGGACGAGCACGTCGAAGGCGAACGGGACGGCCCGCCCGAGGCCGTAGAGGAACCCGCCGACCGCGGTGCCCGACAGCTGGCCGAGCGCGCCGCGCGCGGAGTTCATCGCCACCGCCGTCGGCAGCTGGGCCGCGGGCACGACCCCGGCCAGCATCGCGCCTTCGGCCGGGCCGAACAGCGACCGGCAGCAGCCCATGACCGCCGCGACCGCGATGAGGTGGGGCACGCGCACCGCGTCCCACCAGATCGCCGCGACCAGGCTGGCCACCGCCACCGCGTACACCGCCTCGCAGCCGAGCAGGATCTTCTTGCGGTCCCACCGGTCCGCCAGCGCGCCCGCGGGCAGGCCCGCGACGAGCTGGGCCATCGCGTCGACGCCGAGCACCAGCCCGGACAGCGCCGGCGACCCGGTCACCGTCAGCACCAGCAGCGGCAACGCGATCATCGACGCGCTGAACCCGGCCTCCGACAGCGCCTGGCTGCCCCACAGCAGCCGGTAGTTGCGGTTCCGGGAAAGCCGCGTGGTCACCGCCGCTCCTTCCGGCGGGCCGGCACCCGGCTGTCGGCGGCGATCTGCCGCAGCGCGGCGGCGAAATCGCCGGCCAGCGCTTCGGCCGTCCGCCGGTCGTGGCGGCCGGGCTGGTAGATCAGCGAGAACACGAGCTCGCCGTCCTGCACCGCGCCGACCAGGTCGAGCAGGTGCGGGTGGTGCTCGGCCGGGTCGTGGTCGCGGCCGAGCGAACCGCGGACGGCCGCGTAGAGGCTCTCGGACGTCGTCGTGCCGCCGGACCCGTCCCACTGGCCGAGGTAGTTGAACGAGATCTGCGGGGTGCTCCCCGCGAGCCGCTCCCGGACGTCCGGCTCGCCGAGGTGGCGCAGGGCGCCGTAACCGAACCCGTTGCCGGGCACGGCCCGCAGCTGCTTGCGGACGGACTTGACGACCGTCCGCCAGTCCGTGTCCCCCCTGCCCACTACGTCCTCTATGGACAGTGCCACCGGGAACAGCGTGGTGAACCAGCCGACCGTCCGGTTGAGGTCGACGTCGTCGAGGACGTCCTCCCGGCCGTGGCCTTCCAGCGCGATCGCCACGTCCGGCCGGCCGGTCCACCGGGCCAGTGCCCAGGCGAGGGCGGTGAGCAGGACGTCGTTGACGCGCGTGCGGTAGGCCGCGGGCGCCGAGCGCAGCAGGGCGTCGGTGTCGTCCGCGTCGAGCACCACGGTGACCTCGGCCGTCCCGGTGGCGTCGCCGTCGTGGTCCACCGGCAGGGCGCCGGCGGCGGGCAGGCCGGTCCAGTACGCCAGTTCGTCGTCGAAGCCGCCGGCGCGGACGTGGTCGCGCAGGCGGTGCGCCCAGTCCCGGAACGACGTCGTCCGCGGGCCGAGGTCGACCGGGACGTCCCGGACGGCCTGGCGGTAGGCGGTGTCGAGGTCGTCGAGCAGGATGCGCCACGAGACGGCGTCGACCACGACGTGGTGCGCGGCCAGGAACAGCCGCGGCCGCCACGCCGGATCGGCGGTGACCAGGACGGCGGCCAGCAGCGGGCCGGTGGTCAGGTCGAACCCGGCGTGGACGGCGTCGGCGATCCGCTCCAGCGCGCCCGCCCGCTCGGCCGCGGGCACGGCGGTGAGGTCTTCGTGACGCAGCCGGGGCGCCGGCTCGACGTCGGCGTTGTGCTGGCGCCAGCCTTCCTCGGTGCGGGTGAACCGCATCCTCAGGGCGTCGTGGTGGGTCCACACGGCGGCCAGGGCCCGTTCCAGCGCCCCGGTGTCGAAGCCGTCGGCCAGCTCGACCAGCATCGACTGGTTGAAGTGGTGCGGGTTGACGGTGTGGGTGGCGAAGAACCAGTCCTGGATCGGGGTCAGCGGGACCGGCCCGACGACCGGGCCGTCCGTCTCGGTCCGGTCGGCCACGGCGCCGGCTTCGGGGGCCAGCGCGGCGACGGTCTGGTGCAGGAAGATGTCCTTGGTGGACACCTGGAGCCCGGCCTGCCGGGCCCGGGAGACGACCTGCATGCTGAGGATCGAATCGCCGCCCAGCTCGAAGAAGTTGTCGGCGGTGCCGACCCGGTCCAGGCCGAGGACCTGGGCCCAGATCTCGCAGAGCGTGCGCTCGGCCGGGGTCACCGGCTCGACGTGCCGGCCGGCCGGCTCGGCCGCGGCGGCCACCACGGGCAGCGCGCGGCGGTCGACCTTGCCGCTCGGGCCGAGCGGCAGCGCGGGCAGTTCCAGCAGGGCCGAGGGCACCAGGTGGCCGGGCAGCGACCGGGCGAGGAACTCGCGCAGTTCGGCTGCGGTGACCGCACCGGTCTCCGGGCCGGCTTCCGAGGCGGCCTGCGAAGCGTTCTCCGGGCCGGTTTCCGAGGCGTTCTCCGGGCCGGAGCCCCGGCCGGCCTGCGGTTCGGCCACGTAGCAGGCGACCAGGCGCTTGTGGCCGGACTCGTCCTGCTGGACGGCGGCCACGGCGGCGGCCACCCCGGGGTGGCGGGTCAGGGCCGCCTCGACTTCGCCGAGCTCGATGCGGAAGCCGCGGACCTTGACCTGGTCGTCGGCCCGGCCGCCGAACTCGAGCTGCCCGGTGGCGGTCCACCGGACGACGTCGCCGGTGCGGTACATCCGCTCCCCCGGCGCGCCGAAGGGGTTGGCGACGAACCGGTCGGCGGTCAGGCCGGGCCGGTCGAGGTAGCCGCGGGCCAGGCTCGGCCCGGCGACGTACAGCTCGCCGGCCACGCCGACCGGCACCGGCTGGAGCGCCGCGTCGAGCACGTAGCCGCGGGTGTTCGGGATGGGCCGGCCGATCGGCGGTGGCGTGCCCGGGACGAGGGGTTCGCTCCAGGTCGCGACGACCGTAGACTCGGTGGGGCCGTAGGCGTTGATCATCCGCCGCCCGGGTGCCCACCGGTCCACCAGCTCCGCGGAGCAGGCATCGCCGCCGACGACCAGCGTGCGCAGGTCCGGCAGGTCGGTCGCCGGGACGGTGGCCAGCGCGGCGGGCGGGATCAGGGTGTGGGTGATCCGGTGTGCGGCGAGGAACTCGGCGAGGGGTTCGCCGAGCAGCGGCTCGGGCGGGACCACGACGAGCGCGGCGCCCGAGGGCAGCGCCAGGCAGAGCTCCAGGATGGAGGCGTCGAAGCTCGGCGAGGAGTAGGCCAGGACGCGGTCCCCTTCGGTGACGCGGAGGTGCCCGGCTTCGGCCGCGGCGAAGGAAGCCAGCCCGGCGTGGGTGACGACCACGCCCTTGGGACGGCCGGTCGAGCCGGAGGTGTAGATGACGTAGGCGGGGTGCTCGGGGCGGACGGGGACCGCGGCGGCGGGCTCGCCTTCGAAGAGCGCCGGGTCGTCGAGCGCCAGCACCGCCACGCCCTCGGGCACCGGTGGCGCCAGGTCCGCCAGGGTCAGGACCAGGGCCGGACGGGCGTCGGCGAGCATGAACGTGATGCGCTCGATCGGGTAAGTCGGATCGACCGGGACGAACGCGCCGCCTGCCTTCCACACCGCCAGCTGCGCCACCACGATCTCCACCGACCGCGGCAGGGCCAGTGCCACGATCCGCTCCGGGCCGATGCCGTGCCCGGCCAGCACCCGCGCCAGCCGGCCGGCGCGGGCGTCCAGCTCGGCGTACGTCAGGGACTCGCCGCCGATGACCGCGATCGCGTCCGGCGTCCGCCGGGCCCGGGCCGCGACCAGCTCGGGCAGGGTGTGCGGCGCCACCGGCACGGCCGTGTCGTTCCAGGCGCCGAGGACCAGTTCGCGCTCGGCCGGGCCGATCAGCGGCAGCCGGGCCAGTGCCCGGTCCGGGTGGTCCGCGATGCCCGCGAACAGCACACCCAGGTGGGCGGCCAAGCGGTCGATCGTGGCCGCGTCGAACAGGTCGGTGTTGTACGTCAACGCCGCCCGCAGGACGTCGCCGTCCGGCTGGAACTCCAGGGTGAGGTCGAAGTTCGCCGCCGTCGCGGGCTGGGCGATCTCCTCGGTCTCCAAGCCGGGCAGCCGGGTCGTCTCGCGGGGGCTGTTCTGCAGCACCACCATCACCTGGAACAACGGCGTCCGGCTCGGGTCGCGGCCGGGCTGGACCGCGTCGACGACCCGGTCGAACGGCAGGTCCTGGTGGTCGAACGCCGCGCGGACCCCGGCGGCGACCTCGTCCAGGAACGCCGTGAACGCCAGGTCCGGGCGGACCCGCGACCGCAGCACCAGCGTGTTGACGAAGAACCCGACGAGTCCTTCCAGCTCGGGCCGCTCGCGACCCGAGGTCACCGTGCCGACGGCGACGTCGTCCTGGCCGGCCCACCGGCCGAGCAGCACCTGGCAGGCCGCGACGAGCGTGGTGAACAGGGTCGTCTCGCGCTGCCGGCTCACCTGCTCGAGCCGGGCGGTCACCGCCGCCGGGACGACGATCTCGCGGGTGGCGCCGCGGGTGGTGCGCACCGGCGGCCGAGGCCGGTCGGTGGGCAGCTCCAGGGGGGTCAGCTCGCGCAGGCGCTCGGTCCAGTAGTCGACCTGGCCGGCCAGGACGCGCTCGGCGAGCCGGCCGCGTTGCCAGGCGGCGAAGTCCGCGTACTGCACCGGCAGCGGCGGGAGGTCCGCCGGTTCGCCGCGCAGCGCGGCCGCGTAGAACGCGCCGACCTCTTCGGCGATCAGCCCGTTCGACCAGCCGTCGGTGACGATGTGGTGCACCGCGACGGTGAGCACGTGCTCCCGCGGCGCGAGCCGGATCAGCTTCGCCCGCAGCAGCGGGCCCGCGCTCAGGTCGAAGGGCTGTTCGCCGTCGGCACGCAGGAGGTCCGCGAGGTCTTCCTCCCGGGCGTCGACGACCGGCAGCGGGACCGGCGCCGGCGGGTGCACGACCTGGACGCCGTGGCCGTCGGCCGAGCCGAACGTGGTGCGCAGCGGCTCGTGGCGGGCGGCCAGCGCGGTGAACGCCCCGGCGAGCGCGTCGACGTCCAGCTCGCCGCGCAGCCGCACCGCGGAGCTGGTGACGTACTCGGTGCCGCCCGGCTCGAACTCGTCGAGGAACCACAGCCGCTGCTGGGCGAAGGACTGCGGCAGCTCGCCGTCGCGCGGCACGGCCGGGATCGGGTCCTTGGCGGTGGCCCCGACGGTCTCGATCGCGGCGGCGAGCCGGGACACCGTCGGGTGGGCGAACACCGCCCGCGGCGACAGCGAGACGCCGCATTCGGCCAGCAGCCGGGACACCAGCCGGATGCTGAGGATCGAGTCGCCGCCGAGCTCGAAGAAGTTGTCCTGCGCGCCGACCCGCTCGACGCCGAGCAGCCGCTGCCAGATCTCCGCGACCGCACGCTGGGTCGGCGTCGACGGCTCGGCGTAGGGCCGCTGCGACGGCACCGGCCCGTCGGGGGCCGGCAGCGCGCGGCGGTCGACCTTTCCGTTGCGGTTCAACGGAAGCTCGGGCAGCACCAGCACGACGGCGGGCACCATGTACTCCGGCAGGGACGCGGCCGCGTGCGCGCGCAGTTCGCCGGGATCCGCCGCGCGCTCGAGCACGACGTGGGAGAGAAGCCGCCGGGTCCCGGAGGCGTCGGTGTGGACGCTCGCCACCGCCTGCGCGACCGCCGGGTGCGCGGCCAGCACGGCCTCGACCTCGGCGAGCTCGATCCGGAACCCGCGCAGCTTGACCTGGTCGTCGGACCGGCCGAGGAACACCAGCTCGCCGTCGGGACCGCGCCGGACGACGTCGCCGGTGCGGTACATCCGCTCCCCCGGCGCGCCGAACGGGTCGGGGACGAACCGCTCGGCGGTCAGGCCGGGCCGGCCGAGGTAGCCGCGGGCCAGGCCCGCGCCCGCCAGGCACAGCTCGCCGGGCGCCCCGGCGGGCAGCGGCCGCAGCTCGGCGTCCAGCACGTACGCGCGCATGCCGTCCAGCGGACGGCCGATCGGCACCGGCTCGGGCACGGCCTCGCCGGTCATCCGGAACGAGGTGGCGAAGGTGGTCGTCTCGGTGGGGCCGTAGCCGTCGACCACGACGAGGCCGGGGCACGCGGCCTGGACCGCCCGCACCACGGCGGGCGGGACGACGTCGCCGCCCGTCCACACCTCGCGCAGGCCGCACAGGCAGTCCGGGGCGTCCTGGGCGAGCAACCGGAAAAGGCCGGCAGTCAGCCACGCCGACGTCACGTCGTGCGCGGAAACCGCGCGCCGCAACGACTCGACGGTGAGGTCCGGCCCGTCGGGCAGGACCGTCGCGCCGCCGGTGAGCAGCGGGACCCACAGCTCGTAGGTGGAGGCGTCGAAGGCCAGCGGCGAATGCGCGAGCACCCGCGTGTGGGCGCCTCCGGCGAACCGGCCGTCCTGGGCCAGCGCGGTGATGTCGCGGTGGCGCACGGCGACGCCCTTGGGCACGCCGGTGGAGCCGGAGGTGTACATGACGTAGGCGAGGTTCCCGGGTTCCGCAAGCGTTTGCGGAGCCGTGGCGGAGCGCTGCTCCCCCACCGTCAGCACCGGTCCACTGTGGACGGCTTCGGCGGTCGTCACCCAGGTGTCGCCGGAAACCACGACCGACACCCCGGCCTCGGCGAGCACGGCCCGCAGCCGCTCCTGCGGCGCCCGGGTGTCCAGGGGCACGTAGGCCGCGCCCGCCTTGAGCACGGCGAGTTCGGCGACGACGTGCTCGGGCGACGGTTCGAGCAGCAGCCCGATCCGGTCCTCGACGGTGACACCGAGGCCGGTCAGCCGCCCGGCCAGGTGGTTCGCGCGCTCGTCCAGCTCCCGGTACGTCAGGACCCGGTCGCCGGTGAGCACGGCGGAGTCGTCCGGATGGCGCGCGACCTGGTCGGCGAACAGCGCGGGCACGGTGGACGGCGTTCCGGCGGCGCCGGGGCCGTGGGCGTCGGCGAGCACCCGGGCGCGTTCGGCGGCACCGGCCCACGGCACCCGGGCCAGCGGCCGGTCCGGGTCCGCGGTGACGGCGTCGAGCAGGTGGGCCAGGCGATCGGTCATGGCCGCGACGGTGCCGGCGTCGAACAGCGCCGGGTCGTAGGCGAGATCGAGGGCGAGACCGTCGTCGAGGGACGCGCGCAGGCACAGCGGGAAGTTCGTGGCGTCGGCCGAGGCGACCTCGACGACCCGGGGCGCGCCCGCGGTGGCGGGCTCGCTGATCGGGTAGTTCTCGAACACGACCATGCTGTCGAACAGGTTCTGCCCCGCCGGGACGTCGCTGAGCGGCCGCAGCCGGGCCAGCGACACGAAGTCGTGGTCGCGGGCTTCGCTCTGGGCCGCCTGCAGCTGTCCGAGCCACCGCGCGACCGGCAGCGCGGCGTCCACGCGGACGCGGGTGGGGATCGTGTTGATGAACAGCCCGATCATGGTTTCGACGCCCGCCAGGTCGGCCGGGCGGCCGGACACCGTGGTGCCGAAGACGACGTCGCGGTCGCCGGAGAGCATCGCCAGCAGCAGGGCCCAGCCGCCCTGGACGACGGTGTTCACGGTGAGGCCGTGGGTCCGGGCGAACTCGCGCAGCCGCAACGTCGCCGCCGGTGCCAGCTCGATGCGGACCGAGTCGGTGGACCGGGACTGGTGGGCTTCGGCCAGCGGGCGGTCGTAGGGCACCGCCGTCGGCGCGTCGAAGCCGGCCAGGGTGTCCCGCCAGAACGCGTCGGCGGCGGCCTGGTCGCGCCCGGCCAGCCAGCCGAGGTAGTCCCGGTACGGGCGCCGGGTGACCAGGGCGGGGCAGACCCCGGCGGTCGCGGCGGCGTACTCCTCGCAGGCTTCGGCGAAGAGCTGCGCGGAGCTCCAGCCGTCGAACAGCACGTGGTGCGAGGTCCACACGACGTCGACCTCGTCGCCGGGCAGGGCGGCGACGGTCAGCCGGGTCAGCGGCGCCCGGGTCAGGTCGAACGGAACCGCGCGGTCGGCGGCCAAGGCGTCGGCCAGGGCGGTTTCGCGGTCCGCCGGGCCGAGGTCGCGCCAGTCGTGGTGGGTGACCGGCAGGGTCGCGGTGCGGTCCACCACCTGCACGGGTTCTTCGACGCCGGTCCAGACGAGCCGGGTGCGCAGCACCGGCGTCCGGTCGACGACCCGCTGCCAGGCCGCGGCGAGCGCCGCCGGGTCGGCGACACCCGCGAGCCGGATGCGGACCTGCTCGAAGTAGGCCGGGGAGCCGTCGTCGACCAGGGTGTGGAACACCATCCCGGCCTGCAGCGGGGTGAGCGGGTACACGTCTTCGACCGTCCGGCCGTCGCCGGCCACGGTGTCCAGCTCGGCCGCGGTCAACCGGGCGAGCGGGAAGTCCGACGGCGTCCGGCCGCCGGCGTCCGGCCTGGCACAGTGCGCGACGATCTCGCGCAGTGCCGTGAGGACCTGCTCGGCGAGGCCGCGCACGGTGTCCTCGCGGTGCACGCCGGGTGCGTAGGTCCAGGCGAGTTCGAGGGCGCCGCCGTCGACGATGCCGACGACGTCCAGCAGCGCCGTGCGCGACCGCCGCGGGTCGAGGTCGGCGCCGAGGTCGCCGCCCCAGCCCCGGTAGAGCCCCTCGGCGTCGCCGCCGGTGGTCCACTGCCCGTGGTAGTTCAGGGAAATCTGCGGCACCGGGTCGTCGTGCCGCCGCAGCGCGCCGTAGCCGAGGCCCTTGCCGGGGATGGCCCGCAGCTGCTCCTTGACGGCCTTCAGGGTCGATCCCCAGTCTTCGGCCGCGGGGAGGGTGAGCGCGACCGGGTACTCGGCGGTGAACCAGCCGACCGTGCGGGAGAGGTCGAGGTCGTCGAAGATTTCCTCGCGGCCGTGCCCTTCCAAGCCGACGAGGACGCGGTCGCGGCCGGTCCAGCGGGCCAGTACCCGGCCGAGCGCGCCGAGCAGGACGTCGTTGATCTGCGTGCGGTAGACCTCGGGCACCTGGTGCAGCAGGGCGCCGGTGGTCTCGGTGTCCAGGCGGACGGTGACCGTGCGGGTGCTTCCGGCGGTGTTCTCCCCGGTCGCGTCCACCGGCAGGTCCGGGACGACGCCGTCGAGCACCTCGGTCCAGTAGGGCAGTTCGGCGTCGAACGCGTGCCCCGCGAGGCGGTCCGCCCAGCGGAGGAAGCTGACCGGCGCCGGGCCGAGGTCGATCGGCCGCCCGGAAACCACCTGGCGGTAGGCGGTTTCCAGGTCGTCGAACAGGATCCGCCACGACACGCCGTCGACCACCAGGTGGTGGACGACCAGCAGCAGCCGCGGTGGCTGCCCGGGAGAGGTGACCAGCACGGCCGCGACCAGCGGGCCGCCCTCGACTCGCAGGGTCGCCCGCGCTTCGGCCGCGACCGTGGTGATGTCCACAGTGTCCCCATCGGACACGTGCCGGAGCGCCGGGACTTCCGCGTCGGGCCGGAACTCCTGCCGCCACCCGTCGCCGGAGCGGGTGAACCGGGTGCGGAGGGCGTCGTGGCGGGCCAGCACCGCGCCCACCGCGGTTTCGAGGGCCGGAACGTCCACGTCCGGGTCGAGTTCGGCGAGCGTGGACATGGTGAAGTGGTCGTGGTGGCCGGTTGCGAAGAACCACCGCTGGATCGGGGTGAGCGGTGCCGCGCCGGTGAACCCGGCTTCGGGCTCGGCGGCCGCTTCGGCGCCGGCGACGAGCGCGAGCTCGGCGATGCTCTGGTGCCGGAAGACATCACGGGACGTCAGCCGCAGACCGTGGCGCCGGGCCCGGGAGACGACCTGGATGCTGAGGATGGAATCCCCGCCGAGGGCGAAGAAGTTGTCGTCCACCCCCGGGTCCGGAACGCCGAGAACGTCGGCGAAGATCGCCGCCAGCAGCCGCTCGACGTCGGTGCGCGGGGCGGTGCGGCCCTCGGCCGGAGCCGGGTGGACGGCGGGCGCGGGCAGCGCGCGGCGGTCGACCTTGCCGCTGGTGGCCAGCGGCAGCCGGTCGAGCGGGACGAACACCGACGGCACCAGGTGCTCGGGCAGGGTCTCCTTCAGCGCCGTCCGCAGCCGCGCCGGATCCGCCGCGGAACCCGGGACGACGTAGGCGACCAGCCGGGCGTGGCCGTCGTCGTGGCGGGCGGCGACCACCGTGTCGGCGACCTCGGGCAGGGCGCGCAGGGCCGCCTCGACCTCGCCGGGCTCGATGCGGAAGCCGCGGATCTTGACCTGGTCGTCGGCGCGGCCGAGGTACTCCAGGTGGCCCTCGGCGGTCCAGCGGGCGCGGTCGCCGGTGGCGTACATCCGGGTGCCGGGCGGCCCGAACGGGTTGGCGCGGAAGCGATCCGCGGTCAGCCCGGGCCGGTCGAGGTAGCCGCGGGCCAGCTGGACGCCGGCCAGGTACAGCGCACCGGGCACGCCGATCGGCGCCGGGCGCAGCCGGTCGTCGAGGACGTAGGCCCGCACGTTCCCGAGCGGGCGGCCGATGACCTCGCGCGCGGTCTCGCCGATCCGGCACAGGGTCGCGTCGACCGTGCACTCCGTCGGGCCGTAGAGGTTGAACGCGGTGACGCCGTCGAGGTCAGCGAGGTCGCGCCACAGCGCCTCGCCGACGGCTTCCCCGCCGATCAGCAGCACCGACGGCCGGTGAGCCGCTTCGAGGAGCCCGGTGTCCAGGAGGTGGCGGACGAAGGACGGCGTCGAGTTGACCAGGTCGATCCGGTGCTCGGTGACGTACCGGGCGAGCACGGCGGGGTCGAGCCGGGTGTCGGCGTCGATCACGTGCAGCTCGTGGCCGGCGGTGAGCGCCAGCATCACGGTTTCCCAGGACGCGTCGAAGGTGAACGCGGCGGTCAGCGCGACCCGCAGCCGGTCCTTCCCGGCCGCGGCGGTGAACCGGTCCGCGTGGTCGACGGCGAAGTTGGCCAGGGCGCGGTGGCCGACGAGCACGCCCTTCGGCGTGCCGGTGGAGCCGGAGGTGTAGATCGCGTAGGCGGCCTGGTCCGGGGTGATCGCGGTGCGGAGGTTCGCGTCCGGTCCATCCGCGGCCACCGGTTCGGTGATCACGAGGACGGGCCGGGCGTCGGCCAGCAGGGCCTTCCGGCGCCGGGCGGGCAGCTCCGGGTCCAGGGGCAGGTAACCGGCACCCGCCTTGAGGACGGCGAGGAGGGTGACGACCAGGTCGGCCGAGCGCGGCAGGGCGACCGCGACCAGGCGCTCGGGTCCGGCACCGCCTTCGACGAAGGTGCGCGCGACCCGGTTGGCCCGGGCGTTGAGTTCGGCGAAGGTCAGCGCCGTGTCGCCGGAGACGACCGCGGTCGCGTGCGGTGTCCGGGCGGCCTGGGCCTCGAACAGCTCGACGACTCCTCCGTCCGGCACCGGCCGGTCGGTCCGGTTCCACGTCTCGACGACCAGCGCCTCCTCGGCCGCGGGCAGCGGCAGCGCGTCGACGGGCCGGTCCGGGTCGGCCACGACGGCGGTGAGCAGGACCGTGAGGTGCTCGGCGAACCGGGCCATCGTCGCCGCGTCGAACAGGTCGGTGTTGTAGTTCAGCAAGCCGCGCAGGCCGTCCGGACGTTCCTCGAACTCGACGCTGAGGTCGAACCCGGCGGTGGTCATCGGCAGGGTCAGCTCGCTCGCCGTGAGCCCGGCGAGGGCGGGCAGGCGGGTGCCGGCGTTCTGCAGGGTGACCAGGACCTCGAACAGCGGGGTGCGGCTGGGGTCGCGGTCCGGGCTCAGCTCGTCGACGATCCGCTCGAACGGCACCTCCTGGTGGGCGAACGCGTCCAGGACCGTCCGGCGGACGGCGCCGAGCAGCTCCCCGAAGCCGCGCTGTCCGTCCACTTCGGACCGCAGGACGACGGTGTTGACGAAGAGGCCGACCAGGTCCTGGACCTCCGGGTGGTCGCGGCCGGAGGTGACCGTGCCGACGGCGACGTCGTCCTGGCCGGACCAGCGCCGCAGCACCAGCTGGCAGGCCGCGACCAGCGCCGTGAACAGCGTCGTGTCGCGATCCCGGCCCAGCCGGCGCAGCCCGGCGAGGGCCTCGGCGCCGAGGGTGAACTCGTGCTCGGCGCCGTTCGCCGTCCGGGTGGCCGGGCGCGGGCGGTCGGTCGGCAGGTCGAGGGGGCGCAGCCCGTCGAGCTCGCGGCGCCAGAAGCCGAGCTGCTCGTCGAGGAAGTCGCCGGTGAGGCGCTCGCGCTGCCACGCGGCGAAGTCCGCGTACTGGATCGGCAGCGCGGGCAGCTCGGCCCGCTCGTCGCCGTAGAGGGTGGCCAGCTCGCCGATCAGGACGCCCATCGACCAGCCGTCGGTGATGATGTGGTGCAGGGACAGCACGAGCGCGTGGTCGTCCGGGGCGAGCCGGACGAGCCGGGCCCGCAGCAGCGGGCCGCGGGCGAGGTCGAACGGCCGGGCGAGGTCCTCGGCCAGCAGCCGTCGCAGCTCCTCCGGGCCGGTGACGCCGGTGACCGGCAGCGCGAGCTGCCACGGCTCCCCCACGACCTGGCGGGGGCGCCCGTCGACGGCCGGGAACGTGGTGCGCAGCGACTCGTGCCGGGCGACGAGCGTGGTGAGCGCCCGGGCGAGGGCTTCGGGCCGCAGGTCCCCGTGCAGCCGCACGCCGAAGACCGTGACGTGGTCGGTGCTGCCGGGGGCGAAGTCGTCGAGGAACCACAGGCGCTGCTGAGCGAAGGACAGCGGCAGCTCGCCGTCGCGGGCCACGGGGGTGATCGCCGCGGACAGCGGGGTGGCGGACGCGGCGGGCAGCGCGGCGGCGAGGGCGGCCACCGTCGGGTGGTCGAACACCGTCCGCGGGGACACCTCGACGCCGAAGGCTTCGCGCAGCGCGGAGGTGAACCGGATGCTGAGGATGGAGTCGCCGCCCAGCTCGAAGAAGTTGCCGTCGGCGCCGACGCGCTCCAGGCCGAGCGTCGCCGCCAGGACCGCCGCGACCGTGCGCTCGGTCTCGGTGCGGGGTTCGGCGAAGCTCCCGGTGCCGGTCGCGGCGGGCGCCGGCAGCGCTCGCTGGTCGAGCTTTCCGTTGCGGGTCAACGGGAGTTCGTCGAGGGTGACGAACGCGGAGGGCACCATGTAGTCCGGCAGCGACCGGCCGAGGTGCTCGCGCAGCCGGGCCGCGCTGGGCGGGGCGTCCGGGGTGGTGGCGACGACGTAGGCGACCAGCCGCTTGCGGCCGGGCTCGTCCTCGCGGGCCAGCACCGCGGCCGAGCCGACGTCCGGCAGGGCGAGCAGGGTGGCCTCGATCTCGCCCGGTTCGATGCGGAAGCCGCGGATCTTGACCTGCTGGTCGGCGCGGCCGTGGTAGCGCAGGGCGCCGTCACCTGTGCGGGACACGCGGTCGCCGGACCGGTACATCCGGGAACCGGGCGCGCCGAACGGGTCGGCGACGAACCGGGCCGCGGTCAGCCCGGGGCGGCCGAGGTAGCCGCGGGCCAGGCCGTCGCCGGCCACGTACAGCTCGCCCGGCACCCCGGCCGGGACCGGGTTGAGGTCGGCGTCGAGGACGTACCCGGCCAAGTCGGGCAGCGGGGTGCCGATGACGCCGAGAGTGTCCACATCGGACACGAGGTCGTGGTGGGTGACGTGCACGGTGGTTTCGGTGATGCCGTACATGTTCACCAGGCGCGGGGCGCGGTCGCCGTGGCGGGCGAACCAGCCGGCCAGCCGGCGCGTGTCCAGGGCCTCGCCGCCGAAGACCACGTACCGCAGCGCGAGCCGGGCGCCGGGGTCGTCCTCGTCGGCCCGGACGAGCTGGTAGAACGCCGACGGCGTCTGGTTGAGCACGGTGACCCGCTCGTCGGCCAGCAGGCGCAGGAACTCCCGCGGCGAGCGGGACACTGCGTGCGGCACGACGACGAGCCGGCCGCCGTGCAGCAGCGGGCCCCAGATCTCCCAGACGGAGAAGTCGAACGCGTAGGAGTGGAACAGCGTCCAGACGTCGTCGGCCCCGAAGCCGAACCGGGCCGCGGTCGCGGCGAACAGGCGGGTGACGTTGCGGTGCGGGATCACCACGCCCTTGGGCAGCCCGGTCGAGCCGGAGGTGTAGATGACGTAGGCGGGGTGGTCCGGCGTGCACCGCGGCGGCGGGTCGGTGTCCGGCCCGTCGGCCACGTCGACGTCTTCGGGAGCGAGGACGGCGACGGGACCGGTGTCGGCGAGCATCCGCTCGACGCGTTCTTCCGGGGTGGCCGGGTCGATCGGCAGGTAGGCGGCCCCGGCCTTGAGCACGGCGAGGATCGCGACGACCTGCTCCGGCGAGCGCGGCAGGCGCAGGGCGACGAACCGCTCGGGGCCGGCGCCGAGCGCGATCAGCCGGTGCGCCAGGCGGTTCGCCCGCGCGTTCAGCTCGGCGTAGGTGTACTCGGTGCCGTCGGCGGTGAGCGCGACCGCGTCCGGACGCGCCGCCACCTGGGTGGCGAACAGCTCGGTGATGGTCGGGGCGGGCAGGGAAACGGGCTCGGCCACGGCGAGGCGCGCCCGGTCCCCGGCCGACAGCCAGGGCAGCCGGGCGATCGGGCGGTCCGGGTTCTCGGCGATGCCCAGGAGCAGGGTCTCCAGCCGGGCGGCCAGCGCCGCGGCGGTTTCCTCGTCGAACAGCGCCGGGTCGGTGCCCAGCTCGAAGCCCAGCCGCCGGTCGACGTAGGCGCGCAGGGTGACCGGGAAGGTCGTGGCGTCGAGCGCGGTCACCTCGCGCAGGGTCACCCCGGCCTGCGCGGCGGCGTTTTCGTCGAAGGGGTAGTTCTCGAACGCGACCATGCTGTCGAACAGGTTCCCGCCGGACGGGACGTCGCTGAGCGCGCGCAGCCTGCCGAGCGCGAGGAAGTCGTAGCGCCGGGCCTGGTTCTGCTCGTCCTGCAGCCGCCGCAGCCACGACAGGACGGGTTCGCCGCCGTCGACGTGCGTGCGCGTCGGGACGGTGTTGATGAACATCCCGATCATGGTCTCCACGCCCGGCAGGTCGTCGGGCCGGCCGGAGACGGTGGTGCCGAACACGACGTCGGCTTCGCCGCTGGAGTGGGCCAGCAGCAGCGCCCACGCGCCCTGCACGAGGGTGTTGACGGTCAGGCCGTGGCGCCTGGCCACGTCCCGCAGCCGCTCGGTGTCCTCTGTGGACAAAGCGGTCCGGGTCGTGCGCGACGACCGCGTCCGGTGCGCGCTCGCCGGCGGCCGGTCCCAGGGCAGCGGGGTCGGGGCGGCGACCCCGGACAGCACTCCCCGCCAGTGGTCTTCGGCCGCGGTGACGTCCTGGCCGGCGAGCCAGCCGAGGTAGTCGCGGAACGGCCGGTGGACCGGCACGCGCGGGACGCGGTGCTCGGTGATCGCGGCGTACTGCTCGCACACCTCGGTGAAGATCTGGGCCAGGCTCCAGCCGTCGAGGACGATGTGGTGGGAGGTCCACATCAGCAGCACGCGGTCGTGGGTCAGGGCGACGATCGCGAGCCGCATCAGCGGCGCGGTGGTGAGCTCCAGGCCTTCGGCGGCGTCGGCGGCCGAAAGCCGCTCCAGCTGGGCGTTCTGCTCGGCCTCGGACAGGCCGCGCCAGTCGTGGCGGGTGATCGGCACGACGGCCCGGTGCCGCACGACCTGCAGGGGGTCCTCGACCCCGTCCCAGACCAGTTCGGTGCGCAGGACCGGGGTGCGGTCGGCGACCTGCTGCCAGGCCTGCGCGAACGCGTCGGGGTCGCGGACGCCGTCGAGCAGCATGCGCGCCTGGTCGACGTAGGCGTCGGCGGCCGGGTCGAGCAGGCTGTGGAACAGCATGCCCGCCTGCAGCGGGGTCAGGGGGTAGACGTCGTCGACGTCCCGGCCGTCGCCGACCAGGCGGTCCACAGTGGATTGTTCGAGGCGGGCCAGCGGGAAGTCCGACGGCGTGCGGCCGCCACTGCCGGGCTGCGCGCAGTGGGCGACGATCTCGCGCAGGCCCGTCAGCATCGCCTCGGCCAGCTCGCGGACGGTGCCCTCGTCGTTGACCTGGTCGGAGTAGGACCACGTGAGCGACAGCACGCCGGACTCGACGACGCCGGTGACGTCCAGCTGGTAGGTGCTCGCCTCTTCCGGGGCGATGTCGGCGCCGGGGCTGTCGTGCCGGCCGCGGAACAGCCCGTCCGCCCCGGCCTGGGCGTCCCAGCGGCCGTGGTAGTTGAAGCAGATCTGCGGCAGCGGGAACGCCTGCAGGGCGTGCCCCGGCGCGCCGGGCTCGCCCAGGTACCGCAGGGCCTCGTAACTGAGGCCGCGGCGCGGGACGGCCCGCAGCTGTTCCTTGACCGCCTTGAGGGTGGCACCCCAGTCGCCCGACGGCGGCAGGTCGAGCGCCACCGGGAACTGCGTGGTGAACCAGCCGACCGTCCGGGACAGGTCGACGCCGTCGAGGACGTCCTCGCGGCCGTGTCCCTCCAGGGCGATCAGGGCCCCGTCGTCCCCCGTGCGGTCCGCGAGCGCCCGCCCGAGCGCGCTCAGCAGCACGTCGTTGACCTGCGTCCGGTAGGCCGTGGGGACGCGGTGCAGCAGCGCGTCGGTGTCCTCGGCGCCGAGGGTGACGGTCAGCGTGCAGGTGGACCCGGTGGTGCCGGCGCCCGCGTGGTCGGGCGCCAGTGCCGCCGGTACCCGGCTCGCCACCCGCGTCCAGTGCTCGAGGTCGTCGTCGAACCCGCCGTCGCGGACGTGCCGCTCCAGCAGGTGGGCCCACTGGGTGAACGGCGTGGCCGTGGCCGCCAGCCGGACCGGCGCGCCCGCGACGACCTGGCCGTAGGCGGTTTCGAGGTCGCCAAGCAGCAGCCGCAGCGACACGCCGTCGGTCACCACGTGGTGCACGGCGAAGAACAGCAGCGGCGGCCGGCTGCCGCGGAGGAGCAACGCCGCCCCGGCGAGGGTGCCGGTGGTGAGGTCGAGCCCGGCGCGCACCTGCGCGGCCGCGGCCTCGATGCCGGCGCGCTGCCCGGCGTCGCCGAGCGAGGAGAGGTCCCGGATGCGCAGGACGCCGGCCGGCGGCGTGGGCGTGACCTCCTGCCGCCACTGGCCGTCGACGGTGAAGAACCGGGTCCGCAGGGCGTCGTGGTGGGCGACGACCGCGTCGAGGGCGGTCCGCAGCGCCGGCTGGTCGACGTCGGCGGGCAGCTCGAGCAGCTGCGACATGGTGAAGTGGGCCAGCGGCCCGTGGGTGGCGACGAACCAGTGCTGGATCGGGGTGAGCGGCGCCGGACCGGCGACCGGTCCCGCGGCCGGGGCGTGCACCGCGGCGGTCTGCACCGCGGTCGCGAGCCCGGCGATGGTCTGGTGCAGGAAGATGTCGCGCGAAGTGAGCCGCAGGCCGGCCTGCCGGGCCTGGGCGACCACCTGGATGCTGAGGATCGAGTCGCCGCCGAGGCCGAAGAAGTTGTCCTCGACGCCGATGCGGTCGTTGCCGAGCACCTCGGACCAGATCGCCACCAGCTGGTGCTCGACGGCGGTCCGCGCGGGCACGTAGGCCGGGCCGCCGTCCGCCGGGGCGTCGGGCGCGGGGAGCGCCCGCTTGTCGACCTTGCCCTGCGGGGTCAGCGGGATGGCGTCGATCGGGACGAACGCCGAGGGCACCAGGTAGTCGGGCAGGGTGGCCCGCAGGGCGGCCCGCAGCTCGTCGGCCGTGGGGGGCACCGGCCCGGCGCCGACGACGTAGGCGACCAGCCGGGCGTGCCCGCCATCCGGGCGGTTGGCCACGACGACGGCCGCGGCGACGCCGGGCAGGCGCACCAGCGCCGCCTCGACCTCGCCCGGCTCGACGCGGAAGCCGCGGATCTTCACCTGGTCGTCGAGCCGGCCCAGGTACTCCAGCTGCCCGTCCGCGGTCCAGCGGACCCGGTCGCCGGTGCGGTACATCCGCTCGCCCGGCGCGCCGAACGGATCGGCGACGAAGCTCCCGGCCGTGCGGCCCGGCCGGCCCAGGTAGCCGCGCGCCAGCTGCGCCCCGGCGAGGCACAGCTCGCCGGGCACCCCGGCGGGCACCGGCCGCAGGTCCTGGTCGACGACGTAGGCGCGCGTGTTGACCAGCGGGCGGCCCAGCACCGGGCGGGCCGTCTCGCCGACCCGGCAGGAGACGGCGTCCACTGTGTACTCGGTCGGGCCGTAGAAGTTGTGTGCCACGGTCACTTCGGCGGCGGCGAGGTCCCGCCAGAGCGTGTCGTCCAGTGCTTCGCCGCCCAGCATGAGGATCTTCGGGCGGTGCCGCGGGTCGGTGAGCAGCCCGGCGGGGACCAGCCGGCGCAGGTAGGTCGGGGTGAGGTCGAGGAAGTCGATCCGGCGCTCGGCGATGTGGTCGACGAGGGCGTGGGCGTCGAGCCGGACGTCGTCGCCGATCAGGTGCAGCTCGTGGCCGTCGGCCATGAGCAGCGGGCCTTCCAGGGACGTGTCGAACGACAGCGTCGCGGTCAACGCCACCCGCAGGCGCCGCCCGGGCGCGGCGAAGTCGGTGCGGTGGTTGAAGAGCAGGTTCGTGAGGTTGCGGTGCGGGACGGTCACGCCCTTCGGGCGGCCGGTCGACCCGGACGTGTAGATGACGTAGGCGGTGTTGTCCGGCCGCAGCGGCGAAATCCGGTCGGCGTCGGTCAGGTCCGTGCCGGGGTGGTCCTGGTTCGCGGCGGCGAGTTCCGCCGGTCCGAGGAGCAGTTCGGCACCGGCGTCGCGCAGCAGCAGCTCCTTCCGCTCGGCGGGCAGCGCGGGATCGATCGGCAGGTACACCGCGCCGGCCTTCAGCACGGCGAGGAAGGCGACGATCGCGTCGGCGGTGCGCGGGAGGGCGAGGGCCACGACCCGCTCGGGGCCCGCACCCAGCGTCACGAGGTGGCGGGCCAGCCGGTTGGCCATCGCGTTGAGCTCGGCGAAGCTCAGTGCGACGTCCCCCGCGACGAGCGCGGTTTCGTCCGGGCTGCGCTGGGCCTGGGACTCGAACAGCTCGGTGACGGTGGCCGCGGGCACGTCGAGCGCGGTGGCGTTCCACCCGGTGAGCAGCCGGTCTTCCTCGGCGGCGGTGAGCAGCGGCAGCTCGCCGACCGGGCGGTGGGCGTCGGCGGCGATCGCGGTCAGCAGCACGGTGAGGTGCTCGCCCAGCGCGACGGCGGTCCGCTCGTCGAACAGGTCGGTGTTGTACTCCAGCGAGCCTTCGAGCGCGTCCGCGACCGGCTGGAACTCGACGGTGAGGTCGAAGTTGGCCGCGCGGCGGGCCACCTCGACCGGCTCGGCCGTCAGCCCGGCGAAGTCCGCTTGCCCGGACTGGCCGCCGTGCAGCAGCACCATCGCGTCGAACAGCGGGGTGCGGCTGGCGTCGCGCTCGAGCCGCAGCGCTTCGACGAGCTTCTCGAACGGGGCCTCGGCGTGCTCGAAGGACTCCAGCACGGTCGTGCGGACGGCGTCGAGGAACGTCCCGAACGGCGCGGCCCGGTCCACAGTGGACCGGATGACGACGGTGTCGACGAAGAACCCGACCGTCCGCTGCAGCTCGGGCCGGTTGCGGCCGGAGACCACCGTCCCGACGGCGATGTCGGACCGGCCGGTGTAGCGGGCGAAGAGCACCTGGCAGGCCGCGACCAGGACGGTGTACAGCGTGGTGTCGTGGCGCCGAGCCAGCTCGGCCAGGCCGGCCGCGACCTCGGCCGGGACGCCGAAGTGGTGCACGGCACCGGCCGTCGTGCGCACGGCGGGTCGCGGCCGGTCGGCGGGCAGGTCGAGGGGTTCGACGCCGGCCAGCTGCGTCGTCCAGTAGGCGAGGTGGCGGTCGAGGGCGGGCCCGGCGAGCCGGTTCCGCTGCCACACGGCGAAATCGGCGTACTGGACCGCCGGTTCGGGCAGCTCCGCGGTCTCCCCGCGGACGGCGGCCGCGTACAGCGCGCCGAGCTCCCCGACGAGGATGCCCATCGACTCGCCGTCGGTGACGATGTGGTGGGCGGTGATCAGCAGGACGTGGTGCTCCTCGGCCACCCGCACCAGCAGCAGCCGCACCAGCGGCCCCCGGCGGAGGTCGAACGACCGGCCGTACTCGGCTTCGAGGACCTCGTCGAGGTCGGCGGGCCGCAGCGCGGGGTCGGTGGCCAGGTCGACGGTCCGCACCGGGATCTCCGGCTCGGCGTGGACGACCTGCACCGGGGTGCCGCCGGCGTCGTCGATGGTGGTGCGCAGCGATTCGTGCCGGGCCACCAGCCGCTGCACGGCGCCGGTGAGCGCGTTCGCGTCGAGCGGGCCGGTGAGCCGCAGCGCGACGGCGCTGTTGTACTCCGCGTCCCCGGGCCGGAACTCGTCGAGGAACCACAGGCGCTGCTGGGCGAACGACAGCGGCAGGGCGCCCTCGCGCGGCGCCCGGCCGATCACGTCGGACCGCTCCGCCCGCCCGGCCAGCCGGCGCTTGAGCGTCTCCCGCAGCTCGGCGGGCAGCGCGTCGATGCGGCTCTTCCTCGAGGTGGTCATCGCTTTCGTTTCCTCACAACGCAAGTCGGGTGGTTCGGGGGGTGGCCGGAGCCCTCGGTCCGGGGGCAGGTCAGGAGGCGCGGCGACGGCGCCGGGCGACCCGGCCTCCGGCCTGCATGGCGCTGACGGTGCCGGTGGCGGGGTCGGTCAGGAAGCGGCCGCCGATGATGCGGCGGCCCGTGCCGGGTTCGCGGACCGAGAACGACCCGTCGCGCAGCAGCGCCAGCTCCGGGTAGACCTCGCCGTCGACGACCAGCACCGCGCCGCCGTCCGCGCGGACGTCCACCTGGTACTCGAGGTCGCCGTTGGTGTACCGGCCGGTCAGGTCGGCGGCCGGACGGGCGGCCCGGTCGAGGTCGCGGGGCAGCTCGTAGTCGCCGACCGGGAGGCCGTCGGCGCGCAGGGCCGCGACCAGGTCCGTCCACAGCGCCGAGCCGGTGCTGCCGTTGGTGGTGAGCGCGACGACCCGATCGTGCCCGGCGTCGATCCGCAGGTGGCAGGAGGTGCCGTCGGCGGTGCCGTCGTGGCCGGTCCAGAGACATCCGAGGCTCCGCATCGGGCCGGGGGCTCCGCCACCCGGAGCCCCCGGAAAACGGCAGTCCGCGCCGGCGCCGCGGTAGCCGGCCAGGCCGAGCCCCCAGCTGTCGGCCAGCCCGAACGGCTCCGCTCCCGGCACCGGGCGGCGCATCAGGTCGACCAGGTCCGCGGGCAGCGGGCCGTCGCCCCCGCAGATCATGCGCCCGAACGCGGCGAGGTCCTCGGCGCTCAGCGCGAGCGCCCCGGCCGGGGCCTCGGCGACGCTCAGGGTCTGCGCGACGGGCCGGGCGCGGCCGGTCGCCGCGTGCACTGCGTGCCCGCTGACGTGGGCGCCGGCCCGGCGCCGCGCGCCCGGCTCCACGACGAACGCGGCGTCGATGCCGAGCTCGTCGAGCAGCAGGGTCTCCATCGCCTCCCACCAGCTCATCCCGGTGATGGCCTCGACCACGTAGCCGGTGAGCACGTACCCGACGTTGGAGTACGAGAAGCCCTGCCCGGGCGGCTGGACGAGCCCGGCGTCGCGGCAGGCCCGCAGGTACCGGCGGGCCGAGCCGGCCCCGTCGGCGTCGGCGCCGAGCGCGGCCGGCAGCCCGCCGGTGTGGCTCAGCACCTGTCCCACGGTCGGTCTGCCGACCTGGGGGCCGAGGCCGTCCAGGTGCTCGCCGAGGGGGTCGCCCGCGTCGAGGTCGCCGTCGGCGACGAGCAGCATCGCCAGCGCCGCGGTGAACGCCTTGGTGATCGAGCCGGCCGGGAACTTCGCGTCGGCGGTGATCTCACCGGCCACGGCGGAGGCCGTCCGACCGCCGTCGAGGACGACCAGCTGGGCGGCCGGCACGCCGTGCTTGTGGGCGAGCCCGGTGAGCAGGCGGTGCAGCCGCCCGTCGGCCGCCGGCCGCGGGTCGCGGACCGGAACCCCGAGGGAGGACTGGGAAAGCGTCGAAGGAGAGGGCATGAGGGGGGACCTTCCGCGTCGTTCGGTGGGGGCGGGCAGCGGCGGCGGCTCAGCCGTCGGCGGCCATCTGCCGCTGCAGGCTCAGCGGCCGCATGTCGGTCCACACCTCGTCGACGTGGTCCATGCACTCCTGGCGGCCGCCGCGGAAGCCGTCGGCGCGCCAGCCCGCGGGTACCTCGTTGGCCACCGGCCACAGCGAGTACTGGCCCTCGTCGTTGACCAGTACCTGGAATTCGGCGTCGTCCCGCATGGGATTTCCTTTCCTTTCAAGGGGTTGTTCAGTGGTCTTGGCCGGCCGCGAGCCGCTCGAGGTCCTGCAGGACCCGTTCTTCGACCAGCTCCGCCAGCGCCAGCACGGTGCCGGCGGTGAGCACGTCCTTCGGCGTGATTTCGACGTCGAAGGCCGACTTCGTCATCGACGTGATCCGCAGGCTGCGCAGCGAATCCCCGCCGAGGGCGAAGAAGTTGTCCTCGACGCCGACCCGGTCGAGGTCCAGTGCCTCGGCCCAGATGGCCGCGAGGACCTCTTCGGTCTCGGTTTCCGGTGCCGCGTACCCGGCGCTCTCTTCCGGCGCGGCCGGGGCGGGCAGCGCCCGCCGGTCGAGCTTTCCGTTGGCCGTCAGGGGAAGCTCGTCGAGCCGGACGAACGCGGCGGGCACGTAGTGCGCCGGCAGGGTCGCGGCGACGTGTTCCCGCAGCCCCGGGCCCGGATCGCCGACGACGTAGGCGACCAGCCGCCGGCCGTCCGGGACGACGACGGCGTCACGGACACCCTCGTGCCGGCGCAGGACCGCCGCGATCTCCCCGGGCTCGATGCGGAAGCCGCGGATCTTGACCTGGTCGTCGGCGCGGCCGAGGAACTCGAGGGTGCCGTCGGCGCGCCACCGGACCAGGTCGCCGGTGCGGTACATCCGCGCCCCGGGCGCCCCGAACGGGTCGGCGAGGAACCGGGTGGCGGTCAGCCCCGGCCGGTCGAGGTACCCGCGGGCGAGCCCGGCACCGGAGACGTACAGCTCCCCCGTGACGCCGATCGGCACCGGCCGCAGCGCGCCGTCGAGGACCCGGACGCGGGTGTTGCGGATCGGGCGGCCGATCGGCGGGGTGGCCCCGGGGACGAGGGGGTCGCTCCAGGTCGCCACCACCGTGGTTTCGGTCGGCCCGTAGGCGTTGATCATCCGGCGGCCCGGGGCCCAGCGGGCCACCAGGTCGGCCGGGCAGGCCTCGCCGCCGACGACCAGGGTGCGGAACGCGGGCAGCTCGACGTCGGGGACGCTCGCCATGGCCACCGGCGGGATCAGCGCGTGGGTGACGCCTTCGTCGCGCAGCACGGCGGCCAGGTGGTCGCCGAGCAGCGGCCCGGGCGGCGGCACGACCAGCGCGGCCCCCGCGGGCAGCGCCATGCACAGCTCCAGCACCGAAGCGTCGAAGCTCGGCGAGGAGAACTGCAGCACGCGGTCGCCGGGCCGGACGTCGAAGTGCGCGATTTCGGCCCCGGAGAAGCTCGCGAGACCGGCGTGGGTGACGACGACGCCCTTCGGGGTGCCGGTCGAGCCGGAGGTGTAGATGACGTACGCCGGTGCGGCCAAGGACACCGACCGCGCCGGCGGGGTGGCTGAACCTGCTTTTCGGGGGTTCCGGGTGGCGGAGCCCCCGGCCCGGGGCGGAGCCCCGGTTGAGCACAGTCCGTGGGCTTCCGAGCCGTCGAGGACGAGCACGTTCTCCACCGGAAGCGGCGTCCCCGGCTTGGTCACCACGACGACCGGCTTCGCGTCGGCGAGCATGAACGCGATCCGCTCGGCCGGGTAGTCCGGGTCGACCGGCAGGTAGGCGGCGCCGGTCTTCAGCACGGCCAGCTGCGCGACGACGATCTCCACCGAGCGCGGGAGGGCGAGCGCGACGATCCGCTCCGGCCCGGCTCCGCGCGCGGCCAGCAGCCGGGCCAGCCGGTCGGCGCGCGTGTCGAGTTCGGCGAAGGTGAGCCGTTCGTCGCGGGACACCACGGCGACGGCGTCCGGCGTGCGGGCCGCCTGGGCCTCGATCAGCGCGGTGAGCGTGACCGGCGGGACCTCGTGCCCGGTGTCGTTGAACTCCACGAGAACCTGCTCGCGCTCGGCGCCGAGCACATCCAGGTCTCGCAGCGGGCGGGCCGGGTCTTCGGCGATGGCGACCAGGAGGTGTTCGAGCCGTCCGGCCAGCCGCCGGATCGTCGCCTCGTCGAACAGCGCCGGGTCGTAGCCGAGGCCGAGCGACAGGCGCGGGCCGGGGGCGGCGACGACGCTGAGCGGGTAGTTGGTCGTCTCCATCGCCTGCAGCTCGCGCAGCCGCACGCCGTGCGACGCCACGTCGTCCGCGGTGACCGGGTAGTTCTCGAACACCACGAGGCTGTCGAACAGGTTCCGGCCGCCCTCGACCCCGCTCCAGGCCTGCACCGCGGTCAGCGGCACGTGCTCGAACCGGCGCGACTCCGCCTGGGCGGTCTGCAGGCCGCGCAGCCAGCCGGCGACCGGGGCGGCCGGGTCGGCGGTGACCCGCACCGGCAGGGTGTTGATGAAGATGCCGGTGATGTCGTCGACGCCGGCCAGCCCGGCCGGGCGCCCGGACACGGTGGCGCCGAAGCAGACGTCGTCCTCGCCGCTGTGCCGGGCCAGCAGGAGCGCCCAGGCGCCCTGCACGAGGGCGTTGACGGTGAGCCGCTCGCGCCGGGCGAACGCGGCCAGCCGGCCGGTCGCCGCCTCGTCGAGGTCGCGGCCGACCCACGTGGAGGAGCTGGATTCGTGGGTGGCCGCGGGGATCCGGTCGTAGGGCAGCGGCGTCGGCTCGGTGAGGTCGGCGAGTTCGCGCCGCCAGTACTCCTCGGCGCCGTCGGCGGTCTGCCCGCGCAGCCACGTGACGTAGTCCCCGAACGGACGGCGGTGCGGCAGGACGGGCGCGCCGCCGTCGCGCAGGGCCGCGTAGGCGGTACAGACGTCGGACAGCACCTGGAAGACGCTCCAGCCGTCCAGCAGGACGTGGTGGAAGGTCCAGACGAGCTGGACGGCGTCGCCCGGCAGCCGGGCCAGTGCGACCCGCAGCAGCGGGGCGGCCGCCAGGTCGAACGGCTGCGCGCGATCGCTCGCGAGCAGCTCGCGCAGGGCTTCCTCGCGGTCGCGGTCCCGCCAGTCGAGCTCGGTGACCGGTACCCGGGCTTCGCGGTGGACGACCAGCAGCGGCTCGGGGACGTCCTCCCAGACGACGCTGCCGCGCAGCACCGGGGTCCGGTCGACGACGTGCTGCCAGGCTGCGGCCAGCAGCCGCGGCTCGGCCACGCCGTCGAGGACGGCGGTGACCTGTTCGAAGTAGACGCCCTGGGACTCCTGGGAAAGCCCGTGGAAGACCATGCCCGCCTGCATCGGGGTGAGCGGGTGGAGGTCGGTGACGCCGCGGCCGTCGCCGGCGATCCGGTCCACCTGCCGCTGGTCCAGCCCGGAGAGGGGGAAGTCGCTCGGCGTGCGCCCGCCCGCGCCGGGCCCGGCGCAGTGCGCGACGGCTTCGCCCAGCGCGGCCACCAGGGCCGCGGCCAGCTTTTCGACCGTCGCGGCGGTGTGCGTGTCCGGCGAGTAGAACCAGGTCAGCTCCAGGGTGTCCCGGTCCACCCGGCCGACGACGTCGAGCAGGTGCGCCCGGCCCGCGCCTTCACCGACCGCGGAGTCCAGGCTGCCGGCTGCGCCGTCGAGGCGGCCCAGGTAGTTGAAGCTGATCTCGGGCTTCAGCGCGGGCGCGGTCCCGGTCAGGTAGCGCAGTGCGCCGAAGCCCACGCCGCGGCGGGGCACCGCACGCAGCTGCTCCTTCACCGACTTGAGCAGGGTGCCCCACTCGTCGTCGACGTGCAGGGCGACCGGGTACAGCGAGGTGAACCAGCCGACCGTGCGGGACAGGTCGACGTCGTCGAACAGGTCCTCGCGGCCGTGGCCCTCCAGGTCGATCAGCACACCGTCGCGGCCGGTCCAGCGGGCGAGCACCCGGCCCAGCGCGGCCAGCAGCACGTCGTTCACCTGCGTCCGGTAGACGCCGGGGACGTCCTGCAGCAGCGCCCGGGTCAGCTCGGCGTCCAGGCGCGTGGTGACCGTGCCGGCGTCCGCACCGGAGGCGTTGTCGTCGACCGGCAGGGTCGCGTCGACGGCGAGCGCCCGCCGCCAGTACGGCAGTTCGTCGTCGAAGCCGCCGGCCCCGGCGTGCGCGGCGAGCCGGTTGGCCCAGTCGCGGAACGACGTCGTCTTCGGCGGCAGCGGACCGCCGCGGTAGGCGGTTTCCAGGTCTTCCAGGAGGATCCGCCACGAGACGCCGTCGACGACGAGGTGGTTGACGGTCAGCCGCAGGACGGCGGGGTCGAGGAGTTCGGCGGTGAGCAGCGGCCCGCGGGTCACGTCAATCTCGGCCCCGAGGAACTCGGCCGGCCCGGCCGGCGCGTTTTCCTGGCCGCCGCCGGTGAACCGCATCCGCAGGGCGTCGTGGTGCTCGGCCAAGGTGGCCAGTGCCGCGCGGAGGGTCTCGATGTCGAAGGGCTCGGCCCGCTCGATCCGGACGGACTGCGTGAACCCGTTCGGATCGCCGAAGTCGCCGGCGAAGAACCAGTGCTGGATGGGGGTCAGCGCGGCTTCGCCGGTGACCGGCCCCTGCTCGGCGACGGTGACCGCGGCCGAGCCCGCCGCGACGGCCAGCGCCGCGACGGTCTGGTGCGCGAACAGGTCCCTCGGGGTGAGTGCGAGGCCGTGGCGCCGGGCCCGGGAGACGACCTGGATGCTCAGGATCGAGTCGCCGCCGAGTTCGAAGAAGTTGTCTTCGACGCCGACGCCGGGCACCCCGAGCACGTCGGCCCAGACTTCGGCGAGCACGCGTTCGGTTTCCGTGCGCGGCGGCACGTACCCGGTCACCGGTTCGGCCACCGGCTCCGGGAGCGCCTTCCGGTCGACCTTTCCGTTGGCGCTCAAGGGAAGTGCGTCGAGCGTCACGAACGCCGAGGGGACCATGTAGTCGGGCAGGTCGCGCTGCAGCCAGGCCCGCAGGTCCGGCTTCCCGGCCGCGACGACGTAGGCGACCAGCCGCCGGTCCCGGGTGATGACGACGGCTTCGGCGACGTCCGGGTGGGCGGCCAGTGCCGTTTCGATCTCGCCCAGCTCGATCCGGAAGCCGCGGATCTTCACCTGGTCGTCGGCCCGGCCGACGAACTCCAGCACGCCGTTGCCGGACCACCGGACGACGTCGCCGGTGCGGTACATCCGCTCCCCCGGCGCCCCGAACGGGTTGGCGACAAAGCGTTCCGCCGTCAGCCCCGGCCGGCCGAGGTACCCGCGGGACACCCCGGCACCGGCGATGAACAGCTCCCCGGTCACGCCCGGCGGAACCGGCCGCAGCCCTTCGTCCAGGACGTAGGTGGCCATGTTGTCCAGGGGCCGCCCGATCGGCATCGCGTCGGGGACCGCGTCTTCGGGGGCCAGGAAGTACCGGCTGGCGAAGGTGGTGGTCTCGGTGGGGCCGTAGCCGTCGACGACCGTCAGCCCCGGGCAGGCGTCCCGCACCTGCCGGACCGCCGCCGCGGGCACGACGTCACCGCCGGTCCACACCTCGCCGACACCCCGCAGGCACCCGGGATCCTCCTGCGCCAGCAGCCGGAACAGCCCGGCGGTCAGCCACAGCGCGGTGACGCCCTGCCGGGTGACGACCGCACGCAGCACCTCGGCGTCGACGTCACCCGGCGGCGCGACGACCACCCGGCCGCCGTTGAGCAGCGGCACCCACACCTCGTACGTCGAGGCGTCGAACGCCTGCGGCGAGTGCAGCAGCACGGTCCGGTGCGCCTCGCCCGCGAACGACCGGTCCGAGGCCAGGGCCACGATGTCGCGGTGGGTCACCGCCACACCCTTCGGCTTGCCGGTCGACCCGGACGTGTACATGACGTACGCCAGGTTCCCCGGCCGCACCGGGACCTCCGCCACGCCGTCCGGCCCGGCCTCGTCGACCCGGACCACCGGTCCACTGCGGATGTCCTGATAGGACTCCTCGACGACGACCACGGAGACGCCGGCTTCGGCCAGGACCAGGCGCATCCGGCTCGCCGGGGCACGCAGGTCCACCGGCACGTACGCCGCACCCGCCTTGAGCACCGCCAGCTCGGCGACCACGACGTCGGCCGACCGCTCCAGCAGCAGCCCCACCCGGTCCTCCGGCCGGACGCCCAGCCCGACCAGCCGGGACGCGAGCCGACCCGCACGGACGTCCAATTCCGCGTAGGTCAGGTCGTCGACCGCCCGGGCGTCCGGCGTCCGGCGGACCTGGTCGGCGAACCGGCTCACGACGGTGGCCTCGGCCACCGGGTGCGCGGTGTCGTTGAACGTCCGCAGCACGCGCTCGCGGTCGTCGTCGGTGAGCAGGTCGAGTTCGCCGACGCGCTGCCCGGGATCGGCGGCGATGCGGTCCAGGGCGAGCAGCAGCTGCCCGGCCAGCCGGTCGACGGTGGCCCGGTCGAACAGGTCCGGGTCGTGGTCGAACGACACGGAGAGGCGCTCCCCCGGCGTGACGACCACGCTGAGCGGGTAGTTGGTCGGCTGCAGCTCGCCGTCCTCGTGCAGGCCGATCCCGTGCTCGGCCACGGCGTCGGGGTCGAAGGGGTAGTTTTCGAACACCAGGATGCTGTCGAACAGCGTGGTGCCGCCCGCCCAGGTCTGCAGCTGGGCCAGGGAAACGAAGTCGAACCGGCGCGAGCGCGCCTGGGCCGCCTGCAGGTCCCGCAGCCAGTCCGCCACGACGAGCCCGTCGCGGACGGCCACCGGCGCGGGCAGGGTGTTGATGAACAGGCCGGCCATCGCCTCGACGCCCGGCAGGTCGGCCGGCCGCCCGGACACCGTGGTCCCGAAGACCACGTCGGATTCCCCGCTGTAGCGGGAAAGCACGAGACCCCAGGCACCCTGGAAGATCGTGTTGAGCGTCAGGCCGGCGCGGCGGGCCAGCTCCCGCAGCCCGTCGCCGGGCACGGACACCCGGACCGACGCGGCGGACCGCGCGCGGTGGGCTTCCACCGGACGGCGGTCGTACGGCAGCGGCGTCGGGGTCCGCAGGCCCGTGAGCTGCTCGCGCCAGTGGATTTCGGCGGCGGTGGTGTCCTGCTCGCCGAGCCAGCGCAGGTACTCGCGGAACGGCGGGCGACGGCCCGGGACGGCGGCACCCGCGTACCGGGCGCACACCTCGCCGAACACCTGCGCGGCGCTCCAGCCGTCGAGCAGCACGTGGTGGAAGGTCCACACCAGCAGCACCTCGCCGCCGGGCAGCCGGGCGAACGCCAGCCGCAGCAGCGGGGCGGCCGTCAGGTCGAAGCCCCGGTCGCGGTCCGCCACGAGGAACTTCTCCTGTTCGCGGGCGCGCTCCTGCTCGTCCAGCGCGGTCCAGTCGAGGTGGACGACCGGGACGGTGACGGACCGCTGGACGACCTGCACGGGTTCGTCGAGGCCTTCCCAGACGACGCGGGTGCGCAGCACCGGCGTGTCCGCGACGACCTGCTGCCACGCCCGGGCGAGCCGCTCGGGTTCGGTGATGCCGGTCAGCCGCAGCCGCACCTGGTTGAGGTAGGTCCCGGCCGCGCCGTCGACGAGGCTGTGGAAGACCATGCCGGACTGCATCGGGGTGAGCGGGTAGATGTCCTCGACCTCGCGGCCGTCACCGGCCAAGCTGTCCACTGTGGACTGGTCCAGCCGGGCCAGCGGGAAGTCCGACGGCGTGCGGCCGCCCGCCTCCGGCCGGGCACAGTGGTCGACGATCCCGGCGAGAGCGGCCAGCAGTGCCTCGGCCAGCCCGCGCACGGTCGCTTCGGTGTGCACGCTCGCCGAGTAGTGCCAGGTGAGTTCCAGCTCGGCGCCGACGACCGCGCCGATGACGTCGAGCTGGTGCGCGCGGGTCTGCTCGGGGTGCGCCGCGCCGCCCAGCCCGCCGCCGTGGTCGAAGCGGCCCAGGTAGTTGAAGCTGATCCGCGGTTCGAGGCGCGGGGCGGTGCCGGCGAGGTGGCGCAGGGCGCCGTAGCCGACGCCGCGGCGGGGAATCGCGCGAAGCCGTTCCTTGGTCGTCTTCAGGGCTTCGCCCCAGTCTTCGCCGGAGGCCGTCAGCTCGGCCGGGAAGATCGAGGTGAACCAGCCGACGGTCCGGGACAGGTCGAGGCCGGGGAAGAGGTCCTCGCGACCGTGGCCTTCGAGGTCCACCAGCACGCGATCACGGCCCGTCCAGTCGCCCAGGACCCGGCCGAGCGCGGTCAGCAGGACGTCGTTGACCTGCGTGCGGTACGCCCCCGGCACGTCGTGCAGCACCGCCCGGGTCCGGGCCGCGGGCAGCCGCACGACCACCGAGCGGGCCGAGCCGTAGGTGTTCTCGCCGTCCGCGTCGACCGGCAGGGCGGGGTCGGCGTCGATGGCCGTCCAGTGGGCGAGTTCGTCGTCGAAGAAGCCGTCGGCCGTGTGCCGGGCCAGGGTGCGGGCCCAGTCGCGGAAGGACGTCGTCCTGGCCGGGAGCTCACCGCCCGCGAGGAGGGTTTCCAGGTCCTCCAGGAGGATCCGCCACGAGACGCCGTCCACGACCAGGTGGTGCGCGGCGAGCGTCAGCGTCGTCCCGGACAGCTCGGCGCGCAGCAGCGGCCCGTTCTCCAGGTCGATGCCGGCACCCAGGACGTCGGTGGCTTCGGGCGCGTGGTGGGCGCCGCCGGCGGTGAACCGCAGCCGCAGGGCGTCGTGGTGCCGCTGGAGCTCGCACAGGGCGCGCGGCAGGTCCGCGGTGTCCGGCAGGTCCACCGAGACGGACTGGACGAACTGCTCCGGGTGCACCGGCCGCGGGTCCAGGTACCAGTGCTGCACCGGCGTCAGCGGCAGCTCGCCGGTCACCGGTTCGGCGTCGGCGACGGCCGCGGCGGGCGCCGCCGGGGTGGCGGCCGGCGCGAGCGCGGCCACGGTCGGGTGGTCGAAGACCTGGCCCGGCATCAGGTCGAGGCCGGCCCGGCGGGCCCGGGAGACCACCTGGATGCTCAGGATCGAGTCGCCGCCGAGCTCGAAGAAGTTGTCGTCGGCGCCGACCCGGTCCACCCGCAGCACCTCGGCCCAGATGCCGGCGAGCAGCCGCTCGGCGTCGGTGGCGGGCGCGCGATAGCCCGGCCCGGACCCGAAGTCGGGGGCGGGCAGCGCCCGGCGGTCGACCTTCCCGTTGTCGTTGAGCGGCAGGGCTTCGAGCGGCACGAACACGGCAGGGACGAGGTAGTCGGGCAGCGAGCGCAGCAGGAACTCGCGCAGGTCCGGCGTCCCGGTCGCGACGACGTAGGCGACGAGCCGCTTGGACCCGCCGGTTTCGACCGCGACGACGACCGCTTCGGTCACGTCGGGGTGGGCGGTCAGCGCGGTCTCGATCTCGCCCAGCTCGACGCGGAAGCCGCGGATCTTCACCTGGTCGTCGGCCCGGCCGACGAACTCCAGAACGCTGTGACCACCGGGGCTTCGCCCCGGGCCGGGGGCTTCGCCACCCGGACCCCCGGAAAGCGAGCCGTGGGTCCACCGGACCAGGTCGCCGGTGCGGTACATCCGCTCGCCCGGCTCGCCGAACGGGTCGGCCAGGAACCGTTCCGCGGTCAGCCCGGGCTGCGCGAGGTAGCCGCGGGCGAGCCCGGTGCCGGCCAGGTACAGCTCGCCGACGACGCCCGGCGGCACCGGCCGCAGCCCGTGGTCGAGGACGTAGGCCGCCGTGCCGTCCAGGGGCCGCCCGATCGGCAGCACGTCCGGCACCGGCTCGCCGGGCGGCAGCGGGAACCGGGTGGCGAAGGTGGTGGTCTCGGTGGGCCCGTAGACGTCCACCACGGCGAGGCCCGGGCACGCGGCCGACACCTGGTGCACCGCGACGGGGCGGACCACTTCGCCGCCGGTCCACACTTCGCGGACGCCGCGCAGGCAGCCCGGGTCCTCCTGCGCCAGCACGCGGAACAGCCCCGCGGTGATGAACACCGCGGTCACCCCGTGGGTGGTGATCACCCGGCGCAGCACGTCGGCGTCGATGTCCCCCGGCGGTGCGACGACGACCCGGCCGCCGCTGAGCAGCGGCACCCACAGCTCGTACGTCGACGCGTCGAAGGCCAGCGCGGAGTGCAGGAGCACGCTCCGGTGGGCGGGGGCGGCGAAGGACCGCTCCCGCGCCAGCGCGACGATGGCCCGGTGGCTCACGGCCACGCCCTTGGGCGTCCCGGTCGATCCCGAGGTGTACATGACGTAGGCCAGGTTTTCGGGTGCCACCCGGACATCCGGTGCCTCGGCGGGCTCGTCGCCCGCTTCGCCGACCGACAGCACCGGTCCACTGTGGACGTCGTGGGCGAGCGCCCGGCCGGCGTCGTCGGTCACCAGCACGCGCACGCCCCCGAGCAGCGCCGTCAGCCGGCTGCGGGGCGCGCGGGCGTCCAGCGGCAGGTACGCGCCGCCGGCCTTGAGCACCGCCAGCTCGGCGACGACGACGTCGGCGGAGCGGCCGAGCAGCAGCCCGACCAGGCCGTCCCGCCCGGTGCCGAGGGCGAGCAGCCGGTGGGCCAGCCGGTTCGCCCGGGCGTCCAGTTCCGCGTAGGTCAAGGTCTCTTCGCCGGTGACGGCGACCGCGTCGGGCGTGCGGCGGACCTGCTCGGCGAACAGGGCAGGCACGGTCGTGTCCGGCTGGTCCTGCGCGGGACCGGTCCCGTGGGCCAGGACGGCGCGCTGCTCGGCTCCGTCGAGCATGCGCAGCCGGGAAAGGGGTTCGTGCGGCCGGGTCGCGAGCTCGGTCAGCAGCGTCTGCAGGTGCCCGGCGAACCCGGTGATCGTCTCGGCGTCGAACAGCTGCGGGTCGTAGCCGAACAGGAATTCCAGGCGCTCCTCGCCGGGGTAGGCGACGACGCTGAGCGGGTAGTTGGTCGTTTCGACCCCGCGCAGGTCGTGGAGCCCGAGTTCGGCGGTGACCGGGTAGTTCTCGAACACGAGGAGGCTGTCGAACTCGCCGCCCCAGCTCTGCAGGCGCGCCAGGGACAGGTGGTCGAACCGCCGGGCCTCGGCCTGGGTCTCCTGCAGCTCGCGCAACCACTCCACGGCCGCCGCCCGCTCGTCGACCTCGGCGACGACCGGCAGCGTGGTGATGAACATGCCGGTGATCCCGTCGGCCCCGGGCAGTTCGGCGGGCCGCCCGGCGACCGTGGTGCCGAAGCAGACTTCCGGGCGTCCGGTGTGGCGGGCCAGCAGCACCGCCCAGGCGCCCTGGACGAGCGTGTTGAGGGTCAGCCCGTGGCGCTGGGCGGCGGTGCGCAGCGGCCCGGCGGGCAGCGCGATCCGCAGTGCGGCCGTCGACTCGACCGGATGCTCGCCGGGGGCGTGGTCGGTGCGCAGCCGGACCGGCTCCGGCCGCCCGGAAAGACGGCCACGCCAGTACCGTTCGGCCGCGGGAGTGTCCTGTTCGGACAGCCACCGGAGGTGGTCGCGGAACGGGCGGCGGGTCGGCAGCGGCCGTCCGGCGTGCGCCGCCGCGACGTCGGAGAGCACCTGGAAGAGGCTCCAGCCGTCGAGCAGCAGGTGGTGGAACGTCCAGACCACGCGGACCTCGGTCGCCGAGACGCGGGCGAGCAGCAGCCGCATCAGCGGGAGCTCGCCCAGGTCCAGGCCGGCGTCGCGGTCGGCGGCCAGCACCGCGTCGAGGTCCGCCGGGTCCCTCGTCCAGTCCCGGTACTCGATCGGCAGGGTGACCTGCCGGTGGACCACCTGCACGGGCTCGTCGAGGCCGTCCCAGACCACCCGGGTGCGCAGGACCGGGGTCCGGTCCACCACCCGCTGCCAGGCGCGGCCCAGCGCTTCGGGGTCCGGGACGTCGCTCATCACGAACGTCACCTGCTGGAGGTAGGCCTGGCGGCCGCCGCCGGTGAGCCGGTGGAAGAGCATGCCGGCCTGGGCCGGGGTGAGCGGGTAGACGTCCTCGACGTCGCGGCCGTCGCCGGCGAGCCGGTCGACCGCGGCCTGGTCGAGGGCGGCCAGCGGGAAGTCCGACGGCGTGCGGCCGCCGGCGTCCGGGCCGGTGCAGTGCTCGACGATCCCGGCGAGGCCGTGGACGAGGTCGTCGGCGACGGTCCGGATGGTGGCTTCTTCGTGGACCTGTCCCGAGTAGAACCAGGTGATCTCCAGGCGGCCGTCGGTGACCCGGGCGACGACGTCGACGGCGTGCGCGCGGACGTCCGCGGGGTTCTGCTCGAGTTCCAGCTCCCGTTCGAGGCCCCGGTACAGCTCGCCTTCGGCCTCGAAGCGGCCGAGGTAGTTGAAGCTGAGCCGGGGCCTCACCGCGGGAGCGGTGCCGGTGAGGTGGCGGAGCACGCCGTAGGACAGGCCGCGGGCCGGGATCGCGCGCAGCTGCTCCTTGACGGACTTCAGCCGGGTCGCGACGTCGCTCTCGGGGACGTCGAGCGCGACCGGGAACATCGACGTGAACCAGCCGACCGTGCGGGAGAGGTCGACGTCGTCGAACAGGTCCTCGCGGCCGTGGCCTTCGAGGTCGACGAGCACGCGGCCGGCACCGGCCCAGCGGCGCAGGGCTCCCCCGAGCGCGGTCAGCAGCACGTCGTTGACCTGGGTGCGGTAGACGCCCGGGACGTCCTGCAGCAGCGCCCGGGTCAGCTCGGCGTCCAGGCGGGTGGTGACCGTGCGGGTGCTCGCCACCGTGCCGTCGGTGTCGGTGGCGGTGTCGACGGGGATCTGGGCGCCTTCGACCGCCTGCCAGTACGGGAGGTCGCCGTCGAAGTCGTGCCCGGCGAGCCGGTTCGCCCACTCCTGGAAGGACGTCGTGCGGGCGCCCGGAGCCTGCCCGCGGTAGGCGTGGTCGATGTCCTCCAGGAGGATCCGCCACGAGACGCCGTCCACCACCAGGTGGTGCACGGCCAGGCGCAGGGTCGTGCCGGTGAGCTCCGCGCTCACCAGCGGGCCGTGTTCGAGGTCGATCTTCGCGCCGAAGACGTCGGCCTCGCCCGGTTCGGCGTGGTGCTGCGTCCAGCCGTCCGCCGTCTTGCGGAAGCGCAGCCGCAGGGCGTCGTGGTGGGCGACGACCGTGTTGAGGGCGCGGCGCAGGCGGTCTTCGTCGACGTCCTCGGCGAGGCGGACGCTCAGCGCCTGGACGAAGTGGTCCGGGTCGGCCGGGTCGGTGTCGAGGAACCAGTGCTGGATCGGGGTGACGATCACCTCGCCCGTCGCCGCCGCTCGCTCCGCCACGGGCGCGGCGACGCCGGCGGCCGCGGCGAGCGCGGCGATCGTCTGGTGCCGGAAGACGTCCTTGGTGGTGATCTTGAGGCCGGCCTTGGCCGCCTCGGACACCAGCCGGATGCCGAGGATCGAGTCGCCGCCCAGCTCGAAGAAGTTGTCCTCGACGCCGACCTCGGGCAGCCCCAGCGCGTCGGCCCAGATGGCGGCCAGGAGCCGTTCGGTCTCGGTGCGCGGCGCGACGCGGGTGGTGCCGCCGGTGAAGTCCGGGGCGGGCAGGGCGCGCCGGTCGAGCTTGCCGCTGGGGTTGAGCGGCAGCCGGTCCAGCGGCACGAACGCCGACGGCACCAGGTGGGCGGGCAGCGAGGCGCCGAGGAAGTCGCGCAGCTCCGCGGGCGCCCCGGGCACGACGTAGGCGACCAGCCGCTGGTGCCCGCCGTCGGTGCGCGCGACGACCACCGCTTCGGTGACGTCCGGGTGCTTCCGCAGCGCGGCCTCGACCTCGCCGGGCTCGATCCGGAAGCCGCGGATCTTGACCTGGTCGTCGGCGCGGCCGAGGTACTCCAGCTCGCCGCGGGCGGTCCAGCGCACGACGTCGCCGGTCCGGTACATCCGGGCGCCCGGCGTGCCGAAGGGGTCGGCGACGAACCGGCCGGCGGTCAGGCCCGGCCGGCCGAGGTAGCCGCGGGCCACCCCGGCGCCGCCGAGGTGCAGTTCGCCGGGCACGCCGACGGGTACCGGCCGCATGCCGCGGTCGAGGACGTAGGCGCGGATGCCGGCGATCGGGCGGCCGATCGGCGGGGTGCGGTCGGTGTCGTGGTACCACGCGGTGGCGTACACAGTGGACTCGGTGGGCCCGTAGATGTTCGCGATCCGGCTGTCCGGCACCGCTTTCCGGATGTCGAGCAGGGCGTGCCGGGTCAAGGCTTCGCCGGCCAGGACCACAGTGGACGGTCGCACCGACACCGCACCCTGGGCCAGCAGCTGGGCGAACGCCGAGGGCACGCCGCTGACCAGCCCGACCGGACGGCCGGTGTGCTCGCCTTCGCCGAGGGCGAGCACGTCCCGGACGATTTCGACGGTGGCGCCGGCCATCAGCGGCGCGAAGATCTCGAACACCGAGACGTCGAAGTTCAGCGACGTCGAAGCGACCACGGTGGACCCCGGCCGGAAGACGTCCCGGAAGTCGTTTTCCGCCCACGCCATCAGGTTCGCGGCACTGCGATGGGCGACCACGACGCCCTTGGGGCGGCCGGTCGAGCCGGAGGTGTGGATCACGTACGCGGGGTGGTCCGGGTTCGTGGCGCGGGCGAGCGGCCCGCTCTCCCGGCCGTCGAGCAGGGCGGGATCGTCGAACGCGAGGGCGGGCACGGATCCCGGACCGCGGCCGTCCGGGGTGAGCAGCAGGGCCGGGGCGGCGTCGTCGAGGATCAGTTCCTGGCGGTCGGCCGGGTAGGCGGGGTCGACCGGGAGGTAGGCGGCGCCGGACTTGAGCACGCCGAGCAGCGCCACCAGGATCCGTTCGGTGCGCGGCAGGGAGACGGCGACGAACCGCTCGGGCCCGGCGCCGCGGTCGACGAGGACCCGGGCCAGCCGGTCGGCCTGGGCGTCGAGCTCGGCGTAGGTGAGCGAGCGGTCCTCGCAGACGACGGCGACCGCGTCCGGCGTGCGGGCCGCCTGGGCCTCGAACAGCTGCGGGAGCGTGGCTTCCGGCGCGTCGAGCACCGGGCCCCGGGACAGCTCGCGCAGGTGGGCCAGCTCGGCGTCGTCCAGGATCGGCAGCTCGGCCACCGGCCGGTGCGGCTCGGCGACCACCGCTTCGGCCAGCACCCGCAGGTGCCCGGCGAGGCGGTCGATCGTCTCGGCGTCGAAGAGCGCGGTGTCGTACTCGATGGCGACGCTGCGCCCCTGCGGCTGGAACTCCAGCACCAGGTCGAACCGGGCCCGGGGGCGGGGCAGATCGTGCTCGCCCAGGCGGAGGGCGCCCGCCTCCCGGGGCCGGACGAGGTCCTGCTGCAGCACCAGCAGGACCTGCACCAGCGGGGTCCGGCTCGGGTCACGGGCCGGCCGCAGGTCGTCGACGACCTGGTCGAAGGGCACTTCGGCGGCGGCGAAGGCCGCCAGCGTCGTTTCCTTGACCCGGTCGAGGAAGGCGTCGAACGGCTGGGCCGGGTCGACCGCGGACCGCAGGACGAGGGTGTTGACGAAGAACCCGGCCAGCCGTTCGAGCTGGTCGTGGTCGCGGCCGGACACCGCGGTGCCGACGGCGACGTCGTCCTGGCCGGTGTAGCGGGCCAGCAACACCTGGACGAGGGCGGTCAGCGTCGTGAACAGCGTCGCGCCGGTGTCGTGGCCCAACCCGGCGAGGCCTTCGGGCAGCTCGTACCGGCGGATCGCGCCTTCGGTGGCGCGGACCGGCGGGCGGGGCCGGTCGGTGGGCAGGTCCAGGGGTTCGAGGCCGTCGAGCTGCGTGCGCCAGTACGCCAGCTGCCGCTCGCGCAGCCCGGCCAGCCGGTCGTGGTGCCAGCGGGAGTAGTCGCGGTAGCCGAGGTCGAGGGGCGCGGGCTTCTCCCCCGCGTAGAGCGCGGCGAACTCGTCGACGAGCAGGCCGACGGACCAGCCGTCGGTGATGATGTGGTGCTGGCACAGCAGGAGCAGGTGGTCCTCCGGGCCCCGGCGGATCAGCGTGGCGCGGGTGAGCGGCCCGGTCGTCAGGTCGAAGGGGCGGTCCAGTTCGGCCGCGAGCTGGGCGTCGAGGTCCGCCTCGGCGTCGGCTTCCCGCAGCGGGATGGTGCCCTCGTCGGCAACCACCTGGACGCCTTCGCCGTCGACGGTCCGGAACGTCGTGCGCAGCGACTCGTGCCGCGCGGCCAGCCCGTCCAGTGCGGCGTGCAGGGCGTCGCGGTCCAGCGGGCCGGCGAGGGTGAGGCCGACGCCGGCGTTGTATTCGGTGCTGCCCGGGTTCTGCTGGTCCAGCACCCAGAGGCGGCGCTGGACCGGCGACAGCGGCACCACGGCGTCGTGGGGCACGGGCTCGATCCGGCCGGCCGGGGCGCCGCCTTCGGGCAGGAGTACGGCGAGCTTCGCGATGGTGCGGGCGTCGAACACCACCCGCGGCGAGAGCTCGGCGCCGAAGCGGGCGCGGATCCGGGCGAGCGCCCGCGCGCCGAGGATGGAGTCGCCGCCGAGTTCGAAGAAGTCCGCGTCGACGCCGACGTCCGGGACGCCGAGCACGTCGGCCCAGATCTCGGCGAGGGCGTGCTCGGCCGGGGTGCGGGGCGGGGTGTGGGCGGCCTGGACGTGCGCCTGCCAGTCGGGTTCGGGAAGCGCGTCGCGGTCGAGCTTGCCGTGGTGGGTCAGCGGCATGGCCTCGAGCGGCACGAACGCGGCCGGGACCAGGTACGGCGGCAGCCGGTCGGCCGCGGCGGCGCGCAGCTGCGCCGGATCGGCGTCCCCGGCGAAATAGGCGACCAGGCGCTTCACGCGGTCCTCGCGGGCGACGACGACCGCCTCGCGGACGCCGTCCTGGCCGAGCAGCAGCGCTTCGATCTCGCCCGGTTCGATCCGGAAGCCGCGGATCTTGACCTGGTGGTCGGCCCGCCCGACGAACTCGAGCTCGCCGGCCGGGGTGGTGCGGACGACGTCGCCGGTCCGGTACATCCGGGCGCCGGGCGCGCCGAAGGGGTCGGCGACGAACCGGCTCGCGGTCAGCCCCGGCCGGTCGAGGTAGCCGCGGGCCAGGCCCGGGCCGGTGACGTAGAGCTCGCCGGTGGCGGCCGGGCGCAGCGCGTCGTCGAGGACGTACGCGGTGGCGTCCGGCAGCGGCCGGCCGATCGGCGGCGTGCCCCCGGGGACCAGCGGGTCGCTCCAGGTCGCCACCACGGTGAACTCGGTGGGGCCGTAGGAGTTGATCATCCGGCGGCCGGGCGCCCAGGTCCGGACCAGCTCGGGCGGGCAGGCGTCCCCGCCGACGATCACCGTGCGGAAGTCCGGCAGCGCGTGCTTCGCCTTCGCCGGCAGGGTGGCCAGCGCGACCGGCGGGATCAGCGCGTGGGTGATCCGGTGCTCGGCCAGGACGTCGGCGAGCCGGTCGCCCAGCAGCGGGCCGGGTGGCGGCACGACCAGGGCCGCCCCGTGCGGCAGCGCCATGCCGAGTTCGAGGACGGACGCGTCGAAGCTCGGCGAGGAGAACTCGAGGACCCGGTCGCCGGGCCGCACGTCGTACTGCTCCCGCATGGCGGCGAAGAAGCCGGCCAGGCCCCGGTGGGTGACGAGCACGCCCTTGGGGACGCCGGTCGAGCCGGACGTGTAGATGAGGTAGGCGGGGTGGTCGACGTGCAGCGGGCGGGTCCGGTCGGCGTCGGTGGGATCGGTGTCGCCGCCGGTGCCGTCCGTGTCGTCGAGCAGGCCGGGTTCGTCCAGGTCGAGGGTGTTTCCGGCGGCTTGCCCGCGGGTCACGACCAGCACGGGCCGCGCGTCTTCGAGCACGAAGGCGATGCGCTCGGCGGGCTGGTCGGGGTCGACGGGCAGGAAGGCCGCCCCGGCCTTGGCCGCCGCCAGCTCGGCGACGACGAGGTCGGCCGACCTCGGCAGGACGAGCGCGACGACGCCTTCCGGGCCGGCCCCGCGCCGGATCAGCAGCCGCGCCAGCCGGTTCGCCCGCGCGTTGAGCGCCTCGTAGGTCAGCGTGCCGCCGGCGCCGGTCAGCGCCGGTTCCCCGGGGGTCCGGGCGGCTTGGGCCTGGAACAGCGCGGCGAGCGTGGATCTGTCGTCGTCGGCGGCAGGAACCGAGACGTCGTATCGCGGCATTGCGGAAACCTTTCGAGCACGGGTGACGTCAGCGCGGGGCCGTCCGGGCGCTGGAAGATGACACGCAGCGGGGGCCCGCGACCTGGGAAATCGCGAAAAACTGCGGCCGGACCCTGGCTTTGTGCCCACCCTGGTCGCCGGCTATTTGCCACTCGTTCAACAAATCGGCCCGGCGTGCCACACACCGGGCGAACCCGCGAGAACGAGCGCGAGACACATAGATCCTTTCCAGCGTGACGGCCGCACGGCAGCCCGGAAACAGTTCCGATATCGACGGCACCCCCGCCGCGCCGATTAGGCGCCGGCGGCCGTCGAACGCGCGCGACAACCAGCGTTCTTCGTGCATCAGGTCGGCCACCCGGCAGTCGAGTACCCCCACGACCAGCCGGATTGGCCTCACGCTACCCAGTGAGCGCGTTTCTCGTACCGCCGAACGGAGCATTGGCGAAAATGTCCAAAAATCGCCGCGGTTTGCCCGGACAGCGAGTAGTACAGCGACGATTATTGTTCACTCTTCTGCCGGAAAATGTTACCTCGATTGGGAGGTTTGATTTTACGGCAAGGCGCTCACCTGGGACGACGCCGCGTCACTCGGGTGACGACCGGGGGTCGCGAGGCCAGGAGACCGGAAGTGAGGGGGCATCGAAAGTTGTGCTTCACCTTACGGCAAGTCACCCGATTGGCGGGTAACGCGGAACGACCGGGCACATAGGTGAAATGATCGATCGAAGACGGCGGCCGTGCCACGGTGGCGCAGATCTCTTCCGGGGCCCGTTCAGCGGGAAAGCCGCACGGGGAATGCGGCGAACTGCGATTGACCGAAAGGTGAACAGTGTTCACCGGGACAAAGGGGGCGGCGGGGCCGAACGGGCCGGGGTTGCGGCGGGTGCACCACAGCGAGAGGGCCGGGCGGCCGAGGCGCGCCGGGAAGAGGCGGACCGGCAGCGGAGGGACCGGCCCGCCCGGCACACCCGACCGACCAACACAAGGCAGCCCGGCAGCGGGCGAGACCGGCCCGCTCGGCACCCGACCGCCCGGCCGACGCGGGGCAGCCCGGCAGCGGGCAAGACCGGCCCGCCCAGCACACCCAACCGACCAACACAAGGCAGCCCGGCAGCGAGCGAGACCGGCCCGCTCGACACCCGACCACCCGGCCGACGCGGGGCAGCCCGGCAGCGGGCAAGACCGGCCCGCCCAGCACACCCAACCGACCAACACAAGGCAGCCCGGCAGCGGACAAGACCAACCCGCCCAGCACACCCGACCACCCGACGGCCGTCGGCGCGCTGCCCGCGGTTGACCAGCCACTCGCGCAGGGCCCCCGACAGCACCGCGAGCGACACAAGACAGTCCGACAACAGACGAGACCAACCCACCCGGCACACCCGACCACCACAAGACAGCCCCGCGCAGACAAGACCAACCCGCCCGGCACAAGGCAGCCCGGCAGCGGACGTGCGGGTTACCGTCCGGCGGGCACCGCGCCGCCGAGGCACGCTCGGCGATGCAGCCAGGGACACTTCCGACAGGGCCGCCCCCGACGAGGTGCCACCCGCCGCGGCGACCGGGTCCGAACGTCGCGAATGAACTCACTGGCCCCCCACGTCCCGAATGAGTCATTCGCGGCACCGGCGACGGCCGAAACCGCGGCGAGCGAGGCCCCGGTGCCCGCGCGGCAGCCGAGGGAGGTCGCCCCACCCGCTCACCCTCCCCACACGCCGGCCACTCGAACTCGCCCGGCACCGCGGACGGCATTCCGGAACCCGTTCCCCGCCGGACCGGAACCGGCGGCCGGAACCGGGAACCGGAACGGCGGGAAGACCGTGGCCGTCCGGAAAGGACGTCCACAGTAGACCGGCCGGCCGCCGCCGCCGCGACAGGGCCGCGCCGGCCCCGGCCGAAGTCGTTCTTCACCCATTGAGGCGACATCGCCCCATTTCCACACCCCGGACGGCTTGCCACCGCCGCCTGCTTCCTGCTCCGATGCGGGCAATTACGCCGAACGGACCCGCACCGTTTCCCCGCGAGTTGAATTCCCTTTCGGCCCGGTTGTGGATACACTTCGCAGCGAACGCCGCGCAGCACTGTTCCACCTTCAGCACTGTTCCACCGATTGTGCTGTTCGCGTTCTCGAGCGCACATCCACCCGGAGGAGCATCCCAGTGGCCCAGAAAGTCTCCGTCGAGATCCTCGACGACATCGACGGCAGCGCCGCCGCCCAGACCGTCCAGTTCAGCCTTGACGGCGTCACCTTCGAAATCGACCTTTCGGACCGGAACGCAACCGCCCTTCGGCACGAACTGGCCCGCTACATCGGCGCCGGTCGCCGGGTCGGGGGGCGGAAGGTGCGGGTGGCCACCGGCCAGTCGACCACCGCCTCCGACCGGGAGCGCAACCAGCGGATCCGGGCCTGGGCGAACGCGAACGGCTTCGACGTCTCCGAGCGGGGGCGCCTCTCCTCCGAAGTGGTCGCCGCCTACGAGCAGGCGCACGGCGACGACGCGGAATCGTCCGCGCCGTCCCCGCGGAAACGCGCTCCGCGCAGGAAAGTCGCCGCCTGACTCCTGATTACGGCAGGTTTTGCCGCGCGGAGTGCTCAAGCGAGCGTCATGCGCGTCCGAGGCCGCGGAAAGAACAAGACTGTTTCTTCGCCGAATCGCCGTGCACCCTCGAAGTCACCGATCACCGGATGACCAGAGGAGCTCAGGCGTGCCCGCCAGGAACGAAACCGGTCGTGAACTCGACGTCGAACAGGAATACCTGACCACCCTGTATGCCGAAGCGGACACGCTGCGCGAACAGGCCACCACCCGGCTGGCCGCGGCGGATCCGGCGACGGCGCCGTTCTGGCTGGCGGAACTGCGCCGGCTGGAAACCGCGGAAGACGGGCTGTACTTCGGCCGCCTCGACCTGCGGGACGGCAGCCGCGTCCACGTCGGCCGGCTGGGTCTGTTCCGCGACGACGAGCCGCTGCTGCTCGACTGGCGCGCGCCCGCGGCCCGGCCGTTCTACACCGCGACCATGGCCGACGCCCAAGGCGTGCGACGGCGGCGGCGCATCACCACCCGCGGCCGAGCGGTCGTCGAGCTCGACGACGAGCTGCTGGACACCGACGACGCGGCGGGCGACGGCCTGGTCGGGGCCGCCGCGCTGATGGCGGCCTTGACCGCGCAGCGCACCGGGCGGATGCGCGACATCGTCACCACGCTGCAGGCCGAGCAGGACCGGATCGTCCGCGACGACCACCCCGGCGTCCTCGTCGTGCAGGGCGGCCCCGGCACCGGGAAGACCGCCGTCGCGCTGCACCGCCTGGCCTACCTGCTCTACACCCGCCCGCACCTGCGCGGCCGGGGTGTCCTGGTCGTCGGCCCCAGCCAGGTCTTCCTGAGCTACGTCGGGCAGGTCCTGCCCGGCCTCGGCGAGCACGCCGTGGTGACCTCGACCGTCGCCGACCTGTACCCGGGGATCCGGCTCGGCCGGACCGACTCGCCCGGAAGCGCCGTGGCCAAGGGCCGCGCCGAGATGGCCGGCCGGATCGCGGCCGCGGTGCGGTCGCGGGTGCGCCCGCCCGTCGAGCCGGTCGAGATCGCCTTCGAGCAGCAGGTACTGGTGCTGGACCCGCAGGCGTGCCGGCAGGCCGCCGACGCGGCGGCGCACACGGGGCTGCCGCACAACCAGGCTCGGCTCGTCTTCCAGCAGCGGATCGTCGAAGGGCTCGCGCGGGACCTGCTCGACCGCATGGAGAACGTGGTGTTCACCGAGACCGGCGAGGCCCTCGACGGCGGCAGCGCCGACGGCCGGCTGAGCGCGGCCGACCTGCGTGCCCTGGCCGCCGCCGGCGTCGTGGTCGACCCCGGACAGGACGGCCCGCGGCGGCTGCTCGACGAGACCGACGCGGCCCGGCTGCGCACCGCCCTGCTGGCCGACGCCGGGGTGGGCGCCGCGCTGGACGAGCTGTGGCCGCCGCTGACCGCGCCGGAGGTGGTGGCCGGCCTGCTCGGCACCCCGGGCGAGGTCTGGAGCCCGGCGGACGTGCCGTTGCTGGACGAGGCGGCCGCGGTGCTCGGCGACCACAGCGGCCGCGCGACCTTCGGGCACCTGGTCGTCGACGAGGCGCAGGAACTGTCCGCGATGGCCTGGCGGATGCTGCTGCGGCGGTGCCCCACGCGGTCGATGACCGTCGTCGGCGACCTCGCCCAGACCGGCGATCCGGCCGGTGCCACGTCGTGGGACGGCCTCCGGCCCCCGGTTTCCAGCTTACCCCGCACCACCGACAGTTCCGGGCGGGACGAGGTTCCCGAGTCGCGTGTGGACGGTCGCGTGCGGGTGGCGGAGCTGACCGTGAACTACCGCACCCCCGCGGAGGTCATGGCCGCCACGGTGCCGCTGTTCGCCGCCCACCACCCCGGTCTCCGGCCGCCGCGGTCCGTGCGCGAAGCCGGCGAGCACCCGTGGCGCCGGCGCACCACGCTCCGGGAGCTGCCCGGCGTCCTCGCCGAAATCGCCGCCGGGCACCGGGACGGCCGCCTCGCGATCATCGCCCCCGCGGCGCACCACGCCCGGATCGCGGCCGCCGTGCCGGTGCGCACGCCACCCGATCTCACCGACCCCGTCGTCGTGCTGACGCCCGGCCAGGCCAAGGGCCTGGAATTCGACTCCGTGCTCGTCGTCGACCCGGCTGCCGTTCTCGCCGCCCCGTTGGGGCACAACGATCTCTACGTCGCCATGACCCGCACCACGCGGCACCTGGGGATCCTGCACCCCGGCCCGCCGCCCGCCGAGCTGGCCGGCGTCCGGGAACGCGTCTGATCGGCCCTTGTGGTCCAGACCCGGACGTCCTACGGTCGGCGGGGTCCGGGTCGTCGCGGGGAGGAGCCTCGGGTGCTGGGAACCGTTGTGGCGAGCGCACTTCTGCTGACCGGCGCCGCACCCGCGGTCGCCGATGCCGGCTGGACACCGGCCCCGATCGTCTGGACGGCCTGTCCCCAAGACCCGGACAACCCGGCCCCGCCGGACGGCGAGTGCGGGACACTGCGGGTGCCGCTGGACTGGCGTTCCCCGCACGGGCCGTCGATCTCCCTGGCGGTGGCCCGGCACCGCGCCACGGATTCCGCACACCGCCTCGGGGTGCTGCTGGCGGATTTCGGCGGCCCCGGCTCGTCGAACGCGGAACTCGCCGTGACGCCGAGCGTGTTCGGCCCGGAGGTCCGGGCCCGGTTCGACGTCGTGGGCTTCGACGTGCGCGGCACCGGCCGCAGTGCGTTCATCGAGTGCGAACCCACGGGCGAGCCGCCGAGCGACGAGCCTGCCGGGCCGGCCGAGTTCGCGGCGCTGCGGACCTCCAGCGAGCAAACGGTCTCCGCGTGCCGCGCCCGCAACCTCCCCGTCTTCGACCACGCCGACACCGGCGTCAACGCCCAGGACATGGACGCGGTCCGTCGCGCGCTCGGCGAAGCCCGGATCAGCTTCTTCGGCATCTCCTACGGCACGTTGCTCGGCCAGCAGTACGCCGAACAGCACGGCGACCGGGTGCGGGCGCTGGTGCTCGACAGCTCCATCGACCACAGCGCCGGCCTCGAACGGTTCCTGGGCGACCGGGCCGCCGCCGCGGACGACGCGTTCCGCCAGTTCGCCATGTGGTGTGACCGGACGACGACCTGCGCGTTGCACGGCCAAGACGTCTACGCCGTCTGGCGGAAGGCTCTCGCCGCGACCGAGGCGGTTCCCCGGGCGCAAAGCGAACTGCGCAACCGGGTGCTGCAGGACATGTACCGCCCGGTCTACGACGACCTGGGCCAGGCGATCGCCGAAGCCGCGGCCGGGAACCCGCCGGTGACCGCGCAGTTCTCCTACAACTACCACTCGATCCGCCTGGCCGTCGTCTGCCAGGACTTCGACCTCCGGATCCGGAGTTTCGCGCAGTACTCGGCGTTGCACGCCGAGGAGCTGCGCCGCGGGCCGCTCCTGCGCGGCAGCACGTTGAGCCACGGCGAAGCGATGGCGTGCCTGGGCGTCCACGGCCCGCCGGCGAACCCGCCGCACCGGCTGAGCGTCCCGCGAGCGCCGCAAATCCTCCTGCTCAACTCCCGCCACGACCCGGCGACCCCGTACGCCTGGGCCCTCGCCATCCACCGCCAGGCCCCGGCGAACACGACGCTGCTGACGTACGAAGGCGCCGGCCACGGGGTCTACGAGAAGAACACCTGCACCCGGTCGGCCGTGAACCGCTACCTGCTGGAGCTCGCGGCGCCCGAGCACGACGTCAGCTGCCCGGCCTGAGGGCTACCGGTACTCGGGAGCCCACCGCGCCGCACGCACCGCCTTCGCGACCTCGTCGTCGCTCTTCTCGGGCGCGACGCCGTCTTCGACCGCCTGGACGGCGACGGCGGTCGCGATCCTGGTCGCGATCTCCGGGACGTCGCTCCACGCGGGCAGCAGCGGTTCGTCCGGGTCGGCCAGCGCCGGGGACGCCTCGCCGAGCGTCTTGGCCGCCACGCGCATCATCTCGTCGGTGACCCGGGTGGCGCCCACGGCGGTCACCGCCAGCCCGACCGCCGGGAAGATGTAGACGTTGTTGCACTGCGCGACCCGGCGCTTCCGGCCGTGCCGCTCGACCGGGGAGAACGGCGAGCCGGTCGCGACGAGGGCCCGGCCGCCGGTCCACTCGTCGAGCTCGCGCGGGTGCGCTTCGGCGCGGCTGGTCGGGTTGGAGAGCGGGAAGATGATCGGCCGGTCGGTCTTGCCCGCCATTTCGCGCACGATTTCCTCGGTGAACGCGCCGGCCGCCGTCGACAGGCCGAGCAGGACCCCGACCTCGACGTGGTGGACGACGTCGGCCAGCCCGGTGCCGGCCCAGTCCCGGACCCGCCGCGCCGGTTGCGCGAACCGGCGCTGCCCGGCCGAAAGCCCGGTCCGGTCGTCGGTGAGCAGCCCGTCGATGTCGACGACCCAGATGCGCTCGGCGGCTTCGGCGTCGGAAAGCCCTTGCGCCACCATCTCCTGCCGGATCATCTCCAGCACGCCGATGCCGGCCGAGCCCGCGCCGAGCATGACGACCTGCTGCTGCGACAGCGGACGTCCGGCGGTCTCGGCCGCGCCGTGCAGCGCGCCGAGCGTGACCGCGGCGGTGCCCTGGATGTCGTCGTTGAAGGTGAGCAGTTCGCCGCGGTAGCGCTCGAGGATCGGGAGGGCGTGCGAAGTCGCGAAGTCCTCCCACTGCAGCAGCACTCCGGGGAGTTCCTCGCGCACCGCGGTGACGAATTCGTCGACGAAGGCGTAGTACTCGTCGTCGCCGATCCGGCGGTGGCGCCACCCGAGGTAGTGCGGGTCCTCGAGCCGTTCGACGTTGTCCGTGCCGACGTCCAGCACGACCGGCAGGGTGCGAGCCGGGTCGATGCCGCCGATGAGCGTGTACAGCGAAAGCTTCCCGATCGGGATCCCCATCCCGCCGATCCCCTGGTCGCCCAGGCCGAGGATGCGCTGCCCGTCGGTGACGACGATGACGTCGACGTCCGCGTTCGGCCGGTTGCGGACGACCTCCCGCAGCCGTCCCCGGTCGGGGTAGGAGACGAACAGGCCGCGCGGGCGGCGGTAGATGTCGCTGAACCGTTCGCACGCCTCGCCGACCGTGGGCGTGTAGACGATCGGGAGCATCTCCTCGACGTGCTCGGCGAGGAGCCGGTAGAACAGCGTCTCGTTGCGGTCCTGCAGCGCCCGCAGGTAGATGTGCTTGTCCAGGTCGTCCCGCCGGCGGGAGAACTCCTGGTAGGTGTGGGCGACCTGGTCGTCCAGCGACTTCACCGCGTACGGCAGGAGGCCGAGCAGGCCCAGGTCCGCCCGCTCGTCACGGTCGAACGCCGTCCCTTTCGTCGTCAACGCGTCGAACAGCCTCGCCTGTCCTTTATGTGACTGTCCTTTGTGTACCATCAGCTCCTCCGCGGGCCGGGTGCGCCTCGTCCACTCACGACACTGCCACAGGAGTTCCGCCGGGGCAGTCCGGTCACCAGCGGTAGTTGCGGCGCAGGGCCCGCTTCACGACCTTCCCCGTCGCGTTGCGCGGCAGCTCCTCGACGAACACGACGTCCCGCGGCACCGCGAACCGCGCGAGCCGCTCGCGCACGTGCGAGCGCACGGTGTCCGCGTCCAGCTGCGCGCCCGGGACGAGCACGAGGTAGGCCGCCAGGCGCTGGCCGTACTTGGCGTCGCGGACGCCGACCACCGCCGCCTCGCGGACCTCCGGCAACGTGAGCAGGACTTCCTCCACCGGGGCCGGGGCCACGTTCTCGCCGCCGGACACGATCATCTCGTCCTCGCGGCCCTGGACGAACAGCAGGCCGTTGGCATCGACGTAGCCGCGGTCGCCGGTGTCCATCAGGCCGTCGCGGACGTCCAGCTGCTCACCGTCGGTGTACCCGTCGAACAGCAGGCGGTTGCCCACGTACAGGCGGCCGGTCGCACCGGGCGGGACCGGGGTGCCCGCGCGGTCCAGGACGCGGATCGCGGTGCCGATCGGCGGGCGGCCCGCCGTGCCGCGGGCGGCGCGGAGGTCGCCGGGCCCGGCGATCGCCGCCCACGACACCTCCGTCGAGCCGTAGAGGTTGTAGAGGATGTCGCCGAACGCGTCCATGAACTCCTCGCCCAGCCGGCCCGGCAGGCCCGCGCCGGAGCTGGCCACCACGCGCAGCGAGGACAGGTCGTAGCGGGCCCGCGTCCGCTCCGGCAGGTCCAGCAGCCGCCGCAGCATCGTCGGCACCGCGAACAACGCCGTGCACCGCTGCCGTTCGATCATCGACAGCGTCGCTTCGGGGTCGAAGCGGCGGGGCAGCACCAACCCCGCCCGCAGGGCCATGCCGAGCTGCAACGCGGCCAGGCCCCACGTGTGGAACAGCGGCGCGGCGACCAGGATCGGTTCCCCGGCCCGCAGCGGGATCTCCGACAGCACCGCGGCGGCGTCCGCGACGTTGTTCGGCGTCGGGCGGCGCGCGCCCTTCGGCGGCCCCGACGTGCCCGAAGTGAGCACGACGAGCCGGCCGGGCTTGGCCGGTGGAGCGATCCGGGCGGGTGCCTCCGCCTCGATCAGCTCTTCGATGGTCGGGCCGTGCCACCCGTTGCCGGGCGGCCAGGTCCACAGCTGCGGGATTTCGGCGGGCAGCTGCCCGCGCAGGGCGGCGAACTCGGCGTCGGCGAGCACGAGCTGGGAGCCGTGCCGCAGGGCGAACTCGGCGGCCTGCCCCAGTGCCAGCCCGGTGTTCATCAGGGCCACCTCCGCACCGAGCTTGCTGCAGGCGATCATCGCCTCGACCATCGCGTTGTGGTTGCGGCACATCAGGAGGACCCGCGCCCCCTCGGCGATGTCGTGGCGCTTCAGCACCGCGGCCAGCCGGGTGGTGCGGTCGTCGACCTCGCCGAAGGTCCGCTCGGACCGCTCGTCGCACAGCGCGAGGGCGTCCGGCGTCCGGCGCGCCACCGCCTCGTAGCCGCCGGCCAGGGTCGAGCCCCAGCGGCCCACCGACCGCAGCTGCCGCAGCGTCCCGGTGGGCTGGGCCGGGGTGAGGACCCCGGCCTTGACGAGGATCCGGGCGAGTTCGCGCTTCGACGGGCGCGGCGGCGGCGCATCGGCCGCGGGGACGCCGCCGAGGTGGTCGCTGATCGCCGCGATCGCGTCCAGGATCCGCTGGCGGATCCGGGGGACCGCGGGCGAGCGGCCGTCGAGCAGCGTGAGCAGGACGGTGATCGCGCAGCCGTCGGACACCGGACGCAGCACGACCGACATCCGGTGCTGCCGGCCCGACCAGGCCAGGTGCTCGTCCCGGCGGTGGACGAAGATCTCGGCCTCACCCTCGCCGCCGGCGCGGTACCGGTAGCGGGCACCCCGGCCGGTCGCCTCGGAAACCGGCTCGCAGGAGGTGATCCCCCGGACGAACCGGGGGTAGAGGTGGGGGCTGCCGATGATCGTCCACACCGCCGCGGGCCGGTGCGGCACGGTGACGGTGATCTCGATGAGTTCCGGCTCCATCAGGACACGACGAAACGGGACGCCGGCAGGGTGGTCATGACTCGGCTCTCCCTTGTCGGTCCGGAGGTTCGGCCTTTCGGCCGGTACGCCGAGCATCCGTTTGCGCCGACCGTCGTGTCAACACGCGGTCGCACGATTCGATGTATTCAATCGCGAAGAGCGAGCAAAAACCAGCGAACCGCGAACGGCCTCACACGGTTCTCACGCCGGCGCGGATCACCACGGCGGCGAACCGGTGCTGTCCCGGACCACCAGCGACACCGGAACCCGTTCGAGCGTCGCCGTCCGGACGCCCGACCTGATCTCGCCCAGCAGCGTGCGCACGACCTGGCAGCCCAGTTCGGCGAACGACTGCCGGACGGTGGTCAGCGGTGGCCAGAAGCTCGCCGCCTCGGCCATGTCGTCGAACCCCACGACGCTGACCTCACCCGGCACCGACCGGCCGGCCTCGTGCAGGGCGCGCAGCAGTCCCAGGGCCATCTGGTCGTTCGCCGAGAACACCGCCGTCACCGCGGGGTCGTGGGCCAGCACCCGGCCGAGCGTGTAGCCGGATCCGGCCGTCCAGTCCCCCACCACCGGCAGCGGCACCCGGCGGTCGAACCGCGCGAGCGTCTGCCGCCAGGCCAGCGCCCGGTGCTCGGCCGCGAACGAATCCATCGGTCCCGCGATGTGCCAGACGGTCTCGTGGCCGAGCTTGAGCAGGTGCTCGGTCGCCAGCACCGCCCCCTGGGCCTGGTCGGTGTCCACCGTCGAGTACCCGGCCCGGGCGTTCGAATCGACCACCACCACCGGAACGTCCTCCGGGAAAACCATTCCCGGCCAATCCAGGTCGTATTCCTCGACGAGCACGACCAGCCCGTCGACGTCGTGCTTCACCAGTTCCCGGAACGCGTCGGTCACGGCGTCACGGGTCGGCTTGCCCAGGGAAATCAGCTTGACCGCGTACCCCTCGGCCGCGGCCGCCCGCGAAACGGCGTCGAACGTCCGGCTGTTGCCGAGGGTGGCCAGCGTCGAAGTGAGCACGCCGATCGAGCGCGCCGGGTCCGGCAGCACGACGGCCGTGCCGCCACAGGTGTCACCTGTCGTCCACTCTCGCACGTTGCCCCACCCCTTTCACCGGTAACTCACATGCCCGTCATCCCGAGGTCACCACAGTGACCGCAAATGTTCACCTTGACGTCGGCAACACCACCGTTGGCGACGCTCGTCAGGCACCCGCCATCCCCGGCGGGAAATGCGTCCGACCTGTGCATCGACGTGGCGGATGAACGAGACGGACCGAAGGCAGGACGGCCGACCGTGAACAAGATCACTAAGCGACCGCTCAGTAACAGGCTAGCACCGCTGTAAGTTTCAGCCCTTCGTCGGCGTCCGAGGCCGGGGAAACCGCAGGCAGAAGCCATCGGCGAGGCCCCGGCTCCCGCGACCGGCTGGACACGGTCGCGGCCACCGCGCTGAACTCGACGTCCCGGGAGCACCGGCCGCGATTGTTAACGCTAACAACAGGAGGGCCGCATGGTCCGCGCGCACGGATCCGGCTCGCCGCCCGCTCCCCGTCGGACGCGACCGACGCCGCGGCCCGCTACCGCTGAGACCGGTTCCATCCGAAGACAGAAGGGATCGACCGTGCCGAAAACCAGAATGCTCACACTCGCCGCGGCCACGCTGCTGGCTGTGGCCGGGACTCCGGTGGCGGTGGCGCCGGCCGCGGACGCGGCGGTGAGCCTGCCGTGCGACCTCTACGCGGCGGGCGGCACGCCCTGCGTGGCGGCGCACAGCACCACCCGGGCGTTGTTCGCCGCCTACAACGGCCCGCTGTACCAGGTGCGGCGGGCCTCCGACAGCCGCACGCAGAACATCGGCGTGCTGGCGGCGGGCGGCTACGCGAACGCGGCGACGCAGGATTCGTTCTGTGCCGGCACGAGCTGCCTGATCACGGTCGTCTACGACCAGACCTCGCGGCACAACAACCTCACCCAGGCCCCGCCGGGCGGGTTCCAGGGCCCGGCCGCGGGCGGCTACGACAACCTCGCCAACGCCACCGCGGCCCCGACCACCGCGGGCGGCCACAAGGCGTACGGCGTCTTCGTCGCCCCCGGTACCGGCTACCGCAACAACAACACCAACGGCATCGCGACCGGTGACCAGCCCGAAGGCATGTACGCCATCTTCGACGGCACGCACTACAACGGCGGCTGCTGCTTCGACTACGGCAACGCCGAACGCAACAGCCGCGACAACGGCAACGGGACCATGGAGGCGATCTACTTCGGCAAGATCAAGGTCTGGGGCTACGGCTCCGGCAACGGCCCGTGGATCATGGCCGACCTCGAGAACGGCCTCTTCTCCGGCGTCAACCAGCACTACAACGCGGGCGACCCGACCATCAGCCACCGGTACCTGACCGCGATCGTCAAGGGCGGCCCGAACCAGTGGGCCATCCGCGGCGGCAACGCCCAGTCCGGTGGCGTGTCGACCTTCTACAGCGGCAAACGCCCGAACGTCGCGGGCTACAACCCGATGCGCAAGGAAGGCGCGATCATCCTCGGCATCGGCGGCGACAACAGCCACGGCGCGGCCGGCACCTTCTACGAAGGCGTCATGACCTCCGGCTATCCCTCGGACGCCACGGAAAGCGCGGTACAGGCCAACATCACCTCGGTCGCGTACCACTGACGGAGAGCGCGGCCGTCACCTCCGCAGGTGGCGGCCGCGCTGTTCGTCAGGCGGATTCCCGCACCACCAACGAGGTTCCCAGCACCACCCGGCGCGGCTGCCGGGCCGTCCCGTCGATCACCGCGAGCAGTTCGCCGGCCGACCGGGCGCCGAGCGCCTCGACCGGCTGGCTCACCGTCGTCAGCGGCGGGTCCGTGGTCCGCGAGACCGGCGCGTTGTCGAAGCCGATGACCGCGACGTCGTCGGGGACCCGGCGCCCGGTGCGGCGCAGGGCGCGGAGCACGCCCACCGCCATCACGTCGGACGCCACGAACACCGCGTCCAGGTCGGGTCTCCGGTCGAGCAGCCGCCACATCGCGTGCTCGCCGGAGGCCTGCCCGAAGTCGCCGTGGGCCACCGATCCCGGGTCGACGAGGCCGGCACCGGAGATCGCGGCGACGTAGCCGGCGAGCCGGTCCCGGCCCGGTGCCATGTCCTTCGGGCCGGCGACGGTCGCGATCCGCCGCCGGCCGGCGGCCTGGAGGTGCCGCACGGCCGCCTCGGCGCCGCCGCGGTTGTCCACGTCCACGTAGGTGTACCGGGCGGGGTCGGGGACCATCGGGCGGCCGGCGCTGACGACCGGGAAGTCCGCCCGGGACAACGCCGTGGTGCAGCACGCGTGCGTGCTCACGAACAGGGCGCCGTCGACGTGGCCGCCGCCCAGGTACCGGAGGGTGGTGGCCTGGGCCGCCGCCTGCATCATCAGCACCACGGCCTGCACGCCGGCCGCGGTGAACGTACGGTTGATGCCCCCCATGATGCGGCCGAAGAACGGATCGGAGAACAGCCGCAGGCCGTCTTCGCACAGCACCACGGCGACCGTCCCCGTCCGCTGCCCCTCCCCCGTGCGGGCCGCACGCTGCCGGACGTAGCCGAGGGCGCGCACGGCCTGTTCGACCTGGCGCCGGGTCTGGTCGCGCACCTGCGGGAAACCGTTGAGCACCCGCGACGCCGTCGCCGACGAGACGCCGGCGGCCCGGGCCACGTCGGCCAGGGTCGGCCGCGGATCGGAAAGGTCGAGAACGGTCATGGTCACCTCCGTGGGGACGGACACGCACCGGGGGCGCGCTTCCAGCCGGAAACCGCTGGACGACACGGTTCCCGTGGCCGGGAAGCAGCGCGGGAGACCGCGGTGTTAACGCTAACATTTCGAGGGAAAGTCACCCCGGGCCGCCGATCGGGATTCGGCGGCCTCCGCGTTCACCACGGGTCGGCGGGGGTCAGCGGGAGTCGGCGGGGTCGCGGGGATCGGCGCGACGAGGGCCGGGGTACCGGTTCTTGGTCACATCCGCACATCCTTGGGCGAGAGTGGTTCGAACGGGTGAGCCGCGGCCACCGGCACGCATCCGGTGATCTTTTGACCGCTCGCTCGGCAGCATTGATGCTGGAACCCGACGCCCCAATGTGTCAACGGGGTGAACAAAATTGCCCGAAAAGTCGTGACCCGCTGTCGAACGCCGTCGAATAAGTTCAAGTCTTGTCCCTTCGGCGTCGACCCGGTACATCTCGGATGTGGCGATACAGCACCCGGCGGCGCGGCCGGGGAACCACGAACGGGTCGTCGAGCTCCTGCGCACCCGCGGGCCCTTGACGCGGGCGGACATCGCCCGGCTGCTGGACGTCTCGCGAGCGACGGTGTCGAACGTCGTCGGGGCCCTGTACCAGGACGGCCTGATCGTGGAGAGCGGCAGCCCGGACCCCGGCGGGCCGCCGAAACAGGGCCGGCCGGGCACCCTGCTCACCCTCAACCCGGCCGCCGGCGCCGTCGTCGGCATCGACTTCGGGCACACCCACATCCGGGTGATCGTCGCCGATCTGGCCCACACGGTGCTCACCGAACTGCTCCGCCCGCTCGACCGCGACCACGACGCCCGCGACTCGCTGCGGATCGCGGCCACGCTGGCGCGGGACGCACTCGCCGCCGCGAGTGTCAAGCAGAGCAAGGTGATCGGCGTCTGCGCCGGGCTGCCCGGCCCGGTCAACACGCTGACGGGCACGGTGGGGTCGTCCAGCATCGCGCCGAGCTGGGTCGGGCTGCGCCCGGCCGAGGAGCTCGGCGCCCTGCTCGGCCTGCCGGTGATCGTGGACAACGTCGGCAACCTCGGCGCGCTCGCCGAAGTCACCTGGGGCGCGGGCCAGGGCGCCCAGGTCGCCGTCTACATCAAGCTCGGCACCGGCGTCGGCGCCGGCTTCGTCCTGGGCGGCAGGCTGTTCCGCGGCTCCTGCGGCACGGCGGCGGAGTTCGGGCACATGACCGTCGACCCGGCCGGGCGGATCTGCCGCTGCGGCAACCGGGGCTGCCTCGAAACCTACGTCAGCATCCCCGCGCTGCTGGACCAGCTGCGCGCCCGCCACGGCACCGAACTCGGGCCCGGCGACCTGATCCGCCACGCCGTCGCGGGAGACCGCGCGTGCGTCCGCGTCCTGACCGACGCGGGACACCGTCTCGGCACCGCCGTCGCCGTCCTGGGCAACCTGGTCAACCCGGACCGGGTGATCATCGGCGGCGAGCTCGCCGCCGCCTACGAAATCCTCCTCCCGCCGCTGCGCAGCGCCCTCCTGCGCGACGCGCTCCCGTTCGCCGGCGCGCAGGTGACCGTCTGCAAAGGACAGCTGGGTGACCGCGCGGTCGCACTCGGCTCGGTGGTGACGGTCCTGCACGCCACCGCCCGGCTCGCCGACCGCGCGCGTGCCGTGGCCGCGGCCGCACGCTGAAAGTTTCATCGTTCACGCTGGGCCGGCCGGGTGGCATTCGACCGGCCGCCCCGCGTTCGCCGCAGGTCCCGGCGGGAACACCCGTCCCGCGCCGCCCGGGGCGGGCTGGACAGGCACCCGCGGGAGCGACCACGGTCACTCCACGACCGCACCGGTTTCGACAGGAGTCAGCCGAATGGCAACCGCTTCCCCCGCCCGGATCCTGGCCTGCGCACTGGCTTTCGCGGCTTCGGCCGTGTTTCCTGCCGCCGCGGCCGCGCCCCTCTCGGCGCCGCCGATGGGGTGGGCCTCCTGGAACACCTTCGCCGCGAAGATCACCGCGAACGTGATCAAGGCGCAGGCGGACGCCCTGGTCTCGTCGGGCATGCGAGACGCCGGCTACACCTACGTCAACATCGACGAGGGCTGGTGGCAGGGCACCCGCGACGCTTCGGGGAACATCACGGTCGACACCGCCGAGTGGCCGGGCGGCATGAAGGCCGTCGCGGACTACCTGCACGGCAAGGGCCTCAAGGCGGGCATCTACACCGACGCGGGCCGCAACGGCTGCGGCTACTACTACCCGACCGGCCGACCGGCCGCCCCGAACAGCGGCAGCGAAGGACACTACGACCAGGACTTCCTGCAGTTCTCCCGGTGGGGCTTCGACTACGTCAAGGTGGACTGGTGCGGTGGCAGCGCCGAGCACCTCGACCAGGCCCGCACGTACCAGTCGATCAGCGCGGCGATCGACCGGGCGACCGCGCAGACCGGGCGCCCGATGGTGCTGTCGGTGTGCGAATGGGGCAGCGGGGCGCCGTGGAACTGGGCGCCGGCCATCTCGAACCTCTGGCGGACGAGCCAGGACATCATCTACTACGGCCAGCAGGCGTCGATGAGCCGCGTCCTGGCGAACTTCGATTCGGCCCAGCACCCGTCGGCGCAGAGCCCGGGACACTCCAACGACCCCGACATGCTGATCGTCGGCATGCCCGGCTTCGGTGGCACGCAGAACCGCACGCACCTGGCGCTGTGGGCGGTTTCCGGGGCGCCGCTGCTGGCGGGCAACAACCTGGCGACGATGAACGCCGACACCCAGGCGGTGCTGACCAACCGCGAGGTCATCGCGATCGACCAGGACCCGTTGGGACGGCAGGGAGTGCGCGTGGCGGACGACCGCGCCGGCCACCAGGTGTACAGCAAGGTGCTCTCGGGCACCGGCCGCCGCGCGGTGGTCCTGCTCAACCGCGGCGGCGCGGCGGCCACCATCACCGCCCGCTGGGCCGACCTGGGTCTCGGCGGCGCGGCCCAGGTGCGGGACGTGTGGGCGGCCCGCACGGCCGGGACGTTCACCGGCAGCTACTCGGCGTCCGTCCCGGCCGGGCAGGCGGTCCTGCTCACCCTCACCGCGGGCTGAGGTCCCGGCCGGTGCGCCGGTGCCCCTTGCTCAGTTGATCCGGCTCACCGTCCAGAGCTGGTCCGGCGTGTCGATCTCCGTCCAGGACACCGCCTTCGCCAGGTTCGACGGCGACCCGTTCGTGATCGTGACGTACCGGCCGCTGCCTGCGTTCTTGATCAGCGTCCGGTCGCCGCTCGACACGAGCGTCCACACCTGCTGCGCATTCCCGGTGTCGACGGCGGTCTGGGTGATCGCCTCGCTGCCCGCCGGGTGCGTGTCGGTCAGCGCCAGCCCCGACTTCGCGTTCACGATCCGGTATCCGCCGTTCGCCGTCACGAAGTGCCACAGGTGCCACTGCTGGTCGGCGTACCACCACTGGTCGGCCTGGGTTCCCGAAGCCGTGGAAGCGCCCGGGATCTCCAGGTACTTGCCCAGCTGGTTCCGGATCGTGAAGTCACCGGTGGTCAGGTTCGGCAGGGCCGTCCGGTGCAGGGTCCAGCGCTGGTTGCGGCCGTCGGCGTCCGACCACTGGTCCATCGGCGCTCCCGGCGAAGTGGACCACGCGAGATCCTCCAGGAGCTTCCCGCTCTTGCGGTTGGCCAGCTCGTACGTCCCGTCCGTCTGCTGGACGACCGCCCACTCCTGGGTCGCCGAGCCCGGCGTCGGCGTGCGCAGCTCCAGCCACGCGCCGTCCACTGTGGACCCGCCGACGACCGACAGGACGCGGCCGCCGTCGGCCACGGTGAAGTACCCGCTCGGCTGCCGCGTGATCACCCACGGCGCCGCCGCGCTCTGCTGGACCACCGACGAGCCGGTGACACCGAGGTTCAGCCCGGAGTGCTCGTTGGTCAGTGTGTACGTCGCTCCGGTCGAAAGGCCCGGTGCGACGTGGTCGAGGGCGAACTCGACGGTGTTGAGGTAGGTGCTGTCGTGCCACCCGCCGGTGACGGACATGACGGTGTTGCCGTCCGGCATGACCATCAGGCCGCGACTGTACCCGCCGGGCGCGTTGGACGCCTGCGACCGCCACTGCGTGGGGTCGCCGCCCGCGGTGTTGACCGCGAGCTGGGTCTGGCCGCCGTCGCTGACCACGATCGTGCCCTGCGGCCCGCCCGCCGGTGTCCAGACGACGAACGGCTGGCAGCACGGCTTGGTGCCGTCGTCGAGGATGATCTGGTGGTCGTCGGCCTGGAGGAACTTCTCCGGGTCGGTGGCGATCTTGTAGTACACCGGGCAGCTGCCCTGCGGGGCCCCGCAGTACTCGTAGGTCATGATCCACCGGCCGCCGGGCAGCTGCGCGACCGTGGCCATGCCGGGCCGGGCGGACTGCGCCGGGTAGACGACGTCGTCGACGACCGGCCCCCACGTCCGGCCGTTCGTCGTGACCTGGTGGACCAGCTTCTGCGAGTGCTTCGCGTTGTCCCGCTGGTCCGAGTAGTACACGATCAGCTTGCCGTCGCGCATCAGCAGCACCGGTTCCCAGACCGGGGTGTTCGGGTCGGCCACCTTGGCCGGGCCGCCCTTGGCGACCGAGCTCAGCAGCTTCCACGTCTTCCCGAGGTCGGTGCTGGCGTAGAGCAGGATCTCGGTGGAGCTCATGTCCGACGGCACCGACAGCCCGGAAACGAGCAGGGTGCCCGCCGGGAGCGTGCCGAGCTGCGCCGGGAGCTCGTAGATCTCCGGGTTCCAGCGCATGCCGTAGCCGTTGACGGTGTCGGTGACCTGGGAGACGTACGTCCAGTTCTTCCCGGCGTCGCCGCTGCGGTAGACCGGGAACACCGGGGCGCCCGCGTTCCGGTAGACCTCGAACGTCGAGACCAGCGTCCCGTTGGCTTCGCCGTTGTGGTGCAGGGTGATCGACCGCGCGTACATCACGCCCGGGTTGACGTACCCCGCGGCGGCCGTCGGCTGGAAGATCGTCGTCGGGCCGCTCGTCTGCGCGGTCGCCGCCGGGCTCACGCCCAGCAGCGCCGCCACCGCGAAGAGCAGCACCACCTTGAAGGATCGTCGGGTGGGGACCATCGATACCTCGCTACTTCCTGGTAGGGGGTCGTTCGACGAAGACGCGGACGTCCCACGGGCCGAGGCTCAGGGCCATCCCCGTCGGCACGTTCGTGCCGTCGAGCAGGTCGGACAGCGGCGCGGGCGCGGTCACGGTCGAGGGGTTCCAGCTCCAGTTGTGGATGATGTGCACCCGGCGGCCGTCGGGTGCGGTCCCGGTGGTCGCGGTGACGGACTCCGGCAGGTTCGGCCAGGCGTGCACCGGCAGCGGCACCAGCCAGCGGGCCAGCGCCGCGCCGAAGGCGGCGTCCGGCACCGTGCCGACGCAGGTGACGCGGCCGTCCCCCTCGGCGCGGGTGGTGACCGCGGGCCAGCGGCCGAAGTGCGGGTGGTCGTACTCGGCGAGCACCTTGGCGTCCACGACGGTCAGCCCGTCGGCCCAGCGCGTCGCCGCCGCGCCCGGCGGCAGGTCCAGCGGGCTGTCCGGGGCCGGCTTGACCGGGACGTCCGCACCGAGGTTGCTGAACTCGTCGTACCAGACGCCCGCGGCGTCGACGAGCCGTCCGGGTGCCGGCTCGTGCCGCGCCCGGCCCTCGTGGTCGGCGTAGCCGGTGCGGGGGCCGAGGACCAGGTGGCCGCCCGCGCGGGCGTACTCGGCGAGCCAGTCCAGGGTGCTGTCCGCGGCCAGGTACAGCGCGGGGACGACCAGGACCGGGTGCCGCCGGGCGGCTTCTGCGGGCGAAACGCCTTCGCGCTCGCCGCGCGGGTCGTGCAGCTGTCGGATGTGGACGATCCGGACCTGGCGGCCGGCGTCGAAGGCCCCGCGGTAGAACGGGTCGAAGAACCGGTGGTAGGACGCCGCGTCCGGCCCGCCGTCCGGTGTGGACAGTGCCGGGTACTTCTGCATGAGCCACTTGCTCGGCGTCGAGTACACCATCGTGATGTCCGCGTCCGGTTCCAGCCCGGCGACCGCGGAACCGGCCAGCTCGAACTCGTCCCCGAGGCGGGCGAGCTCGGCGTAGGTGCGGCCGGGCCGTCCGCTGTGCGGCAGGATCCCGCCCCAGTAGGTCTCGGCGCCGAAGTGCAGCGTGTGCCAGTGCCAGTACTCGATCATCCGGGCCCCGCGCGCGACCAGCGCCCAGGCGGCCTGGCGCCACTGGCCGTCGAAGGCGGGCCGGTTGTCCCAGGTCTGGCCGATGTGCATGGCGTTGGTCTCGGTGACCAGGAACGGCGCCTGGCGCGAGGAGAACATCCAGTCCGCGGTCTGGTACAGCGACCAGACGCCGGCCGTCTTCCACTTCTGCTCGTGGTCCGCCGGGGTCGGGTCCGGCAGCTGCAGGCCCTCCTGCATCGCGTAGTACGGGTTGCCCGAAGCGATGTCGAGGCTGTCGGTGAGCTCGTCGTCCTCGACCGCCGGGCGCGTGTAGGAGATGCAGGTGGTGACGAACTGCTCCGGCCGGGCGTACCGGCGGGCGAGGTCGGCCTGCCAGGTGATGAACTCGGTGGTCTGGCGGGCCTGGAACTCGCGCCAGGCGACGTCGTACTGCGGCTGGGCGTTGCCGTCCGGGGTCCACAGGTCGGCCCAGGTCGAGAGCCGGTGCGACCAGTAGACCAGGCCCCACTCGCGGTTGAGCGTCTCGACGTCGCCGTACTTCGCGCGCAGGTGGTCGACGAACCGCTGGAAGACGCCGTGGTTGTGGAACAGCTCCAGCCCCGGCTCGTTGTCCACCTGGAACCCGATCACCGCCGGGTGTTCCGCGTGGCGGGCGAGGATCTGGTGGATCACCCGCTCGGCGTGGAACCGGAACGCCGGGTGCGTGAAGTCGACCTCCTGGCGGGCGCCCCAGCCGATGCGCTGCCCGGTGGCCCGTTCCCCGGTGATCTCCGGGTACTGCCGGGCGAGCCACGGCGGCACGGCGTACGTCGGCGTCCCGAGGACGACGGAGATGCCGCGCTCGTGGGCGCCGTCGAGGACCGGCTGCAGCCACTCGAGGTCGAAGCGGCCGTTCTCGGGCTCCCAGGTGGACCAGACCGACTCGCCGACGCGGATCACGGTGAACTTCGCCTCGGCCATCAGGTCGAGGTCGGTCTTGAGCCGCTCGTAGGGCTGGTACTCGTGGTAGTAGGCGGCACCGAACAGGACGCGGGCGGGCAGGACCGCCATGGGGGTACCTCCAGGATGCATCGATTTCACTGCTTGACGGCGCCGGCGGCGAGCCCGCTCTGCCAGTACCGCTGCAGGAACAGGAAAGCCACGACGAGGGGGACGATCGAAAGCAGGGAACCGGTCAGCACCAGCGGCAGCATCTCGCCGCTCGCGCCCGCGCCGCCGTTCTGGGCCTGCTCCGCCCAGAAGGCGAGCCCGAGCGTGACCGGGTACAGGCGCTGGTCGTTGAGCATGATCAGCGGCAGGAAGTAGTTGTTCCAGGTGGCCACCAACGTGAAGAGCACGACGGTGACCAGCCCCGGGGCCAGCATCCGCAACCCGATCCGGAAGAAGATGCGGGCCTCCCCCGCGCCGTCGATCCGGGCGGCCTCGATGATGCTGTCCGGGACGGCGTCCTGGGCGTAGATCCGCATCAGGTAGAGCCCGAAGGGGTTGACCAGCGACGGCAGGATCACCGCCCACGGCGTGTTGACCAGGCCGACCTGGGAGAACAGCAGGTAGGTCGGGATCGCCAGCGCGGTCGCGGGCACCATCACCGCGCCGAGCACGAGGTTGAACCCCGCGCCGTGGCCGCGGAAGCGGTACTTCGCGAACCCGTACCCGGCGGCCGCGGCGAGCAGGGCGGCCCCGAGCGCGCTGACCACGGCGTAGCCGATCGTGTTCAGCAGCCAGCGGCCGAAGATGCCGTCCTGGTGCGTCAGCGTGTCCCCGATGTTGGTGACCAGCTGCGGCACCTTCGAGAACCACAGCCCGAACGTCGTGAACAGGTCCTGGGTGCTCTTGGTGGAGGCGACGACCAGCCAGAACAGCGGCAGCAGGAAGTAGGCCAGCGCGGCGAGCATGGCGACCGTCAGCGGGATACTGCGCCGGCGGGTCATGCGGCGGCCCTCCGGTTCCGGCGGTTCGCGGTGATCAGGATCGTGTACGAGACGACGACGATGATCAGGCCCAGCAGGAACGACACGGTGGCCGCGTAGTTGACCTGCTGGCCGGTGAAGGCGAGCGAGTACGCGTACAGGTTCGCCGTGTACCCGCTGTCGATGACGTTGGGCGCGATCGTCTTCAGCAGCTTCGGTTCGTTGAACAGCTGGAAGCTGCCGATCACGGAGAACAGCAGGGTCAGCATCAGTGCCGGGCGCAGCGCCGGGAGCTTGATCGACCAGGCCGTGCGCCAGGCACCGGCACCGTCCACTTCGGCCGCTTCGTAGAGCTCCGCCGGAATGGTGCGCAGGGCGGCGTAGAGGATGATCATGTTGTACCCGACGAACTCCCACGTGACGACGTTCGCGAGGCTGCCGAGCATCCAGCTGTCGCTGAGGAACTTCGGCACCGGCAGCCCGAAGACCCGGCTCAGCTGGGCGAACGGCCCGTAGTCCTGGCCGTAGAGGTAGCCCCACATCAGCGTCGCGACCACGCTGGGCACCGCGTACGGGACGAAGACACCCAGCCGGACCACCTTCGAGAGCCACATCAGGCCGCTGTCCAGCGCGAGCGCGAACAGCAGCGCCAGCAGCAGCATCACCGGGACCTGGATCACGAAGAACGTCGCCACGCGCAGCACGCCGCGGAGGAACTGGGGGTCGGCGACGGCCTTGACGTAGTTGTCCAGGCCGACGAACACCGTGCCGCCGATCAGCTTGTGCTGGAAGAAGCTGAGGTAGGCGGCGTACCCCAGCGGGGTGATGAAGAACAGCGCGAACAGGATGAGGAACGGGGCGACGAACCACGGCCCCGCGGAGCGGTGTTTCATCGTGCTCATCCGCCCTGGACCGTGAAGCCCTGGTTCTTGGCGAACGTCGTGATCCGCGTCTGCCACTGGTCGAGCGCGGCGACCGTGTCGGTCTTGTCGGACAGGGACTTGCCGACGGTCTCGGTCCAGTCGGTCACCGCCTGGTCGAGGAACGGCGGCCACTGGAACGACGGCGACACGGTCTCGCCGATCGAGGTGAAGACCTCGTTGACCTTCTGGCCACCGTAGAACGACGGCGTGTCACCGGCGAAGGACGGGTCGGCGAGCAGCGCCTTGGTCGCCGGGAAGAAGAACTGCTTGGTGTTGAGCAGCTTCGTGGATTCGGGGTCGCTGTTGAGGAACTGCGCGAACATCGCCGCGGCGATCGGGTTCTTCGTGCTCTTCAGCACCGCGGTCGTCGAGCCGCCCCAGTTGCCGGAGCTCGGCTTGGCCGCGTCCCACTGCGGGAGCGGCGCGGCCCGCCACTTGCCCGCGGTCGCCTTGGCCGAGCCGGACAGGAAGGCCGGGCCCCAGGCCGCGGTGATCCAGGTGGCGTACTTGCCGTTGTTCAGCGAGGCGTACCAGGAGTCGGTGAAGTCCGTCTCGGTCCCGATGACGCCTTCCTTGGCCAGCCCGCCCCAGTAGGCGGCGAGCTTCTTGGCGGCCGGGCTGTTGACGGCGACGGTGATGTCGCTCTTGCCGGACATCGTGTACGGCTTGTCGCCGGCCTGCCACAGCAGGCCGTGCCAGGCCGCGGCCTGGTTGGCGGCGAAGTTGGTCAGGTAGACCTCCGGTGCGGCGGCGTGCAGCTTGCGCGCCGCGTCCGCGAACTCGTCCCACGTCTTCGGCACGGCGATCCCGTGCTGGTCGAAGATGTCCTGCCGGTACAGCAGGCCCATCGGGCCGGTGTCCTGCGGGATCGCGAAAACTTCCCCGTTGGGGCCGCTGACCTGGCTCCAGGTCCAGTCGACGAACCCGGCCTTCAGCGCGTCGGCGCCGTACGGCCGCAGGTCGAGCAGGCTGTCGAGGACGGTGAAGGTCGGCAGGTACTGGAACTCGACCTGGGCCAGGTCGGGTGCGCCGGTGCCGGCCTGCAGCGCGGTCCGCAGCTTGGTGTACTGCGGCGTCCCCTGGCCGGCGTTCTGCACGGTGACCTTGATCGCCGGGTACTTCTTTGTGAACAGGGCGACTTCCTGCTCGATCTCCGGAGCCCAGGTCCAGAAGACCAGTTCGGTGGGCGTCGACATCGCCTTGTCGATGTCGGCCTGGCTCACCCGCGCGGCGGGTGCGGCGGTGCCCCCGCCGGTGCCGCCGGTGCACGCGGCCAGTGCGGCGCCGAGCGAGACCGCGCCGGCCGCGGCGAGGAAGGACCGGCGGCTGAGGGCGTGGTTCGGGACGAGTTCGGGCATGACGGAACTCCTGACGGTGAAACGGGCGCGCCAGGGCACGCCGGAATGGCGGAGAGGACGAGAAATCGTTGTGGTGGCGGGCGGTCAGCCCGGATGCCCACCGGAACGGGCGGTCTCCGGCTGTCCGGTCCCGGAGGTCGTCCGGGAGCGCGGCGGGGCGGTGGAGGCGCGGACGATCAGGTCGAGCGGCGGGTCCTCCGGTTCGAGGCCGGCCGCCTGCGGCTGTTCGACGGCGTGCACGAGCAGGCGCAGGCCCGCGGTCGCCATCGCGTCGAAGGGCTGCCGCACGGTGGTCAGCGGCGGGGTCACGTACGCGGCGATGGGCGTGTCGTCGAAGCCGACGACGCTCACGTCCTCGGGGACCCGCCTGCCCGCCTCCAGCAGCGCCCGGATCAGCCCGATGGCCATGTCGTCGTTGGCCGCGAACACCGCGGTGACGTCGTCGGCGGCCAGCACGCGCCCGGCCGCGTGGCCGGACCAGGCCGACCAGTCGCCGTCGACGACCGGGGGCTCCGCCACGCCGCGCGCCCGCAGCGCCCGGCGCCAGCCCTCGGTGCGGTCCCGGGCCGCGTACCACCGCCGCGGGCCCGCGATGTGGTGCACGGTCTCGTGCCCGAGGTCGAGCAGGTGGTCCGTGGCGAGCCGGGCCAGCTCTTCCGAGACCACGCCCGCGGTGATCAGCCGCGGCGCGGTGAGCGACGGCGGTGCGCCGAACACCAGGACCGGGACGTCGACCTGCAGGGCCAGCGGGCCCTCGTCGATCGGTTCCGAGATGACGATGCCGTCGACGCCCTGCTCGAGCAGCGACTCGACGGCGCCGGCGACGCCCGAGGGATCGCCTTCCAGGGTGCTGACCACGCGCAGCGCGTAGCCGGCGTTCTGCACCGCGCGTTCGATGCCGACGAGCAGGGACGCGGGCCCGTAGAGCCCGGTCCCCAGGGTGACGACGCCGATCGAGCGGGTCCGGCCGGACGCGAGCGCCCGGGCCGCGTTGTTGGGCCGGTAGCCGATCTCTTCGGCGGCCGCCAGCACCCGGCCGCGGACGTCGGCGGAGACGTACTGCTCGTTGTTGAAGACCCGGGAGACGGTCTTCTGCGAGACGCCGGCGGCCAGGGCCACGTCCTTGCTGCTGGGTGCGGACGAATTCCCACCCCGGCCCGATCGCGTCATTGCTACTCCCGGTCTTCGCTCACCGAGGCGTCGTCCCTGGTGAGCCGTGTGACTGCGCTGGCATGTCTACGCAGTCATACCGGCCGTCGTCAAGCCTGGGGAGAGCCGGCCGGATAACGAATCGGCCCGTTCGACGGATTCGACGGCCGGGGCGCGCGGCGGAATCCGCCCGAACGTGCGCGGGGAACCGCCGTGCCGCGGATCACCGTTCGGGCGACCGGATCGAGGGGTAGACCGGTGTGGTGAACGAAAACTCCACCACCGCCGGGGTCGCCAACCCGAACCGCATCCGGATCCGGACCGAGGCGGACCTCCGGCGCGGTGCGCGGCCCGCGACCCCGGACACCGAGCCCGCGCCCCGGGAACGCTGAACGGTCCCCGAGACCCCCGTCGCAGTCCGGGTCACCAGGGCGGCGGGCCGGTGCTGCCGCGCACGACGAGCGTCACCGGCACGTGGCCGGGAGCCGCGGCCCGGATGCCCGAGCGGATCTCCGCGAGCAGGGTCCGCACCAGCCGGTGACCCAGCTCCGCGAAGGACTGCCGGATCGTCGTCAACGGCGGCCAGAAGCTCGCCGCCTCCGCCATGTCGTCGAAGCCGACCACGCTGACCTCGCCCGGCACCGAACGGCCCGCCTCGTGCAGCGCGCGCAACAGGCCGAGCGCCATCTGGTCGTTCGCCGCGAACACCGCCGTCACCGCCGGGTCGTGCGCCAGCACCCGCCCCAGCGTGTGCCCCGACTCGGCCGTCCAGTCCCCCACCACCGGCAACGGCACCCGGCGGTCGAACCGCGTCAGCGTCCGCCGCCAAGCCCGTTCCCGGTGCTCGGCCGCGAACGAATCCGACGGCCCCGCGATGTGCCACACCGTTTCGTGCCCCAGCTTGAGCAGGTGCTCGGTCGCCAGCACCGCACCCTGCGCCTGATCGGTGTCCACCACCGGATAGCCGGCTCCGGGGTTCGAATCGACGACCACCACCGGCACGTCGTCGGGGAACACGACGCCCGGGCCGCCCCAGTCGTGCTCCCCGGCCAGCACGACCAGGCCGTCGACGCCGTGCGTCCCCAGGTCCTGGCACGCCCGGGTCACCGCGTCCCGGGTCGGCTTGCCCAGCGGGATCAGCTTGACCGCGTACCCTTCGGCCGCGGCCGCCCGCGCGACGGCGTCGAACGTCCGGCCGGCCCCCAGTGTCGCCAGGTTCGTGGCCAGCACGCCGATCGAGCGCGCCGGATCCGCCGCCATCACCGCCGCGCCACCGGCCTGCCTGCTCGGCAGCACCGGCTCAGCGCCCGGCCGCGGTCGCCGGCGGGACCGACGGCCCGGCGCCCGGCAGCGCGACCGCGCCGACGGGCCGGCCGACGAAAGCCAGGAACACCACCACGGCCCCGAACGCGACCAGGCGGCAGCGCCGCCGCACCCGCGCGGCGTGGAGGCGGTGCCGCCCGCCGCCCGCCGGGCGCGCCTCCTCCTCGGCCTGCACCCGGCGCACCAGCTCGTCGACCGACACCCGTTCCCGCCGCACCCGCGTCACGTACGCCACGCGGCCACCTCCCGAAACCCCCACGCGAAGAATGCGCGCCTCCCGATCCGCGTGGAGACTAGGCGGCGCACGGCCGATTTGTAAATCTCATGATCGCCATCCGGTCGTGACCTTTTCGAAACAACCGGATCGGCCGTTCGGCCGTAACGCACGAGACGTCGAATCCGTCGAATTCCGTGACCGCTTGACCAGGCGAGTCAGGCCCACTACCGTCGGTTTCCGCATTTCATGTTACCGGTCACATCCGATACCGGACAACGAACCGGACAATCGCGATCCGGAAGGTCATCGACGATGAAGAATTCCGCTGACGCGACCGGGGAAGCGCTGGGCCACAAGACCGTCACGGTCGCCGACGTGGCCAGCGCGGCCGGGGTTTCACCCAGCACGGTGTCCTACGTCATCACCGGGAAACGGCCGATTTCGGCGCCCACCCGGCGGCGGGTCATGGAGAGCATCCACACCCTCGGCTACCAGCGGCCCAGCGCCCCCGGCTCGCCGTCCGGCTGCCGGGTCGGCGTCGTCGCCGTCGCCGTGCCACCGGGACGGGAGGAGAGCACCCGGTCCGAGTTCCTCGCGGGCGCCGTCGAAGCCGCCCGCGCCCACCGCCTCGACCTGCTCCTGCTCACCCAGGACACCGGAGGCGACGGCCTGCACCGGGTGTTCCGCGCGGCGCTGGCGGACGCGGCGATCCTGCTGGACGCCGAAGCCGACGACCCGCGCGTGCCGCCGCTGCTCGCTTCGCGCGTCCCCGCGGTGCTCGTCGGCGGACGGCCCGGCGACCACCCCGGGCTGTCGCACCTCGGCTTCGACCACGCCGCCGCGGGTTCCGCCTGCGTCACCCACCTCGCCGAGCTCGGCCACCGGTCGATCGTCCACTTCGGACCGCGGAGCGCGGCGGCCGGCACGACGGCCTTCGCCGTGGCGTTCGCGGCCGCGGCCGGCGGGCGGGGGATCCGGGCGTCGTCGCACCCGATCGGCCCCACCGGAGACGAGATCGAGGAGCACTTGGGACGGGTGCTGGCCGAAGCCGCGCCGACCGGGCTCGTCGTCGACGACGAGACGGCCCTGCCCCTGGTGCTGGCCGCACTCGAGCGCCGGGGCCTCGGCGTCCCGGGCGACCTGTCCGTCGTCGCGGTGTGTTCGGAAACCGTGGCGGGGGAACAGCGGGTGCCCCTCACCGCCGTGGTGGTGCCGGGACGCACGCTGGGCCGCCGCGCCGTCGAACGCGTCGCCCGGCAGCTCGAAGTCCGGACGCCCCCGTCGGCCGAGCTGCTGGCGCCCGAAGTGATCGTCGGCGGCAGCACCGCTCCGGTCGCCGGGGCCTGCCGATGACCGAGCACCGCAAGGTGAGCATCCGCGACGTCGCCCGGGTGGCCGGCGTCTCGCACCAGACCGTGTCGCGGGTGATCAACGCCCACCCCCGGGTCACCGGGGACACGCGCGAGCGGGTGCAGCGGGCCATCGAGGAGCTCGGGTTCCGGCCCAGCCGCGCGGCCACGGCCCTGGCCGGCGGGCAGGCCAAGGCGGTCACCGTGCTGGTTTCCGACACCACGCTGTACGGCTACGGCGCCGCTCTGCAGGGCATCGAAGAGGCCGCGCGGGAAGCCGGGTACGCCGTGGGCGTCTGCGCGCTCGCGTCGGTGGCGCCGGAGATGCTGACGGCGACCGTCACCCGCGCGGGGGATCCGGGCGCCGGCGCGCTCATCGTCATCGCCTGGGACCAGGCCGGCATCCGTGCCCTGCGGGCGGTACCGCCCGGGGTCCCGGTGGTGGCGCTTTCGGAGGCTTCCGCCGCCCCGGCCGACACCGGCTGCCCGACGATCCGGCTGGACGACGGCACGGCGGCCGCGCGGGCCACGCGGTACCTGCTGGAGCTGGGCCACCGGACCGTGCACCACGTGGCGATCCCGTCGTCCAGCGGGCGCAGCGACCGGATCCGCGGCTGGCGGCAGGCGCTGACCGAAGCCGGTGTGCCGGTGCCCGAGCCGATCCACGCTTCGTGGACGCCGCGATCGGGGTACGAAGCCGGCCGGAACCTGGCCGCGGACGCGGGCGTGACGGCGGTCCTGTGCGGCAACGACGACCTCGCCCTCGGCGTCATGCGGGCGGTGCACGAGGCCGGCCGGCGGGTGCCGGAGGACGTCAGCGTGGTCGGCTTCGACGACGTGCCGCAGGCGGCCTACTACACCCCGGCCCTGACGACGGTGCGCCAGGACTTCGCCGGGCTCGGCCGGGACGGTTTCGCCCTGCTGCACCGGCTCCTGGTCCCCGGCGAGCCGCGCCGGGCCCTCGCCGCGACCCAGCCCGACCTGATCGTCCGGGAAAGCAGCGGGCCGCCGGAGCGGCCATGACACGGGGGTCGCGTGTCCCGGACCGCGCCTCAGGAATCCCCGGCCAGGTCCAGGATCCACGCGCTCCACGCCGTGTCGGCGCGCTGCCCCGGCAGCTCCAACGCCACCGACACCGTCTGCACGAGACCCGTCGCGAAGAACGTCCGCACCCGGAACGCGTCCGCCCCGGTCATCCCGGCGATCGCTTCCAGCAGCGCGAGGTGCCGCCGGCGGACCGCCTCGCGGACCGGCTCGTCCGCCGCCGCCGCGTAGCCGTGCAGGACCACCAAGCCGACCGTCGGGTCGGTCCGCAGCAGCTGCACGTACGCGACGCCGAGGTCGGCCAGCTTCGGCCCGGCGCCCTCGAACGCCGCTTCGATGCGGTCGTACGCCGCGTGCACCACTTCGAGGAACAGCTTCCGCTTGGAGCCGAACATCTGCACGATCCGCGGGTGCGAGATGCCGGCCCGGGCGGCGATGGCCTCCAGGCGGGTGCCCGCCAGCCCGTTCGAGGCGAATTCGACGCTCGCCGCTTCGAGGATCCCCGCGCGGCGGGCCGCCGCGGGGAGGCGGGCCGGGCCCGCGTCACTCACCGCCGGCCCCGAGCTGGCTCAGCACGAACTTGTTGTCGTACAGGCAGCGGTAGGCGTGGATCAGGCCGTCTTCGCCCAGTTCCAGCCGGTCGTCACCGTGGAACTCGACGACGGCGCCCGTCTTGGCGAACGTCCCGGTGAAGCGCCACGCGACGAGCACGGCCCGCCGCGTCACCTCGGTGTAGAGCCCCCTGCGCACGAACGAGTAGTCCGGGTAGGCGCGCGCCATCCGGCTGACGAACCGCCGGATGGCGTCGGGGCCGTGTTCGGTCTCCCCCAGCGCGGGTTCGTCGTAGACGAGGTCGTCCGCGCACATCGCGGCGACCGCGTCCGCGTTGTGGCCGTTCCACGCCTTCTCCCACTGGTCGCTGAGCGCCTCGGCCTCTTCGGCGGTGAAAGTCGTCATGCTTTCTAACTTACAAGTAAGTAAGAAGACAGCGCAAGGCTTCGCCATACATCATATGTCTGGTGTCAGGCCGTCATCGAATTCGGTGAATCAGTGACGCTGGTGCACCATAGGCGACCCCTATGCGCAGATACATCATATGAATGCTAGAATGACGCTCCAGGCGGGGTGCGCGAGGAGGGGCCATGGCGAGATCGTTGACCGACGAAGCGATCGACCGGATCCGGGAGTTCGTCTCCTCCGGCCGGTTCCCGGCGGGCGCCAAGCTGCCGCCCGAACATGAACTGGCCACCGAGCTGGGGATCTCCCGCAGTCCGACGCGGGAAGCCGTGAAGGCGCTCGCGCTGGCCAGGGTGCTCGAAGTCCGCCGCGGCGACGGCACGTACGTCACCAGCCTCGCGCCGAGCCTGCTCCTGGAGGGCCTCGGCAACGCGGTGGCGCTCATGCAGGACGGCAGCATCCTCGAGCTGACCGAAGTGCGCCGGCTCCTGGAGCCCGCGGCCACCGGCCTGGCCGCCACCCGGATCACCGACGCGCAGCTGCGGGACGTCGGCGAACTCCTCGACGCGATGCACGAAGCGGTCGAGGACGTCGAACGCCTCACCGTGCTCGACGCCGCGTTCCACCGGGCGGTCGTCACCGCGGCGGGCAACGAGACCCTCACCGCGCTGCTGGACGGGATCTCCTCGCGCACCCTGCGCGCGCGGGTCTGGCGCGGCACCGTCGAGCGGGGCGCGACGCACGTGACGCTGTCGCAGCACAAGGCCATCTACGACGCGCTCGCCGACCGCGACCCCGCCGTGGCCACCGCCGCCGCGCTGATGCACGTCGACACCTCCGAACGCTGGCTGCGCGCGCACCTGGCCGAGGTCCGGGAGCTCGACGGCGGGGCGCCGTGACCGGAGACCGGTCACGGCGCCCGCACTCCCGTCAAGCGGTGACATCTCAAAGAACGGAGATCGACCAGCGGAGGTTCGGGCTGCCGTCGTCGTTCCACACCTTCAACGGAGAACCCGAGGGCACGTTCCCGCCGCCGTCGAGCACGAGCCCGGTGACCCGGTTGGCGAGCACGAACACGCCGCCGCCGGTGTCGGTGACCGACCACTGCTGGCTCGCCGCGCCGGTGTAGGCCGACTGCACCGGGTTGCCGCCCGCGGTGGTGGCGCCGTCGCCGTCGATCACCAGCCCGTTGGTGCGGTTGGTCAGCTTGACGAACCCGTCGCCGGTGTCCTCGATGCCGAACTGGAGGTTCGGGCTGTCGTCCGGGGTCCAGATCTTCAGCTTGCTGCCCGCCGCGACCGCTCCCCCGCCGTCGACGGCGAGGCCGTTGGTGACGTTGACGATCCGGAACCACCGGGCCGGGTCGAACGCGACCCGCATCGACACGATGGCGGACGCCCGCACGTCCGGCGTGGCCACGGCGAACCGGCTCGGCGTGCCGGTGAAGTCGTCGGCCGGGTAGCCGAGCGCCTGGTAGCCGTCTCCGGGCCAGATGGCGGCAACGGGTTTCGCCAGTGCGGCCTTCAGCTGGGCCGCGGTGTAACCGCCGATCCCCAGCGCCGCGCTCGCGCCCTTGAAGCCGCGGTCGGCGAACACCTTCGCGCCGGTCGCCGGTCCCACCACCGGGATCTTGCCGGCGAACGTCAGCTTGAGCACGTAGGCGGGCGAGTCGTACGGCTTCGCCGGCAGCGTGACGTGGAGACCGGCGGCGTCCTGGGTGTACTTCAGCGCGCCGGGCGCGCCGAGCAGCTCGACGCGCCGCAGGCTGCTCAGGTCGATCCGCTTGCCGCCCAACGTGGTGAGGTCCGCGGTGGCCCCGGGCCACGCCAGCACGGTCGCGTAGAGCACCCGCCCGGCCTTGTCGCGGGTGAACCGGAAGTCCTTGGCCGTGCCGACCTTCGGCGAGACGAACGAGCCGCCGCCCATCTTGGTCGGGCCCTCGCCGTAGACGTCCCAGACCCGCGTCGAATAGATCGACTCGCCGACGCGGCCGAGGTAGGTGCCGAAGTCGGCGAGGACCGCGCGCTGCTCGGCCGGGATCGTGCCTTCCAGCGTCGGGGAGATGTTGAGCAGCATGTTGCCGCCCTTGCTGACCCGGTCGATCAGCGCGTGGATCATCTGCGTGCTCGAGTAGTAGCCGATGCCCTGGGTGTAGCTCCAGCTGCTGCTGGAGATGGCGTCGTCGGTGAGCCAGTACGGCGTGACGATGTCGGCCGGGCCGCCGCGCTCGTAGTCCGCGACTTCGCCGTGGGTGTTGAACCCGTGGTCGAAGTGCTTGAACGTCGAGACGACGTCCTTGCCCCACTTTTCGGCCTGGTTGTAGTAGTAGGCCAGGAATTCGAGGCGCTGCTGCTCCCCCACCGCGCACGGGCCGCTGTTGATGCAGTAGCCGGGCGAGTTCAGCGAGAAGTCCTGCCAGAGGATGTCGGGCTTCACGCGGTCGATGACCTCTTTGAGCTTGGCCAGCCACAGCCGGTCGTGCTCGGCGCGCGGCAGCTGGCCGTAGAGCTTGCGCAGGCTCGGGGTGCTCTGCGGCGGGGCGAAGTCGTAGAAACCGTTGTAGTTGAACGCGTGGTGCATGGCGACCAGCAGCTTCAGGCCCTGCCCGCGGATCGCGTCGGAGAACAGCTTCAGCAGGTTCAGGTGCGGCCCGCGCGCCACCGAGTTCCACTCGTTGACCTTGCTGTCCCACATGGAGTACCCGTCGTGGTGCTCGGCGACCGGGCCGGCGAACTTCGCCCCGGACGCCTTGACCACCCGCGCCCACTCCTCCGGGTCGAACTGCCCGCCCCGGGAGGCGAGCTTCGGCGCGAACTGGACGGGGTTGCCTGCCGTGTCGGTGCCGCCGTCGATGAACCGGTCGTAGCCCCACACCGCCGGATCGCCGTAGGTCGCCTTGTGGTGCTTGTTCTCGCCGCTGTCCGGGATGTACATGTTCCGGCCGTACCACTCGCTGCCGAACTCCGGGGTGGTGAAGGCGCCCCAGTGCCAGTAGATGCCGAACTTGGCGTCCTGGAACCACTCCGGTGCGGGCGGGTGCCGGTCCACTGAGGGCCAGGTGGGCTCGTAGCACTCACGCGACGCGGCGGCGGCCGGCCCGGCCAGCGCGGGCGGCACGGCCGCCGCGGCGAGCCCGGCGGCCGCCAGGGCGCCGAACTGCCGTCGGGAGAACGGGTTCTGGGCAGGGGGCATCGTTGCACTCTCCTGGGTTGGGGGACTTAGCAGGAAATCAGGTGGTGCAGCAGGTCGTGCGGCACCTCGCGGTGGAAGGCGTCGAGGTTCTCCCGCAGCTGGGCGGCGCTCGTGACGCCGACCAGGACCGAGGTCACGGCGGGGTGCGCGGCGGCGAAGGCGAGCGCGCACGCGGCCAGGTCGTACCCCGCCGAAGCGGCGACCTCCCGCATCCGCTGGGCGCGGGCCACCAGCTCCGCCGCCGCCGGGGCGTAGTCGAACCAGGCACCGGGCCGGGGGTCGATGAGCAGGCCGGAGTTGAACACCCCGCCCAGCACGACGTCCACCCCGCGCTCGCCGCACCGGTCGAGCAGCCGCGCACCGCTGCGATCGAGCAGGGTGTACCGGCCCGCCAGCAGGACGACGTCGACGTCCAGCCGCTCGACGAACCGGGCGGGCATCTGCCACTGGTTCATCCCGACGCCGATCGCGGAGACCACGCCTTCGTCGCGCAGCCGGCAGAGTGCCGGCCACGCCTCGGAAGCGGCTTGCTCTTCGTGGTCGTCGGGGTCGTGCAGGTAGGCGACGTCGACGCGGTCGAGGCCCAGCCGTTCGAGGCTGCCCTCGATCCCCCGGCGGACGGCGTCCGCGGAGAAGTCGAAGAAGCAGCCGCCGTCGGTGAGCGTCCGGCCCACCTTCGTCGAGACGGTGAACGAGCCCGCGGGCCGCCGGGCCAGCGCCCGGCCGAGCCGGCGCTCGGCCAGCCCGAACCCGTAGTAGGGCGCGGTGTCGAAGTACCGCACCCCGACGCCGGCCGCCGCGGCGACGACCTCCGCGGCGGCCTCGTCGTCGACGTCCCCGAAGACGTTGCCCAGGCCCGCGGTGCCCAGGCCGAGCTCCGCCATCAGGTTTGCCGCTTGCCGCTGGTGATGCGGGACATCACCAGCGCGATGAGGATGATCGCGCCGTTGAGCGCGCCGATCCACTGGGCGGGCACGCCGGCCAGGGTCAGCACGTTCTGGATCATGTACAGCAGCAGGATGCCGGTGAAGGCGCCGAAGAGCGTGCCACGGCCGCCGTTCAGGCTCACCCCGCCGATCACCGCGGCGGCGAACACCGTGAAGATGTAGCCGTTGCCCTGCGCCGCGGCCACCGAAGCGAGCCGCCCGGACAGCAGCAGCCCGCCCAGCGCGGCCAGGACGCTGGCCCCGATCAGCACGAGCCACACGATCCGGTCGGTCCGGATGCCCGCGGCCTTCGCCGCGTCCTCGTTGCCGCCGATCGCGTACAGGCTGCGGCCGAACCGCGTGTAGCCGAGCAACACGATCCCCCCGGCGAACAGCAGTACGCAGATCCAGATCGACGCCGGGATCCCCGCCCACAACGTGGTGCCGAGGTAGAGCATCGAATCGGACATGCCGAAGAACGTCTGCCCGCCGGAGATGCCGGTGAGCAGACCGCGCAGCACGATCAGCATGCCGAGGGTGACGACGAACCCGCTCAGCCCGAACCGGACGATCAGCAGGGCGTTGAGGGCACCGACCACCACCCCGACGACGAGCACGACGGGGACGCCGGTCCAGGACGGCAGCACCCCGAGGGAATGGCCGCCCTCGATCGTCAGCCAGGCCGCCACACCGGGGGCGAGGCCGAACGTCGATTCCAGCGAGAGGTCCATCTTGCCGACGACCAGGACCATCGTCTGGGCGAGCACCAGCAGCGCGATCTCCGACATCGTCTGCAGGATGTTGATCACGTTGTCGTACTGGAGGAACACCGGGTTCACCAGCTGGCCGACGACGGCGATCGCGATGATCCCGGGCACCAGCGCGAAGTCGCGCAGGCGGGCCAGCGCGATCCGCCGGGGCGCGGCGGACGTTCCGGTCCGCGGCGGGGCGCCCACCGCGGCGGGGCTTTCAGGCATCGAGGTCGACTCCTTCCATGGCGGCCACGACCTCGCGGTCCTGCCAGCCTGCGGGGATTTCGGTGGTGAGCCGGCCGTGCACCACGACCAGCAGCCGGTCGCACAGGCGCAGGTCGTCCAGCTCGTCCGAGGCGATCAGCACCGCGGTGCCCGCCGCGGCGGCCTCCGCGACCTTGCCCAGGAGGAACTCCTTCGACCGCACGTCGACCCCGGCGGTGGGGGTGATCAGCACGAGCAGCCGGGGGTCGCCCGCGAGCGCACGGGCCATCACGACCTTCTGCTGGTTGCCGCCGGACAGCGCGGACACCGGCAGTTCGGGGCCCGGGGTCTTCACCGCCAGCCGCGTGATCAGCTGCCCGGCGAGCCGGTCGCGCAGGCCGGAGCGGACGAAGATGCCGGGGCCGAGCCGGTCCATGACGCTCATCGTGGAGTTGTCCGCAATGGACATCTCCGGCACGAAACCCTGGTGGTGGCGGTCTTCCGGGACGAACCCGACGCCCGCGGCCAGCGCGGCCGGGACGTCCCCGGGCCGCGGCCGCCGGTCGCCGACGAAGACCGTGCCGGACGTCGGTCTGCGCAGCCCGGCCAGCGCCTCGGCGAGCTCGGTCTTGCCGCTGCTGCCGGATCCGGCCAGCCCGACGACCTCGCCGGGAGCGACGTCGAACGACACGTCCTCGAAGAACGGGGCGAGACTCAGGTCGTCGACCCGGAGCACGGGGTCGGCGCCGTGCCGGGTCGACGACGCCCGCTCCTGCACGGTGACGGCGTTCTCACCGGTCATCGCCGCGACGAGGTCGGCCTTCGGCAGCTCGGCGACCGGTGCGGTGAGGACGTGCCGGGCGTCCCGGTACACCGTCACCGTGTCGCAGATTTCGTACACCTCCTGCAGGTGGTGGCTGATGAACAGGAACGTGACGCCCTGGCGCTGCAGCTCGGCGATGTGGCCGAACAGGCGGGTGATCGCGGCCCCGTCGAGCTGCGCGGTCGGCTCGTCGAGGATGACGAACCGGGCGCCGAAGGACAGGGCCCGCGCGATCTCCACGAACTGCCGCTGCTCCACGCTCAGCTCCCGGGCCGGCCGGTGCACGTCGACGTCCACCGACCAGCGCTCGAGCAGCTCGCCCGCCGAGCGGCGCAGCGCGGACCAGCGGACGAACCCGCCGCGGGTCTCCTGCCGGTTCAGGAACAGGTTTTCCGCCACCGACAGCTCGGGGATGATCGTCGACCGCTGGTACACGCACGCCACCCGGGACCGCCACGCGTCCCGGTCGGCCAGGGCCGGGGCCGGTTCCCCGTTCAGCCGCACGGTTCCGGCGTCCGGCTCGGTCAGTCCGGTGAGGACGGAGACCAGAGTCGACTTGCCGGCCCCGTTGCGGCCGACCAGGGCGTGCGTCTGTCCGGGTAGGACGGTCAGGTCGGCTTCGTCCAGGGCGACCGTGGCGCCGTAGCGCTTGACCACCTGACGGGCCTCGACGACCGGCACGGTGTTCATGTTCGGTTTCCTCTCCGAAAGGGCGTCAGCTCTTGCTGTTGCCCCACAGGGACTGGTCGTCGACCTTGACGCTGCTCACCGGCCCGAACGTGGCGCCGTCCGAGGTGACGAGCGGCGCGGCCAGCTGGTCCTCCATCAGGCCGTCGCGGACCTGGATGATGGTGCTGTCGTGGTCGGTCTTGCCCGGGGTGGGCGTCTTGCCCGCGATGGCGTCCTTGACGTACTGCAGGGCGTACTTGGCGAACAGGTCCGCGGGCTGGGACACGGTCGCGTCCATCTCGCCGGACCGGATCTTGGCGAGCTCCTCGGGGATGCCGTCGTTGGACACGATGAACACGTGCTTCGGGTCGCTCGCCGGGACCGCCAGGCCACGCTGCTTCAGCAGCTGCAGCGTGCCGGAGAGGGCGAAGCTGGACTGCATGTAGACGCCCTTGATGTCCGGGTTCGCCGTCAGCCGCGTCTGCAGCTTCTGGGCCGCGGTGTTGGCGTCCCAGTTGGTCGCCTCGCCGAAGACCGTGATGCCCGGGAAGTTCTTCTTCATGCAGTCGTTGAAGGCTTCGGTGCGGTCGCGGCCGTTGATCGACGCCAGGTCGCCCTGCAGCATCACGACCTTGCCCTGGCCGCCGAGCTTGGTACCGAGGAACTGGCAGGCCTTCTCGCCGTAGGCGCGGTTGTCGGCCCGCACGACCATGTAGACGTTGCCCTGGTCGGGCCGGGTGTCGACGGAGACGACCGGGATCTTCTTGGTCGCCAGCTGCTGCAGGGTCGGGATGATCGCGGCGGTGTCCTGCGGGGCCATCACCACGCCCTTGACGCCCTGGCTGATCATCGTCTGCACGTTCGCCGTCAGGTTGGCGACGTCGTTCTGCGAGTTGGTGGTCTTGAGGTCGAGCCCGAACTGGCCGGCGAACTGGGGCACGTACTTGATGTAGGCGTTCCAGAAGTCGGTGTCCGAGCGCGGGTAGTCGACCCCCACGACGGTTTTGCCGCCCGAAGCGGCGGTCGAGCCGCCGCCGCTGCATCCGGCCAGTGCGGCCGCGGTCAGGACGCCGGCGGTGACGACGGTGGCGGCACGCAGGTGCTGGAACTTCATGACCTCTCCTCGTTGACAGGTTTCGGGCGGAGACGGAGGCCGGACATCCCGCCGTCCACGGCGAGATCGGTGCCGGTGGTGGCGCCGGAGTCCGGGCCGGCCAGGTAGCAGATCGCCGCGGCGACCTCCTCGGCGGTGACGAGCCGCCCGGTGGGCTGACGCGCGGCGAGGGCGGCCAGCTCGGCGTCGGGATCGTCGGCTTGCGCAAGCAGCCGGTCGATCCACGGGGTGTGCGCGGTGCCGGGATTCACGCAGCACACGCGGATCCCCTCGGCCAGGTGGTCGGCGGCCATCGCGCGGGTGAGCGCCAGGACCGCGCCCTTGGTGGCGCTGTAGAGCGCCCGTTGCGGCAGCCCGGCGGTGGCCGCGATCGAGCAGGTGTTCACGATCGCCGCCGCCGGCGACTCCCGCAGGTGCGGCAGGGCCGCGCGGGTCACCCGGACCATGCCCACGACGTTGACGTCGAACACGCGGTGCCATTCCGCGTCGTCGTTGCCCTCGACCGTTCCCTGCGCCCCGATCCCCGCGTTGTTGACCAGGACGTCCAGGCCCCCGAGCCGCTCGACCGCGGCCGCGACGGCCGCCCGCACCGATCCGTCGTCCGAGACGTCGGCCCGCACGCCGGTCAACGGCTCTTCGACCTTGTCGTTCAGGTCGAGGCAGACGACCGTCGCCCCCCGCGCGGACAACCTCAGCGCGGTGGCGAGCCCGATGCCGGACGCCCCGCCGGTCACGATCGCCCGGACGCCGTCGAACTCCCCGCTCACGCGACCACCACCGCATCCCGCTGCCAGACCGGGCCGTCGGGGAACCGGTACTGCGCCACGGATTCGGAGTGCAGCCGCGCCCCGAGCCCCGGCTCCCGCGGGGCCAGGTAGCGGCCCCGCTCGATCCGCACCGGGTCGACGAAGTGCTCGTGCAGGTGGTCCACGTACTCGATGACGCGATCGGCCTGGCTGCCGCTCACCGCGACGAAGTCGAACATCGACAGGTGCTGCACCATCTCGCACAGCCCGACCCCGCCGGCGTGCGGGCACACCGGGACGCCGAACTTCGCGGCCAGCAACAGGATCGCGATGTTCTCGGTGACCCCGGCGACCCGGCTCGCGTCGAGCTGGAGGACGTCGATCGCCTCCGCCTGCAGCAGTTGTTTGAACATCACCGCGTTGTGCGTGTGCTCGCCGGTGGCCACCTTGATCGGCGCGACCGCCCGGCGGATCGCCGCGTGGCCGAGCACGTCGTCGGGCGAGGTCGGCTCCTCGATCCAGTACGGGTCGAACTCGGCGAGGGGGCGCAGCCATTCGATGGCCTGCCCGACCCCCCAGGCCTGGTTGGCGTCGATGGCGATCCGGATGTCCGGCCCGACGACGTCCCGCGCGAGCCGCAGCCGGCGGATGTCCTCGTCGAGGTCGGCGCCGACCTTGAGCTTGATTTGGGTGAAGCCGTCGGCGACCGCCTCCGCCGAGAGCGCCGCCAGCTTCTCCGGCGAGTAGCCGAGCCAGCCGGGAGTCGTGGTGTAGGCGGGAAACCCGGACTCGAGGAGCTCGGCCTGGCGGGCCGCGCGGCCCGGTTCGGCGCGGCGGAGGATGTCGAGGGCTTCGTCGCGGGTCAGGGCGTCCTGCAGGTACCGGAAGTCGACCAGGCCGACCAGTTCCTCCGGCGGCATCTCCGCCAGCAGCCGCCAGACCGGCTTGCCTTCGCGGCGGGCCCGCAGGTCCCACGCCGCGTTGACGATCGCGGCCGCGGCCATGTGGATCGCGCCCTTGTCCGGGCCTAGCCACCGGAGCTGGCTGTCGCCGGTCAGCCGGCGGGAGAAGGCGCCGAGGTCGGCGAGCGCATCGGCCACCGGCATCCCGACGACCAGCGGCACGAGCGCCCGGACGGCGGCGACCTCGACGTCGTTGCCGCGGCCCACGGTGAAGGCGAGCCCGTAGCCCTCGTCGCCGTCGCTCGTCCGGATGGTCACGTACGCCGCCGAATAGTCGGGTTCCGGGTTCATCGCGTCCGACCCGTCCAGGCTCAGCGAAGTCGGGAAGCGCACGTCCACGGCATCGATGGCGCTGATCACTTCGGCCAACGGGGCCACCTCTCCTTCGGGGCAGACAACATATGTATGGCTACGCGTCGGCACGCGGAATGTCCAGAGTCGATGCGTAACACGGCAATAACTTGGACTTACCGTAGTTACTGACTACTGTGCGCACTTTTACGTATGATGACTGGTCGAAGCTTTGAACAAGACATCATACGTCTGCTACCGTCCCGGCCATGCGCTTCCAACGCCTCGGCGGCCCCGGCCGCGAGATCCCCGTCGTCCTCGACGAAACCGGTGCGGCGCGGGACCTGCGTTCGCTGACCCCGGACGTCGACGGCGCCTTCTTCGCCGCCGACGGCGTCGCGCGGGCCCGGACGGCGCTGCGCGAAGGCACATTGCCGGTGCTGGACGCCACGGGGCTGCGCGTCGGCGCCCCGGTGGCCCGCCCCGGCCTGCTCGTCTGCATCGGGCTGAACTACTCCGACCACGCCGCAGAAACCGGGGCCGAGCCGCCCGCGGAGCCGGTGGTGTTCCTCAAGGCCACCACCACGATCATCGGCCCCCACGACTCCGTGCTCATCCCGCGCACCAGCACCAAGACCGACTACGAGGTCGAACTCGCCGTGGTACTGGGCAAGCGGGCGCGGTACCTCGAGTCGCCGGAGGACGCCGACGCGGTCATCGCCGGGTACGCCGTGTCGAACGACGTCAGCGAGCGCGACTTCCAGCACGAACGCGGCGGCCAGTGGACCAAGGGCAAGTCGTGCGAGACGTTCAACCCGCTCGGCCCGTGGCTGGTCACCCCGGACGAAGCCGGTGCCCCGCAGGACCTCGGCCTGCGCCTGTCCGTCAACGGGCAGCCGCGCCAGGACGGCACCACGAAGAACATGCTCTTCGACGTCCGGCACATCGTCTGGTACCTCAGCCAGTTCATGGTGCTGGAGCCGGGCGACGTCGTGAACACCGGCACGCCGGCCGGGGTCGCCTTCGGCGCCAACGACTTCCCCTATCTGTCCGAAGGGGACGAAGTGACCGTGGAGATCGACGGCCTCGGCCGCCAGCAGCACCGGATCGGGCAGGCGTGAGCGGCCGGCGCGTCGACGCGCACCACCACCTGTGGCAGACCTCCGTCCGCCGTCACGCGTGGCTGGACGGTGCCGACACCGCGGCGATCCGGCGCGACTACACCACGGCGGACCTCCGTGCGGCCGCCGCGGGGATCGACGCGACCGTGCTCGTCCAGGTCCTGCCGGACTTCGAGGAGTCGGTGGAGTTCCTCGCGATCGCCGCCGCCGAACCGCTCATCGCCGGCGTGGTCGCCTGGCTGGACCTCACCGGCTCGCCGGCCCGGGACATCGAACGGCTGCGCTCGGCCCCCGGCGGCGAGCTGCTGACCGGCATCCGCCACCTCGTGCAGGCCGAACCCGACCCGCGCTGGCTGGAACGCGAGGACGTCCTGGCCGGGCTGGCGGCGGTGCGTGACGCCGGCCTGGTGTACGACCTGCTCGTGGCGCCCCACCAGCTCCCCGCGGCGACCGCGGCGGTCCGGGCGCTGCCCGGCCTGACCTTCGTCCTCGACCACCTCGCGAAACCACCGATCGCCACCGGGGAAAGGGAACCCTGGGCGACCGAGCTGGCCACCCTGGCCCGGGAACCCCACGTCGTCGCGAAGCTGTCCGGTCTCGTCACCGAAGCCGACCGGGAGCGCTGGACGCCCGCGGATCTGCGGCCGTACGCGGAAACCGCGCTCGCCGCGTTCGGCCCCGACCGGCTGATGCTCGGCTCCGACTGGCCCGTGTGCCTGCTCGCCGGGACGTACGCGGAGGTGATGGACGCGGCCGACAGCCTGCTGGAAGACCTGACACCTGCCGAACAAGACGCCGTCCGCGGCGGCACTGCGACCCGCGTCTACGGGCTGGCGTCATGACCGCGACCGTCCGGCTCGCGTACGGCGAGACCGGCCTCGACCTGGCCATCGACCCGGCCGTCACCACCGTGGTGACGCCGGTGCACCACCCGGTCACCGAACCCGCGGACGTGCTGCTGCGCCGGGCGTTGCGCGAACCGGTCGCCGGGCCGCCGCTGCGCGAACGGGTCCGGCCCGGGCAGACCGTCGCGATCTCGGCGTGCGACGGTACCCGGCCGCAGCCGCGGGAACTGATGATTCCCGCGATCCTCGCCGAACTCGACGGCATCATCCGGCTCGAAGACGTCGTCATCCTGGTCGCCACCGGCACCCACCGCGGCAACACCGACGCCGAGCTGCGCGCGATGTTCGGCGACGAGGTCGCCGGCACCGTCCGGATCGTGAACCACGACGCCCGCGACCGCGCGAGCCTGACCTGGCTGGGACGCTTCGGCGACGACGTCCCGGTGTGGCTGAACAGCGAGTGGGTGAACGCGGACGTGCGGATCACCACCGGGTTCGTCGAACCGCACTTCTTCGCCGGCTTTTCCGGCGGCCCCAAGCTCGTCGCGCCCGGGCTCGCGGCGCTGGAAACCGTGCTGGTGCTGCACGACGCCCGCCGGATCGGGCACGCCAACGCCACCTGGGGCATCACCGAAGGCAACCCCGTGCACGACGACGTCCGCGCGATCGCCGCCGCCACCGGCGTCACCTTCGCCCTCGACGTCATCCTGAACCGCGACAAGGCCGTCATCGGCGCCTTCGGCGGCGACCTGCTCGCCATGCACGCGACGGCGGCCCGCGCCGCCCGCGACGTCGCCATGCGGCCGGTGCCGGCGCCGTTCGACGTCGTCGTGACGACCAACTCCGGCTACCCCCTCGACCAGAACCTCTACCAGGCCGTCAAAGGGATGTCGGCGGCGCACCGGATCACCAGGCCGGGCGGGACCATCGTCTGCGCGGCGGAGTGCCGGGACGGGTTCCCCGACCACGGCTCCTACCGGGAGGTCCTCGCGTCGGCGAGTTCCCCGGCGGCCCTGCTCGCGGAGATCGCGGCCCGCCCGGTGACCGTGCCCGACCAGTGGCAGGTCCAGATCCAGGCGAAGATCCAGGACGACTGCCGGGTGGTCGTGCACACCGGCTTCCTGAGCGAGGCCGACCTCGCGACCGCGCACCTGACCCGGACGACCGACATCGCGGCCACCGTCGCCGAGGCCCTCGACCGCGCCGGGCCGGGCGCGCGGGCCTGCGTGCTCCCGGAGGGCCCGCTGACGATCCCGTACGTGCCGGCATGAGCACCGCCGACGCACTTTGTCCCGCGGAGGCGGCATGAGCACCGCCGACCTCGGGTTCGCGCGTGTCGACCTGGACCGCGAACACCGGCAGGGTCTCCCGGAAGTCGTTTACGGGCCGGGGAAAACCCCGGCGCAGATCGCGGCCATCGCGTCGACGCTGCTCGCGCACAACACCGGTCCGGTGCTGGTCACCCGGGTCGAGGCCGAGCCTGCTCAGGCCGTGTTGGCCGAAGTTCCCGGCGGCCGCTACGAATCCGGCGCACGGCTGCTGGTCTGGCGCCCGGCCGCGACGTCGGCCTTCACGGTCGCCGTGGCCGCGGCCGGCACGTCCGACGGCCCGGTCGCCGAAGAAGCCGCGGAGGTCGCCGCGGCCATCGGCCTCTCGGTCGACGCCGTCACCGACGTCGGGGTCGCGGGCATCCACCGCCTGCTGGCCGAAGCCGATCGGCTGCGGGCGGCCGACGCGGTCATCGTCGTGGCGGGCATGGAGGGCGCGCTGGCTTCGGCCGTCGGCGGGCTGGTCGCGTGCCCGGTGATCGCCGTGCCGACCTCGACCGGGTACGGCGCCGGCCTCGAAGGCGTGACCGCGCTGCTGGCGATGCACGCCTCCTGCGCGGCGGGGATCACGGTGGTCAACATCGACTCCGGGTTCGGCGCGGCGATGGCCGCCTTCCGGCTCGCCCAGGTCCTGCGGAGGCAGCGGTGACGGTCTGCGTGATCTCGCCGTTCACCGGCCTCGCCGGGGACATGCTGCTGGCCGCCCTCGTCGACGCCGGCGCGCCGCTGGAACCCCTCCGGTCCGCCATCGCCGCCAGCGGGCTGACCGGGTGGGAGCTGCGCGTGGAGTCCCTGCTCACGCACGGGCTGACGGCGGCTCGCGCGCTCGTGGCCGTCACCGACGACGCCACCAGCCGGTCCGCGGCCGAGCTGATCGCCATGGCGGGACGGGTCGAGCCCGCGCCGGTCGCGGCCCGGGCGGTCGCCACCCTCCGCGCGATCGCCGAGGTGGAAGGCCGGCTGCACGGGGAGGCACCCGAACGGGTCCACCTCCACGAACTCGGCGGGCACGACACGCTCGTCGACGTCATCGGCGTCTGCGCCGCGCTGGACGCCCTCGAAGTGTCCACTGTGTACTGTGGCGCGCTTCCCCTCGGCACCGGGACCGTCCGCACCGCGCACGGCGTCCTCCCCTGTCCCGCTCCTGCGACCGCCGCGCTGCTGCGGGGCGCGCACACGGTCGGGAGCGACCTGACCGGCGAGACGGTCACCCCGACCGCGGCCGCGCTGCTGAAGTCCGTCGGCGCCCGGTTCGAGCCGCCGCCGGAGTTCCGCCTGCTGGCCACCGGCTACGGCGCGGGCACCCGGTCGCTGCCGGACCGGCCGAACATCGCGGTCGTGCACCTCGGCGAGCCGGTGGCCGCCGGGCAGCGCACGCTCGTGGTGCTGGAGACGAACCTCGACGACGTCACCGGCGAGGTGCTCGGGCACGTCGTCGGCGAGCTCCTGTCCGCCGGCGCGCTCGACGCGTGGATCAGCCCGGTGACGATGAAGAAGGGGCGCCCGGCCCACGTCCTGCACGTGCTCGCCGAGCCGGAGCACGCCGCCCGGCTCGGGGACCTGGTCCTCGCCGAAACCGGCAGCCTCGGGCTGCGCGAGTACCCGGTCCGCCGCACCGCGCTCGCCCGGAAGACCGAAACGGTCGACGTCCTCGGGATGCCGGTGCGCCGCAAGCGCGGTCCGCACGGCGCGAAGCCGGAGCACGACGACGTCGTGGCGGCCGCGCGCGAGCTCGGCCTGCCGGCGCGGGTCGTCGCGACGATCGCCGCGGGGCGCTGATGGACGGCACCCGGCTCGTCAGGCACCTCGCCGATCTCGGCCCGCTCGCGGTGGCGTTCTCCGGCGGCGCCGACTCGGCGCTGGTGCTCGCGGCCGCCGTGCGCGCCCTCGGCCCGGCGGACGTGCTGGCGGTGACGGCGAACTCCGCGAGCCTGGCCGCGGTGGAACTGGCCGACGCGCGGCGGATCGCGGCGGACCTCGGGGTCCGGCACCTCACCCCGCCGACCGGTGAGCTGGAGGAGCCCGGGTACGCGGCCAACGGGCGCCGCCGCTGCTACTTCTGCAAGTCCACCGTGCTCACGACGATCGCCGAAGTGGCCGTCGCCCACGGTTTCCCGGCGCTGGCCACCGGCACGAACGCCGACGACGCGGTCGACCCGTTCCGGCCGGGCATCCGCGCGGGCGACGAACTCGGCGTGCACACCCCGCTGCGGACGCTCGGACTGTCCAAAGAGGACGTCCGTACCATCGCCCGGCACTGGGGTTTCGCCTGGGCGGACAAACCGGCGGCGCCCTGCCTGGCGAGCCGGGTCCGGTACGGCATCCCGATCACCACGGCCACGCTGGCCCGGGTGGAACGGGCCGAATCGGCGGTCCGCGCGTTCCTCTCCGGCCGCGGCCTGCCCTCCCGCGACGTCCGGGTCCGCGACCTCGGCGGCACCGCCCGCATCGAGCTCGACGCCGCCGTGGCCGCCGCGGTCCACGACGAACCCCGGCTCCTCGACGCCGTCCGGGCGGCCGGGTTCGCCGAAGCCGCCGTCACGTCCTTCCGCTCCGGCGCCCTCAACCACGAACCCGGCTGACACAGCGACACGAGCCCGTGAGCCGAGTCCCCCCGACCAGGCCACCGCCGCTTCACCGGCGCCGGAACGTCTTGCGGTACGCGCTCGGGCTGACCCGCACGGTCTGGGCGAACTGGACGCGGAAGTTGCTCGGCGACGGGAACCCGACCTGGCCCGCGATGCGGTCGATCGTGTGGTCGGTCAGCTCCAGCAGCTGCTGGGCGTGCCGGATGCGCACCCCGGTCAGCCACTGGATCGGGCTCTGCCCGGTCTCGGCGTGGAAGTGCCGGGTCAGCGTGCGCGTGCTCATGCCCGCCGCGTCGGCGATGTCGGCGAGGGTGAGCGGGCGGTGGGCGTTCTCCTCGATCCACCCGAGGGCCTTCTCCAGCGTCGCAGTCTGGTAGGTCGGGCGGTTGCGGAGGATGTACTGGCCCTGCCCGCCGGTGCGCTGCAGGGGTGCGACGGCGAGCCGCGCGGCGTCGGCGGCGACCGCGGCGCCGTAGTCGCGCTCCACGATGTGCAGGCACATGTCCAGCCCCGCCGACGCGCCCGCGGACGTCAGGATCTGCCCGTTGTCCACGTACAGCGCGTCCGGGTCGACCTGCACGGCCGGGTACCGGCGGGCCAGCTCGTCGGTGGCGAGCCAGTGCGTGGTCGCCCGCCGGCCGTCGAGCAGGCCGGCCTCGGCGAGGGTGAACGCCCCGACGCAGATCGAGGCGACCCGCGTCCCGCGCGCCACCGCGGCGCGCAGGAACTCCGCCACGCCGTCCGGGAGCGGCCGGCCGGGGTCGTTCCGGCCCGGCACGACGACGAGGTCGGCGCGCTCGACTTCGGCGAGCCCCGCGTCGACCGCGAGCCGCACCGGGCCGGCCCCGACCATCGGCTCCGGCCCGGCGACGACGATCCGGTAACCCCCGCGGCCGTCCGGGAGCCGGACCCGGCCGAGCGTCTCGATCGGGGTGGCCAGATCGAAGGCGATCACGTCGTCGAGGGCCAGCACCGCAACCGTGTACATGCCGCAAAAGTACGCCGCCGCGGGCGTGGCCGGATACCGGCGGCCGGTATCACGATGGTCAGCCCAGTGCGGCGTCCATCGAGCGGGCCGGGACCGCGGCCAGGGCGGCTAGGGTCTCGTCGTCGAGAACGACGTCCGCGGCGGCGAGGTTGGCTTCGAGGTGGGCCGCGCTCGCGGTGCCCGGGATGAGGTGGACGTTCGGGGCGCGGTGCAGCAGCCAGGCCAGGCCGATCTGCGCCGGCGTGCGGCCCAGTGCCCGCGCGGCGGCCAGCACCGCGGGCTCCTCGGCGACCTTCGGCAGCCCGGGGAAAGCGCCGCCCAGCGGGAAGAACGGGACCCAGGCGATGCCCTCCGCGACGCACAGCTCGAGCATGTCCTCGTCGTCGCGGCCGACGAGGCTGTAGGCGTTCTGCACGCACGCGATCCCCGCCGGGAGCGCCCGGCGCAGGTCGTCGAGGGTGACCGAGCTGAGCCCGATCGCGCCGATCTTCCCCTCGGCGCGCAGAGCCGTCAGCACCGCGAGCTGGTCGTCGAGGCCGACGCGCTGGTCGCCTTCGGCGAGCAGTCCGGGCCGCCGGTCCGCGCGGCGCAGGTTCACCAGCGGGAGCCGGTCGAGCCCGAGCGCCCGGAGGTTGTCCTCGACGCTCGCGCGCAGCTCTTCGGGCCGTTGCGCCAGGCGCAGCGGGATCGGACCACCGGGGTCCGGGTCGGCGCCGACCTTGGTGACGATCAGGACGTCGTCGCCCACGGCCTCGCGGATGACGCCGTTGACGAAGCCGTTGCCGTAGAACTGGGCGGTGTCGACGTGGTCGACGCCGAGCTCGACCGCGTGACGCAGGAGCGCGACGGCCCCGGCGCGGTCGTCGTGGAGGCGCTCGAGCTGCATCGCCCCGAAGCCGACGCGCGAGACGGAGCGGCCGGCGAGTGCGGCGCGTCCGGGAAAAGGCATGGGTGTCCCCGTCCTTGTGCGATGATGGCAAAGCGGAGGAGCCTCCGCTCTGACCCGACCGTAGCACAACCGGAGGTGCCTCCGCTTTGCCTTCGCCCGACCCCGCCCGCCCGGTGCGCTCGGACGCGCGCCGCAACCGGGACAAGCTCGTGGCGGTGGCGCGCGCCGCGTTCGCCGCCGCCGACGGCAGTGCTGCCAACGACACAGTCGCGCTCGAAACCGTCGCCCGCGAAGCGGGTGTCGGGATCGGGACGCTCTACCGGCACTTCCCGACCCGCGAGGCGCTCGTCGAAGCCGTCTACGCGGCCGAACTCGACGACGTCACCGACAGCGCGCCGGCCCTGCTCGGCACGCTCGCGCCCGAACAAGCCCTCCGCGCGTGGATGGACCGCTATGCGGCGTTCGTGGCGACCAAACGCGGGATGGCGGACGTCCTCCGCGCGAGCGTGGCCTCGGGCCGCATCGCGACGCCGGCGACGCGGCAGCGCATCACCGCCGCGATCGGGACGATCCTCGACGCGGGCGCGAAGGCGGGCACGCTGCGCGCCGACGCCGCCCCGGAAGACGTGACACTGCTGCTACTGGGCACGTTCCTGTCCACAGCGGACGAACGCGACCCCGAGCGGACCGGCCGGATGCTCGACCTGATCGTCGACGCGCTGCGCGTGCGCCCCTGAAGCCGGGTCAGTCGCGCGGCTTCGCGGTCGCGAGCGAAATCACCGCCAGCACGGTGTTGACGGCGGAGATCGCGACGGTGAACTTCGCCGCCCTGCCCTCGAGTTCGCCCCGCGCACCGGCGTAGGCGGCGGACGCGGTGTCCGCGGCGTGGATGAGCACCGCCTGCCGCAGGATCCGCCGGGCCGACGGGTCGTCCGCCTTCAGCAGCAGCAGGTCCGCCCCGAGGACCAGGGTGCGGATGCCGAACATGCGCGCGGGGTAGCCGAACCGCTTGTCCTCCCCCGGCGCACTGCCCAGGCTCGCCGCCATCCGGCCGGGGGCGAGCAGGCCGACCGCGCCGTTGAAGATCCGCACACAGGCCAGCGCTTTGCGCGCGACGTCACCCGGTTCCATCGGTCCACCTTGCTCTCGTGCCGGAGTTCTTGATCACGGGCGAAGTGTAGAGCCGGGTGGGTTTCCCCGCTCCTCGCCGCCTGCTGAGGCTGGGACGAGGAGCGGGGAGGCACGGGGAGCGGGTCGTCGCCCGGGTCAGGACGCGGAAACGGAATAGCTGTTCGACGTGAAGTTCAGGCCGCCGGACGACGACGTGATTTCGAAGCCGAACTGCACTTCGCCGAGGGTGACGTCGCCGAACCAGCCGCGGGCCTTGATCCAGTTCAGCACCGCGAGGACGTCGACGGTTCCGGCGTTCGTGTTCGACGTGCGCAGGAACGAGAACACCGCGTTCGAGCCGTTCGATCCCTTGTAGACGTCCCAGGTGTGGCCGCCGACGCTCACCGTCGTCTGCTTGCTGCCGATCGGGCCGACCGCACCCTGCTTGTTGACCCACAACATGATTTCGTAGGCGTTGTTGTTCGCCCAGATGTCATAGGCGGTCTCGTAGGCACCGCTGCCCGGGCGGCTCACGTTGAAGCTGCTGGAAACACTCCGCAGCGAGCTGAGCGTCCGGCCGACGTTCTTCGCCGAGTGCGGGTACGACTTGACCCCGCCGGTGTTCGGCTGGTTGGAGTTCACTCCCCAGTTGCTGTAGGAGTTCGCCCAGATCGACTGCGGGCCGGCTCCGCTGCCCCAGACGTCGTTGCGGATGGTGTACCCGCCGTTGGACCAGGTCGCCCACTTGTCCGAAGAGGACCAGGTGGCCGCCTCGGCCACCCCGGCGGTGGTCGCCACCACGGCGGCCGCGGTCAGTGAGACGAGGAGGGATCGCACAACGTTGTGCATCGGTTCGTCCTTTCCCGGTTGACAGGATGTCGAATCGTTTCGACGACTTATTCACGACCGAAGCGCGTGAACGGGAGTGGGACGACTATCGCAGCCGAGTTGCGCACCGGTCAAGATACGGTGCGTGATTTACCCGCATTCGACCAGCATCGATCACGATCCGCTCCACAATACTTCGATGATTTCGATCCGGCCGCCGGTTTCGATTTCGTCGAAATCAAATACGTTTCCTCGCGCAACCAGGAGGCCTGGGCAATACCGCATTGTCGATGCGTTTCGACAGCGGCCGGGGAAGCCCGGCTTGACTCATGTCAGGTTCCTGACATACCGTGGGCGATGTCAGGAACCTGACAACAGCAGAGGAGCAGCACCATGCCCGCCACCGGCCCCGACTTCATCTCGCTCCAGGCACGCGACCTGGCCGCCTCACAGGCGTTCTACGAGCGGTACCTCGGCCTCGTCCGCTCGCCGGCCGGACCGCCGCACGCCGTCGTCTTCGAGACGAAGCCGATCGCCTTCGCCCTGCGAGACATCGTTCCCGGCACCGATCTGGCCTCCGTCGCCCAGCCCGGCATCGGGGCCGCGATCTGGCTCCACGCGACCGAGGTCCAGGCCATCCACGACGCCCTCGCCGCCGACGGCCACCGGATCGTCTCGGCCCCGATCGACGGCCCCTTCGGCCGGACGTTCACCTTCGCCGACCCCGACGGCTACCACGTCACGCTCCACGACCGCGCCTGAGCTACCGCTCCGACCGCGCCTCGGCGGCGCCGGCCAGCACCAGGTAGGCGGCGGCCGTCCACGTGTAGGCGCGGTCGCGCAGGCCGTCGCCGGTCAGCGCGTCGAAGTTCTCGGCGAAGCCGGACTTTTCGCACACTGCACGGAACCGGGCGCTGACGCGGTCGGCGAGCTCCGCCGCGCCGGCCCGGCGGAGGCCGTCCTCGATCAGCACCGTGACCGGCGCCCACACCGGTCCTCGCCAGTAGCCGTCCGCCTCGTAGAACACCGACGACGGCCGCTCGGTCGCCAGCCCGATGTCGGTGAGGTGCCCCTCCAGCCCGGCCACGACCTTCTCCCGGACGTCCGGGGGCAGGTGCTCGCCGAGCACGATCGGCATCAGCTCCAGGAGGCTCGCCCCGGACTGCACCTCCCCGGTCGCGGCCGAGCGGCTGACGAACCTCGTGCCGTCCCACAGCTCGTCCAGCAGCGCCGTCAGCATGCTCTCCGCTTCGGCCTCCCACCGCGCGGCCGCGCCGGGGTCGCCCAGCTCGGTGGCCAGCACGGCCAGTTCCTTCAGCTGCAGCACCAGGAACGCGGCGAGGTCGGGCGTCTGCACGAGCCGCCGCCGCGCGAACGGCGTCGCGTTGTCCCAGCCGCTGTCGTTGCCGTGCTCGTAGTGGGCGAACGGGCTGCCGGGCACGCGGCGGTGGCCGAGCCAGAACGTCGTCCACGCGGCCAGCTGCCGGTAGGCAGGCCCGGTTTCGGGCAGGCCACCGGGAAGGCGGTCGCGCAGCCGGCTCAGCGCCCAGCCGTGGATGGGCGGTTTGACGAAGTTGCGCAGCACCTCGGCGTGGGTGATCGAGTCGGGCAGCGCGCCGCGGTCGTCCTGGTGGTCGAAGACGACCTGGATCTGGTGCCAGGCCAGCTCGGGCCGTCCCCCGGCCAGGGCGAGCGCGTTGAAGCAGTGGTCCCAGCTCCACACCTTGTCCATCCAGTGCTTCGACATCAGCACCGCCGGGCGGCCGACGAACCCGGCGGGCGCCACGATGGCCGACCACAGCACGTAACAGGCCAGCTCGGCCGCCGGCGTGCGCTCGCCGCGCCACGGCGCGACCGCGTCGGCGAAGGCGGTGAACCCGGTCCGGGCGGCGGCGACCACGTCGTCGAACACCGATGCCGCCGAGTACGGCTCGCTCGCGCCGGGGAGTTCCTCGATCGCCACCTCCCAGGCGTCGCCGCCGACGACGACCGCCCGCTCGGCCGTCCCGAGCGCTTCGGCGCCGACGTGCCGCACCTGTCCGGAAAGGACGGTGACGCGGTAGCGGTGCCCGGTTTCGTAGGAGGTGAAGACGGCGGACCCGTCGACCGGATCGGCGAAGAAGTAGGTGCCGGTGAACGGCGTCAGGGTCGGCTCCGCCGCGCGGATCCTCAGGTCGAGGCCGCGCCCGGCGATCCGCAGGACGTCCGGTGCCGCGAACGCCGCGGTGATCCGCTCCTCGCCGCCGCCCCAGGTGAGCGCGGCGGGCGTGGCGGCGGCCGGGACCGCCGCCCGCTCCCCGCCGCGTTCGGGGACCAGCGCCAGCACGGCGTGCATGCCGTGGCGGTGGGACACCAGGTGCAGGTCGTCGGCGTAGGTGGCCTGGGCCACCACCGGGGAGACGTCGAACCACGATCCCGGGTGGCTGAAGGGGATCTCCCGCAGCGAAAATTCGCCCGTGGGCACAGAAGCCGTCCTTTCCGAGAGGGGTTCAGTCCTTGACGGCGCCCGCGGTGACGCCGGCGGCGACGAACCGCTGCGCCAGCACGAGGAGCACCGCGGCGGGCACGGAAGCGACCACCGCCGTCGCCATGATGGAGTTCCACTCCTGGTTGTTGTTGCCGATGTAGCGGTAGATCCCCAGGGTCAGCGGCCGCATCGAGCCGCCGCCGTCGAGCGTCGCCGCGAAGACGAAGTCCGACCAGGCCCACAGGAACGAGAACAGCCCCGCGGTCACCACCCCGTTGCGGCTCGCCGGCAGCACCACCGACCAGAACGCGCGCACCGCGCCCGCGCCGTCGATCGTGGCCGCCTGGACGAGTTCGTCCGGCACCGTTGCCATGAACGACGTCAGGATGAGCACGGCGAACGGCACCGCGATCGTCGAGTCGGCGAGGACCAGGCCCCAGGCGGTGTTGGTGATGCCGAGCGAGACGTAGATGCCGTAGAAGCCCAGCGCCATGATGATGCCCGGGATCATCTGGGCGACCAGCAGCACGAAACCCAGCGCCCGGCCGCCGCGCGGGCGCAGCTTGGCCAGCGCGTACGCCGAAGGCGCGGCCAGGGCCAGGGTCAGCGCCACCGTGCCGAGCGCGACGAACAGGCTGGTGGCGAAGTACGGGAGCTGCTCGCGCAGAACCCGCTCGTAGCCTTCGAACGTCGGTGCGGCCGGGAACCAGTCGGGCGGCGACTTGCGCATCCGCCCGGCCGGGGTCAGCGACACGTTGACCATCCAGTAGACGGGGAACAGCATCACGGCGGTGAGGAGCAGCCCCACCGCGGTGCGCCAGTGGCGGATCACGCTGCCTCCTGCCTGCGCTGCGCGCGGATGTAGAGCAGGCCCGCGACCAGCGCCAGCAGGATGAGCACGTTGCCCACGGCCGCGCTGGGCCCGAACCGCGGCAGCATGCTGCCGAACCCGAGCTGGTAGGACCAGGTGGCCAGGGTGGTCGACGCCCCGCCGGGCCCGCCCTTGGTCATGATCCAGATGACGTCGAACACCTTGAGCGTGTAGACCAGCCCCAGCAGCAGGGTGATCGCCGAAACCGGCCGCAGCAGCGGGAAGGTGACGTGCCGGAACCGCTGCCACGCCCCGGCGCCGTCGAGCGACGCCGCCTCGTACACCTCGGCCGGGATGTTCTGCAGGCCGCTGTGCAGCACGACGAGGTTGAACGGCACACCGATCCAGATGTTGGCGATGATCACCGACACCAGCGCCCAGGACGGCGACGTCAGCCAGTCGATCCGGCCCGCGCCGAACCAGCCCAGCACGGCGTTGACCACGCCGGACTCGCTGTTGAGCAGCCACGCCCAGGTCGACCCCGAGACGATCAGCGGCAGCAGCCAGGGCACGAGGAACAGCGCGCGCAGCGTCGGGCCGAGGCGGAAGTGACGCGTGAAGAACACCGCCATCGCCAGGCCGATGCCGTACTGGAACAGCAGCGAGGCCGCGGTGAAGACGACCGTGTTCAGCAGCGCCGTGCGGAAGGTCGGATCGGTGAAAACACCGGCGTAGTTGTCGAACCAGACCAGCGGCGCGCCGCCGTGCACGAAGGTGCGGACGGTGTAGTTGCGCAGGCTGAGATCGATGTTCGTGACCAGCGGGTAGCCGTAGCACAGGACGAGGTAGGCGACGAGCGGGGCGAGGAACGCCCACGCGAGGAGCTGCTGTCTGCGGCGCCGCCCGGCCCGTCCGGGCGCTCGCGCGTCCGGACGGGCGGCCACCGGCTGACGGGTGTCCAGCACGAGCGGGCCTACTTCGCCGAGGCGGCGGTCGCCTGCGCGGCCGAGAGGGCGACGTCCGGGGCCTTCGCACCGGTGAGAGCGGCCTGCACGGCACCCCAGAGCGGTTCGGAGATCCGCGGGTACCGGGTGCCGAGGTTGTCGCCGGTCCGGCCCTTCGCGACCTTGACCGCGTCGACCCACACCTTCAGCTCCGGAGCGGCGGCGACCTGCTTCTCCTGCACCGACGGCACGGCGGAGACGTAGGTCAGCGCGGTGTCGGAGTCGAGCACGTTGGCCGGGCTGGTCAGGCAGGACGCGATCTTGCCCGCGGTCTTTTCGGCGTCCGGGCTGCTCTGGACGGGCACGGTGACGAACTCGCCGCCGGTCGGCGCCGGGGCCGCTCCCCCGGCGCGCGCCGGGATCGGCAGGACGCCGTACTCGAAGCCGGCCTTCTTCGCGTTCTGCAGCTGCCAGGTGCCGTTCTCGGCGAAGGCGTACTCACCGGTCGCGAACTCCTGCCAGCTGGTGGTCTGCGTGTTGCCGACCACCGAGTTCGGAGCGTACTTCTTGTCCAGCCACGACTTCCACTGCGCGAGCGCCGAGACGGCGTCGGCCGAGGCCAGGTCGGTCAGGTTCGCGCCCGAGCCCCAGAACCACGGCAGGAACTGGAAACTGCCCTCCTCGGTGCCGATGGCGGAGAACGTGATGCCCTTCTTGCCCGCGGCCTGCACCTTGGCCAGTGCCGCGTCGAGACTCGCCCAGTCCTTCACCGACGCCGGGTCCACGCCGGCCGCGGTCAGCACGGCCTTGTTGTAGTAGAGGGCGAGCGTGTTCGCCCCGATCGGGACGCCGTACACCTGGCCCTTGACGTCGGCGGCGGCGAGCAGGTTCGGGGCGACCTGCGCGGCGTCGAGCCCGGTGTCGGCGTTGGACTTGAGCACCCCGCCCTCGGCCAGGGTGGAGACCACGGGGTTGTCGACGACGAGGACGTTCGGCGCGGTGTTCTGCTGGGCGGCGAGCAGCACCTTGTTGGTGAGGTCGGTCGTGTCGAACGCCTGCCGGGCGATCTTGACCCCGGCGTCGGCGCCGCACTTGTCGATCACCTTCGCCCACGCGGAGCTCGCGTCGAACTGCGGATAAGGGTCCCAGACGGTGAAGGTGCCCCCGGCCGCGGTGGGGGCCGGCCCGGAGGAGCAGGCGGCCAGTGTCGTCGCGGCGACGGCCACCGACAGCAGCCGGGTGATCGGGTGACGCTTCATGGGAGGTCCTTCCTGTCGGCACCGGCGACGACGTTCTCGGTCTCATCGAACCGGTTCGATGCGGACGAGCGGCGTCACCGTAAACCGCGAGGCACCCCCTGCGCAATACTGCGTGTACTACGATCGAACCGGTTCCAAGGCGATGCGTCGGGAGTGGCATGAACATCGGGGAGATCGCGCGGCGCGCGGGGGTTTCGCGCAGCACCGTGTCGTACGCGCTGAGCGGCAAGCGCCCGGTGTCCGCGGCCACCGTGCAGCGCATCAACGACGTCATCGCCGAGCTCGGCTACCGGCCCAACGCCAGCGCCCGCGCCCTGGCCGAAGGCCGCACGCGGACCCTCGGCCTGGTGGTCCCGCCGGCCAGCCGCCGGCTGACCGACGTCCAGCTGGGGTTCGTCGGCAGCGTCGTCGACGCGGCCGCCGCCCACGACCTCGACGTCCTGCTCTCCCCCAGCGGCGGCGACCACGACCGCTCGTTCGAGCGCATCGTGACCGGACGGCGGGTCGACGGCGTGATCCTGATGGAGATCCTGCTGGAGGACCCCCGGGTCGAGCGGCTGAGCCAGGCGAGCCTGCCGTTCGTGACGATCGGCCACGTCGAGCACCCGGGCGCGTCCTGGTGGGTCGACGTCGACTACGGCGCCCTGATCACGCGCTGCGTGCACCACCTGGCCGACCTCGGTCACGAGGAAGTGGTGCTGATCAACCGCTCGGCCGAGCTCGTCGCGGCGGGCTACGGCCCGGCTTTGCGCTCGGCCACGGGCTTTCTGGACGCCACGGCGGCCCGCGGCTTGACGGCGCGCACGGTGTGCTGCGCGGACGAGGCGGCAGCGGGCCTGGCGTGCTTCGAGCAGATCCGGAACCAGTGGCCTTCGGTGACGGCCGCGGTGACGATCAACGAAGCGGCCCTGCCGGGCGTCCAGCGCGCCCTGCACCGGGCCGGGCTCGAGGTGCCCCGCGACTTTTCGCTGACGGGCGTGATCGCGGAGCGCCTGGCGGAGGACTTCCACCCCCCGCTCACGGCGGCGGACGTCCCCGCGGTCGACCTGGGTCGGCTGGCGGTGGATCTGCTGCTGGCGCAGATCGCGGACGCGGGTGCGGAACCGCGGCACGCGCTGCTGGAGCCGCCGATCTCGCTGCGGTCGAGCACGGGCGCCCGCCGCCGAGGCTGACCGAGGCCCGCGGCCGAGCACCCTGCCGCGGCTGGTCGTGAGTGGTGAGGCGGGTTCTGACCCGCCTCACGCCACTCACGACGGCCACCGCGCGTAACCGCCGGCCAGGATCGAACCGGTTCGATGAGCCAGGGCGGGCCGTCTCCTGCAGGTTTCGGGCTTCCACGCAGCGGGAAGTCCGCATCGCGGAGGGGACCCGCCGAACCCTGGGGAAAGAGGCCTCGATGTCACCCGTCGACCACCTGATCGTCAGCGTCCTCGGCCGCCGCCGGGCGGAGGCCCGGGAACGGCGGCCCGCCCCGGAACCGGTCCGCGCCGGGTCCGGCCGGCCGAGCCCGGCGGACCCGGCGCCCGGCCGCCGCCCCACGGCGTCCGGCGACACCTGACGGCGGCCGGGTGGTTCAGCGGGCGAACACCTTCAGGTCGATCGAATCGCCGAGGAGCCGGTCCCCGGCCGCGTTCGGGTGGTAGCAGTCGGTGCGCCGGTCCGCGCGGATCACCGTCGGGTCCGCCGGGTCGCGCAGCACGGAGTCGAAGTCGAGCACCGCGTCGAACGTCCGCGACGTGCGGATCCACGCGTTGACCGCGAGCCGGGCCTGTTCCTTCGCGCTGCCGGCCGCGTTGCACATCGGCAGGATCGTCGCGCCGACGATCCGGCGGCCCGCGGCGTGCACCCGCCCGGCGATGGTGCGCATGGCGTCGATGACCTGCTGGGCCGGGGCCGGGGCGGCGTTGTCGCCGCCGCCGAGGTCGTTCGTCCCCTCCAGGAGCAGGACGTACCGCACGCCGGGCAGGGACAGCACGTCCCGGTCGAGCCGGACCGGGGCGGGCGGGCCGCAGCACTGGCCGGTGGGGTCGTACGGGTTCGGCTGGACGCTGACGGTGTTGCCGCTGATGCCCGCGTTCGCCACCGACAGCCGTCGCGACGGCGGCAGCGTCCCCATGCGCTCGGCGAGCACGTCGGTCCAGCGCGGACCGCCGCCGAAGGCGTTGTAGCCGTCGGTGATCGAGTCGCCGAGGGCGACGATCGTGCCGCGGGCGGGCGAGACGGCGCTGATCGCGTCGGCCCACCACAGGACGCCGGGTGCGAAGGCCCCGTACGCGCTTCCCGATTCGTCCGCGCCGGCGTCCCCGGGGCCGGCCGAGGTGAACGACCCGGGCGTGTCCGTCTCGGGCGGCGGGAAGGTGTGGTCGTTGACCGGCGCGCCCGGGGCGTAGATGCTCACCGCGACGTGGTCGCCGCGCCGGACCGCCAGCGGCAGCGGGTCGGTCCAGGCGCTCCCGCCGGGCGGGATCGTCACGGCGTGCCGGAAGCCGAAGGTGGCCCGGTGGTTCGACCCGGGCACGAGCACGGGCGAATTCGTCGACGGCTGCTGCCCGACCCACACCGACCGCACGGTCATCGCGGTGCTGCCGAACGGGTTGCTCAGCCGCACCCGCAGCGCCGCGCCGGTGGCGGTCACGGTGAGCACGTTGCGGATGGTGACGTCGGGGGCGGTGCCGTGCACGCCCTCGAGCGAGGACTCGGTCAGCGTCACCCACCCGGGTGAGGCGCCACCCGGCGGCGAGGCGTCCGCCGTCGCCGGGCTCAGCAGCGACGCGGAAACGGCCAGGACCACAGCGGTTCGGCGGAGGCGCATCCGAGGCGTCCTTTCTGGTGCTCAGGTGACGACCGGCCAGCCGGCCGCGTCGTAGGTCAGGCGGTTGATGCCGAGGCGGGCCGTGCCGTTGTCGGCGTAGTAGTGGTAGATCAGCAGATCGCCCCCGTTGTCGGCAAGCACGGCTTCGTGGCCGGGCCCGTGGACGCTGCCGTGGCCGGCCAGGATTTCGGTACCGCCGCCGGAGTTCATCGCCACGCCGTTGCGGTCGGCGTAGGGCCCGGTGACGCTGGTGGACCGGCCGGCCATGACGCGGTAGGTGCTCGAAGCGCCGCGGCAGCAGAAGTCGAACGACACGTACTGGTAGTAGTACTGGCCGCGCTTGACGATGAACGGCGCCTCGATCGCCCCGCCGCCGCGCCCGGCGATGGCGGTCATCCCGCTGCCCTGGCGCAGCCCCGTCGCGGGGTTCAGCGAAATCAGCTTGACGCCCGTCCAGAACGAGCCGAAGGCCAGCCACCACCGGCCCGCCTCGTCGACGACCAGGTTCGGGTCGATGGCGTTGAAGTTGTCGCTGCTGCGGGATTCGACGACCAGGCCCCGGTTCGTCCAGCTGCCGGACGCGCCGGACGGGCTGGTGGCCAGGAAGATCGCGGAGTGGTTGGAGCCGAACGTCGAAGCCGAGTAGTACAGGTAGTACTGGCCGTTGTGGTAGGAGACGTCCGGTGCCCACAGGCGGCGGTCGCCCCCGGTGTAGGAGGTCGTCCACGGTGCGCCGCCCGGGAACACCGAACCGGCGCCGGAGAAGGCGATCCGGTCGGTGGAGGTCTTCAGCGTGATGCCGTCGCCGGTGTGCGCCACCAGGTAGCTGCCGTCCGGGCGCTTGACCACGCTCGGGTCGTGCACGCCGGCGTCACCGGTGACGCGGCCGGGATCGGGGTAGGCGGCCGCGGCGGGCAGCGCGGTGACGAGCAACGCCACGAGACTGAGGAGGACGACGGAGAGGGGTGCTCGAGCGGCGGGCATGGTGCCTCCATGGGGCAGCCGGGTACTTTTCCGCTGGAGCGCTCTTCGTGAGCGTAACGCAATTCTCGCGGTCGCGGCAAGACAGTTCGAGAAAGCGCTATCACGCGCCCGGTCCGGCACGGGACCGGGCGCGTGACAGTCAGCGGATCAGGACGCCCACGGTGAGCTGACGAGCCAGCTCACGTCGTCGCTGTAGGCATTCGCGCTGTCGAACGTGTTCGATCCGCCGTTGGCGGCGATGTAGACGATGTTGTCGTAGTGGCGCACGTACCGGTCGGGGAAGTTGAGCGATCTGAGCGAAGCACCCTGTCCGTTGCGCCCGGCCTCCGGGCAGAAGGTCGCGTCCTGGGCGAACAGCGAGCTCCCGTCGTTGGCCTGCAGGTAAAGCCGGTAGTTCTGGTGCCGCAGGTACTGCCCGGCCACGTTCTTCGACTCGAACGACACGCACGAGCTGCTGCCGAGCCCGGTCCGGACGGTCCAGGAACTGTTGCCCTTCTCCGTGGCCGAGCTGCCGGTGCCGATCACCGCGGTGTCCACAGTGGAGCCGGTGTGGTGGATGTAGCGGTCGGTGCAGCACGCGGTGGTCGCGCGCAGCGACACGGCCGTGCCCGGCGTCAGCCCGGTGCCCGCGGAGCTCGTGGCGTAGCCGGCCGCGGTGATGTTGGCCTGCACCGCGCTTTCCGTGGCGTCCGAGGGATAGCCGGACGTCATCACGCCTTCGTAGAAGGTGCCGCGGGCGCCGACGCTGTTGTCCCCGCCGATGCCGAGGATGATGGCCCCTTCCTTCTTCATCGGGTTGTAGCCCGCGACGTTCGGGCGCACGCCGTCGTAGAAGGTCGACACGCCACCGGACTGGGCGTTGCCGCCGCGGATGGCCCACCGGTTCGGCCCGCCCTTGACGATCGCGGTCAGGAAGCGGTGGCTGATGCTGGGGTCGCCCGCGTTGTAGTGCTGGTTGACGCCGGAGAAGAGGCCGTTCTCGAGGTCGGCCATGATCCACGGCCCGTTGCCGGAGCCGTAGCCCCAGACCTTGTTGTTGCCGAAGTAGATGGCTTCCATGGTGCCGTTGCCGTTGTCGCGGCTGTTGCGTTCGGCGTTGCCGTAGTCGAAGCAGCAACCGCCGTTGTAGTGCGTGCCGTCGAAAATGGCGTACATGCCCTCGGGCTGGTCACCGGTCGCGACACCGTTGGTGTTGTTGTTGCGGTACCCGGTACCGGGGGCCACGTAGACGCCGTACGCCTTGTGCCCGCCGACGCTGATCGGCGCCGCGGTGGCGTTGGCGAGGTTGTCGTAGCCGCCCGCCGCCGGGCCCTGGAAGCCACCCGGCGGCGCCTGCGTGAGGCGGTTGTTCCGGCCGGACTGGTCGTAGATGACCGTGATCAGGCAGGTCGTCCCGGCACAGAACGAATCCTGCGCCGCCGCGTTGGCCACACCGCCCGCGGCCAAGGGAGCGATGTCGCGCGTGGCGCTGTCGGACGCGCGCCGGACCTGGTACAGCGGACCGGTGTAGGCGCCGTACAGGGCGCGGGTGGTGGAATGCGCGGCCACGCAGGGGGTCCCGCCGGCCTGGTAGATGTCGCACGGCCCTTGCGTGGCCGCCTGGGACGTGCCGCCGCCGACGAGCAGGCCGGTGGCGAGCGCGCCGGCGGTGACGAGGGCGCGGGTACGGGCATATCTCGGCTGTCGTGCCATGGGTGATCTCCCGCTGGGGTACGGAAATCGTCGAATCGACAGGTGCGCGGGCCGGCGACGGTGCCAACCTCCTCCTCGATCACCGACACGCAGGAACGGCACAAGCGGAGCGATTGTGAGCGCTAACATAACTCCCGCGCCGAGCGAGTGCAATGGCCAGTTCCACCCCTCGCCGGCCGCCGGTTCCCTTGGGACTCTTGCCCTCCGCGGCGGTAAGAGTTCGGTAATCGCCGGGCGGGCCCCCGGCCGATACCGTCGAGCCATGCTTCGCTCCCGATGGTCGCGTGCCGCGGCTTACGCCGCGCCCGGGCTCGTGCTGGCCGGATGGGGCCTGGTGCACCCGCTCGCGCTGGGTCCCCAGAGCGCACCGTGGTGGACCACCCTGCACGTCGTCCTGCTGCCGGTGTTCCCGTTGCTCGCGGTGGCGCAGTGGCTGCTGCTTTCGCCCGCCCCCGCGGCACTTCGCCGTCCGGGCCGGCTCGCGGCGTTCGGGTTCGCGGCCTTCTACGGCGGGCTCGACGCCGTCGCCGGCATCGCGGCCGGAACCGTGGTCCACGCCCAGCACGCCGTCACGCCCGTCACCGGGGCGGTGTTCGGCATCGGCGACACCCTGGGCCACGTCGGCGCGCTCGGCTTTCTCGCGGCGAACGTCCTCATCGTCGCGGCGGTCGCGCGGGAAGCCTCGTGGCGGGCCGCACCCGGGGCCGTGGTGCTGCTGGCCGCCAGCGTTTCCTTCTACGACAGCCACATCTTCTGGCCGCGCGGCGTGGTGACGATGCTCGGCGTCGCAGCGGGGATGTTCCTGCTCGCCGCAACCTCTTCGCCCGCAAGGACTTCAGCCCGCTAGACCGCCGTCACGCACCCGCGGCTTTGGCCGCGTCGTAGCGGGCCTGGGCCGCGACGACACCGGGCACGCTCGCTTCGAGGACTTCGATCAGCCTCAGCAGCCGCTGCGCGACCTCCTGCCCGGCGGGCGTGAGGCTGTACTCCACGTGCGGCGGGATCGTGGGACGCGCCTCCCGGTGCACGAAGCCGTCGCGCTCGAGCGCCTGCAGCGTCTGGGCGAGCATCTTCTCGCTGACGCCCTGCACCCGGCGACGCAGGGCGTTGAACCGGAACACGCCGTCGTTGAGCGCGGCCAGGGCGAGCACGCCCCACCGGCCGGTGACGTGCTCCAGCACGGCCCGGGACGCGCAGGCGCCACTGAACACGTCGGCGACCAGGGCCTCGTGCTCGGCGTCAACTCCTTCATCCACGCCTCGATACTACCCAAGAGTGCGCACGATGGATGTGACGGCACTAACAATGAGTTGGTACTTTCTAAAAGTTAGTACATCCTTCAAGGACCAGGTACTTGAAACTTCAAGGAGTCCTCATGATCGTCGTCACCGGCGCCACCGGCCACCTCGGCAAGCTCGTCGTCGAAGGCCTGCTCGAGAAGCTGCCCGCCGACCAGGTCGCCGCCGCCGTCCGCAGCCCGGAGAAGGCCGCCGGCCTGTCCGAGCGCGGCGTCGACGTCCGTCACGCCGACTACACCGACCCCGAAAGCCTGGTCACGGCGTTCAAGGGGGCCGACAAGGTGCTGCTGGTGTCCAGCAGCGAGGTCGGCCGCCGCGTCGCGCAGCACCAGGCCGTCGTCGACGCGGCCAAGGAGGCCGGCGTCCGACACCTCGTCTACACCAGCGCACCGCAGGCGACGACGTCCGCGCTCGTGCTGGCCCCGGAGCACAAGGCGACCGAGGAGCTGATCGCGGCCTCCGGCCTGACCGCCACGATCCTGCGCAACAACTGGTACCACGAGAACTACGCCGACACGATCAAGCAGGCGGCCGCGACGGGCAGCTTCGTGGGCAGCGCCGGGGACGGCCGCGTCGCCAGCGCCACCCGGGCCGACTACGCCGCGGCCGCGGTCGCCGTGCTCACCGGCGAAGGCCACGAGGGCAAGGTCTACGAGCTCGCCGGGGACGTCACCTGGTCGAACGCGGACCTCGCCGCCGAGATCGGCAAGGTGACCGGCCGCGAGGTGAGCTACGTCGACCTCCCGGCCGACGAGCACGCCAAGGTGCTCGCCCAGGCGGGCCTGCCGGAACCGGTGGTCGGCCTGCTCGTGGCGCTGGACGCCAACACGAAGGACGGCTTGCTCGCCGAAACCACCGGCGACCTCCGCAGCCTGATCGGCCGCCCGTCGACGCCGATCGGCGTCACCGTCGCCGAGCTCGCCGGCTGAACCACGTCACGGCGGGGAGTGCCCGGACGCGGCCTCCCCGCCGGTGTCAGCCGGCCCGGCCGGGTTTGCGCTGCGAAACGCTGTTCTCCCGCAACGGCGGCTGCCACACGCGGGGTCCGGGGGACTCGCCGTCGTCGCCCGGCTGGTCGAGCGGGTCGGTCCCGTTCTGCCAGCGAGCCCAGTGAGCCGCACACAACCTCCGCCAGAGGGCCGGCTCGTCGCACTGGTACCGCCGGCAGGTCGGTACCCGCTCCTGGTGTTCGCTCACGTATCGCTCCACTCGCCATCGACGTTCCGCGTTCAACTACCACAGTGACGGTGGCGTTGTCGATCCTCGGCGGCCCACCGCGGCCACGCCGTCCGCGGATCGCCGTGGTTAACCCTCCGCTAACCGGGAAAGCCCCGTGGACCGCCGGCCCCCGCCGGTGCCACCCCGGACGACGGAGGGAATTCTCGTGTTCCGTCACACGAAGCTGCTGCAGTTCGAAGCCAAGCCCGAAAAGCCGGACGCCGTCTACGCCCGCAAGCTCCAGGAGCTGATCGGCGGCGCCTTCGGTGAGATGACCGTGACGATGCAGTACCTGTTCCAGGGCTGGAACTGCCGCATCGAAGGCAAGTACAAGGACCTGATCATGGACACCGCGACCGAAGAGATCGGGCACGTCGAAATGCTCGCCACCATGGTCGCCCGCCTGCTCGAAGGCGCCCCCTCGACCGTCACCGCCGAAGCCGTCAAGGACCCGGTGATGGCCGCGACGATCGGCGGGATGGACGTCCAGCAGGCGATCGTCGGCGGCGGCGGGGCACTGCCCGCCGACAGCAACGGCTACCCCTGGAACGGCAAGTACATCGTCGCCTCCGGCAACCTGCTCGCCGACTTCCGCGCCAACGTCGCCGCCGAAGCCCAGGGACGGCTGCAGACCGCGCGGCTGTACACCATGACCGACGACCCCGGCGTCAAGGCGATGCTCCGGTTCAACCTCGCCCGTGACACCGTCCACCAGAAGCAGTGGCTGGCCGCGATCGAAGAGCTCAAGGCCGACGGGCTGGAAGGCGACATCGCCCCCGGTGCGCTGCTCGACGAAGAAGACCAGACGCACAACCACACGATCTGGCACCTCTCCGACGGCCCCGACGGCGCCAAGGGCGCCAGCTGGACCACCGACGCCGGCATCGAGTACCTGATGGACCCGGAACCGCTCGGCGGCCCCGGGACCGCGCCGAAGCCCGACCCGGCGCTCTTCGGGACCTACGCGCCCCTGCAGGACGCCAAGGGCACGGCCAAGGGCAAGGCCAAGGAAGTCAAGAACAAGCTGACCTGACGCCCTCGGTCGCATCGGCGCGGACCGTTGAACAGACAGCGGTCCCGCGCCGGGTGGTGCGTCCGGGTGAGGAGGGCGACGTCACGGTGTCCGGGGCTCTCCGGCTGGGTATTCCTGCCGGAGATCACTCGCACCTGTGGAGGCCCAGTGCAGCCTTGGCCCGGTTCCCCCTACCCGCTCGGAGCCGATTACGACGGCGTCGGCACCAATTTCGCGCTCTTCTCCGAGGTCGCCGACCGCGTCGACCTGTGCCTGTTCGCCCCGGACGGAACCGAGACCCGGATCCGGCTGCCGGAGGTCGACGGCTTCGTCCACCACGGCTACCTGACCGGCGTCGGCCCCGGCCAGGAGTACGGCTTCCGCGTCCACGGGCCGCACGACCCCGCCCGGGGGTTGCGCTGCAACCCCGCCAAGCTGCTGCTCGACCCGTACGCCAAGGCCGTCACCGGCCGGGTGGACTGGGACGAATCCGTGTTCGGCTACCGGTTCGGCCGTCCCGAGGAGCGCAACGACGACGACTCGGCGGCGCACACCGTCCGCGCGGTCGTCGTCAACCCGTACTTCGACTGGGCCAACGACCGGCCGCCGAACGTGCCCTACAACGAGAGCGTCATCTACGAAGCCCACGTCCGCGGGCTGACCAAGCTCCACCCGGACATCCCGGAGGAGCTGCGGGGGACGTACTCCGGGCTGGCGCACCCGGTGATGATCGAGTACCTCAAGGCCCTGGGCGTCACGGCCGTCGAGCTGATGCCGGTCCACCAGTTCCTGCACGACCACGCCCTCACCGAACGCGGCCTCGCCAACTACTGGGGCTACAACACCATCGCCTACCTGGCACCCCACAACGAGTACGCCGCCTCGATCCTGCCCGCGACCCCGGGCAGCGAGGTGCACGAGTTCAAGGCGATGGTGCGGACGCTGCACGAGGCGGGCATCGAGGTCATCCTCGACGTCGTCTACAACCACACGGCCGAGGGCAACCACCTCGGGCCGACGCTGTCCATGCGCGGCATCGACAACCAGGCCTACTACCGGCTGGTCGAGAACGATCCGCGGTACTACATGGACTACACCGGCACCGGCAACTCGCTCAACGTCCGCCAGCCGCACACGCTGCAGCTCATCATGGACTCGCTGCGGTACTGGGTCACCGAGATGCACGTCGACGGCTTCCGGTTCGACCTCGCCGCCACGCTCGCCCGCGAGTTCTACGACGTCGACCGGCTGGCCACGTTCTTCGACCTGGTCCAGCAGGATCCGGTGGTGAGCCAGGTGAAGCTGATCGCCGAGCCGTGGGACGTCGGTCCCGGCGGCTACCAGGTCGGCAACTTCCCGCCGCTGTGGACCGAGTGGAACGGCGCCTACCGCGACACCGTCCGCGACTTCTGGCGCGGCGAACCGGCGACGCTGGGCGAGTTCGCGTCCCGGATCACCGGCTCGTCGGACCTCTACCAGAGCGACGGCCGCCGCCCGTTCGCGTCGATCAACTTCGTCACCGCTCACGACGGCTTCACGCTGAACGACCTGGTGTCGTACAACGAAAAGCACAACGAGGCCAACGGCGAGGACGGCCGCGACGGCGCCGGCGACAACCGGTCGTGGAACTGCGGCGCGGAGGGTGAGACCGAGGACGAGAAGGTCCTCGACCTGCGGGCCCGCCAGCGCCGGAACCTGATCGCCACGCTGCTGCTGTCCCAGGGCGTGCCGATGCTCCTGCACGGTGACGAGCTGGGCCGCACCCAGCAGGGCAACAACAACGCCTACTGCCAGGACAACGAGCTGTCCTGGGTGGACTGGTCGCTGCTGGAGCGCAACCGCGAGCTGTTCGAGTTCACCTCGGGGGTGGTGGACCTGCGCCGACGGCACCCGGTGTTCCGCCGTCGCCGGTTCTTCGCCGGCCGCCCGATCCGCCGCGGCGACGAACTGCGCGACATCGCCTGGTTCACCCCGGCCGGCGACGAGATGACCGACCAGGACTGGGAAGCCGGCTTCGGCCGCAGCATCATGGTGTTCCTAAACGGAACGGCGATCCCCGACCTGGACGCCCGCGGCGAGCGCGTGGTGGACGACTCGTTCCTGCTCTGCTTCAACGCCCACGACGACGACATCGAGATGACGATCCCCGACGGCGGCTACGGCGAGGAGTGGGCCATCGTGCTCGACTCCGCGACGGGCGAGGTGTTCCACCGGTCGATCGGCGGCGTCCTGGTCGGCGGCGTGGCGGGCGACCAGCCGGCGGCGCCCCGCACGGTGCCGGGCGGGGGAACGCTGGTCGTCGGCGGCCGCTCGCTGACGGTGCTCCTGCGCACCGGGGAGCAGACGGGGTAGCGCGGCCCGGGGCAGCCACGGCCGGTCGTGGCTGCCCCGCCGCGGAAATACCGGATTGCCGTGTGTATCGGCGCCCACCCGTGGGTACGCGCGCGGGAACAGCACGTTTCCCCCGGTAGCGGCAGGTGGGAGTCCGATGACCGACACAGTGACACGCCCGGCTCCGATCCCGCACCGGCCGGTGTGGCGGGGGCGGCGCGGCGCGACGATCCTGAAGACGATCCGCACCACCGACCACAAGACGATCGGCGTGCTGTACCTGACGACGTCGTTCGCGTTCTTCCTGATCGGCGGCCTGACCGCGCTGCTCATGCGCGGGGAGCTGGCCCGGCCCGGCATGCAGTTCCTGTCCCCGGAGCAGTACAACCAGCTCTTCACCATGCACGGCACGATCATGCTGCTGCTCTACGCCACCCCGAACCTGTTCGGCTTCGCCAACTTCGTGCTGCCGCTGCAGATCGGCTCGCCGGACGTGGCGTTCCCGCGGCTCAACGCGTTCTCCTACTGGCTGTACCTGTTCGGCGGCACGATCGTCCTCTCCGCCTACGCCACCCCCGGCGGCCCGCCCGACTTCGGCTGGACCGCCTACACGCCGCTGTCCAACGCCATCCACTCCCCCGGCGTCGGCGGCGACCTGTGGATCTCGGGGCTGATCGTCGCCGGGCTCGGCACGATCCTCGGCGCGGTCAACATGATCACGACCGTGGTGTGCCTGCGCTGTCCCGGGATGCTCATGTGGCGGATGCCGATCTTCACCTGGAACATCCTGTTCACCTCGATCCTCATCCTGCTCGCGTTCCCCATCCTCACCGCGGCGCTGTTCGCGCTCCTGGCCGACCGGCACCTCGGCGCGCACGTCTTCGACCCGGAGAACGGCGGTGCGATCCTGTGGCAGCACCTGTTCTGGTTCTTCGGCCACCCCGAGGTCTACGTGGTCGCGCTGCCCTACTTCGGGATCGTCACCGAGATCGTGCCGGTGTTCAGCCGGAAACCGCTGTTCGGCTACAAGCTCATGGTGTTCGCGACGATCGGGATCACCGGGCTGTCGGCGGTGGTGTGGGCCCACCACATGTTCGCCACCGGCGCGGTGCTGCTGCCGTTCTTCTCGATCATGACGTTCTTGATCGCGGTGCCGACCGGGATCAAGTTCTTCAACTGGATCGGCACCATGTGGCGTGGGCAGCTGACCTTCGAGTCGCCGATGCTGTGGTCGGTCGGCTTCATGGTGACGTTCCTGCTCGGCGGCCTGACCGGGGTCATCCTCGCCTCCCCGCCGCTGGACTTCCACATCCACGACAGCTACTTCGTCGTCGCCCACTTCCACTACGTGCTCTTCGGCACGATCGTCTTCGCGACCTTCGCCGGCATCTACTTCTGGTTCCCGAAGATCACCGGCCGGATGCTCGACGAAGGGCTGGCGAAGTGGCACTTCTGGACGACCTTCATCGGCTTCCACACGACGTTCCTCATCCAGCACTGGCTCGGGGACGCGGGCATGCCGCGCCGCTACGCCGACTACCTGTCGAGCGACGGCTTCACCTGGATGCACACGGTGTCCACGATCGGGGCGTTCGTGCTCGGCCTCTCGGTGCTGCCGTTCATCTGGAACGTCTTCAAGAGCTACCGCTACGGCGAGCCCATCGACGTCGACGACCCGTGGGGCTACGGCAACTCGCTCGAGTGGGCCACCACGAGCCCGCCGCCCCGGCACAACTTCCTCGAGCTGCCCCGCATCCGGTCGGAGCGCCCGGCCTTCGAGCTGCACTACCCGCACATGGTCGAGCGGATGCGCGCCGAAGGGCACATCACCCGCGGCCACCCGGCTGACAAGGCGTCGCCGGCGGAGGTCGTGGCCGCCGCCACCCAGCCCGACGAGCAGGGCGACGGTGACGACCCCCGCGGCCGCTGACCCTGGTCCGCCGCTGTCGGCGTGGGAACGGCGGCGGCTCCACGGGATCGAGCGCGGGCTGCGGACGGGCCCGCGCAAGCGGCTGCTGCTGTGCGCGGGCCTGGACGTCGTGGCGCTGGCGCTGGTGGCCGCGGGGATCTTCCTGGCGCTGCCGTGGTTGTTCGCCGGCTGCGTCGCCGTCAACCTCGCGGTGTGCGCGCACCTGGAGCGCTGAACACCCGGGTCAGAGGATGGGCGTGCCGCCCGTCACCGCGACGCGGGCGCCGGAGACGTAGCTGCCGTCGTCGGAGGCCAGCAGCACGTAGACCGGCGCCGGCTCGGCCGGCTGGCCGGCGCGACGCTGTTGGCCCGGATCCCCTTCGGCCCCAGCAGCTGCGGCGTCGGGTTGTCGGAGTTCACCGACGAGCTGCCGATGATCGAGGCCCCAGGCTCCATGTGCGGCACCGCCGCCTTGACGAGGTGGAAGAACGCGCTCAGGTTGATGGCGAGGGACGTCCCCGGGCACGACGACGGCCCTGCGCCCGGCTTCCTCCACCCAGCGCCGCGTCTCTTCGGCGTCCTCGTGCTCGTCGAGGTAGGAAATCAGCACGTCGGCGCCTTCGCGCGCGTACGCGATCGCCACCGCGCGGCCGATCCCGCTGTCCGCCCCGGTGATGAGCGCCGCACTCTCCGGTCCGCGTTCCCGGCGGCGCACGACTCACACGTTGTCATCTTATGGACGACGTCCCACTTGTCATCGTTTAGATGACATGCTAGAACAGTAGTGCGTGTTGACACCCACCGAAGCCACGAAGGAGGACACCGATGTTGATGCGCACCGACCCGTTCCGTGAGCTGGACCGCCTCACCCAGCAGGTCCTCGGCACCGCCGGAACCTGGTCGAAGCCGGCGGCGATGCCGATGGACGCCTACCGCGCCGGCGACGAGTTCGTGGTCTGCTTCGACCTCCCCGGCGTCGCCCCGGACGCCATCGACCTCGACATCGAGCGCAACGTGCTGACGGTCAAGGCCGAGCGCCGCCCGCTCCCCGGCGGGGACGACGTGGAGATGCACGTCTCCGAACGGCCGCTGGGCGTCTTCTCCCGCCAGCTGTTCCTCGGCGAGAGCCTCGACACCGACCGCATCGCCGCCGACTACGAGGCGGGCGTGCTGACGCTGCGCATCCCGGTCGCCGAGAAGGCCAAGCCGCGGCGCATCGAGATCGGCGGCGACCGGTCCGACCGCAAGGAAATCCAGGCCTGATGGACGAACGGTCCCGCGCCGCGGCGGAGCGGATCTTCGCCGCGGCCGCGGAAATCGGCACCAGCCGCCAGGAGGCGATCCTCGTGACCCGGGCGGTCCACGCGGTCAAGAAGGGCCGCCCGACCGAGGTCGCCCTCACCGACACTCCCCAGCACCGGCGCCGCAGGCTGGCCCACGTCGTGGGCTGCGAGCTGTGGGAGCCGGGCGTGGATCCGGACGCCGTGCTGGCGGCGGTCGTCAGCGCGGGACGCACGGCTCCCCGCGAGCGGCAGCCAACCGGCGAGCTGCCCTCGACCGGCGCCCGGGAGCGCCGGCCTTCGGCGGCCGCCTGACCGCCGCGAGCCGAAACTGTCGGTGGTCACCGGTAGCGTGGAAAACGGGGGGCGCCCCCGCGGCAGGCCCATCCCGGCGCGCGCGGCACCCGGCGGGATCCTGACTCGCCGGCTCTCGCGAGCGGAACCCGCTACCCCGCCCCGTCCGCCCGCCGCACGGTCATCGCCGCCTCGTCCCCGGTGCCGGACAACGGCGTCGAGCCGAACCAGTCGAGGCACACCACCATCGCGTCGTCCTCGGCCTGGCTGCCGTGCCGCCGGGTCGACAGCTCCCGCAGCATCGCGCCCGGCACGTGCGCCGCCGGCAGCTCCGCCGTCGCCGTCACCGCCTCGGCGAGCTCGCGGTCCCCGTACCGCTCGCCGTGCGGGCCGAGCGCGTTGTAGACGCCGTCGCTGACGAAGACGAACCGGTCGCCGTCGGCGGCCTGGAAGCCTTCGAGCACGTAGATCGTGCCGTCGAACGTGCCCAGCGGGAGCTGCTCGTCGAACAGGATCCGCTCGGCCTTCCCGTCCCGCAGCCGCCAGAGCCTCGGCGAGCCCGCGTCGACCACGGTCACCGCGCCGGTGCCGAGGTCGAACTCCAGCAGCAGCGCGGCCACGTGCTCGGCGCCGCGGTAGTGCGCGTAGAGCGCCTGGTCGGCGAGCTCGGCCTGCGCGTCGAGCGGGATCCCGGCGCGCCGGGCGTTGCGCAGCGCGTTCACCGCGAGGTTCGTCAGCAGCGCGGCTTCGCTGCCCTCCCCCATGCCGTTGATCAGCGTGACCGCGAGCTTCCGCGCGGACGCCGACCAGTCGAAGCAGTCCCCGTAGATGGCATACGCCGGCTCCAGCTGCCCGCCGAGCGCGAACTCGGCCCGGGTGCAGGCCCGCCCCGGCAGCAGCTGCCACTGCATTTCCGCGGCCAGCGTCAGCCGCGAAGACCGCCGCGCCTGGATGTACAGGTCCGTGTCCCGGTCGGCGACGAACAGCTCGTGGGCCACCGCCTCGGCGAACCGCTGGAGCTCGGCCCACACCGGCGGCTCCGGTTCGCGGGCCAACGTCACGGCCAGGACGCCGAGCCGGTCGCCGCGGACGCTGACCGGCAGGTAGCCGGTGACGCGGCCGCCGTCGTGGGAGAACGTCGCCGCCTGGGCGAGGAACGCCGCCCCGGGCGTCGTGCCGTCGACCGGGATCGGCTCCGTCGTGTACGGCTGCTCGCCCACCTGGCACAGCTCGGTCAGGGCGTAGTCGGCCATCAGCAGCTCGACCGCTTCGGCGCCGAAGTGCTCGCCGAGCCCGGAGCGCAGCGCGGCGGGCAGGTCGTGCGGTGGCACGTCACGCAGAAGACGCTCCACCGCCAGGGATCTGTCCAACGCCTGCCTCCTGCTCACAGCCCGTACCGGGATCGGTTCTGTCGAGTCTGCGCCGCTCCGTCGCGCCGGTCCACGGCGAGTCGTGTGAGCTGTGCTGCCGGTTCAGCATAGGGATGCCAGAGTGGACGCCGTGGATCGATCCCGCGAGCAGGCCGCCCCCGACGGGACGGCTGCCGTGTCGGACCTCGCCCGTCTCCTGGAGTCGGTGGTCGAGGGCGAGCGGGACGTTTCGCCGCGCCCGCTTTCGGTTTCGCAGCTGCGCGCGGTCGTCGCCCTGGACCGCCACGACGGGGTCAACCTGCGGCAGCTGGCCGAGCAGCTGGGTTCGACGCCGCCGCTGGTCAGCCGGCTCTGCGACCGGCTGGAGGCGGTCGGGTTCCTCGAGCGCCTGCCCAGCGCACGCAGCCGGCGGGAGCTGACGCTGCGGCTGTCCGACCGCGGCCGCGCCTACCTGCGGGACCTCCGGTCCCGGCGCCGGGACCGCGTCGAGGCGCTGCTGGCGAAGATGAGCCCCGCGGGCCGCCTCGCGCTGGCGGCCGGGCTGCAGGAGTACCGGGCCCTGGCCGAGGCGGCCGGCGACCCCCCGGATTTGCATTCCTGATACAACTGTTGTTATATGACAATCACTCGGTCGGCGTACAGCAGAGCGCGCCCTGACACCGGAGGAGGAGTCGGTGCTGGGCACGGACGACAGCCAGGTCCGCTCGGTCTTGGCGCGCATGCTGGAGGAAGACCGGTCTACGCTGGTCGGCGACTGGGCCGGCCAGGAGCCGGGTGACGGCGACCGGAACGGGCAGCAGCTCCGCCGCGAGGCGGTCGAACTGCTGGACGCCCTCCGGAACGCCCTCGGCGGCACGCTGCCGGTGTCCCGGATCGTCGACCAGGACCCCGCGGTCCGGGACGCGCTGACGTCGCTGTCCGAGCGCCGGGCCCGGGCGGGCGCCCAGCCGTCGGCCACCGCGATGGCGATCCTCGCCCTCAAGCGCACGATGCTGGGCGCGATCGAGCGGCACACCGACGACTCCGCCCTGCGCTACCGGGCCGCCCTGCTGGTCAGCGAGCTGCTCGACAGCGCGGGCGTGCTGACCTTCGAGGTCTACTCCGCCGGCCGCGAGCGGATCATCCGCGAGCAGCACAGCCAGATGCTCGAGCTGTCCACGCCGGTCGTGCGGCTGTGGCGCCACGTCCTGGCGGTGCCGCTGATCGGCACGCTCGACAGCGCCCGGACCCAGGTCGTGATGAACAGCCTCCTGGAGTCGATCCAGGCGAACGAGGCGCGGGTCGCGATCATCGACATCACCGGCGTCCCGACCGTCGACACCGCGGTCGCGCAGCACCTGCTGCAGACGGTCAGCGCCGTCCGGCTGATGGGCGCGGAGTGCGTGATCAGCGGGATCCGCCCGTCGATCGCGCAGACGATCACCCAGCTGGGCATCGACCTCTCGCACATCGTCACCCGCGGCTCGCTGGCCGACGCGCTGGCGACCGCGATGCAGCTGCTCGGCGACAGCGGCCGCCCGGGGCCGGTGACCGGGTGAACACCGGCGTGCCGATCCTGCGGCTCGGGGACATCCTGCTCGGCGGCCTGCTGAGCGACCTCGACGACAAGACCGCCCTCGCGTTCACCGACGAGCTGACCACGCGGATCGCGAACGAGGGCATCCGCGGGGTCATCATCGACATCTCCCGGCTGGAGATCATCGACTCGTTCGTCGCCCGGGTGCTCATGCAGCTGGCCGGCACCGGGCGGCTGCTCGGCACGCAGATGGTCGTGGCGGGGATGCGCCCGGCCGTGGCGCTGACGCTGACCGAGCTCGGGCTGCAGCTCACCGGCGTCCGGACCGCTCTCAACGCGGAACAGGCGATGGAGCTGCTGGGCTGGCGCCGTCCCGCCGGGGCGCCCCATGCTTCCTGACGAACGGACCGTCCCGTCCGGCGAGCACCCGGTCCGGGTGGAGGAGGACCTCCTCGCGGCCCGGCACGCCGTGCGGGCGGCCGCGGTCGCCGCCGGGTTCACCATCGTCGACCAGACGAAGATCGTGACCGCGGCCAGCGAGCTGGTCCGCAACGCCTACATCCACGGCGGGGGCGGCACCATGACCGTCGAGGCGGTGCGGGACCGGGCCGGGCGGCTCGGGATCCGGCTCCGGGTGCGCGACGAGGGGCCCGGGATCGCCGACGTCGACCAGGCGATGACCGACGGCTTCAGCACCGGCGCGGGCCTCGGGCACGGTCTCGGCGGCACCCGGCGGCTGGTCGACGAGTTCGCCCTCGACACCGCACCGGGCCGCGGCACCACCGTCACGGTCGTGCGCTGGAAGCCATGACCGCGACCGTCGCCGGCCTGACGCGCCAGATCCGCGTCGACCACCCCAGCGCGAGCTACGCCGCCGCCCGCGTCGCCCGCCAGACCGCCCACGAAGCAGGGCTCGCCGGCGTGCTGGCCGACCGCGCCGCCGTGGTGGCGGCCGAGCTCGCCGGCAACATCGACAAGCACACCGGCGGCGGCTCGGTGTTCGTGCACAGCTCGCTTTTCGGGGGTCCGGGTGGCGAAGCCCCCGGCCCGGGGCAAAGCCCCGGTCGGCACAGCTCGCTTTTCGGGGGTCCGGGTGGCGAAGCCCCCGGCCCGGGGCAAAGCCCCGGCTGTCACAGCTCGCTTTTCGGGGGTCCGGGTGGCGAAGCCCCCGGCCCGGGGCAAAGCCCCGGTCGGCACAGCTCGCTTTTCGGCCGCGGCGTCGACGTGCTGGCCGCCGACGACGGCCCCGGGATGGCCGACCTCGACCACTGGCTGCTCGACGGCAACACGACCACCGCCACCCTGGGCACCGGCCTGGGCGCGGTGAAGCGGATGGCGGCCGAGTTCCGGATCACGTCCTCGCCCGCCGCCGGGACGCTCGCCGCCGCCCGCCTGCTCGACCCCGCCGCGCCGGCGCCCCGGCACGCGATCGGGCACTTCCGCCTGCCCCGCGACGGCGAGGAGTACTGCGGTGACGCCGTCGCACTGGCCGACGTCACGGGCAGCCGGACCGCCGTCGTCGCCGACGGGCTCGGCCACGGACCCGACGCCGCCGAAGCCGCGGACGCCGCGCTGCGCGTGTTCACCGAGAACCCGGACCGCCCGCTGTCCCACCAGCTGACGAACATGCACCGGGCGCTGCGCACGACCCGCGGCGCGGCGGTCGCGCTCGTGCGGATCGCGCCGCGGCGGCTCGAGTTCTGCGGCGTCGGCAACGTCAGCGGCGCGAGCCTCGGCGACGGCCCGTCCCGGCTGCTGCTCAGCACGCCCGGCGTCGTCGGGTTCACGCTGCCGTCGGCGCCGGTCCGGCACCTGACGCTGGCCGACGACGACGTCGTCGTCCTGCACACCGACGGCGTCGGCACCGGCTGGCGCGTCCCCGGCCGGGCCCCGGACCTGCTGCTGCTCGCCGCGGACCTGGCCCACCGGCACCGCAACGCCCGCGACGACGCGGCGATGCTCGCCCTGCGCGCGGACGGGCCGCGCTGATGCGCCCCGACCTGGCCCGGATCCGGCAGCGCCTGCGCACCGCCTGCACCCAGGCGGGCGTGCCCGCCGACGACCGCGGGAAGCTCGTCCTCGCCGTCACGATGCTCGCCGAACCGGCCCTCACCGCGGGCGAAACCGTCGACGTGGCGACGGCGGCTTCGGACCACCGGCTCGCCGTCACGGTGCAGCTGGACCACCCGGTCGGCCAGGGCAGCCGCGACGCCCTGCCGCTGCTGCCCGAGCGCGGCGACGGCCGGACGCTGACCTGGCACCTCACCGGCGGCAGGCCCGTGGCCCCGGCCGACCCCGACGACGACCGGGCGACCCGCGAGGAGATGCTGGCGCTGGTCGCCCGCGCCGACACCCTCGCCCACGAACAGCGGGACCTCAAGCACGAGCTCGCGGAGACCAACAGCGGCGTGCTGGCGATGTACGTCGAACTCGAGCAGCGCGACGAGCAGCTCCGCCGGGCGCACGCGGCCATCTTCCGCGAACTGGAGGACGCGCTGCGCCCGCGGCCGCCGGTGGTGCCGGGCCTGGAGCTGGCCGTCCACTATTCGCCGACCGACCAGGACTCCCCCACCGGCGGCGACCTGTACGACTGGTTCGTCCTGCCCGACGGCCACGTCCACGTGACCCTGGTGGACGCGGTCGGCCACGGCGTCACCTCGACCCGGCACGCGCTGACGGTCACGCACGCCATCCGCACGCTTGCTCTGGAGGGCCACCCGTTCCGCGACCTGATCGCGCACGCGTCCCACACCCTGGCGGCGATCGAACCGGGCCTGATGGCCACGGTGGTGCTGGCCCGCCTGGACCCGGCGACCGGCCGCACCCGGTTCGCGAACGGCGGTCACCCGGAGCCGGTGCTGGTGACCCCGTCCGGACCGGCGCGGCTGCTGCCGGCGCCGGTGCCCGGCCGCGGGGTCGGCTTCCCCGACCCGGGCAGCCGCGAGCTGGTCGAGGTGGTCCTGGCCGAGGGCGACACGGTGCTGCTCTACACGGACGGCCTGGTCGAGAGCCGCAAGGACGTCGACGAAGGCCAGTCCCGGCTGCTGAAGCTGGCGGAGGCCCACCGCGGGCGGCCGGTGCCGGGCCTGCCCCGTGAGCTGGTGACCCGGATGCACGACGTGGTCCTGCACGCCGACGACACGGTCGTCCTGGCGCTGCGCCGGACCGCCGCGTCGTAGGCCGCGGTTAGCCCCACCGGGCCCGGGTATGCGCCGACGACCCCGTCGGAAGGAGGCGCTGTGCGTGCGATGGTGTACCGCGGACCGTACAAGATCCGTGTCGAAGAGAAGGACGTCCCGGCGATCGAGCACCCCGGTGACGCGATCATCCGGGTCGCCCTGGCCGCGATCTGCGGTTCGGACCTGCACCTCTACCACGGGATGATGCCGGACACCCGGGTCGGTACGACCTTCGGCCACGAGTTCATCGGCGTGGTCGAAGAAGTCGGCTCCGGGGTGCGGAACCTCAAGCGCGGCGACCGCGTCATGGTGCCCTTCAACGTCTACTGCGGCACGTGCTGGTTCTGCGCGCGGGGCCTGTACTCCAACTGCCACAACGTCAACCCGAACGCCACCGCCGTCGGCGGCATCTACGGTTACTCCCACACCTGCGGCGGCTACGACGGCGGGCAGGCCGAGTTCGTCCGGGTGCCGTTCGCCGACGTGGGGCCCACGGTGATCCCGGACTGGCTGGACGACGAAGACGCCGTCCTGCTCACCGACGCGCTCGCCACCGGCTACTTCGGCGCCCAGCTCGGCGGAATCGTCGAAGGCGACGTCGTGGTGGTCTTCGGAGCCGGACCCGTCGGCCTGTTCGCGGCGAAGTCGGCGTGGCTGATGGGCGCGGGCCGGGTGATCGTCATCGACCACCTGGAAAACCGCCTGGAGAAGGCGCGCACCTTCGCCCACGCCGAGACGTACAACTTCACGGAGTACGACGACATCGTCGTGCACCTGAAGAAGCTCACCGGCCACCTCGGCGCCGACGTCGCCATCGACGCGGTGGGCGCGGAGGCCGACGGCAACCTGACCCAGCACGTCACCTCGGCCAAGCTGAAGCTGCAGGGCGGCTCGCCGGTGGCGCTCAACTGGTGCATCGACGGCGTCCGCAAGGGCGGCACCGTCTCGGTGATGGGCGCCTACGGCCCGATGTTCAGCGCCGTCAAGTTCGGCGACGCGCTCAACAAGGGCCTGACCCTGCGGATGAACCAGTGCCCGGTGAAACGGCAGTGGCCGCGGCTGTTCGAGCACATCCGCAACGGCTACCTCAAGCCGAGCGACATCGTCACCCACCGCATCCCCCTCGAGCACATCACCGAGGGCTACCACATCTTCTCCGCCAAGCTGGACGGCTGCATCAAGCCGCTGATCGTCGTCTGAGGAAGGAACGACCATGACGTACACGTCGGAGCGGCCGCCGATCGCGGAGCCGAGCGAAAGCCTGCGCGCGCGGATCCCGGGCTGGGGTGCGGACCTCGACCCGAAGGACCGGCCGTCGGTGCCGAAGCTGCAGTGGCAGGACGACCGCAGCGGCGCCCACTGGGACTTTCCCGAGCGGCAGCCGGAGAAGCGGCCGCGGGAACGCTCGATCGAGCACGAGTTCCTGACCCCGGTCTTCGGAACGTCGTGCCCGCCGAAGGGCCTTTCCGGTGCCCTGCGCCGGTTTTCCTACCGGAAGTACAGCGAAGGGCGGGCCGCGCACTGGCTGCTCCTGCTGGCCGCCGACCGGGTGGACGCCTGGGAGAGCCACCTGCGTTCGTTCGGCACGCTCCGCCCGGACAACCCGGTCACCGAGACCGGCGTGCTGAGCGAGTTCACCCGGCACGGCTTCTCCTCCCGGGTGGGCAAGAACCGCGCGGACGTCAAGCACCACCTGGCGGACCCGATCATCGTCGCGGGCCCGTGGGTGCTGGCGGCGGGACTGGCGGGGGCGGCGGTCCGGAAGGTGCTGCGGCGGCGGCGCTGATCGCCGTTACTGCGGCCCGTTCGTCAGCGAAAGGTTGAACGTGTACCGGGACGCCCGGTACACGTGCCACCCGTACTCGACCACCCGCCCCGCGTCGTCGTAGGTCGTGCGCTGCATGGTGAGCAGCGCGGCCCCCGGCTCCTCGCGGAGCAGTTCCGCGTCCTCTTCGGTGGCGAGCCGGGCGCCGATGTTCTGCTCGGCCGCGTGCAACCGGACCCCCGCCGAGCGCAGGAGCTGGTAGAGCCCGCGCTCGCGCAGCTCGTCGTCGGAGGGGTCGAGGACGCCGTCGGGCAGGTAGTTGTTCATCAGGGCGAGCGGCTCGCCGTCGGTCGAGCGGAGCCGCTTCAGCCGCCGGACGTGCGTGAGCCCGGGTGCCTCCAGCAGCTCGGCCACCTCGGCGCCGGCCTCTTCGACCCGGTTGACCAGCACCGCCGACTCCGGCTTGCCGCCCAGCCCGGCGAGGTCGTCGAACAGGCTGCTCAGCCGCAGCGGCCGGGCCACCTTCGTGCGGACGACCTGCGTGCCGACCCCGCGCCGCCGCACCAGCAGGCCCTGGTTGACCAGCGTCTGGATCGCCTGGCGGATCGTCGGCCGCGACAGGCGCAGGCTCGCGGCGAGGTCGACCTCGTTGTCCAGCCGCGTCCCCGCCGGCAGCCTGCCGTCCTCGATCGCGGCGTGCAGCTGCCGGGACACCTGGAAGTACAGCGGCTCGGGGCTGCCCGGGTCCAGGACGATCTCGCGTCCCGCGTTCCAGGCCGGGAAGGCGACGTCCGGCTTGCTCATCCGGGCAGCCTACCGCCTCCGCGCCACCTGTTGGGATGACGTGTTGTCCATATGTCTTGACAAAGTCCCCGGGCACTGGAATCGTCGCCGTCGGAGGCACGAAGGGCGTGTCTCGTGAACCGGAAGCTGGGAGCGGAACCGTGACCGACGTGCTGCGGCGCATCGTCGCCCGACGCGTGCACGAACCGGAAGCGATCGCCGAGGCGGCCGCGAACCGCGTCCGGGCCGAATCGCCCTTCAACCACGCCGGTCGCACGATGATCATCGCGGCGGACCACCCCGCCCGCGGCGCGAACGCGGTGGGCGGCAACCCGACGGCGATGGCCGACCGCGGCGAACTCCTCGAACGGCTGTGCCTGGCCCTGGAACGCCCCGGCGTCACCGGCGTTCTCGCCACCCCGGACGTCGTCGACGACCTGCTGCTGCTGGGCGTGCTGGACGGCAAGACCGTGCTCGGGTCGATGAACCGCACCGGGCTGGCCGGGTCGAGCTTCGAGATCGACGACCGCTTCGCCTGCTACGACGCGGAAGCGATCGAGCGGATGCGCTTCGACGGCGGCAAGATGCTGACCCGGATCTGCCTGGAGGACCCGGCGACGCCCAGCGTCCTGGAGAACACCGCGAAGGCCGTCAACGACCTGGCCGACCGCAAGCTGATCGCCATGGTCGAGCCGTTCCTGTCGAGGTGGGTCGACGGGCGCGTGCAGAACGACCTCTCCCCCGACGCCGTGATCAGGTCGATCACGATCGCCGCCGGCCTCGGCCGCTCCTCGGCCTACACGTGGCTCAAGCTCCCCGTGGTGGACGACATGGAACGCGTGCTGGCGTCCTCGACGCTGCCGGCCGTCCTGCTCGGCGGCGAGGTCAAGGACCCGGAGGCGGCCTTCGCCGCCTGGCAACGGGCGCTGACCCAGCCGACGGTGCAGGGCCTGGTGGTCGGCCGGTCCCTGCTCTACCCCCACGACGGCGACGTCGCCAAGGCCGTCGACACCGCGGTCGGACTGCTGTGAACCCGCACCGGCGCCACTACCCGGAGGACACTGTGAACACCATCGAGCACTGGATCAACGGCACCGCCACGCCGGCGGGCTCGACCCGGACGGCACCGGTCTTCGACCCCGCCACCGGCCGGCGGCAGGCCGCGGTCCTGCTGGCGGAGGCGTCCGATGTGGACACCGCCGTTTCCGCCGCGGGCAAGGCCTTCGAGGCGTGGGGCAACTCCTCGCTGTCCCAGCGCACCAAGGTGATGTTCGCCTTCCGCGAGCTGCTCGTGCGGCACGAAGACGAGCTCGCCCGGATCATCTCCGCCGAGCACGGCAAGGTGGTCGAAGACGCCCGTGGCGAGATCGTCCGCGGCCGCGAGGTCGTCGAGTACGCCTGCGGCATCGCCGACGCGCTCAAGGGCAGCTTCTCCGACCAGGTCTCCCGGGACGTCGACGTGCACGACTTCCACCAGCCGCTGGGCGTGGTCGCCGGGATCACGCCGTTCAACTTCCCGATCATGGTGCCGCTGTGGATGCACCCGATCGCCATCGCCACGGGCAACACCTTCGTCCTCAAGCCCAGCGAGCGCGACCCCTCGGCCTCGAACTTCGTCGCGCGGCTCTACGCCGAAGCCGGGTTGCCCGACGGCGTCTTCAACGTCGTGCACGGCGACAAGACGGCCGTCGACGCGATCCTCGACCACCCGGACGTCGCGGCGGTGTCGTTCGTCGGCTCGACCCCGATCGCCAAGTACGTCCACGAGCGCGGGACGGCGGCCGGCAAGCGCGTCCAGGCGCTCGGCGGCGCGAAGAACCACGCGGTCGTCCTGCCCGACGCGGACCTCGAATTCGCCGCCGACCACCTCACCGCGGCCGCGTTCGGCTCGGCCGGCCAGCGGTGCATGGCCATCTCCGTCGGCGTCGCCGTGGGCGCGGCCGGCGACAAGCTGGTGGAGATCCTCGAGCGCAAGGCCCGCGAGGTGAAGGTCGGTCCCGGCACCGACCCGGCCAGCGACATGGGCCCGGTCGTCACCGAGGCCGCCCGCGACCGCGTGGTGCACTCGGTCGCCCGCGGCGCCGAGCAAGGCGCGAAGGTCGTCGTCGACGGGCGCGGCCTGAAGGTCGAAGGCCACGAGGAAGGTTTCTTCGTCGGCCCGTCGCTGCTGGACGAGGTCACCCCGGAGATGGACGCCTACCGGGAGGAGATCTTCGGCCCGGTGCTGGCGATCGTCCGCACCGAGACGCTCGACGAGGCGATCGCCGTCATCAACGCCAACCCCTACGGCAACGGCACCGCCGTCTTCACCGGCAGCGGCGAGGCGGCGCGCAAGTTCCAGCGCGCGGTGAAGGTCGGGATGATCGGCGTCAACGTCCCGATCCCGGTCCCGATGTCGTACTACTCCTTCGGTGGCTGGAAGGACTCCCTCATCGGCGACAGCCCGATCCACGGCCCCGCGGGCGTCCGCTTCTACACCCGCGCCAAGGTCGTCACCACGCGCTGGCCGCACAGCGAGGCCGCGTTCACCTTCCCGACGTCCAGCTGAGGCATCCGGAGCATCCCTCTCCGTTTTCCGGTACCGTGGCGGCCACCTGCCGAAGGAGGCCGCCATGGGCTACCGGGGCCCGCTCCCGAAGAGCGCCGTCGACCGCGTCAACACCTGCGTGGGCACGCTCCGCGCGTCACCGCGCTGGGGCCGCCTGGTCCGCCGCCACCTCACCCAGGTCACGTACCGGGGCCGCCGGTCGGGGCGCACCTTCAGCACCCCCGTCGGCTACCGGCGGGCGGCGGACGTCGTCACCATCCGCGTGATGATGCCGGACGCGAAGTCGTGGTGGCGCAACTTCACCGGCGACGGCGGCTCGATCACCCTCGAGCTCGACGACACCGACCGCACCGGCCACGCGGTCGCCCACCGCGACGCGAAGGGGCGGGTCACCGTGACCGTCCACCTCGAAGACGGCGCCGCCTAGCCGGGCTGCGCGGCCATCCCGTGCCAGAGCAGGTCCGCGAGCTCCGCCGCGTCACGCCGCCAGTCGCCGTTCGGGTCGAGCCACAGCAGGCCACCCAGGCCGCGCATGACCAGGACCGGGGTCAGGCCCGGGCGGACCGTTCCGGCCGCCACGTTGGCTTCGAGCATCGCCGCCACCGCGCCGAGCATGTCCTCGAACGCGTCGCCCGGCAGCTCGCCCCGGGCCGCCGTCGCGGTCCGCAGCGCGTCGGCCAGCCCCTTCTTCGTCATCATGTAGTGGGCGACGTGGTCGGTCACCCACAGCCGGAGCGCTTCGTCCGGGGCGTGCTTCTCCAGCAGCAGCGGCACGACTTCCACGATGTGCCGGACCTCGCGCCGGTAGACCGCCAGGATCAGCGCCTCCGGCGTCGGGAAGTGCCGGTAGACCGTGCCGACGCCGACCTCGGCCTGCTTGGCGATCGCGTTGAACGAGACCTCGCCCGTGTCGGCCAGCGACGCCGCGGCCGCGACGAGGATGCGTTCGTGGTTGCGCCGCGTGTCCGCGCGGCGCGGGCTGACCGATCCGGTCGTCATCGTTCCTCCCGGAGGTCGTGCCGTCCCGCTGAATCTAGCCGAGACCTGGAGCTGCTCCAGGCTGCCTGGCTCGTTGCCAAGCGGATTGTAATCCGCTAGCCTCGCGACCGAGTGAAGCGGATGACTATCCGCTCCCGCCTTCACCGCCCCACCACACCGTCGGGCAACCCGCCCGGCTCCGCGGAAAGAGACCAGTGGACATCTCACTCGAAGTCAACGGCACCACCGAACACCTGGATGTCGATCCCGGCGTCACGCTGCTGGACGCGCTGCGCGAGCGGCTCGCCGTCACCGGCCCGAAGAAGGGCTGCGACCGCGGGCAGTGCGGTGCCTGCACCGTGCACGTCGGCGGCAAGCCCGTGCTGTCCTGCCTCACCTTGGCCGCCACCGTCAAGCAGCCCGTGACGACCGTCGAAGGACTGTCCACAGAGGACGGTATGCACCCCGTGCAGCAGGCGTTCGTCGACCAGGACGCCCTGCAGTGCGGGTTCTGCACCGCCGGGCAGATCATGTCGGCGGTCGCCGCCGTTGAGCAGGACGTCGAGGACGTGCGGGAGTTCATGTCCGGCAACCTGTGCCGGTGCGCGGCCTACCCGAACATCGTCAAGGCCGTCGAGCAGGCGAGGCGGGCCGATGCGTCCCTTTGAGCTGACCGCACCCACCACCATCGAGGCGGCGGTCGCCGCGCCCGGCACGTACCTCGCCGGCGGGACGACCCTGGTCGACCTGATGAAGCTCGACGTCCTGACGCCGGAACACGTCCTCGACATCAACGACGTGCCGTTGCGCGGCATCGACACCACCGACGGGCTGCGCTTCGGCGCGCTGGAGCGGATGGGCGCCATCGCCGCCCACCCCGGCGTCTACCCGGCGATCTCGCGCGCCCTGCTGCTGAGCGCGTCCCAGCAGCTGCGGAACATGGCCAGCATCGGCGGGAACCTGCTGCAGCGCACGCGCTGCTCGTACTTCCGCGACGTCGCCATGCCCTGCAACAAGCGCGTTCCCGGCAGCGGCTGCCCCGCGCTCACCGGCGCGAACCGGATGCACGCGATCCTCGGCACGAGCGGGTCGTGCGCGGCCACGCACGCCAGTGACGTCGCCGTCGCGCTGGTCGCGCTCGACGCCCGCCTGCGGCTGGCGGACGCGACCGGCACCCGCGAGGTCGCGCTCGGCGACTTCTACGAGCTGCCCGGCGACACCCCGGCCGTCGAGAACGACCTGCGCCCCGGCGAGCTGATCACCGAGGTGGTCGTGCCGCGGCTGGACTGGGCCGCGAACTCCACCTACGTCAAGGTGCGCGACCGGCAGTCCTACGAGTTCGCGCTGTGCTCCGCCGCCGTCGCGCTGGACGTCCGGGACGGGATCGTCGCCGACGCCCGGGTCGCGGCCGGCGGTGTCGGGACGGTGCCGTGGCGGCTGCGGGCCGTGGAGGCGGCCCTGCGAGGTGCCCCGGCGACCGAGGCCTCCTTCGAGGCGGCCGCGTCCGTGGCCGCCGACGGCGCGCAACCGCTGTCCGACAACGGCTTCAAGGTGCCGCTGCTGCAGCGGACCATCGTCCGCGCCCTGCTCGAACTGACCGACGGGAGCTCCCGATGATCACCCGGCTGGACGCGCCGCTGAAGGTCACCGGCGGGGCCAAGTACGGCGCCGACCACACCTTCCCCGGCATGGTCTACGGCTACGTCCTGCTCAGCACGATCGCCCACGGTGAGGTCGAAGCCGTGGACACCACCGCGGCGAAGAACGCGCCCGGCGTGCTCGGCGTGTACACGCCGTTCGACCCCCTGCCCCTGCGCACGCCGAGCCTGCCGATGTTCGGCGAGACGTGGGTTCCGATGCAGGACAAGGAAGTCACCTACTACGGGCAGCCGGTCGGCTTCGTGGTCGCGGAGACGTTCGAGCAGGCCCGGGACGCCGCGGCTCTCGTCGAGATCGCCTACCGCGAGCGGCCCGCCCGGACCTCGCTCGCCGACGGTCTCGACACGGCCGAACCCGCGGCACCGACCTTCGGCGGCGCTCCCCCGGAAGTCGAGGTGCTCGAAGACGGCGTCGAATCCATCGAAGCCGCCTTGGCCGCGAGCCCGGTGGTCGTCGAGGCGACCTACACGACCGCCACGCAGAACCACGCCGCGATGGAGCCGCACTCCGCGGTCGCGGTGTGGGACGACGGCGAGCTGACCGTGTACAGCGGGAACCAGGCCTCCGACATGCAGGCGGCCGAGCTGGCCATGGCGCTCGACCTGGCGCCGGAAGCCGTCCACTCGGTCAACCCGTTCGTCGGCGGCGCATTCGGCGGCAAGGCGCGGACGTCCACGCCCGCGTTCCTGGCCGCGGCGGCGGCCCGCACCCTCGGGCGGCCGGTGAAGGCGGCGCTCACCCGCGAACAGGTCTTCACCGCCACCGCCGGCCGGGCCGCGACGCTCCAGCGGCTCGCGATCGGCGCCGAGCCGGACGGCACCCTGGTCGCCCTGCGGCACGATTCGTGGTGCCACACCGACTCCGCGCGGTCGTTCGTCGAACCGACCTCGCACGGCACTTCGCGGGAGTGGTACGCGACGAAGAACCTGTCGATCACGCAGAAGATCGTGCCGCTGAACGTCCCGCCGACCACGTTCATGCGGGCGCCCGGCGAGGCACCCGGCTCGTTCGCGCTGGAGAGCGCGATCGACGAGCTCGCCGTGAAGCTGGGCATGGACCCGATCGAGCTGCGCGTGCGCAACAACTCGACCGCCCCGCCCGGCCACGACCTGCAGTGGTCGAGCAAGCACCTCGACGAGTGCTTCCGCATCGGCGCGGACCGCTTCGGCTGGGCACACCGCCCGGCGGGCTCGCGCACCGACGGCGACTGGCTCGTCGGCATGGGCGTGGCCACCGCGGTGTTCCCCGCCCTGCGGTTCCCCGCCACCGTCGGCATCACCCTGCGGGCGGACGACACCGCCGACGTCGCCACCAGTGGCGCGGACCCCGGCACCGGCCTGCTGACCGTGCTCTCCCTGGTGGGCGCCGAATCGCTGGACATCCCGGCGGACCGGATCACCCCGCGCCTCGGCGACTCGGCCCTCCCGCCGGGTGGCATGTCCGGCGGCTCGACGGCCACGGCGAGCGCGGGCACGGCGATCATGCTCACCGCCGCCAAGGCGATCGACGAACTGACCGCGCTCGCCGCCGACCCCGGCGCACCGTTCGAGGGACGCCAGGTCACCTACGCCGACGGCCGCGTCTTCGCCGACGGCGAGTCGATGACCTTCGGCGAGCTGCTGCGCGCGCTGGGACGCGAAACGCTCGAAGTGACCGGGAGCTCGGCACCCGGCGAGGAGATGACCAAGCACTCCTTCGCCTCGTGGGGCGCCCAGTTCTGCGAAGTCCGGGTGCACAAGTGGACCCGGGAAGCGCGGGTGTCCCGGCTGCTCGGGGTGTTCGACGCGGGCCGGATCATCAACGACAAGGCCGCGCGCAGCCAGCTCATGGGCGGCATGATCTGGGGTGTCTCGGCCGCGCTGCACGAGGGCCTGGAGATCGAGGCGAACGGCCGGTTCGCCAACGGCGACTTCGCGAGCTACCTGCTGCCCGTGAACGCCGACATCCCCGAGGTCGAGGTCCAGTTCGTCGAGTACCCGGACACCCTGCACAACGCGGTCGGCGCGCGGGGCCTCGGCGAGATCGGCACGGTCGGCATGGCGGCGGCGGTCGCCAACGCCGTGTACAACGCCACCGGCACCCGGGTCCGGCACATCCCGATCACCATCGAGGACCTCCTCGCGCGCCTCGACGGCTGACGGCCGCGGGCAGGGCGTTCCCGGACGCCCTGCCCGCGCCGCATCAGGAATTCACGGTGTCGCCGCGCATCCGGCCAATTCGCGCCCGGCGCCGTTACCCATCCGCGACAACCTCGGAGACGGAACGCCCATGACGGCGGCCCGTCCGCGGTCCTAGGCTGACGGGCGCTTCCCCCGACAGTCCACGAAGGGACCCCCCGCATGACCGACCCCGTCGTCCCCACCACGTCCGGCGCGGTCCGCGGTCAGGTCACCCCCGCCGGCGTGGTGCTCTTCCGCGGCATTCCCTACGCCGCCGCGCCCGAAGGCGAGCTGCGTTTCGCCGAACCCGTCCCGGCACCACCGTGGGAGGGCGTCCGCGACACGCGGAGACCCGGGCCGACGGCACCGCAGCGCCGTCACGACGTGCCCGGCCTCGACCTGACCCCGCTCACCGGCACCGGCTGGCGCCCGGGGCCGGAGTACCTGACGGTGGACGTCTGGACGCCGCAGCCGGGCGCCGCATCGCTGCCGGTGCTGGTGTTCGTGCACGGCGGCGCGTTCCTCGGCGGTGCCGCCTCCGCCGCGGTCCACGACGGCACGGCGTTCGCCCGCGCCGGCGCGGTGCTGGTGACCGTCCAGTACCGGCTCGGCATCGACGGGTTCCTCCCCCTCGACGGCGGCGCGACCAACGTCGGCCTGCGCGACCAGCTCGCGGCCCTGCACTGGGTGCAGGAGAACATCGCCGCGTTCGGCGGCGACCCCGCCACCGTCACGCTCTTCGGCGCGGCGTCCGGCGCCGTCAGCGTCTCCTGCTTGCTCGGCTCGCCCCTTGCGGCGGGGCTGTTCCACCGCGCCATCGTCCAAAGCGGACACCCGGACATGGTCCGCGACGGGGTCCAGGGCCGCCGGCTGGCCAAGGTGGTCGCCGACGAACTGAAGGCGGAGCCGACCGCGGAGGCGTTCCGCAAGGTGTCGACCGAGCAGCTCCTCGACGCCCAGGACGCGCTGCTGCGGCCGGGTGGCGCACCCGACCTGCGCGACGCGCTGGGCTACGACCGCGGCTACGGCCTGAGCCCGTTCCTCCCGGTGGTGGGCGACGACGTCCTTCCCCAGCACCCGGCCAAGGCGATCAGGGCGGGCGCCGGCCGCGACGTCGACCTGATCGCGGGCAGCTGCAGCGAAGAAATGCGCCTCTACCTGGTGCCGACGGGCGCGCTCGAAGCGGTCACCGACGACCAGGCGGTGGCCTCCCTGGCGGTGTCGCACCCGGACCCGGCGGGCGTGCTGTACGCGTACGGCCTCGGCTCGGGCCGCACGGCGGGCGAGGTCCTGGTCGAGGCCCTGACGGACCTGGTCTTCCGCGACGGCGTGCGCGACCTGGCCGAGCACCACACCGGCCGGACGTTCCGGTACGAGTTCGAGTGGGGCTCGCCCCTGCTCGAAGGCAGGCTGGGCGCGTGCCACGGACTCGAGCTGCCGTTCGTGTTCGGCGCACTGGACGCGCTCTCGGGGCCGCGAAGCCTGCTCGGCGAGAACCCGCCGCACGAGCTGGCCGCCGAGTTGAACGGCGCCTGGTACCGCTTCGCCACGACGGGATCGCCGGGCTGGGCGGAGTACACGGACGAGGACACGATGTTCCACGCGTACTGACGGCGGGGCGGGCCGGTCGAGCGGTGGTCCGCCGCCGGCTCGGCCCACCGCGACTTCGGCCCCACTCCGGCGCGGAGCGGCCGTGACCGGGCGCATTCGCCCCGCTGACCTCGAAGCGGCACTTTCCCCTGAAAGTTACGCAGCCCGGTGACCGCGCCGGCCGGGACCTCATCGCCGGGTGCGACACGCACAACCCCGGCCAACCTACGCCAGCCACAACCTCACCACTCGGAAGCGACTCGCACGCACAACAGCCCGGGCCCGGCCACCGCGCAGACCTACCCGGGGCGGCCGCGATCGCACCGCCTGGCCGTGTCCTCTCGCGCACCCTGCCGCCCGCGGCAGCCGCGGCCTCGGCCGCCCTGAGCCGGCCGCCCTCGCGGCCGCGCGGACCGCCCGCGTCGTTCCCCTGGGCGACCGGCAGATCACGAAGCGGTCGAGGGCTTTGCTCCAGCGGGCTGGCTCCTGGCCGGGACGGTTGACTATCCCCCTTCCACGCTGCCACGCTCAGGCCGCCCGGACGGCCGGATGAACGGGGACCACCGATGCCCGAGGCGGGCTCTGCCGCACCGCCACGCGCCTTCGTCCGCACGCTGCTGCGCAGCGGTACCCCCGCGGACCCCGCCGAGCCCGTTGCCGACAGCGGCGACCTCACCGCCATCGGGGACGCGACACTCGCCCGCGCCTCGCGCTACTGGGTGACCGTGCCGCTGGCCTACCGGGCCGCCGCGTTCGTCAAGGTGTTCATCGGGTTCACCGCCGCCAACGGCGTGCTCGGGCTCGGGCCGGTGCTCGGCGCCACCGCCTTCGCCCTCGCCGCCAACGTCGCCGCCGTCGTCTGGGTGCTGCGCTCGGGCGGCCTGCGGGCGCGGCTCACCGGCCGCGCCCTCGGTCTGGACCTTTCCCTCGGCGTGGTGCTCAACCTCGTCGTCGCCGTGACGGCGCCGGCCGAGATCCAGCCGTTCGCCGTCGACGTTTCCTGGACCTGGCTGGTCGGCTCGGTCGCCATGTGGGCCGGCACGTCCGGCCTGCCCGCGGCGCTGTGGCTGTTCGCGGCGGCCCTCCCGTTCCGGGCCGCGCTGACCCTGGCCGGCGGCCTGCCCCTGAGCCACCCGCTCGCGCTGACGCGATCGATCGGCTGCATGGTGGCGCTCGCGGTGGCGATCGTGCTCGCCGTGGCGATCCTCATCCTGCTCGGCGTCGGCACGCGGTTCGCGGTGGACATCGGGCTGCGGCGCGGGCGCGAGGCCGAGCGCCGCCGGACGCGGCGCATCATGCACGACAGCGTGCTGCAGACCCTCGAAGCGCTCGCCATCTCGGCACCGGGCGACGACGCCCAGGCCGTCACGCGGCTGTCGGAGCTGCGCTCGGTCGCGAAGGCGGAAGCGGCCGAGCTGCGCCGCCGGATCACCGAGCCGGTGCCGACCGGGCCGACCCGCGGGTTCGCGGTCGAGCTCGCCGACGTCGCCACCGAGCTCGCGCGCGACGGCCTGCGCACCCAGCTCGTCGCCGCGGACTTCGCCGACGACCACAAGGTGTCGCAGGACCGGCGTACCGCGTTGTGCGAAGCGGTCCGGGAAGCGTTGCGCAACACGGTGAAGCACTCGGGGACGAAGCAGGTCGTGCTGCGCGTGGAAAAACGGGACGGCGGGATCGCGGTGGTGGCCCGCGACCAGGGCCTCGGCTTCGACGTCCGCGACCGGCCCCCGGGCTTCGGCATCAGCCAGTCGATCATGGCCCGGCTGGCCGAGGTCGGCGGGCACGGCACGGTGGACTCGCAGCCGGGCCGCGGCACCCGCGTCACGATGTGGGTGCCGGGCTGAGCCCAGCGGCGGGCGGCCCGCTCGGCGGCGGGCGCACCCGGCACGCTCCGGACCCGGCGTGGCCGGATCCCGGCGCTTCCTGGCCATCCGGCCACTCCCCCGCGCTCGCGAAGATCGCTAGCTTCGGCGGGTGTCGAAAATCCTGCTCTCGATCCACGTCCTGGCGGCGATCCTCGCCGTCGGCCCCGTCGCCGTCGCGGCCAGCATGTTCCCCGCCGCGGTCCGCCGGGGCGACGTCAAGGCGGCGACCCTCCTGCACCGGATCTGCCGCGTGTACGCCTACGCGGCCATCGCGGTTCCGGTGTTCGGCTTCGGCGTCGCCGGCACGATGCACGTCATGGGCGACCCGTGGCTGCTCGTGTCGATCGGCCTGACGGCGGTCGCGGCCGCGGTGCTCGCACTGCTGGTCCTGCCGCGCCAGAAGCGGCTGCTGGCCGAGGAGCCCACTTCGGGCACGCTGGGCCGGCTGGCCATGCTGACCGGTGTGTTCAACCTGCTGTGGGCGGTGGTGACGGTGCTGATGATCGTCCGGCCCGGGTCGTCGACCGGAGCCTAGACCGCGACCGCGAGCGGCACGCGCACCGCCACGAAGTCCGGCCGCCACCGCACCGCGAACCCCAGGGAGAGGTAGAGGCGGATCGCCGAGGTGTTCCCCGCCGCGGCGTGCATCATCGGGATCTCGCCGCGCTCGCGGATGCCGGCGGCCACCGCGAGCACCAGCCGCGTCGCGAGGCCCTGCCCGCGGTGGGCCGGGTCCGTGCAGACCGCGCTGATCTCGGTGTGGCCCGGCGGGTGCAGGCGCTCGCCGGCCATCGCGACGAGCGCGCCGCCGCGCCGGATGCCGAGGTAGGTGCCGAGCTCGACGGTCCGCTTCCGGAACGGTCCCGGCCGCGTCCGCTCGACGAGGTCCAGCATCTCCGGCACGTCCGCGGGCCCGAGCCGCACGGCCTCCGGGTCCGGCGCGGCCGCGACACACTCGTCGACCAGCTGCACGCCGGGGATCTCGTCGACCACCTCCCAGCCCGACGGCGGCCGCGCGGTGGCCGCGGCGATCACCACGGTCGCCCCGGGCCCGGCCAGCTCGGCGACGTCCAGCCAGTCCTGCTCGCCCGGGTCGTCGGGCAGCGCCAGGAACGGCGCGACGTCCTCCGGGTAGCGCAGGACGCGCCCCTGCCGTTCCGCGAAACGGGCGTGCGGACCGGTCAGTGCCGCCCAGGTCGGGTTGTCCAGCGGAGAAGCCATGGCTCCAGCATGCGGACACCGGCCGGATCGCCGCCGCCGCTCCCACATCCTGGGTAGGGTGCGCTCGTGGGTTCCCAGGTCCCGGTGTGGATTCCGATCGTCGTCGCGCTCCTCGGCCTCGCCGGGGTGATCCTGACCCAGGTCCTTTCGGGACGGCGGGAGGCCCGCCGGATGGCCGAAGAGGCCGCCCGCGAGGAGCGCCGGTGGCAGCGCGAACGCGAAGCCCGCACCCACGAGACCCGCGCCGACGCCTACGCCCAGCTGATGGGCGTCCTCGAAGCGTTCGACGGCGTGCTCTTCCAGGCCCGGGCGGTCGTCGAGGGGGGCAAAAAACTCGACGAACACCAGATCAGCGAGCTGCGCGAGGTGCGCAGCGAGGCCCAGCACGCGCTCGGTCCGGTCGTGCTGCACGCGCCGGAAGCGGTCCGGCGGCTGGTCAGCGACGCCACGCTGCCCCGGATGCGCCTGGCCGCGATGCTCCTGGCCCCCGACGACGACAACCAGGCAAAGCTCCGGCCCGCCTGGGACGCCGGCCAGCGCGGCTACCGCGTCATGCGCGCCCGGATGCGAGCCGACCTCGGCTTCGACGCCGAGCCGGTGGAAGAGCTGTTCGGCGCTCAGCCGACCGTGGTCAGCTCCTCGTCCGAGAGCACCTCCGACCCGGCCGACACGACCAGCCGGCCGCCGTCGACCTTGTAGCTGTAGTCGCCGTTCACCGCGACGAAGCCGCTGCCCTCGGCCTGGGCCGGCAGCATGATGTGGGTTTCGTCGGAAGCCGCCTGACCGCGGGCCTGGCCGTCGTAGAAGATCCGGCCGTCCGGGATCCGGCAGATCGTGACGAGTGACTTCGCGGTCTGTCCCACCAGCAACGCCGTCCCCGCACCGCCGGGCAGGTAGCGCGCCGCGTCCTCCGGGCACGGCTTGTCCGTCGACGTCGGCGTGGTCGTGGACGGCGTGCCGGGCGGCGTGACACCGTTCGCCGTCGTGATCACGGTCTTGGTCGTCGGCAGCGCCGGGGTCGTGTAGTCCGGGAACGGCCCCGACGCGGACGGCGAGGGCCGCGAGTGGCCGGTGAACAGCAGGACCCCGCCCACCGCGGCGCCGGCCACCAGCATCAGGGTCAGCAGCACCCACAGCGCCCGCGCGCGGGCTCGGCCCGGTGCCAGGCCCGCACAGGTGGCGCAGCGCCGGGCGGCGGGGTCGTTGTCCGCGCCGCACTGCGCACACGTCCAGGGAAAACCCGCCATCGGGCCTCCTTCGGCCCGGCGCCACGCCACGCCGGTGCCCCCATCGTCACCGACGACGGCACCGGCTGCAACGGCTCTTCGCTAGCCGTGCACGACGTTGACCATCCAGGGGATGCCGAACTTGTCGACGCAGGCGCCGAACTCGTCGCCCCACATCTGCTTTTCGAACGGGACGGTCACGGTGCCGCCTTCGCTCAGCTTGTCCCAGTAGCCGCGCAGGTCGTCGGCGTCGTCCCCGCTGAGGCTCACCGAGATGTTCGTGCCCGGGTTGTGCTCCATCCCGGCCGGGGTGTCCGACGCCATCAGCGTGAAGCCGTTTTCCGCCTCCATCTGGGCGTGCATGACCTTGTCCGCGTCCGCTCCTTCGGGTGACCCGAATTCCCCGAACGTGTTCAGGGTGAGCGTGCCGCCGAAGACACTCTTGTAGAACTCCATGGCCTGCCGCGCGTCGTCGCGGAAGCTCAGGTACGGGTTCAGCCGAGAAGCCACGGCCATCTCCTTCGATCAGACGAGACCAGCATCCTCGCAGAACACCCTGCCTGCGCCAATCGGCGGATTTTCAGGGGCGCTTCAGAGCACGAACCGCCGCTGCGCGACGGGTTCCAGCGGCAGCGCGCCGTGCAACGCGGCCCGGGCGCGCAGCTCCAGCGCCCGATCCAGCGGCCGGGACCCCGGCGCCGCGGTGTGGAACGTGCCGCGGTCGAACAGGTAGACCAGGGCCAGCGTCCCCTCGCGGCGCCCGGCCGGCTCGCCGAACTCGACGGTCGCGCACCGCAGGGAGCCACCGTAGCCCGCCCTGGCCAGCCGGTCCGCGACGTCGACCAGGTCGCTGGTCAGCACGCGCAGGTCGCGGTTGCGGCGCCAGCACCGGACCGTCGAACGGCCGTGGAGGTCCTGGGTCACCAGCGGGTGCACCGGCAGCCGCGCCGACGTCGCGGCGATCAGCTCCGCCTCGGTGCGGGCCAGCGCGTCCCCGGCCACCTTGAAGTCGACGGTGCCGCCGCCGGTGGGCGCGAGGCCGAGCGCGGCACGCATCCGCGGGCCGGCCGCGGCGAGGGTGTAGAGGGACTGCAGGTGCGGGCGGGAGGTCCAGCACCGGACCAGCTTGCTGTCCAGCAGGGTCACGACGAACGTTCCTATCCTCATCGGAGGCCGCCGGACCGGGCGCACTGGCAATGTCCACTGTGGACGTCAGGCGCGGGGACGCGGGGCCGGAAGGGACAGCATGCGCCCGCACTGCCCGTTCCGGACCGCACGACCCGCCGCGACGCGGCGAACGGCACCGGTCCGCCGCCGAACGGTCACTCCGGGTAGGTTCCGCCGATCAGCGGTGTTCCTCTCGACTCACGCGGCGGCGATCACGACCTTGCCGAAGTTCTCCCGGCCCTCGAAGTGCCGGAAGGCCGCCTCGGCGTCCTCGAACGAGTGAACACTGTCGATGACCGGCTCGACGGGCCGCACATCGAGCCACCGGAGCAGGTCTTCGGTGTCCTCCCGGCTGCCGACCCGGATCTTCCGCACGGTGGCGCCGCTGCGGAACAGGTCCATCACGGTGTCCGCGCCCAGCCCGGTCGGCCTCGCCGCCTTCCGCGCGCTCGAAGTCGTCGCGACGCCCCGGGCCTCGCGCCGTCGAGCAACGTCCACGCGGTGACCGCGGCACACGGCAACGTCGCACCCTGCTCAGCGAGTCCGGCAGCGCGACGAGCGCGTGCGCCCCGACGGCCCGGTACGACGCCCGCTTCTCCGGCTCACTCGACCTCGCCCCCTCCGAAGCGGCCCGCAGCTGATTCGCCACTTTCCTCGCCAACCAGACATTTAGCGTTGCTAATAGTTCTGCATCAGAGCTACCTTCGGAGGCATGACCGAGCTCGCCGACCGCCTGCTGGGCGCCGTCCAGGGGATCCGCCGGGTGGTGCGCCGCCGGGTGCGCGCCGACGTGCCGGGCAGTCCGCTGCCGGGCGCCCAGGTCGAGCTCCTGCGCGTCGTGGCCGATCGGCCCGGCATCGGTGTCGCCGCGGCCGCACGCGAACTGCACCTGGCGAACAACTCGGTCAGCACGCTGGTCAACCAGCTCGCCGACAGCGGCCTCCTGCGCCGCGAGGCCGATCCCGCCGACCGGCGCGCGGCCCGGCTGGAGATCACCCCCGCGGCGGCCGACCGGATGGCGGCCTGGCGCCGCGCCCGCACCGGCCTCGTCGCCGACGCCCTCGCCGAACTGTCCGAAGAGGACACGGAGGCGATCGCGCAGGCGTTGCCGGCGCTCGAAAAGCTCGTGGGCATCCTGAAGGAGCAGGCATGACCGAACCCGCGGCGGTGCGCTGCGCCAGCCTGAGCCACTCGTTCGGCGCGACCCGCGCGGTGGACGGCGTGGACCTCGAAATCCACCCCGGCGAGGTGTTCGGCCTGCTCGGCCCGAACGGCGCCGGCAAGACCACCACCCTCCGGATGATCACCACGCTGCTGCCGACCGCGCCGGACCGCATCACCGTCTTCGGTGTCGACGTCGCCCGCCGCCGGATGGCCGTGCGGCGGCTGATCGGGTATGTGCCGCAGCAGCTGTCCGCGGACGGCGCCCTGACCGGCCGCGAGAACGTCGCGCTGTTCGCGCGGCTCTTCGACGTGCCCCGCCGCGAGCGGGCCGAGCAGGTGCGGCTCGCCCTGGAACTCGTCGGGCTCGCCGACGACGCCGGCCGCACGGCCAAGACGTACTCCGGCGGCATGATCCGCCGGCTCGAGCTCGCCCAGGCCCTGGTCAGCTCGCCCCGGCTGCTCATTCTCGACGAGCCGACGATCGGCCTCGACCCGGTCGCGCGGTCGTCGGTGTGGGAGCGCATCGCCTCGATCCGCGAGGCGACGGGCATGACGGTGCTCGTCACCACGCACTACATGGACGAAGCCGAGCAGTACTGCGACCGCGTCGCCCTGATGCACGCCGGCCGGATCCGCGCGCTGGGCACCCCCGCCGAGCTGGAGGCCGACCTCGGCGCGGAGTCCACTTTGGACGACGTGTTCCGCGCGGTGACCGGGAACCGCCTCGACCACGAAGAAGGAGGGATCCGCGGTGTCCGTGCCACTCGCCGTACCGCCCGCCGCCTCGGCTGACCCGGGCCCGCTGCGCCGGCTGCGCGTGCTCGGCGCCCGCGTCGGCGCGATGTGCCTGGTGGAGCTGCAGAAGCTGCGGCGTGACCAGACCGAGCTGCTCACCAGGGCGATCCAGCCCGCACTGTGGCTGCTGATCTTCGGGGAGACCTTCAGCCGGCTGCGCGCGATCCCGACCGGTTCGACGCCGTACCTGGACTTCCTGGCGCCGGGCATCCTGGCCCAGTCGGCGTTGTTCATCGCGATCTTCTACGGCATCCAGATCATCTGGGAGCGCGACGCTGGCGTGCTCGCCAAGCTCCTGGTGACCCCGACCCCGCGTGCGGCCCTCGTCGCGGGAAAGGCGTTCGCCGCGGGGGTCCGCGCGCTCGTGCAGGCGCTGATGGTGCTGATCCTGGCCGCGGTCCTCGGCGTCGGGCTGACCGCCAACCCGCTGAAGCTCCTCGCCATGGCGGTCGTCCTCGTGCTCGGTTCGGCGTTCTTCTGCTGCCTGTCCATCGTGATCGCCGGGATCGTGCTGTCGCGGGAACGGCTGATGGGCATCGGGCAGGCGATCACCATGCCGCTGTTCTTCGGCTCGAACGCGCTGTACCCGGTGGACCTGATGCCGTCGTGGCTGAAGGTGCTCAGCCACGTCAACCCGCTCAGCTACCAGGTCGACGCGCTGCGCGGCCTGCTCATCGGGACACCCGCCCACCTCGGGCTCGACTTCGCTGTGCTGGCCGCGGCGACGGCGGTGGCCGTTTCGGTCGCCTCGGCCCTGCTCGGCAGGTTGGCCCGGTGAGGCACATGTCTCACCGAACGGAACCTTTATCGCCCGATGCCTAATCTCGAATTCGTGAAACGTGGCCGGGGCGTCGTCCCTTTTACCGGTTTGTGCCTGCTCGCCGGAATCCTGGTGGCCGGGACGGCGGCGCCGGCCGCCATCGGCGCGGGCCTGTTGTCGAATCAGGTCAGCGATTCGGTGGACGCCATTTCCGCCCAGCTCGCCGCGGCCGATCCGCCGCTGGTCACCACGGTGACCGACCGCGACGGCACCCCGATCGCGACGCTCTACGCGCAGTACCGCCTGCCCGTCACCGCGGCCGGGATCGCCACCACGATGAAGGCCGCGATCGTCGCGGTCGAGGACCGCCGGTTCTACACCGAAGGCGGCGTCGACATGCAGGGGATGCTCCGCGCGGCGGTCAACGACAGCACCGGCGGGGCGCTGCAGGGCGCGTCCACGATCACGCAGCAGGACGTCAAGAACTTCCTGATCAACGTCGTCGACCGGAACGACCCCGCGGCCCAGCAGGCCGATCGCGAGGACTCGCTCGCCCGCAAGCTGCGCGAGGCGAAAATGGCCGTCCAGCTCAACGCCACCATGAGCAAGGACGACATTCTGGCGAATTACCTCAACGTGGTCGAATTCAGCGGAACCGTGTACGGGGTCGGCGCGGCGGCGAAGGCGTATTTCGGGACGACCGCGGACCAGCTGACCGTGCCGCAGGCCGCACTGCTCGCCGGAATGGTGAACAACCCGAGCATCTACAACCCGTACGCCCACCCGGACAAGGCGCTGCAACGCCGCAACCTCGTCATCGACGACATGGTCACCAACGGCTCCATCCCGGCCTCGTACGCGGCGACGGCGAAGGCCACCCCGCTCGGGGTCCTGCCGAACGGCCCGGTCACGCCCTCCGGCACCTGCCTCGGCGCGGCGCCGGACGCCGGCTTCCTCTGCGCCTACGCGGAAAGCTACCTGGTGCACGCCGGGTTCACCGCCGACCAGCTGGCCACCGGCGGGTACACGATCAAGACCACCCTCGACCCCCGCGTCTCGCAGGTGACCAAGGACGCCGTCGACGCGAACGTGCCGACCACCCAGGACGGCGTGGCCAACACCTTCGCCGTCGTCCAGCCGGGTCAGGACGGCCACCAGGTGCTCGCCATGGTCGCGAACCGCGACTACGGCACCGATCCGGCACGGGGCCAGACGTCGACCGACATCGTCGCCGACGCCAGCAACGAGTTCGGCGCGGGCTCGTCGTTCAAGATCTTCACCTCGGCCGCGGCGCTCGTCACCGGCAAGGCGGGCCTCGACACCCCGCTGCCCAACCCGGACAGCCAGTGCTTCCCGGCGCCGGACGCGCACGCGCCGTGCTACACCGTCCACAACGACGGCCACTACGCGGACCCGATCACCCTCGCCGACGGGCTGGCGACGTCGCCGAACGTCGCGTTCGTCGGGCTGGAGAGCCAGGTCGGGATGCCGGCCGTGCTCGACATGGCCGCCAAGCTCGGGCTGCGGAACACGCTCGCGACCAACGACGCCGGCCGCACGCCGGACCCGAAGTCCGGCAACCCGCAGTACAGCGAGCCGCAGTCGCAGTACTTCCGGAACCTGCTGTCGTTCACCCTCGGCAACAGCCCGGTGAGCCCGCTGGAGATGGCCAACGTCTCGGCGACGCTGATGAGCGGCGGCGTGTGGTGCCCGCCGAACCCGATCCTGTCGGTGACCGACCGGGACGGCAACGCCGTGCCGGTCGCGCAGCAGGCGTGCGAACGGGTCATCCCCCAGGGCGTGGCCGACACCCTGGAAGCGGGGCTGAGCAAGGACACCACGAGCGGCACGTCCGCCGAAGCGGCCCGCGCGGCCGGCTGGACCCGGCCCGACATCGGCAAGACGGGCACGACGCAGCTGAGCGAGTCGGTCGCCTTCGTCGGGGGTGTGGACGACTACGCGGTGTCGTCCATGGTGTTCGCCGACGGGCCGCACCCGCGGGAGATCTGCCCGGGCACGCCGGTGCACCTCGGCGACTGCGGCCACGGCGCGTTCGGCGGCACGGTCGCCGCGCCGCCGTACTTCCACGCCATGAGCAAGCTGCTGGCCGGGGTCCCCGACCAGCCCGTCCCCGCCGCCGACCCGGCGTACCTGACGGCGCGGTCGTGACCTACCGCGGCTCGAGGAAGACGAGCGGGATCTCGCGCTCGGTCTTCGTCTGGTACTGCGCGTAGTTCTTGAAGTCGGCGGTGATCTTCGGCCACAGCCGCGCCCGCTCTTCGGCGTCGGCGATCCGGGCGCGCATCGGCTGCTTCGGGCCGCCCTTCAGCGAAACCTCGACCTCAGGCTTGTCACGCAGGTTGAGGAACCACGCGGGGTGCGTGTCGTCGCCGCCGCGCGAAGCCACGACGACCCACGTGTCGCCCTCCTGGTGGGGTGAGGTCAGCAGCACCGACCGCGGCTGCCCGCTCTTGCGGCCGACGGTGGTGAGCTCCAGGACGGGCATGGCGACCTGCCAGCCCACCCGCCCACCACTGAGCTTGATCAGGCCGCGGTGGACGGCGTTCATGGTCTTCAGGGCGAAGTCGCTCGGCATGATCACAATCTAGTCCCGCGGCTTCCGGCGCCGTGGTACGGGCCGAATGTCCGGTTCGCCGGGTGATCGTCCACGCGGGATCGGCGAAACCGCCGCGAAACCGGCAACGGTGTGCGAGGCTGCGCGGCGAACGAAACCGAAAGAGAGAAGACCGATGCTGATCTGGGGCTGGCGTACCCGCATCTACGTGCTGGCGATGACGACGTTCTTGTGCGGCCGGTGCGGCAACCCGGCTTCGCACGCGGTGCGCAAGGCGGTCACGAAGTTCACGCTGTTCTTCATCCCGCTGTTCCCGATCAGCGTCAAGTACACGGCGCAGTGCACGTTCTGCGGGATCGAGAACCGCATCCCCAAGGAGGACGCGGTCCGGCTGCAGGCCCAGGAGGAGCAGGGCCAGGCCCGGCAGCAGGCGGCGCCGGGATATCCGCCGCACCCGTCGCAGGGCGGCGCCCCTCAGGCGGGGTTCCCGCAGCAGGGACTTCCGCAGCAGGGGCTTCCGCAGCACCCGTCCCAGCCGCAGGGTTTCCCGCAGCCGGGGCAGCCGCAGCAGGGCCAGTTCCCGCAGCAGGGCCACTAGGCACGGGCCGGGCGCCGGCCGGTCCGAACCGCCGGCGCCTCCGGGGTTTTCCGTGGCCGCAAGGACTTCCCGCCGCCGAGTGCCCGTTGCCGACGCAAGGCGCCGGAGCATCCGCCGGCGCGAACCTCGCGACCGGTTCAGGTCACCGCCTGCCGTCTCCGCGGCGATGAGGCTGCTCTGTTGAGTTGTCAAACATCCGCCGGTCGCCGGGTCAGGCGGCCGATCGCTGCTCGGGGTCGAGGAGGGCTTCGCCCGCCTCCGTGAGGACCGCCGGGACCAGCTCGCCGGGGCTGCCGGGACGGGCCGCGCGGACCAGGCCCTGGTGGGCCAGTGCGTGGGCCGCGAACTGGTCGCCGCACGACAGGCCGTCGATGAACAGGTCCGGTTCGCAGCTGCAGGACACCCGCCCACGGCCCGCGCCGACTGCTCGGAGCATCGCCCGCATCCGGTGGTTGACGACGGGGTGCGCCGCCGGTGAGCCGGCGTTCTCGTTCCCGTTCATGTCGGTCCCTCCCGCTCGTGGTTCGGCCGCTACCCCTGCGTCGAATCGATCGGCGGGATTTCGACAGCAGGTCCGGCCGGAGCGTCCCCTCATCCTCACCGCAGGCGATCCAGCACGGGTCGAGGCCCCGTCAACGGGCGTTCGGAGGCCGGCCGCGCACGGACAGGCGTCAGAACGGCGGCTTTCCCGCCGCCACCGGTTCCGGTGCCCAGGAACTGCTCCCTTCGCCGCCCGTCGCGCGGCTGACCTTGGTCACCCTGGCGGTGGCGTACCGCAGGGACGGCCCGATCTCGTCGACCTCCAGCTCCATGACGGTGCGCTTCTCGCCCTCCTTCGTGTCGTACGACCGCTGTCTCAGGCGGCCGTGGACGACCACCCGGGTGCCGCGCCCGAGCGACTCGGCGGCGTTTTCCGCGTACTCACGCCACAAACTGCAGCGCAGGAACAACGGGTCGCCGTCGCGCCAGGCGCCGGATTCGCGGTCGAACACGCGGGGGGTGCTCGCGACCGTGAAGTTCGCGACCGCCGAGCCGCCCGGGGTGAAGCGCAGGTCGGGGTCGCTCGTCAGGTTGCCGACCACCGTGACCGTCGTTTCGCCTGCCATCGGTCTCTCCTTGTCCTCCGGGTGCGGGGTGCACCGCTCTTGCCGACGAGGAGAGCACGGGGGTCCGACAATTCCGGGCCGGGCGACGAGATGCCGACACCCGGCCGGGCTGGTTTCCTGCCGCCATGCCGACGGCGTTTCAGAAGGAGCTCGTCACGCTCGCCCACCGGCTGGCGGACCTGGGCGACCTCGTCGCGATCGCACTCGAGGAGGCCACGCGCTCGGTCCTGGAAAGTGACCACACGCTGGGCGGACGTGCGCTCGAGCAGGCGGCCGCGGTGGCCGCGCTCGGCGCCGCGTGCGAGGACCAGGCGGGGGCGCTGCTGGCCCTGCACGCGCCTCCGGAGGCGGAGGTGAAGGCGGTGCTCGCGGCCGTCCACACCGCCGCGGATCTCACTCGGATGGGTGGTCTTGCGCGGGAGGTCGCCGAAGCGCGGGGACCCGTGCCGCCGGAGGCCCGGCCCGCGGTGGCGCGGCTGGGCGGGCACGCGGTCGCCGCCGCGCGGGCCCTGCGGGAGGTGCTGGTCGACGGGGACGCTGAGGAGCTCGGTGCGGCGGTGGCGCTCGCGCGGGTGGCCGAGCGGGAGGTGCGCGACTGGGTGGACGGCGGTGCGTGGCCGCGCCTGGCCGGGGTGGCGGTGGATCTCGCGTTGCTCTCCGCGGTCTACGGCCGGTTCGCCGCGACGGCGGTCCGGATCGGCCGCCGCGCGGCCGGGATGGCGCCGGTGGGGTCCTAACGACTCAGGGAGCGCAGCTCAAGCCAGACCGACCACCACCAGACTCAAGCTGCATCGGCTCGGCAGGTCTGCGCCGATGCGGTTGCCGTGACGCCGCCCACCCGCGCCACCGTCGCCGTCGCGACTACCGTGGCGGGCATGAGCAACACCGAGGCCGCTCCCGCCGAACTCGCCTGTGGCGATCGGCCCGCGGCCGCCGATCCCGATCGGCCGGCCGTCGAGATCCTCGCGCCGCGGGAGGTGCCGCTCGGCGGCCCGCGCGCGATGCGGGTGCGGCGGACCCTCCCCCAGCGGTCGCGGTCGCTGATCGGCGCCTGGTGCTTCGCCGACCACTACGGCCCGGACGACGTCGACGGCGCCGGGGCGATGGACGTCGCCCCGCATCCGCACACCGGGCTGCAGACCGTCAGCTGGCTGTTCTCCGGCGAGATCGAACACCGCGACAGCCTCGGCACGCACGCGATGGTCCGGCCCGGCGAGCTGAACCTGATGACCGGCGGCCACGGCATCTGCCACTCCGAAGTCTCGACCGCCGCCACGAAGACGCTGCACGGCGTCCAGCTCTGGGTGGCGCTGCCCGAGCGGCACCGGCACACGGCGCGGGCGTTCGACCACTACGTCCCTTCGGTGAACCGGATCGAAGGCGCCGAGATCCGGGTGTTCCTCGGTTCGCTGGCCGGCCGGACGTCCCCGATCCCGACGTTCACCCCGCTGCTGGGCGCCGAAGTCGTGCTGGGCCCCGACGCCCACATGTCCCTCGGCGTGGACCCCCGCTTCGAACACGGCGTCCTGGTCGACACCGGCGACGTCGAGGTGGCCGGCACCCGCGTCCGGGCGGCGGAGCTGGGCTACGTCGGCACCGGGGTGCGCTCGCTGACCCTGAGCAACCGCGGCACGGGACCGGCCCGGTTCCTGCTGCTGGGCGGCACCCCGTTCGACGAAGAGATCCTGATGTGGTGGAACTTCGTGGGCCGCACGCACGAAGAGATCGCCGCGTATCGCGAAGCCTGGCAGGCCGGATCGGACCAGTTCGGCAGCGTCACCGGCTATGCGGGTGAACGGCTGCCGGCCCCCGCGCTGCCGGCCGTGCGCATCAAGCCCCGCCGCAATCCGGGCTCAGGTCAGGAAAGTACCGAGAGCTGACCCGAACGCGGGCGCGTCGTCCAGCCACGGGTAGTGCGCGGCACCGGGGAGCACGACGGCACGGCCGTCCGGGAACAACGCGGCGAAGCGGTCCGCGACAGCCGGGTCGGCGATCCAGTCCAGCTCGCCGGCCAGCACCAGGACCGGAGCGGTGACGGCGCCGAGCGCGGCACGGGTCGTCGCCGGTTCGAACGCGCCGGCGGAGTTGTAGATCCGCGCGGCCGCCCCGTTGCGCTGACCGGGTTCGCCGGCCTGGTGCCGCCGGGCCGCCGCGTCCCAGCGTCCGTAGTAGAACGGGGCGAAGGCGGCCCAGTCGGCGCTCGTCGCCGTCTTCGCGGCGATCGACTCGTAGGCGGCGGCCGCGGCGGCGAACCAGGGTTCGCCGGCCCGCCGGGCCATGATCCGCCGTCGTCCGCCGGGCGGTACGTCGAAGCCGACGGCCCGCGGGCTCGGCGCGATCAGCGCGAGCCGGCGCAGGCGCTGCGGGTACCGGGCCGCGTACCGGACGGCCAGGCTCGCCCCGGCCGAATGGCCGAGCAGGTCCAGGCGTTCGAGGCCGAGGTGCTTGCGCAGGGCCTCGACGTCCTCGACCTGCCGGTCGCACCGGTAGGTGGCGGGGTCGGCGGGCTCCTCCGAGCCGCCGGTTCCCCGCAGGTCCAGCACGGCGGTGCGGCGCCGGGTGGTCAGGCCGCCGACGTCTCCGAGGTACACCCCGGCCCGCATCGGGCCACCGGGCAGGCACACCACCGGCGGCTCGGCGCCGGAACCGGCGAGGTGGACGGCGAGCGCGGTTCCGTCCGGCGCGGAGAAGATCGGCACGCACCCGACCCTGGCACCCCCGGACCGGCGGAACAAGCTTCATCGCTCCGCGCGAACCGCTCCACCTCCGCCGCTCTCCCCCGCCCCGACCAGCCCCCGTGACACGCCGACCACACCGGGCGGACATCCGCTGAGCACAGTAGCCGCGTGCGAAGTCGATCTCCGCGGTTGCGGCCTGCCGGGGTCCGGGCTCGAAGGTCGACCTCGCCCGGCCCGGCTGCACGCTCACGAAGGCGGGGCGGTGACCAGCCGCTCCAGCACCGCGAAGATCCGCTCGACGTCGGCCGCGGTCGTCCGCCAGTTGCTGAAGGCGGCACGCAGCGCCGGACGCCCGTCGTACACCGTCGGCGTCAGGAACGTGGTGCCGTCCTCGGCGATCGCGCGCACCAAGGTGTCGATCCGGTCCGGCGTGACCGCCCCGGCCGGGGTGAAGCAGACGACGTTGAGGCGCACCGGCGCCAGCAGGTGCCACTGCGGCGAGCCGTCGATCCGCGCGCCCAGATCGCGGGCCAGGGCGACGCAGCGCTCGACGATCTCGCGGTGTCCGGCACGGCCGTAGGCGACGAGCGAAAACCACGCCGGGAGCGCACGCAGCCGCCGGGAGTTTTCCGGCGTGAGGTGCAGGAAGTCCGGCGTCTCGCCGATCTCGCCGAGGTAGGCCGCGGCGTTGCCGAACACGCGCAGCTGCAGGTCGCGGCGACGGGTGAACTGGACGGCCGAGTCGTAGGGCACGTTGAGCCACTTGTGCAGGTCGACGGCCACCGAATCCGCCTCGCGGAGACCGGCGGTGAGCGCCGCGTGCTCCGGGGCCAGCGCGGCGAACCCGCCGAACGCGGCGTCGACGTGCAGCCAGAAGCCGTACCGCCGCTTCAGCTCGGCGATCGCGCGCAGGTCGTCGAAGTCGACGGTGTTGACGGTCCCCGCGTTCGCGACGACGACGGCCGGGCCGTCGAGCGTCTCGAGCGCTTCGGCGAGCTTCGCGACGTCGACGGCTTCGCGGCCGGCCAGCAGCGGCACCTTCCGCAGGGAGGACCGGCCCATCCCGAGGAACGACAACGCCTTCAGGACGCTCGAGTGCGGCGAACCGGACAGCACGGTGACCGGACCGAGCGCGGCGGCGCCTTCGGTGGAGACGGTCACGCCGGCCTGTTCGCCGAGCCATTCGCGGGCGATGGCCAGTCCGGTCACCGTGGACATCGTGGCGCCGGTGACGAACGCGCCGGAGAACTCCGGGCCCAGCCCGAACAGCTCGGCCAGCCAGCCGACGGTCTCGCGTTCCAGGTCCTGCGCCGAGGAGTCCGTGCCGCCGGCGGGATTCTGGTCGTAGGCAGCCGTGAGCCAGTCCCCGGCCAGCGCGGCCGGCGTCGCGCCGCCGGTCACGAAGCCGAGGTACCGCGGCCCGGCACTGGCGGCGAAGCCGGGCTCCCAGCGGCGCACGAACTCCTCCAGGGCACCGCGCGCGCCGGCCCCTTCGCGCGGCAGGGGCGCCGGGTCGACGGCCACGGGCGGGACGGCGGCTGCGCGCTCGCCCAGCCCGGCGAGTGCCTCGCTCGCGAGTTTGCTCGCCGCGTCGAGGAGATCGGGCAGGGCGTGCAGGTCATCGGCGAGCCTCGGGTCCATCTGCCCGACGCTAGGCGCGGTGCCGTCCCGCTGTCGCGGGCCAATCCTCCGAAACTGGCCCGCTCGCGTGATCAGCCGGGCTTTTCGCGTGATCGGACGGGAATCTCGCGTGATTGGACGGGCATCACCCGCGGCGGAGGCGGCGGACGCGGGTCTCGGCCGGGTCGAACGCCACCCGGCGCAACGGTCCCGTCAGCAGCAGGACCACCGCCATCGACGACAGTGCCGCCAGGACCAGGGCCGCCACGAACTGGGCCGCTCCCGACGTGGCCGTCGCCAGCACCGCGTACCCGGCCAGCACCAGGGCCGAGGGGGCCAGGAAGCCCGTCAGCACCGGCACCAGCGGCACCCGGTCACCGTCGGGGCGGCGGGCGGACACCACCGCCGCCCCGGCGCAGGTGACCGCCGCGACCAGCAAGCAGCCGCCGACGGTGTCGCTCAACCGGTGCCAGCCCAGTGCCACCGTCGCCGCCGAGACCCAGGCGACGCCGAACCCGCCCGTCAGCAGGGCCGGCCGCCGGAACCTGCGGGGCAGGACGACCGCGAGGGCCACCAGCACGGCCATCGCCGCGCTGACGTGCCCGCTCGGGAAGCTGTTGTGGCTCGCCACGCCGAAGCGGTCGCCGGTGCTCGGGCGCTCCAGGACGTACAGCTTGAGCAGCTGCGCCACCACCAGCGGCGCGGCCAGCAGCACCAGCGCCATGACGCCGAGGGCCGGCCGCCGCCGCACCACCGAGATCGCCACGATCAGCACCGCGACCCCGCCGAGCAGGACCACCAGGTCGGCCTGCCGCAGCGGGTCCGCCCAGGCCACCGTGCTCCCCGCTGACTGGGCGCTGCGGACGACGCCGTTCTCGACGCCGCGGCCGGCCTCCGTGCGGACGAAGAGCAGGTAAGCCGCGACGAACGCGAGGGCGAACCCGGCCGCGCCCGCGACGAGGACCGCCGTGCGGGACGCGGCCCGGGTCACGAGCGGTGGGGCGGCCGGGCGGATCGCGGAAGGTGCGTCGGTGAGGATCACTGCCATGGCCCCGAGTCTGGAACGCGCTTTTCGGGATCCCGTCAGCGCGATGTCATGGTTTCGCTACAAGATCCGCCCGGGTCGCCATGACGTGCGCTTTTCCGAATAATGGCGCCGTGGCCGAGGTACTGGTGGTAGAAGACGACGCGGCGGTGCGGGAGGGCCTGCAGCTGGCCCTGCGCCGGCAGGGACACGTGGTGCGCACCGCGGAATCGGGCGAGCTCGGCATCGAGGTGCTCGTGCACCACCGGCCCGACATCGTCGTGCTCGACCTGATGCTGCCCGGCATGGACGGCTTCGAGACCTGCCGCCGGATGCGGGCGTCCGGTCCGGTCCCGATCATCATGCTCACCGCGCGCAGCGACGACTTCGACGTCGTGGCCGGGCTCGAAGCGGGCGCGGACGACTACGTCGCCAAGCCGGTCGAGCCGCGGGTGCTGGACGCGCGGATCCGGGCGGTCCTGCGCCGGTCGGCCGCCGAACGCCCGGCCGGGCCGGCGGCGGCCGAGGAGCGGCACGGCGACCTCGTCATCGACCGTGCCGCGCTCGAGGTGACCAAGCGCGGCACTCCGGTGTCGCTGACCCCGACCGAGCTCAAGCTGCTGCTCGAGCTCTCGCGCACGCCCGGGCAGGTGTACAGCCGCCAGCAGATCCTGTCCGCCGTGTGGGACCACGACTACCTCGGGGACTCCCGGCTCGTCGACGCCTGCGTGCAGCGGCTGCGCGCGAAGATCGAGGACGTGCCGGCGCACCCGGAGCACGTGCAGACGGTCCGGGGGTTCGGCTACCGGTTCGGCCGGTCGTGACGGCACCGCGGATCCGGTCCTGGCTCGCCGGGCTGCGGCCCCGGCTGGTGGCCGCGTTCGCGGTGATCATGATCCTCGGCGCCACCACCGCGGCGGGCGTGAGCTACGTCTTCGCGCGCCGGGCCATCCTGGAAGGCGTCCAGGACCAGACGATGCTGAAGCTGCGGGACCAGATCGCCGCGTACCTGCCCACCGTGTCGCTGCCGCCGTCCCAGGCCACGCTCGACGCCTTCGCGACGGCGCTCAAGCCCAGCAATGCGCTCGTCGTCTACAAGGGCCTGCACGCCACCTCGGGCCTGTCGATCGACGACGTACCGGGCGACCTGCGCCACGCCGTGGCCACCACGACCAACATCCAGTTCCAGCGCGTCGACATCCAGGGCTTTCCCCTGTTCTTCGTCGGCGTCCCGGTGCAGACCGGCAGAGGCAAGCCGAGCGGCCTCGAGGTCTACGCGATGACGCGGCTGACGGACCAGCAGGAGGCGATCGACACGCTGGCCCGCAACGCCTTTCTGTTCTCCGCGCTGGCCCTGCCCCTCGCGGTCGGGGTCGCGCTGCTGGCGGCGCGGCAGGTGCTGCGGCCGGTGCGCGCGCTGAACACCGCGGCGAGCCAGCTCGGCCGCGGCCGGCTGGACGTGCGGCTGCGCGCGAAGGGCTCCGACGAGCTCGCGCAGCTGGTCACGACGTTCAACCACACCGCCGCGGAGCTGGAGCGCACGGTCGGCTCGCTGCGGGCGATGGAGGCCGACGCGCGCCGGTTCGTCGCCGACGTCTCCCACGAGCTGCGGACCCCCCTCGCCGCGATGAACGCGGTCACCGACGTCCTCGACGAGGACGCCGAACAGCTGCCGCCGGACACCGCGGTCGCGGCGCGGCTCGTCTCGGCGGAGACGCGGCGGCTGACCCGGCTGGTGCAGGACCTGATCGAGATCTCGCGCTTCGACGCCGGGCGGGCGGAACTGCGCCGGGAGGAGCTGGACGTCGCCGCCGCGATCACCGAAACCCTGGCCGCCCGTGGCTGGGAACCGGGGACCGACCTGGTCGCCGGCCTGCCGCCGGGGATCACGGCGAGCCTCGACCGGCGGCGGCTCGACATCGTCGTGGCGAACCTGGTCGGCAACGCGCTGCGGCACGGCGCGCCGCCGGTCGAGGTGGTGCTGCGGCAGGAGAACGGCACCGTCGTGCTCACCGTCACCGACCACGGGCCGGGCATCCCCGCCGACGTGCTGCCGAAGGTGTTCGACCGCTTCACCAAGGCCGACACCGCCCGCGCCCGGTCCGACGGCAGCGGCCTCGGGCTCGCCATCGCCCGGGAGAACGCGCGCCTCCACGGCGGCGACATCGTCGCGGCCGACACCGGCACCGGCGCCCGGTTCGAGCTGCGCCTGCCCCGGGAGGCGCGGTGAAGAAACTCGTCGTCCTCGCGGTGCTGCTGCTGGTGAGCGCGTGCGGGATCAAACCGACTCCGGTGCTCGGGGCCGGCCCCGCCCCCACGCTGCGGAACCCGGTGAACGACGGGACCGCCACCGACGTGATCCTCTACTTCCTCAACCACGACCAGACGGTGCCGGTGGCCCGGCCCGCCGTCTTCCCGACGCGGGTCGAAGCCACGTTGACCATGCTGCTGGACGGGCCGTCCGCCGAGGAGACGTCCGCCGGCTACACGACGGCGCTGCCCCGCAGCCTGGGCACGATCACCATGACCCCCGGCCCGCCGGCGACGATCACCGTCTCGTTCCCGTTGCGGTCGATCACCGGCGCCGGGATCAACCAGCTGGTGTGCACCACGGTCGCGGCGCTGGCCACCCAGGGCGGCTACGCCACCGACGGCACCGTCGCCCTCGCCGGTTCGGACGTCCTGCTGCCGTACCAGACGTGCCAGGCGTGAACCGATGTCGACATGACGTCAAGCCGCTTCACCCCTCGCACCCGGCGCTGAACTTCAAGTTCGCTTGAAGTCGGATTCGTCGCTGTGGTTGGGTTGACACCATGGAAACGCGACCGCCCCGCCGCTCCCCGGACCTGACGGTCGGCGAACTTTCCCGGCGCAGCGGAGTACCGGCGTCGGCCTTGCGGTTCTACGAGGACGAAGGCCTGATCCGCAGCCGCCGCACCGCGGGCAACCAGCGTCGCTACGGCCGGGACACGCTGCGGCGGGTGACGTTCGTCCGGATGTCCCAGCGGGTCGGGATGCCGCTGTCGAAGATCCGGGAAGTGCTCGGCCTGCTGTCCGACGACCGCACGCCCACCCGCGCCGACTGGGCCCGGATCTCCCGCTGCTGGCAGGACGACCTGAACGCGCGGATCCGCCAGCTGGAGCAGCTGCGCGACCAGCTCGACGACTGCATCGGCTGCGGCTGCATGTCCCTGGCCAAGTGCCGGCTCGCCAACCCGGGCGACCGGCTCGGCACCGAGGGCCCGGGGCCGCGGCGCCTCGCCGACCACCGCTGCGACGGCTACGAAGACTGACGCTCCAGCAGGCCGCGGAGGTACATCGCCTGCCCGGCGTGCTGGATGTCGTCGTCGAGGACGCTGATCAGGCGCACGCCGAGGGACACCGGTGGGTCCCAGGCCTCGTCGACGATCCGGTCGAGGTCCTGCTCGCCGAGCCCGGCGACGAACCGGACGGTCTGCTCGTGCACGGCGTCGTAGTAGCCGGTGAGCAGGTCCGGTCCGTCGACGCGGACCGCCTCGACGTCGGCCGGGCGGTGGCCGTAGCCGGTGTCGCCGGCCGGGAACGGGAGGCCGAAGCGGGGCAGCCAGTCCTGGCCGGTCCACACCTGCTCGATCCCGGCCACGTCGGCGACGTGGTCGTCCTGGACCCGGGTCAGGTGCCACACCAGCCAGGCGATCGAGTTGGCCCCGTCGTCCGGCCGGGTCCCGAGCCGGTCCGCGGCGAGCCCGTCCACCGCCGCGTGCACCGTGCCCTGGACCCGGCTGAACCCCTCGACGAGCAGATCGGCCACGTTCATCCGGCTTGCCTCCCGTTGTTGCCGGCTCTGGTTCCCGGCCGGGGACTACCCGATCGTGCCCGCCGGGAAACGGGGTCCACCGGCGCGGCAGCAGCCGGTCGAAGAACGAGCGGTGCCGCGGGTCAGGGCAGGTCGCCCACGAGAGCGATTGCGCGCGTCTCGGGAACTCCCAGCATCAGCAGGCTGGTGATCGTCGCTGCCCGGACGCCGAGGGTGCCGTTCGGCAGGTCGCTGTCCGCGATGGCGAACACGGCACCATAGGCAAGCTGGCTCAGAACGCCTGCCGGTAGGTGCCGCGCGAACACGCCACTGTCCTGACCCCGGTGCACCAGGTCGGCGAGAAGCTCGTCGACCGGCCCGAGCAGGCCGTGGATCGCCTCCCCGTACTCGCCGCGGCGCAGCGCCAGCAGCACTCGGTACCGGTGCGCCACCGGCCAGAGGCGGGCGACGAATTCGACCCACGTCGCGTCCGCTCGCGGGTGGGAGACGCCGGCTTCGGCGAGCACGGCTGTCATCTCGGTGACGGCCCGTTCCGTGAGTGTCCGAACCAGGTCGAGGCGCGAGGGGAAGTGGCCGTAGACGGTGCGGCGCACGACGCCGGCAGCGGCAGCGATGTCACCCATCCCGGCGTCGGGGTTTTCTCCCAGCACCTCGAGAGCCACGTCGAGGATGCGACCGCGTGTCTCGCTCATCGAGCGCGCACGGGAGGACTCGGGGGACACGGGAATCATCATTGCACACTGGTGTGCAATGGCGTACGTTGCACACCAGTGTGCAACGAGGAGTTGTGCTGCGCTTCGAAGCTCAGGAGAAGGCCATGACCGCACCGCCGACCCCAGCCCTCGTCCCCCCGTTCACCGTCTCGATCGCGGATTCGGAGATCGACGACGTGAAGCAGCGGCTGGCCAGAACTCGATGGCCGGATCCGGAAACGGTGGGCGACTGGTCGCAAGGGGTTCGCGTCGAGAACGCCAGATCCCTGGTCGGCTACTGGGAACGCGGCTACGACTGGCGGCGCCTCGAGTCCGGGCTCAATCGTTTCCCCCAGTTCCTGACCGAGATCGATGGGCTGGACATCCACTTCATCCACGTGAGGTCCAAGAACCCCCACGCGATGCCGCTGCTGCTCACGCACGGGTGGCCGGGCTCGATCGTCGAGTTCCTGAAGCTGATCGGCCCGCTGACCGATCCGGTGGCGTTCGGAGGGGACGCCGCCGATTCGTTCGACGTCGTCGTCCCGTCCCTGCCCGGGTTCGGGTTCTCCGCAAAGCCCGCGGGCACCGGGTGGACCGTGGAGCGCATCGCCGGCGCGTGGGCGGAGCTGATGAAGCGCCTCGGCTATCCGAGGTGGGCCGCGCAGGGCGGCGATTGGGGTGCCGTCGTCACCACCATCCTCGCGGCCATGCGCCCCGAGGGGCTTCTCGGAATCCACCTGAACACCCAGTACGCCTTTCCCGCGCAGATGCCCGACACCCTCACGCCCGAACAGCGCGACGCCGTGGAGTCCCTCGCCCGCTACACCGGCGATCTCGGCGGGTCGAACCACCTCCAGGGCACGAGGCCGCAGACCGTCGGGTTCGCCCTGGCGGACTCTCCCGCCGGTCAGGCGGCCTGGATCTACGAGAAGTTCCAGTCCAAGACCGACAACCACGGGCTCGCCGAGGACGCCATCGGCATGGACGACATGCTCGACGCGATCTCCCTCTACTGGTTCACCAACAGCGCGGCGTCGTCCGGTCGCATCTACTGGGAGAACAGGTCGCTCACCTTCGCCGGCCCGAAGGTGACACTCCCGGTCGCGGTGACCGTCTTCCCGAAGGACATCCCACGCCTGCCCCGAAGCTGGATCGAAGACACCTACCGCAATTTGATCCACTACGGCGAGGCTGACAAGGGCGGGCACTTCGCGGCCTTGGAACAGCCCGAGATCCTGGTCGGCGAAATCCGCACCGGCCTGCGCAGCCTGCGTTCCTGACGCCGGCGCGCGAGCTGCGGAAGGTCCCCACCACCAGCCGTGAACGCCGGCCGGTGGGGCGATCCCCCCGGCCGGCGTTCATCGGCAGAGCTCCTAGCGCGGCAGGAGCTGGTCGAAGAACGAGCGGTAGCGGCGCAGCGCGATCCGCAGCTCCTCGGTGGCCGGTTCGCCCTGCTGCCACTGGGATTCCAGCTCGCTCTTGTGCTCGGCGAACGTGGTCGCGAGCGCGCTGATCACGCCGGCGACGAGCTCGTCGGCCTGCTGGACCGCCTGCTTCGGGTCGTCGACGAAGCCGGTCTGGACGTTCTGCCAGCGGTCGCGGAACCCGGTGACCTTCTCCTCGTCGATCAGCGCCGGCGTCTCGACGTCGCCGCCCGAGGCGGCCGGGGTCTCCACGTCCCCGCCGGAACCGGCGGGCACCTCGACGTCTCCGCCGGATTCCTCGGGCGTCTCGACGTCCCCGCCCGAACCGTCGGGTGCGGTGGTGCCGTCGGCGTCGTGGTGCCCGGCGGAAGCCAGGTCGGCGGTGCTGAGGTTCTGGTCGTCGGCGGTACCCGGCTCGCGGAAGTCGGTCCGGTCCTGGTCCGGGACCTCCGTGGTGCTGTCGTCGCGGTAACCCTCGCTGTCGTCCCGGTAGCCCTCGTGGACGCCTTCACGCCCGGTCAGGTCCCGGTCGTCCTCGGCGTCGTGCCGCGTCAGGTGATCGGTCATGGTCAACGTCCTCCATTCGACTCGGTCCGCGGGCTCGCGGACGCCTGGCGCTCGGTCACGTGACGGTCGGTCTCGTGCCGGTCGGTGTCCCGCCGCTCGGTGTCGCGACGGTCGGTGGCGCGCTGTTCGGCGCGATCGTGGTCGTGGTCGTGGCCGTGACCGCTGTGGTCGTGACCGTTCCGGCGGCTGTGGTGGTCGTGGTCGTCGTCGTGCCGGTCGTCGTCGGCGCCGTCGGTCAGCAGGTCCTCGAACACGGTGCGGTAGCGGACCATCGCGTCGCGCAGGTCCTCAGTGGACGCTCCGTCGCGCTTCTGCTGCGTGGTGTGCGCGGCCCGGTAGTGCTCGAGGGTCTTGGCGTGCCGCACGGAAAGGTCGGCGACCTGCTGCTCGTAGCCCTCGGTCGGATAGCCGCGCTCGGCCATCAGCGAGTTCAGGAGCTGCTGGGCCTCGGCGACCGCGGCGGACGGCTGGTCGACGAACTTTTCCTGCACCTGGGCCCATTCCCGGGCGTAGCGCTCGCGCGCCGACGCCGAAAGCGGCCGGATGTCGAGCTCCTTGTGCCGGCGTTCCCGCTCGGCCAGCTCGCGCTGCGCGGCACGGGGGCTGTCCTTCTCCGCGACCGTGCGGTCGTATTCCGGACCGAACCGCTGCTGCAGCCGTTTTCGTTGCATCTCCTGCGTCACGAGCCAGATCACGGCGCCGAGCACCGCGACGGCCACGACGACGATCAAGACGATCAGCCATGTGGGCATCGCTCAAACTCCTTCAAGGATGTCAAGCCCCCGATGCGAGCGGTGTTCCCGGATTAGCGCGGCCGAAAACGGGCAGGGGCCGCCTGACCTCGGGATTCGGCCGTCCGGCCGCGTCGATACGGCCGGATGCCCCCGCCCCGCGGCGGAGAGGTGGCGACGGTGACGCACCGTCACTAGCAGTGTTATCAGAGAAGTGATATCGTTGATAACAGACCGAGTGGAACGGACCGGAAGAAGGAACCGATGAGCACCTCCACCGAGACCCGCGTCGCGATCGTCACCGGCGGCTCACGCGGCATCGGCCGCCAGGTCGCCGAGCGCCTCGCCGCCGACGGCATGGCGGTCGTCGTCAACTACGCCGGCAACGAGAAGGAGGCCGCGGCCACCGTCGACGCCGTCACCGCGCGTGGTGGCCGGGCGATCGCGGTCCGCGCCGACGTGGCCGACCCGGCCGCGGTCGCGGAGCTGTTCGACACGGCGGAACGCACCTACGGCGGCGTGGACGTCGTCGCCCACCTGGCCGGCGTGATGAACCCGCCGACCCCGATCGCCGACATCGACTTCGACGTCCTGGACCGCGTGCACCGCACCAACATCCGCGGCACGTTCGCGGTGGCCCAGCAGGCCGCGCGGCGGGTCCGCGACGGCGGGGCGGTGATCACCACCTCGACGTCGGTGCTCGGGCTGAACCTGCCCGGCTACGGCGTCTACAACGCGACGAAGGGTGCGGTCGAGGCGATCACCATGATCCTGGCCCGCGAGCTGCGCGGCCGCGACATCACCGTGAACACCGTCGCGCCCGGCCCGACCGCGACCGCGTTGTTCCTCGACGGCAAGGACGACGAGACCATCGCCCGGATGGCGAAGCAGCCGCCGCTGGAGCGGCTCGGGCAGCCGGAGGACATCGCCGAGGTGGTCGCGTTCCTCGCCGGCCCGGCGCGCTGGGTGAACGGCCAGGTGCTGCGCGCCAACGGCGGCATCGTCTAGCGGGTGAAACGGCTGACGATCACGTGGTCCTTCGCCGGCCCGCGCACCGCCCACTCCTGCCGCCACCGCGCGGCGCCGCTGACGCGATACTCGCCGCGGTAGTGGTCGGCCCGGCAGGGGTGGTCCGCCGTCCAGCGGCCTTCGCGCAGGTCGAGGTCGTGGAAGAAGCCGCCGTGGTCGAAGTGGACCGCCGCGCGGCCGGGGCCTGCCGGGCGGTAGTGCAGGGTCCGGGTGACCGGCCCGGTGTGGCCGCCGAGCCGCAGCTCGCCCTCCTCGTGGTAGACGAGGACGCCGCCGGTCTCGGTGAAGGTGGCCGTCCCGGTCACCTCGCCCGCGGGGTCGCCGTCCGCGGTCCGGATTTCCCGGTCCAGCCGCCACGTGCCGCCGAAATACGCGGCGAGGTCGGGAACGGGCCAGTACTGCACCCGGCCCATTCTGCCACCCGCGGCGGGGCGGGCCGGAACTGTCGGACCCCCGCTCTATAGTCGGGCGGGTGGCAGAGACCGACCTCGCACCCGCGTCCGACGCGCTGGAGACCCTCCGGCGCGTGTTCGGCTACGACAGCTTCCGCGGCGACCAGGCGGCGATCGTCGAGCACGTGATCGCCGGCGGCGACGCGCTCGTCCTGATGCCCACCGGCGGCGGGAAGTCGTTGTGCTACCAGATTCCCGCGCTCGTGCGGCCCGGCGTGGGCGTGGTCGTCTCGCCGCTGATCGCCCTGATGCAGGACCAGGTCGACGCGTTGCGCAACGCCGGTGTCCGCGCCGGTTTCCTCAACTCCACCCAGGACTATTCGGCGCGGCAGGAGGTGGAGACGGCGTTCCTGAACGGCGAGCTGGACCTGCTCTACCTGGCGCCGGAACGGCTTTCGGTGGAATCCACCGTGCGGCTGCTCGACCGCGGCAAGATCTCGCTGTTCGCGATCGACGAGGCGCACTGCGTCGCCCAGTGGGGCCACGACTTCCGGCCCGACTACCTGCAGCTCTCCGCGCTGCACGAGCGGTGGCCGGACGTGCCGCGGATCGCGCTGACGGCGACCGCGACCGAAGCCACGCACCAGGAGATCGCGGCCCGGCTGAACCTCGACGAGGCCCGGCACTTCGTCGCGAGCTTCGACCGGCCGAACATCCAGTACCGGATCGTCGGCAAGAACTCACCGCAGCGGCAGCTGCTGGAGCTGCTGCGCACCGAGCACGCCGGTGACGCGGGGATCGTCTACTGCCTGTCCCGCAACTCGGTGGAGAAGACCGCGGAGTTCCTGGTGCAGAACGGGATTCCGGCGGTGCCGTACCACGCGGGGCTCGACGCGCGCACCCGCGCGAAGCACCAGTCGCGCTTCCTGCGCGAGGACGGGCTGATCGTCGTCGCGACGATCGCGTTCGGGATGGGCATCGACAAACCGGACGTCCGGTTCGTCGCCCACCTCGACCTGCCGAAGTCGGTCGAGGGCTACTACCAGGAAACCGGCCGGGCGGGCCGCGACGGCCTGCCGTCGACCGCGTGGCTCGCGTACGGGCTGCAGGACGTCGTCCAGCAGCGCAAGATGATCGACACGTCCGAGGGCGACGAGGCGCACCGGCGGCGGCTGGGCGCGCACCTGAACGCGATGCTCGCGCTGTGCGAAACGGTCGAGTGCCGCCGGGTGCAGATCCTGAACTACTTCGGGCAGCAGGCCGGGCCCTGCGGCAACTGCGACACGTGCCTGAGCCCGCCGGAGAAGTGGGACGGCACGATCCCGGCGCAGAAACTGCTGTCGACGGTCGTGCGGCTGCGCAACGAGCGGCGCCAGAAGTTCGGCGCCGGCCAGGTCATCGACATCCTGCTCGGCAAGTCGACGCCGAAGGTCACGCAGTTCCAGCACGACACGCTCAAGACCTTCGGCATCGGCACCGAGCTGCGCGAACCGGAGTGGCGGGCGGTGGTGCGCCAGCTGCTCGCCCAGGGCCTGCTCGCGGTCGAAGGCGACTACGGCTCGCTCGTGCTCACCGAATCCAGCGCGGAGGTGCTGGGCGGCGACCGCCAGGTACTGCTGCGCCGCGAACCCGAGCGGGCGGCCGCCGCGAAGGTCCGGAGCACGCGCAAGACCGCCGCCCCGGTGGACATGCCCGCGGAGGCGACGCCGCTGTTCGAACGCCTGCGGGCCTGGCGGGCCGGCGTCGCGAAGGAACAGGGCGTGCCCGCCTACGTCGTCTTCCACGACGCGACCCTGCGCCAGATCGCCACGCAACGGCCGGCGTCACTGGCGGATCTGGGCACGGTCAGCGGCGTCGGCGAGAACAAGCTCGCCAAGTACGGTGCGGGACTCCTGGAGGTCCTGACCGGAGAGTGACCTACCGGCCGGTGGCCGGCCCGGGGTGGCCCGGCTGCCCGGTCACCGAGTTGACCTTGCGGACCGCACCGGCGATCTGCTGGTGGTACTTGCCCTTGGTCTTGTCGTCGACGAACTTCGCGGCCTTCCCGACGGCCTGGTTCACCTTTTCGGGGTTCTTCTTCGCGTAGGCACGAGCCGCGCCGGCCGCGCCGGCCAGCATGGTCAGCTTCTTCATCAGAGGCACGGTGGCCCTCCCTCGTCGGTGGCGGTCATCCTGACAACGCGGACGAACCACCCGGAGGTTCCCCGTGTGACGAAGCCCAAAACCCCTACCGCTGGGGGTAGGACCGGTAGAGCGCGGAAATCCGGTCCTTGTCCAGCACGCCCGGGTAGAGCCGGACGTCGTCGACGCTGCCCGGCCAGGACTCCGCGGGTGCGCCCGCGGCGAGCGCGCCGCCGATCCGCAGGCCACCGGCGGCCTGCCACTCCGTGTTCAGGGTGCCGTCACCCACGCGGGTGCCGTTGACGTAGAGCCACAGCTTGTGGGTGGCCGCGTCGTGGACGCCGACGAGGAACGCCCAGGTGCCGGTTTCGGTCGGGAAGACGCTCTCGGCCGACTTGGTCACGAGGGGCTGGTCGCTGTCGGACTCCGCGGCGGAGAAGGTCCACGCGCCGAACTGGTTGTTGTCGTCGTCCAGGACGTGGCCGAGCCGGAACCGGCTGGTGTGCGTGCCGTCCACGCTGACCGCGGTCGACAGGCCGAAGTTCTTCACGGCGATGTTCACCCAGGCCGACACGGTGAAGCTCCCGTCGGTCCGGACGTCCACGGCGTCGGACACGGCGAAGTCGTCGACGCCGTCGAACGTGAGCGCGTTGCCGTCGCGGCCCGGCGTGAAGACCGGTCCGTTGTGGAGCACGGCCGTGCGGCCCGCGACGCTGTCCGCGGCCTGGTCACCGCCGGTCTCGTCGAGCAGCCAGTGGTTGCCGGGCTGCGGGTCGGCCGCGAGCGCGACGGGCGCGCAGGCGAGCACGGCGACCAGCGACAGCACCGCGGGCAGGGCACGACGGAAGTACTTGACCGAATCCACGATGGCTCCCCCGGTGTCGACCGGCTGGTGATCAGCCGGTCTTCAGCTTCCGCCCCCGGCAGGGGCGGCCGCAAGATCCGAACGGTGGGATCCGGCACACACCCGAAAATGCCGCGCGGAGCGTCGCCACGCCGCCTTAGGCTCGCGATCATGCGCGACCTGGCCACCCTGCCGAAGGCCCACCTGCACGTCCACCTGGAGAGCACGATCCGCCCGGCCACGCTCCGCGAGCTGGGCGAGGCGAACGGCGTCGACGTCCCGGGCGAGCCCCCGGTGTTCGACGGCTTCCGCGCCTTCGCCGACTACAACGCGCTCATCCGGTCCTGCCTCCGGCGTCCCGAGGACTTCGAACGCATCGCGCGCGAGTACTGCGAGGACGAGGCCGCCCAGGGCACGCGCTACGCCGAAGTCACCTTCACCGCCGCATCGCACGGGGAACGCCTTGGCGACCCGGAAATGCCGCTGAAGTCCGTCCTCAAAGGACTGTCGCAGAGCCGGGACCTGGAGTGGCGGCTGCTGCTCGACCACTCCCGGCGCCGGTCGGTCGAGCGGGCCGAGCGCACCCTCGATCTCGCGCTGAAGTACGACGAGGTCTTCGCGATCGGGATGGCGGGCGAAGAAAACCACTCCCTGCGTCCCTTCGCGACACTCTTCGAGAAGGCCCACGCGGCCGGTATTCACCTGCTGCACCACACCGGCGAAGACGCCGGGCCCGACAGCATCCGCGAAGCCCTCGAAGTGGGCCGGACGGAACGGCTCGGCCACGGCATCCGCGTCCTCGAAGACCCCGCGCTGGTCGCGGAAGTGCGTGATCGCGGCCTGGCCCTCGAGGTGTGCCCGTCGTCGAACGTGACGCTGGGGCTGGTGCCGTCGCTGCCCGGGCACCCGCTCCCCCGCCTGGTCGACGCGGGCCTGACGGTCACGCTCAACACCGACGTCCCGTCGGTCACCGGAGCTGCCCTGGCCGAGGAGTACGCCCGCGTCCGCGACGCCTTCGGTTACGACGACACGACAATGGCGGGCTTCGCCCGCGCAAGCGTCACGGCGTCCTTCGCACCCGAAGCGACCAAGGAGGCGATGCTGCGCGGCATCGACGCCTGGCTCACACCGGAAGCAGGCGGGTGACGAGCGTGCCGAGCTGGTGCACCGTGCGGCACTCGTGCATTTCCACGACGTCGGCGTACTCCAGTGCCGCCGAGTCCCCGGTGGACCACAGCGACCGGCGCTCGGGGTTCAGCCAGTGGACGTGCCGGGCGCGGGCCTTGATCTCCCGGACCGCGTCGAGGTTGGGGTCACCGCCGTTGGTGCGGGCGTCCCCGAGGATCAGCACCGACGTCCGGGGGCCGATCGCCTCGAGCCAGTTTTCGGTGAACTGGCGCAGGGAGCCGCCGTAGTCGCTGTGGCCGTCCCAGCGCACCAGCGCCGCTTCGGACAGCATGCGCGCGCCCAGGTGCTCGGGGTCGGCTGCACCCGTGGTGACCAGGTGGGTGACCTCGTCGGCGCTGTCGACGAAGGCGAACACGCGGATCTTGCTGAACTGGTCACGCAGCGCCTGCACCAGCAGCATGGTGAAGTTCGCGAACCCGGCCACCGAACCGGAAAGATCGCACAGCAGCACGATTTCCGGCCGTCCGGGACGCCGGTGGCGGTAGGCCGGGCGCAGTGGGACGCCGCCGGTCGAGAGCGACCGGCGCAGCGTGCGGCGCAGGTCGATCTGCCCCCGCGTCATCCGGCGGCGCCGCGCGGCCAGGCGCGTCGCCAGCTTGCGGGACAGCGGCTGGATGGTGCGGCGCAGCTCGGCGAGCTGGTTGCGGCTGGCGATCAGGAAGTCGACCCGGTCGGCCGCGGGGGCGATGGCGTGCTTGGCGACGCGCTCGCGGCCGCGGACCTCGGCCGCGCGGCGGCGCGCCTCGGTGCGGACCTGCCCGCGGAAGCCCTCGACGCGGCGGCGGATTTCGTCGCGGTCGAGCCGGTCGGTGAACTCGCCGCGGGCGCCGCCGCCGCGGACCGCGGCCAGCACGCGCGCGATCAACGTCTGCGGCTGGAGCCGCTCCAGGGTCTGGTGGGCGGAGAAGCCGCCGCCCGGGCCGCCACCCGAGCCGTACTGGCCGAGCATGTCGACGGCGAGGCCGGCGAGCTGCGACAACGCCTGCTGGTCGCCGTCGGCGAGCGCGGCGGCCAGCTCTTCGCGCAGCTCTTCCAGCGTCGACGGCCGGTCTTCGCGGGCCCGCTCGGGTGCGCCGATCCCGGCCGGGAAGTAGAGGTCGAAGGCGGCGTCGAAGACCGTGCGCTGCCCGCCGCGGCGGACCAGCGCCGCGGCCAGGCCCTCGCGGACCAGTGCGCGGTCGTCGAGACCGAGCACCTCCAGCGCGGCGGCGGCGTCGACCGTCTCGCTCGGGCCCGCCGGGATGCCCTGGGCGCGCAGTGCCTTGACGAACGCCGCGAGCCGTTCCGGCACGCCGCCGGTCACGACGCGTCCAGGACCTGCTCGAGCTTCAGGCCGGCGCCCGCCTTGGCGATGTCGTCCTGGTGCTTGAGCACGACGCCGAGGCTCTCCCGCACGACCCGCTCGTCCAGCGTGGACGCCCCGAGCGCGAGCAGGGTGCGTGCCCAGTCGATGGTCTCCGCGACCGACGGCAGCTTGCGCAGGTCCATCGCGCGCAGCGCGGCGATCACCCGGACGACGGAATCGGCGAGGGCGGCGTCGATCCCGGGGACCTTGAGCCGGACGATCTCGCGTTCGAGGCCCTCTTCCGGGAAGTCGATGTGCAGGAACAGGCACCGGCGGCGCAGCGCCTCGGACAGCTCGCGCGTGGCGTTGGACGTCAGCACGGCGAACGGCGCGCGCGTGGCGGTGATCGTGCCGAGCTCGGGCACGGTCACCTGGAAGTCGCCGAGCACCTCCAGCAGCAGGCCTTCGACCTCCATGTCGGCCTTGTCGGTCTCGTCGATGAGCAGCACGGTCGGCTCGTCCGACGAGATCGCCGTCAGCAGCGGGCGGCGCAGCAGGAACTCCTCGCCGAAGATGTCGGTACGGGCCTGTTCCCACGTCTCGTCACGGCCGGCGGTGATCCGCAGCAGCTGTTTCGCGTGGTTCCACTCGTAGAGCGCGCGCGCTTCGTCGATGCCCTCGTAGCACTGCAGGCGCACCAGCCGCGAGCCGCTGACCTGGGCGACGGCCTTGGCGAGCTCCGTCTTCCCGACGCCGGCCGGGCCCTCGACCAGCAGCGGCTTGCCGAGCCGGTCGGCGAGGAACACGGTGGTCGCGACGGCCGTGGACGCCAGGTAGCCCGCCTCGGCCAGTTTCGCCGACACGTCGTCGACGGAGGTGAAGAATCCGGTGCCCACCCTGGCCTCCTAAGCGGTCGCTCACCCGGACTCTACCCGACCGGCGGGCTAGCATCGGCCGCGTGACCTACGTTGCCGCTTCCGGCCGATACGACTCGATCCCCTACCGGCGCTGCGGGCGTTCCGGGCTCAAGCTGCCGGCGATCTCGCTCGGGCTGTGGCACAACTTCGGCCACGACCGCCCGCTGGAAACCCAGCGCGCGATCACCCGCCGCGCCTTCGACCTGGGCATCACCCACTTCGACCTGGCCAACAACTACGGCCCGCCCTACGGCTCGGCGGAGGAGAACTTCGGGCGGCTGCTGGCCACGGACTTCCGGCCGTACCGCGACGAGCTGGTGATCTCCACCAAGGCCGGCTACGACATGTGGCCCGGCCCGTACGGCGAGTGGGGCTCCCGCAAGTACCTGCTGTCCTCCCTGGACCAGTCGCTCGGGCGGCTCGGCCTGGACTACGTCGACATCTTCTATTCGCACCGCTTCGACCCCGAGACGCCCCTGGAGGAGACGGTCGGAGCGCTCGACGCGGCCGTCCGCGCCGGGAAGGCGCTCTACGTCGGGATCTCCTCCTACAGCTCGGAACGCACGGCCGAGGCGGCGCGGCTCCTACGGGAGCTGGGCACGCCGCTGCTGATCCACCAGCCGTCGTACTCGATGCTCAACCGCTGGATCGAAGACGACGGCCTCCTCGACACGCTCGAAGAAGCGGGCGCCGGCTGCATCGCGTTCTCGCCCCTGGCGCAGGGCCTGCTGACGGACAAGTACCTCCACGGCGTCCCGGCGGATTCGCGGGCCGCCCAGGGCAAGTCCCTCGACCCGGGCACCCTCGACGACGACCGGCTCGGCCGGGTCCGCGCGCTCGACGGCATCGCGGGGCGCCGCGGGCAGTCGCTGGCGCAGCTCGCGCTGGCCTGGGCCCTGCGCGACAGCCGGGTGACGTCGGTGCTGATCGGCGCGAGCAGCGTCCGGCAGCTGGAGGACAACGTCGGCGCGCTCGGCAACCTCGAGTTCTCCGCGGAGGAGCTGACCGAGATCGACGGCCACGCGACCGACGCGGACATCAACCTCTGGAAGCGTTCTTCGGACTCCTGAGGCCCGCCCGCGGGGGCGCCCCCCGTTTTCCACGCTACCGGAGGGCACCGACAGTTTCGGTGCCCTGGGCCTCGGCCGAAAGGTCCTGCCACTCGGCCCAGGTCGCGAGCCGGTCCGTGTAGGCCTGCTGGATCATCGGGTAGAAGCCCTGGCCGAAGAGCACGCGCAGGGGCGGGTGGGCCGCGTCGACGACCTTGAGCAGGGCGCGGGCGGCGGCGGCCGGGTCGCCGGCCGGCTGCTTGCCCGCGACCTCGGCGAGGCGCCGGCGCAACCCGTCGTACACCGGGCTGCTCTCGGCGACGTGACCGTTGGCGAGGGGGTCCGGGTTCTTGCCCCCGCGGGTGGCGAACCCGCCCGGCTCGACGATCGTCACCTTGATCCCGAAATCGGCGACCTCCTTGGCCAGGGTTTCGCCCAGGGCTTCGATCGCCCAGCGGGAGGCCTGGTAGGCGCCGCCGAGGGGCATCGCGATCAGGCCCGCGGCCGACGACAGCTGGACGAAGTGGCCGGCGCGCTGCTCGCGCAGGTACGGCAGCGCGGCCTGGATCACCCACACCGGGCCGAACACGTTGGTCTCCAGCTGGGCACGCAGCTGCGCCTCGGTCAGCTCCTCGATGGCGCCGATCTGCGCGTAGCCGGCGTTGTTCACGACGACGTCCAGCCGCCCGAAGTGCTCGGCGGCTCGCTTCACGTTCTCGAAGACGGCGGCCTTGTCGGTCACGTCCATCGCCAGCGGGAGCACCGCGTCGCCGTAGGTGGCGACGAGCGCGTCAAGGCTTTCGGTGGACCGTGCGGTGGCGGCGACCCGGTCGCCGCGGCCGAGGGCGGCCTCGACGAAGCAGCGGCCCAAGCCGCGCGACGAACCCGTGACGAACCAGACCTTGCTCATGTGTTTCCCCGTTCTGCGGGTGACATCCGATCGGCCACTGGACACCGGTGGCCGGAAGCCTGTGACAGCACGGGATCGTGACCCCGGTCACTCCGGACAGGGTCCCCGCGGCGCTACGGTCCCGGCGTGCGCTGATGCGGCGCCGGCAGGTGGGTCGCCTCCGGGAACAGGTTCAACGCCCGCAGGGCCGCCCCCAGCTCGGCGATGTCCGCCGGGTTCGTCAGCGAGCGGCCCAGCTCCTCCGTGATCCGCTTCAACCGGTGGCGGATCGTGTTGGGGTGGCAGAACATCCGCTCGGACGTCAGCTTCGTCGACCCCTGGCAGTCGAACCACGCGCGCAGCGTCAGCAGCAGCACGTTGCGATCGTCGCCGGGGAGGTCGAGGACCGGCTGGAGCACGTGGTGGGCCAGCTGGACCGACGCCTCCGGGGCGCTCGCCACCAGACCGGCCAGCGGCGACTCGGTGAACTGGACCAGCCCCGGCGTCCCCGGCGTCATGCTCGACAGCGCCACCCGCGCCAGGTGGAGTGCGCGGGCGGTGTTGCCGAGGCCGGTGAACACCGGGCTCATCCCGACCCGGCCCACCGGGTGCGCGCGGACCAGCTCGACGATCGCCTTCGAGGCGGCCGGGTCGCGCAGGGAGACCACGCCGACCTGCAGGTCCGGCGTGAGCCGCCACGCCGACGCGTGCTGGAGCGCCCGTAGCCGGGCCTCGACCTGCGGCAGCGGCTCCTGGCCCAGCCGCGGGGTTTCCGCGGCGACGACCACGAACGTGCCGTCCAGCGACAGGTCGAGCACCCGGGCGATGTCCCACAGCGTGCCCTCGGTCGCGGCGCCGCCCGCGAACAGCGCCTCCACCAACGCCGAACGCCGGTTCTGGTGCGCCACCATGACTTCCGCCGTCGTGTCGCGGTACGCCGTCGTGAGCGCCTCGGCGAGGTCGTCGATCAGGGCCCAGATCGCCGTCGTCGCGGCGACGAGCGCGGCCGGGTCCTGCGCACCGGTGGTCAGCTCCACGAACCGGTGCCACACCTCGGTGAGCCCGATCCGGTAGGCGCGCAGCACCTCCGGCAGCGGCGCGCCCTGCAGGGCCCGGGCCCGGCCGGTCGCGCGGGCCTGCGTCAGGTCGGGGACGTCCGCACCGCGCAGGGTCCGCATCACGTGGTCGAGGTTGGCGCGCACCGAGTTCCGGAGTTCGGCGTGCGAGACGAACCGGGCGTCGGCGTAGACCGGCATCTCGGCGAGGATCTGCCGCACGGTGCTGTCGATCAGCTCCGGCAGCTTCCGCTCGACCTCGGCGGCCAGCGAGGCGACCCGGGACGCGCGCCCGTCGGACAGAAGCGCCTGGTAGTGCATGGTGGCCTCCGGTCCCCGGCCTCCTCGTCGAGGTCCGAGACCGACATCTAACCCGAACGGGACCACCACGTTCGGGTGAACTTGCTACACCAACCGCGGATGCGGAGGTTCTTTTGTAGAACCTCCGCATCCGCGTCAGGCCAGCTTGGCGGCCGCGCTCTTGATCGCCTCCCGGATCCGGAAGTACGTGCCGCAGCGGCAGACGTTCTGGATGGCGTCGATGTCGGCGTCCGTCGGGTTCTTCGTCTTCTTCAGCAGCGCGACCGCCGCCATGATCTGGCCGGGCTGGCAGTAGCCGCACTGCGCGACGTCCTGCTCCAGCCAGGCCTCCTGGACCGGGTGCAGCTCGTCGCCGTCGGCCAGCCCTTCGATCGTGGTGACCTCGCGCCCGGCGCACTCCGACACCGGCGTGACGCAGGGGTTGAACGCCTCGCCGTCGAGGTGGCTGGTGCAGGCCTTGCAGACGTTGATGCCGCAGCCGTACTTCGGCCCGCGGACCTTGAGCTTGTCGCGCAGCGCCCACAGCATCGGCAGGTCTGCGGGCGCGTCGACGGTGACGGTCTGCCCGTTCACCACGAAGGTGTAGTTCGGCACGGTGGCTCTCCTCAGCGCGGGAACGGGTCGAAGTCGACCGGGAAGGTGATCGGGAAGCTGCGCGGCTTGGTCCCGGTCGCGCGGGCGTAGGCGTTGGCGATCGCACCCACCGGCGCCGGCAGGCCCAGCTCGCCGGCGCCGCCGATTTCCCCGGTCGCGGGCATGACGTGCACGGTGACGTCCGTCGGCGAGTTCTTCTGCCGCGCGTAGTGGAACTGCGAGTAGCTGCCCTCCAGCGGCAGGCCCTGGTCGATGTGCAGGCCCGCGGTGAGCGTCGTGGAGATCGCGTCGGTCAGGCCGCCGAGCATCTGCGCCTGGATGCCGCGCGGGTTCACCGGCTTGCCGACGTCGACCGCGATCGTCGCCTTCGTGACCCGCGGGTGCTTCGGGTCGCGCGCGTCGAGTTCGACCAGGCAGGCGGTGTAGGACTTGTACTCGCCGTGCACCGCGACGCCCTGCGCGAAACCCTTGGGCATCGTCTTGCCCCACTCGCCGAGCTCGGCGACCTTGTCGAGCACCGCGCGCTGACGTGGCTCCTTGATGAACTCGCGCCGGAAGGCCACCGGGTCCTTGCCGAGCTTCGCCGCGATCTCGTCGACCATGATCTCTTCGGCACCGCGGGTGTTCGCCGAGTAGACCGACCGCCACGCCGAGGTGTGGAACTTCAGCGGGACTTCGTTCAGCAGCTGCGTGGTGACGCCGAAGTTGTACGGCGACTTCACGGTCAGCAGGAACACCGTCTGCGCGAAGCTGAGGTTGCCGCCGACGGGCAGCTTCGCCGCGAACGCGGTGAGGATCTCGCCGAGCCCGTGGCTCCAGTCGGTTTCGACGCTCGCGACGCGGTGTTCGAACGTCAGCACCTGCCCGAGCGCGAAGGTCGCGCGGATCCGGTGGTAGCTCGCCGCGCGGGCCCGGCCGTGGCGCATGTCGTCGATCCGGCTCCACATCAGCCGGACCGGCTTCTTCATCGCCTTCGAGATGTGCGCGGCCTCCAGGGCCGCGTCGAAGAACAGCCGCCGCCCGAAGGACCCGCCGCCCTGCTGGACGTGCACGGTGACCTTGTTCTCCGGCAGCCCCAGTTCCTGGGCGATGGTCTGCTTCGCCACGATCGGCGACTTCAGCCCGGCCCAGATGGTCGCACTGTCTTCGCGGACGTCGGCGACCGCGGAGTTCGACTCCATCGGAGCGTGGCTGGCGAAGGCGAAGTCGAACTCGCCGTCGACGTACTGCGTCAGCAGCGGCGGCACCACGAACGGCAGCGCGGCGGCCCGCAGCTTCTTCTTGATCGTCTCGTCGTCCTCGCCGTCGACCGTGCCCGGGCCCCAGGTGACGTCGAGGGCGTTCTTGCCGTCGAGGGCCTGCCCGAACGTCTCGGCCATCACCGCGACGCCGGTCGGCACGACGGCGATGTCGATGATCCCGGGCATCGCGCGGACGGCGGCCTCGTTGCCGACCTTCTTCACCGTGCCATTGATGGTCGGCGGCCGGCGGACCATCACCGGGTTGGCGCCGGGGACGTCGAGGTCGAGCGTGTAGACCTGCTTGCCGGTGACCATCGCGCGGGCGTCCTGGCGCGAGGTCGGCGTCCCGACGAGCGTGTGCGCCGACTCGGCCTTCGGCGTGACGGCGCCGGTGGCCAGGTCCGTGCGCGACGCCGGCCCGGCGAGGGTGGCGTAGGAGGCGTGCCGCCCGTCGGGCGCCCACACCGCACCGTCGCGTGTGGACAGTCGCGACGGATCGGTCCCCCACTGCGCCCCGGCCGCGGCGACCAGCCGGGCCCGCGCGGTCGCCGCGGTGGCGCGGACCGGGTCGTAGAGCGAGCGCATCGTGTTGGACCCGCCGGTGAGCTGGTTGAACAGCAGCTCGGTGCGGGCGTCGGAGAGCACGACGTCGACGCGGTCGAGCGGCAGGTCCAGCTCTTCGGCGACGAGCATGGCGGTCGCCGTCGTGATGCCCTGGCCGACCTCGGCGCGCGGCAGCTGCAGCCGCGCGCGGCCGTCGGCGGTCAGCTCGAGCACGAGCATCCCGGCGGTCGGCGCGCACGACAGCGTCAGCACGTCACCGAGGTCGAGGATCTCCGCCGGCTGCGGCAGGGTCGGGATGACGGCTTCGGCGCGGCCCGGGGCGACGGCGTCGGCGGTGAGCTTCGTGGCGACGGTGAGCGTGGGCGCGGCGACCAGGTAGGTCAGGAAGCGGCGGCGGCCGACCTGCCCCGGCTCGGGCTGTTCGGTGGTGGGACTGGCCATCGGGGATCCCTTGCTGGGAGGTGGCGGGGTGCGCGCCACGCTAAGGACCCCTCGCCGAGGCGTCAACGCGGAGTAGTCGGTTCCGCGCATCTCTGTGACGAGATGACAGCGGGAGCCGCCGAATGTGTGCGCCGCCACAGTGCCGGACGGCGCAGCGGGCTGGTTCAGCCGGCCCCGCGGGCGCGCCGGGCGGTGATCAGGTCCTCGCGGGCCCGGGCGACCCGGGAGCGGACGGTGCCGACCGGGCAGCCGCAGACGTCGGCGGCCTCGGCGTAGGACAGGCCGAGGACCTGGGTCAGCACGAGCACCTCGCGCCGGTCCGGTTCCAGCCCGTCGAGCAGCAGGCGCAGTTCGACGAGGTCCTCGAAGCCGGCCCGGGGATCGCGGGTGCGCTCGGCGGCGGCTTCCCAGTCGGTGTCGGCGATCTTCGGCCGCGCGCCGGCGGCCCGGATCTGGTCGACGACCACCCGGCGCGCGATGGACAGCAGCCACGTCCGCGCGGAGGAACGGCCGGCGAAGCGGTGCAGGCTGCCGAAGGCGCGGAGGTAGGTTTCCTGCGTCAGGTCGTCGGCCGCGGCCGTGTCGGTGAGGTGGGCGAGGAACCGCCAGACGTCGGCCTGGGTGGCGCGGACCCACGCTTCGAGTGCGCGCCGGTCGCCGCGGCCGGCGGAAAGAGCCAGAGCGGTGACGCGGTCATCGTCCTCACGGTGAGTCATGGTCCGGAACTTAGCAGTGACCGGGAACTTCGCGGATCCGCCGTCCGACTACTGGACCATGAGGTGCGAGGACTGCCGCGAAGCTCTGTCGGCGCGATTGGACGGTGAAGCCGAGCCGGTGTCGCCCGACGAGCACCTGGCGTCCTGCGCGGAGTGCCGGGAGTGGTTCGCCGGCGCGGAACGGCTGCGCCGCACGATGCTGCTGCGGCCGGCCCCGCCGGTGCCGGACCTGACCGCGGTGATCCTCGAGCGCACCCCGGCGCCGTCCGGCGAACGCTGGGGATGGCGGATCGCGCTGGCGATGGTGGCGATCGCCCAGCTGGGGCTGGCGTTCGCGGAGCTGCTCGGCACGGCCCACGCACACGGCGGCATCCACCTCGGCCACGAAAGCGGCGCGTGGAACATGGCGGTGGGCATCGGCCTGCTGACTGCGGCGCTCCTCCCCCGGACCGCGGGTGGCCAGCTCCCGCTGCTGACCGGGTTCGTCGGCGTGCTGCTGACGCTGTCGGCGGGCGACCTGGCGGCGGGCCAGGTGACGCTGTCCCGGCTGGCGACGCACCTGCTCGTGGTGCTCGGGCTGGCGCTGCTGTACGCGGTACACCGGGGTCACCGGGACCGCGGCACGCCGCTCCCGGCGGCCACGGCCGACGACGGCGCGTCGACGGATGGGTCCACTGTGGATGCCCCGGCGGCGGGACGGCCACGGCCGCGCCCCTTCCGGCGGCAGGCCCACGGCCGCCGCGCGGCCTGAGGTATAGGCCGTTATACGAGCGTCAGGCGAACTTGGTCTTCGGGCGCTCCTGCCGCACCCCGTCCACGAACACGTCCACCTTCTCGTCGAGGAACGCCACCAGTCCCGCGGCCCGGGTGCTCTCGGGCAGCGGCGTCGGGTAGCTCCAGGCGAGGTCCTCGTGCCCGGCGACGTCGAAGTGCTCGGCGGCGCCCTTGTACGGGCAGTGCGTCACCACGTCGATCTTCGACAGCAGGTCCATCCGGACGTCCACGCGGGGCAGGTAGTAGCGGGTCGGCAGGCCGGTCTCGAACAGCAGGTGCGGCCGCACCGAGTCGGCGACCGTGACGCCGTCGACCTCGACGCGGACGTGCCGGGAGCTCGGCAGGACGTCGACGCGGACGCCGGGGTCGCGCGGGTGCGTGAAGATCTGCTCGTCCTCTTCGAACCAGTCGAACGCGCCGAACTCGAACCGGACGTGGCCGCGGAGCTCTTCGATCGGGGAATCCGGGTACTCCAGCGCGCCGTCCACCGCCTCGGCTCCGGCACCCTTTATCGTCGACAGAACAGCTTCTCCGCGGCTCGGCGAGTGCGCCGTCCGGCCGGAGGGGGTGAGAACGCCGCTCACGACGTCCGCGCGCGGGAGGTAGTACGTGGGGTAGTACGGAACTTCCCACACCAGGAGGGGGTGCACCGTGTCCGCGACGACCTGCCCGCCGAGGAACACCCGTACCCGCTTCGCGCCCTGTGCCACGCGGACCCGGCCGCGTCCCGGAGTGCTCATGCACCGGTCAACGGGCCGCGAAGGGCGGGTATTCCGGCGGCCTCGGGGCCAGGACGGCTAGCGTGGCAGGCAGCACGAGGACGACAGGAGGCGGGCACGGGTGGCCGGCGTAGAAATCCCCACGGTCGGTACCCCCGCCGGGATGCGCAAGATCAACCAGCGGGCGGTGCTCGACCTGCTGCGCCGCGGCGGGCCGGCGACCCGGCCGCAGGTCGCGAAGGACACCGGGCTGTCGAAGCCGACGGTCAGCCAGGCGCTGCTGGCCCTGGAAGCCGCCGGGCTGGCGCGCCCGACCGGGCAGACGTCCACCGGCACCGGGCGCTCCGCGGTGCTGTACGAGGCCGACCCCACCGCGGGGTACGTGCTGGGGGTCGACATCGGCCGCGAGCACCTGCGGGTCGCGGTGTCGGACCTCGGCCGCACGCTGGTGGCGCGCCGCGACGAGCGCAACACCGCACGCTCCGGCGCCGCGCTGGTGACGGCGGTCGGGAAGATCGCGGCGGCGGCGGTCGCCGAGGCCGGGCTTTCGGCGGGCGACATCGTTGTCCGCGTGGTCGGCTCCCCCGGCGTCGCCGATCCGGAGAAGCGGTGCTTCCGGCACGCGCCGAACCTGCCCGGCTGGGGCCGTGCGGGACTGATGGACGACCTCGAAGCGGCGCTGGGCCCGGACCTGATGGTGGAGAACGACGCGAACCTCACCGCGGTCGGCGAGTGGGAAAGCGGCGCGGCGCGCGGCGCGTCGGTGTTCGGCTGCATCACGATCGGCACCGGCGTCGGCATGGGCCTGATGGTCGACGGCCGGGTGTTCCGCGGCGCGACCGGCGCGGCGGGCGAGATCGGCTACCTCCCCTACGGCCGCACGCGCGCGGCCGACGAGCCGGGCACACCCCCGGCCCGCGGCCACCTCGAAGAGGCGACGGCGGCCCAGTCGGTGGTCCAGGGCGCGCGCGAACTCGGGCTGGGCACGGCGAAATCGGCCCGCGAGGTGTTCCGACTGGCCCGCGAAGGCGACGAACTGGCCCGGCAGGCGCTGGTGGCGGAAGCCGACCGCCTGGCGTACACGGTGGCCTCGGTGGCGGCGGTGATCGACCCGGAGCTGATCGTCCTGGGCGGTGGCATGGGCACGGCGGCGGACCTGCTGCTGGAGCCGATCGACCGGGCGCTGCGGGCGTTCACGCCGCTGGTGCCGAAGGTGGTCCAGGGCGAGCTGGGCGAGGACGCGGTGCTGACCGGGGCGATCAGCGTGGGCCTGCGGGCGGCCGAAGGCCTGGTGTTCGACCGCCGGGTGGGCGCGGCCTAAGCGGCTCGCCAGGCTTCGCCGCCCGTCGAGATCCGCCACGGGGTCAGGCGCAGCACCGTGATCTTCGGGCCGCGGTGGTCCTCGCCGCCGAGGATCTTCGGGTCGTAGCCGAGTGGTTCCGGGGTCGACGCGAACACCTCCCACAGGTCCTTGCGCGCCTGCTCGTCGTCCTCGAACTCCGCGCGGCACTCCGCCACCGCCACCTCGTGCTGCGGGTCCCAGTACGAGCACGACACGTACGGCGTCGCCGCCAGGTGGGCGAGCTTCAGCGGCGTCGGCCGGGTAAACAGCCGGCCGACCAGGCCGTCCGGGGTGTGCTCCCAGATCGGGTGGACGACCCGCGACCGGGGACGCCCCTGCCGGTCGACCGTCACCAACGTGCACCAGACGATCCGGTGCGCCACGCGCACGAACCCTTCGGCCAGTTCGGCCGGCACTCTGCTAGATTCCACAACCATGGTTGTGCATCCTAGCACCCTCGACCTGTCCCTCACCGCTCTTTTCGCGGGCTGGGCGATGACCGACGAGGTCCAGCGGCGGCTCGCCGAGCAGGGCTACGGCGACCTGCGCTTCAACGACGGCGTGGTGATCCAGCACGTCCTGGCCGCGCCCCTGTCCATCACCGCACTGGCCGAGCGGATGGGCGTCACCCAGCAGGCGGCGTCGAAGGCGGTCGCGGACCTCGAACGCCGGGGGCTGCTGCGCCGCGGCCCCGATCCGGCGGACGCGCGCACGAAACTGCTGCACCTGACCGAGCACGCGCTGGCCGCCGTCGAAGCGACGCGCGTGCTCCGGCAGGAACTCCAGGAGGAAATCGAGACGGAGTACGGGACCGAGCGGGTCGACGACGCACGAAAGCTCCTGGCGGCGGTCATCGGCCGCTACGGCGGCGACGACGCGATCCGCGCCCGGCGGGTCCGGCCGCCGCGCTGATTACCTCCGGCGTAATCGACGCCGCCGCCCGGACGGCCGACGATCGACGGCATGAGCGAATCCGCGAAGAACCGCATGATCGTCGTCGGCTGCCTGGAGAACCTGTTCGTGCACCAGGACTTCGACACCGCGAAAGCCGCACTGCACCCCGATTTCGTCACCCACAGCCCCGGCCTGCCCTCCGGCCGCGAGGCGTTCACCGACGCCGTGAAGAACTCACCGCCGGCCGGCGCGACCGCGGTGATCAAGCACGTCGTCGCCGAGGGCGACCTCGTCGTGGCACACCTGCACGTGGGCGGGATGGCCGTGGTCGACATCCTGCGCGTCGAAGACGGCCTGCTCGTCGAGCACTGGGACGTCAAGCAGCCGATCAGCGGGTGATGACGCAGGTCCCCGACGCCGTGGCGAGCAGCTTGCCGCCGGCGTCGCGGATCTCCCCCTCCGCGAAGGCGATCCGCGAGCCTTCCTTCACCACGCGGCCCGTCGCGCGGATTTCCCCGCGGCCCGCGTGGATCGCGCGCAGGTAGCTCACCTTCAGCTCCACCGACGCGTAACCGACGCCGGCCGGGAGCGTCGTGTGGACCGCGCAGCCGACCACCGAGTCCAGCATCGTCGCCGCCACGCCGCCGTGGACCATGCCGATCGGGTTGTACAGCGACTCGTCCGGCTCGGCGACCGCGACGACCTCGCCCGGCTCGATGCTTTCCCAGCGCATGCCGAAGTGCGCGGCGATCGGCGCCGGCGGGACACGGCCGTCCGCGATCGCGCGCATGTAGTCCAGGCCCGACATCGTGGCGCCGAGCCGCGCGGTCTCCAGCGGGTCCTGCCACGTGATGGTCTTCGAACGGACCTGGGCTTCGACGTCGGTCATCCGGGCTCCTCGAGAAACTATGACAGCTGTCTTAACGCCAGCGTCGCCCGCGGCACGGCGAGCGTCAAGCGCGGCGTGACCCAGACCACCGGTGGTCCGCCCGCACCGCGGGTGGAATCATCCGGGGGTGGACACCGACCGCAAGCTGATCGACCCGGAACGCGTCGCGGCGGCGGTCGACGGGCTGGGCGACCGCGCCGTCATCGACGAATGGGCCCGGCGCTTCTCCGTGGTCGCCGACCCGTCGCGACTGGCCCTGCTGGTCTGCATCCACTACGCCCGCGAGATCAGCGTCACCGACCTCGCCGCGGCCACCGGCATGACCGACACCGCGGTCTCGCAGGCCCTCCGGCTGCTGCGGGCACACGGCCTGGTCACGCCGCAACGCACCGGCCGCGTGGTCCGGTACCGGCTGGCGGACGCGACCGTGCACGAACTCATCCATCGGGTTCGTCCCCATCCCGAACAACCCGCGAACCCGAGCGAGGACCGGTAGCGTGCGGGCATGACGGGATTGCCCGAGACCATCACCGCCTGCTTGTTCGACCTCGACGGAGTCCTGACCGGCACGGCGATCCTCCACCGCGAAGCGTGGAAACGGACATTCGACGAATTCCTCCGGACCCGTGACGGCGCCGGGTTCGCGGAGTTCACCGACCACGACTACGCCGCCTTTGTGGACGGCCGCCCGCGCGCCGACGGCGTGCGGGAGTTCCTGCGGTCGCGCGGGATCACGCTGCCCGAGGGCGAACCGGACGACCCGGTGGACGCCCCGACCGTCAACGGCGTGGGCAACCGCAAGAACGAGCTGGTCCTCAAGATCATCGACGAGCGTGGCGTCAACCCGTACCCGGGTTCGGTGCGCTACCTCGAAGCCGCGAAAGCCGCCGGGCTGCGGATCGCCGTCGTGACGTCGTCGGCCAACGGCGCCAAGGTCCTCGACGGCGCCGACCTGAGCAAGTACGTCGAGGCGCGCATCGACGGCATCGTCATCCGCGAGCGGCACCTGCGCGGCAAGCCCGCGCCCGACTCGTTCCTGGCCGGCGCCGAAGCGCTCGGGGTCGAACCCGCGCACGCGGCCGTCTTCGAGGACGCCCAGTCCGGCGTCCAGGCCGGGAAGGCCGGCGGCTTCGGGTACGTCGTGGGCGTGAACCGGGCCGACCAGGCCGCCGCGCTGGAGGCCCACGGGGCCGACATCGTCGTCGACGACCTCGCCGACCTCCTGGAGGACCGATGACCGAACCGCACGGCTACGAATGCTCGCCGTGGGCGCTGCGGTGGCGCGGCATGGACGTCGACGCCCTGCAGCGCACCGAATCGGCGTTCGCGGTGTCCAACGGCCACATCGGGCTGCGCGGCACGCTCGAGGAGGCCGAGCCGCGCGGGCTGCCCGGCACGTACCTCAACGGGTTCTACGAACAGCACGAACTCCCCTACGCCGAAGCCGGCTACGGCTATCCCGAAGAGGGCCAGACCGTCGTCAACGTGACCGACGGCAAGATCATCCGGCTGCTCGTCGAGGACGAGCCGCTCGACATGCGCTACGGCGCGGCCACCGCGCACGACCGGGTGCTGGACTTCCGCAAGGGCACGCTGTGCCGGACCACCGAGTGGTCGTCGCCGACCGGGCGGCGGGTCCGCGTGCGCACCGAGCGGCTGGTGTCGTTCACCCAGCGCGCGATCGCCGCGATCCGGTACGAGGTCGAGCCGCTCGACGAGGACCTGCAGCTGGTCGTCCAGTCCGACCTGCTGGCCAACGAGCCGATCGAATCCGACACCAGCGACCCGCGGGTGGCCGCGGCGCTGGAGGCACCGCTGGTGAGCGAGTTCCACCGCGCGTCGGAGTACAACGCCGTGCTGGTGCACCGGACCCGCCGGTCCGGGCTGCGGATGGCCGCGGCGATGGACCACAAGATCGAGGTGGACGACGGGATCCGCGCCCGCATCCACGCCGAGGAGGACCTCGCCCGGCTGACCGTCGCCGTCGACGTGCCGAAGGGCGGCCGGCTGCGGATCACCAAGTTCCTCGCCTACGGCTGGTCCGCGCAGCGCTCGGTGCCCGCGCTGCGCTCGCAGGTCGAGGCGGCGCTGGCCGGCGCCCGCCAGACGGGCTGGAAGGGCCTGCTCACCGAGCAGCGCGAATTCCTCGACGACTACTGGCGGACGTCGGACATCGAGATCGAGGGCGATCCCGAACTGCAGCAAGCCGTCCGCTTCGCGCTGTTCCACATCCTGCAGGCCGGGGCCCGCGGCGAAAGCCGCGCGATCGCCGGCAAGGGGCTGACCGGGCCCGGCTACGACGGGCACGCCTTCTGGGACACCGAATCCTTCGTGCTGCCGGTGCTCACCTACACCATCCCGGACGCCGCGCGCGACGCCCTCCGCTGGCGGCACTCCACAATGGACAAGGCGCGGGAACGCGCCCACCAGCTGGGCTTGCGCGGGGCGGCGTTCCCGTGGCGGTCGATCAACGGCGCCGAGTGCTCGGCGTACTGGCCGGCGGGCACGGCGGCGTTCCACGTCAGCGCGGACATCGCCGACGCCGTCCTGCGCTACCTCAACGCGACCGGCGACGAGGAGTTCGAACGCGACTACGGCACCGAGCTGCTGCTGGAAACCGCGCGGCTGTGGGCGTCGCTGGGACACCACGACCGGCACGGCGCGTTCCGCATCGACGGCGTCACCGGGCCGGACGAGTACTCGGCGGTGGCGGACAACAACATCTACACGAACCTGATGGCGCGCCGGAACCTGCAGGCGGCAGCCGAGTCGTGCGAGCGGCACCCGGACGTGGCGGCACGGTTCGGCGTCGACACCGTGGAGCTGGACTCCTGGCGCGCGGCCGCCGCGGCGATGTACCTGCCCTACGACGCGGAACTCGGCGTGCACCCGCAGTCGGAGGGGTTCCTCGACCACGACGAGTGGGACTACGAGGGCACCGACCAGGCGCACTACCCGCTGCTGCTGCACTTCCCGTACTTCGACCTCTACCGCAAGCAGGTCGTGAAGCAGGCGGACCTGGTGCTGGCGCTGCACCTGTGCGGCGATTCCTTCAGCCAGGAGGAGAAAGCCCGGAACTTCGCCTACTACGAGGCGCGGACCGTGCGCGATTCTTCGCTGTCGGCGGGGACCCAGGCGGTCATCGCCGCCGAGGTGGGCCACCTCGAACTCGCCTACGACTACCTCGCCGAAGCCGCGCTGACCGACCTGCACGACGTCCACAACAACGTGCGCAACGGCCTGCACATGGCGTCGCTGGCCGGGGCGTGGCAGGGCGCGGTGGCCGGGTTCGGCGGCCTGCGCGACCACGGCGGGACGCTGGCCTTCGCGCCGCGGCTGCCGCCGCAGCTGGGGCGGATCACCTTCCGCCTGATGTTCCGCGGCACCCGGTTCCAGGTCGAGATCGACCCCGACCAGGTCACCTACCACGTGGTGGCCGGCGAGCCCCTCGAGGTGCTGCACCACGGCGAGCGCATCACCGTCACCGCGGAGCCGCAGCGGTACCGGATCCCGAAGATCGACGCGGGCCCGACACCGAAGCAGCCTCCGGGCCGCGCACCGATGCGGCGTGACTCGGAAGCGGTGCGTCAGTACGCGGAACCGGCGAACCCGATCACTGAGGAAGGTCGCTAGCGGCGTCTCGTCCGGGCGGGGCCGGGACTTCCTCGGTCCCGCCCGGGCTGACATCCGGGTCCGGGGCGGTCGGCACGTCGTGCGTCAGCGCGCCGGGGGTCGGGAGCTTCGGGAGCTCTTCGTCTTCGTCGTCACGGCCGTGGGTCCGCTGCTGTTGGCTCATGCTTTCCGGAATACCCGGTTTTCCCGGTCAGGGCCAGCCGGTCAGGCCGCGCGCTTCCCCGCCACCCGGGCCTTGTCCTGCAGGGTGAGCAGCAGGCCGTCGCGGGTCGACCAGGGGCAGATCGTCACCCGGTCGCCGGCCACCGTCAGGAGGGCTTCCGCGACGATCGCGCCGGCCAGGGCCTGGTGCGCCCGGCTGCGGGAGATGCCGGGCAGTTCGGCGCGCTTCGACGGCGGCAGCGCGGCGAGCCGCGGGATCCACGCGCGCAGGTCGTCGAGCAGCAGTTCCTTACACTTGCCGGGGCGGGCACCGGCCAGCCGCGCGAGCTGCTGCAGCACCTTCGAGCAGCCCACGACCCGCGGATCGTCGACGTCGGCGGCGCCGAGCGTGGTGGTCACGACGTCGAGGGCGTGCGCGCGCAGCGCCTTGATCTGCTTGTTCGACACGCGCTCGGACGGCAGCCAGTCCCGCGTCATCGAGCGGGCGCCCAGCGGCAGCGAGCGGGCGAACGTCGCCTTTTCGCCGGAGCCGGCGGCCAGTTCGACGGTCCCGCCGCCGATGTCGAGCACGAGCATCGGCCCGGGTTCGGCGGCGTACCAGCGGCGGGCGGCGAGGTAGGTCAGTTCGGCCTCGCGGCGGCCGGAGAGGAACCGCAGCTCCACCCCGGTTTCGCCGGCGACGTGCCGGACGACGTCCGCCGCGTTGGCGGCGTCCCGGATCGAGGAGGTGGCCAGCGGGTAGACGTCGCTGACGCCGTGGCGGTACGCCGTGGTCATACCCGCCGCGACGGCCGCCGTGACGGCGTCGATGCCGCGGGCGGAGAGGTGGCCACGGACGTCGAGCTCGCGGTCCAGGCGCAGCCGCGTCTGGTGGTTGACCAGTGGTTCGCGGGGCGAGCCGTCGACCGGCACCACCACGAGCCGGGCGCTGAACGAGCCGACGTCCAGCACGCCCACCGCGGGCTCTTCTCTTTTTCGCACTGCTCGGCGCACCTCACTTCCGCCTGGTGAATATCCCCAGGTCGACGCTTCGAAACCAGCAATGATGTCCGAACTCACGTCTCCCTGCCGGACATTTCCGCGATTGGGACCCTCCGGGGGTGCGTTTCTGGCGCGAAGGTCACAGTGAGATAACCCGATCGAGTGAACCTCGATGCCACCGGACACGATTCGGTAACGCCGGCCGCCGCCCCGCGATTCATCGGACATCGGAAGCTGCGTGGAGCGGGGAGAAGAGGGGCAACGGCCCGAGCGGCGGCGCGCCGAGCTCGTGCGGCCGGCTGCCGTCGTGCTCGCGGTCGTGGCCGGGCTGGGCTGCGTCCTGCTCGGGGCGACTTCGGTGCTCGCCCCGGCACCCTCGGCCGCTCCGGCGGCGGACCTGCCCCCGGCGGCCGTGGCCCCGCCGGTGGCCCTGCTGATCCCCGGGTTCGGGTTGACGGTCGACCACGTGGTCGCGCTCGGTCACGTCGGCGGGCGGCGCGAGCAGCCGGGCACGGCGCTGGGCGTGGGCTGGTTCGCCGACGGGCCGGTGCCGGGCGCGCCCGGGGTGGCGGTGCTGTCCGGGCACGCGAGCTTCGGGTACCTGGCCGGCGCGTTCGCCCGCCTGAGCCGGCTCGAGCCGGGCGCCACCGTGGTGGTCCGCGACGCGCGGGGCCGGGAGTCCCGGTTCACGATCCGCCGGACGCTGACGTTCCCGGCGGGCACGCCGGACAGCACGCTGGTGGCGCCGCAGGGACCGGGCCCGGAGCTGCGGCTGATCACGAGCGACGGCACGTACGACGGCGAGGGGCTGAGCGGCCCGCGAGTCGCGGTCTACGCCACCCCGGCCTGACCCGCGCCGGCCCGAGCGGCCTGCCGCGGCCGGTCGTGAGTGAAAAAGCGGGTTGGCACCCGCTTTCACTCACGACCAGCTCGCCGGGTGGGGTGGTGCGCGGTCAGCCGATCAGCTCGCGCAGCTGCGACACCGCCGCCACGCGACCTTCGCGGCCGGGCTGCAGCGGGCTCACCACCAGCGTCGTCGCGCCCGCCTCGGCGAAGGCCGCCACGCGCTCCTTCACGTACCCCGCCGGGCCGACCAGCGAAATCGCGCGCAGCAGCTCGAGCGGGACCGCCGCGGCCGCTTCCTCCTTCTTGCCGTCCAGGTACAGGTCCTGGATCAGCTTCGCCTCGGCCTCGTAGCCGTAGCGGCAGGCCAGGTCGTTGTAGAAGTTCTTGCCCCGCGCGCCCATTCCGCCGATGTACAGCGCCAGCATCGGCCGCACCCAGTCGAGCAGCGGCTCGACGTCGTCGCCGATGGCCAGGGCCACCGTCACGAACGTGTCCAGCTCGCCCAGCGCCGCGTCGCGCTTGGCCTTGCCCTCGGCCAGCGACGCGCCCCAGACGTCGGCGGCCTTCTCCGGGTGGAAGAAGATCGGCTGCCAGCCCTCGGCGATCTCGGCCGTCAGCGCGACGTTCTTCGGCCCGATCGAGGCCAGCAGCACCGGGATCCGCTCCCGCACCGGGTGGTTGATCAGCTTGAGCGGCTTGCCCAGCCCGGTGCCCTGCTCCGGCGGCAGCGGGATCGTGTAGTGCTTGCCCTCGTGCACCACGCGCTCGCGGCGCCACACCTGCCGGCAGATGTCGACGATCTCGCGCGTGCGGCCCAGCGGCGCGTCGTACTTCACGCCGTGGAACCCCTCGATGACCTGCGGGCCGGACGCCCCCAGCCCGAGGATGAACCGCCCGTCGGAGACGAAGTCGAGCCCGGCCGCGGTCATCGCGGTCAGCGTCGGCGTGCGGGTGAAGATCTGGAAGATGCCGGACGCCAGCTGGACGCGCTCGGTCTTCGCGGCCAGGTAGCCGAGCTGGCTCACCGCGTCGAACGAGTACGCCTCCGGCACGAAGACGACGTCGAGGCCGGCCTTCTCCAGCTCGACGACGTCGGCGACGCTTTCGGCGAAGCCTCCGGAGTAGCTGATCGCGGTGCCGATCTTCATGGACGTCCTCCCGTGGTGAGCAAGCGCTTAGTCGCAGGTCATTATGCGCGCTCCCCGGCTCCCGCCGATATGGGCACCACCACTATCCACCCGCGACCACCGTCCCCCGCACGTCACCGAAGCCGATGCGCGTGCCGCCCGGGCCGGGCGCGGTCGCGCTGATGACCACCTCGTCGCCGTCCTCGAGGAACGTCCGCGTCACGCCGCCCGGCAGGTCCAGAGGCTCCCGGCCGCCCCAGGACAGCTCCAGGAATGAGCCCCGCTGGTCGCGTTCCGGGCCGGTCACCGTGCCCGAGGCGAACAGGTCGCCCGTGCGCAGGCTCGCGCCGTTGACGGTCATGTGCGCCAGCTGCTGCGGGGCCGTCCAGTACTGCGTCGCGAACGGCGGGCTCGACACCAGGTGACCGTTGAGCCGGATCTCCAGCGCGAGGTCCAGGCCCCACTTTTCGGACGTCCGGAGGTACTCGAACGGCTCCGGGTCCTGCGGCGGGCCGTCGACGCGCGCGTGCTCCAGCGCGGCCAGCGGGACGATCCACGGCGAAACCGACGTCGCGAACGACTTCCCGAGGAACGGGCCCAGCGGCTGGTACTCCCAGGCCTGGATGTCGCGCGCCGACCAGTCGTTGACCAGGCAGACGCCGAACACGTGGTCCGCGAAGTCCGCTGTGGACACCCGGCTGCCCGCAGTGGACGGTGTGCCGACGACGAAGCCGACCTCCGCCTCGATGTCCAGCCGTTGCGACGGGCCGAACGACGGGGCGTCGGCGTTGCGCGGCCTGCGCTGCCCGTGCGGCCGGACGACCGGCGTGCCCGACGCGACGACGGTGCCGGCGCGGCCGTGGTAGCCGATCGGCAGGTGCTTCCAGTTGGGCGGGAGCTCGGCCGCGTCCGGGCGGAAGATCCGGCCGGCGTTGAGGGCGTGGTGCTCGCTGGAGTAGAAGTCGACGTAGTCGGCGACCTCGAACGCGAGGTGCGTGGTCACCTCGGCCAGCGGGATCAGGTGCGGCCGGAGCTGGTCGGCGTAACGGCGTTCGGTGAGCCACCCGGTGACGCTTTCGCGGACTTCACGCCAGGTGGCGGGCCCGGCGGCGAGCACCGGGTTGAGCACCCCGTCGGTGAGCAGCGGAGCGAACGCGGCGGCGGTATCGGCGGCCGCGGCGGTCAGGTCGAGCACCCGGTCGCCGACGAGCACGCCGACCCGCCGTTCGGGCGCCCCGCCGACGGAGAAGACGCCGTAGGGCAGGTTGTCCAGGCCGAACGGCGTGTCGTCGGCAAGCTCGAGCCAGGTCACGTTCACTCCTCGTCCCGGGCGGCTCGCGCCGCCACCCAGCCGGCCACCACGTCCGCCAGCACCGGCAGCGGCAGGGTTCCGCTGCCCAGCACCGCGTCGTGGAACTCGCGGATGTCGAACCGCTCGCCCAGCTCGCGCTCGGCCCCGGCCCGCAGCCGCTCGATCTCCAGGCGGCCCACCATGTAGCTGAGCGCCTGGCCCGGGAGGCCGGCGTAGCGGTCGATCTCCGCCTCGATCTCGATCTGCGCCATCGGCGTGTTCTCGACCAGGTAGTCGACCGCCTGCTGCCGGCTCCAGCCGAGCGCGTGCAGGCCCGTGTCCACCACCAGGCGCGCCGCGCGCATCGAGTCCTGGGTCAGCAGGCCGAGCCGGGCCGTGCCGTCGGTGTACAGGCCCATCTCGTCCGCGAGGCGCTCGGCATACAGGCCCCAGCCTTCGCAGAAGGCGTTGAACATGCCGATCCGGCGCAGCACCGGCACGTCGGTGAGCTGCTGGGCCAGCGTCAGCTGGAAGTGGTGGCCCGGCACCGCTTCGTGGAAGGCGACGGACTCGCTCAGCGTCCGCTGCCGCTGGTCCGCGTCGCGGGTGTTGGCGTAGTACGTTCCCGGCCGCGCCCCGTCGAGCGACGGCTCGATGTAGTACGCGATCGAGCCGCTTTCGGCCTCCGCGGCGGGCACCGGGGCGACCCGGCACCGCTCCTCGGGAACGCGCGAGAACCACTGCGGTGCCGCGGCTTCCGCCCGCGCGATCGTCGCGCGCGCGGACTCCAGCAGCTCGTCGCCGTCCCGCCAGCGCAGGGCCGGGTCCGTGCGGAGCCGCTCGAAGATCTCCGCGAGGTCGGTCGTGCCGAACAGCTCGGCACCCAGCTCGCGGTACTCCCCCGCCAGCCGCTCGATGATCGCCCGGCCGGTGTCGTGCAGCTCCTGCGGCGTGCGCTCGGTCGTCGTCTCGGCCCGGATCAGCGCCGCGTACCGCTCCGGCCCGCCCGGCAGATCGCCGATCCCGGGCGACGTCTCGGGCCGGGCCACCGGGAGCACCTCGTCGGCCAGGAAGTCCCGGTACCGCCGGTACGCCGGCCACACCACTTCGGCCAGCAACCGGTCGCGCTCGGCCTCGAGGCCACGGACCGGCACCTTCAGCGGGTCGTCCGCCGGGGCGGCGAGGTACCGCTCGACGTAACCGACGCCGATGCGCGCCAGGAACTCCGGTGGCGTCAGTCCTTCGGCGAGTGCGGTCCGCTGCCGTTCGATCACCTGGTCCAGGTAGGTGCCGACCGCGGCGAGCCTGCTCAGGTAGCCGCGCGCCTTGACGTCGTCGTCGAGGATCGTCTGCGGCAGCTCCGTGAGCAGCTTGAAGGCCGGGGCGTCCAGCCCGTCGCTCACCGCGATGTCGGCCCGGCCGGAGTCGAGCACGTCGATCTGGGTCCTGGCCTGCCAGATCACGACGTCCCGGGTGACGCGTTCGGCCGACGTCAACGCCGCCGCGTCGATCGCCTCCGCCCGCGCGATGATGCCGGTGAGCCCGGCACGGAACCGGGCGGCGGCTTCGGCGGTCTGGTCGGCGAGCTTGTCGTGCGTGCCCGGCAGCCCGTACAGCGAGGAGAGCAGCGGGTCGGCCTCGACCATCAGCTCCAGGCACTCGTCGGCGAGCTTGCCGGGCGTGTCGCGGCGCTGCGCCACCCACTCGGCGACCACGCCGGCCAGCACCGGCAGCGGCAGGGTGCCGCTGCCCAGCACGACGTCGTGGAATTCGCGGATGTCGAACGACTCGCCCAGCGCCCGCTCGGCTTCGGCGCGCAGCCGCTGGATCTCCAGCCGGCCCACCATGTACCCCAGTGCCTGGCCCGGCCCGGCGGTGTACCGGTCGATCTCCGCCTCGATCTCCAGCCGCGCCATCGGCGTGTTGTCCACCAGGAAGTCCACCGCCCGCTGCCGGCTCCACCCGAGCGCGTGCAGGCCCGTGTCGACGACCAGCCGCCCGGCTCGCATCGAGTCCTGGGTCAGCATCCCCAGCCGCGCCACGTCGTCGGAGTACAGGCCCATCTCGTCGGCCAGCCGCTCGGCGTAGAGCCCCCAGCCCTCACCGTAGGCGTTGACGTGCACGATCCGGCGCAGCAGCGGCAGGCCGGTGAGGTCCTGCGCGAGGCACTGCTGGAAGTGGTGCCCCGGCACGGCTTCGTGGAACGCGACGGCCTCGCTGGCGAACCGCGGCCGCTTGTCCGCTTCGTGGGTGTTCGCGTAGTAGACCCCCGGACGCGTCCCGTCGAGCGACGGCCGCAGGTAGTACGCGATCGTGCCGCTGGTGGCCTCGGCCGCCGGCACCGGCGCGACCACGCACTTCTGCTCCGGCACGCGCGAAAACCACTGCGCCGCCACGGCTTCCGCGCGGCTGATGGCCTCCCGGGCCCCGGCCAGCAGCTCCTCGCCGTCCCGCCAGCGCAGCGCCGGGTCGGTCCGGATCCGGTCGAAGATCGCCCCGAGATCGGTGGTGCCGAACACTTTCGCGCCCAGCTCGCGGTACTCCTCCGCGAGCTTCCCGATCAGCGCCAGCCCCGTCTCGTGCAGCTCCTGCGCCGTGCGCTCGGTGGTCGTCTCGACGCGGATCAGCGCGGCGTACCGCTCCTGCCCGCCGGGCAGGGCACCGATGCCGGGCGACGTCTCGGGCCGGGCCACCGGGGCGATCTCGTCGGCCAGGAACGCGCGGTAACGCGCATACCCGGGCCGGACGACCTCGGCGAGCAGGCGATCACGCTCCGCCTCGAAGCCCTCGAGCGCATACGGCGGTGTCACCCGCAGCGGATCACTCTCCGGCGCGGCGAGGTAGCGGTCGAGGTACTCGATGCCGATGCGCACCAGGAAGTCCGGCGGCACCAGCCCTTCGCCCGCGGCCGCGCGCTGCCGGTCGATCAGCGCGTCGAGGTAGCGGCCGATGCCCGCGAGCCTGCCGAGGTACCCGCGGACCTTCGGCTCGTCGTCCAGCACCGTCTGCGGCAGGTAGAGCAGCAGCTGCAGGGCGGGCGCGCGGAGCCCGTCGCTGACCGCGACGTCGGCCCGGCCGGAGTCGATCTCGTCGATGGCCGCTTTCGCCTGGGACAGCACGACTTCCCGGGTGACACGCTCGTCGGAGGGCAACCCGGTCACGTCGAGGGCTTCGGCGCGTGCGGCGATCGCCGCGTACCCGGCGCGGAGCCGGGCCTGGGCTTCGGCACCCGGATCGGGCAGCTTGCCGTGGTCGCCGGGCAGGCCGAACACCGACGGGTACAGCGGCTGCCGTTCGAAGTCCAGCGCGAGCAGCTCGTCGGCCAGCCGATCGGGCGTGTCGCGCTGCCCGGCCACCCAGTCTTCGACGACCTTCGCCAGCGCGGACAGCGGCAGCATGCCGTGGCCGAGCACGACTTCGTGGAACCCGCGGATGTCGAACGCCTCGCCCAGCGCCTGCTCGGCTTCGGCGCGCAGGCGCTGGATCTCCAGCCGCCCCACCATGTACCCCAGCGCCTGCCCCGGCCAGCCGACGTACCGGTCGATCTCCGCCTCGATCTCCAGCTGCGCCATCGGGGTGTTTTCCACCAGGTAGCCGATCGCCCGCTGCCGGCTCCAGCCGAGCGCGTGCAGCCCGGTGTCGACCACCAGCCGGCCGGCCCGCATCGAGTCCTGCGTCAGCATGCCCAGGCGCGCGACGTCGTCGGAGTACAGGCCCATCTCGTCCGCGAGCCGCTCGGCGTAGAGCCCCCAGCCCTCGCCGTAGGCGTTGAACATGCCGATCCGCCGCAGCAGCGGCAGGTCCTGCAGTTCCTGGGCCAGGGTGAGCTGGAAGTGGTGCCCCGGCACGGCTTCGTGGAACGCGATCGCCTCACTGGTGAACCGCGGCCGCTTCTCCGCCTCGTGGGTGTTCGCGTAGTACGTGCCCGGGCGCGTGCCGTCGAGCGACGGCTGGAGGTAGTAGGCGATCGTGCCGCTCGCCGCGTCGGCCTCCGGTACCGGCGCGACCTCGCACTTCTCCCCCGGGATGCGCGAGAACCACCGCGGCGCTACGGCCTCGGCGCGGGCGATGGCGTCCCGGGCGGCGGCCAGCAGCTCTTCGCCGTCCCGCCAGCGCAACGCCGGATCCGTGCGCAGGCGCGCGAAGATCTCGGGGAGTTCCGTGGTGCCGAAGACCTTCGCGCCCAGCTCCCGGTACTCCCCCGCGAGCTGTTCGATCAGCGCCAGCCCGGTCTCGTGCAGTTCCTGCGCCGTGCGCCGGGTGGTCGTCTCCGCGCGGATCAGCGCGGCGTAGCGCTCGGCCCCGCCCGGCACGTGGGAGATGCCCGGGGCGGTGTCGGACCGTCCGGCCGGCTCGACCTCCGTGCGCAGGAAGTCGCGGTACCGCGCGTACGCCGGGTGGACGACCTCGGCGAGCAGCCGGTCGCGCTCGGCGTCGAAGCCCTCGACGGCCGCCGTCGTGCCCACCTTCAGCGGGTCGCTGTCCGGCGCGCCGAGGTAACGGTCGATGTACTCGACGCCGACGCGGGCCAGGTACGCCGGCGGCACCAGCCCTTCGGCCACGCTCTCGCGCTGCCGCTCGGCCAGGTCGGCGAGGAACGGCTCGATCGCGGCGAGCCGGGCGAGGTAGCCGCGCGCCTTCTTTTCGTCGTCCAGCCGGTAGTACGGCAGGTACATCAGCAGCCCGAGCGCGGGCGCGGTGAGCCCGTCGCTGACCGCGAGATCGGCGGTCCGCGCGGCGAGCCGGTCGGCCTCGACCTCGGCGGCGGCGATCACGACCTCCCGCGTGACGGCTTCGTCCGCCGTCAGGCCGTCGGTGGCCAGCGCCCGCGCACGGGCGGCGATGGCCGTGTACGCCTCGCGATAGTGCTCCTGCGCCGCCCGGGTCTGGTCACCCAGCCGGTCGTGGTCGCCCGGCAGGCCGAGCACCGACGGGTGCAGCGGCTCCTGCTCGAACGACAGCTCGACGAGCTCGCTCGCCAGGCCGTCGACGGTGTCGCCGTGCCCGGCCACCCACTCGTCGACGACGGTCGCGAGGACCGACAGCGGCAGCTGGCCGCCGGCCAGCACGAGGTCGTGGAACGCGCGGACGTCGAACCGCGAGCCGAGCCGCCGCGCGGCGCGGGCGCGGGCCCGCTGGATTTCCCGCCGCCCCACCATGTACCCGAGCGCCTGGCCCGGCCAGGCGATGTAGCGGTCGACCTCGGACTCGGCCTCCGGACGCGCCTCCGGCGTGTGCTCCAGCAGGTAGTCGACGGCTTGCTGCCGGCTCCAGCCCAGTGCGTGCAGCCCGGTGTCGACGACCAGCCGGCCCGCCCGCAACGAGTCGCCGGCCAGCATGCCGAGCCGGGCGACGTCGTCGGAGTAGAGCCCCATCTCGGCGGCGAGGCGCTCGCTGTAGAGCCCCCAGCCCTCGACGTACGCGTTGAACATGCCGATGCGGCGCAGCAGCGGCAGCTCGGTGAGCCCCTGCGCGATGCTGATCTGGAAGTGGTGCCCCGGCACGGCCTCGTGGAACGCGGTCGTCTCGGCCATGTGCCGCAGCCGCTCGGTGGCTTCGTGGGTGTTCGCGAAGTAGATGCCCGGTCGCGAGCCGTCGGCGGCCGGGCGCAGGTAGTAGGCCGGCGGCGCGCCGGGCGCGGCCTCCGCCGGCACGGCTTCGACGGAGCACTCCTCCGCCGGGATCCGGCCGAACCACTTCGGGGCTTCCGCCGTCGCCCGGGCGACGGCGGTGCGGGCGGTCTCGAGCAGTTCGTCCGCACTGCGCCAGCGCAGGGCCGGGTCGGTGCGCAGCCGCTGGAAGATCTCGGCGAGGTCGGTGGTGCCGAACACCTTCTGCCCCAGCTCGCGGTACTCGGCGGCGAGCGACTCGATGGTGTCGAGGCCGATCCGGTGCAGCTCGTCCGGGGTGAGCTCGGTCGTCGTGTGCATCCGCGCCAGGCGGGCGTAGGTCTCCACGCCGCCGGGCAGCCACGACAGGCCGGGCCGGTCCGCGGGCCGCCCGTGCGGCTTGACCTCGGTGACCAGGAATTCGCGGTACTCGGCGAAGGCCGGGCGGACGACGTCGGCGAGCAGCTCCTCCCGCCGCCGCTCGAACTCCTCGTCCGGGGCGGGCTGGCGGCGCAGCGGGTCGGCGTCGGGGTCGGCGAGGTAGCGGTCGAGGTGCGCGACCGCGGCGTCGACCAGGTGGGCCACCGGCAGGAATCCGTCGGCGATGCCCGCGGCGTGCCGCCGCGCGGCCTGGCGCAGGTACTCCGGGATCGCGGCCAGCCGGCCGAGCTGGGCCTCCGCGGCCTCGCCCGCCGTCACCGTCGTCATCGGCAGGGACATCAGCAGGCCGGCCGCGGGACCGGTGGACAGGTCGGTGACGGTGAACTCGGCCAGCCGGCTGTCGATGGAGGCGATGTGGTCCTCGGCCGTGGTGATCAGGACCTCGCGGGTGACCCGGTCTTCGGCGGTCAGGCCCCCGGCGTCCAGTGCGCGGGCCCGCTCGGCGAACGCCGCGAGCCGGGCCCGCAACGCCTGCTCGGCCTCGGCGGACAGGTCCTGCAGGCCGGGCTCCGCCGGGCGGATGCCCAGCATCGCCGGCATCAGCGGCTCGGCGGCGAACAGCACTTCGACGAACTCGTCGGCGAGTTCGGTGACCGCGGTCATGGCAGGACCCCCAGCTTCGGCTCTGTGCTCACGGCCGACCCTAACGGAGATCACCGACAGGAACCGCGGGTCGTTCGCCGGGGGCGGACGGTCTCCGGCGCCGCGGATCGGCCAGGCGGTAGCGTTCGTCAGGTGGCCGTGACCGATCCCGTGGATACCCGCCTGCTCGCCGCGCTCGCCGACCTCGGCAAGGCGGCGGTGCACGAGCTGGCGGCCAAGGTCGGCATGGATCCCCGCGAGGTCGCCTACCGGCTGGTCGCCCTCTCCGGCAGCGGGCTTCCCCTGCTCGTCGGCGTCGAAAGCGACCCGAACGGCCTGCGCGCGGCCATCGCCGGCGCCCCGCCGTCGTGGGCGAACCGGCCGCCGCAGCAGCAGTTCCCGCCGCCCTCGCAGCCCGTACCGCAACAACCGCAGCAGCCCGGTCCGCCGATGCCTCCGCCGGTTCAGGGCACGCCTTCGGGGCCGTACAACGTCCAGGGCGCCCCTTCGGGCCCGTACACCGTGCAGGGCGCGCCCTCGGGGCCCTACACCGTGCAGGGCGCGCCTTCGGGGCCCTACACCGTCCAGGGCACGCCGTCCGGGCCGCACCACGTCCAGGGGAGGCCGTCCGGCCGCTACCCGGGTCCGCCTCCGCAGCAGCAGCCGCCGCGGCCGCCCCGGCCGTTCACGCCGCCGCCGGTGCCGCTCGACCCGGCCGTGAGCACGTGGGGCGTGCCGCAGACGGCGTCGTGGGCCCGCGGCGACGAACCCGCCCGGCCGAGCGGGCCCGCCGCCGGCAAGCGCGGCAGGCTCGGCGAGGTCATGGAGACCCAGGGCCTGGAGGGCGAACAGCTGTCGGTGCAGCTCCTGGAGGTCCAGGACCCGGCCGACTACCTGTTCAGCGCGGCCGGCTACCGTCTGGAGGACGGCGAACGCGCGGTCGTGGTGCACACCGAGATCACCAACCGCGGGGCGATCCCGTTCGCGTCGCTGCCGGACAACTACCTCGAGCTGCTCGCCGCCGACGGCCAGGCGATCGGCAAGGCACCGGTTTCGCTGACCTCGCGGCCGCCGCACAAGATCGGCGTCAAACCGGGCGAGACGCTGGGTGGCCACACGGTGTACGTCCTGCCGGACGTCACTCGGGTGGTCTCGGTCCGCTGGAGCCCGCGGCCGGAGCCGGACGAGCGCACCATCACCTGGTCGATCGAGGACTAATAGCTTTCGTCGCGCAGGGTTTCCAGGGCCTTGGCCAGGTCGTCCGGGTACTCCGACTCGAACTCGACCCAGCGGCCGTCCGCGGGGTGCGCGAAGCCCAGGGTCTTCGCGTGCAGCCACTGCCGGCTCAGGCCCAGGTGGCGGGCGAGTACCGGGTCGGCGCCGTAGGTGAGGTCGCCGACGCAGGGGTGCCGCAGCGCCGAGAAGTGGACGCGGATCTGGTGCGTGCGCCCGGTTTCGAGCTTGATGTGCGCCAGCGACGCCGCGCGGAAGGCCTCCACGACCTCGTAGTGCGTCACGCTCGGGCGGCCGCCCTGGACCACGGCGAACTTGTAGTCGTGGCGCGGGTGGCGGTCGATGGGGGCGTCGATCGTGCCGCGCATCGGGTCCGGGTGGCCCTGGACGATCGCGTGGTAGCCCTTGTCGACCGTGCGCTCCTTGAACGCGCGCTTCAGCACGGTGTAGGCGTGCTCGCTCTTGGCCACCACCATCACGCCGGTGGTGCCCGCGTCGAGCCGGTGGACCACGCCCTGGCGCTCGGCCGCGCCCGAGGTCGCGATGCGCAGGCCGGCCGCGGCGAGGCCGCCGACGACGGTCGGGCCGGTCCAGCCCGGGCTCGGGTGCACCGCGACGCCGACCGGCTTCGAGATCACCACGATGTCGTCGTCGTCGTGCAGGATCTGCATGCCCGCGACCGGCTCCGCGACGACCTCGACCGGGTTCGCCGGCTCCGGCAGCGTGATCTCCAGCAGGCCGCCGCCGGAGAGGCGGTCGGACTTGCCCGCGGGACGGCCGTCGAGCAGCACGTCCCCGGACTCGGCGAGCTCGGCGACGACCGTGCGGGACAGCCCGAGCAGCTTGGCGAGGCCGGCGTCGACCCGCATCCCGTCGAGCCCGTCGGGCACCGGGAGCATCCGCGAGCTCACGCCTGCTCCTCCTGGGTCTTCTCGGGCTGGGTCTTCTCGAGCTTCTTCTTGTCCTTGGTCGACGTGCCGTCGTAGTCCTTGCCCAGCAGCGACAGCAGCACGATCAGGGCACCGCCGACGCAGATCGCGGAGTCGGCGATGTTGAAGATCGCGAAGCCCTTGCCGTTCGGGGCGAAGGCCGAGATGAAGTCGACGACGTGGCCCTGCAGCCCGCCGGGCGCGCGGAAGATGCGGTCGGTCAGGTTGCCGGTGGCGCCGGCGAGCACCAGGCCGAGGCCGATCGCCCAGCCGATCGAACGCAGCCGGCGCGACAGCCAGACGATGGCGATGACCACGGCGAGGGCGACCAGGGCGAGCACCCACGTCATGCCGGTGGCCATCGAGAACGCGGCACCGGGGTTGCGGATCACCTGCAGGTAGATCAGCCCGCCGAGGACCTTGACCGGCTCCTTGCCCTCCAGGTTGGCCACGACCAGGTTCTTCGTCACCAGGTCGATCGCCCAGAACACGACGGCGACCGCGAAGACCCAGCCGACCCGCCGCTTCGGCAGCAGCGGCTTCGCCGGGACCTCCGGGTTCTCGGGCGCGTCGGCGGCCGGGTCGGGCACCGCTTCGGCGGGCGCGGCGGTCTCGGGTTCGGAGTGGCTGGGCTCGGTGCTCACCGGTCCATTGTCCACGGCGCTGGTCAGGCGGTGGCGGGCCCGTCCGGACGCGGGCGCAGGAGCACGGCGAACGCGGCCGCCAGCAGCACGCCCGCCGCGGCGAGCGCGCCGGCGACCGGGGGCAGGAACACCGTCGCGACCAGCACGAACACCCCGGCGACGGCCAGCAGGAACCAGCTGCGCTCGTACCCGGCCAGCAGCACCAGGCCGAGCGTTGCCAGCAGCGCGCCGCGGACGTCACCGCCGAGCCGGAGCTGGAGGGTGCCGACCAGGTCGAGCAGCGGGACGGCGGCCACCGCCCCCAGCGTGCCAAGCAGGAACCGGCCGGGCCGCGGGGGCCGCAGCTGCCGCCAGTACCAGGCGGCCACGACGAGGACGACGCAGACGAGGCCGGTGAGCCAGCCGAGCGTCGCCGACGGCACCGCGTTGTACGAGACTGCGCTCGCGTACGTCGTGCCGTTGAGCTCGGTGGTGGCGTACCCGTGCAGCCGCTGGTACCCGAGTGTGCTCTCGAGGCGGTCCGGGACCAGGTCGGCGGCCACCATCACCAGCAGCGCGAACCCCAGCGCGGCCAGCGGGAACCAGGACCTCCGCGGACTCCCCATCGGGTCAGCCTGTCCGGGGCTGCCGCAGCAGGGCGGCGAAAGCCGCGGCGAGCAGGATCAGCGCCGAGATCAGCACGCCCGCCATGTCCGCCGCGAGCACCACGGCGACCAGCGCGAACGCGGCCGTGGTGAGCAGGACGAACCGGCTGCGCTCGTAGGCGGCGAGCACCAGCAGGCCGAGCGTGGCCAGCAGCGGGCCGCGCAGCCCCTCGCCGAGCCGGAACTGCCAGGACCCGACCAGGTCGAGCAGCGGGACGGCGAGCAGCGCGCCGATCGTGCCGAGGACGAACCACCCGGTGCGGACGGGTCGCCGGGCGAGCGCGTACCAGATGGCCGTGCCGACGACCACCACGCCGAGCGTGACCAGCCACGCGGAGCCGACCGGCAGGCCACGCTCGACCGTGTGGAAATCGTCCAGGGGCAACCGGATCGCCTGGCTGTACTCGGTCTCGCCGCGCGGGACCGAGTACGGCCCGAAAAGGTTCGCGGCCTCGCTCTCGGCCCGGCTGCGGCGCGCGACCAGCTGTGCCGCGGCCAGGCCGATCTCCGCGAAGCCCAGCAGTGCCAGCGGAAACCAGAAACGCGGCCCTCTCCCCATCGGCCCAGGCTAGCGCTCAGCAGAAGGGCGGCAGCTCCCGCGGGTCGCCGACCGGGGCCCAGCGGCCGTCCACCTTCGCGTACTCCCAGCGGGCCCCGCGGGCGACGATCTGCCGCAGCGCCAGGAGCACGCGGTCGACGTGCTCCTCGGTGCTGCCGAGGCCGAGGCTGACGCGGACCGCCTGCTGCCCGTCGCCGCCGGTGACGCCGATCAGGCGCTTGGCCGCGATGTGGGCGCAGAAAGCGCCGTCGCGGACGCCGATGCCGTACTCGGCGGACAGCACCGCGGCGAGCCAGCCGGGGTCGAAGCCGCCGACGACGAAGCTGACCGTGCCGACCCGGTCGACCGGCGCGTCGAACAGCCGCAGCTCGGCGCAGCCCGGGATGGCCTCGAGCCCCTTGCGCAGCCGGGCGAGCAGGGCCTGCTCGTGGTTTTCGATCGCGGCCCAGTTTTCGCCGAGGGTTTCGCACGCGACGCCGAGCGCGTACACGCCGACGGTGTTGGGCGAGCCGGCTTCGTGGCGCTCCGGCCCGGTGTTCCAGACGACGGCCTCTTCGGTGACGAGCTTGGTCGCGCCGCCGCCGGCGAGGTACGGCCGGGCCGCGCGCAGCCAGTCGGCGCGGCCGATCAGCGCACCCGCGCCGAAGGGCGCGTACAGCTTGTGGCCGGACAGGGCGACGTAGTCGACGTCCAGGTCCTTGATCGAGATCCGGCGGTGCGGGGCGAGCTGGGCGGCGTCGAGCGCGACCCGGGCGCCGTGTTTCCGCGCCACGGCAGCGATTTCCGCCACCGGGAGCAGCTCACCGGTCACATTGGACGCTCCGGTGACGACGACCAGCCGCGGCCCCTGCGGGGCATCGGCGAGGGCTTCGTCCACAGCGGACACCGCGGCGAGGCGGGTGCGCGGGGTCGGGATCCGCCGGACGTTCGGTCCCTGCCACGGCAGGAGCGCGGCGTGGTGCTCGGTGTCGAAGACGACGACGGTGGTGTGCCGCGGCAGGCTGCGGGCGAGCAGGTTGAAGGAATCGGTGGTGTTGCGGGTGAAGACGACGGTGTCGGTGCGCCGCGCGCCGACGAAGCGGCGCAGGACGTCACGGGTGCGCTCGTAGAGCTTGGTGGAGACCTGCGACGCGAAGCCGGCACCGCGGTGGACGCTGGCGTACCAGGGCAGGAACTCGTCGACCTTCGCGCGGACGGCCTCGAGGCAGGGGGCGCTCGCGGCGTGGTCGAGGTTGGCGTAGCCGACGGTTTCGCCGGTCACCAGCGGGACCCGCAGCGACGCCCCGGCGACGGCGGGGATTTCGCGGGTTTCGAGCTGGGTGCGGTCGATGGCGAGAGTCATCGGGGTGCCTCCTCGGCGTCCGGGGGACCCCGGCGAGGGGCCCGCGCTTGCCCGTCGCACGGCGCGACCGGCCCGGTCTTCACCCGGGGCACCCCACCGCGGTAGGAGGGTTGCCGGCCAGCAAGCCGGGGCTTCGCGCTGGCACTCATGACCTGAGCCAGAAGGTAACCGAGAAGGCGGCCGGTGGCCAACCCCCGCCTCACATTCTGAGACGCCGCTCACAGAGGGTGAGCACCAGAGCGCCCCAATGTGGCCTTCGGTGCGTTGAACGCACCGAAGGCCACATTGGGGCGGAAGAGGGCCCCGTCAGCGGCCCGATTCGCCTTTCCAGCGCGCCAGGCGCCCGGCCCGGTCGACCGCGCGCAGCCGGCGTTCGACCGCGTCCCGGACCGCGCTCGTCGTGACGACCAGCAGCTGGTCGTGCTCCTGCAGCCGGCTGGTCTTCTGCGGCGTGAAGCCCGCGCCGTCGCGTACGACCAGGCTGATCGTCGCCCCGACAGGCAGCCGCAGCTCGGACAGGTACACGCCGTGCATCTTCGAGCCCGGCTGGATCCGCACCTGCAGCAGTTCGGCGCCCAGCTCGTCCAGCGGCGCGGAGTCGACCTCGATCTCGTGCGCCTCGGACTTCTTGGCCAGCCCGAGCGTGCGCGCGAGCGGGCCGAGTGTCGACCCCTGCACCAGCGTGAGCACGATGACCAGCACGAACACCGCGTCGACCAGCCGCTGCGCGCCCGGCAGGTCACGCGACAGCGGGATCATCGCGAGCACGATCGGCACCGCCCCGCGCAGCCCGGCCCACGACAGGAACGCCTGTTCCCGCCACGGCAGCCGGAACGGCAGCATCGACAGCACGACCGACAGCGGCCGGGCGAGCAGCAGCACGACGGCGCCCGCGACCAGGCCCGGCACGATCGCGTCGAGCAGCCGGCCCGGCGAAGCGAACAACCCGAGCAGCACGAACAGGCCGATCTGCGCCAGCCAGCCCAGGCCTTCGGCGAACGACAGCGTGTCCGACCGGTGCGGCAGGCGCGAATTGCCGAGCACCAGCGCGGCGACGTAGGTGGCGAGCAGGCCGGACGCGTGCAGCAGCTGCCCGGAGGAGTACGCCACGACGCACACCGCGACCGTGGCGAGTGGGTAGAGGCCGGTCGCCGGCAGCGCGGCCCGGCGCAGCGCGATCCCGCCGAGCCAGCCGAAGGCCAGGCCGATGACCAGGCCCGCCGTCAGCTCGTAGACCACCAGCAGCGGCAGCGTCCAGTCCACAGTGGTGCCTTCGGCCAGCACCACGACGGCGATGTAGGCGGGCGCGTCGTTGATGCCCGACTCGAGTTCGAGCGCGCCGGTGAGCCGCTTGCCGATCCCCGCCGTGCGCAGCACCGAGAACACCGCGGCCGCGTCCGTCGAGGCGAGCACCGCGCCCCACAGCAGCGCCAGCCGCCAGTCGAGGCCCAGCAGCCAGTGCAGGGCCGCCCCGGTGGCCGCGACGCTCACCACGACGGCCACTGTGGACAGTGCGATCCCGCGGCCCAGCGCGGGTTTCACCGCCGACCACCGGGTGGTCAGCCCGCCCTCGGCGAGGATCATGACGAGCGCGGCGAGACCGAGCGACTGGGTGAGCTCGGGGTTGTCGAACCGGATGCCGAACCCGGCTTCGCCCAGCACCACGCCGATCCCGAGGTACAGCAGCAGCGAGGGCAGGCCGAGCCGGATCGACACGCGCACGGCCAGCACGGACGCGAGGAGCACGACGCCCCCGACGCCGAGCAGCACGGGAAGCTGGTCCATGCCCGCCTCCTCCCGAGTGCCGTGGGGCCCTCAGAATAGTGAGGCGCGGGGGTTAACTCGTTCGTGTACCGCTGCCTGACGCCGGACGGCTGGTGTGTTAAGGCGCCGCGACACCACCGAGCGCGTCGAGATCGACACCCAGAGCCGCGAACGGCTCCCCCGCCGCGGGCAGCACCTTGACCGCGCGGTGGCCGCCCCTGGCCACCCAGCCGGCGTCGACGGCCCGCTCGAGCAGCGCCGCGGGCAGGGCCCCGGCGAGGTGGTCCCGGCGCTCCGTCCAATCCAGACAGTCACGCAGCAGCGGCCGCCGCCCGGCGGCGACCGGCACGCCGAGGTCCGCCAGCACCGCGCGCCCGCGCGGGGTCAGCGCGAGCCCGTCGGCGGTGTCGAGCAGGCCGGTGCCGAGCATGCCCTCGCGCAGGGCGACGCCGAGTTCGCCGGCGAGGTGGTCGTAGCAGGTCCGGGCGAACCCGAGCCGCCGCGCCCGCAGCGTCGACTTCAGGCCGGTCACCGGCCGGTGACCGGCGGCCCGGGGCGGAGCGCCGGATGTCACGGCGTGCTGGGCGAGGTGCTCGATCAACTCGGCGACGCGCGGGTCGGCGATCCGGACGTAGCTGGCCCGTCCCTGCTTGACCCGGGCGACGAAGCCGGCGCCGGCCAGCCGGCTGACGTGCTCGCTGGCCGTCGAGAGGGCGATCCCGGCCGCTTTGGCCAGCTCGCCGACGGTCCAGGCCCGCCCGTCCAGCAGCACGAGGCACATGGTGGCCCGGCTCGGGTCGGCGAGCACCGCGGCCACCTCGGCCAGCGCGATCGTCTCCATGCCCCCACGCTACGGCCCCGACCCGTCGGCCACGGCCGAACCTTCGCCCCGCCCGGACGGCACACCTACCTGGAAGGGTCGGCCCGCGTACCTGGAGGGTCGGTTCGCGTACCTGGAGGGTCGGCTCACCGGCCGACTCCCCGGGTACGCGGGCCGACCCTCTGGGTACGCGGGCCGACGCTTCGGGGTCAGAGGGCCTGGAGGAACTTGGCCGCCAGCTGGACCGCCGGGCCCGAGTCGTTCGAGTTCTCCAGGAGCACCGCGAACGCGACCTTTTCGCGGTAGCCGACGAACCAGCCCGCGGCCTGCTTGCCGTCGCCGAACTGGGCGGTGCCGGTCTTGCCGAAGACGTTCCCGGCGGCACCGGCCGCGCGGCCGGTGCCGCTCGTCACCACCGCGCGCATCAGCTTCCGCACCTCGCCGAGCGCCGACGCCGGCGGCGGCGAGTAGCCCTTGACCACCGCGGTCTCGACGTCGTGCCAGAGCCTCGGCGTGATCGCCTTGCCACTGGCGACGGTGGCGGCCATCAGCGCGCCGCCGAGCGCACTGACCTGGACCCGGCCCTGGCCGAACCCGTCCTCGACCTGCTCGTCCTTGCTCGCCGCCGGCTCGACCTTCCCCAGCTCGGTGTTGATCCCGGGGATCTCGTAGTCGGCGTTGAGGCCCAGTTCGTCGGCCGCCTTCTTCAGCCCGTCTGCCGGCAGGCCCAGCGCCAGCTGCCCGAACGTCGTGTTGCAGGAGCGCGCGAACGCCGTCTGCAGGTTCGTCGCGCCCAGCTCGAACCCCTCGTTCTTGACCGTGCGGGTGCCGATCGTCGCGACGCCGGGGCAGTCGACCGGCGAAGTCGCGCTGAGACCGCTCTGCTGGACCGCCGCGACCGACGTCGCGATCTTGAACGCCGAACCCGGCTCGTACAGGCCGTTGAGCGCCTTCGGCGAGTTTCCGGCGGCGGCGTTCTGCGCGACGGCGAGGATGTCCCCCGACCCCGTGTCGAGGGCGACGAGCATCGCCGACCCGCGATAGCCGTCCACCGCGGCCTGGGCGGCGTTCTGCGCACCGAGGCTCAGGCTCGAAACGAGCGGTTTCGCCCCTTCGGCCGACGTCTTCCCGAACAGCGTTTCGACGCTCTTCCCGCCGGTGTCGACGCGTTCGACGGCGAAGCCCGTGCCTGCCGCGGCGGTGACCTGGCCGGTGAGCGCGGAGCGCAGCAACGGCGCCGGGTTGCCGTCCACCGGCCGCACGCCGCCGGACCCGCTGATGAGCAGCGGCTTGCCGTCGCGGTCGGCGACCGCGACGGTGTCCTGCGCGGCGGTGCTGATCGCCAGCCGCTGGCCCGGCTCCAGCTTCGGGTGCAGCAGCGCCGGCGACCAGTGGACCAGCCACTTCCCGCCGCTCTGCAGGACCTGGAACGGCACGTCGTAGGTCCAGACCTGGCCGGGCTTCAACGTCCACGAGAAGCTGAACGTGCCGTCCGTCTGCTTCGCCCCGGCCGCGGTCGGCTGCAGGCCGGTCAGCTTGGCGGCCACCGACTTCGGGGTCAGCGCGTTCCGCGTGGCCCGCAGGGCCACCGCGGCGGCCGCGTTGTCGTCGGTCAGCCGGGCCGCCGCGTCGGGGTTGTTCTCGGAAACGTCCTGCAGGTACTCGGTGATCGCCGACTTCGGGTCGATCGCGCCGGGGCTCTCCACGGTGGTCGCGCCGGTGGCGGCCTCCGGCATCGATCCCCCGCTGTTCAGCAGGAAGAACGCGGCCACCAGGGCCACGACGACCAGCAGCGCGCCACCGATCAGGATGCCGCGTCTCTTGCCAGGGCTCATTCCGGTTCCCCTCCCCCAAGGAGCCACCCGAAGGTGGCCGGTCGAGTCTGCACCCTACCGGCCACCCCTGACAATCAGGCTTTGGCCACCGCGACCGTGACCTTCGTGCCGTCCCCGACCGTGCCGGCGAAGCCCTCGGCGACCGGGCCGTGGGTCACCGACGTGGAGAGGGTCTCCGAGGCCAGGAACTCCTCGTGGGCCCGGGCCGCCTCGACGACGTCGGCGGGTGCGTCGATGGTCAGCGCGATCCGGTCGGCGACGTCGAGCCCGGCGTCGCGACGCGCCTGCTGCACGACCCGGACCAGGTCGCGGACCAGGCCCTCGGCCGCCAGCTCCGGCGTCACCTCGGTGTCGATCAGGACCAGCCCGGACCCGCCGGGCAGCTCGGCCGCCGCGCCGCCGCCCTTGGCGACCAGCCGGCGCTCGAACTCGCCCTCCTGCAGGGCGATCCCGGCCGCGACCACGGCGCCGCCCTGGAACGACCAGTCCCCCGCCTTGACGGCCTTGATCACCGTCTGGACGTCCTTGCCCAGGCGCGGCCCGGCGGCGCGGGCGTTCACCGCGACCTCGAACCCGCCGTGCGCGGCGACGTCGGCGGTCAGCTCGACCGCCTTGACGTTCACCTCGTCACGCAGGATGTCGGCGAAGGCGCCCATCGTCTCCGCGTCCGAAGCCGCCACGACCAGCGACGACAGCGGCAGCCGCACACGCAGCTTGTTCGCCTTGCGCAGCGACAGCGCCGACGACGCCACCTGCCGCACCCGGTCCATCGCCGTCACCAGCGCCGCGTCCGCGGGCAGGTCGTTGGCGTTCGGCCAGTCGGTCAGGTGCACCGAGCGGCCGCCGGTGAGACCGCGCCAGACGACCTCGGTGGTCAGCGGCAGCAGCGGCGCCGCGACCAGCGAGGTCACCTCCAGCACGGTGTGCAGCGTGTCGATCGCGTCCTGGTCGCCCGCCCAGAAGCGGTCGCGCGAGCGGCGCACGTACCAGTTCGTCAGGACCTCGAGGAAGTCCCGCACGGTCTGGCACGCGCCCGCGACGTCGTAGTGGTCCATGGCGTACTCGACGTCGGTGACCAGTTCGTGCGTCTTCGCCAGGACGTACCGGTCGAGCACGTTCGGCGAATCCGTGCGCCACCGGCCTTCCACGCCTTCGGCGTTCGCGTACAGCGCGAGGAAGTAGTACGAGTTCCACAGCGGCAGCACGGCCTGGCGGACGGCGTCGCGGATGCCCTTGTCGGTGACGACGAGGTTGCCGCCGCGCAGGATCGGGCTCGCCATCAGGTACCAGCGCATGGCGTCGGAGCCGTCGCGCTCGAAGACCTCGTTGACGTCCGGGTAGTTGCGCAGCGACTTGGACATCTTCGCGCCGTCCGAGCCCAGCACGATGCCGTGCGAGACGCAGGTGCGGAACGCCGGCCGGTCGAACAGCGCCGTGGCCAGGACGTGCAGCAGGTAGAACCAGCCGCGGGTCTGCCCGATGTACTCGACGATGAAGTCGCTCGGGTAGTGGTGCTCGAACCACTCGGCGTTCTCGAACGGGTAGTGCACCTGGGCGTAGGGCATCGAGCCGGAGTCGAACCAGACGTCGAGGACGTCCGGGACGCGGCGCATGGTCGACTTCCCGGTCGGGTCGTCCGGGTTCGGCCGGGTCAGCTCGTCGATGTAGGGCCGGTGCAGGTTGTCCAGCCGCACGCCGAAGTCCGCCTCGAGCTCGTCGAGCGAGCCGTAGACGTCGGTGCGCGGGTACGCGGGGTCGTCGGACTGCCACACCGGGATCGGCGTGCCGAAGTACCGGTTGCGGGAGATCGACCAGTCGATGGCGTTCTCCAGCCACTTCCCGAACTGGCCGTCCTTGACGTTCTCCGGGTACCAGGTGATCTGCTGGTTGAGCTCGACCATCCGGTCCTTGAACTGCGTCACCGCGACGAACCACGACGAGACCGCGCGGTAGATCAGCGGGTTCCGGCAGCGCCAGCAGTGCGGGTAGCTGTGGTCGTAGGTCTCGTGCCGCAGCAGGACCGCACCCTGCCGCGCCGCGGAACCCGTGCCGTTCTTGAGGTCCCGCACGATGTTCGGGTTGGCGTCGAAGACCTGCTGGCCCTCGTAGTCCGGCACGGTCGCGTCGAACTTGCCGTGCGCGTCGACCGGCGTGACCGGCGGGATGCCGGCGGCGTCGGTGACGACCTTGTCGTCGGCACCGTAGGCGGGAGCGATGTGGACGATCCCGGTGCCGTCGTCGGTGGTGACGTAGTCGGCGGCCAGCACCTGGTGCGCGTTCTCGGTGCCGGTGAAGTACGGGAACGGTGGCGCGTAACGGGTTCCGAGCAGCTGCGTGCCCGTGTAGTGCGCGACGACCGTGGGTTCTTCGCCGAGTTCACGCGCGTACGCGGCAACGCGCGCTTCGGCGAGCAGGAACCGCTTGCCGTCGTGCTCGACGACGACGTACCGCACGTCCGGGTGCACGGCCGTGGCGAGGTTCGACGGCAGCGTCCACGGGGTCGTCGTCCAGATCAGCAGGTAAGTGCCGTCGAGATCGGTCCCGTTGCCCTCCATGCGGAAACCGACCGTGACGGCCGGGTCCTGGCGGTTGCGGTAGACGTCGGAGTCCATGCCCAGCTCGTGGTTGGACAGCGGCGTCTCGTCGCGCCAGCAGTACGGCAGGACGCGGTAGCCCTCGTAGACGAGTCCCTTGTCCCACAGGCGTTTGAACGCCCAGAGCACCGACTCCATGTACGTGACGTCGAGGGTCTTGTAGTCGTTGTCGAAGTCGACCCAGCGCGCCTGGCGAGTGACGTACTCGCGCCACTCGTCGGTGTAGCGGAGGACGGACTCCTGCGAAGCCGCGTTGAACTTCGCGATGCCCATCTCTTCGATCTCGGCCTTTTCCGTGATCCCGAGCTGGCGCATGGCCTCGAGCTCGGCGGGCAGGCCGTGGGTGTCCCAGCCGAAGCGGCGCTCGACCTTGTGGCCCTTCATGGTCTGGTAGCGCGGCACCAGGTCCTTGACGTACCCGGTGAGCAGGTGGCCGTAGTGCGGCAGGCCGTTGGCGAAGGGCGGCCCGTCGTAGAAGACGTACTCGTTTTCGCCCTTTTCGCCCGCGGGGCGCGCGTCGATCGTCGCCTGGAAGGTCCGGTCGCTCTCCCAGTAGGCGAGGACCTGCTCCTCCAGGGCGGGGAACGACGGCTGCGACGGGACTCCTGCGGCGTCGCCGAGCTGGGCCTGGGGGTACATCCGGGTGCTCCTCGGTTCGTCTCTCTCGTCCGGACGACCGGCTCCCGGTCACCCACACGGGGACGAAACACTTTCGGCGTTCCGCGGTACCACCCCGCTTGCCCGGCACATGCTCCCGGGCCGCTCGTTCGACGGCTGTCACGGGCCGTACCCGTCCGGTTCTACTGAGAGCGTGACGCTCGGTTCTTCCGGAGGCTCCCCGGTGATGGCCGGATCGACGCCTGTTGCCCACCAGGTTAACCGGCCCGCGCAACCGGGTTGTCACGAGGGGCGCATACGGTCACGCCGATCGCGACCAGCCACAACGCCGCCGCGATGACGCCCACCGCGGGCAGCCCCGAACCCGACACCGCGCCGAGCACCGCCACCCCGAGCGCGCCGCCGGCTTGGCGGGCCGCGTTGGTGATGCCGCCGGCGACGCCCGCGCGCCCGGCCGGGAGGCCGCTGACCGCGGCCGTCACGACGGCGGTGGTCAGCAGGCCCATGCCGATGCCGAGCCCGAGCAGCGTCGGCAAGAGGGCCGGGTAGCCGCTGTTTTCGCCGAGCAGCACCAGGTTCAGCATGCCGAGGGCACCGAGCGCGAGCCCGGCCAGCATCAGCGGCCGCGTCCCGAACCGGGCGACCAGCCGGCCCGAGACCGGCGCCAGCAGCGAAAGCGGGCCGAACAGCGGCAGCAGCTCGAGCCCGGCTTCGAGCGGTCCCGCGTGCCGGACGTCCTGCAGGTGGAGCGTCAGGACGAGGATCGTGCCGATGCCCACGAAGTTCATCGCCGCCGAGACGAAGGTGGCGGGCAGGGTCCGCCGGGCGAGGTCGAGCGGGAGCATCGGCTCCGGCGAGCGGCGCTCGGCCACGAGGAACGCGGCCAGCGCGACGACCGCCACCACCGCGGCCGGAACGCTCCCGGCGATGACCGCGTACACGCCGGCGCCGAGGGCGAGTGCCGCGGTGACGACACCGGCGACGTCGATCCGCCGTCCGGGCACGCGCTCGCCGCGCGGCACGAGCCGCGCCGTCGCGAAGACGGCCAGGAGCACGACGGGGACGTTCAGCCAGAACACCGGCCGCCAGCCCGCCGCCGACACGACCGCGCCGCCGAGCACCGGACCCGCCGCCAGGGCCAGCGCCGAGACCCCGGCCCAGATCCCGAGGGCTCGCGCGCGCTCGGCGTGTCCCGGGTAGGCGTTCGTGATCACGGCGAGGGTGCCCGGCAGCAGCAACGCCGCCCCCAGGCCCTGGCCGGCGCGGGCGGCGACGAGCAGCGGTGCGGTGGTGGCGAGCCCGCACGCGGCCGACGCCGTGCCGAACAGCGCGAGGCCCGCGAGGACCACCCGGCGGTGGCCGAAGACGTCGCCGAGGGCGCCGCCGGTGAGCAGGAACGCGGCCAGGGTGACCGCGTAGCCGTCCACCACCCACTGCTGTGCCGCGAGGCCGGCGTGCAGGCCGGTGCCGATGGCGGGCAGGGCGACGTTGACGACGGTGACATCCAGCTGGACCAGGAACATGCCGGCGCACAGGGTGAACAGGAGCATGTCCTCCAGTGGACCGCGCGGACACTTCCGTTTGGGTGGAAGCGTCGCGGGGGCACCCTGGAGGCGTGGAAGGCGACGCCGACATCGCGCGCACGGCCGCGCTGTTCGCGGACCCGGCGCGGGTCCGCGTGCTGCTCGCGCTGGCCGACGGCCGCGCGCTGGCGGCGTCGGTGCTGGCGGCCGAGGCGCGGCTGTCCGCACCGGGCGTCAGCGCGCACCTGGCGAAGCTGCGTTCGGCGGGGCTGGTCGTCGCCGAGAAGTCGGGGCGGCACCGGTTCTACCGGCTGGCCGGCGCGGAGACGGCGGAGCTGCTGGAGACGCTGGCGCGGTGTTCGCCGTCTTCGCCGGTGACGTCGTTCCGCGAGGGCACTCGGGCGGAGGCGTTGCGCACGGCCCGGACCTGCTACGACCACCTGGCCGGACGGCTCGGGGTGGCGGTGACGTCGGCGTTGCTGGCGCGGGGCGCGCTGGCCGGGGCGTCCGACACGCGACGGCGTCCGGGCGACCGGATTTCGGCTCCACTGCAGGAGCACCCATACACGCTGGGCCCGGCGGCTCCCGCGGTGTTCGGCTCGCTGGGTGTCGACCTGGAGCTCTTGACGGCCGGGCGGCGGCCGCTGCTGAAGTTCTGCCTGGACTGGAGCGAGCAACGGCACCACCTGGCGGGCGCGCTGGGCGCGGCGGTGGCGACCCGGTTCCTCGACGCGAGCTGGGTGACGCGTCGCGCCCGGGCCCACCGCGCCCTCCGCCTCACCCCGGAAGGCACCCGAGCCCTGGAAACCCACCTCGGCTTGGCCGCCTGAACCCGTAACTCGCGTGATCAGGGGCGTAACTCGTGTGAGGGGGGCCGTAACTCGCGAGTTCCGGCTTCGATCACGCGGGTTACGCCGGGAATCACGGTCAGCGGTGGGTGGCGACCAGGGTGGTGTTGGGGCGGCAGCGGTCGCAGGGGGTGAAGCCGAGCTGGCGGGCCTCGCCGACGCCGATCGGGATCGTGTCGCGGGGGCCGAGCCAGGGGCAGGTGCGGAGGTGGTAGCGGGGGTGCTCGTCGACCACCACGACCTCGTCCTCGAGGTCGGCCAAGAGGGCGGCGTCCTCCTCCGGGGTCTCTTCGACGCCGGGCTCGGAATCGGGGGTCGTTTCGTCCTCGGCTGAAGCGTCCGACGGCTCCGGCTCGGGGGTGTCGGCCGGGTCGCCCAGATCGCCGGCCGCCGGGATCAGGGTGGTTTGTTCTTCTTCGGCCGGCGCCGCCGGCTCGGGCTCCGGCTCGGAGACGGCGGGAGCGGCGGGAGCCGGCGGTGCGGCAGCCCGGCGACGGCGGCGCAGCCAGTCGGCGACCAGGATCAGCCCGGCCAGCACGGACAGGCCGATGGAAACCCACGCCCACAGCGAAGAAGCCGTGATCAGCGCGGTGACGAGCAACCCCAGAGCCGCCAGTACCAGGACCAGCACTATGTAAAGCACGCTGCATTACAGCACGAACCACCCGGGAGCGGACCACGACCCGCCCACGGGTGGTACCGGATCGACTCCGAACCGTGGCGCACCCCGAAAGGCGAGGTGCGCCGCGGTCCGGGAACTCAGCCGGCTTCGGCCCGCGGGCCGAAGGAGTAACCCTGCCCGCCGCTGGTCGAACCGGACGACTGCCCGGAGTTCGACGACGCCGACGCCGGGGCCGCGGAACCGCGGTCGTCGAGCTCGCGCAGCTGGGACTCGAGGAACCCGCGCAGCCTCGTGCGGTACTCCCGCTCGATCGTGCGCAGCTCTTCGATCTTCTTGCCCAGCCCGCTCTTCTCGGAGTTCAGGCTGTTCATCGTCTCGGTGTACTTCCGCTGCGACTCGCGCTCCAGCGTGGTCGCCTTGTCACGCGCCTGACGCTCCAGCGTCTCCGCACGGGTCCGCGCGTCGTTCAGCATCGTGTCGACGCGGGTGCGGGCCTCGTTGACCATCGAGTCGGACTTCGCCCGGGCGTCCGAAAGCAGCTGCTCGGACTTGGTGCGGGCCTCGGCCAGCATCCCGTCGGACTCGGTCTTCGCCTCGGCGGTCAGCCGGTCGGCCATCTCCTGGGCCAGGCCCAGGACCTTGGCGGCCTGCACGTTCGGCTCGGTGCTGTCGCCGACCATCGAGTGCGTCGAGTGCGCCTGCGTCTGCTCCATGGCCGACTGCGGCGGCGGCACCGGCGCCAAACGCCGCGACGGCTCTTCGCGCATCGGGGGCGCGCCGACGTTCGCCTTGGCGTTCTCCAGCTCGCTGCGGGTCGACTCGAGCTCCGCGTCGAGTTGTTCCATCTGCTGGCGCAGCTCGTTGTTGTCCTCGATCAACCGGGCCAGCTCGGTCTCCACCAGGTCGAGGAACGCGTCCACCTCGTCCTCGTTGTAGCCCCTCTTGCCGATGGGCGGCTTGCTGAACGCGACGTTATGCACGTCAGCGGGGGTCAACGACATCAGATCACCTCACGCACTCCATGGCCTGCAGGGTCCACTCCAAGTTTCCCCGATCAACTTGAAGGAGTCGCCAGTTGCATCGCGAAGAACACAACCAACAGCAGCACCATAATCGACAAGTCCAGTCCGACGCCGCCGATCCGGACCATCGGAATGATCCTTCTGAACAAGCGGACCGGCGGGTCCGTCACTGTGTAGATGGTCTCGAGCGTGACCGCAACCCCTCCGGCCGGATGCCACTCACGCGCGAACGTCCGGACGAGTTCGACCACGATCCGCGCCGTCAGCAGCAGCCAGAAGGCGAACAGCACGTACCAGACGACCAGCCACACAGCTTCCACGTACCTACTCTAACCGGGCGTCCTCTCCGAAGACGCAGTTGAGGGGGCCGAGCCCGCATCGGGTCGGCAAAGTCACGTCTGCTTGCGCTCAGCGGTCCGGCCGACTTCAGCCGCGCAAAAACAATCCGCCCTCGGCAATCCGCCGACGGTCTTCCGCCGTCACGTCCACATCGGGCGGTGAGAGAAGGAACACCTTGTTGGTGACCTTGTCCATCGACCCTCTGAGCGCGAACGCCAGCCCGGCGGCGAAGTCGACGAGCCGCTTCGCGTCCGCGTTCTCCATCTCGGTGAGGTTCATGATCACCGGGATGCCCTCGCGGTAGTGCTCCCCGATCGCCCGCGCCTCCGCGTAACTGGTCGGGTGCAGCGTGGTGATGCGGCTCAACGGGTCACGCACCGGCTGGCGCACGACCGGCTCGGTGACCGGTCGCAGGCGCGCCACGGGTTCCGGCTGCCGGTCCATGGCGAGCGCACCGTGAACGGCAGGCTCCGAGCTGGGCACGGAGCGTGACCGGCTGCGGCTGACAGGCTCGTCGTACGTGTCGTCGACGTCGCGGTACCGTGAGCGGGACGACCGCGGCGCCGGCTCCTCGTAGGAGTCGTAGTCGTCGTCGTAACCGCGTCGGTAGTCGTCTTCGACGTCATAGCCGTCGTCGTCAGCGGGCACCATCCCGAAGTAGGCCTTCAGCTTCTGCAGCGCGCTCATGCCTCTCCCTAGCCCTAGCCGCTCCCGCACTGACTTCTCTCCACGCCGTCAGTGCCCCGCGCGGACGGACACGAAACGTGACGACCGCACGAGCTCCCTACGGCGAGGCTAAACCGCGCCCACCGAGCAACGCGGTTCCGACACGCACACAGGTTGAGCCGTGCATGATCGCCTGTTCGAGATCATGGCTCATCCCGGCCGAGACGGCTGCGGCATTCGGGTGATCTTTGCGGAGGGCCTCCCCCGCGCGAGCGAGCCGCTCGAAAGCGGCGGCCGGGTCGGCCCCCAGCGGCGCGACGGCCATCAGGCCGCGAAGCCGCAGCTCGTCCGTCCGCGCGATCCGCTCGGCCAGCGCGTCCAGCTCGGCGAGCGGACAGCCGCCGCGCCCGGGATCGTCGTCGAGGCTGGCCTGGATCAGCACGTCGAGGGGTTCGTCACGTATCTGAGCGTCACGAACCGCACGCACCGCCTTGGCGAGCGCGTCGGCGAGCCGCGCCGAGTCGACGGACTGCACTTCGTGTGCCCACCCGACCACCGAGCGCGCCTTGTTCCGCTGCAGCCGGCCGACCATGTGCCACCGCAGCCCGGGGACCTCGGCGGCTTTCGGCCCGGCCTCCTGGTCGCGGTTCTCGCCGACGTCGGTGACGTCCAGCTCGGCGAGCAGCGCGACGTCGGACGCCGGGAAGGTCTTGGTGATGGCGATCAGCTTGACCTCTTCGCGCGGCCGGCCGGCGGCCCGGCAGGCATCCGCGATCCGCTCTTCGACCTCGGCCAGGTTCTCGGCCAGCTCGGCCTTCCTGGAGGTCATGCCTCGATCCAGGTGATGCCCGCGATCCGCCCGGTGGTCCCGTCGCGGCGGTAGCTGAACAGCGTCTTGTCCTCGTTCGTGCACCGCGGGTCGACGCCGATCTTGCCGACGCCCAGGTCGGCGAGCTGCCGCCACAGCCCGGCGCGCAGGTCGAGCCCGGGGGTGCCGCCGCGGGTTTTGCACGCGGTGCCGGGGACGTGCTTCTCGACGTCGGCGGCCATGGCGGCGGGGACCTCGTAGCAGTCGCCGCAGATGGCCGGGCCGAGCAGCGCCTCGATCCGGTGCGGCTCGGCACCCACCTCCCGCATGGCCGCGACGGCCGCCGGGACGACGCCGACGCGCGTGCCGACCCGGCCCGCGTGCACCGCCGAGACCACGCCGGCCTCGGCGTCGGCCAGCAGGATCGGGACGCAGTCGGCGACCAGCACCACGAGCGCCACCCCCGGGGTCGCGGTCACCAGTGCGTCGGTCGCCTCCGCCGCGGCGGTCTCGGTGCCGTCCACGACGGTCGCCGTGCGGCCGTGGACCTGCTCCATCCAGGCCAGCTTGTCCTCGGCCAGGCCCAGCTCGGCCGCGAGCCGCTTGCGGTTGGCGTAGACGTTGCCCTCGTCGTCGCCGACGTGGTCGCCCAGGTTGAAGCTGTCGTAGGGCGGCCGTGACGCGCCGCCCGCCCTGGTCGTGACCACTCGCCGAACCCGCACGAATCCTCCTGGACGTCAAAGAAGGCCATCACCCACGACTCTAGTTCGCGGGTGACGGCCTTCAGGGGCTGGTGGCTAGCGCCGCATGAACGGCGGGACGTCGACCTCGTCGTCCGACGGGTCGTCGTGCACCGGCATCGCGCGGCCGGGCAGGCTGCCCTGGGTCGCGTTGGAGCCGAGCGGCGAGTAGCCGCGCGAACCACCGCCGGGCTGCGGGAGCCCGCCGGTCGGCTGGTTGCCGCCGGCCGAGGGCAGCGACGAGTGCGACCGCGGCGGTGCCACCGGGTAGCCGGAGCTGCCCGCGGACGGCACCGGGGTGGCACCGGACGGCGGCGTCGGCGGGTTCGAGACCTGCCCGGCGGAGGCCGACGCGGTGGTGGACGCGCGGGAACCGGACCCGAACGTCGACGGGTCGAGCTTCTTGTGCGTCGGCGCGCCGGCGTCGAACCCGGCGGCGATCACCGTGACGCGGACCTCGTCGCCGAGGGAGTCGTCGATGATCGTGCCGAAGATGATGTTCGCGTCCGGGTGCGCGGACTCCTGCACCAGCGACGCGGCCTCGTTGATCTCGAACAGGCCCAGGTCGGAGCCGCCCGCGATGGACAGCAGCGCGCCGTGGGCGCCGTCCATCGACGCCTCCAGCAGCGGCGAGTTGATCGCCTTCTCCGCGGCCTGGATCGCCCGGCCCTCGCCGCGCGCCGAGCCGATGCCCATCAGCGCGGAGCCCGCGCCGGACATGACGCTCTTGACGTCGGCGAAGTCGAGGTTGATCAGGCCCGGGGTGGTGATCAGGTCGGTGATGCCCTGGACACCGGAGAGCAGCACCTCGTCCGCGGAGCGGAACGCGTCCATCAGCGAAACGCCGATGTCGCCGAGCTGCAGCAGCCGGTCGTTCGGGATCACGATGAGCGTGTCGCACTCGTTGCGCAGCGACTGGATGCCGTCTTCGGCCTGCTTGCCGCGCCGCTTGCCCTCGAAGGTGAACGGGCGGGTCACGACGCCGATGGTCAGCGCGCCCAGCTTGCGGGCGATCTGCGCCACGACCGGCGCGCCACCGGTACCCGTGCCGCCGCCTTCACCGGCGGTCACGAACACCATGTCGGCGCCCTTGATGACCTCTTCGATCTCTTCGCGGTGGTCTTCGGCGGCCTTCTGGCCGACCTCGGGGGCGGCGCCCGCGCCGAGGCCACGGGTCAGCTCGCGGCCGATGTCCAGCTTGACGTCGGCGTCGGACATGAGCAGTGCCTGTGCGTCGGTGTTCACCGCGATGAACTCGACACCCTTGAGGCCGACCTCGATCATGCGGTTCACGGCGTTCACGCCGCCACCGCCGATGCCGACCACCTTGATCACCGCAAGGTAGTTGTGCGGGGGCGTCATCGAAGTCCGCCTTCCTGATCGTTGTGCCCGTACAGCCCGCCGCCGGTGATCAACCCTCGACCTCAACCCCAGATCGAGAGTTATGTCAACCGCCGACGTTAGGCAGGACGGTAGGCACCAGGCAGGCTCTAATCCAGTAGGCACGCCGTGTGTCGCAAAGGTGTTTTGCCACAACACGTTCGAGCGCGCAAGAGCGACGGGCCGCGAGCACCGCCGTCGACCGATCTGGTATGGCCTCCCGATCAGGCGGGCGCGGGCATGCTCATGAGGACTTCCGTGGGCGTTCCGGTGGCGGATCCACCGGCCGGTTCGACGCTCACGGCGACCTTGTCGGCACTTCCGACGCCGTCGGCGACGATCAGGCCGCCCTGGTCGGCGGCCGCGATCACCCCGGCCGAGCGCGGCGCGTCCGCGCCGGTGATCAGCCAGGCTTCGTAGACCTTCCCGCCCGGCTGCGCCGGCAGGCCCGCGTCCATCACCATCACCCGGTTCAGCGACCGCGACAGGACGACCGTGACGCCGCCGCCGATCGGGGCCTGGCCGTGCCCGGTCTTCGCGTCCGGGGCCGCGAGCAGCGCCGCGACCGGCGCGAACTGCTGTTTGGCCTGGTCGAGACGGCTCTGCGCGGTCTGCAGCTCCTGCTGCTGGTTCAGCGCGATCCCGCCGAACACCCCGCCCGCGGCCAGCCCGACGACGGCCGCGGCGGCGGCCACGACGACCGCCCAGCGCGGAGCGCGCGCCGAGCGGCGGTGCCGGTCGGCCGAGCCGGGCCGGGTGCGCGGCGGCAGCTGGCGGGTGGCGTGCATGGCGGTCATGACGCGGTCCTTGAAGTACGGCGGCGGCTCCTCGGCCATCGCCGCGCCCAGCCGGGCCGCGGTCGCCCGCAGCTCGGCGACCTCCTGCGTGCACGAGTCGCACTGCTCGAGGTGCCGGGCGAACTCGGCGCGTTCGACGTCGTTGACGGCGTCGAGCGCGAAAGCGCCGGCCAGGGTGTGCATTTCGGGCGTGCTCAAGCGGTCACCCCCAGGCAGTCCCGCAGGCGGATCAGCCCGTCCCGCAGCCGCGTCTTGATGGTTCCCTGCGGCGTCGACAGCACTTCGGCCACCTCGCGATACGTATAGCCCTGGTAATAGGCGAGCAGCACCGATTCGCGCTGCAGGTCGGTCAGGAAGGACAGGCACCGGCGCACCTGGGAGCGTTCGAGCCGCGCGGTGACGGACTCGGAGACCTCGTCGAACGGGCGGCCCCGGGCGGCTTCGAAGGTCGCCTTCTGCTCGCGTTCGGTGCTGGCCCTGGCCGAGCGGACGCGGTCGACGGCGCGGCGGTGGGCCAGCGTCATCGCCCAGTTCAGCGCCGAGCCCTTGTCGGGTGCGTACCGGGTCGCGGTGCGCCACAGCTCGACGAGGACTTCCTGGGCGACCTCTTCGGACTGGGCCGCGTCGCGCACGATCCGCCGGACGAGCCCGTAGATCGGCCCGGCGAACTGGTCGTAGAGCAGCTCGAAGGCCCGCTCGTCGCCCTTGGCGACGCGGATCATGAGTTCCTCGGCGGTGGGGCCGGCCGGGGTTTCGGAGGGGACCGGCGCCATCCGGCGCGGGCGGGCCGGCTCATCCATGCAGCTGTCCTCCGGCGTTCTGCGGGGTGCGCGGCACGACCGCGGCCTTGCGCAGCCACAGCGTGACGCCGTGGCGGCGGATCAGCGCGGACACCCGTTGCGGGAGCAGCGGCCGGGCCAGGACCAGCCGGGCCAGCCACCGCGGGTTCACCGGGCGGCGAACTCCCCGCAGCGTAGCGACCAGCGGCGTGGCCGTCCCGCGGCGCAACGCCACGGTGAGGTCGAGCAGCGCCTCCGGGTGCGGCAGGCGCATCCGGTACTCGCCGTCCATCTCCTGGAACGGCGAGACGTAGAACTCCTTGGCCGCGCGGGCGCGGCCGGCCTCGTCCGGGTGCAGCAGATAGGCGTGGCGGCCGCCGTAGGTGTTGTGCACCTCGGCGACGACGCACGCCAGCCGGCCCTCCGGGTTGTGGCACCAGTAGACGCTGATCGGGTTGAACACGTACCCGAGCACGCGGGCGGCGGCCAGCATCACGACCCGGCCGCCGCGCAGGTCGACGCCGCGTTCGGCGAGCCAGGCGTCCAGCTTCTCCCGGATGCCGCGCGGGTCCGTGGCCACGAAGTGGTCGCGGCGGTCGAAGCGGGCGAAGGGCCGCAGCCACCACGGCAGGCGCGGGAGGTTGTCGAGGTCGACGCGCCACAGGTAAACGCGGTGGGCGAAGGCGTGCGGCGGGTCGATCCGCCGCACGTGCGCGACCGTGGCGTCGTAGAGCGCGTTCGTCACCACGTCGCCCCCAGGCTTTCCGCGGCGCGGGCGCCCGAAGCGCAGCCGTCCTCGTGGAAGCCCCAGCCGTGGTAGGCGCCGGCGAAGGCGAGCACGCCGTCGTTGAGCCCGGCCAGCCGTCGTTGCGCGGCAACGGATTCCGGCGTGTAGACCGGGTGCTCGTACCGCATCCGCGCGACGACGTGGTCCTCCCCCGGGCCGTCGCCGGGGTTGAGCGTGACGACGTAGCCGGCCGGCTCGTCGAGCCGCATCAGGCGGTTCATGTCGTAGCTGACCTGGACCGCGCCGGTCGGTGCGCCGCAGGCGGGCGCGCGGTAGTTCCACCCGGCCCGCGCCCGGGGCAGGGACGGCAGCACGCTCGTGTCGGTGTGCAGCCAGGCCTCGTTCTCGGAGTAGCGGAACGCGCCGAGCACCGCCCGCTCGGCGGCGGTCGGGTTGGCCAGGAGGGCCAGTGCCTGGTCGGCGTGCGTGGCGACGACGACCTTGTCGACGCGGTGCGGGGTGTCGGCGTCGTCGCGGATCTCGACGCCGCCGGCGGTCCGCAGCACCGAGCGCACCGGCGTCGACAGGTGCACCGCCGTCAGCTGCTTCGCCGCGAGCTCGACGTACTCGCGCGAGCCGCCCACGACGGTCCGCCAGGCCGGCGAGTCCTGCACCGTGAGCATGCCGTGGTTGCGGAGGAACTCGAACAGGTAGCGCGCCGGGTAGCGGAGGGTGTCGGCGCGGTCGGCCGACCACACCGTGGACACCAGCGGCAGCATGAAGTGGTCGACGAAGTAGCGGGTGTAGCCGCCGATGGCGAGGAAGGCGCCGAGCGTGACGTCGCCGGCGTCCGTCGCCGCCAGCAGCCGCTTCGCGTGCCGGTGGAACCGCTTGACCTCGGTCAGCATCCGCAGGTACCGGCCGCGGACGGCGTTGCCGCGCTGGGCGAACAGCCCGCCAAGCCCCTTGGCACCGGCGTACTGGAGGCCGCAGCCGTCGCAGCGGATGCTCATCGACATTTCGGTGTCGCGCGTGGCCACCCCCAGCTCACCGAAGAGCTTGAGCAGCGTCGGGTAGGTGCGCTCGTTGTGGACGATGAAGCCGGAGTCCACGCCGACGGTGCCCCCGTGGGTGCTCGGCACGTCGTGCGTGTGCGCGTGCCCGCCCAGGCGGTCGTCGGCCTCGAACAGCAGCACCTCGTACTTGCGTTGCAGCAGGTATGCGGCGGTCAGCCCGGCCACCCCGCTGCCGATGACGCCGATGCGTTCTCCCGTGATCTCCACACCGGTCCTTCGGGACCGAGGCCCGCCCGGATTGGCAGGAGCGGCGACCAATCCACCGGGGCGGGCCGAGCGAATCCCGGGCATGCCGCACACCACCGCGCACCGCCTCGCCTCGTTCGCCGCGAAACTCCTCGGCGGCCCGCTGCCCGTGGGCCTCCGGACCTGGGACGGGACCCGCGCCGGCCCGAAAGATGCACCGACCCTCGTGCTCCGCAACCGCCGCGCCTTGCGCCGCCTGCTCTACGCGCCCGGCGAGCTGGGGCTCGCCCGCGCCTACGTCACCGGTGACCTCGACGTCGAAGGCGACCTGGCGGACGGCTTCCGCCGGATCTGGGCCCTCACCCGCGCGGGTGAGCTCAACCGGGTCAAGCTCGGGCCGCGGGAGTGGGCGGAGGCGGTCCGGCTGGCGGCCCGGCTCGGCGTCGCCGGGCCGCCGCCGAAGCCACCCGCCGAAGAGGCCCGGCTGTCCGGGAAGCTGCACAGCCTGCTGCGCGACCGCTCCGCCATCGCCCACCACTACGACCTGAGCAACGCCTTCTACCAGCTGCTGATGGACGAGTCGATGGCGTACTCGTGCGCGTACTTCACCTCGGAGTCGCAGAGCCTGGAGCAGGCGCAGCACGACAAGCTGGAGCTGATCTGCCGCAAGCTGGGGCTGCGGCCGGGCATGCGGCTGCTGGACGTCGGCTGCGGCTGGGGCTCGCTGCTCGTCCACGCGGCCAAGCACCACGGCGTCGAGGCCGTCGGCATCACGCTCTCGGCCGAGCAGCTGCAGCACGTCCGGGGCCGGCTGGCCCAGCACGACCTCGAAGACCGCGTCGAGGTCCGCCGCCAGGACTACCGGGAGCTGCCGGACGCGCCGTTCGACGCGGTCGCGTCGATCGAGATGGGCGAGCACGTCGGCGAAGTCAACTACCCGGCGTACGCGGCGACGCTGCATCGCATGGTGAAGCCCGGCGGGCGGGTGCTCGTCCAGCAGATGTCCCGCGGGACCGTCGCCCCCGGCGGCGGCGCGTTCATCGAGCGGTACATCGCGCCGGACATGACGATGCGCCCGGTCGGCCGGACCATCGGCCACCTGGAGACCGCGGGCCTCGAAGTGCGGGACGTGCACGCGCTGCGCGAGCACTACGTCTGGACGGTCCGGGCCTGGGCCGCCACCCTGGAGGAGAACTGGGCCGACGTCGTCGCGCTCATCGGCGAGACGGGCGCGCGGGTCTGGCGGCTGTACCTGGTGGGCGGGGCGCTGGCGTTCGAGGAGAACCGGATGGGCGTGGACCAGATCCTCACCGTGCGGCCCGGCGAGCACGGCCGGAGCGGCCTGCCGCTGACCCGGGAGTGGTGACGATGCCGCAGCTGCTCGTCACGGCCGCCGTCACGCTCGTGGCGGTGGCCGTGACCTTCGGGATCGCGCGGGCGCGCAAGCGCTACGACACGATCGACACGTTCTGGGGGCTCGGCTTCGCGCTCGTCGCGGTCGCCGCCTTCCCGTTCGGCGACGGCCCGCTCTCGCTGCGGCTCGTCGTGGTCCTCCTGACGGTCGTCTGGGGGGTGCGGCTTGCGGTGCACCTGCACCTGCGCAACCACCGGCTGCCGGAGGACCCGCGGTACGCGCGGATGGGCCACGGGCCGCTGAAGATGTTCGTGCGCGTCTACCTGTTCCAGGCCGTGGTGCTGTACTTCGTGTCGCTGCCGGTGCAGTTCGCCGTGGACGGCACCGGGATCGGCGTGCCCGGCTGGCTCGGCATCGTGGTGTGGCTGGTCGGGTTCGCGTTCGAGACGATCGGCGACGACCAGCTGCGCCGGTTCAAGGCCGATCCGGCGTCGAAGGGGAAGGTGCTGGACACCGGGTTGTGGCGCTACACGCGGCATCCCAACTACTTCGGCGACGCGTGCGTGTGGTGGGGCCTCTACCTGCTGGCCTGCTCGACGTGGCCGGGCGTGGCGACCATCCTCTCCCCCGTGGCGATGACCTTCACCTTGGCCCGCGGGACGGGGAAGCCGTTGCTGGAGAAGGGAATGGCCCGCACCCGCCCGGCGTACGCGCACTACGTCGAGCGGACGAGCGGCTTCTTCCCGTGGCCGCCCAGGAAGGTCACTCCCCGGTGAGGCCGTCGGTCAGCTCGCGCAGGACGTCGAGGTGGCCGACGTGCCGGGCGGTCTCCTCGATCATGTGCGTGAGGACCCAGCGGACGTTGAAGGTCTCGTCCTTGTGCGTCACCCGGTCGTCGAGGTCGTGCGCGGCGACGATCTCGCGGCTGCGGACGCACTGCCGCTCGTAGTCGGCGAGGAGGGCTTCCACGGTGGTCCCGGGCGGGACCCGGAATTCGGCGTCCGGGTCCTGCTCGAGCTTCTCCTCCCAGGTGTCCTCCTCGCCGTCGACGACCACGGCGAACCAGAACCACTCGTTGAGCGTGAGGTGGGCGACGAGGCCGGCGATGGTGGTCAGCTCGCTGGGCAGGTGCACCTGCCGGGCCTGGTCCCCGGTGAGGCCGCCGGCCTTCCACGCGACGGTGGCGCGGTGGTGGTCGAGCAGGCCGGTGAGGATTTCGCGCTCGCCGCCGGTGAGCGGAACCTCCGGGCGCTCGGGTCGTTCGGTCATGATCGGGACTCTGCCAGAGGGGTCCGACAGCCCGAACACCTTGTGCACGATGTAATCGTGGGCTAGGTTTGTGGACGTGTCCGACGAGTTCCTCCTTGACGAGCAAGCCTGCTTCGCGCTCTACGCGGCGTCACGAGCCGTGACGGACGCGTACCGGCCGTTGCTCGGCGAGCTGGATCTCACCTACCCCCAGTACCTCGTGCTGCTGGTGCTGTGGGAGTCCGACGCCCGGCCGGTCAAGGAGATCGGCGAGGCGCTGCACCTGGACTACGGCACGCTTTCCCCGCTACTCAAGCGCCTGGAAGCCAACGGGCTGGTGACGCGGACCCGACGGCCCGCGGACGAACGCACCGTGGTGGTCAGCCTGACCGGGCAGGGCCGGGCGGTGCGCACGCGCGCCGCCGGCGTCCCCTCGGCGATCGGCTGCGCACTGGGCCTGGCCGACGACGAGCGGCGGGAACTGATCACCACCCTGCGGCGGCTGACGGCGTCGGCCGCCGCGTATTCACCAGAGCATTGATTCATCCGAGCACTGACACCGAGGAGGCTTTTATGCCCAGCCGTGACGCCACCACCCACTGGGTCGGCGGACTGAACAGCGGGAAGGGCGAGGTCACGCTGGACTCGTCCAACGCAGGCACGTTCGCGGTCTCGTTCCCGACCCGGGCGGGCAGCCCGGACGGCCAGACCAGCCCCGAGGAGCTGATCGCGGCGGCGCACTCGTCCTGCCTGGCGATGAACCTCTCGGGCGTGCTGGAGTCCCAGCAGCTCACGGCGGACTCGATCGACGTCAGCGCGGAGGTGACGCTCGGCCCGGCGAAGGGCGGCGGCTTCGAGATCAGCGGCATCGCGATCACCCTGCGCGCCTCGATCCCGGGCGTGACGGCGGAGCAGTTCGCGGAGTACGCGGAGACCGCGGAGAAGACCTGCCCGGTGTCGAAGGCCCTCGCGGGCACGACGATCACCATGGACGCGGCCCTCGCCTGAGGCTCGTCCCCTTTTCGAGCGTCGCCCATGACTCATCCGGGACCTCCGAGGTCCCGGATGAGTCATTCGCGACGTGGTGATCGCCGCCCGCCGGGCCAGGCGGTTCCCGATCACCGCAGGGGTAAACCGATCGGTTTTCAATCCGCGCGAACCGGGTAACCTCGCGGGATGACCACCGACGCGAAACCCACCTCCCGGGAGCGGCTGCTCGAAGCCGCGGCCACGCTCACCTACCGGGACGGGGTCGGCGTCGGGGTCGAGGCGCTGTGCCAGGCCGCCGGCGTGTCGAAGCGCTCGCTCTACCAGCTGTTCGAGAGCAAGGACGAGCTGCTCGCGACGAGCCTCAAGGAGGGCGCGGCCGCCTTCGTGGCCGGCCTGCTGCCGCCGTCGGACGACGGCCGCGAGCCCCACGCGCGGATCATGCACGTGTTCGCGCACCTGGAAGCCCAGGCGGGTACGCCGGGGTTCCACGGCTGCCGGTACCTGGCCGCGCAGATCGAGCTGAAGGACCAGCGCCACCCCGCCAGCCGGGTGGCGCGGCGGATCAAGCGGAACCTGCTGGGCTTCTTCCGCCGGGAGGCCGAAGCGGGCGGGGCCGCCGAGCCGGACCTGCTGGCCCGGCAGCTCCTCGTGGTCTTCGACGGCGCCAGCGCCCGCGCCGGGATCGGGGTCGACGACCTGAAGGGGCTCGTCGTCCCCACCGTGACCGCCCTGCTCGACGCGGCGGGCCTGCGCCGACCCGTCACTCCGGAGGCGCCCGGCCGCCGGTGACCTCCTTACACCGGCTTGTGCGGGAACCGGCGCCGCGCGTACTCCTGCGCACGGGACCCCGTCGGAAGCGGCCCCGGCAAACCGATCGGTTTACCCCCGTAGCACCGCCTCTTGCGCCGGGAAACCGATCGGTTTACGGTTCGTGAAACCGATCGGTTTCCGATCGTCCACCGAGAGGAAGCCGGCGCGATGTCCGAAGCAGCCGCCCGACCCACCATCCCCGTCCCCGGCGCGACCGGCCACGTCCTCGCCGCCCGGGGAAGCCGCGAGGGGGCGTTGCGCTACCTCGAGGCGGGCTCCGGCGCTCCCCTGGTCCTGCTGCACACCGTGCGCACGCAGGCCGAGCACTTCCGCGCCCTGATCCCCCTCGTCTCGGACCGGTTCACGGTGTACGCCCTCGACCTCCCGGGGATGGGCCACTCGGAGATCGTCCCCGGCGCGTCGTACGAAGAACCGGCGATGCGCCGAGGTGTCGAACGGCTGCTCACCGACCTCGACCTCGACGACGTGACCCTGCTGGGCGAGTCCATGGGCGCGGTGCTGGCCCTGACCACCGCGGCCGAGCTGCCGGACCGGGTCCGGCGCGTCGTCGCGGTGAACCCCTACGACTTCCGCGGCGGCATCGCGCGATCCGGCCTCCTCGCCCGTGCGGTGGTCACCGGCGTCCTCGCTCCCGGCGTCGGCCCGGTGATCGCCGGGGTGGAGCCCAGGGCCGCGCTGCGCCGGATCCTGCAGGGCGGCCTCGGCGACCAAACCGCCCTGCACGAGGACTACCTGGACGAGCTCCTCCGGGTGGGCCGCCGCCCCGGCTACCCCGCCGTGACCCGCGGCGTCCACCGGAACCTGCCGAGCCTCATCGCGGCCCGCTCGCGCTACGCGGCGGTGAAGGCGCCCGTCCACCTCGTCTACGGCGAGCGGGACTGGTCCCGCCCGTCCGACCGACGGGCCAACCGGGAGCTGCTGCCCGACGCCGCTTTCACGCAGGTACCGGGAGCCGGCCACTTCCTCGCCCTCGAACGATCGGAGGTGCTCGCCGGGATCCTGAACACGGCGGAATGATCGAATCGGTTCGATCATCACCTGCCCCGGTGAACCCGGTCCGACGTGCTTGCACATCCCTGACGGGTACTCTACGTTCGGAATGCGTCGATGCGGTTCGACGAAGAGTGACCGGTCGCCGTCTCCTGGGGGGCAGTCGAGAACGCCATGCGCAAGCGCGGTCATCACCGGCAGGCCGGAGCCCGGCTCGCGACGGGCCGCCGGACGAACGTCCTGGCCCTGGTCGTCCCGCTGCGCGCCGGTGCCCACGACGTCGTCGTGCGGGAGTTCGTGGCCGCGGCGATCGCCGCGGCCGGCGCCCGTGACCACGCCCTGCTCCTGCTCACCGCCGAAGAGGGACCCGCCGCGCTGCGCCGCGCGGTGTCCACCTCCGTCGCCGACGGTGTCGTCGTCATGGACGTCGAAGCGGCCGACGCGCGCGTGCCCGTGCTGCTCGGGCTGGGCCGGCCGGCGGTGCTGATCGGCGTGCCGGACCGCCCGCGCGGGCTGGGCTGCCTCGACCTCGACTTCGCCGCGGCGGGTGCGCTCTGCTTCGGCCACCTCGCCGGCCTGGGGCACGAGCACGTCGCCCTGATCGGCTCTCCGCCGGTCACCTACCGGCGCGGCAGCAGCTCGGCGACCCGGCTCGCCCAGGGCTTCACGGCGGAAGCGACCCGCCGTGGCCTCCGCTCGACCACGCTGGCCTGGGGCGACACCCCCTGGCGGACACTCCGCGGCCTCGACGCGCTCTTCGCCCGCCACCCGGACGTCACCGGCCTCGTGGTGCACAACGAAACGGCGCTGCCCGCGGTGCTGGCCGGCCTGCGGGACCGCGGCCTGCACGTGCCCGAGGACGTCTCGCTCGTCGCGGTCTGCCCGGAAAGCCTGACCGCACACAGCCTGCTGGAGCTGACCTGCGTGGCGATCCCCGCGCGGGAGATCGGCGCGCTCGCCGTCGAGACGGTCATCGGGCAGCTCGACGACGGCACCGCGCCCGGCACCCGGCTGCTGTCCCCGAAACTGGCCGCCGGCGCCAGCACCGCACCTCCGCGCCTGCCGCGTCGAGGAGAATAGGCCCCCCTCATTTGCCACCGTCGGCACTTTGGTGATCAATTGTCGGCGGTTGGTTCACGGAAATGACGTATTGCCCGCTCCTCCCGGGTCGGTGTTAGCGTAACCGCGGCCATTTTTGCCGTGCGCATTCGCCGAGGCGGAAATCCGGGGGAAACGAGCTCGGGCGGAGGACCCTGACATGCATCGAAGACTGCTGGCGATGACGGCCGCGCTCGTCGCAGGGATAGCCCTGCCCGTTCCGGCGGCGGCGGAGCCGGCTGCCTCGCCCGCCCCCACCGGCGATTCCGGGCAATCCGTCACGCTGATCACCGGCGACCGGGTGCGGGTGATCCCGAATTCCCACGGGAAAAATACGGTGGCGGTCGAACCGGGCCCGGGCCGCGACCGGATCGGATTCTTCCGCGAAACGAACACCGCCGCGACGCCCGGCGACATCACCGTCGTGCCTTCGGACGCGCTGGCGCTGGTCGCGGCCGGCAAGCTCGATTCCCGGCTGTTCGACGTTTCCGCACTGCTGCGGCAGCACCTGGCCGACTCCGCGGCGACCCTCCCCCTGATCGTCACCCGTTCCGCGGGCGGCGACGCGGCGGCCGCGCCGCCCGCCACCACGGCGGTCCGGGACCTGCCGAGCGTGCGCGGCACGGCCGTGGCCCAGGACCGGCTGCGCGCAACGGAGTTCTGGACCTGGCTCACCGCCGGCTCCGGGCTGCGGGCCGGGGTGGGCAAGGTGTGGCTGGACGGCCTGGCCACGCCGGCCCTCGACGTCAGCGTGCCGCAGATCGGCGCACCGGCCGCGTGGCAGGCGGGCTACACCGGCCGCGGCGTCACGGTCGGCGTGCTCGACACCGGCGTCCGCGCCGATCACCCGGATCTCGCCGGCAAGGTCGTGGAAGCGCGGGACTTCACCGGCACCCGGCCGGACGCGGGCGACGACCTCGGGCACGGCACGCACGTCGCGGGCATCATCGCCGGGACCGGCGCCGCCTCCGGTGGCCGCTACCGCGGGGTCGCCCCGGACGCCCGGCTGATCAGCGGCAAGGTCTGCGTGGCCTACGGCTGCCCGGAGTCCGCGGTGATCGCCGGCCTGGAGTGGATCGCGCCGAAGGTCCGCGTGGTGAACCTGAGCCTCGGCGGCGAGGCGACCGACGGCACGGATCCGGTGTCCGAGGCGGTGAACGCGCTGACCGCCCGCCACGGCACGCTGTTCGTCGCCTCGGCGGGCAACGACCGCTCGCTCGACCTGCCCGAACCGGGACCGGTCGTCGCGCCCGCCGCGGCGGATGCGGCGCTGGCGGTCGGGTCCGTGTCGGCGCAGGACACCACCAGCGCGTTCTCCAACCGCGGCCCCCGGCGCGGCGACTACGCGGTCAAGCCCGACATCGCCGCCCCCGGCGAGGGCATCGTCTCGGCCAGGGCCGCGGGCACGCGCGACGGCGACACCGCGCCCGTCGACGCCGATTACGCCCGGCTCTCCGGGACCTCGATGGCGGCCCCGCACGTCGCCGGCACGGCGGCCCTGCTGCTCCAGCGGCACCCGGACTGGCTCGCCGGCCGGCTCAAGACGACGCTGACGAGCACCGCCCAGCCCACCGCCGACGTCCTCGAGCAGGGTGCGGGCCGGGTGGACGCCGCCCGCGCGGTCACCCAGCAGGTCATCGCCACGACCGGCAGCCTCGGCTACGGCTTCGTCGCCTGGCCGCGCACCCAGCCCGTCACGAAGACCGTGACCTACCACAACGACGGCGACGCGGCCGTCACCCTTTCGCTGGCGACGAACCCGCAGCCGCTGTTCACGCCGTCGGCGACGTCCGTGGTGGTGCCCGCGCACGGGGACGCCGACGTCGGCGTCACCCTCCGGGCCGGCGGGGCGGCGGCCGGGCAGTACGGCGGCCGGCTGACCGCGACGGCGCCCGGGATCACCGTGCAGACCGCGCTCGGCGCCTTCCTGGAGGCGGAAAGCTACGACGTGTCCGTGCGGCTGGTCGGCCGGGACGGGCGGTTCACCGCGGGCGTCGCCACCCTCGTCGACACCACGACGGGCGCCGCGTTCGGCGTCCGGCCGTTCCGCGCCGACGGCACGGCCGTGGTCCGGGTCCCCCGGGGCCGCTACGACCTCAACGCGTTCGACGTGTCCGGCGATCCGACCGGCCAGACCCGCCCGACCGCCGTGACGCTGCTGTCGCGGCCCGGTCAGCCGGTGACCGGCGACGTCGCGATCACGCTCGACGCTCGCGCGGGCAAGCCGCTGCGCGCGGCGGTCGATCGTCCGGACGCGCGGCTGCAGGGCGGCGAACTGGGCCTGGTGTCCGGAAATCCGGGCGGGACCCGCACGAACACGCTCGCCTGGATCGTCCAGCCGGGCACCGAGCTGTACGCGGTGGGTTCGGACCGCGAGGTCACCGACCACACCTACGCGCTGTACTTCCGGGCCACGCTGGCGGCCCGGCCGCCTGGGGTGGATCCGAACGGGTACGTCTACCAGCTGGCGCTGCTCGAGCGCGGCCGCGTGCCGGCCGATCCCGTCTTCCGGGTGCGCGACCGGGACCTCGCGGTGGTCGACGCCCGCTACCACACCCAGGGCAAACCGGCGGAGAGCCTGCGCCTCGACGACGTCACCTTCGGGTTCCCGGGCGCCGACAGCGGGACGTACCAGGTCGCGGCGCAGGCGCTGCCGAGCCGGCGCACCGAGTACTACACGACCGGGGTGAGCTGGCAGCACCTCCTGGCGGTGTACCCGGACCCGCTGACCGACGCGGAAAGCAACTACTCGTACCGCACCTACCGGCCGGGATTCCAGCAGTCCGGCTGGAACCGCGCTCCGGTCGGGCCCGCTTTCGGCGCGCCACAGGACGGCTGGGGCGTGCTCCGCGCCGGAAACCAGCTGGCGTACGCGATCCCGCTCGTGTCGGGCAGCGACCCGGAGCAGTACACCACCCCACCGGGCGGCCTCACCGGCACGGCGACGCTGTCGCGAGACGGCGTCGTGCTGGCCACCACCCCGAGCCCGGCGTTCGGAGCGCTGGCGATCCCGGACGGCGCGGGCACCTACACGCTGCGGTCCGTGGCGACGCGCAGCGTGCCGTGGTCGGTGGTGGGCACGGCGGTCGACGTCGCGTGGACGTTCCGCGAGCCCGGCCTGGCCGCACCGGCGAAACCGTTGCCGCTGCTGGTGGTCCGGGCCGAGGGGGCGGTCGACGAGCAGAGCCGGGCCCCGGCCGGGAAGCCGTTCGTGCTCGCGCTGACCGCCCAGCGGCAGCCGGGCTCGGGCGAGTTCCGGCTGGCGGACCTGCGCGTCGAAACGTCCACGGACGACGGTGCGAAGTGGACGTCCGTGCCTGCCGCGCGGATCGGCAACGGCGGGCTCGCGGTGGTGCACAACCCGCCGGGCGAGGGGTTCGTGTCGTTGCGGATCACCGCCCGGGACACCGAAGGCAACTCCGTCACGCAGACCGTGCTCAGGGCGTACCAGACAGCGCCGTGACGGCGACCGCGGCGAGCGGGACGACGAAGGCGGCCCCGGTCAGGAGCCTGAGCTCCCGGCCGTGGGCCCGCCATTCGCCGTCCCAGCCGCTTTCGCCGTCGTAGCGCAGGTTCGCCGTCGTCATCAGCGCCCGGCCGAGCCCGAACCCCACGCCCGCGCCCAGCGCCGCGGGCAGCGAAGCCGTGAGGGCGACGGCGACCGCGGCGACGTACGGCAGGCCGCTGGGCAGGTAGGTGCGGGCACCCGTGCCCATTTCGAACCCGAACTGCAGCGGGCCGAGGTGCCGGCCGAGCCGGAACACCGTCTCCGGCACCAGCCGCCGGTTTTCCGGCAGCCGGAACGACCACGCGCCGGTCTCGCGGAGCAGCACCGCACCGAGCGCCGCGGCCACCACGGCCCAGCACGCGGCCACCGGAAGCGGGGCGCGCAGCAGCGAACCGGCCACGAGCGAGACGAGCGCGGTGAGGACGCCGCCGCAGACGAGCCCGGCGCAGAACGCCAGTGTCGGAGTGCCTCGCCAGACCGGCGAGCTCAGCACGAAGGCCGAGTTCCGGCTTCAACTGGAGCCGCTGGTGGCGAACCCGGCGGCCGCGCACAGGACGAGCCAGGCGCCCGGCAGCAGCCGGCCCGGCGCGACCACGAGCGCGAGCGTCACCGCGGCCGCGGCGAGCACCAGCCCGGCGGCGAGCGTCAGCGGGTGCCACCGGCGCCGGGGAAGTCCGTCCGTCACAGGGCGGCGCGGCAGATGGTCAGGTAGGTCTGGCCGGTGTACCCGCCGCCCCAGAAGGTGGAGAAGCCGTCGGAGCAGCGGTAGACCTTCTGGTCCGGCGTCGTCCAGCGCCACGCGTTCTTGCCGACGAACTGGCCGCACGTGTTGGCCACCGGCTGGTGGTCGACCTGGATGCCGTCTTCGTTCCAGGTGCCGTACTTGTGCCAGCCCGCGTCGCAGTAGGTGCTCCCCCGCCAGAACCCGCCGAAGCAGGCGGCATAGGTGTTGACGTACGTGCCGCTGGTGTCGGTCAGTTCGGCGTAGCCGGTGGGATAGGCGTCCCGGCAGTCGTTGCGGTCGAAGCCGGGCATGCCGTACGGGCTGAACTCGGCGTCGGCCTTCCGGACGCGGGACAGGCCGGACCAGTCGAGCGCGGTCGCGCCGAGCGTCAGCGCCCCGAGCGCCACCGCGCGCAGGAACGTCCGGCGCGTGCCGCGGACCTTCAGCTTCCGGCCCGCGCGGGTGGCCGCAGCGTCCGGGCCGGGCCGGTCAAGGCCGGGAATGCGCGCCAACTCCAGCGTCACCCGTCTCGCCTCCTTCCTTCGCGCCGGCCCAGCCGGCCAGCGCCGTGTCCACTTCGGACACCCGGACCGGGAGCAGCATCCGGCAGACGCGGCCGGTCCCGTCGAGCAGCATCAGCACCGGCGGCGACAGGTGCGAGACCGAGCGCCACGCCTCGCCGTCGCCGATCACCGGGAGGCCGTGGGCCAGGTCGGCCCACACCGCCGGGGGTTCGTGGGTCAGCAGGGTTGCTTCCGCGCCGAGCGCGGCCAGCCGTTCGACCACCGTCAGGCACAGCGGGCAGCCCGAATCGACCGCGGCCACGATCCGGTCCGCGAACCGCGGGCCCAGCACCAGATCGGGTGGTGCGGCCACGAATCCGTCCGTGCTCCGGGTGACGGTCGCGCGCAGCAGCCGGACTTCGCGCAGGACGGCGGCCAGACCGAAGAACAGCAGGATGATCGCCGCCCAGGTGAGGACGGCGAACGCGGTCGACGGCGTCATCGGCGGTCCCAGGCGATGTCGATCCCGTCGAGCCAGTCGAGCCGTTCCCGTTCGGTCTTCGCCGGCGTGTCCGCGAGGTGGACCTCGGCCACGCCGGCCGGGCACCCCAGGACGAACGAGCGCGCGGCACCCTCGGCCTTCCAGACTTCGCCGTGGTGCGTGCGCGCGCCCGCGTGCCGGGGCAGCAGGGCCGCGGCCTGGCGTGGCGCGGGGATCGACAGCGAACCGTGGTCCTTCACCACGACCACGAAGTGCTCGTTCGCCGGATCCAGCAGCGTCTCCGCGCGGGGGACGACGGTCATGCCGTCGACGTGGTCTTCGATCAGCAGCGAACCGAACAGGGCCAGCACGCGGTCGCGGCGGGGCGCCGGGCCGGCGTACACCGTCATCAGCTCGTGGTAGGTGCCGAGCAGGGTGGCCACGGACGACTGCCCGTCGCGGGCCTCGGCGACGACCACTTCCCGGCCGTGCACGAGGAGGCGCTCGCGGGTGTCGGCCGGGGCGACGTACGTGCACGCGAAGTCGTGGTAGCCGCGCGGCCCGATCTGGAAGCCCGTGCCGTACGACCCGCCGACGAACCGGACGCCGGCCACGACGTGGGAAACGGGCGCCGCCGCGGGCAGTCCCACGGTCACCCGGTCCCCGCCCGGCGCCACCAGTCGCAGCCGTTGTGCCCCCATGAGACCTCCGATTCCCGGAATCGCCCCGTGAGACTAACCGACGGATTCGGCGGTGACCACGATCATTTAACGACGGTTCCCGAATTGCTCCGATCGGGGAGGGTATTTTTGTCCACTATTACCGTGGGTCCATGCACTCCTTCTGGTCCGCGGGAATGGCGGCCCTGACGGCGCTCGGCGCGATTCTCCTGACCGTCGCCGGCGCGGCCCACGCGGTGCGCCACCGCGAGCACCGCGCGGTGCTGCGCGGTCACCGCCTGCTGCCGCCCTCGGTGGCCGCACCGGCCGCGGGCGCGGAGGTCCTCGTGGGTGCGGCGATGCTGGTGGCCCTGCTCGCCGGTCCGGCGAGCACGGTCCTGCCCGCCGCCGCCCAAGCCACGCTGTACTGCGCTTTTGCCGGCTACACGGCGGTGCTGCGGACGCGCCGGCCGGGCGTGCCGTGCGGGTGTTTCGGCGCGGGGAGAGTGTCGTGGGCGGTGGTGACCCGAGCGGTCGTGCTCGCCGCGGGCAGCACCGGGTGCGCGGTCCTCGGCGCGCCCGGGCCGGCCACGGACCGGGGAGCGTGCGTGGCCGCCGGCGTGGTCCTCGCGATGGCGAACCACCTGATTCCGGCCTGGCGCCGAGGCCGCTGAAGCACTTCGAAGTGTTTCCCGCGCGGTTTGTGAATCGTCGATTATTCGCCGGAAAATCACCGCCGGTCAGAGCACGCGAAGCCCTTCGGCGGCGGTGTAGCGGACGGCGACGGGATCGGACAGTTCCCCGGCGAACGCGCCGTCGCGCTCGGACACGAAGCCGATGAGGTTCCACCGGTTCCGGGCGTCGCGGACCAGGCGGGGCGCGTACAGCCCGGGACAGCGCACCGGCCGGGCGAGGGAAAGGTCCCACGGGCCGGTCACCGCCGGGCCGGGCACCACCCACACCTGGTCCGCGGCGGCGCGGGGGCCGAGGTTGCTGCAGAAGAGCAGCAGCGGCTGCCCGTCGACGACCGCGACCTGGGGCACCTCGAGGTGGCCGAAGCCGCCGGGCCGGGTGAGCGGCGGCCCGACCTGCCAGTTCAGCAGATCCGGCGAGAAGGCGTGCCCGATCACGCCGCGATCCTGCGGGTCGCCGTCCTTCGCGTGCGCGGTGAGGAGCATGTGCCAGCCGTCCCCGTCCGGCGAAGGGAAGACCCACGGGTCTCGCCAGGCTTCGCCGGCCCAGTCCGCGCGGTCGCCGTCGGCGTACCAGGTGGGGTCGGGTTCGACCAGGGGCTTCACGCCGGACCGGTGCCACGTGTCCAGGTCGTCGGAAACGGCGAGGCCGATCCGCTGCACCGCGCGACCGCCGCCGTCGTCACGGACACCGGTGTAGAACAGGTACCAGCGCCGGTCCGGACCACGGACGACCGAACCGGTCCAGGTCGCGAGGTCGTCCCAGGCCGGTCCGTCGGCGGGGACCAGTGCGTCGGCGACGAGCTCCCAGGTGCGCAGGTCGCGGGAGACGGCGTGCCCGATCGACGCCCGCCGGTGCCGCCGCTCCGGGTCGAGCAGCGCCCGCGAGGCGCGCAGGAAGAAGACGTGGTGCCGGCCGTCGTCGTCCGTCGTGTACCAGCTGTCCCACACCCAGTGGTCGGGCAGGCGCAGCATCAGGGGACCTCCGGCTGTCGCGGGCGGGCGACCGACGCACGGGTGCGCAGCGGCATCGGGATGCGGTGGACCGGTTTCTCCCCCGTGGTTTCGCCGTCGATCTCGGCGAAGAGCGCGTCGACCGCGGTGCGGCCGAGGTCGTAGAACGGCAGGGCGACGGTGGTGAGCCGGGGCCGCAGCCACGAAGCGAGCGGGTGGTCGTCGAACGAGACCACCGAGACGTCGTCCGGGACGCTCAGCGAGGCCTCGGCCAGCGCCTGGTAGGCGCCGAAGGCGAGCCGGTCGTTGAGGCAGATCAGGGCACGCGGGGTCGTGCGGCCGAGCAGGTCCCGCGTCGCGTCGAAGCCGTATTCGGGCAGCCAGTCGGCGGTCCGGGTGCCGCTCGCGAGCTCGACACCCGCCCCGGCGAAGACCTCGCGGATGCCGACGAGCCGCTCGACGGCGGCGACGCTGTCGCGCGGCACGTTGCGGACCCCCGGCCCGGCGCCGATCAGGTGGATGCCGTCCCGGTGCCCGGCCTCCAGCAGCACCCGCGCGGCCGCACGACCGGCCTCGACCTCGTCCGGCACCACCACCGGCAGCGGCGAAGGCGTCTTCGGCACGGCGTTGAGGAGCACCGCGGACGTCCCCAGCAGGCTCTCGGGGACGGCGATGCGCCTGGTGTACATCGAGGCGTAGACGATCCCGTCGACCTGGCGGTCGTGCATGCCCTGCAGCAGCGCGTGTTCGAGCTTGCTGTCCCCTTCGGACTCACCGATGAACAGCAGGACCCCGCGGTCGCGGGCGGCTTCGATCGCGCCCTTGATCATGTCGCCCGCCAGCCGGGAGGTGGCGACCGTGTCGGAGACGAACCCGATGGTCATGGTGCGCCCGGTGCGCAGCCCGGCGGAGACGATGTTCGGCCGGTAGCCCAGTTCCGCCGCCAGCGCCTTGAGCCGCTCCTGGACCTCGTCCGAGATGCGCAGCTCCGCGCCCCGCCCGGACAGCACCAGTGACGCGGTACTGCGCGACACCCCGGCCGCCTTGGCGACGTCGGCCAGCGTGACCCGTCGTGGGCTCACCGTCGCACCCCTGCCTTCCCCAACCTTGACACCGGCTCGTCCGATCGCCGAGACTACCGATGCTAACTCGGTTTAGCAAGGTCGATTCCCTGCTCGACCAGCGATTATCCCCTTGCGACGGAGGAGACGATGTTGTCCCGTCGAACACACCTCGGCCGACCCCTCGGCACGCTCCTGACCCTCACGCTGGCCGGCACCCTGGCCGCCTGTTCGGGACCGGGCGGCAGCGCGGGTCCGGCCGAAACCGCGGCCGCGCCCGTCACCGCGCAACCGACGTGCGGAACCGCCCCGGTCACCCTGCGCGGCTACTTCGAAACCGGCTTCCCGATGGCCAAGGCGCTCACCGCCGAGTTCACGAAGCAGTTCCCGAACGTCAACTGGGACGTCCGGGAGGACCAGTTCGCGGTGATCACCCAGAACGCGCCCCGGGTCCTCGCCGACGACCCGCCGGACCTGATGCGCCTGCCGCAGGTGTCCGAACTGGTCAAGGACGGCCTGCTGAAGAACCTCGACGGGTACGCGAAGTGGTTCGGCTGGGACAAGTGGCCGCCCGGCCAGCTCGCGCAGCTGCGGATGGGCCCCGGCGGTCGGCCGCGGGGCGCGGGCTCGCTCTACGCGATGGGCCTGAACTTCAGCATGACCGGCGTCTTCTACAACAAGCAGCTCGCGGCCCGCATCGGGATGACCACCCCGCCGGCCACGCTCGCGCAGCTCGACGACGCCATGGCGAAGGCGAAGAACGCCGGGATCCAGCCGATCCAGCAGTTCAACGGCGGCGCCACCGGCGGGCTGGCCTTCCCGCTGCAGGACCTCATGGCCTCGCTCGGGCAACCGGCGCCGGTCAACGACTGGATCTACCAGAAGCCCGGCGCCACGATCGACACGCCGGCGAACCTCCACGCCGCGCAGCACCTCGAGCAGTGGATCAAGGCCGGGTACTTCGCGCCGGACGTCAACGCCGTCGACTACGCGCAGATGGTCAGCCGCTTCACCGCCGGGCAGGGGCTGTTCAGCTTCAACGGTGACTGGGAATCGGCCACCCTGGACAAGCAGATGGCGGGCAACGCCGGGTTCTTCCCGATGCCGCCGGCCCAGGCGGGCGCCAAGCCCGCGGCCATGTCGGCGCCGCTCACGGTCGGGATCAGCGCCAAGGCGGCCCACGCCGACTGCGCCGCGTTCTTCCTCGACTGGGTGGCGACGAACACGAAGGCCCGGGAAGTCGCCGTGCAGACCGGCGGATCGCACCCCATGGGGCCGGCGGACGCGCCGCTGCCCCCGGTCGCGGCGGGCACGGTCACCGCGGGAACGCTCGAAGCCGCCGCGCAGGTGGACAAGGACGGGACCGCGATGGACTTCATCGCCAACGCGACCGGCGCCATCTACGCCAAGAGCTGGACCCCGCAGCTGCAGAAGCTGGTCTCCGGGGAGCAGACGCCGGACGGGCTGCTGAAGTCGGTGCAGCGCGACTACGCCGACCAGGTCGGGAGCTAGGCTCGATGACCGGGTCGAGCGACCTCCTCGCGGCCGGGCCGCGACCGTCCACTGTGGTGGGACCGTCGGCGCGCCGCCGTCGCCGGTCCCGCCGCACCGGCTGGGCGGGCTGGCTCTTCGTGGCCCCGGCCCTGGTCTTCTACGCCGTGTTCGTGCTGCGGCCGATCGTCCTCACCGTCCAGTACTCGTTCTACGACTGGAACGGCATCGGCGCGTCCCGGTGGGCGGGCTTCGGCAACTACGTCAAGGTGTTCACCGATCCCGAGCTCTACCAGTCGATCCTGCACGCGTTCGAGCTGATCGGCTTCTTCAGCGGGATCCCGGTGCTGCTCGGGCTGGCGATCGCCGCGACGATCCGCCGCATCGCGACGAGCCGCCTGGCGCTCGTCGCCCGGACCGTGCTGTTCCTGCCGCAGGTCATCCCGCTCGTGGCCGCCGGCATCGCGTGGACGTGGCTGCTGTCGGCCACCGGCGTCGTCAACCAGCTGCTCTCGGCGGTGGGCCTCGGCACGGTGTCGAAAGCCTGGCTCGGCAGCTCGTCGACCGCGCTGCCCGGGGTCGGGGTGATCGGCGCCTGGGTGCTGCTCGGCCTGTGCATCCTGCTGCTGCTGTCCGGCATGAGCAAGATCGACCCGGCGCTGTACGAGGCGGCCCGCATCGACGGGGCCGGGGTGGTCCGCGAGTTCTTCGCGATCACGGTACCCAGCCTGCGCCAGGAGATCGGCGTCTGCGTGACCGTGACGATGATCGCCGCGCTCGCGAGCTTCGACGTCGTGTACGTCTCGACGCAGGGCGGCCCCGGGAACGCGACCACGGTGCCGGGCCTGGAGATCTACTACCTGGCGTTCTCGCAGCGCGAGGTGGGGCTGGCCTCCGCGCTCGCGGTCGTGCTGATGGTCGTCGTCCTCGCGGTCGTCCTGCCGATCCAGCGCGTTTCGAGGGAGGACAAGTGACGAACGCGAACACCGGCTTGACCGGGCGGGTCCTGCTCGTCCTGCTGATGGCGGCCACGCTGGTGCCGTTCCTCAGCCTCTTCGTCACCGCGCTGCACCCCTCCGGCAGCTATCCGTCCGGTTTGGACTGGCCGGGCGACCCGCAGTGGGGCAACTTCACCCGCGCGTTCGAAGTGGCCCGGCTGGGCGAGTTCCTGAAGTCCAGCGTCCTCATCGTGCTCGGCGTCGTCCCCCTTTCGCTGGTGATCGCCACGATGGCCGGCTTCGCCACCGGGCACCTGCGCATGCCCGGCGGCCGCGCGGTGTTCCTGCTCTTCGTCCTCGGCCTGACGCTGCCGTTCGAAGGCATCATCACCCCGCTGTACTTCCAGGTGCGGGAAATGGGCCTGCTGAACACGCGGTGGGCCATCATCCTGCCGCTGATCGGCCTGTACATGCCGTTTTCGGTGTTCTGGATGCGCGCGCACTTCGTGACCATGCCGCAGGAGCTGTCGGAGAGCGCCCGGGTGGACGGGGTCAGCACGTGGCAGCTGTTCTGGCGCATCCACGTCCCGCTGGCGAAGCCCGCGCTCTCGTCGCTGGCGATCCTGCTGTTCCTGTGGACCTGGAACCAGTTCCTGCTCGCGATCGTGCTGGTGGACGACCCCGCGAACCGCACGATGGCCGGCGCACTGGGCGCGTTCCAGGGACAGTGGGGTACCGACATCCCGCTGCTGTGCGCCGGCTCGCTGCTGATCCTGACCCCGACCCTGCTCGTCTTCCTGATCTTCCAGCGGCGCTTCGTTTCGGCGTTGCTGGCGGGTTCCCTGAAGGGCTGACCACCCCGGGCAGGAGGACGGCGGCCGGGGCAGCAGCCCGGTCGCCGTCGGCGAGCCGGGCTACACGGCGGCCAGCTGCGCGAGAGCGGTCTTCACGACCTCGGCCTCCGGAGCCTTCAGCTCGTCGAACACGCCCGGGCTGACCGGTGGCCGCCGCGCCGCCCGGTCCGCCGCGGCGGGCACGACCGCACCGGCTCCCGTCCGGCATCCCGGGCCGGGATAGCATCCCGGCGGCGGCCGCGCCGATCAGGAGGCGAAGATGGCGGACGAACGCGGCGTCGAAGCCGTCGAGCAGTGGTTCCGGCGGCGCGGGCTGCCCGCGGTCGTGCGCGGCAGGCCCGCCCGGCTGCTGGTGCGGATCGCCCCGGCCGTCGTGTTCGGCACGGCCTGGCAGCTGCTCACCGCCGTGCTGTCCGCAGTGGACGGCGAGACCGACGCCGACTTCGACCGGCTGATGGAAAACGACCTCTTCGCGCTCGGTTACGGCGGCCTGCTGCTGAGCCTGGTCGTCTTCCCCGGCCTCGGCTCCTGGCTCACCGCGCGGTGGGTGCGGCGCAGGCTCGTCGACCGCGGCGGGACCGGGGCCGCGGCGGTCGCGGCGGCCGTGTTCGTGGTCGTCGTGCCCGTCGTCGACCTGCTGGTCGAAGACACCTCGGTGCTGCTCGGCTTCGGCACCCAGCTCGCGCTCCTGGCCGGGCTGTTCGCGGCCGCGTTCGCCGGGGCCGGCTCGATCGTCGGCTGGGCACTGCGGGCCGCGTACCGCCAGACCCGGCTGCTCGGCGAGCTGACCAGCCGGGCGCTGCCACTGCTGCTGCTGTTCACCGTCTTCGGGTTCTTCACCACCGAGATCTGGCAGGTCGGCGCCGCCCTGCCGCGGCAGCGGATGTGGCTGGTCGTCGGGCTGCTGGCCCTGGTCGCCGTGGTCTTCCTGCTCGCGATGCTCAAGGACGAGGTCACCCGGCTGACCCAGTCGCGCACCGCCCCGGTCGGCCTCGAGAAGCTGCGCGAAACCCCGCTGGCGGCCTTCCTCGCGGACGGCGTCCACACCGAACGGCTCCCGCTCACGAAGCTGGAACAGGCGAACATGGTCCTCGTCCTGATGCTGACCCAGGTGCTGCAGACCTTCGTCCTCGCCACCCTCGTGTTCGTCTTCTTCGTGGTCTTCGGGATCGTCGCGGTGCAGCACTCGGTGATCAAGGCGTGGATCGGCCGCGACCCGGTCAGCGGCACCCTGTTCGGCATCCAGCTGCCGATCCCGCAGGAGCTGCTGCAGGTCTCGCTGTTCATCGCCGCGTTCTCCGGGCTGTACTTCGCCGCGTCGACGGTGACCGACGCCAAGTACCGCAGCGCCTTCTTCGACCCGCTCGCCGACCACCTGGCGGTGAGCCTGGTGGCCAGGGACCTCTACCTCGGCCGGCTCCTCGGTGTTCCGCAGCGGGCCGCGGAACACTGAGGGAACCCGGCTACTTCGAGGCCCGGAAGCGGTAGGTCCCGGACCCGACGACCACGACGGTGGCCTTCTTCCCCGCGTCGTACGTGACACCCCGAACACCGTCGGCCCACCGGACCGGCCGGCCCGACTCGGTGACGTTGCCCGACGGGATCACCACTTCGGCGGTCGTGCCGGCCGGCACCGTGACGGTCATCGTCAGCCCGTCACCGGTGAGCGCCCACGCGTCCGACAGCCGCCCGTAGACGGTGTCGATGGCGCCTTCGGCGTGGGTCAGGCCGCCGCCGATGTGCGGCTCGATCACGCTCCTGCGGTAGCCGGCCTCCTTGATCCGGATGCCGCCGATGTACTGGTGCATCCAGTCGGCGACCGCGCCGTAGGCGTAGTGGTTGAACGAGTTCATGTCCACCGGCCCGAAGGTGCCGTCGGGCTGGATGGAGTTCCAGCGTTCCCAGACGGTGGTCGCCCCCTTGCCGATCTCGTAGCCCCACGACGGGTAGTCCTTTTTGGACAGCAGGGTGTAGGCGAGGTCGTCGCGGCCGATGTTCGTCAGGGCCGGCATCAGCCACGGCGTCCCGATGAACCCGGTCCTGAGGTGGTTGTCGCTCTGGGCGAGCTTCGCCACGTACTTCGCCCCTGCCTTGGCTTTCAGCGCCGGATCGGTGACGAGGTCCATGCCCAGCGCGAGCGCGTACCCGGTCTGCGAGTTGCCCAGCACCGTCCCGTCCGCCGCCACGTAAGCCTGCGTGAACGCCGTGCGGACGTCGTTGTGGAGCTTCGTGTATTCGGCCGCTTCGGCGGTCCGGCCGACCGCGGCGGCCATCTCCGCCATCATCCGGACGTCCTGCGCCCAGATCGCGGTCCCGAGCACGCCCTGGTCCGACGGGTCGTCGAGGTTCAGCCAGTCGTTGGTGAAGAAGGTCAGCCGCCCGGTTTCGAGGTGGTCCGGCCCGGCACTCGCCCGGGCGTAGGCGAAGAACCGGCTCATCGCGTCGTAGTTGTCGCGCAGCACCTGCGCGTCCCCGTAGGCGTGCCACAGGGCGTACGGCACGGTGATGAGCGCGTCTTCCCAGCCGACGCCGCTTTCGTCGAACGCGCCGTTGGTGGACGGGACGACCGCGGGGATGGACCCGCTGCTCTTCTGCTCGTCGCGGACGTCGGTCAGCCACTTCCCGAGGAACGCCCGCATGTCGCTCAGATAGCTCGCGGTCGGCGCGAAGATGTTGATGTCCCCGGTCCACCCGAGCCGCTCGTCGCGCGCCGGGGTGTCGGTCGGGATGGACAGGAAGTTGCCCCGCGCACCCCAGGAGACGTTGCTCAGCAGCTGGTTCAGCATGCCGTCGGACGTGCCCAGGGTGCCGGTGCGGCGCAGGTCGGAGCCCCACACGACGCCGTGGACGTCCGCGGCGGGCGGCGGGGTGGCGAGCCCGGTGATCTCGATGTAGCGGAAGCCGTGCTGGGTGAACGTCGGCTGGTAGGTGAGCGTGCCGTCGTGGGCGAACCGGTAGTGGTCGGTGGCCGTCGCGGCGCGCAGGTTCGCCACGTACATCGTGCCGTCCGGGTTGAGCACCTCGGCGTGCCGGATCTTGACCGTCTCGCCCGCCTTGCCGGTGATCTTCACCCGCGCGACGCCGACCATGTTCTGGCCGAGGTCGTAGACGGTCACGCCCGGCGCCGGGGTGGTGACGGCCTTCGTGGTCAGCACCTGGGTTTCCCGCACGGGCTCGTCCGGCTGCGGCGACAGCTTGGCCGTGTCGGAGGGGCGCGTGACGACCGGCGCCCACGCCGAGTCGTCGAACCCGGCGTCCGCCCAGCCCGGCTGCTCGAGCCGGGCGTCGTAGGTCTCCCCCAGCTGGTTGTCGGTCGCCGCGAACGGGCCGGTGTGCCACTTCCAGCCCGGTGCCGTGTCGACCCACTGCACGCTGCCGTCGGCGTAGGTGACCTTCAGCCGTGCGACGAGCGCCAGGTCGGTGCCGTACTGCCCCTTGCCTGCCAGGCCGATCTTCCCGGCCCACCAGCCGTCGCCGAGCGCCGCGCCGAACCCGTTCGCGCCCGCGCGGACGAGGTCGGTGACGTCGTAGGTCTGGGCCTGGATGCGCTGGGCGTACTCGGTGTAGCCCGGCGCGAGGAACTGGTCGCCGACCTTGCGGCCGTTGAGCGTCAGCTGGTAGACGCCGTGCGCCGACGCGTAGACCCGGGCCTGCGCCACGCGCTTGCCGGGCGCGGTGCGGAACGACGTCCGCAGCAGGGGTTCGTAGGAGTCGCTGCCGACGTAGAGGGCGTCGGTGCCGCCGGTCACCGTGAGTTCCCGGTTGTCGATGCTGCCGCCGGTGAACGGGTTCGGGACGGCGAACTCGGGGTCCGCCAGCACGGTGCCGTCCGGCTTGGTGACGGCGAACTTCCGCACGGTCACCGATTCCGTGCCGTAGGTGCGCAGGCCGGCGCGTCCGCTCGGGAAGTCCGGAACCGTGCGCGTGTCGACGACGACACCGTCCAAAGTGGTCCGGATCGTGGTCCCTTCGACGGTGTAGGCGACGGTGTGCGTCCCGGAGAGGAGACCGGCGCGGGTGAACCCGAACGGCCGCAGGTCGACTTCGGCCAGCACCGCGTAGTCGCCGTTGACGCGGCGGTGCGGCCGCAGCAGCGGCACCGACGTCGCGGAGTCGCCGACGTTGAGCTGCCACATGTACGCGTTGTTCACATCGCGAGCGCGCAGGAAGGTGCCGAAGGCGAGGTTGTTGAGCCTGAAGGTTTCCGTGACGGTGTAGTCGGTCCACTGGTCGTAGGACGGCGCGGGCTTGCCGATCCAGGCGGCGGCACCCCAGTCGGCCGCGGAGAGCAGCCCCGTCTCGAACCACGCCGGCGCGCTCCAGCGGCTGGGCGTGCCCTGGTCGTCCCGGATCCGGACGCGCCAGAAGTACCGGACACCGGAGGCGAGGTCCGGTCCGCCGTAGGCGACGTCGACCTGCCGCGCCGAGGCGACCCGGCCGGAGCGCCAGACATCGGCGGCGCCCGGCGTCCGGCCGACCTCGACCTCGTAGGCGGTCTGGGTGACCGCCCGGCGCGGCGAGGAGACCTTCCACCCGAAGACGGGATCGGCGCCGGGAATGCCCAGCGGGTTCACCCGGCCGTTCGTGGTGAGCCCGTCGAGGGTGGCCGCGGTCGCCGCGGTGGCGGCCGTGCCCGGCAGGAGACCGAGCACCAGGAGGACGACGAGCAGCAAGCTCTGGGTGGTGCGAGGGGCTTTCATGCGGCGCTGCCTTCCAGCCACGGCGGACTCAGGGAGATTGAAACGATTCAACCGAGTGAGACTTTCGTGAGATTAGGTGACCGCGGTCACCGTCGTCAACCGCCGGAAATCCGGCCTGGCACAGCTTTCCGGTGAATCCGTCGAACACCCGGCGTCGACGCACGCGGCGGGCCGGAGAACCCCACAACCGCCGCCTACTCCGGTTCGAGGATCTCCGTGGGCAGCCCGAGGTTTTCGACGATCCGCGCCACGGCGTCGCCGACCCGCACGAAGTCGTCGCCGAGCGGATCGGTCACCAGCCGGCGGACCGTGGCGACGTGCCCGGGCGCCGAGGCCACCAGGTGCGCCCGTCCGGCCGCGGTCAGCGTCGCGGTCGTGAACCGGCGGCCCTGGCCGGTGCGGACCTCGCGCGTCACCCACCCCCTGGTCTCCAGGCGCGCGACCGCGTGCGAAATCCGCGGCAGCGACCCGTTGGCCATCTCCGCGATCTCGCTCATCCGCAGGCTTTCCCCCGGGACGGCCGAGAGGCGGGCCAGGATCATGTAGCCCAGCAGCGTCAGGTCGGCGTCCCGCAGCAGCTGGCTCTCGAGCGCGCCCGGCAGCGTGAGCAGGACCTTCGCCAGATTGATCCACGCCCGCCGCTCGTCTTCGCCGAGCCAGCGGACCGGCTCCTCTCCACTCACGTCTTGACTTTAACACGCAACCCAACCTACCGTTTGGGTTGCGCGTTAAAGTCAAAGGAGAAGCGATGACCACCATCCCCAAGCCGACCACCACCACCGCTCTCCGCCTCGGCTTCGCCTTCCTGGCGGCCGCCGCGGCGAACACCGCCATCGCCTTCGGAGCGCTCGCGCTCGACGACGGCGGGATCCACATGGGCCTGTCCCCCGCGATCTACCTGCCGGCCACCGCGCTCGGGCTGCTGCTGGGCACCGCCGGCTGGTTCGTGCTCGCCCGCAGGGCACCGCAGGCCCTGCGCGTGGTCGTCCCCGCGGTCCTGGTCCTGACCTGGGTCCCGGACCTGCTGCTGTTCACCGCGGGCGCCACCGCCGCCAACGTCATCGGCCTGATGCTCATGCACCTGGTCGTCACCACGGCACTCGTCACGGCGCTCCGTCCGACCCTCTAGCTCACCGGAGTGCGGAGAGGACGGTGCGGGAGCTCAGCCGGCCCTTGCCCGGTTCCCGCCCGACCTGCCCCGCCGCCACGGCGGCGGTCAGCGCGCCGACGGCGTCTTCGGCCCGGTAGATCGTTTCCAGCAGCGCGAACCGCTGCAGCTCGGCAACGGTGGCGGCGCCCCGCCGGTCCAGTTCCGCCAGCAGTGCCCGCCGCAGCGGCAGCAGCTGCGGGGTGAGCGAGATGTCGACCAGCGTGCCCTCGGCGTCCGCCGGATCCCGGTACCGGATGCCGGCGAACTCGTCCGCCGCCCACAGCTCGTTCTTGAACGTCGCCAGGTGCCGGTCGTCGGCGGTCGCGAACACGAGCGTCCGCGCGGTCCCGTCGTCGGCCACGAGCTCCACGGCGACCGCGCACCCGAGTCCCGCCTCCCGCAGCCGTTCCCGGTGATCCGCACCGGAATCGGCCGAAAGCAGGACCTCGTGGGCCTTGCCCCGCACCAGAGCCGGCGGCCACGGTCCGCTCAGGTGCGCCAGCATCGGCCCGGGCACCCGGACGTCCCGGAGATCGCCTGCCGTCCGGACGACCAACCCCGCCGGAGCCCCACCCGGCAGGTCCCGGCCGACGAGAACCACGGTCAGGTGGTCGGCCAGCCGGTCGGCGAACTCCCCGAAGACCCGCAGGGCATCGGCGGCGAACTCACCGCACTCGACGTAGGTCCCCCCACGCGGAGATCGCAGCACGGTGGCCGTCCAGGCGTCGAGGTACCGCACCAGCACGTCACGTTCGACGGAAACGTGCGGGTCGGGACGCCGGACGCGCTCGGCCACGCTTCCGGTTGTACCGCACTCGCCGCCGGGTCACCAGACTGCGCCCAACTGCATGTGGCGACCGTATCGGCATCTCCCTCGTGAGCCCCGGCAGCCGATGCTTCCGCGCCCTTCCTACCCACCCTTGGCACGCTTGTCGTCCGCGGCCACTCGGACGTCCCGGAAATCCAGAACGGCCGCTCGGGAGGTTCGGATCAGCCTGGCGAGATCGCCGCCCGCCAGCAGCAGCACGTCGTCGAGAACCTGCGAGGGCAGCTCCAGCTCGCGCGGGCCGTAGCAGTCGTGCCACGCCATGTCCGCCAGGTGCAGCAGATCGAGCGCCGCCTCGACGTTCCCGGACGAGAATTGCGCCTCGATGCGGGGTGCGCGCACCCGACGGCGTTGCTCACTTCCGACAGACATCGGACCTCCCACGGTGCTGCGGCGGACAAGGAGCTGCGTACGGTTCACTTCGTGCGTAGGTTCGGCGGGCTCGGTCGCCTTGCCGGGAGGCGGAGGGTCGGTCGAGTGCCGGCGGAAGAAGGTGAGCACGTGCCGGACGACGACGATCTGCCGGCTTGTGGCACCTTTCCGCACGGCAAACGCTCTGGAACCCGGATGCCCGGCACCGGACGACCGTCCGCACCGATGACGACGAAAACGACCCGGACTTCATCACCTGCATCCACCTGTACGCCGGCCGCCGCCACTGGCGAGCCGGTCTCGTGGACGACCTGCTCCGCGCCGTGGCCACCCCAGCCCCCTACGTCCCACGCACAGCACGACCATCCTGCACGGACCAGTCGTGGATCAGCCGCCGAGCGCTACACCAGGCGAGGAACGAGTCGGCTGCCGACGGCACGTTCGATCACCGCGGCGGCGGGCCGTACCGGTTCTCCCCCGGTTTGGTCCGTTCACTCCAGAAGACGGTCAAGATGATCCAGCCGATGCAGGAGATGACGCCGACGCACCACCAGCCGGACCGCCCGGTGTCGTGCAGGCGCCGGACCCCGACGCTGACGAACGGGACCAGACCCGGCAGGTAGAGCAGGGTGCCGACGGTGCGAACCCATTCTTCGTCGACGGCGGCTTCGATCCCCCCGATGGCCAGCACGAACGGCACGTAGGCCAGGACGAAGTACCAGAACTCCGACCGGGAAGCCCGGCCCCGCTTCCGGAAGCTCAGCCGCACCGCGCGGACCACCGCGGTACCGAAGCCGATCCTGCCCTGTCCTGCGACGGCCGGCGCATCCTCGAGCTGCATGTGCCGAAGTGTGCGCGGCGGGACCCGGGACCGGTCCCGGATCAGCGGGAGCGATGCGTCCTTTGTGGATGGCGGCCGTCCCCTGCGAACGGCCACCGGAAAGCCCTGGATCCGCCGGAAATTCACTCCATCACGATCGCGAGGCGCTTCGTCCCGGAATGCGGCCCCTGCTCTAGGGTGGGCGCATGATTCTGCGGCGCACCCTGCTCGCGGCGATGGCCCTGGGCGCGGCGATCGTCACCGGCTGCTCCTCGAGCGGCGAAGCGCCGCTCCCCGACGCCGGTGCCCTGCTCAAGGACAGCGCGCTGGCCGCGGGCGGCGTCACCAGCACGCACTTCACGCTGAAGGTCAACGGCACCGTGCCCGGCCTGAGCGTGCACAGCCTGGACGGCGACCTGACCAAGGCCGGCGGCGGTGGCGCGAAGGGCACCGGCACGCTGGAGCTGCTGGGCCAGGTCGTCGACGCCCAGTTCGTCCTGGTGAACGGCTCGCTGTACATCAAGGGGCCCACCGGCGGGTTCCAGCAGATCCCCGCGATGCTCAGCTCCTCGATCTACGACCCGTCCGCGATCCTCGACCCGCAGCGCGGCATCCCGAAGGTGCTGTCCTCGGTCCAGGCGCCGAAGACGGACGGCAAGGAAGACGTCGACGGCACGCCGACCTACCGCGTCACCGGGACGGTGCCGAAGGACGCGCTGGCCGCCCTGGTGCCGGGGGTGTCCTCGGACGCGAACGCCACCTTCTGGCTCCGCCAGGACGGCGGCCACCTGCCGGTCAAGGCCTCGCTGGGTTACCAGGGCGGTGCCAGCGTGGACGTGACGCTGTCGGACGTGGACAAGCCGGTCACCGTGACCGCGCCGGCGTGACCGGGCTGACCGGGTCGCGCGGCGGCCGCGCGCTCGCGGTCGGTGCCGGCGGTCTCGCCGTGCTGCTCGGCGCGCTGGACACCTATGTCGTGGTCGGCCTGCTGCGGCAGATCATCGACGACCTGAGCGTTCCGGTGAACCGGCTGGAGATCGTCACACCGGTCATCACGGGTTACCTGCTCGGCTACGTGGCCGCGATGCCGCTGCTCGGCCAGTCCTCCGACCGGTTCGGCCGCAAGCTGCTGCTGCAGGCCTGCCTCGGCGGGTTTCTCGCCGGGTCGGTCGTCACCGCGCTGGCCGGCACGGTGCCGGTACTGGTGGCAGGGCGGGTGATCCAGGGGACCGCCGGGGGCGCGCTGCTTCCGGTGACCCTCGCGCTGGCCGCGGATCTGTGGCCGGGGAACCGCCGCTCCGCCGTGCTGGGGGCCGTCGGCGCCGCGCAGGAGCTCGGCAGTGTGCTCGGGCCGCTGTACGGCCTCGGGCTGGCCGCCGCGACCGGCTGGCGCGGCGTGTTCTGGGTGAACGTCCCGCTGACCGTGCTGGCCGCCGTCGCGGTGCAGGTTTCCGTGCGTGGCGGGAAACCCGCCCAGCGGCCGCGCGTGGACCTCCGTGGTGCCCTGCTGCTGGCCCTCACGCTGGCGTTGCTCGTCATCGGCCTGGACAACCCGAACCCGCGCGAGCAGGTGCTGCCGCCGTGGGGCGTGCCGTCCCTGATCGGCGCCGGGCTCGGCCTGGTCGCGTTCCTCTGGTGGGAGTCGCACGCCGAGGTCCGGCTCATCGACACGGCGAACGTGTCACTGCGGCCGTTCGCCGCCGCGCTGGGGACGAGCGTCGCCGCGGGGGCCGCGCTGATGATCACGCTGGTGGACGTCGACCTGTTCGCGCAGACACTGCTCGGCCGCGACGACGGCGGCAGTGTCGAGCTCCTCCTGCGGTTCCTGGTCGCGCTGCCGGTGGGTGCGCTGCTCGGCGGCCTGCTCGCCACCCGGATCGACGAACGCTGGATCGCCGTCGCCGGGATGCTGACCGCGGCCGGCGGCTACCTGCTGATGTCCCGCTGGCCCGCCGACGTTCTCGCGGCCAGGTCCCTGCTGGGCCTGCCGCGCCTCGACGTCGACCTGGCGCTCACCGGACTGGGGCTCGGCCTGGTCATCGCCCCGCTGTCGGCGGTCGCGCTGCGTGCCGTGCCGCCCGCCCAGCACGGCGTCGCGTCGGCCGCGGTCGTCGTCGCGCGGATGACCGGCATGCTGGTCGGCGTCGCCGCCGTGTCCGCCTTCGGCCTGCACTACTTCCACACGCTGACCGCGTCGCTGAACCCGCCGATCCGGATCCTGTTCCCGTCCGCGCCGGCCTACGACCACGCGCTCGCCGGCTACCTCGGCGCCGTCCGCGAGGCACTGCTGACCGAATACCGCGCGATCTTCCTGATCACGTGCGTGGTTTGCCTGGCCGGTGCCGGCGCCGCCGTGGCCATCGGCGGCCGGGCGGGTTCGATGCGCGAGCGTGCGAAGCTCGCACGCCAACGTCGATAGCGACCACGCTAAAGGCTCATCCAGCAGAACAGGGACTCGCCGGCGTCCCGGGCCCGTCGGGCGAGCCCGGCCATCGATTCGATGAACGCCTGGGCGTCCGCGGCGTCGAGGCGGCCGTCGAACTCCTCGATCCCCGCCCACTCCTGCGCCACCCTGGGCAGATCGCCGGCCTGGGCCAGCGCTTCGAGGGCGGAAGTGTCCAGCTCGGACACCCACGGGCCTTCGTGCTCGGGGTCCTGTCCCGGCCACACCAGCGTCTCGGTCACCAGGTCCGGGCTCCACGGCACCCGCCGGATCGCCGCGATCAGCTGCCCCAGCACGACCGCCGGATCGACGCCCTTCGCGTCGACGCCGTCGAACACGGTGCCCACCGGAGTGCGCCCACCGCCGGCGTCCATCACCCGGCTCACGGCGCCGGCGTCGGGTGCGCGGAAGTAGTCGAACAGCGGCATGCCCCCGATTCTGCCGCAGTGGGCGTGGCCGGCCGATCACGCCCCCGATCGCGCAGAATGGGCGACCGTGACGACTGTTCTGTCCGTACCGCCGACCGGGTCCGCCGCCGCGATGCGCCTGCGTCCGTGGCGGATGGACGACCTGCCGGCGCTGGTCGCGGCCCATCGCGATCCGGTGCTCCGCCGTCGGCTGACCACTTCCCTGACCGGCGAAGCCGACGCACGGCACTGGCTGGAGGCGCAGGCCGCCGGCTGGGTGTCCGCGACCCGGTTCGGGTTCGCGGTGGTAGCCGACGAGGACGACCGCACCCCCTTCGGTCACGTCGGGGTGAGGGCGGTGACCGCGGGCGTGGCCGAGGTCGGCTACTGGACGGCCGCCCCCGTCCGGGGGCGAGGCATCGCCGCCCGCGCCCTCGAGATCGCCTCGCAGTGGGCACTGCACACGCAGCACCTCGTCCGGTTGACCCGCCTCGACCTGCTGCACGCGGAGGACAACCGGGCCTCCTGCCGGGTAGCGGAGAAGTGCGGCTACGTCCTGCGCGACCTGCTCCCGCCCGCGCCGCCCGCTTTCCCGGCCGACGGGCACCGGCACGTACGGATGCCGCGGGGGAACTGAAAGCCCCGGCCGGGGCGGATCTCCGTCTCAGAGCGGAGAACCGGGTTCCAGGCCGGTATCGGGCCACGACGGCGGCGCGGGACCGAACGCGCGCCGGGCGGCTCGGACCGCCAGGGCGGCGAGGGTGGCGTTGGCGCCACCGCCGATCACCGCGCCGATGCCGAACGGCGCCACCCGGCCGAGCACGATGATGCCCTGCTTGGTGCCGTACTTGGTGACGAAGTTCCGGCCCAGGACGCTGTTGATCTGTTTCAGCGTCGCCGTGGGCACCTTGCCGACGAGTAGGCGGGCCCAGTGCTGACCGGTGCGCTCGGCGACCTTGCCGACGATCGCGTTGGACCCCGACTGGCCGAGCAGGATCCCCATGACCAGCGTCCGCCGGCGTTCGATCTCGTCCAGCCGAACGCCGTGGACCTCGGCGACCGAGAGCACGAACAGCGCACTCAGTTCGAGTGACGAGAAGGCCTCGCCCGCCGACAGTGCCAGCGCGACCCCGGTGCCGACAGCGGGCGCGGCCGCGGTGGCCCCGACCGCCGCCCCGGTGCCCGCCAAGGCACTGACGTACATCCGCTCGAGGGTGCGCACGACCTCGGCCGGGGTCGCCTCCGGGTTGCGCTGACGGGCCCGGGCGATGTTCCTGCGCACCAGCGGTGCCTGCAAGCCGATGGCCTTGTCCAGCAGCTCGAGGACCGGCTGCCCCGGCCCGCTCGACGCCGGACCCGGTCGTTCAAGGGCATCAGAGGCCACGGCGAGCTCCTTCGCGTCGTCAAGGTGCCGACCAGTTTCGCACCCGCGCCCGGAGGAAGCAGACAGTTAAGTATTTACTTGACTATTGAGGGCGCCGGAGCTAACTTAAGTACATGCTTAACCATGGACATGACATCTTGACCGCCGGCCCGCGGGCGGTGATCGAGGCCCGCGTCGCGGCGGTGGCGGCGAAGGACCTGGACACCCTCCTGGCCTGCTACGCCGAAGACGTCACGCTGTTCGACGCGGTCGGCCCCCTGCGCGACACCGGACGGGACGCGGAACGGGCCCGGCTGCGGGAGTGGTTCGGCGCCTACCGGTCCGCGATCGAGCTGGAGATCCGCGACCTGGACGTGGTCGCCGACGGCGACGTCGCGTTCGCCTCCTACCTCTTCCACGTACGCGGGACCATGCGGGACGGAACCGACGTGGCGATGTGGGTGCGCTCGACCGCCGGGCTCCGCCGCGACGACCACGGCTGGAAGATCGTCCACGAGCACAGTTCGGTGCCGTTCGACAGCGCGACCGGCGAGGCGCTCACCCGGCTGCGGCCCGAGCCCGGTACCGCGGCCGGCTGACGCCGAACTCGCGTGCCCGCCACACCGACGGGAAGCGCTGTCGTGGCCGACCACCCACGGTCAGGTCTCCGGGTTGGGTCCTGACAAACGCCACCACACTCTGCGCTTGACCGGCGGCCGAGGCAAGCGTGAGCGAACGTGCTCCGGAACCGGCACGCCGGCTGCGACGGCTTCGACGTATTCCTTGGCGCCTTGCGCTCCGAGATCGGGTGCGGACGCCCGTACGAAGCGCAGCGCGTCGAGGCGCTGACCGGAATCGAGCAGCCCGGCGACCCCGGACCGCAGCGGGTCACCGCGTTCGACCCCGCGGACCTGCTCGAGGTAGTCCTCGATCCACGCACCGGACTCGAGATCACCGGCCGCGCGCACCGTGTGCAGACTGCCGTCCACCCCGTCGACCAGGAAGGGCCCGTGGCCCACCACCATGTCGAGCAGTTTGCGGGTGCGCACGTAACGCTCGCTCTGACTGTGGATCACCCAACCGAGCCGGTGGGGATCGACGTCGGTGATCACCATCGCCGGGCCACCTCGCGTCAGCCACCCCGCCAGATGCCGCTCCACGACCTGGACGGCCCACTCCTTCGACACCATGACGACAGGCTATGGGGCCGGGAATCGAGAGCACCGCGTGTTCAGGGAGCGGCCAGGGCGGCTTCGGCGCTGCACGGAAGCTCCATCCGCTGATCCCGCGCGCTGAGCGACCACACCCGCACCACGCCACCGGCCCGGCGGCCCATCGTGCAGTCCGTGTCCTCGGCGCCCGTCCGGGCGAACAGGGCCACGCCGACGTCGGATCCCCGGACCTGGACGAAGACCTCCGGCGGGATCCCGGCCAGGTGGGTTTCGGGATCCACCGGAGGCGCCGGCATCCCGGCGACCAGCGCCGCGTGCACCTCCGGCAGGCCGGCCGTGGCCGGCAGGTGCCCCAGGACGGCCTCGAGCGCCGGGGCGAACCCGGGCGGGATGTCCCGCCTCGGCAGCGGCGGCGGGGTGATCGCGGCGGCGTTCGCCGGGCAGGTGATCCGCGACGGTCCCGACGACGTCCCGTAGTAGTCGAACTCGACGCGGTAGCAGGCGTCGAAGGTGCGCGGCCCGAAGTTCCAGTCCTCGGCCGGTGTCTCGTGGTGGATCCGCCAGACCAGGCGGGCCATCGGATCCTTGGCGTCGTCGTGGGGCAGGTCCGTGGCCTCCAGGACGCCGAAGCTCCCGCCGCGCCCCAGCGGCGTGGCCAGCGCGGCGCGGGCGAACCCGGCGGCGTCCACCTGACGCGGGTAGGCGATCGCGTCGGCGAGCGTCTTCGACTGCCGGTCCGTCCCGGCATCACCCGCGGGCGAGGGAACGAGCCAGAAGAACGCGACCAGGGCCGCGCAACCGAGCGGCACGATACTGCGTGAGACTCTCACGCTGTCGAGGCTATCGGCGCCGGATCGCCGTGGCCTGAGTAGTTTTACCGGTAACTTCCGGGGATGCGGCAATTCGCTGACGTCGAAACCCTGTCGGGGCTCGTGCGTGACGCGCTGGGAGCGGGCTGCCGGGTGGTCGCGGTCGACCGGCTGCGCGGCGGGAGCAAGAAGGGGGTGTACCGGCTCCGCCTCGAGGGAAGCCCCACGCCCGGCGTGATCGTCTACCACTGGGCCGAAGCCGAGAACTTCTGGCCTGGCGAAAGGAAAACCGACCCCGCCGACCCGTTCGCGCCCGCCTCGGGGCTGGCCCTGTTCCTGGCCGCGCAACGAATCCTGGCCGGACTCGGGGTCCGGGTTCCGCGGATACACCGGGTGGATGACAGCCGGCGCCGGTGCCCGGCGGACGTCGCCGTGGTCGAGGACGTCTCCGGTGGCACGCTCGAGGCGCTCTTCGCAACCGATCGCCGGCGTGCCGCGAAAGCCCTGGGCGAACTCGCCGAGACGCTCGAAGTGATGCACCGGCACCGGAGCCGGCACTACGGCAGGGTCGGCCTGCCGGACGGGAGCGGCCCGGTACCCCAGGTCCTCTGCGAGCGGCGGGTCCTCGACCGCGCACTGCGAGACGTCGAGGAGGCGGCGGAACGCGACGGGCGCATCGCGGCGGCCGGGCCCGCGTTGCGCGACCGCCTGCGGGAACTGGCCGGCCGGGTGCGTCCTCGCGCGGAGTACGGGCTGATCCACGGAGAACTCGGCCCCGACCACGTCCTGGTCGACGCCGACGGGCACCCGGTGCTGATCGACATCGAGGGCCTGATGCACTTCGACGTCGAATGGGAGCACGTCTTCCTCCGGCTCCGCTTCGGCGAGCACTACCCCGCGCTGGCCCGGCCCGGCCTCGACCCGCGGCGGCTCGACCTCTACCTGCTCGCGATGCGCCTGTCGCTGGTGGCGGGACCACTGCGCCTGCTCGACGGGGACTTCCCCGACCGTGCGTTCATGCGCGGGATCGCCCAACACAACGCGCGCGAGGCGCTGGCGCTCCTGCCGTCGACGGAAGCGAAGCGGCAACACGGCGATATTTGAGGAACGATCGTTCTTGACTGATCGTTCCTCAAAAGTCTATCGTCGGGACATGGGCAGGCGAAGGGCGTTCGACGAGGACGAGGTGGTGCGCGCCGCCGTGGGGTTGTTCGGTGGCCGCGCCTACGACGGGGTGTCCGTCGACGACCTCGTCACCCACCTCGGCGTGCACCGCAACAGCCTGTACAAGACGTTCGGCAGCAAGCGCGGCCTCTACCTGGTCGCACTCCGCCGCCACGTCGCCGACGACGTCCACCCACTGGCCGAAGCACTCGCCGCGGCACCGGACGCCGCGACCGCGCTGCGGCTGGTCACGTCGGCCGACCTCGGCCTGCTGCTGCTCGCGGTGGTCGAACGGGCACCGGCCGACGAGGAGGTGGCCACCGAGGTGGCCGCGGCGCTGGCCGTCCTCGACCAGGCGATCGCCGACGCGCTCGGCATTCCCACCGCACTGGCCGCCGCCCTCACGGCTGCCGCACTGGGCATCCTCCTGCGCGGCAACCCCGACGGGGTCGGCGCCGCGCTCACGCAACGCTTCGATTCTCCCGACTGACAAGGAAACCGACATGGCACTGGTCCACATCGACGGCGACGACCTCGTTGTCGTCATCGAGGGTCTCGACAAGCTCTGGGCGTTCAAAAGCAGCCTGACCATCCCCCTCGCCAACGTCCGCGGCGCGACCGCGGACCCCGGCATCGCCGCCGATCCCAAAGGCCTCCGGGCGCCGGGTGCCCACGTGCCCGGCGTGATCACGGCCGGCACGTTCCACCTCGACGGCGAAAAGGTCTTCTGGGACGTCAAGGATCCGGCGAAGGCCGTCGTGATCGAACTCGCCGACGAGCGCTACGCCCGCCTGGTCCTCCAGGTCGACGACCCACGCACGACCGTCGCGCTGGTCGAGAAAGCCCTGCGGTGAACGGGGCCGGCCGATGATCCCCCACCTCGCCGCGGTCGTGATGTCGCTGGCCGCCGTGACCATCGCCCCGGCCGGGCCGGCACCCGGCCTCGTGCCCGCCGCCGACCGCGAAGCCGTCTTCACCGTCGACGGGACGACGACGTACGGCACTTGGCACGTTCCCGCCCATCGGGCCGGGCAACGGCTGCGCGCGGCGCTGCTGCTGCCGGGCAGCGGCCCCACCGACCGCGACGGCAACCAACCACCGCACGCCGTTCCGAACACCCTGGCGCAGGTGGCCGCCGCGTTCGACAGCGACCAGGTCGCCACGCTGCGGTTCGACAAGTACGGCACCGGCCGCACCGGGCTCGGCGCCTACCGCGACCACCCCGGGACACTCGACTACCCGGCGTTCGTCCGTCAGGCGACGGCCGCCTACGAGTTCCTGCGCGACCAGACCGAATCCGACCCGCACGCGCTGCTGGTCGCCGGGCACAGCGAGGGCGCGATGACCGCGCTGCTGCTCGGTGGCACCGTCCACCCGCGCCCGGCCGGCCTGGCCCTGCTACAGCCGCAGGCGATCCGCCTGCTGGACCTGGTCGCGCGGCAACTGCACGCCCAGACGGCCGAAGGCACCCGGCAGGGCCAGTTCACCCCGCAGCAGCAGCGCGCGATCGACGCGGCGATCGACGCCGCCGTCACCGCGCTGCGCGAACACCGGCCGGTCGACACCACCGACCTGCCACCCGCCGTCGCCCAGCTCTTCGCGGCCTTCCAGGGAACGAGCAGCCGATTCGTGGACAGCGACGACGCCGTCGACCCGCCGGAAGCCGCCGCGGCCCTGCGGCCGGGGACCCGGGTACTGCTCACCTGCGGCACGAACGACGTCCAGGTCCCCTGCGCCACAACGGATGCCTTGACCGCGGCCCTGCGCCGCGCGCACGCCGGCGGACCGAGCCGGGTGACACTGTCCGATGTGGACCACCTGCTGCACGACGCCGGCCACCCGGCCACCCTCGCCCCGGCCGCGCTCGCCGCCCTGCACCGGTTCGCGCGGCCCCGATGAGAGCACCCCGGGGAGACCGTCCGGCAAGGGCAAATCGGCTTGCCGCCCCAGGGAGGCGGTGGCTACGGTCCGGTGATGCGTTCTCGGCTGTCGGCGGTGACCTTCGAAGCGGGCAACCCGGCTGAAGCGGCACGCTTCTGGGCCGGCCTGCTCGGACGCGAGATCGTCGAGGACACCGGCGGCGTGCTGCTCCCGGGCGGGGACACCCAGCTCGGCCTGCGGTTCGTCCCGGGCCAGGCCGGCCGGGCCGGCGCGAACCGGATGCACCTGCACCTGACCAGCACCGACCTCGACGACCAGCGGCAGACGGTGGCCACGGCGCTCAAGCTCGGCGGCCGTCACCTCGACGTCGGACAGCGACCCGAGGAGACGCACGTCGTCCTGGCCGACCCCGCGGGCTACGAGTTCTGCGTGATCGAGCCCGGCAACGACTACCTCGCCGGATGCGGCCCGCTGGGCGAGCTCACCTGCGCCGGCACCCGGCAGGCCGGCCTGTTCTGGAGCAAGGCGCTGGGCTGGCCCCTGGTGTGGGACCGGGGCGAGCAGACCGCGATCCAATCCCCCCGCGGCGGCACGAAAATCGCCTGGGACGCCTGGGACAGCACCCCCGTGGCGCCGAACCGGCAGCGCTTCGAGCTGCACCCGCCGGACGACGACCAGCGGGCGGCGGTCGACGCGCTGATCACCCTCGGCGCCACCCGGCTCGGCACCCGCGACGACGGCACCGTCGTGCTGGCGGATCCGGACGGCACCGCGTTCGACGTGCGGCCGGCCGGTCGCCACCCCGTCGCGTCGCTCCGGGCGTAACCCGGTGGTGCCGCGGACACCAACCACTTCCGGTGTCAGCCCGCGGCATCCCGGCGGGCCACCACCCGGTACGCGTTGGACCACCCCCGCCGACGGCCGAACGGGGCGCTGACCCGGTCCACGATCGTGGCCAGCACGAACAGCGGCACGCACGCGACGAACGTGGCCTTGCGCAGGAGCCGCCGCCACCGCGCCGGCGGGGCGTCCCGCCACGGAAGATCCTCTCCGGCGATGGTCAGGGCGTTGACCGCCATGAGTGAAGCGGCCATCACGTCGATCGCGTCGTGCGGTTCGGCACGCTGCTCGGCGACCACGGTGAATCCGTGGCCGGCCAGCTCCGCGCGGAGGTTGCCGATCGGTATCAGGTTCAGGTGCTGGGGTTGCAGCCAGGGAAGCCACCACCGGCCGAGCAGGTTCGCCCAGCGGCATTCCGGATCGGGCAGCTCGATCGCCAGCAGCCCGCCGGGCCGCAGCACCGTCATCGCCGCCGCCAGCTCCCGCCGGGGTTCCGCGGTGTGTTCCAGGTAGTGGTACATGCTGACGACGTCGTAGCGCCCGGCGAGGTCTTCGGCCAGGTCCACGAACGAACCCCGGTAACCGGTACGGATCCGGCCCTCCCGACGCGCCAGCTCGACCGCGTCGCCGAGGTCGAGACCGTCGAACTTGACGCCCGGCAGCACCGCGGCGGCTTCCTGGCAGAAATGCCCGTGTCCCATGCCGACGTCGAGCCACTCACCCGATGCGCCGCTGTCCCGGGCGAACTCGGCGCGGGAGCGATAACCCGCCCGGTTGCTTTCGAACATCCCGGTCATGTTCTTTTCGCCGAGCCCGTCGTAGCAGTCCCGGTAGTAGAACTCGAGTCCCGCCGGGTTCAGCCGGGGGTTCTGGAAGACGTGCCCGCAGTCCCGGCATTCGTCGAGGGCGAACCGGCCCGGCTTGTGCTGCAGCAGGTCGGTCGTGCGCACCCGGCCGCGAACCGCGGCGGAGTCACACCACGGACAGCGGGTGCGGCGAGGCTCGAAGAACCGATCCACACCGCCGGCCAGGTCCGCCAGGTAGGCCGGACGGCGGGAGGCGACCGGATCGGCTGGTGCTTCGTCCTCGATCATGGAGGCGGAGCCTAGTGCGCGGACCACCCCGGCGTGCACCGTCGAACGGACGAAACTGCCACCTCCTCCCCGCTCAGACGTGATCAGCTGGGAACGAGAATGAGGGCATGGGATATCAGCTGCAGGGAGCCATCGCCACCGAGCACGTCCTGCGGAAGCTGGCGGGCACGGCGGACGACGCATGCATCGTTCCGCTCACCCGGCACTTCTGCCTGCTCCCGATGACCGATGCCTTGCACGACGCGGTCACCGTCGCCGGAGCGGCCGAGCTCGAGGTGTTCTGGAAGGCACCCGCCGGGTTCGGCCGCGCCTTGGCCGCTTGTTCGGCAGGCGGTCCCGTCACCTACGTCGAGGCCGACTACTTCGGCGGGAGCGGAACCCAGTCCGCACAGGTATGGGACGGCGGTCAGGTGGTGCTCGGCCCCCTGCACCTGGCCACCGGAAAGCCGATACCGGCCGAGGGCAGCCCCATCTCCCGGGCGCTTCGCCGGCTTGGCGTGGTCAAGGGCGAGCACTTCGACGAGTTCGATGCCGCAGGACTCGGCCGCCACCGCGAGACAGGCGGCTGGCTTCCGACCTGACCAAAGTCGTGGAGTACATCGCCGCGCTCGCCGGTTACAGCTGGGACGAGTTCGATGACGGCGCCTTGGCGGCTGGTATCAGATCCCGCTTCTGCCGCAGGGCGGCAGACCTCGGAAAGTCTCACCTCGACCCGGGGTCGAGCCACTCGTGCTGCCCACTGAACCATCGAGGATTGGCGTTCCTCTTCCGGCACCATGCGCCACCCCACGCCCGCTCATGCCACCGAGCGTGTTCGAGCACGAGGCTCACGACCCCAGGGGCGCCGGACCGCGGCGCCAGTGCGAGGGGTTGGCGCCGCGGACGCGCTTGAAGGCGACGCTGAAGGCGAACGGGTCGTCGTAGCCGACCGCGCGGGCGATGGCGGTGATGGTTTTTTCGGTGTCGCGCAACAGGTCGGCAGCCAGCGTCATCCGCCAGCCGGTCAGGTAGGTCAGCGGCGGTTCGCCGACCAGGCGCGCGAAGCGGGCGGCGAACGCGGCGCGGGACAGGCCGGCCCGGTCGGCCAGCTCGGCGACCGTCCACCGGTGTGCCGGTTCGGCGTGCAGCAAGCGAAGGGCTTCGCCGACACCGGGATCGCCGAGGGCCTGGTACCACGGGTGCCGAGGCTCGGTCTCGGCCAACCACCGGCGAAGTGCCAGGACGAGCACCAGGTCCAGGAGCCGGTGGAGCACCGCGTCCTGGCCCGGTTCGTCGCAGGCGACCTCGGCGGCAAGCAGCGTCAGGGCACCTCGGGTCCGTGCTCCGGCGGGCACGACCGCCAGCGGCGGGAGCATGCCGAGCAGCCTTTCCGCGGCGGCGCCGTGGAGTTCGTAGGCGCCGCGGATCATGGTGGTCGCTTCGGCGTGGCCGTCGCCGTACGTGCGCGGCGCCGGGTTTCTCACCGGCTCCGCGCCGGCCGCCGGGTATTTCTTCGTCCCGCGGATCACCAGCTGCGGCGGGGTGGCCTGGTCGTCGGCGATCGTGTAGGCGGACGCGGTGATCAGCGCGACGTCTCCGGCCGCCAGGGACACGGGCGCGGCGGCGCCGACGCGCAGCGACGCGTCGCCGCCGAGGGTGGCCACCACCGTCAGCGGTGGGGCGTCGGCGAAGGCCAGCGACCACGGCGGGCGCTGGATCAGCTGCCGGACCAGTGCGTGGCCGGCGTGGGCCCGGTGCAGCAGGTCACTGAGGACGTCCATTTCCCGCACTGTAGACGTTCACAAAGGGATCTGCGATTTTCTCCCATGGATCGTCTCGCCCCCGCAGGGTTGGCTCTCGGTATGCAGAACTTCCTGATCCTCGGCGGCACCGGCAAGACCGGCCGCCGCATCGCCACCCGGCTCGGCGACGCCGCCCGGGTCGCCTCCCGCACCCGCGGTTTCGACCTCGGTGACCCCGCGAGCTGGTCATCCTGGCTCGACGGCAGCACGGGCGTTTACCTCGTGGAACCGAGTCCGGGGACCGGAGACCGGCTCTCCCGGTTGGCAGCCGAAGCGGTTTCGGCCGGCGCCCGCCGGCTCGTGCTGTTGTCCGCTCCCCGCGCCGGCGAGGCCGACCACCCGCTGCACGCCGCCGAGGAAGCCGTCCGCGGCTCCGGCGCGAGCTGGACCATCCTGCGCCCGAACTGGTTCGCGCAGAACTTCAGCGAGGGCCCGTGGGCGGCAGGCGTCCGTGACGGCGCCTTGAGCCTCCCGGCCGGGCAGGGCCGAGCACCGTTCGTCGACGCCGAGGACATCGCCGACGTCGCCGCGGCCGCCCTCACCGACGACCGGCACGGCGGCCGCGTCTACGAACTGACCGGACCGCGGGCGGTCGGCTTCGCCGAGGCGGCCGCGCTCATCGCGGCCGCCACCGGCCGGAAGATCGACTACCACGACGTCGACCCGGAAACGTTCCTGCAGCAGCAGATCCGCTACGGCGTTCCGGAGAACGTGGCGAGGCTGCTCACCGGGCTGCTGGCCGATCTCCGCGACGGCCGCGGCGCCGACCTGGCCGACGGTGTCCAACGCGCCCTCGGCCGCCCGCCACGGTCGTTCGAGGACTTCGTCGCGGCCACGACCTGGCCATGACCCAGGACACGGGCTCGAGTTCGCGCTCACGCCGGCTGCGAGCGTCGCTCTCGGAGCCGGTGGCGACGGCGTCATCACCAGTCGTACTCCTCGGTGACGGCGGCCTTGTCGCGCAGCAGCCCGCCCCCGCGGCGGCGACCGGCCTCCCCGAAAGCCGGGTTGGCGCCCAATGCCACCATGCGGAACCGGGGTGGGTGGCACACGGTGAGGCTGGACGAGCCGACCACCCAGTCGTCCTCGACGTAGTAGCGCGCCTCGTCGAAGTACGCCTCCACGGCGTTCCGGAGGGTCAGCAAGTCCAGCATCTCGGGGCCCTCTCGGACGCCGTACACGAGGCCTGAGACCAGGGTCGGGGTGAACGGGCACAACTGATCACCGTTCGGCGGCCCGAAGCTGGACCCCCCGAGCACGAACGAGGCCGTGGCATGTTCTCGGAACGGCCCGGGGCCGACCCCGTCGAGCACGACGGACGGACCGGGCAGCCTCAGCGCCCCCGATGATCCCGGCGATCTCGCCGAGACTGGCCACGACGTCCTCGGCCTGGTTCGGGCCGGACAGGACTTCGCCGGGCACCGGCTGGTAAGGCGAGGTTCTGGCCGCACAGTAGAACAGCAGCGTGTCGGTGGCCGCCGCGGCGGCCGCCGACACGGCGCCGAGCAGCTCGCTCGGATGCCGAGGGCTCAGAACCACCTGTGTGTGCGCGGCGTCGAAGGTCGCTGTCGTGTTCGGCACCGTGAGCGCTTCGGCGAACTCGGCCGCCATCTTCTCGGGACCCCCGTGGTGCCGAGGCACGCCGTCGTCACAGCCCACCAGCACGGCCCAGGAGCGCTGAAGGTCCGGCAGAAGCGGGTGTCTCGTCACCCGGCCAACCATGCACGCCCCCAGCGGCGAACGCCATCCCCAGGGAGGGCCGAGATGATCTCGGCCCTCCCTGGGCAATGCGGCACGAGGATCAGATCTTGCCCGCGGCCACGTCGGCGAGGGTCACGCGGAAGGCCTTGTAGTTCACCACATAGCGCTTGGACGATTCCGCCGAGGTGATCTCCTCCCGGATCGGCAGGCCGTTGCCGGCGTTGATGGTGAGGACGTCCGTACTGCCGTCCAGGATGGCGGGGGGCGCGGTGAGGGTCAGCGCGGCCTGGCCGTCGACGTCGGTCTTGCCGACGATCATGCCCGGGATGGTCGCGTACAGCTTCAGCACGCCCGCGCGGACCTCCGCGTCGGCGGCGTTGGCGAACAGCGCGTGCTGGGCGCTGCTCCAGAGGTGGTTGTTGATCAGGTTTTCCAGGTCCTTGCCCGTCGGACGCGGTTGGGGGCCCGGAAACGGCTTGCCCATCTTGCGGAACATCTCCGCGGTCTCCGCTTGGGCGTCCGCCCAGGCCTTGTCGGCCTCGGCGGGGCTCAGGCCGACTCCCAGTGCATTGCCGGACGCGGTGATCATCGCGATCCTGGCCTTGTCGACGTCGCCGTTCGCGGCGAGACGGGCCGCCGCCATCACCTTCCCGTCGTACGGCGTGGCCGGCTGGGCCTGGCCCTTGGCAACTGCCTCCACCAGGGTCTTCGGCGAGTCGCCCGTGAACTGCTCGCCCTTGTCGGTGTAGAGGGTGTAGTTGAGGTCCGGTTTGTTGTCCAGCCCGAACTTCGTGTTGATGATCAGCGACGCGTCTCCTGGCTGCGTGCCGGCCGCCTGGACCGCGGAGGCCAGCTTCACCAGCGGTGCCTCGACCGCCTGCGGGGCCGCGTCGGACGAGCCGGACGGGACGGCCGGGACGCTGCCGCCCGACGTCCCCATCACCACAGCCGCCGCGACGGCTGCCGCACCCGCGGCGGCGACGCCGGCCTTGGGCCAGGAGAACCAGCGCTTCGGTCGCACGACCGTGGCCCCGGGTTCCCCCATCGCCGTCCGCAGTGCCGTGCGGGCACGGTCATAGGCCTCGGGACTCGGGGACGGCACGTCACGCAGATTCTTCATGAGATCCATTTCATCCATGGGGCTGTCTTTCACGTTGTCGGGACTTGCAGCAGCGCGACCACTTCGGGGGCTTCACGCAATGCCTTGCGCGCCTGGTGCAGCAGGCGGCGGGCCGTGCCGGCCGGGATGTCGAGCACCCGCCCGGCCTCGGCGACGGTCAGGTCCTCCCAGGCGACCAGGCCCAGCACTTCCCGCTCTTCCGGTTTGAGCCGGGCCAGTGCCCTGCTCAGCAGTGCCTGCGTGTCCACGCGGGCATCCACCGCCGGCCAGGGATCCCAGTCACTCGCCACGCCGGCCAGGTCCGACGCCGGTTCCTCGGCCGGTGCCGACCGCCAGTGCCGGCGCAGCCTGTTCAGCGCGACGCCGTACAACCAAGGCCTGGCTTCGGGATACGAACGGTCGTAGTTCGCACGGGACTCGTAAGCCGCCACCCACACATCGCCGAGCACGTCCTCGGCGGCCTGCCGCCCCACCCGGCGCGCCAGGTAGTTCCCGAGTGCGGTCTCGTGCCGGCTGATCACTTCCGCGAAGGCGTCGGTGTCTCCGCGCAGCGACCTACCGATCAGTTCCGCGTCTGACGACATGAAGCTCCTCGGGTTTCGCTTCGCCCTGACACCCCGTCTTTGCCAAGGCGCGCCCAAAGCGTTCAGGCCATGTCGCGCCCTTTGCAGTCCGAGCAGAACCGGATCACACTGTCGACGGGCACGCCAGGCCATTGCCGCTTCGGTACGCAACGGGGGGAGCGCGATGACAGCGCACGGTCGGCCACCACTGTTCCCGTTCGACGCGCCACCCTCGACCGACCCGGCCGCCGAGGCGATCCGGCTGCTGGACACCGACCCGGTGCCGCTGGTCCGGTTGGCCGGCGGGCACGAGGTCCGGCTGGTCACCCGCTACGCCGACGTCCAGCGCGCGATGTCCGATCCGCGGATGAGCCGCGCCGCCCTGGCCACACCGGATGCCCCCACCATCGTCCCGGGCCTGCAGTCGCCGGACATGATGCCGAACATGGACCCACCCGACCACACGCGGCTGCGCCGCCTGGTCGCCAAGGCGTTCACCCTCGGCAACGTGGACCGCATGCGGCCGAGGGTGGAGACGATCACGACCGGCCTGATGGACCGGATGCTGGCCGCCGGACCGCCGGCGGACCTGGTCGGCGCGCTGGCCGAACCCCTGCCCGGCATCGTGATCTGCGAACTGCTCGGCATCGCCCACGACGAGCGCGAGCCCCTGCTCGCGTTCATCGAAGCCATGTCCATCACCACCACGTTCGATCAGGAGGCGGTCGCGGCGAGCGGCGCGGTCGCCGCGGCGCACCTGCTCGGGTTGGTCGAGCGCAAGCGTCACCACCCCGCCGACGACCTGCTCTCCCGGCTGACCCAGGTGCACGACGAGGACGGCGATCGGCTCAGCGAAGCCGAACTGCTGATCACCGTGATGCTGCTGGTCGGCGCCGGCCAGGAGACCACCATGGCTCAGCTGGCCAAGTCCGTGCTGGTGCTGTCCCACCACCCGGACCAGTGGGCCCGTCTGGTCGCCGCGCCCGGCCTGGTGCCGAACGCGGTCGAAGAACTGCTCCGGGTCGTCGCCCTGGGCCACGCCGGACAGCCACGAATGACCCGTGAGGACGTCGAATTCTCCGGCCGGACCGTCGAAGCCGGCACCACGGTGGTCCCGGTCACGAACGCGGCCAACCGGGACCCCGCCGTCTTTCCCGATCCGGACCGCTTCGACGTGGACCGCCGCGAGGCGGCCCACCACCTGTCGTTCGGCCGCGGCGCGCACTTCTGTCTCGGCGCACCGCTGGCCAGGATGGAACTGCAGGTCGCGTTGCACGCCCTGGTGACCAGGATGCCGGGCCTGCGGGTGGCCGAGCGGGACGACGAGCTGGCGTGGCAACCCGAAAGCCTGACCCGGGGACTGCGGCGGCTCCTGATCACGTGGTGAATCCCGGTGGTGCACGCCGTCGGGCTCTGCACACCCGTCCGCCAGTGATTTTCCCGCGATATTCGAATCGAGAGAATGGTGGCCTTTCAGTTGCGCGTATCCCCTCGTCGAAATGAGCGCCGCGGCGTTCACTTGGGATACCGTTGTCGGCTGTGAGCCGAGACGAGCAGCACAACATCGTCACCGGGACGACGACCGGCCACGTTCTGCAAACCGCCGAAATCCATGGCGACGTCCATCTGCATGCCGCGTCGCCTCGCAGCGTGCCTCGGCATTTGCCCGGCACCGTGCGGCATTTCACCGGCCGGCAGCGGCAGCTGACCGCCCTGACCACACATCTCGAGCAGGCCGAGGCGAGCCCGGAACCGGTGGCGATTTCGACGGTCGAGGGCATGGCGGGGATCGGCAAGTCGGCCCTGGCGATCCACTGGGCCCGGCAGAACACCGACCGGTTCCCGGACGGCCAGCTCTACGTCAACCTCCGCGGCTTCGCGCCCGCGGCGGCCATGCAGCCCGGCGAGGCGCTGTGGGGCTTTCTGCACGCTTTGGGGGCGCCGCACGACACGCCCTTTCTCGACCTGGAGGCTCAGGCCGCTCTGTACCGCAGCATGCTGGCCGGGCGCCGCATGCTGATCGTCCTCGACAACGCGCGAGACAGCGACCAGGTGCGGCACCTCCTTCCCGGCAGCGGGGCCTGCTACGTCATCGTCACCAGCAGGAAGCGGCTGACCGGCCTGGTGGCGCACGCCGGTGCCCGGCCGATCAGGATGGACAGCTTGCAGGTCGACGAGTGCGCGGCGTTGCTGGGCGCTTTCGCCGGAACCGATCGAGTGGCCGCGGAACCTTGCGCGGCAGGAGAACTGGTCGAGTCGTGCGCACGGATGCCCCTCGCGCTGACCATCTTGGGCGCACGGCTCGCCGACCGGCCGGACCTGCAGCTGCACGTGCTCGCCCGGCGACTCCGCGAAGCCCGCCTCGACACCATGGACTCCGGCGGGACCGACGTGAACATCAGCACCGTCTTCTCGTGGTCGTACCAGGCGCTCAGCCCCGCCGCAGCGGCACTGTTCCGGTTGCTGAGCCTGCATCCCGGCCCCGACTTCAGCGCGGCCGCCGCAACCTCGATCGCCGCAGGCAAGGCGGACCGGCTGCTCGACGAGCTGACCCACGTCCACCTCCTCGAAAACCGTCCCGGCGACCGGTACGGCTTCCACGATCTGACCCGGCTGTACGCACGGGACCGCGCCCGCGAGCACCCGCCGGCCAACCGGGACGCGGCCATTCTCCGGATGCTGGACCACTACCTGCACACCTGCGTCGCCGCCGACGGTCACCTGGGCTCGCCCTGGGAGCCTTTCCCGCTCGAGCCACCGCAGCTCGGGACCTGCCCCGAAACCTTCGGCGATGCCGGACAAGCCGCCGCATGGTTCGCCGCCGAACACGCCGTTCTCGTCACCCTGGTCGAAGATCCGGCGTGGCCCGGCAGCTACACCTGGCGGTTGGCTCGCTCACTCGTCACCCACCTCGACCGGCACGGGCATTGGCGCGACTTCGTCAGTACCCAGCGCGCCGGACTCGCCGCGGCGCAACGGGGCGCCGGCACCCACAGCCAGGCCTACGCCCACCGTCTGCTCGCCCGCGCGCTCTGCCGCCGGGACGAACTCGACGAAGCCCGGCACCACCTCGGCCGCGCGCTCGAGCTCTTCGGGGACGACACCACCGGCCAGGCGCACACGAACTACGCGCTCGGCTACCTCGACGTCTGCGCCGGCGACACCTCGCGCGCTCTCGACCGCACCACACAGGCACTGACGCTCGCCCGCGCGAGCGGCGCCGGCGTCTGGGAAGCCAAAGCACTGAACAACATCGGCTGGTGCCTGATCGAAGCCGGACGCCATGCCGAGGCCCTGGACCACAGCAGGCAGGCCCTCGACCTGTTCCGCAGCCTCGACACCGACCCGGACGGCTTGGCCCACACGCTGGGCTGCCTGGGCAGCGCCTACCTGGGTGCCGGCGACCCGGACCAGGCATTGGCCTGCTACCTCGAAGCCCTGCACATCCGGGAGCAGAGCCGCAACTTCTACACGCAGGCGACCACGCTGCGGCACATCGCCGCCGTCCACCGCACCACCGGCAACGGCCAAGCAGAGCAAGCGGCGCTGCGGCAGGCTTTGGTGATCCTCGAGCAACTCGGCCACGCGGAGGGCCCCGCGCTTCGCGCACAGCTGGCGCGGCTGATCTGAAACGGGTGACGAATTTCGGTCCCGCGGCGAGTGCAGGTGGTGCGACGATCGCCACCATGGCTCGGACTGGTCATGGACATTGACGCTCCCCAGCGGGACGTCGAATCCGGCGTCCGGTCATGCCGACGAGCGGGCAGCCGGGCTTACACCGATCCTGGCGTCGTCGAGCGCGATAACCCGTTGCCCGCACGAGCTGGTCGTTTCTATGGTCGGTTCCATGGCCGACCTGTTCGACGCCGCCGGTATGTACGACGAGGACTACCTGCACTTCTTCGCCTCGGACGGCGAACCCGAGCACCCCGGTCGCGAACCTGCCACCCCCATCGCGGCGTTACCGGGCGAAACCGCCGCGGCTTTGACCTGGCGGTTGCTGGACCTACGACCGGACATGCGAGTCCTGGACCTCGCCTGCGGGCACGGAGACCTGACCAATCGCATCGCCGCACGCGGCTGCCTGGTGACGGGCCTCGACTCTTCGACCGTCTTCCTGAACCGGGCCCGCGCCGACGCGGCCGCTGCCGGCGTCGACGTCGAGTACGTGGCCGGCGACATGCGCCGACTACCGTGGCGCGCCCGCTTCGATCGAGTGATCAACTGGTCGACCGCCTTCGGGTACTTCGACGACGACACCGACCGCGCCGTCCTGCGAGGCATCGCCGGCACTTTGCGGACAGGCGGACGGCTGGCCATGGACCTCGACAACCTCCCCGCATTTCTCGCCGCGTATTCGCCCTCGCGGATCGTGGCCGCCCGCGACGACGGCGACATGCCCGTCGACCGCTACCGGTACGACCCCGTGACCGGCCGGCTCGAGGCGGAGCGCACGATCGTCCGCCACGGCCGGTCCCGCCGGACACGCTTCGTCAAGCGGCTGTTCGGCTTCCCCGAGCTTCGTGACTGGCTGCTCGCCGCAGGATTCGCCGCGGTGTCCTGCTACGGCGAAGACGGACGGCCGCTGAGCGCGGACCACCGACGGATGATCGTCGTCGCCGCCCTACCGGCGTAGACGCAGGGTCGCCATCCGTAGCCGATCAGCGGATAACAGGATGCACGCCGATCACTTCGCGCGTAGGTTCAGCGACCTCATTCGAGTAACCCCCGGGGAAGTTGATCGCGTGTCGGAGGACGAACTGTCAGCGCTGTGGCACCAGCAGTGGCTCGAATGCCCTCCGTTCGCCGATGAGCTCAAGCTGGCCCGCCGCGACCGATGGGTGCGTTTTCACAGCCTGCCCGAATCGCAGCGCTATCCCGAAACCGAAGCCGAGTACGACATCGTGCTCCATCGCTACAACACCGTCTTGGACGAACTGTTCCACGGCCGAGAAGTCCGGATCGTCACCACCGACTGGTCTGGCTCAAGTGAACCCCCGGCGCAGTCCGCACAACACGCACGCTGGAACCCAGGCGCCGACCACTGGACGTCCCTGCTCACCGACGAGGACGAAACCGACCCGGATTACATCAGCTACACCCACCTCTACGTCAGCTGCCGGCCCTGGCAACCCGGCCTCGTGAACGAACTGCTCCGCGCTGCCGCCGACTACGCCACCGTCGGCGTGATGATCACCAGCCTCGCCTTCGACCGCGTACATCACCCCTACGACGGAGGCGCCGACATCCTGCTGTCCACCACCGACGAACGCGACGCCCTCAAACGCCGCCACGCCGACTGGCTCTCCGATCACCCTTCCGGCTACTGAGCATTCGAAGTTCACGCGCGCCGCCGACCACACCGCGTGACGCACGCTCATGCCGCTGGGCGTGCGTCGAACCGTGCGGTCGTGCCGCTGAGGTACGGACGCCTACTTGACGAGGTGGAACGCCGGATGGGCGTACCACGTCGCCATTGCCGGAGCGTCCAGGTAGACGTAGTCCTCGACGCGGATGCAGCGGCTGGTTCTCTCCAGATCTTCGAGCAGGTCCTCGGAAGGGCGCGTGCGGAATTCGACCAGCACCCAGCCCTCGGTTCGCTCCGCGACCCGTTGCGCCAGCCGGCCCAGCACGGAACGTCCGGCATGGTCGCTGACGAAGACGTGCAGGCCGATGTCACACCGCATCGTCCTACCGGCAGCGCGCTCGACAACGTCGAGTTCGGCAGGATCGGTCTCATGGGCGGGCTCGTCGAGGAAATAGCCGTAGGGAAGTCCGCCAGCGGAGTGCCAGTACCCCGGGTCGGCTGCGTTGCGACCCATCCCCTCGGCGGCCATCTCCGCGATCACGACCCGCTCTGCACGTTCGGCAGTGCACGGTGTCAAGACGCTGAGCGAAGTTCCGGCCACCGGAGAAGTAAACCCCACCCGCCACAAACGCGCTCCGATGCCGCGTAGTGGCCGCTTTCACCTCGGCGCAGGGAGGGAGTCATAGCTTTCCCGCGAACAGCTGGATGGCCTCGATCGCCCACTGCTGCCACTGTTCGGTCGTCCATCCGCGGTCGAGGCAGAGTTTGGCGTAGGTCTCGATACTGACCAGGCTCCACACGATGTCGACGGTGCGTTCGTCCGGTCGCCGCTCGTAGACCAGTTCGAGTACGTCGGCGATGGTCGTTCGCCTTCCAGCCTCGAGTTGGGTGCACCATTGCGCGACCTCGGGGTCACCGGCGGCTGCCTCGAGCAGTGCCGGCCAGAGGCGGGCCACCGGACCCGAATAGATCCGTCCCGCGATCTCGATCGCGCCCTCCAGCCGGCGCCGCGGCGGCTCGGCACGCAACCTCCGGTAAGCCTCGCGCTCGACGAGCGGTACCGGCTGGGCGTCACCCACGATCGCGACGTCCATGGCCGCGCGCAGCAGTCCCTTCTTGGACCCGAATCCGCTGTACACAGTCTCCACGGCGACCCCCGCCGCTGCGGCGATCGAGACCACAGTCGTCCGAGCCCACCCGGTCGTGGCGAACAGGTCCACCGCGGCGCCGAGCACTTCCTGCCGAGTTTGCTCGACCTGGCGGGCCCGCAGAGCCGACCGGTACCTCCGCGGCGCGCTCGACGCACTGCTCGTCACCCTTGCGATCATACTCAGGACCTTGGTTCAATACAGTGACGTTCCAGCGGATTGCTGGGGTCGCGACTCGGCAAGGAGGCCGCGTCATGAAAACCCCGCACCATCCCCAACCGCCGAACACCGTCGACGTACGCGACATGCAGGTCGCCCACCTGGCGTTCCGCCGGGAATTCCGACTCGCTCCGAGAGCCGTCGAGCGCGTCGCCGGAGGTGACCGACGCCAGGCCCGACGAGTCGCGAAGCACCTGCAGTTCCTCATCCGAACCTTGGACCACCATCACTCGGGAGAAGACCGGCTGCTGTGGCCGAAGCTCCACCAGCGAGTCCCCGAACGGCTCGGCAGCGTGGTGGCGTTGATGGAACAACAGCACCAGATACTCCACGGACTCCTCGACGACGTTTCCGAACAGTTACCGGGGTGGGCGGCGAGCGCGGGGACCGAGTCACGCGACCGGCTGGCCGGCACACTCGGCCACCTCTCGGCGGCGTTGGACGAACATCTGACCGCCGAAGAGGACCAGATTCTGCCACTGGCAGCCCAGCATCTCGAGGTGGGCGAATGGCAGGCGCTCGAACGCGACGGCATCGACTCGCTGCCCAAAACTCAGGCAGCACTCGCCTTCGGCATGCTCATGTACGAGGGCGATCCCGAGGTCATCGCCCTCATGCTCGGCCGGGCACCGGTGCCGGCTCGGCTGCTCATACCACAGCTGGCGCCCCGCGCTTACGCCCGCCACGCCCGCCGGATCCACGGCACGACCACGCTGGCGGCCTGCGCGGCGCCTGCAACAGAGGCGGCCGCGGTGTCCTCGTGCGAGGCCGTCGCCCGGCGCGTGTACGAGGACCTGTGGAACGACCAGCGATATGACGTCGCCGACGAACTGTTCCATCCTCGATTCCGCTCCACTACGGCACCGGACCTCGCCGGCGGAGCGGCGAAGGTCGCCGCCATCCGCAGCTACCGCACGACATTCCCTGACCTGAAGGTGACGATCGACCAGCTCGTCGCCACGACCGACCAAGCCGCCGTCCGCTGGACCATCACCGGCACCGACGCCGGCGGCTTCCGGGGAAAACCCGCGACGGGCCGGGTCGTGACCACCTGGGGCGTCGACTTCCTCGAACTGGAAGACGGTCGCATCATCCGCGACTGGGTCGGCACCGACTGGCTCGGCACGCTCATCCAACTCGGTGTAACCGCCGACCCCTGGCACAACACCTCACGCGGTGCCGGCGCTGTACCGACCGGTGGCACTACCGCCAGTCGGCCTCAACACACCTGATCCACCGGCCGAAAGTGGCCCTTGTCGCGGCAACATCCTGTCATGCCGATGAGCGTGATACTGCCTCGTCCCCGCCGCGCAGTGCGGTGGCACCGACGTCGATGATCACCGCGTGGCGGCGTGTTCCACAGTGGGAGGCGCCGAGTTGTCGCTGCCCGTGGCCGGCCGGGCCCGCCACAGCGATATGCCCAAGCCGATCAACGCTACTCCGGTCGGAACGGCCAGCGGCCGGTTGAACGACTCCGGGAGCACCGCGAGCGCGACCGTGGCGACGGTGCCCGCGGCGAGCAGCGCCGACGCCCACCGGGCGAGGACGCCCGCCCGGAACAACGCGATGCCGAACAGGCACCCGCCCACCAGGTAACCGACGGAGCCGGCCGCGATGACGGTCTGCATGGCGCCGATGCCCTGTTTTGCGGTGCCACCGAAGGCGACAGCAAGGACGTCGGCGACGTAGCCGGGCACCGTGGGTGCCAGCGCGGGCAGAACGGCGGCGGCGACGACCTCGATGCAGAACATGAGCAGGTACCCGGCGGCGAACACCACGTAGCCGAGGAACCCGAGGATTCCCGTCTGCCGGACTTGACGCAGGTACATGCCGGTGATGCCCGCGAGTGCCAGCGCGGCCATGAGCGCCTTCGCCGTGCTGCGCACGGCCCAGTCGGTGGTGGTGACCGCCGGGACGCCCATGGCCGGATGACCGATCTGGACCGCGATGAACAGCGCCCCCGCGATCGCGGCAGCGATGCCGGCGGCCCGCGAAAGGCCCCGTTCGCCCGGCCCCATGGAGACCTGCTTCGTCTTGCCGGGTCTTGGCGTGGCACTCATGTCTTGCTCCTCCGAGAGGGATCCGACCGAGGTGTACAACGTACACCTCTATCGCGCCCAAGCTAGGCGTACGATGTACACCTGTCAAGACCGGACCCCGGTCAGGAGCTGGAGGACCCCGATGCAGGACACCGCCGCGGCCGGCGGCCGGGAGCGGCTCAACCGCGCCAAGGTGCTGCGCGCCGCCGTCGAACTGGCGGACGAAGGCGGCTTCGAGGCGCTGACCATGCGCAGGCTGGCCGACCGGCTCGGCGTCGTGCCGATGGCGCTCTACAAGCACGTGGCCGACAAGCGCGAGCTCCTCGACGGCATGGTCGACCTGGTCTTCGCCGAGGTCGAGGTGCCCGTCGACGTCGGCTGGCGGACCGCCATGCGCCTCCGCGCGGCGTCGATGCGGCAGGCCTTGCTCCGTCACCCGTGGGCGGTCGGCCGGATGGAGACGGGTACTCCGGGACCGGCGAACCTGCACCACCACAACGCGGTGATGCGGTGCCTCCGCCGTGACGCGGGCTTCCCCTTCCGCATGGCCGTGCACGCCTACAACCTCATGGACGCCTACGTCTACGGGTTCGCCCTCCAGGAGAAAACGCTCGCCGGCGACATCCCGGCGGAAGCGGCGCGACGGAAGGAAGCCGTCGTGGACCGGCAGCCGTCGGGACTCGAGGACTACCCCTACCTCGCCGAGGTGGTCACCGAACTGGCGAAGACGGGATTCACCTTCGCCGACGAGTTCGAGTTCGGGCTCGACCTCATCCTCGACGGCCTCAGCCGGATGTCCCAGCAACCCTCCCGCACAGCGGGCAGCGGGTCGACGCCGGCGACTTGACCGTCGCGTCCTCGGCGGACGAATGGCTGATCACCCCGGCCGCCCCTGGCCCCGCCGGTGACTGCCCACGCACCCTCATGCCGCCGAGCGTGCGCTCAGCCGGCGGAAAGGCCCGGGGTGGCCGGTAGCCGGAGCGGGCCGGGTTCGGCCGTCCGCCGGGATCCGCTCACGCGGCGGACGTACTGGGCTCGGCTTGATGGATGGCCGAGTAGTGCGCGGTGCCGATCGCCCCGGCGATGGCGAGGACGAAGCCCGCGGCGGCCGCGGCGGTGAAGCCGGCGCGGACGCGGTCGTCCAGCACCACCAGCCCGATGAGCGAGGACAACGCCGTGTTGGTGGTGAACATGATGGCGGTGACCGCGGTCGCCCGGCCGCGTTGCAGGGCCATCGCGAACGCCGCCGCCGCGACGAGCCCGTTGGCGATCATCGCCCAGAGCGCCGGCTCCGCGACGAGGCGCCAGGCCGGCCCGGACGCGTCGAGCGTCCGTGCCGAGATCCCGACGGTGCTGAACCCCAGCCCGGCGCAGAACCCGAGCACGATCGGCGACCAGCGGCCGGCGCTGCGCTGGGCGGTGAACGCGATCGCCGCGATCACCACCGCCACGCCCACCAGCAGCAGCTGCCACCCAGGCGGCAACAGGCGCGCCGGACCCGGATCCGCGGACAGGCCGAGCAGGACCAGGCCGGCCGCACCGACCCCCAGCGCGGCCCACCCGGCACCGGCCAGCCGGACGCCGAGGATCGCGGAGATCGTCGCGGTCACGCCGACGCTGAACGCGAGCACCGACTGGACCAGGAACAGGGGCAGGCGGTGCAGCGCAGCCGCGGCGAAGACGAACCCGAGCAGGTCCACCCCCAGCCCGAGGAAGTAGAGCGGCTGCTTGCGCAGCGCGACCAGATCCTGCGGCGAGCCGCCGAAGGCGCCGGCCCGCCGGACGCCGGCCGACTCCAGGATGGAGCCGCTACCCGAGGCGACCGCGGCCAGCACGGCGAGGACATATCCGAGGATCACGCCCCCGAGTCTGTCAGCCCGGTGTCCCAGGACCGGCGTTCACCCGCCGACTGCCGGTCCGGCGGAGCCCTGGAGCCGCTCACCGTCGAAACGTTCATCGAGCGCACCAAGCAGTACTTCGAGGGCCGGGCAACCGCTGAACCGCGCCTCTCGGCGAAAGAATCAGGCCTCGGCGTGTCGCTGACGCAGCAACTCGGCCGCGATCGAGTACGGGGGCGCCGCCGCCTCCGAGCGGGCTGCGTGCTCGACGATCGCGTCCTGCAGGAAGCGAGCACCGGCGGGTCGCGGATACCGGGCGTAGACCGGCCGCACCCGGTCGGCGTCGAGGTCGGTGAAGCGACCGCCGTCGATGAACACGCCCTTGTGCGTGAGATAGGTCAGCACACCGCGCCGGTCGGCCAGGCCCAGGCACGAGTGCAGGGCGATCGCCTCCCACACCCGGTCGACGTCCGCGGCCGGAACGTCGTGTTCGGCCAGCACCGACGCGGCCAGGTCCGCTCCCTCCACTTCGAACCGGGCCTTGCCCGCCGCGAGGGTGCCCAGGCCCAGGTCGTGCATGACGCAGGCGGCGAAGAGCAAATCCTCGTCGTAGGCCGCGTCGTGCACGGAGCCTTCCTGCTCGGCCACGAGGCGGGCGAACAGGAAGCTGCGGATGCTGTGGTCGGCGATCGGCGTGCTCTCCGACTGCCGGGCCAGGGCGAGGCTCGCGTCGGCCAGTGGCCCGCTGGGCAGCGCAAGGGCGTTGATGTTCATGCTCTGAACCGTAGGAGCCTGCGGGCGCACCGAACAGTGGCCCGAGTGCCATCCATCGCTATCATCGGGCCATGGCCATGTCAGCGGATCGGCACCAGGTCGCGGTCCTCGTCCTGCCCGGCGTACCGGCGCTGGAGTTCGGGATCGCGACCCAGATCTTCGCGACCGATCCGCACTACGAGCTGATCGTGTGCACGGCAGGCAACCCGGGACCGGTGCCGGGCGCCGGTTTCACCGTCACCGCCACGGCCGGCCTCGACACGCTGACCAGGGCCGGCACCGTGATCGTCCTGGCCTACCAGGACATCGGCACACCGCCGGCGCCCGACGTCCTGGACGCGCTGCGCGCGGCGCACGACCACGGCGCCCGGCTCGTCTCCATCTGCGTCGGCGTCTTCGCCCTCGCCGCGGCCGGCCTGCTCGACGGACGGCCCGCGACCACGCACTGGCAGTACGCCGCTCAACTCCGTCGGCAGTACCCGAAGGTGGAGGTCGTGCTGGACCGGATGTACGTCGACGACGGCGACATCCTCAGCTCCGCCGGGGTGACCGCAGGGCTCGACCTCTGCCTGCACCTGATCCGCCGCGACCGGGGCCCCGCCGCGGCCAACACCCACGCACGCTTCCTGGTCGCCCCGCCGCGGCGCACCGGCGGGCAGGCGCAGTACGTCGAACGGCTCCGCCCCGACGCGACCGGCGACCAGCTCGCTCCGCTGCGGGACTGGATGCTCGACAACCTCGCCGACGACCTCACCGTCGACGCTCTCGCGAAACGCGCCCACATGTCCCGGCGGACCCTCATCCGCCGGTTCCGGGAGGAGACCGGCACGTCGCCGATGGCCTGGCTGGCCGACGCCCGCATCGACCGCGCGCGCGAACTGCTGGAGACGACCACCCTGGCCGTGGAACGGATCGGCCGCCTCACCGGACTCGGCGCGCCGTCCTCGGTGCGAGCGGCGTTCCACCGGCACCTCGGCACCTCACCCCAGGAATACCGATCGCTTTTCCGCCACCACACCACGACGAATTTCGATAATTTCACCGACACCGAGATGACGAAGATCCTCCGATCAGGTGAAATAGAACTCGGACAGCAACCCGGAAAAGACCACCCCCCGTAGAGCGCGGGCGCCCTTGCAGCGAAACCGAATTTCGTCAAGTAACGCGCTCATGATCATTCACGACACCGTCACCGTGAAAAATACGAGAACACGAATTTTGGCGACGTTGGCAGCATCGATGATCTGTTACGGCGCGGGCTCGGCGATCGTTCTCCCCGCCTCGCAAGCGGTCACAATGGCGCCGCAGTTGTGCCCCGAAGAGGGCTGCGGCGCCCCGGGTGGCGGCGATCCGGGCACACCTGCACCGCCCACCACCCCCACGGTGACGACCTGCTCCAATCAGGGGACACCGGTCTTCGGCGGTTCGACCACGTCGTACAGCCCCGATTGCAGCACAGGCTATCGCGTCCACGCCTACACCCAGCTGCTGCGCTGGGACTCCCTCTCCGGCGGCAACCCGTCCAGTTCCGGTCGCATACAGAGCTACATTCGGTTCGAGCGCAGCAACGGCGACGGCCTGGACGCTCGCAACACCCGCGTCGCCTGTCACGACAACTACGGCGGCTCCGATTCCGACCACGAAGACAAGGCCACCAAGACCACCGTCACCTACAGCACCGGCGCCGTGCCGCCGGGCGCAGCTCTCACCGTGACCTGTGAGCACCAAGCCACCTACAACAACGTCACCTATTCCACCACCACCGTCCAGACGGTCTATGCGCCGCACCCCTACTGATCGACGATCCGTGACCACCGAACAGCACTGACACGGATCGCGGCGCCGGCCACGACTACTGCGGTCGTGGCCGGCGGGCTGCGGGCCGGTGAGCACGATCAGTGCGTCGTGCGCTCGGTCACGGCGGGTGGGCGAAGACGCGGACCGGCCTGCTCGCCGCGCCGCGGGACGTCGGTGCTGAGGACGGTCGATCACGACATGCGGAATTTGCGTTGGTGCGTGCCTCATGATCGGGAACAATCGCCGGCATGGACATGCGCGCCCTTCTCGCCCGGGTCGATCCGCTGGCCGCGCCGGCGCGGCGGCAGGTCCTCGCCGACACCGCTCGCGCGCTGGCCGGTACCCCGGAGCTCGCCGCCCTGCTCGCGGAACTGGACGCCGTCCCCGGCATTCCTCGGGCCTGGGCCGCCGTGATGGCCGTCGTCGCGGACGACGACACGCACTTGCGCCGCATCCTCGTCTCGGCCGACCCCCGGGCCGCCGGTCTGGCGATGAGCCACTGCGCCCGCCGCGGCCGTCATTTCGACGTCCTCACCGCGGCACTCCCGACCGCACCCCTCGCGTGGCGGCACACCCTCTACCGCGCCGTGCGCGCCATCGGCGCCACCGAGTGGGCCGAAGCTCTCCTGCCCTCGGTACGCGCCCGCTTCGGTGACCACGAGGCGGCTGCCGTGCTCCCGGTCTGCGAAGCCGGCACGGTGACGGCCCTGTTGCCGGAACTGGACTTCGCCGTGCCCAACCTCGCCGCGCTGGCCCGCCGGCACCCCGCCGTCGTGCTCGCGCACCTGCGGCGCCGGCTGGCCGCGGCCGGTGACGCCGGCCGCAACGCCACCTGGGCGCGCTTCGGGCCCGCGCTGAAGCAACTGGTCCGGCACGACCCCGCCCAGCTCGTCGACCTGCTCGCGCGCTCGGGACCGCTGACCGGGCTCCCGGCCGGCGCGAACCGCTGGCTGGCCACGGCGATCGCCGCCGATCCGGATCGGGTCGTCGAGATCCTCGCCGATCCCGCGCGACGCATCAGGTTCCCGCCGGGGCGAAGCACGGAACGCTCGCTGCGACGGGCATCGGACGCGTCACTGAGTTCGCTCGCACGCACCTGTCTCGCCGACATGACGCAGTTGGCTGCGTTGTTGCGCGGCCTCGCGCCCGGACGGCGCGCCACCGTCCTGAATGGAGCGTTGGGCGAACGGAACCTGCAGCAGGCCGGCCTGCCGATGGGAATCCTCGACGTCCTGCCGTGGCGGTCCCGGCACGCGGAAGCCCGCCGGCTGCTCGCCACCCGCCCGGTGGCCGACGACCCCGAGCTGCGACGGCAGGCGACCGCCCGGCTGCCGTGGCCGGAAGCCGAACCTTCCCTGCGCGCCGCGACCGCCCGGCCGACCGCCGCCGAGCGCGCCCTCGGCTACCCGCTCCTGATCGGCGCGGCGGCCGCGACCCGGGACCCGGACGTCGTCGCGGGCCTGCTGGCGTCGCTGAACCGGCTGCCCAACGAGCGGGACCCGGTCCGCCACGCGGCGCTCGCCGCCGTCGCCGCCGTCCCGGGCTGGCTGCTGCGGTCGGCCGACCCGTCCACCCTGGTCAAGCTGGCCACCGACGCCGTTCAGTCCAGGGACGCGTCGTGGGGTACGCGCCAAGCGGTCGGCACCACCGCCGTCACCCTCATCCGCCAGGGCACGCTCACGCTGCAACCCGGCTTGGTCGAAAGCGGCCTGCGGATCTTGGAGCTGTCCGGCGGCCACGCGCACACCCTCACCCTGCACCGGCTCGACCGGTCCCTGCCTCGCGGCGCCGAGCACGTCGTGTGGTCCGCGCTGCGGCCGCGCATCGCCGCCGACGCTCGCGTCGGCCGCTATGCCCTGGTCCTGTCGCTGGCCGCGGGGCTGCAGCGGCGGGCGTGGACGATGCCCGACCTGCAGACGGTCATCGGCGAAGCGACCCGCGCGGCCGACGACGACACGGTCCACCGGGCCCTCGAGCTGTGGCTGGCCCCGCCCGCGACCCGTGACGAACGCGTCGAGACCGTGCTGCGGCGCGACTCGTCCACGATCACGGTGACCGCGGTGGCGAACGCGGTCGGCGGACGCCGGACCGACCTGCTCGACCGCGTCCTGGACCGGCCGCCGCGCGGCCGGTTCGTCACCCGCGGCGTCCGGCTGGTGCCGACCTTCGGCGGGTCGGCGTCGCACTGGCTGCCGCGCCAGGTCGCCCGCTACGCCGAACTGCTGGCCGACCTCGCCACCGCGCCCCGCAAGCCGGTCTGGGAGCGGGTCTCCGCCGTGCAGCGTCTGGCCAGCCTGCCCGGCGCCCGCATCGAAGACGTGGAGCCGTTCCTGCAGGACGACGAAGTCGCCGTGGTCGAGGCCGCGCTGACCGGGCTGACCTGGATCGATCGGCCCGGCGATGCGCTGGGCACGTTGCTCGGCCACGCCGACACCGACCGCGCCCGGGTCGCGGTGTACGCGGCCGGCCGGGCCGCCCGGACCATCCCGCCGGTCGACCTGGGTGCCGCGCTCCGGCCCGTGCTGGTCGGCAAGAAGGTGACCTCGCGCAAGGAGGCGATCCGGCTGCTCGCCGAGCACCGCGTGCCGGGCGCGGCCGGCGAGCTGGCCGCGCTGTGGGCGGACCCGGAGCTGCACCGCGATCTCCGTCGCGCCATCGTGTCGGCCGCACGCCGGCTGCTCGACGACGAACGCGCGTGGCACTGGCTCACCGAAGCGACCACGACGACCGCGGTGGCCACCGCGGTGACCGAAGCTGTCCCGCTGACCATTGCGGAGCACCACCGCGCTCGCTACGGCGCACTGGTGCGAGCCGTGGCGGGCAGCGCCGATTCGGACACCGCGCGGATCGGCTTGGCCGCCTGGCCCGCGTGGAGCGTCTGGGACCGCGAAGGACCTGCTGCGGTGGTCACCCTGATCGGCGATCTGACGCGCACCGCGACGTGGCGATACGCGGTCGACGCGCTGCTCACCGCGTGCGCGGTCACCGGTGATCCGGCGCCGGTGCACGACGTGGTCACGACCCTCGTCGACCAGTCCGAGGTGGCCGTTGCCGGGCGGGACCAGCCGGCGCGGCAACGGCTTCGCCTGTTCCTCGTCCGCCTCGCCGCCCGCTTGGACACCGGTGGCGAAGCGATGCGCGCCGCGGCGGAAGAGCTGTCCATGACGCTGGCGGAACGGGCGGAGTACCGGACGGACGCACTCCTGCTCGCCATCAGCGCCCTGCCCCGCCGCGGCGACCTGCTGCCTGCCCTTCGCCGGATCGCCGCCCTCGCCGACCGTCCCGCCCCGGCTTGGCAAGTGGCGGACCGGCTCGCCGCCTGGCTCACCGGCCACGATCCCAGCCGCTCCGAGCTGTTCGGCACCGCTCAAGCCCTCACGGCAAGCCCGGCGGAGGCGTTGCTGGCCGCGAGTATCGCGAGCCGAGCCGGCCCGCACGCCGGCTGGCCGGCTCCGTGGCGCGAGCTGGTATCCGCACTGCGCAACCATCGCGACGCCGACGTCCGCGAACGCGCGTCGCACCTCTTCTTCGCTCCTGAGTGACGAGCCGGGTTCGCAGAACTGGACGCGCATTCTTCTGCCGTGCAGAAGCTGGAGCCGCACCGAGGCGCCCCGGATGCTCTATCGTTCCGGCATGCTCGATCGCCTCCGCGCCAACGCCCACGCCCGCGCGCTGCTGGCCGGCGTGTTCGACTTCGACGTCGCCCGGCTCGATCCGGTCGAACCGGTGCGGCTGGCGTCGGGCGGCGCACTGCACGCGATCGCCGGCGATGCTTCGGGCGGCACGTTCTTCGTCTGTGGTGACGGGCCCGTGCTGTACGCCGGCTCCGAAGGGACCGCCGGGATCGTCGCTGCCGATCCGGTCGTTGCGATCCGCCTGGTCGTCGAGGTGCCGACCTGGCAGGACGTCGTCTCGGACGCACCCGATCGCGCCGCGATGCGTGCCTCCTTCGAAGCCTCCTACGCCGAGCTGAAGGAGCAGGAACCCCGGATCGACGAGCTCCGCGCGGAGGTCTGCGCGGAGCTGGAGCTCGGCCGGGCCGACGTCGAGGAGGTGCTGGCGTCGCTGAGCGCGAGCCTGACCGAGCTGTCGCCCGGCTACGTCCTGCTCAACGAAGACGGCGACGCCTACGACCCCCTGTGACCCAGCCGAAAAAGGAGGCCTCCGGCGAACCGGAGGCCTCCTGGAATGGGATGGGACTCAGCCGCGCAGGGCGCTGCCGGCCTGCCAGGCCGCCCAGCTGATGGACCAGTCGCCGTGGCCGTTGTTGATGGCCAGCGGCGGGCCGCCCGAGTTGGTGACCTCGACGACGTCGCCGACGTTGAAGTTGTCGAAGAACCACTTGGCGTTCTCGGTGTTCATGTTGAGGCAGCCGTTGGAGACGTTGGCGCTGCCCTGCACCGAGACCGTCTTCAGGTTCTCGTGCAGGTATTCGCCGTCGTTGGAGATCCGGACGTTCCAGTTCTCCGGCGCCTTGTAGTAACCCGGGTCGCCTTCGCACACGCCGTAGGAGCAGGAGTCCATGATCTTGGAGGCCTCCTTCCCCAGCACGGTGTGCGTGCCGTTGAAGGTCGGCGTCGGGCCGCGCGGCGGGGTGTCGGCGGTCTTGCCCATGCTGGTCGGCGCGGTCCGCACGAGCTGCCCGTTGTGGTACGCCTTGATCTGGTGCGTGTTGCCGTCCGCCTTGGCGATCCAGGAGTCGTGCACCTTGTAGGTGGCCGAGACGTCCTGGCCGCCGTACAGGCCACCGCCGATCGGCGTGCCGAAGGTCGTGGTCTCGAGCTTGACGGTCGAGCCGGCCTTCCAGTAGTCCTTGGGCCGGAAGTGCACTTCGCGCTTGCCCACCCAGTACCAGCCGCCGTCCTGGGACGGCGTGGACGTCACCTTGAAGGACTTCTCCACCGTGGCCTTGTCGGTGATGTCGTGGTCGAACTTCAGGCCGATGATCAGGCCGACGCCGAAGTCGCCGGAGGCCGGCTGGAACAGCGACGGCGTGGCGACCCCGGACGGCTTGACCGTGCGCACTTCCCCGCGCTGCTCGGTTGCTGCTCCCGCCTGGTTCACCGCGGTCGCCACCACCTGGTAGGTGGCCCCGTACCGCAGGTTGTCCTTGCTGGTCCACGTCGTCTTGTCCGGCGAGAGGTCGCCTTTGACGCCGTTGCCGGTCTGCGGGTTCGTGACCGCGACCGCCTGCAACGTGCCCCCCGACGCCTTCACGACGATCGGGTCCTTCGGGCTCAGCTGGTCCCCGCCGGAGGGGAGGAACGCCACGGTCGCGGCCGGTACTCCCGGTGTCGTCGCCGTCGTCCCCGCCGCACCGACCGCGCCGGCCGCCTGCGCGGTCCCCCCGGTCTCGGACTGTCCACTACACGCTGCCAGCATCAAGGCCACCAGGCCGAGCCCGGCTCTGCGGATCACTCTCACGATCATCAGACGTCCCACGCCGCCCGAAGTTGTGTAACGATCCGATCTCCGGGGAACCGGGGGCGCCCGGAGGCGTTCGGAGCCCGAACACCTGCGCCACTCGCCCGGCGAGCTCGTCCTCGGTCACCGTCGGATCGACCTCGATGACGGGCAGTGCGAGACGTTTCGCCTCGGCGGCCAAGCGGTCGGTGAACATCCGGTCACGCTCGAGCAGGTTGCGCCGGGCCCGGTCCGGATCGCCGGTCCGGGGCGGGATCCCGCCTCCACGGCGGTCGAACGCCGCCCGGCGGAACTCCGGCGTGGGCAGCAGCCACACCGCGTGGCCGGGTCCGGCGAGCAGCGGCTCGACGAGCGACGGCAGCAGCCGGAACCCTTCGGCGATGACGCCGGTTCCCGCCGGCCGCCGTGTCAGGTCGTCGACGATCAGGCCGAAGCCCTCGCCCCGGAACCAGTGGAAGGTCTCGAGCATGGTCTCGGGAGACCGGTCCACCCAGCGCTCGTCCATGGTCATGTCCAGGAACCGGCCCAGGTACGGGGCTTCCTCCCGGGTGCTGCGCCGGGCGTGGTCGGCCATCACGTCGTCGGTCGAATACACGTCCAGGCCGTACCGGGCCGCGATGCGGCGGGCGACGGTCGACTTGCCCGCGCCGCTCCCGCCGCCGATCCAGCAGACGTGCCGCAGCCGCGCCCGGAGTGCGGCCGCGGCCTCGCCGCCGCCGTCAATCCGCGTCACGGACCACGCGGAACCGCAGGTGGGTGACGCCGCGGCCGTCGAGCTGCCGGACGAGCTCCAGTTCCACCTGGCCGATCCCGGTCGGCTCGAACAGCCGCCGTCCGCCGCCCAGCAGGACGGGGATGAGGTGCAGCTCGATCTCGTCGAGCTGGCCCGCCGCCAGCAGTGCCTGTGCCGCACCCGCGCCGTGGACCATCACCCCGCGGTCGCCCGCCGCTTCCCGGGCCTCGACGGCACACGCCTCGACGTCGGTGTAGAACTTCGCGCTGCCCGGCGGCACGTCGTCCGGGTCGACGTGGTGGGTGAGCACGTGGATCGGCACGCCGTCGTGGTGGTCGCCGTTCCAGCGACCGGCCAGCTCGAACGTGCGGCGTCCGGAGATCAGCGCGCCCGTCGCTTCGGCCTCGGCGTACACCTGCCCGTTGATCCCGGCGGACCGCCGGTCGTCGAGCCAGTCGAACAGCCGCCAGCCGTCCCGGCCGAGCTCCTGGCCCGGGCGGTCGTCCGGCCCGGCGATGTACCCGTCGACCGACATCGACATGTAGAGCCGGATCGGTGTTCTTCCGGTGCGCCGCGTCGTCATTCGCATTGTCTCCTTCGTCTGCGCCTCGCCCGGCGCGAAGCTTCTCACCACCGCGTCGAACAAACGACGCGATATTCGACAACCGGCCCGGAATTGCCTGTCTCGTTCCCGCGCCCCTTGAAGGCTCGGCAGCGATCTGGCAACCTCGTCAGACGGCGGTGTTCGCCGTTCCCGATGCTCCGTTCGACAGGAAATGTTCCGCGGCCTCGAATGTTAGCGCTAACAAATACCTGACGCTCAAAGGAGAGCCACCATGAGTTCGACGGGTCAGGCCCCACCCCGGGCAGCACGCCACCGCACGCGGCCCCGCCACCGGTGGCGCGCCGCAACAGCCCTGCTCACGACCGTTCTCGCGGCTTCCACGGCGGTCGCGCTCGCCCCCGGCGCGGCGTGGGCGGCGACCGTCGACACGAATGCGTGGTACGTGCTGGTCAACCGCAACAGCGGCAAAGCGCTGGACGTTTCCGGCGCGTCCACCGCCGACGGTGCGGCGGTCCTCCAGTGGTCCCGCCACGACGGCGCCAACCAGCAGTGGCAGTTCGCGGACTCCGGCAACGGCTACTACCGGCTGAAGTCCAAGAACTCCGGCAAGGTTCTCGACATCGGCAACTGGTCGACCGCCGACGGAGCGAAAGTCCAGCAATGGACCGACCTCGACGGAACCAACCAGCAATTCGGCCTCGCCGACTCCGACGGCGGATACCTCCGGCTGATCAACCGCAACAGCGGCAAGGCCGTCGAGGTCACGGGCTCGTCGACCGCCGACGGAGCAGCCGTCGTCCAGTCGGGCGACCGGCAGGCGGCCAACCAGCAGTGGCAGCTCGTCAAGGTCGACGGGAGCACCACCTGCACGTTGCCGTCGACGTACCGCTGGTCCTCGACCGGCCCGCTGGCGAACCCGAAGTCCGGGTGGGTCGCGCTCAAGGACTTCACGAACGTCGTCTACAACGGCAAGCACATCGTCTACGGGTCGACGACCGACTCGGCGGGGGCGTACGGCTCGATGGCCTTCGCCCCCTTCACGAACTGGTCGGACATGGCTTCGGCCGGCCAGACCGGGATGACCACCGGCACCGTCGCCCCCACACTGCTCTACTTCGCGCCCAAGAACATCTGGGTGCTCGCCTACCAGTGGGGTCCGACCACCTTCAGCTACCGGACGTCGAGTGATCCCACCAACGCCAACGGCTGGTCCGCGCCGCAGACGCTGTTCACCGGCACCATTCCCGGCGGCGCTCCCCTCGACCAGACCCTGATCGGCGACGGCACGAACATGTACCTGTTCTTCGCCGGCGACAACGGCAACATCTACCGCGCGAGCATGCCCATCGGGAACTTCCCCGGCAGTTTCGGCTCGAACTACACGACGATCATGACCGACACGACGGCCAACCTCTTCGAGGCCGTCGAGGTCTACAAGGTCCAGGGCCAGAACCAGTACCTGATGCTCGTCGAGGCCATGGGCGCGCAGGGCCGGTTCTTCCGCTCGTTCACCGCCACCAGCCTCGGCGGCACGTGGACCCCGCAGGCCGCCACCGAAAGCAACCCCTTCGCCGGCAAGGCCAACAGCGGCGCCACCTGGACCAACGACATCAGCCACGGCGACCTCGTCCGCCCCAACCCCGACCAGACCAAGACCGTCGACCCCTGCAACCTGCAGCTCCTCTACCAGGGGAGGAACCCCAGCTCCGACGGCACCGACTACAACCACCTGCCCTGGCGACCCGGCGTGCTGACGCTGCAACGCTGAGGGCCCGCGTCGGGGGTGGTGGCGCGGACCGCACTTCCCCTGCGGCCGCACCACCACCCGGCGCACACTCTACCCGACGCTCGAACTCCTGTTCGAATCCGGGGGCACTTTGCCCGCCGCGAAGATCTTCCGCGTCACATCTTGACGCCGTCGCCGCGATCGTTCACAGTCCTCTGGTGCGTTCAGGCGCACCACCGATCGACCGACTGCCCCCTTCCACTCCGCCACTTTCCCGGCAGGTTCGTCCGCCGGGAAGTGTTAGCGCTAACAGTATTTCGATGGTCCCCGTCAACGAAGAAGGGAACGATCTATGCCGGTTGGATTCGCGCGCGCCGCGAGGTGGCGGCACCGGCCCGGGCCGGCCGCCGCGGCCGTGGTGGCGGTCGTGGCCGGGCTGCTCACGGTGGCCCCCACCACGGCCTCGGCGGCCACTGTGGACACCACCGCCTGGTACGTCCTGCTGAACCGCAACAGCGGCAAGGCTCTCGACGTCTCCGGCGCGTCCACCGCCGACGGTGCCGGCCTCATCCAGTGGACCCGCACCAACACGACCAACCAGCAGTTCCAGTTCGTGGACGCCGGCGGCGGCAACTACAAGCTGCGCGCGCGGCACTCCGGCAAGCTCGCCGACGTGCAGGGCGCTTCCACCGCCGACGGCGCCCCCGTGGTGCAGTGGACCGACAACGGCGGCGCCAACCAGCAGTTCAGCCTCAGCGACTCCGACAGCGGGTACGTCCGGCTGGTCAACCGCAACAGCGGCAAGGTGGTCGACGTGCAGGGCGCCTCGACCGCCGACGGCGCCGGTGTGGTGCAGGTGAGCAACGCTGCCGGCAACGACCAGCAGTGGCAGCTCGTCAAGGTCGACGGGGGCAGCGGCACCGGAACCTGCGCGCTGCCGTCGACGTACCGCTGGTCCTCGACCGGCCCGCTGGCCAACCCGAAGTCCGGCTGGGTCTCGCTCAAGGACTTCACGAACGTCGTCTACAACGGCAAGCACGTCGTCTACGCCACGACGCACGACACCGGGTCGAACTGGAAGTCCACGAGCTTCAGCCCGTTCACGAACTGGTCCGACATGGCCACCGCGAGCCAGAGCGACATGTCCTTCGGCGCCATCGCGCCGACGCTGTTCTACTTCGCCCCGAAGAACATCTGGGTGCTCGCCTACCAGTGGGGCGGCCCGGCCTTCTCCTACCGTACCTCGAGCGACCCGACCAACCCCAACAGCTGGTCGTCGCCGCAGACGCTGTTCACCGGCAGCCTCCCCAACGGGGCCCCGATCGACCAGACCCTCATCGGCGACGACACGAACATGTACCTGTTCTTCGCCGACGACCTCGGCAACATCTACCGCGCGAGCATGCCCATCGGGAACTTCCCGGGCAGCTTCGGCTCGAGCTACACGAAGATCATGAGCGACACCGTGCTCAACCTGTTCGAAGCGCCCGAGGTCTACAAGGTCCAGGGCCAGAACCAGTACCTCATGATCGTCGAGGCGCGGGGGACGAACGAGCGCCGCTTCTTCCGCTCGTTCACCGCGACCAGCCTGAACGGCACGTGGACCCCGCAGGCGGCCACCGAAAGCAACCCGTTCGCGGGCAAGGCCAACAGCGGTGCCACCTGGACCAACGACATCAGCCACGGCGACCTCGTCCGCACCAACCCCGACCAGACCAAGACCATCGACCCCTGCAACCTCCAGTTCCTCTACCAGGGCCGCGATCCCGCCTCCGACGGCACCGGCTACGGCCTCCTGCCCTACAAGCCGGGCGTGCTGACGCTGCAGCGCTAGCCGACCGGGACGACGGCGGGCTCGGCGCACAGCCGAGCCCGCCGTCCACTTCGGGACCGGTCCCCCGGCACCCTCCGCATACTCGGCTGAGCCCACGGCAACCGGGCGCACGACGAAAGGGGGGTGAGCGCATGAGCCCCTGGTGGCGGCGCGGCAGGCCGAAGGAGTACCTCGCGGGCACGATGGGCGAGATCGAGCAGCAGCGCCTGCGAACAGCCGGCGGCGCCAGGCCACGGGGTGCAGCGCCCGACGGCCGCTTCCTCTGCATCGTCCACGTCGGCGAACCCGCCGGTGGGCGCATGGTCTCCGCCGACCTGCTGGATCGCCTCGTCCAGGCCACGAAACAGCCCGCACTGGAGGCGCTGGACCGGCGTTTCGGCACCGACGCGTGGTGTCCCCAGATCACTACGCATGCCAGCTTGGAAGGACCGAGCGCCGGTTTCAGCCTGCATCTCGTCGTCCAGCCCGGCGAGACGCCGGCGAGCATGAGCGATCTCGTCGACGACGAGTTCAGGCGCCGCTGGGTGGTCGCCGTCCAGCGGCTCCTGGCCTGACCGTGCCGGGGTCGCCGCCCGCGAGCGACCGGGGAACCACCTCGCTGACAAAGCGCCCGCTTACAATGGGCACCACCGGACCGGCCGTCGTGGCCGGGTCCGGGCGCGAGCGGGAGGACCACCGGATGTCGATGTCGCTGTCGGCCGAACTCTGGCCGGACGTGCAGCCGGAGACCGCCCGGCGGCTCATGCTGGCCGGGGTGGAGGCCTTCGCCCAGCGCGGCTACCACGCCACCACCACGCGGGACATCGCCGGCGCCGCGGGGATGTCGCCCGCCGCGCTCTACGTGCACTTTCCCTCCAAGGCCGCGCTGCTGTTCGCGATCAGCCGGTACGGCCACGAGCAGACCCTCGCGCTGGTCGAGAACGTCGTCGCGAAGGAGTCCGATCCCGTCGAACGGATCCGGCTGATCGTCGAGGACTTCGTGGCCTGGCACGCCCGGCGCCACACCGTCGCCCGGGTCGTCCAGTACGAGCTGCAGGCGCTGCCCGAGCAGGAGTTCGAGGTGGTCGCGGCGCTGCGGCGGCGGATCGAGCGGATCGTGCGCGAGGTCATCACCGAGGGCGTCGACAGCGGCGTGTTCACGGTGTCCGACCCGCACGTCTCCGCCCGGGCCGTGCTCTCGCTCGGCGTCGACGTCGCCCGCTGGTACAGCGAGCGCGCCCGGCAGACCCCGGCCGCGCTCGGCAAGGAGTACGGCGGTCTCGTGCTGCGCATGCTCGGGGTGCCCGCCGCATAGCGGACACATCCTGACCGCTGCTTCTGGCACGGTGTGCTCGTGCGCACCGTCCTCGACGCGCGGGCCCTCAACCGCGCCACCCTCGCCCGGCAGCTGCTGCTCGAGCGCGCCGACCTGCCCGTCCTCGACGCCGTCACCCATCTCGGCGGGCTGCAGGCGCAGGAACCGCAGGAACCGTTCACCGGGTTGTGGTCGCGGCTGCGCGCGTTCGTCCCGGCCGCGCTGGACGAGCTGCTGACCGGACGGCGTGTCGTGCGGACCCACCTCATGCGCCGCACCGTGCACCTGCTCACCGCCGACGACGTCCTGGCCTGGCGGAGCCGGTTCGACAGCATGCTGCGGCAGCGGGTCGTCGGCGTCTACCGCGGCGAACTGGCGGGCGTCGACTTCGCCGAGCTCGCCGCGGCGGGCCGGGCGGTGCTGGCCGACGGCGAGGGCCGTTCGATGGGCGAGCTGGCGCGGGCGGTCGCCGGCCGGTGGCCCGAGCCGGGGTCGCGTGCGCTCGGCGAATTGCTGGTCGCCGCGCTGATCCCGTCGGTGCAGCTGCCGCCGCGGGGGCTGTGGCGCACCAGGGCGGGGGTGCGGAACCTCCCGCTGGCCGCGTGGCTCGGCCGCGACGCCGACGCGCTCGACTCCGGCGACGGCGTCGGCCGGACGCTGGTGCGGCGCTACCTGGCGGCCTACGGCCCGGCGGCGACGGCGGACCTGCGCGCGTGGTCGGGCCTGACCGGCCTGCCGGCCGCGGTGAAGGCGGTGCGCGCCGAGCTGGTGGCCTTCCGCGACGAGCGGGGCCGCGAACTGCTCGACCTGCCCGGCGCACCCCGCCCCGATCCGGGCACGCCGGCCCCGGTCCGGTTCCTGCCGGCGTTCGACAACGCGATCCTCGGCTACGACGACCGCTCCCGCATCATCGACGACGCCCACCGCGGGCTCTCGGTCGCGGGCGAGCGCGTGGCGCTGGTCGACGGCCGCGTCGCGGCGACGTGGACGGTGGTGGAGGGCACGGTCGTGGTCCGGCCGCTGCGGCGGTTGACGGGGGCGGAACGCGACGAGGTCGCGGCGGAGGGCAGCAGCCTGGCGGCGTTCCTGAGCGACGGCGAAAGCGCTTGCGTCCGGGTCGACGCGAGTTGATTCGAGGCTGCCGGCGCTCAGCCGACCGCCTTGGCGAACCGCTCCGCCACCTCCCGCAGCCGCTCGACCAGCCCCGGCGGTGCCTCCTCGATCACGAAGTCGTAGCCCCACTGGGCCAGGTAGTACGGCACCGTGTCCAGGGTGTTCGCCCCGGTGCGCACCCGGCAGCTGCGCTCGTCGATCGCCTCCACCGCCGCGGCCGTCGGCGGCACGCGCCGGGCCACCGCGGCGGCCGGGGCGGCCACGCGCAGCACCAGCTGGTGCGGGTACGGCGCCGTCGAGAGCTGGTGGGAGACGTACTCCGCCAGGTCCTCGGCCGGGGGTTCGCGCGGCGTGAAGCGGAAGCCCGCCGCCGGCACCCCGGTGATCCGGTCCACCCGGAACGTGCGCCAGTCCGCGCGGTCGAGGTCGAAGGCGACCAGGTACCAGCGCCGCCCCGTGTGGACCAGCCGCAGCGGCTCGACCGACCGCTGGGTCGGGGATCCCGCGCGGTCGCCGTAGCCGAAGCGCAGCCGCTCGTGGTCGCGGCAGGCCGCGGCGATCGCCGTCAGCACCGAGGCGTCCACCGTCGGGCCGGCTCCGGGCACGGACACCGTCGCCGCCTGCAGCGCACCGACCCGGGGCCGCAGCCGCGCCGGCAGCACCTGCTCGAGCTTCGCCAGCGCGCGCACCGACGTCTCCTCGATGCCGCTGACCGTGCCGCCGGCCGCCGTGCGCAGGCCGACCGCGACCGCGACCGCCTCGTCGTCGTCCAGCAGCAGCGGCGGCAGCGCCGCCCCGGCGCCCAGCCGGTAGCCGCCCGCCACCCCCGGCGTCGCGTGCACCGGGTAGCCGAGGGACCGCAGCCGCTCGACGTCCCGGCGGACCGTGCGGACGTCGACCTCCAGCCGGGCCGCGAGGTCGGCGCCCGGCCAGTCCCGGCGCGCCTGCAGCAGCGAGAGCAGCTTGAGCAGCCGTTCCGAAGTGCCGTACATGGCACGCAGTGTGCCAGACATCGCGGACAGCTTCTGTCCGCGATCCGCCGGATGGTGCAGTCCCGGCGGCAAACACTTGCCAGGCACCGCCCCGGGCGGAAAGAGTGACGCATGCCGATCGATCCGCACACCCTGCTCGCCGTCGCCCGCGAAGAAGCCGAGCTGGGCAAGGCCGAAGGCGGCGTGCCGATCGGGGCCGCGCTGTTCGACTCCGCGGGCACGCTGCTGGGCCGCGGGCACAACCGGCGCGTGCAGGACGGCGACCCGTCGATGCACGCCGAGACCGCGGCCTTCCGCAACGCCGGCCGCCGCCCGCACTACCGCGACACGATCATGGTCACGACGCTCTCGCCGTGCTGGTACTGCTCCGGGCTCGTCCGTCAGTTCGGTATCGGACGCGTCGTCATCGGTGAGGCCGAGACGTTCCACGGCGGTCACGACTGGCTCGCCGGGCTCGGGGTGGAGATCACCCTGCTCGACGATCCCGGCTGCACCGCGCTGATGACGGAGTTCATCGCCGCGCGCCCGGACCTGTGGTTCGAGGACATCGGGGTCGAGAAGTCCGAATAGGACAGATGTGAAAAGCGTTTTGGACGAAAGAGCTTTGGACACACAGCGCCTCACAGGAGCCGGTATGCCGTCATCCGTTCCGCTCGTGGACCTTTCGCCGTGGTTCGCGGGCACGTCCGAGGGCCGGGCCGAGGTGGCGGGCCGGATCGACCAGGCGCTGCGCGAGTCCGGCTTCCTGCTGGTCACCGGGCACGGCGTCCCGGACGACCTGCGGCACCGGACGCGCGAGCTGGCGCGGGAGTTCTTCGCGCTGCCCGAGGACGTCAAGCAGCGCTACGCCGTCACGGTCGGCGGCCGCGGCTGGCTGCCGCCGGGCGTCGAGGCCAACGGCTACGCCGAAGGCACCGAGACCCCGCCGGACCTCAAGGAGTCCTACTCGGCGGGCGCGGACACCCGCACCGGGGTCGCCGAGGTCGACGGGTTCTGGTTCCAGCCCAACGTCTGGCCGCACGAGGTGCCCGGCCTGGGCGAGGTGGCCACCGAGTACATGCGCCGGATGCGCGCGCTCGCGGACCACCTCCTGGAGATCTTCGCCGCGGCCCTCGGCCTCGCCCAGAGCCACTTCACCCGCCACACCGGGCACCCGACGTACACGTTCAACATCAACTGGTACCCGCCGATGACCCAGGTCGGCCCCCCGGCGCCGGACCAGTTCCGGATCGGCCCGCACACCGACTTCGGCACGGTCACGGTGCTCGACCGCCAGGACGGCGTCGGCGGCCTGCAGGTCTGCACGGCCGACGGCGAGTGGCTGGACGCGCCGTTCCACCCGGAGGCGTTCACGGTGAACATCGGCGACCTGATGGCCCGCTGGACGGGCGACCGCTGGCGCTCGACGCGCCACCGCGTCCTCCCCCCGGCCGCGACGGCGCCGGACGAGGACCTCGTGTCGCTGATCTTCTTCTACGAGACCGATCACGACGCGCGGATCACGTCACTGGCGCCGCCGCTCGGGACGCGGACCTACCCCGAGGTGATCGCGTCGCAGTACCTGAAAGAGAAACTGGACGCGATCACCATGAGCTGACGCTCAGTCGCAGATCCGCTCAGCAATTTCCGCCGGGACATCCTCGCACAATTGCCCGGTACCCCCGTTCCGCATCACCCATTTGCCGTTCTGGTGCACGAACAGCATGCGGCCACCGTCGATTTCGTTGGTGAAGTGCGCGAACGCCCAGGGCGCCTCGCATTTGATGCGCTGCAGGCCCTTGCCGTCCACCACCAGCGCCTCGGACGCCTGCTTGTTCGCCTTGAACGCGGCTTCCAGCGTGGCCTTGGTCGCCGAGGCACAGACGTTCACCGGCGTACTCGCCTTGGCCGGCACCGCGTCCGCCACCTGCACGGGAGCGGGTGCCTTGGTGGCCGTCGTCGCCGTCACGGTCGTGCCCGGCGCCGGCGGCGCGGCCGGTCCGGCGCTCTGCGGACTCTGCTGGCCACTGCAGGCCGAAAGGATGAACGCCGTCGCCACGACGATTCCGGTACCGGCCCCGACCCGCGCGAAATGAACCTTCGAATACATTTGTTTCCCCCTGCGTCATGGACGGCCCCTCACCGTCTCACAACCACCAAGACGCCTGGGGGAATTGCCAGTTGCACACGCTTCCTAACGGGAAGGTCACGACTCCGGTTCGGCGCAGGCCGTCCGGTTCCGGCCCGCGGCCTTCGCACGCAGCAGCGCCGCCTCCGCCGCCAGGAGCGCGTCGTCGAGGAGGCCGTCCGCGCAGCCCGCCACGCCGATCGACACCGTCACCCCGACGAACTGCGGGCCGTCGCCCGAGGCCTTCAGCGCCACCAGCGTCGAAGCGATCCGCAACCGGATGCGCTCGGCGATCGCCATCGCGTCGAAGGGGCCCGTACCGGGCAGCAGCACCGCGAACTCCTCGCCGCCGGAACGGCCGACCAGATCGGCGGCGCGGACCTCGTCGCGCAGGGTGCCGGCGACCGCGCGCAGGACGGCGTCGCCGATGCGGGCGCCGTAGCGGTCGTTGAGCAGGCGGAAGTGGTCGAGGTCGAGCAGCAGCACGGCCGGGCCGGGGCCGGGACCGGCGAGCCGGGCCTCGGCGGCGCCGCGCCAGGACGCGGCGGTCAGCACGCCGGTGCCCGGATCAAGGGTGACGTGGTCGCGGCGGCCGGCGCCCAGCCCGCCGCGGTGCAGCACGACGGTGGCCCCGGCCAGCACCGGGACCAGCAGCGGCGCGGCGACGGCGGCCCAGGCGAGCGGGAGGCCGAACGCGGTCATCGCGGCGTCGAAGGCGTGCCCCGGTGCGGCCTCGCGCGGACGGCGGGGCCCGTCGGCGCCGGTCACGAGCGCGGCGTTCACCGCGAGGAACACCAGCCCGGCGGCGGTGAGCAGGAGGACGGTCCGGGTGCCGAGGGCCTCGCCGAGCGGGCGGACGCCGGTCGCGGTGAGGAAGGCACCGGCGACGAGCCCGGCCAGCGCCGTCGCGGCGGCCCCGAGCACCTGCCGGTGAACGGGTCTTCTGCGGACCCGGAACCACTGGTGCAGCGCGGAGAGCACAACCAGTGCGACGGCCAGGCCGGGCCGGAGCACGAGCACCCCGGCGAAGATCCAGGGCGTGTCGACGCCGGGCCCGAGGAGGGTGTCCTCGCGGTGGCGCTCGACCGGCCGCGCCAGCTCCGCCGACCCGAGCATCCCGGCCGCGAGCAGCGCGAACGGCGTCAGCATCGCGGCGAGCGGCGGGAAGCGGACGGCGGCGAGCACGACGGCGGCGACGGCGAGGGCGTCGACCCCGAGGAAGTACCAGACCTGGCCGCGGCGCGGCAGCCGCCACAGCGCCCACTGCCGCAGGGACCAGCGTCGCACCGCGAGGGCGGCCAGGAACCGGCCCGGGCGGCCTTCCCCGCCGGCGGCGACCGTGGAATCCCCCACCATTTCGGCAAAGTAGCCGGATCGGCGGCTCATGTCACTCCGCCTTCAGGGGAATTCAACACCGTGCAGGCGCCTCGCCACCGTGGGTCAATTTCCGACCGACGGAGGGTTGACACGCAACATTGGTCTAGTCCACTGTGTGGTGGCACACAGCACTCCTCCCGGGTTGATCCCGCCGCCTCAAACCGGAGGTGCTCCACCTGCACGTTCGGAGGACTTCCATGCCATCAGTGCGCCGTCTCCTCACCCTCGCAGCCGCGGCTTCGGCCGCGCTGGCGACCACCATCGGGCTCGCCCCGCAGGCCATGGCCGCGGTCGACCCGGTGCTCGCCTCCCCGTACCTGTACCAGTGGGGCGGGCAGACCAGCCCGACCGCCGCGATGTCCGCGACCGGCGTGAAAGCGTTTACCCTCGCCTTCGTCCTGTCCGACGGGACCTGCAACCCCAAGTGGGACGGCAGCCGGTCGCTGACCGGCTCCGACAAGACGATGATCCAGAACATCCGCAACGCGGGCGGGGACGTGATCCCCTCCTTCGGCGGCTGGTCCGGCACGAAGCTGGGCTCGAAGTGCACGTCGGCCTCCGCGCTGGCGGGCGCCTACCAGAAGGTGATCGACGCCTACGGCCTCAAGGCGATCGACCTCGACATCGAGAACACCGACGAGTTCCAGAACAACACGGTCCAGGACCGCATCCTCAACGCGGTCAAGCTGACCAAGCAGAAGAACCCGAACCTGAAGGTCGTCATCACCATCGGCACCACCACGACCGGCCCCGACTCGTGGGGCAAGCGCCTGATCAACCAGGCCAAGGCGATCGGCGCCCCGGTCGACGTCTGGTCGGTCATGCCGTTCGACTTTTCCAACGGCGGTGACATGGCGGCGCTGACGAAGTCCGCGGTCGACGGGCTGAAGAACCAGCTCAAGACCACGTTCGGCTGGAACGACGACACGGCTTACCGGCACAGCGGCCTCTCCTCGATGAACGGCAAGACCGACAACGCGGGCGAGACGGTCACGGTGGCGAACTTCACCTCCATCCGCAGCTACGCGACCAGCCACCACCTGGCCCGCTTCACCTTCTGGGCCACCAACCGCGACTGCAGCGGCGGCGGCGAATGCAGCGGGATCAGCCAGGACAAGTACGCGTTCACCAAGATCGTCGCCGGCTACACCGGCTGACCCCTGAACCCGTAGTGGGGCTGTCGGGGGCCCTCTCACCGGCATCGGGGTCGGTGAGGGGGCCTTCGCGGGTCAGCGCCGCGGGCCGCCGGGGTAGGGCCCGCAGGAGTACGGGGAGCACTGGTAGGGATTCCACCCCGGGTTCCAGCTGGGCGGCGGTGTGCTCGTCGTCGTGGGCGGCGGCGGCAGTTCGACGGTGACCGTCGGGGTCGGGGTCGGCGTCCGGCGCGCGTGCATCACCACCGGCGACGGCGTGGTCGTCTCGGTCGGGACCGCCAGCGCGGTCGAGGACGGGACGGCGCTGGCCGGCTGCAGCTGCGGGAACTGCGTGGAGTCGGGCACGGAGTCCGGCCGCGTCGCCAGGACGACCACCAGCCCGCCCAGCACGACGATCACCGCCGACGCCAGCGCCATCCGCGCCACCCCGGACGGCCCGGCGCCCGGCTCGGTGTCCCGGCGTGCCGCCAGCTCGGCCGCCCGCGAGCCCGGTTTGCGCGGCCGCGCACCGGTCTGTCTGAGCAGTTCGTCGACCGTGACCCGGTCACGTCTTTTGCGCGCGCTGCGCGTCATGCACGGCCTCCACCTGATACCCCCGCCGCCGCGCTCGCCCGCAGCAGCATGATCCCCGGTGGATAGTAGAAACCCTTGCGGCAATTGTAAACGCGCTGATCGCCGCGCTCTCGTTATCGTTTCGAGACAACCGGATCGCGTTCCCGGCCGTAGCTGTCAACGAGCCGCGAACCGCCGCCGCAGCCCGGCCACCCGGCGGGTCACCGGGGTGAACTCCGGCAGCTTCAGCAACGCCAGCAACCCGAACGGCACGGCCATCCCGAGCAGCCCCTGCACCGGCAGCTTCACCCACGCCCCGGGGATCACGCCGAGCGACGCGGGCACGGCGCGCCCGGCGAGCACCGCGGCCACCACGCCGAGCCCGCTCACCGACAGGGTGATCAGCCCGACCCGCAGCGACCGCTTGCTGCGCAGGTGACCGAGCCGGACCCACAGCCAGACCTGGCCGAGCACGGCCCCGACCACGAACCCGGCGCCGTTGACGAGCATGACGCCGTAGACGACGTGCTCGCCGTCGAGCAGCCCGCGGCAGAGGAGCAGCAGCGGGATCTTGACCGCGGTCATCACGAGCATGATCAGCGTGGGCGTGCGGGCGTCCTTCATCGCGTAGAACACACGCAGCTGCAACATGACCAGCGCGAACGGCAGCAGCCCGACCGCGGAGACGGCGAGGGTCTGGCCGAGCCGCTCGGCGTCGTCGAGGGTGCCGCGGCCCCAGGTGAAGATCGCGATGCCGATCGGCGTGCCGACCACGGCCAGCACCGCCGAGATGGGCACGAAGAGCACCGTGGACATGCGGGAGGCGAGCGAGAGGTCGCCGACGAGCGAGACCGTGTCGCCGTCCGCGGCGGCGCGGCTCATCCGCGGCATCAGCGCGGTCAGCAGCGAAACGCCGAGGATGCCGTAGGGCAGCTGGAAGAGCAGCGACGCGTAGCTGTAGGCCGTCACGCCGCCGCTGTTGCCGCCGGTCAGCACCCGGGTGGTGACGACGAACCCGACGTGGCTGACCACGACGTAGCCGAGGATCCACGCGGCGAGCCCGCCGAACTCCTTGATCCGCGGGTCGAAGCCCCAGCGCCAGCGGAACCGGAACCCGGTGCGCAGCAACGCCGGGATCAGCACGACCGCCTGCGCGACGATGCCGAGTGTGGTGCCGAGGCCGAGCACGAGCAGCTTGGGGTCGCTCATCCGGACCGGGTCGAGGGTCAGCTCCCCCGGCACGACGGCGAACACGACGAGCGTGCCGGTGACGACGACGTTGTTCAGCACCGGCGCCCAGGCCGGCGGGCCGAAGACGTTCTGCGCGTTGAGGATGGCCGACAGCAGCGCGAAGAGGCCGTAGAACAGGATCTGCGGCAGCAGCAGGTACGCCAGCGCCGTGGTCAGCCCCGGGTTGGCCGTCGCGGACGATTTGTCGACGTAGAGCGCGGTGAACAGCGGGGCGATCGCCACGGCGACGGCCGTGCCGACGGCGAGCAGCACCAGCGCCATCGTGATGAGCCGCTGGGTGTAGGCGCGGCCGCCGTCCGGGTCGTCGTGGGAGCGGACCAGCAGCGGCACCACGACGCTGGCCAGGACGCCGCCGAAGAGCAGTTCGAAGACGATGTTGGGCAACGTGTTCGCGACGGTGAAGGAGTCGTTGACGACCCCGGCCCCGACCACGGCGGCGAGCAGCAGCTTCGCCACGAACCCGGTGACCCGGCTGACGGCGGAGGCGACCGCCATCCGGCCGCTGGAGCGGGCCAGCGACGCGCCGGCGCCCGCCCCGCGACCGGCGCTGACCGGCGACGCGGGCGGCCGCGCGACGATCTGGCCGGCGAACTCGTCGTAGGCGCGCCGGGCGACGTCGGGGTCACGGGTCGGCCAGTGCGGGCCCCGCAGCCCGCTCGGGAGGAAGACCGTAGCCTCGTCGTCCACCGGTGGTGGGTGCTCCGCCATGGGGACAAGCCTGCCAGGTCAGGGGCACGAACGGGAGACCGAACACCCGTTCGAAAGCACGACGCTCCGTGACGCTCAGGCGGCGACGGTGATCTCCAGCGCGGCCCGCCCGGCCGCGGTCAGCTCGGCGGCCACGCGCCCGGTGCCGCCTTCGACGGCGGGCCGCAGGTAGCCGCCGTGGGCGAGGGCGTGCGCGGTGATCTGGTCGCAACAGGCGAATCCGTCGATGAAGAGGTCGGGCTCGCAGCTGCACGACATCTGTGCACGACCCGCGGCCACCGCCTTCAGCATCGCCATCGCGCGGTGGGTGAGCTCGACTCCTGAACCGGACACCGGACTGCCTTCCTCTTCGCCACTACAACGGGTTATTCGCCCGTTGGGCCGATTGTGTTACTTACGGCACTATGACGTCCGGGGTGGGGGTGAGGTTCCACGGACGGAAAAGTCTGTCTTGCGGCAGACGCGCACGGTGTCGCCGGCTGCTCGAATCGAAGGCATGAAAGCACTGCTCAAGCAGGTGACGGCGGTCGCCGCGCTGCTCGTGACCGCGGCCGGGACCGCCACGGCCGCCGAGACGCCGGCGTGGCAGGACTGTTACGACGGCTTGTCCTGCACCTCGGTCGTGGTACCCGCCGACTGGGACGACCCGGCCGCCGGCGCCACCCTTTCCGTCCCGCTGCTCCGGATCCCCGCACGCGAACGGAAACTCGGCACGCTGCTGGTCAACCCGGGTGGCCCCGCCCAGTCGATCCCGCTCTTCGCCGTGCCGGGGTACCGCGACCAGTTCACCGAGCTGGCGGCCCGGTTCGACGTCGTGGTCTTCGATCCGCGCGGCCTCGACGTCACGTGCCCGGTGCCGGTGCCCGCGGCCCTGCCGGGACCGCTGACCAGGACCGCGTACGACGCCTACGCGGCGGCCAACGCGAAGTTCGCCGCGGCGTGCCCGGCGGCCCGCGGCCGGCTCGGCGCCGACCAGGTCGCCCGCGACATGGACGCGATCCGGGCCCGGCTGGGCGAGTCCCGGCTCAACTATTTCGGCAGCTCGTACGGAACGGTGTACGGGCAGGAGTACGCGGCGCGGTTCGGCTCCCGCGTCGGGCGCATGTACCTCGACAGCGTGCTGGACCACACCCGCCCCGACCCGGCGGCGTGGGCCCGGGCCGGCTCGGTGACGGCCGAACGCAACCTGGTCCGGATGGCCGGCTGGTGCGCGGCGGAAGCGAGCTGCGCCCTGCACGGCCGCGATGTGCTCGCGGTGTGGGACGCGGTGGCGACCCCCGAGGTCGTCGCGTGGGCGGCGGCCCGGATCGCCAACGACCGCAGCTGGCCGGCACTGACGGCGGGATTGGCGGCCGCCGACGCCGGGGACACGTCGGCGATGACGCCGCGCCCGGCCCCGCCGGACGCCCGCCTGGCCCGGTCGGCGTTCTGCACGGACTTCCCCGAGCCACGGGCGTTCCCGGTCGCCGCACGGGTGGAGGCCGAGCTGCGGGAGGCGGCGCCCCGGCTGGGCTGGGCGGTGCATCCGTGGCGGGTGGCCGGCCAGTGCGCCGGGCTGCCGCGGGTGGGACAGAATCCCCCGGCGGGGCTGCCGCCGATGCCCCGGGTGCTGGTGGTGAACGGCGACGACGACCCGCTGACGCCCGCTGAGTACGGCCGCCGCGTCGCCGCGCAGCTGAAGGGGAGTTATCTGCCGTCGGCGGGGAACCACGCGCTGTACCTGCAGGGGAACGCGTGCGTGCGCGGCTACGTGCACCGATGGCTGTGGGACGGGGAACGGCCGCCGGCGGGGGCGCGTTGCGGCGACCCGGCCTGACCGTAGGCAGCTGAGGTCGTGAGTGGAAAACAGTGTTGGAACACTGTTTTCCACTCACGACCCGCGGGAGGGCTGTACCCGAAGCCGCCCCACGGACCCACCGGACGTGTACAACGTGACCATGGCCACCGACCACCACCCGCCCCGCCGGGGACCCTGGCGGCCGCCGGCCTTTCTCCGCACCACCACCGGCGATCTCCTCGTCACCACGACCGCCGCCGTCGTCGTCCTGGGGCTCGGACTGGCCGAACGGGCCACCGCCGATCCGCTCGCCGTCGCCGCGGCCGCGGCCGCGGTGGCCGCGCCACTGGTGTTCCGCCGCCGCTTCCCGCTCACCGCCGCCGTGCTCTGCGCCGCCGTCGTCGTCGCCCTGCCGCTCTGGCCCGGGCGGCTGGTCGCCATGGCCGCCTTCGGGTCCGCCGCCTACCACCGGCCCCGGCTCGGCGTGCTCGCCTGCTCCGTGGGCTGGCTGCTCGTCCTCGCGTTCGCCGGGGTCCGTCCGGTGGGCTCCACCCCCTACACCGACCTCGTGCTCCTCGGCGTCGCGCCCGTCGCCGCCGGGTACGCCCTGCGGCTGCACCGCGACCGCGCCGAGCACGCCGAACGCCTCTACCGGGCCGAGACCCGGCGCGTCGTCGCCGAGGAGCACGCCCGCGTCGCCCGGGAGGTGCACGACGCCGTCGGGCACCACCTCACCGTCATCCGGTTGCAGGCCACCGCGGTCCGCCACGTCGTCCGCGCGCTCCCGCCTGCCGCCGACCGGGCGCTGGCCACCATCGCCGACTCGTCGGCCACCGCCCTCGCCGAAGTGCGGGCCGTGCTGCCCGGTGCCTCGCCCACACTGTCCGATTTGGACACCCTGGTCGAGCGCACCACGGGTCCGGGCCGGACGGTCACGCTCACCCGGCGCGGATCGCCGGACGTACCTCCGCTGCTCGACCACGCCGGCTACCGGGTGGCCCAGGAAGCGCTCACCAACGTGCTGCGCCACTCCGACGCGACCCGCGTGGACCTCGGCGTCGACCACCGCCGCGACGCCGTCGTGATCACCGTCGCGGACAACGGGTCCACCACCCCCGGCGCCCCGGCCGAAGGTGCCGGCCTGCGCGGCATGCGGGAGCGGACCCGGTTGCTCGGCGGCACCCTGCGGGTCGGACCCAACACCCCGACCGGCTGGCGCGTCGAAGCCCGGCTCCCGCGATGATCCGCACCCTGCTCGCGGACGACCAGGAGCCGGTCCGCTGGGCCCTGCGCCTGGTGCTCGACGCGGAAGACGACATCGAGGTGGTCGGCGAAGCCGCCGACGGCGCCGAAGCCGTCGAGAAGGCCCGGTACGGCGGCGTCGACGTCGTGGTGCTCGACCTCCGCATGCCGCGCCTGGACGGGATCGCCGCCATCCGCCGGATCGGCGAATCGGTCAACCCGGCGCCCGCGGTCGTCGCGCTGACGACGTTCGACGTCGACGAGTACCTGTTCGGGGCGCTCGAGGCGGGCGCGGCGGGGTTCGTGCTCAAGGACAGCGAACCGGCGCTGCTGGTCGACGCCGTCCGCGCGGCGGCGAAAGGCCAGGGCCTGCTCGACCCGCAGGTCACCCGCCGCACCCTCCGCCGGTTCGCCGCGCCGGCACCCCGGCGGGCACCGGACGGCCTCGACCGGCTCACCCCGAGGGAGCTCGAAGTGCTGCGACACGTGGCGAAGGGCATGAGCAACGCCGAGATCGCCGACGCGCTCGTCGTCGGCGAAGGCACGGTCAAGACGCACGTGGCCCGGACGCTGGCCAAGCTCGGCCTGCGCTCCCGGGTCCACCTGGTGATCCACGCCTACGAACACGGCCTCGTGGACGGCCGCTGAGGCCGGCCGCGCTCAGGTCAGCCGCAGCTCCAGCGTCCGGGCCCATTCGCGCACGATCTGCCGCCGACGGCGGGCGTCGTCGGTCAGCAGGTTCGCCAGTCCCAGCCCGCGGGCCAGGTCCAGGGTGGCCTGGACCAGCTCCCGCACCCCCGGCCGGGACTCGTCGACGCCGAGCAGCTCCACCGTCACCCGGTGTGCCTCGCGGCCGACCCGGGCCTCCAGCGGGACCAGCACGTCCCGCAGTGCCTCGTCGGTCGCCGCCACCGACCACAGCTGCAACGCCGCGCGGAACAGCGGGCCCGTGTACAGGTTGAGCACCATCTCCACGACGCGCTCGATGCGGGACGCCCCGTTCGGGAGGCCGGCCGCCTGGGCCCGCAGCTCGTCGATCTGGGCCTCGCCGAGCAGGTCGACCGCCGCCACCACGAGGTCCTCGCGGGCCGGGAAGTGGTGCTGCGCGGCACCGCGGGAGACCCCGGCCCGCTCGGCGATCCCGGCCACCGTCACACCGTGCCAGCCGCGCTCGCCGAAGCTGTCGAGGGCGGCCTCGACCAGGCGCCGCCGCGTCGTGCGGCTGCGTTCCTGCTGGGGTTCGCGGATGCCGGTCAAGCCGGGTCCACCCAGAAGTCGAGCTGGAGGTCCTCCTCGGCACCGCCGACGCGGTACTTCGCGAAGTCCGTGACACCGGCCGCGCGCAGCACCTCGTCGTCCAGGAAGAAGTTCCCGGTCGCCTCGCGGCTCGGCTTGGTGAGGACCACGTGCGCCGCGTCGGCCATGATCTCCGGCGTCCGGCTGCGCGACGCCAGCTCCGCGCCGACGACGTTGCGGATCGCCGCGGTGTCGATCGTCGTGCGCGGCCACAGCGAGTTGACCGCGACGCCGTCCTTCCTCAGTTCGGCGGCCAAGCCGACGGTCACCAGGCTCATCGAGTACTTGGCGATGCTGTAGGCGAGGTGGCCGGCGGTGAACCACTTCTCGTCGAGGCTGATCGGCGGCGACAGCGTCAGGATGTGCGGGTTCGCCGCCTTCCTCAGGTGCGGGATGGCCAGTTTGGACAGCAGGAACGTGCCGCGCGCGTTGATGTCCTGCATCAGGTCGTAGCGCTTCATGCTGACCTGCTCGGTCGGCGTCAGGTCGATCGCGCTCGCGTTGTTCACCACGACGTCGATGCCGCCGAACTGCTCGACGGTCTTCGCCACCGCCGCGGCCACGCCGTCGTCGTCGCGGACGTCGCCGAGGATCGGCAGCGCGTGCCCGCCCGCCTTCTCGATCGCTTCGGCCGCGGTGTAGATCGTGCCCGGCAGCTTCGGGTGCGGCTCGGCGGTCTTGGCCAGCAGCGCGACGTTGGCGCCGTCTTTCGCCGCCCGCAGGGCGATCGCCTCGCCGATGCCGCGGCTGCCGCCGGACATGACGATCGTCTTGCCGTCCAATGTAGACATATCGGCTCCTAGTAGGACTTCGGGAGGCCGAGGCTGTGCTGGCCGACGAAGTTGAGCACCATCTCGCGGCTGACCGGCGCGATCCGGCCCAGCCGCACCGCCGTGACCAGCGTGCCGAGGCCGTACTCGGTGGCCAGGCCGTTGCCGCCGTGGGTCTGCACGGCCTGGTCGGTCGCGCGGATGGCGACCTCGGCGGCGGCGTACTTCGCCATGTTGGCCGACTCCCCCGCCCCGAAGTCGTCGCCGGAGTCGTAGAGCGACGCCGCTTTCTGCGTCATCAGCTTCGCGAGTTCCAGCTCGATCTTGATCTCGGCCAGGGGGTGCGCGAGGCCCTGGTGGGTGCCGATCGGCGCGCCCCACACCTGACGCTGGTTGGCGTAGGAGACGGCCTTCGACAGCGCGTACCGGGCGATGCCGAGGGAGAACGACGCGCCCATGATGCGTTCCGGGTTGAGGCCTGCGAACAGCTGCGCGATCGCCGCGTCCTCCTCCCCGACCAGCGCCTCGGCCGGGAGCTTCACGTCGTCGAGGAACAGCGAGAACTGGTCTTCCGGCGCGACGATGTCCATCGGGATCTTCGTGTACTCGAAGCCCTCGGTCCTGGTCGGCAGGATGAACAGCGCGGGCTTGAGCCGCCCGGACTTCGCGTCCTCGGTGCGGCCGACGACGAGCACGGCGTCCGCCTCGTCGACGCCGGAGATGTAGACCTTGCGGCCGTTGAGGACCCAGCCGCCGGCGTCGCGGCGAGCGGTGGTGGTGATCTTGTGCGAGTTCGACCCGGCGTCCGGCTCGGTGATCGCGAACACCATCCGCTTGGTGCCGTCGGCGATGCCCGGCAGCCACTGCTTCTTCTGCTCTTCGGTGCCGAACCGGGAGATCACGGTGCCGCAGATGGCCGGCGAAACGACCATGAGCAGCAGCGGCGAGCCCGCGGCGGCGAGCTCTTCGAGGACTGCGGCGAGGTCGGCGATGCCCGCGCCCCCGCCGCCGTACTCCTCGGGGATGTTGACGCCGAGGTAGCCCAGCCGCCCGGCCTCGTCCCACAGCTCGTGCGTCTTCTCGTCCGCGCGGGCCTTGCGGGCGTAGTACTCGTGCCCGTACTTGGCACCCAGCTCGGCGACGGCCTTGCGAAGCGCGATCCGCTCCTCGGGCTCGACGAAGTTCATCGCGTTCATTCCGCTTCTCCCACCACAGCCAGAATTGTGCCCACTTCGACCTGCTGCCCGACTGTCACCGGCAGCTCGGTCACCACGCCGTCGGCGGGTGCCGCGATGCGGTGTTCCATCTTCATCGCTTCGAGCCACAGCAGCGGGTCGCCGGCCTTGACCGGGTCCCCGGCCTGCACGGCGAGCCGCACGACCGTGCCCGGCATCGGCGCGACCAGCGACCCGGCGGCCAGCGCGGCGTCCGGGTCGGCGAACCGCGGCGCCGCCGTGAGCGCGACCGAGCCGAGCGCGGAGTCCACGTAGGACACTCCGTCGTGCCGGGCGACGTCGAACGTGCGCCGGACCCCGGCGACGTCCAGGACGACCCGGCCGGGCTCGTTCGACACCAGCTCCGCTTCGAAACCCTCGGCTTTCACCCCGGCCCGCGTCACCGAGTAGACGATCTCGTACTCGCGGTCGGCGATGGTGAAGACCTTGCGCTGCCCGGCCGAGCGGACGTTGCGCCAGCCGCTGGGCAACCGGCTCTGGGTGGTGGCTAGCGCGCGGTTGCCCGCCGCGTCGGCGAGGGCCGCGGCCAGCGCGGACAGCCGTTCGGTGCCGGGCGTGGCCAGCGGGGCGGCCAGGGTGTCGAGGCCGTGGCGGTCGAAGAACGCGGTGTCGGTCTCCCCGGCCAGGAAAGCCTCGTGACGCAGGATGTTGACCAGGAGGTCGCGGTTGGTGACGACGCCGTGGATCTTCGTGGCGGCGAGGGCCTTGGCGAGCCGCCGGGCGGCTTCGGCGCGAGTCGGGGCCCAGGTGATCACTTTGGCCAGCATCGGGTCGTAGTGGACGCCCACCACCGAGCCGCTCTCGAAGCCGGAGTCGAGCCGCAGTCCGGCGCCTTCGGTGAACCGACGGTCCACATCGGGCACTTCGAACGTGTGCAGCGTCCCGCTTTGCGGCTGCCAGCCCGCGGCCGGGTCTTCGGCGTAGAGCCGGACCTCGATGGCGTGGCCGACAGTCGGCGGCGGGTCGGCCGGGAGCCGCTCGCCCTCGGCGATCCGCAGCTGCAACGCGACCAGGTCCAGACCGGTGACGTTCTCGGTGACCGGGTGCTCGACCTGCAGCCTCGTGTTCATCTCGAGGAAGGAGAACCGGCCGTCGGGCCCGGCGAGGAACTCGACCGTGCCGGCGCCGACGTAGTCGATCGCCTTCGCGGCCTTGCGCGCGGCGTCGAACAGCTCATCGCGCATCGCGGCGTCGACGAACGGCGACGGCGCCTCCTCGACGACCTTCTGGTGGCGGCGCTGGATGGAGCACTCGCGCTCCCCCACCGCCCACACCGTGCCGTGCTTGTCGGCGAGCACCTGGACCTCGATGTGCCGCCCGGTCTCCAGGTACCGCTCGCAGAACACAGTCGGGTCGCCGAACGCGGATCCGGCCTCCGCGCTGGCGCCTTCGACGGCCTCGGCCAGCTCGTCGAGGGAGCGGACGACGCGCATGCCGCGCCCGCCGCCACCCGCGGAAGCCTTGACCAGCAACGGCAGGTCGTCGGAAGTCACCGTCGCCGGGTCCAGTTCGGACAGCACCGGGACACCGGCCGCAGCCATCAGCCGCTTGGACTCCACTTTGGAACCCATCGTCTCGATGGCTTCCGGCGGCGGCCCGACCCAGGTCAGCCCGGCGTCAAGCACGGCGCGGGCGAACGCGGCGTTCTCGGACAGGAAGCCGTACCCCGGGTGGACGGCGTCGGCGCCGGTCTCGGCCGCGGCCTTGACCAGCAGCTCCGCCCGCAGGTACGTCTCGGACGGCGCGTTGCCGGGCAGCCGGACGGCCGCGTCGGCTTCGAGGACGTGCGGGGCGGCGGCATCGGCGTCGGAGAACACCGCGACCGTGCCGATCCCGGCGTCGCGGCAGGTGCGGAAGACGCGGCGGGCGATCTCGCCGCGGTTGGCGACCAGCAGGTTCTGGATCATCGCTCGCTCACATCCGGAAGACGCCGAAGCCCTCGGCGCCCTTCACTGGTCCATTGTGGATCGCGGACAGGCTCAGCCCCAGCACGGTGCGGGTGTCGCGCGGGTCGATGATGCCGTCGTCGTAGAGCATGCCGGAGAGGAACATCGGCATCGACTCGGCTTCGATCTGGCCTTCCACCATGGCCCGCATGGCTTTGTCGTGCTCCTCGTTGTACTCCTGGCCCCGGCTTTCGGCCGCGGCGCGGGCCACGATGGACAGCACGCCGGCCAGCTGCGCCGGGCCCATCACCGCGGACTTCGCGCTCGGCCAGGCGAACAGGAACCGCGGATCGTAGGCGCGGCCGCACATCCCGTAGTGCCCGGCGCCGTAGGACGCTCCCATCAGGACGGACAGGTGCGGCACCTTCGAGTTCGACACGGCGTTGATCATCATCGCGCCGTGCTTGATGATGCCGCTCTGCTCGTACTCCTTGCCGACCATGTAGCCGGTCGTGTTGTGCAGGAACACCAGCGGCGTGTGGATCTGGTTGGCCAGCTGGATGAACTGCGCGGCCTTCTGCGACTCCTCGCCGAACAGCACGCCCTGGGCGTTGGCCAGCACGCCGACCGGGTAGCCGTGGATGCTCGCCCAGCCCGTGACCAGGCTCGACCCGTACAGCGGCTTGAACTCGTCGAAGTCGGAGCCGTCGACGACCCGGGCGATGACCTCGCGCGGGTCGAACGGCACCTTGAGGTCCGTGGGGACGATGCCGAGCAGGTCTTCGGCGTCGTACCGCGGCTCTTCGTAGTCGGGCTTCGGCGACGGCCCCTGCTTGGTCCAGTTGAGCCGCTTGACGATGTTCCGGCCCAGCCTGATCGCGTCCTGCTCGTCGACGGCCAGGTAGTCCGCCAGGCCCGAGGTCCGCGCGTGCATCTCGGCGCCGCCGAGCGATTCGTCGTCGGACTCCTCGCCGGTGGCCATCTTGACCAGCGGCGGCCCGCCGAGGAACACCTTCGCGCGTTCCTTGACCATCACGACGTAGTCGGACATGCCCGGCAGGTACGCGCCGCCCGCCGTCGAGTTGCCGAAGACCAGCGCGATCGTCGGGCAGCCCGCCGCCGAAGCGCGCGTGATGTCCCGGAAGATCCGGCCGCCGGGGATGAAGATCTCCTTCTGCGTCGGCAGGTCGGCGCCGCCGGACTCGACGAGGTTGATCGACGGCAGCCGGTTCTGCGCGGCGATGTCCGCGGCCCGGAAGCTCTTCTTCGTCGTCCACGGGTTGCTCGCGCCGCCCTTGACCGTCGGGTCGCTGGCCGAGATCAGGCACTCGACGCCTTCGACGACGCCGATCCCGGTGACGAGGCTCGCGCCGACGCGGTAGTCGGTGCCCCACGCGGCCAGCGGCGAGAGCTCCAGGAACGGCGAGTCCTCGTCGAGCAGCAGCTCGATCCGTTCCCGGGCCAGGAGCTTGCCGCGCTTGCGGTGCCGTTCGACGTACTTCTCGCCGCCACCGGCGACGGCCTTGGCGTGCTCGGCGTCGATCTCGGCGAGCTTCTCCAGCATCGCCTCGCGGTTCGCGCCGAACTCGGCGGCCCGCGTGTCCACTGTGGACCTCAGAGCAGTCACGACGTGTATCCCAATCGCTTCGCGGCCAGGCCGGTGAGGATCTCGGTGGTGCCGCCGCCGATGCCGAGGATCCGGACGTCGCGGTAGTGGCGCTCCACTTCGGACTCGCGCATGTAGCCGAGTCCGCCGTGCAGCTGGACGGCCTCGTTGACCACCCATTCGGCGGCCTCGACGGCGGTGTTCTTGGCGAAACAGGCTTCGGCGATGACCTCTTCCCCCGAGACGTGCCGGATCGCGGCCTGCCGGGTGTAGGTGCGGGCGACATCGGTCTTCCGCGCCATTTCGGTGAGCTTGTGCTGCACGACCTGCCGTGAGATCAGCGGACGGCCGAACGTCTCGCGCAGGCGGCACCAGTCCAGCGTCAGGTCGAGCGCGCGCTGGGCGTGGGCGTACGCCTGCACGGCCAGGGAAAGCCGTTCGGTGACGAACTGGGTGGCCACCTGCGCGAACCCGCTGTTCTCGGCGCCGACCAGGTTCTCCACCGGCACCCGGACGTCCACGTAGGACAGTTCGGCGGTGTCGGAGCAGAGCCAGCCCATCTTCTCGAGCTTGCGGCTCACGGTGAACCCCGGGGTCCCGCGTTCGACGACGATCAGCGACAGCCCGTGGGCGCCGTCGCCGCCGGTGCGCACCACCGTCGTCACGAAGTCCGCGCGGCAGCCGGAGGTGATGAACGTCTTGGCGCCGTTGACGACGTACTCGTCGCCCTCGCGGACGGCGGTGGTCCGGATCCCGGCGACGTCGGAGCCGCCGTCGGGCTCGGTCACCGCGAGCGAGCCGATCTTGGCTCCGGCCAGCGTCGGCCGCACCCAGCGCTCGATCTGGACGGGGTCGTTCGCCTCGGCGATGTGCGGGACGGCGATGCCGCAGGTGAACAGCGAGGCGAACAGCCCGCCGGAGCCGCCCGCGTAGTGCATCTCCTCGGCGACGACCAGCGCGTCGAGGTAGTTGCCGTCGCCCCCGCCGATCTCCTCGGGGAACGCGACGCCCAGCAACCCGAGGTCCCCGGCCTTCCGGTGCAGGTCACGCGGCAGCTCGCCCGCGCGCTCCCAGCCGTCGAGGTGCGGCAGGACCTCCTGGTCGACGAACTTGCGCACGGTCTTGCGCAGCTCGGCCCGTTCGGGCGTCCGGAAGGGGTCGGTCACAGCAGAGCCTCCGGCACGTCGATCTCCCGCGACCGCAGCCACTCACCGAGGGCCTTGGCCTGCGGGTCGAACCGCGCCTGCGACGCGACGCCCTCACCGAGGATGCCCTCGACGACGAAGTTCATCGCCCGCAGGTTGGGCAGCAGGTACCGCGTCACCGGCAGGTCGGCGGTCTCGGGCAGCAGCCGCCTGAACTCGGCGACGGTCAGCCGGTGCACCAGCCACCGCCAGGCTCCTTCCGACCGCACCCAGACGCCGACGTTGGCGTTGCCGCCCTTGTCACCGCTGCGGGCGCCGGCGATCGTGCCCAGGGGCACCCGCCGCACCGGCCCGTGGTCCAGGGGTTCGGGCAGCGCCGGTTCATCCACTTCGGACAGGTCCTGAGTGGACAGCGGAGGCGCTATGTCGACACGCATCCCGTCCGGCAGCACCGCGACGTGCGGCACCTTGCCGGCGTCCACGTGGGCCGCGGTGTAGACGCCGTACGGCGAGGCGTCCGACGGCGGCGCGGTGACGTGGAAGCCGGGGTAGCTCGCCAGCGCGAGCTCGACGGCCGCGCCGGTGAACGCGCGCCCGGCGACCTTCGGATCGGCGTCCTTGACGGCGACGTGCAGCAGCGCGCTGGCGGCCTGCTCCGTGTCGGCGTCCCGGTGGTCGGTGCGGGCGAGGGTCCACCGGACGTCGGCGGGCGGCCGGTCCTTCATGGCCGCTTCGAGCTGTTCGCGCACCAGCGCGGCTTTCGCCTCGATGTCGAGCCCGGTGAGGACGAACGTCGTCTCGTTGCGGAAGCCGCCGAGGGAGTTGAGCGCGACCTTCAGCGTCGGCGGCGGCGCTTCCCCGCGGACGCCGGAGATTCGGACGCGGTCGGGCCCGTCTTCGGTCAGCGACAAGGTGTCGAACCGGGTCGTGACGTCCGGCCCGGCGTACCGCGCGCCGGTGATCTCGTACAGCAGCTGCGCGGTGACGGTGCCGGTGTTCACCACCCCGCCGGTGCCCGGGTGCTTGGTGATGACGCTGGAGCCGTCGGCCTCGATCTCGGCGATCGGGAACCCGGGCACGCCGGTGCCGTGCTCGGTGAAGAAGGCGTAGTTGCCGCCGGTGGCCTGGGCACCGCATTCGATGACGTGCCCGGCGGCGACGGCACCGGCGAGGGCGTCGAAGTCGTCGCGGGCCCACCCGTAGTGCGCGGCGGCCGGCCCGACGACGACGGAGGCGTCGGTGACGCGCCCGGTGACGACGACGTCGGCCCCCGCGTTCAGGCATTCCGCGATGCCCCAGGCACCGAGGTAGGCGTTGGCGGTCAGCGGTTTCCCCAGCCCCAGCTCGTCGGCGCGCGCCACGAGGTCGTCGCCTTCGACGTGCGCGATCTTGACGTCGAGGCCCAGCCTGGCCGCCAGTTCGCGGAGGGCACCGGCCAGCCCGGCCGGGTTGAGCCCGCCCGCGTTGGCGACGATCTTGACGCCGTTTTCCCGCGCCAGCCCGAGGTTTTCCTCCATTTGGCGGAGGAACGTCCTGGCGTAGCCGCGGGTGGCGTCCTTCAGCCGGTCGCGGCCGAGGATCAGCATGGTCAGCTCGGCCAGGTAGTCCCCGGTCAGGACGTCGAGCGGGCCACCGGTGAGCATCTCGCGGACCGCGGAGAACCGGTCGCCGTAGAACCCGGAGGCGTTGCCGATCCGGTAGGTCATGCGAACTGCCCCGGCTTCCGGCCGTTCCCGGGCGGGCCGGCGAAGGCCTGCGCGACGGTGAGCCACTCCTCGACGTCGGCGCCGTGCGCGACGAGGTCGGTGTCGGCCGGGTGCCGCCGCTGGGTGACGACGAGGCAGAAGTCGAGCGCGCTGCCGGTGAGCTTCTGTTCGGCGTCCTCCGGGCCGAACGCCCAGGTGGAGCCGTCGGGCGCGGTCAGCTCGACGCGGAACTCCCCGGGCGGCGGGGCGAGCGAGTGGACCTTGTAGGCGAAGTCGCGGGTGCGGGTGCCGAAGCGGGCGATGTGCCAGATGCGGGCGGTCGGCTCGCGGGTCAGGCCGAGTGCGTCGAAGATGTCCTGGCCGTGCGCCCAGGTTTCCATCATCCGCGCGGTCGCCATCGAGGCGGCGCTCATCGGCGGCCCGTACCAGGGCAGCTTCTGCCCGTCCGGCACCGCGGTGAGCGCTTCGGCCAGCGCGGCCCGCCCGGACCGCCAGTCTTCGAGGATCTCGCGTGGCGGCCGCTGCGCCCCGGCCGCGGCACCGTCGTCGACGTAGGTGTCTCCCGCTTTGAGGAGCTCTTCGACCTCGGCCTGCCAGTCCTCCGGGTGCGCGGCCGCGATCAGGGCCTTGCGATCGGTCCACGCCAGGTGCGCCACCTGGTGCGCGATCGTCCACCCCTCGGCGGGTGTCGCACGCGCCCAGCCCTCCGGGGGCAGCGCCGCCACCACGTCGTCGATCGTCCGTGTCTCCGCGTCGAGATCCCCGAGGATCACGCCGAGGTCCGCCATCGCCCGCCTCCTTGCGTCCGGTGGCCAGAGTGGCACCGGCCGGAAGAAAAATCAAGCACGCCTGATTGTTTTGTCCCTGGGCGCCCTGCCGGAGTTTCGGTGTTCTGGGGTGCGGACAGTGGGTTGATCTTTCTGCCCGATCGAGTGATGAACTCGTGTTCGATGATCGGTAACTTGGAGGCATGACCGATCACGCAGCGCACTCCCCCGAGGCGGTGGCCCTGGCCGACCGCATCGGTGAGTTGCTTGCGTGCATGCGGTCCGCCGAAGCCGAACTCGGTGCCCTGCTGGTGGAAATCGAACAGCGCGGAGTGATGGAACTGTTCGGCTACCGCTCCGCCGCCCGGCTTTACGAACACCTCGCCGATGTCTCCCGGCAGGAGGCGGCGCGGGTGGTGAAACGCGCCCGGTTGGTGAACGCAGGCCGCAACCTTGATGGCAGCCCGATCCAGGCTCTCGCGCCCGCTACCGGCGCGGCTGCTCTTGACGGGCGGTTGAGCACCCCGATGATCGACACCATCACCGGTGTCCTCGCGGAAGTTCCGCCCGAGCACCGGGAGAGCGCCGAAGCCAACCTGCTGACTTTCGCCGAGGAGGCTGGGCACAAGCAGGTCGCCGCGTTGGGTGCCCGCATCCTCGCCCACCTCGACCCCGACGGCCCCGAACCCGACGACACCGAACCCGCTACTCCGGCCCGGGAGCTGTTCCTGCGCCGGAAAGAACCGGGGTCTGGGAGCTGAGCGGCCGGTTCGACGACGAAACCGGCACCCGAGCCAGCGCACTACTCGACGCCCTCGCCGAACGCCGCACCAGCGACGACGGCCCGGACCTCCGCACCCTGCCCCAACGCTACGGCGACGCCTTCTCCGACGCGGTCGACCTCGCGTTGAACTCCCCGGAACTGCCGATACAGGCTGGGGAACGAGCCCACGTGATGGTCGCGGTATCGCTGGAGGATCTGAAGTCCGGAGTCGGGGCGGCCACGCTCGGCGATACCGGCACGATCTCGGCCGCTGAGGCGCGGGTGCATGCCTGCGACGCCATGGTCATCCCCGCCGTCCTCGGCGGCAAGAGCGAACCGCTCAACCTTGGGCGCCTCCGCCGCCTCATCTCGGCCGGACTCCGCCGGGCGCTGTTCCTGCGCGACCGGGGCTGCGCCTTCCCGGGCTGCCATCGCCCACCACGGCACTGCCAAGGTCACCACATCCGACACTGGGCAGACGGCGGCCCCACCGAACTGAACAACCTCGTACTCATGTGCGCCCACCACCACCGATTGCTGCACCGCTCGGGCTGGGAAGTCCGCATCGCCACCGACGGCCTCCCCGAATTCCTCCCACCCGTGTTCATCGACAAGCGCCGAAAACCCAGGCGGAACAATCTCCACGAACCGCTGCCCTTCGCAGCCTGAACACGGGACAGGCCCGCAGCCCGACGGCTGCGGGCCCACACCCACATCACCTCATGCCGGCGAAGCGCTTCCGAGATCCCCGCTGCCGACCTGGCCATGCGCCACATCGCCGACCTCCACCCCGGCCGCCCGCTCCCGGCCCACCCACTGCGACCGGCCTGCCACTCGCCCGCCGACATCCACCCCGCTCCCGAGCAAATCCGGAGATCACCCCCATCCGGCCGTGCCGGACTCCTCTCCCCGCCGCGGCGGCCCGGCCCGGCGTCACCAAGGCCGGCCGCTGCAAACTCGTCGCGATCACCGAAGTCCAGGCGAGCAGGCCGTCGACCGCGGCCACCGTCCTCCCGCAGCCACGGACCGTCCCCCACCGGGCCACAGCCACCCGGCCCGGTGAACACCCCACTATTGACATCTTGCCAGTAGTGCCGGACTGCAATAACTTCCTCCCATGGCCGACTACGCCGAGATCACCTACGCCGTCGCGGACCGGGTTGCCACGGTCACCCTGAACCGCCCCGCGGCACGCAACGGCTACACGATCCGGATGGCCGATGAGCTCGGCGCCGCCATGGACCGGGCCGATCGGGACGAAGACGTCCGGGTGGTCGTGCTGACCGGGGCCGGCAAGGACTTCTGCGTCGGGGCCGATCTCTCGCAGGGCGGCTTCGACTTCGATCCGGCGGAGGGGCCCGGCCAGGAGTGGCAGGAGCCCGCCGGGCGGTGCTCGAAGCGGATCTTCACCATGAACAAGCCCGTGATCGCCGCGCTGCACGGGGCCGCCGTCGGGGGCGGGCTCACCATCACGCTCTCCTGCGACTACCGGCTCGCGTCGGAGGACTCGCGGTTCGGCTTCGTGTTCACCCGCCGCGGCATCTACCCCGAAGGCGCGTCCGCCTGGTTCCTCCCGCGGCTCGTCGGCATGGGCACCGCGCTCGACTGGATGATCAGCGGGCGCGTGTTCGAAGCCGCCGAAGCCCTGGACAAGGGCCTGGTGCACCGGGTCTTCCCCACCGGCACCGTACTCGAGGAAGCGAAGAAGCTCGCGCAGGAAATCGTCGAGACGACGGCGCCCGTGTCGGTCGCCGTCACCCGGCAGCTGCTCTACCGGATGGCGAGCGCCGAGTCGCCGTTCCCGGTGCACGCACTGGACTCGAAGCTGATCGGCGGGCTCGGCGCGAACCCGGACGCCGTCGAAGGCGTCCTGTCCTTCCTGCAGAAACGGCCGCCGTCCTTCGGCATGCGCGTCGAGCGGGACCTGCCCGGCTACCTGCCCTGGCTGGCGCGATGACCCCGTACCCGCCGCAACCCTGGCACCTGGTCGCCGACGCGCACCTGTCGCTCTGGCGCGTCCCCGCGCGGGACGTGCACCCGGGCGCGCTGGCCGTCGCCGGGTACACCACCGTCTTCACCGCCTGGATCGCCTACCGCGAGCCCGGGCAGCTCAGCTACCACGAGCTGCTCGCGGCCGTCCCCGTGCGCGGGAAGCGGACCACCTGCACCATCACGCAGATCTGGGTCGACTCCGAGGTCTCCCTCGCGGGCGGGCGCGAGCTGTGGGCCATCCCGAAGGACCTCGCCGCCCTGCAGTTCACCGACCGCACGTACACCGCAGCCACCGGCGACGACTGGATCGCCACCGCGGCCTTCACGCCGAGGGCGGGCTCGCCGGTCGCGCTCCCCAGCCGGTTCGACGTCCTCCAGGACCGCGACGGCACGCCCGTCCGGACGCCGGTCGGGGCGAAGATCCGGCCCGGGCTCGCCGCGGCCGACTGGGCGGTCAACCCCCGCGGGCCGCTCGGCTACCTGGCCGGCCGGCGGCCGTTCCTGAGCCTCGCCCTGCCCGCCACCGTGCTGCGTTTCGGGGCTTGAGCAGCACCTCTGGGTGATCACGCCACCCGGCAGGGTGAGGGCGCGACACGCCACCCCTTGGGGCCCGTGCGGGCGGTCACCCCTACATGTAGTCTCTCAACACCGGCAGCCCCCAGCGACGGGGAGACCGCTGCGGAGGGTCGCCGGGCAGCTTTCAAGAAACCGCAGCGCACGGCCTCGTGAGGCCGTGTGGCGATCGAACGCGCCCGAAAACTTGGAGACACGCATGTCAGTCGAAACCGGTCAGCGGCCCTCCGCGACCGCCGCACCCACCGCGATCCGGGTCATCCGGCGGGACGGCAGCGTGTCGCCGTTCGACGCCGGGAAGATCTCGGTCGCGCTGACCAAGGCGTTCCTCGCGGTCGAGGGCGGCGACGCCGCCGCGTCCTCCCGCGTGCACCACGTCGTCGCGGAGCTGACCCAGCAGGTCGAGACCACCCTGCTGCGGCACGCCGGCCCCGAGACCGCCCTGCACATCGAGCAGATCCAGGACATCGTCGAACTGGCGCTGATGCGCGGCGAGCACCACAAGGTCGCCCGCGCCTACGTCCTCTACCGCGAGGAGCGCGCGAAGGCCCGCGAGGCCGCCAAGCCGGCCGCGGCCGAGGTCGCACTGAACGTCAAGGGCACCGACGGCGTCCTGCGCCCGCTCGACTGGGCCCGCGTTTCCCACGTCGTGGGCGAAGCCGTCGCCGGCCTCGAGGACGTCACCGCCGAGCCGGTGCTGGCCGAGGCCAAGCGCAACCTCTACGACGGCATCAGCGCCGACGAGCTGGCCCTGGCCCAGGTCCTGGCCGCCCGCGTGCTGGTCGAGCAGGAGCCGAACTACTCCTACGTCTCCGCCCGGCTGCTGCTGGACAAGCTGCGCGGCGAGGCACTGAGCTACCTCGCGAAGAAGCCGCGCCAGGCCAGCCAGGACGAGATGGCGACGGAGTACCCCGCGTACTTCCGCGCCTACCTGCGCCGGGCGATCGAGCTGGAGCTGGTCGACGCCGAACTGCAGCGCTTCGACCTGGACAAGATCACCGCCGCGATCCGCCCCGAGCGCGACCTCGACTTCGGCTTCCTCGGCCTGCAGACGCTCTACGACCGGTACTTCCAGCACCACGACGGCACCCGCTTCGAGCTGCCGCAGGCGTTCTTCATGCGCGTCGCCATGGGCCTGGCCATCCGCGAGGACGACCGCGAAGCCCGCGCCATCGAGTTCTACGAGCTGCTGTCGAGCTTCCACTTCATGGCCTCGACGCCGACGCTGTTCAACTCGGGCACCACCCGCCCGCAGCTGTCGTCCTGCTTCCTGACCACGGTGGACGACGACCTGGACTCCATCTTCCAGGCCTACAAGAACAACGCGCTGCTGGCGAAGTACTCGGGCGGCCTCGGCAACGACTGGACCCCGGTCCGCGGCCTCGGCGCGCACATCAAGGGCACCAACGGACAGTCGCAGGGCGTCGTGCCGTTCCTCAAGATCGCGAACGACACCGCCGTCGCGGTCAACCAGGGCGGCAAGCGCAAGGGCGCGGCGTGCGCGTACCTCGAGACCTGGCACGTGGACATCGAGGAGTTCCTCGACCTGCGCAAGAACACCGGTGACGACCGCCGCCGCACCCACGACATGAACACCGCGAACTGGGTGCCGGACGAGTTCCTCCGCCGCGTCGAGGCCGACGCGCAGTGGACGCTGTTCTCGCCGAACGAGACGCCGGACCTGCACGACCTCTACGGCAACGAGTTCTCCGCCCGCTACCGCGAGTACGAGGCGATGGCCGAGCGCGGCGAGATCAAGGTGTTCCGCCGGGTCCGCGCGGTCGACCTGTGGCGCCGCATGCTGACCATGCTGTTCGAGACCGGCCACCCGTGGATCACCTTCAAGGACCCGTGCAACCTGCGCTCGCCGCAGCAGCACGTCGGCGTCGTGCACTCGTCCAACCTGTGCACCGAGATCACGCTGAACACCACCGTCGACGAGGTCGCGGTCTGCAACCTCGGCTCGGTCAACCTGCTCAAGCACGTCACCCCCGAGGGCCTGGACACGAAGCGCCTCGAGAAGACCGTGCGCACCGCTGTCCGCATGCTGGACAACGTGATCGACATCAACTTCTACACGATCCCGGAGGCGCGCCGCTCCAACCTGCGCCACCGCCCGGTCGGCCTGGGCATCATGGGCTTCCAGGACGCGCTGTTCGAGATCGGCGTCCCGTTCGCCTCCGAAGAGGCGGTGAAGTTCGCCGACGTGTCCATGGAGCACCTCTCCTACTACGCGATCTCGGCGTCGACCGACCTCGCCGAAGAGCGCGGGCAGTACCAGTCGTTCGAGGGCTCGCTGTGGAGCAAGGGCATCCTGCCGATCGACTCCCTGCAGCTGCTCATCGACGCCCGCCAGGGTGACGGCCTCGACATCGACACGTCGTCCACTTTGGACTGGGCGCCGCTGCGCGAGCGCGTCAAGACGGTCGGCATGCGCAACTCCAACGTGATGGCGATCGCGCCGACCGCGACGATCTCCAACATCTCCGGTGTCGGGCAGTCGATCGAGCCGCTGTTCCAGAACCTGTTCGTCAAGTCGAACATGTCCGGCGACTTCACGGTCGTCAACCCGCACCTGGTCAAGAGCCTCAAGGCCCGCGGCCTGTGGGACGAGGTGATGGTCAGCGACCTGAAGTACTTCGACGGCAGCCTCGGCCAGATCGACCGCGTCCCGGACGACCTGAAGGCGCTCTACGCGACGGCGTTCGAGATCGAGTCGAAGTGGATCGTCGACGCGGGTTCGGTGCGCCAGAAGTGGATCGACCAGGCGCAGTCGCTGAACCTCTACATCGCGGCGCCGAGCGGCCGCAAGCTCGACCAGCTCTACCGCTACGCGTGGCACAAGGGCCTCAAGACCACGTACTACCTGCGGGCGCAGTCCGCGACGCACGTGGAGAAGAGCACGCTGCGCGGCACCGACGGCAAGCTGAACGCCGTCTCGGCCACGCCCGCCCCGGCCGCTCCGGCTCCGGCGCCCGCGCCGACGCCGGCTCCGGCCCCCAAGCCCGAGCCGGACGTCGACTTCGTCGCCACCGACGGCGCCGCCTGCCGCATCGACGACCCCGACTGCGAAGCCTGCCAGTAAAGGAATCCCTGCACAGATGACCAACGTGGAGACGACGGACGCGACCGGCCTCGGGGAGATCGAGGTCGGCGCCGCCCGGATCAACGTCGACGACAAGCGCATGATCAACGCGCGCGCCGACGTCAACCAGCTGCTGCCCATGAAGTACAAGTGGGCGTGGGAGAAGTACCTGGCCGGCTGCAACAACCACTGGATGCCGACCGAGGTCGCCATGCAGGCCGACATCGCGCTGTGGAAGTCGCCGGACGGCCTCACCGAGGACGAGCGGCAGATGCTCAAGCGCAACCTGGGCTTCTTCGCGACCGCGGAGTCGCTGGTGGCCAACAACATCGTGCTCGCGGTGTACCGGCAGATCACCAACCCCGAGTGCCGCCAGTACCTGCTGCGCCAGGCGTTCGAGGAGGCCGTGCACACGCACACCTTCCAGTACATCTGCGAGAGCCTCGGCCTGGTCGAGGGCGAGCTGTTCAACATGTACCGCGAGGTTCCGTCCATTTCGGACAAGGACGCGTGGGCGCTGAAGTACACGCAGAACCTGGAGAACCCGGACTTCGAGACCGGGACGCCGGAGGCCGACCAGGCGTTCCTGCGTGACCTCGTCGCGTTCTACGTGATCTTCGAGGGCATGTGGTTCTACACGGGCTTCGCGCAGATCCTGTCGCTGGGCCGCCGGAACAAGATGGTCGGCATCGCCGAGCAGTACCAGTACATCCTGCGCGACGAGTCGATCCACCTGAACTTCGGCATCGACTGCATCAACCAGATCAAGATCGAGAACCCGCACCTGTGGACCGAAGAGTTCCAGGCCGAGGTGCGCGGGATGCTGCAGGAGGCGTGCGAGCTGGAGGTCAAGTACGCGCGCGACACGATGCCGCGCGGCATGCTCGGCCTGTCGGCGCAGCTGTGCGAGCAGTACATGCACTTCATCACCGACCGCCGTGCGCAGCAGATCGGCCTCCAGCCGATCTTCGGCGAGACCGAGAACCCGTTCCCGTGGATGTCCGAGGCGATGGACCTGAAGAAGGAGAAGAACTTCTTCGAAACCCGCGTGATCGAGTACCAGTCGGGCGGCGCCCTCGACTGGGACTGAGTCCCCGCTGTTCGTGAAACGGCCCCGCCCCGGTTCGCCGGGGCGGGGCCGTTTCACGCCGTGATTCGTGCGGCGATCTCCGCGTCGAGCGGGCTCGTGTCCGCCCCGACGGGCTCCCGCGGCGACCACCACCGGAAGCCGAGCCCTTCCTCGCTCAGGACGAGCCGGGGCGCGGTGGCGAGCTCGGCCCGGTAGACGGCGAGGAGTTCCCGGCGAGCCGGACGAACCAGGTCGAACTCGGCCACCGCGGCGAAGGTCAGCGCCACGCCGTGGACGCCGGTCTCCTCGGCCAGTTCCCGCGCCGCGGCCTCGCGAGCGGTTTCCCCGGGTTCCCGCATCCCGCCGGGGAGTTCCCACTGCCCTCGTCGCTTGTCGAACATCATCAGGACCGCGCCGGCGTGCACGACCACCACCAGGGCGGCGGGCACCCGGCGCGGCAGCTCGCTCTCGGCGACCCCGCGCACGGCGAGGAGCACGTTGCCCGCCCGATCGCGGAGAGGAAGCTCGGCCACCGGTCAGAACGCGTAGCGCCGCACGGTTTCCGGGTGCAGGACGAGCCGTACCTGGTCGGTGTCCCGGATCGCCTTCGCGTCGGCCGCGCGGTCCGGGTCGGTGAGGTCCCAATACCGGGCCGCCAGACGCTGAGCCAGCTCGTGCGCCCCGTCGGGTTCCACCGCGATCCGGCCCTCGACCGACACCCAGCGCTCCCGCTCCCCCACCGGCGCCGCGACCACGATCGACGCGCGCGGGTCGCGGCGCACGCGGCGCACCTTGGGGGCGTCCGGTTCCGAAAACAGCTGGATCGTGCCGTCGTCGGCCGCCTCGAACCACACCGGGCGCGGCCGGCCGCCCGCCACGGTCAAGAACCCGTGCAGGGGACGGCGGAGGAACTCGAAGTCATCGGGATTCATGAGGTCCAGTGAACCCGGGACGATCGGACGATCCCATGGGTGAAGCGCCGGAATCCCTGTCCATTCGTCTAATGTCGGGAGCGTGGACGACCTCTTCCGCGGCGTGCGGGCCCACGGCTCGCTCTTCGGCAGCTCCGCCCTCGCGCCGCCGTTTGCCCTGCACTTCGTCGACGGCCCGCCGCTGACCCTGTGCACCGTGCTCTCCGGCGGCGGCTGGATCGTCCCCGAGCACGGCGAACCCGAGCCGCTGAACGCCTACGACACCGTCGTGGTGCGCGGGCCGGGGACGTTCACCTTCGTCGACGAAATCGGGACCGCGGCCGAGCCCGTCGCGTGCGGCGAGTACTGCGCCGCCCCCGAGCTGGGCGGGACGCGGCACCGGCGTGGCTGGCGCGACGACGGCGAGGGCCCGACCACGCTGATCGTCGGCGCCTACCCGGCCGGCGGCGAGGTCAGCCGTCCGCTGCTGGACGCCTTGCCGGTCGTGCTGCGCGTCGGCGGCGGCGGTACCGGGGACGCCGTCCTGGACCACCTCGCCGCCGAGGTCGCCACCGACACGCCCGGGCAGCAGGTCGTGCTCGACCGGCTGCTCGACTGGATGCTCGTCTGCACGCTGCGCGCGTGGTTCGACCGGCCCGGCGGGGAACCGCCGGCGTGGTGGACGGCCCGGCGCGATCCGGTGGCCGGCCCCGCGCTGCGCCTGCTGCACGACGAACCCGCGGCGCCCTGGACCGTCGCCGCGCTGGCCACCCGCGCCGGGGTTTCGCGCTCGACGCTGGCCAAGCGGTTCACCGAGCTGGTCGGCGAACCGCCGCTGACCTACCTCACCCGTCGCCGGATGGCGCTGGCGGCGGACCTGCTGGCCGAGCGGCCCACCGCCACCGTCTCGGAGGTCGCCCGCCACGTCGGGTACGCCGACGCCTTCGGGTTCAGCGCGGCGTTCAAACGGGTCCGCGGCGTCACACCGAGCGAACACCGGCGCCAGGCACCACCCGAAAAGACGGCGCCAGAGGTGTTGTCAGACCGTCAACAAGGGTGCATCGTGGAGGGGTAGCCGATCTCGACGCAGGAGATGGTCATGCCGGGCACCGTGAGCCGAGCCGCCGAAGCACTGCGCGAACGCGTGCCGCCGCTGACCGCACTCCCCCTGCCGTCCAAGGTCGACGAGCGCTGGCTGCGGTCGCGCTGGCCCGTCGAGGAGCTCGCGACGCCGCCCGCCGGCAGCGGGCTGAAGCCGGTGCTCGGCGACGAAGGGCCGCCGCTGGTGGGGCACATGCTCGAGATGATGCGGTTCGGCCCCGCGTTCGCGTTGCGCCGCCACGAGCTCTACGGACCGGTGTCGTGGACCGGCGGGTTCGGCCGCCGGATCGTCGCGCTGGCCGGGCCGGAGGCCACGCAGATCGCGCTGGTCAACAAGGACAAGGCGTTCTCCCAGGAGGGCTGGAAGTTCTTCATCGAGAAGTTCTTCGAGCGCGGCCTGATGCTCATGGACTTCGGCGAGCACCACCTGCACCGCCGGATCATGCAGGAGGCCTTCACCCGCCCGCGGCTGGCCGGCTACGTCGGCGAAATGGGCCCGGCGCTGCGGGACGGCGTCGCCGAGTGGGGCAGCAGCGAGCGGCCGCGGCTGTACTGGGCGCTCAAGCAGCTGACCCTCGACGTCGCGACCCGCGTGTTCATGGGCATGCGCAGCGGTGACGACGCCGCCCGGATCAACCGCGCGTTCGTCAGCTGCGTGCGCGCCGGCACCGCGTTCGTGCGCTTCCCGGTGCCGGGCGGGCGCTGGTCGGCCGGGCTGCACGGGCGCCGGGTCCTCGAGCGCTACTTCGGCGAAACCCTGCCCGCCAAACGCCGTTCGGGCGGCGACGACCTGTTCGCCGCGCTCTGTCAGGCCACCACCGAGGACGGCGACCGGTTCTCCGACACCGACATCGTCAACCACATGATCTTCCTGATGATGGCCGCGCACGACACGACGACCATCACCAGCAGCGCCATGGCCTACTACCTGGCGAAGCACCCCGAGTGGCAGGAACGCGCCCGCGCGGAGTCCCTGGCCCTCGGCGACGACGTCCTCGACATCGACGCCGTCGAGAAGCTCGAAACGCTCGACCTCGTGATGAAGGAGGCGCTGCGCCTGGTCGCGCCGGTACCGTCGCTGACCCGCCAGACCGTCAAGGACACCGAGGTGCTCGGCCACTACATCCCGGCGGGCACGCTGGTCGGCGTCTCGCCCACGGTCAACCACTTCACGCCGGAATGCTGGACGAACCCGTTCGCGTTCGACCCGGAGCGCTTCGCCGAGCCGCGGCGCGAGGACAAGTCCCACCGGCTGGCGTGGATGCCGTTCGGCGGCGGCGCGCACAAGTGCATCGGGTTGCATTTCGGCAGCCTCGAGGTGAAGTTGCTGATGCACGAACTGCTGCGGGCGTACCGCTGGTCGGTTCCGGAGAGTTACACCGCGCGCTGGGACTACGTCTCGCTGCCGGTGCCCGCGGACGGTCTGCCGGTCCACCTGACCCGTCGCTGACCCGGCGAGCGTCCACCGCCGCATACACTAGGTAACGAAAAGTTACCGTTTGTGGAGATTCGTTCACTCGTTCAGCCGGTAGACACCCTGTCACGCACATGATGGCGTGGCATCGATCGTGGGCGAAGGCTGCCTGGTGTGGCTTCATGATCCCCGACACCGTGTCCGACCTGGCCATACCTGTGCGTGAAGAGGTGGAGTGTGCCTGAACCCGGTGCCGCGTCAGGGCTCCTGGACGTGGCTCGGCGGTGGGCGGCGACGTTGGCCGACACCAAAGGAGTAACGCTTCCCCCGGAGGAGCTCGAAGCACTCCTGCTGGAGGTCGCCCACGACGCGGTCGACCAAGTCGGTTCGCACCACGACGGCGCCCTGCTGCGGTTCACCGCGCTGTACGCCGCGTCGCCGATGGGGATCGCGCTGGCCGACCCCGACGGCGACATCGTGGAGGCCAACCTCGCCCTCGGCCAGCTGCTCGGCTGCTCGCCGGACCGGTTGCGGGGCAGGCACCTCAGCGACCTCGGCTCGACCGAGCACGACGTCTCCCGGCTCGAAGCGGGCCTGGAGCAGGTGCGCGCGGGGCGCGACCGCTACCAGGAGCGGATGCTGCTCGACCACACCGAGGACGGGCAGCTCTGGACCGACGTCACGCTCGCCCCGCTGCCCGGCGACCGGCCCGGCTCGATCTACCCGGTGCTGATGGTGTCGGACGCCAACGAGCTGCACCTGCTGCAGGAGCGCCTGCTGCACCAGAACGTGCACGACCCGCTGACCGGGCTGCCCAACGCGTCGTCGTTCACCACCAAGCTCGAAGCCGCGCTCGGCGCCGGCGCGCGCGACGACATCGCACTGATCTACCTCGACGTCGACGGCTTCAAGGTGATCAACGACGGCCTCGGCGCCGGGGTCGGCGACCAGGTGCTGCGCGGGGTCGCGAACAAGCTGTCGGCGGCGTTCACCGGCCACCACGACGGGTTCGTCGCCCGGCTGTCCGGCGACGGCTTCGCGGTGCTGCTGCGGGGCGAGCTGGCGGCCACCGAGGTCGTCCGCCTGGTCGAGCGCGCCCTGGAGGACCTCAACGAGCCGATCTACCTGGGCGGGCACGGCATCGGCGTCAGCGCGAGCGCGGGCATCGTCGTGCGCGCGGCCGTCGAGGGCGGCGCGGCGGAGCTGCTGCGGGCGGCGGAGATCGCGCTGCACCGGGCCAAGGAGGCCGGCAAGGCGCAGTGGATGCTGTTCGACCCGGAGCTCGACGCCCGCGACCGCGGCCGCTACCAGCTGGGCGCGGTGATCGCCGGCGCACTGGAGAACGGCGAGTTCTCGCTGGTCTACCAGCCGACGGTGAAGCTGTCCCGGCCGGACGAGCTCGCCGCCGTCAACGCCGGGCTGCGCTGGAACCACCCGGAGAAGGGCGAGCTAGGGTCCGAGGAGTTCTACCCGCTGGCCCAGACCACGGGCATGACGGTGCCGCTGGGCCGGTGGCTGCTCGCGGAGTCCCTGGCGGCGACGGCCCGCTGGCGCACGCACCTGGGCGACGCGGCCCCGGACGTCTGCGTCCGGCTGCCGGCCCGGCTGGCGATCGATCCCGACCTGGTCCTGCTGGTGAAGGAGCAGCTGGACAAGCACGAGCTCCCGGCGCGGGCCCTGCGCCTGTGCACCGACCGCGACTCGATGCTCGACCCGCGCGGCGAGGTCCTCGACTCCCTGGCGGTGCTGGCCGACCTGGGCGCGCAGCTGGTGCTGACGATTTCCGGCTCGGCGGACCTGGAGCTGATCCCCCAGCACCGCCTCCCGGTGCGGCACGTGATCCTGTCCGGCCCGGTGGTCGACGCGCTGGACACCGACGAGCCGGCGGAGTCCGACCTGCGGCACCTGACCCAGCTGATCACCCGGGCGCGCGAGCTGCACTTGAGGGTGGGCGCGGAGGGGGTGCGCACGCACGAGCAGGCGACCCGGCTGCGCCAGCTCGGCGTGATCGCGGCCCGGGGCCCGTTCGTGGCCGATTCGGCGACGGGCGACGAGGTCGACGAGATGATCGCCCGCCACCCGCACGGCTGAGCTCGAGGGCGAGCCAGGACCAAGCCGGTGTCCCGTCGGTTCCGAACACCCGGCAGGATGGGTTCTGCCACCGACGAGAAAGGACGTCCATGGACGCCGGAGACCTCGCCCCCGACTTCACGCTGCCCGACGACCGGGGCCAGGAGCGCACGCTTTCGGACTTCCTGGCCACCGGGCCGGTGGTCCTGTTCTTCTACCCGGCCGCCATGACCGGTGGCTGCACCGCCGAGAGCTGCCACTTCCGCGACCTGGCCGCCGAGTTCGCCGCCGTCGGCGCGCACCGCGTCGGGATCAGCCCGGACGCCATCACCAAGCAGCGCGCCTTCGCACAGGCCAACAGCTTCGACTACCCGCTGCTGTCCGATGTGGAGGGTGTGGTCGCCAGGCAGTTCGGCGTGTGGCGGAAGCTGGTGCCGCTGCACACCAAGCGGGCCACCTTCGTCATCGGCGAAGACCGGAAGGTCATCGCGAAGATCAAGAGCGAGCTGAACTTCACCGTGCACGCCGACGAGGCGCTCAAGGTGCTGCGGGAGCGGAACAAGGTCTCCTAGCGAGCCGCCACACGTGGTTGGTGCCCGTGCACGCCGGCGCCAGCGGCTTCTCGGCCGGCTCCGTGCGCACCCGGGTGAACCCCAGCCGCGCGGGCACCGCTCCACTTCGGACGTTCCGCTCGTCGTGCTTGATCTCGACGTACCCGGCGCCGAGGCGGAACGCCTCCTCGGTCAGCAGCGTGACGGCCCGGGTCATCAGGCCGCGGCCGACGAAACCGAGCGCGAGCCAGTAGCCGATCTCGACGCCGCCGTCGCGCTGCATCACGCCGATCCCGCCGGCCAGTGCGGAACCGGCCGACAGCGCGTATTCGTACGCTTCGCCGCTCTCCCAGCGCTTCGCGGTCAGCCGGAGGAACTCCGCAGAGTCGTCGTCGGTGTACCCGCCGGTGGCCCAGTTCAGGAACTCGCCCAGGTGGGCCACCGACCCGCTGACGACCGCCGTCAGCACGGCCCGGTCTCCCGGCTGCCAACGGGTCAGCGTCAGGTCGCCGTCGCGGTAGGTCTCGGCCGGGGTCTCCATGCACCTCATGGTGCCCCGGCCGGAACGCCGGACGCGAATCATTTCACGATGACGCCGTCCGTGACCTCGGTGTCGTTCCGCAGCGCGTCGAACAGCTGCTTCGACTTGGCCTTGTCCCAGTTCTCCGCCGACCCGCTGGTCACCGGCACCGTCCCGGTCACCACCCCCTGCGAGGAGATCCCGCGCATCGCGATCGCCAGGCCGGCGAGGTTGTGCACGTGGTCACCCGAGTCCATGGTCAGCGCGTCCGGCGCGGAGGACAGCAGCGGGAAGAAGTCGAACGGGTTCAGCAGCGTGCCGGGGCTGGCGATCTGGCTCACCAGCGCGCCGATGAACTTGCGCTGGTTGGCGACGCGGTCGAGGTCCGACCGCGGAGTCGCCGAGCTGTGGCGCATCCGGACGAAGCCCAGCGCCGAGCGGCCGTCGAGGGTCTGGCAGCCCGCCTTGATGTCGATGCCCGTCATCGTGTCGTTCATGTCCTGGTCGATGCACATGTCGACCCCGCCGATCGCGTCGACGATCTTGGCGAACCCGCCGAAGCCGATCTCCGCGTAGTGGTCGATGTGCAGCCCGGTGGCGCCTTCGACGGTCTGCGCGAGCAGCTTCGGGCCGCCGAGCGAGAACGCCGCGTTGATCTTGTTCTTGCCGTGCCCGGGGATCGACACCTGCGAGTCGCGCGGCAGCGACAGCAGCGTCGGCTTGGTGCTGTTGTCCGGGATGTGCGCGATCATGATCGTGTCGGTGCGCTGCCCGCCGCCCGCGGCGGCGACGTCGCCGGTGGCGAGCCGTTCCTCGTCCTCCGCGGTCAGGCCTTCGCGGCTGTCCGAGCCGACGATCAGCCAGTTGGTGCCGGACGCGGCCACCGGGCGGCCGGAGTAGTCGGCCAGCGCGTCGACGCGCTTGATCGAGAACTCGAGGTAGACCCAGATACCGGCGAGGAACACGACGAACACGAGCACCAGGGCGCCCAGCACCTTGCCGATGCTCCAGCGGCGCCGTCGCGGCGGCCGGGACGGCGCCGCTGGAGCATCGGCAAGGTGCTGGGCGCCCTGGTGCTCGTGTTCGT